>NZ_SZZH01000001.1:1228448-2456896 GCF_005298075.1 Nakamurella flava
GCCACCCAGACCTACGAGTCGTCGGTGCGGGCGGTGGTGCCTTCGACGTTCTTCGTGCTCGACGCGGACGCGTTCGCCCGGCTGACCCGCACCTGGTTCCCGATGGCCATGCACCTGCTGGAGGGGCTGTTCTTCGGGATGCGCAACACCCAGGCGCGGGTCAACGAGCGGGAACGCCTGCAGGCGCTGGGCTCGCTGTCGGCCGGCCTGACCCACGAGCTCAACAATCCGGCCGCGGCCGCGGTCCGCGCCACCTCGACGTTGCGCACCCGGGTCGCCGGGATGCGGCACAAACTGGGGATGATCGCCGCCGGCCCTTACGATCGCGCGACGCTGGAGGTGCTGGTGCACCTGCAGGAGAAGGCCGTGGAGATGGCGGCCAAGGCGAGCCGTCGTGACCAGCCGCTGACGGCGATGCAGACCGCCGACGCCGAGGACGTCCTGATCGACTGGTTCGACGACCACGCCATCGGCGCCGGCTGGGATCTCGCCCCGACGTTCGTGGCCTCCGGGCTGGACACGCAGTTCCTGGACAAGGTGGCGGCCTGTGTGAGCGGCGAGACCCTGGAGGGCGCGATCCGCTGGCTGAACTATTCGCTCGAGACCGAGCTGCTGATGGACGAGATCGAGGATTCGACCACCCGCATCTCCACCCTGGTCACCGCGGCCAAGCAGTACTCGCAGATGGACCGGGCGCCGTTCCAGGTCGTCGACGTGCACGAGCTGCTGGACTCGACGCTGATCATGCTCGGCCGCAAGATCGGCGCCGGCCCGTCGTCCGAGGACGGCCCGGCCGCTCCCGGCGAGGCCGGCGTGACCGTCCACAAGGACTACGACCGCACCCTGCCCCGGGTACCGGCCTACGCGGCCGAGCTCAACCAGGTGTGGACCAATCTGATCGACAACGCGATCGCGGCCATGGACGGCCATGGCGTGCTGACCATCCGCACCGCCCGGGAGGACGATCAGCTGCTGGTCGAGATCGGGGACACCGGGCCCGGCGTGCCGGAGGACATCCGCTCGCGCATCTTCGAGCCGTTCTTCACCACCAAACCGGTCGGCCAGGGCACCGGCCTCGGCCTGGACATCTCCTGGCGCATCGTCGTCAACAAGCACCACGGCGACCTGCGGGTGCTCTCCGAGCCGGGGGACACCCGTTTCCAGGTCCGCATTCCCCTGACCGTGCCCGCCCCGACCGAAGCCGTCCCGGCGGATGCGCTACCCACCCCTGCCCCATCCGCCGTCACCTCGGAGGCCTGAGATGTCCGACGCCGCCATCGATCCCACCGCCGCGCCCAGCGGCACCGGCTGCGTGGAGTGCCTGGACAGCGGGGGCTGGTGGTTCCACCTGCGCCGCTGCGCGGCCTGCGGGCATGTCGGTTGCTGCGACTCGTCGCCGTCCCAGCACGCGACGGCGCACTACCGGGCGAGCGGCCATCCCGTCATCCAGAGTTTCGAGCCCGGCGAGGACTGGTTCTGGAGCTTCCCGGATGAGAATGTCGGAAGTGGACCGGATCTCGCTCCGCCGACCTCGCACCCGGTCGATCAACCGGCGCCGGGACCGGCCGGTGCGGTGCCCCGGGACTGGCAGCGTCACCTGCACTGACGCGGTGGGGGCGGTCGTCGGCCCGCCCGAACGGATCAGCGGTGCTCGGAGATCAGCACCGCGCGGGTGTCGGGTTCCAGCGCGATGAAGACGTGCGGTTGGTCCCCCGGGTAACTCACGTAGTCCCCCGGCCCCAGTTCCACGTCGGCGTCCACCGGTCCGACCCGGGCCCGCCCCTGAGTGATCACCAGGTGCTCCACGGTGCCGGGTAGGTGGGGGTCGGAACGCTTCTCCGGGCCGGGTTCGGCCACCAGCTGATAGAGGTCGCGCCGGGTCCCGGGCGGGGCGGCGGTCAACAGGGTGGCCGCGTAGTCCGCGTGCTCCGACCGTGCGGTGGTGCCCTGGCCGAAGCGGATCACCTCGACCCGGACCGGAGTCGGATCGACCAACCGGGAGAAGGGCACGCCCAGCACGTTGCTCAGGGCCCAGACCGTTTCCACGCTCGGATTGCCGACGCCTGACTCCAGTTGTGACAGCGTCGATTTCGCCACTCCGGCCCGTCGGGCCAGCTCGGTCAGGGTCAGGCCGGCCCGTTCCCGCTCGCGCCGCACGGACGTCGCCAGAAAGCTCACCGCGTCCATGACGTCCCCTCGTTCTCTGCATCGAACAGTCGGTCGCCTTGACGAACATGCCGACCTGTGTTCACCATAGCGACCATGCGGACGGATTGGCGAACTGCAAAGCGGGTGTCCGCGGACCTCTGGCGGGACGGCGCGATGCTGGGCGTGGCGGTGGCCCTGCCCGGGGTGTCCTTCGGGGCGCTGAGTGTGGCCGGCGGACTACCCGCCTGGGCGCCGATCGTCATGTCGGTCGTCGTCTTCGCCGGTGGCGCCCAGTTCGCGGCCGTCGGGGTGCTGGCCGCCGGAGCCGGCGCCGTGCCGGCCATCCTGACGGGACTGCTGCTCAACCTGCGCCTCCTGCCGTACGGCCTGACCATGGCCGATACCGTCGCTCCGGTTCGTGGGCCACGGGAAGGCGCCGCGCCTGGATCCTCGGCGGAGCGGGATCGGCGACAGCCAGGCGCGATGGATCGGTGGTTGCTGCCGCACCTGCTGGTCGACGAGTCGGTGGGCCTGGCCCAGACCCGTCGCGACCCGGCGGAGCGGCGGGCGGCGTTCCTGTTGGGCGGGTGGGGGGTCTTCCTCGGGTGGAACCTCGGGGTGCTGGCCGGGGTCGCGGTGGGGCAGACCGTCGGCGACCCGGCGCGGCTCGGTCTGGACGCGGCCCTGCCTGCCGTCCTGGCCGCCTTGATCGTCGGGTCGGTGCGGGGGCCCGCGGCGGGACGAGCCGGGCCGGACGGTGAGCGGACGGATCCCTCCGGGTCCGCACCATCGCGGTCCGGGGTCGACACCCGGTTGGCCCTGGCGGCCGTGACGGGCGGAGCCATCGGCGTCGGCGCCCACGGGCTGCTGCCGCCGGGCCTGGACGTCGTCGCCGGTCTGGCCGGCGGGCTCGTGGCCCTGGTGCCCAGCCGTCGGACAAGTGCGACGAAGGTCGATATCCGGACGGGCCGGTCATGACGACGGCGGTTGTCGTGACGATGGCCGGACTGGCCGTCGGTACCTGGTTGCTGCGGGTCGCCGGGGTCAACCTGGCCCAGCGGTTCACCCTGTCGCCGCGCGTCGAGCGGCTGCTGTCCGCTGCCGCGGTGGCGGTGCTGGCGGGTCTCGCGGTGACCGCGACCGTCTTCACGGCCGACGGTGTCGCCGGACCGGCGCGCATCCTGGCGGTCCTGACGGCCGTCGGTCTGGCCTGGCGCCGGGCTCCACTGCCGGTCATCGTGGTCGTCGGCGCGGGTGGAGCGGCTCTGCTGCGGGCCGCCGGGATGGCCTGACCGGTCCCGGTGGCGGGAGCCGCCGAGAACCGAAGGCAACCTACGAGGACTGACGCGGATCACCGTGGTCGGCGTGGGTGAACCCCACTCTGTGACCGAAGCCCAAGGCCCGACCCGGCTGCCCACGGAGCCGGCGTGTTCACAAGAAGGCCGAGCCGAAGGCCCGACCCGGCTGCCGCAGGGTGGGTGGGTGAACCCCGGCAGCCGGGCGGGTGGGTTGACGGTACGACGGGCAGCAAATCGGACGCATCGTGCAAGTGCACCGGACTGCGATGATGCGAATGCACCATCTCGTTCCGCGGCTCTGACCCTGGCCCGGCCGACGCGGAGCTCGCCGGCCGTCAGGTGGGTCAGGCCGTCAGGCGGGTCAGGGGCGACGCGGGAACTTCTCGAACTCGGGTCGGCGGCGGGCCTTGAACGCCTCGCGGCCCTCCTTGGCCTCCTCGTTGGCGTAGAAGAGCAGGTTCGCGTCGTGGGCGAGTTGCTGGATGCCGGCCATGCCGTCCTCGGCGGCGTGGAAGCTGGCCTTCATCAACCGCAGCGCGAACGGGGAGAGGGCGAGCATCTCGCGACACCACTGGACGGTCTCGCGTTCGAGGTCGGCCAGCGGGACGACGGTGTTCACCATGCCCATCCGTTCGGCCTGGTGGGCGTCGTACTGACGGCAGAGGAACCAGATCTCCTTGGCCTTCTTGGCCCCGACGATCTCGGCCAGCAGGCTGGCGCCGTAGCCGCCGTCGAAGGAACCGACCCGGGGGCCGACCTGACCGAAGCGGGCGTTGTCGGCGGCGATGGTGAGGTCGCAGACCAGGTGCAGGACGTGACCGCCGCCGATGGCGTAGCCGGCGACCATGGCGACGATGGGTTTGGGCAGCCGCCGCATCTGGATGTGCAGGTCGGTGACGTGGAACCGACCGACGGCACCGGCGGCGCCGGGCTCACTGAGGTAGCCGGTGTCACCGCGAACGCGTTGGTCGCCGCCGGAGCAGAACGCGTTGGGGCCCTCCCCGGTCAGCACGATGACGCCGACGGCCGGGTTGTCGCGGGCCTCGGTGAGGGCCTGGGAGATCTCGACGATGGTCTGCGGCCGGAAGGCGTTGCGGACCTCGGGACGGTTGATCGTGATCTTGGCGATGCCTTCGGCGGAGTGCTCGTAACGGATGTCGGTGAAGTCGCCGACCGGCGTCCAGACGACGGGTTCGGTGCTGATCTGCGGGGTGTGACCTGCCATGGACGTCACCCTAGTTCGCAGGGTCCGGACGGCCGGAAGGCCGCACCCGCCGGGACGGGATGCGGCCTTCCGGTTCGCGCGGTCGGTGACCGCGCGATCAGCGGAACGGCAGGGTCACCGTCGATCCGGCGCCCACCGAGGCGGGGGCGGTGGTGGACAGCGCGCTCCACACCTCGACCTTGACCGACCCGTTCTTCAGGTCGGCCCAGTCGCCGGTGGCGTTCGCCGGGCCGCCGGTGGCGGTGTACTGCTCGGCGCCGGGCACCGGATCGGTGGCGAAGTACCGGTAGGTCTCGACGCGGTCCCAGCTGCCGTTGCCGGTGAAGTCGAACGACACCCGGATCTGCACGGCGTTGCCGACGGCGGTGCCGGAGTCGACGGCCAGGGCGAAGGCGGTGCCGGCGGACTGCTTGGTGCCGCTGACTCCGGTCGCCGTCCAGGTGAGCGGCTTGTAGGGCGTGCCGTCCCGGGTCGCTCCGTCGGCCGGGTTCAAGGTGACGGCCCGGCCCTGGTCGGCGCTGGTGACCAGAGCTCCGTTACCACCGAGATAGCGCACGCTGGAACCGGTTCCGCCCGGGGCCGTGGTGCTCGGCGCCGTCGAGCTGGGCGCCGTCGTGCTCGGCGGTGTGGTGCTCGGCGGCGTGGTGCTCGGCGCCGTGGTGCTCGGCGGGGTGCTCGGTCCGGTGGTCGTCCCCGGGCCACCGGGAACGCCGCCCTGACCGTTGCCGCCGGACCAGGTGATGGCCCCACGGGTGGCGGTCTTGCCGGCCGGCACCGACAGTGAGGTGCCGTCGGAGAACTTCACCGTCATCGCCTGCGACGTGACATTGCTGGCCACGTAGGTCTTCTTGCCGCTCTTGCTGAACGTGACGGCCAGCGGATGGTCGGCGGTGACGGTGGTGTCGATGGTGCCGAGCGCGGCGAGATTGCGGATCCAGTGGAAGGTGTGGGCCCGGGTCTCGCCCTCCTCCGGTGAGTAGTTGCTGCCGGCCCGGAACAGGCGGAGGGCCTGGTCGGGATCGCCGGTAGCCAGGAACTCCCAGATGATGTCCTGCCAGACGGTGGGCGCACCGCCCGCCCGCTGGGCGACCTCGGCGTAGTTCTTCTTCACGTACTCGGGGTGGTAGCCGAGGTACAGGTGGCCACCGGTGACGGGCAGCATGTTGATGCCCTGGATCTTCTCCGGCTGGTCGGAGAACCAGGTCGCGTACGACCCACCGTCGCCCCACACCATGCCGACCGTGCTGTGGTCGAAAGCGGAGGGGAAGGTGGTGTTGTCGACGTCGAACCAGTAGTTCTGGATGGCCTGCGCCTGGGTCGTGTAGATGTAGATGCCGGCGTCGCGGACGGCCCGGTTGCCGGTGACCTCGCCCCACTGGATCAGGGCGTTGGCGAAGTTCATCCCCTCGGAGGACGACTCCTGGTTGTTGCCGGCGGCGAAGGCGCCGTGCCCGGAGGCCCAGTCGTGGCCGGCGTAGATGTCGAAGTCCCGCAGGTACGGGAAGCGGGTGTCGCCCCGGTCGTAGTTGTTGGCGTCGCGGATCAGCAGGTCGACCATGCCGCCGTACTTGGCCGAGCTCGCCCACTGCGGGTCGAACCGGGCCAGGGTGGCGGCTGCGGCGATGAAGTAGCCGTAATGGAAGTGGTGGTCGTTGAGTTCCTGGTCCGAGCCGTAGGAGGCTGGGTAGCCGATCAGGGTGCCCCAGTTGGCGTTGTAGGCGAAGACCTGCTCGGTCTGGCCGGGTGCGGCGGTGAACCAGTCGTTCAGCGTGGCCTTGATGGCGGCCAGCGCGGTGTCCCGGGTGCCGGTGTCCCCGATCTGGTCGGCGATCTCGGCGATGCGGGCGGCCCGGCCCATTCCCTTGCCGGCCCAGTAGGTGTCGGCCCGTTGCATGGCCATCGGGTCGGCCTTGACCTCGGCGAGGTACGCGTCCAGAGTGGCCCGGTCGGCCCCGGTGGAGTCGCCCACGGCGGGCACCTCGGGGAGCACGCCGGAGAACTTCATGCTGGTGGTGAACGACTGCGTCCCGACGGCGATCTTCATGGGTCCGCGGGGCGAGACGTACTGGCGCGAGCTGGTCGTCGTCCCGGTCAGCGACTTCCACTGGTGCGGGTAGAGGGCGAGCACGGTTGACCGCTGGGTGCCCTCCCACGGTGTCGTCGCGATGCGGTAGGTGCTCTTCATGGTGGCCGACGGCTCGTCGTAGGCGTAGGACAGCGAAGAGCCGGTGACCTTGGCGTAGGCGTAGCGCGCGTAGTTGGAGGCGATGGTGTTGCGCTGGGCGTCGGAGTCGACAGGCGTCGTCGGCAGTACGGCGAGGCTGTAGTACTTCTTTCCGGACAGGTTGCTGCTGAACGTGTTTCCGCTCTGCTGCCATCCGGATCCGGACGGCGCGAACGCGACGTAGTCGTGTCCGTTGACGGTGAAGCCGATCGAGCTGCCGCTGTTGCGCCAGACCTTGGGCGGAGCGGCGGTGGTCAGCGTGCCGGCGGCTCCGGCGGTGATGCCGTCGACGTACACGAACGGCAGGCCGTGTCCGATGGTCGCCTTCATGGTGCGCGACCCGCCGGTCCACGCCGGGGTGACGGTCCAGTCGGTCCACCCGTCGACCTTGACCATCGGCGCGTCGAGGCCGGCCACGCCGGCGGTGACGTCCTGGGCGTAGGCGTAGTGGTACTCCTGCAGGCCCTTGGCCGGGGTGGTGACGGTCGGGGTGGTGCTGTAGGAGATGCCCAGCCCGTTGGCGCCGGGCAGGAACGACAGCGGGTGCGCGTGCAGGTTCTCGCTGTAGGCGCAGTTGAGTCGCTTGTAGGCCAGTGACGACCACCAGTCGTTGGTGGGAATGGCGCCCTTGGGGGCGTTCTCGGTGAGGAACTGCCGCGGGTCGGTGGAGATGCTCCCGCAGCCGCTGGGCAGCGGACCGACCTGGTCGGTGGTGTAGCTACCGGCTCCGACACTGACGACGCCGGCGGCGGCGGCCGGCTGGGCGATGACGACGAGCCCGGCCACGCTGGTGGCGGCGGCGGCCACGAGGGCGAGCACCCGGCGACCGGTCCGTCGCCCCGTCGTGCGGTCGGTCCGACGACGCTGATCGGCCCGCACCTCGCCGTCGACATCTCTGGCTCGTCGCATCATGGGGAACCTTTCACCAGGGTGTGGGATCGCTCCCACCTTGCGCAGACGCAGGGCAACGCCACCTCCGGTCGTGACTGGTCGGAGGCGGTGCAGGCGAGTGCGGTGCCTTCGACGCTAGGTTCGCCGCCGACCGCTCGCAACGGCGGACGGGGGATTTCGTTCCATCGCTGGGTCCGGTCACTGACCGTGGGAGGACCCTTCGAGCCGTCCATCGCGAACGCCCACGATCGGGATTGGACCACCCGATCGTTGACATCCGAGCCCGAAGGAGCCTCACGTAGTAGCCCGTTCGGCCCAGGAACGCCCGGGCCGCACCGGTATGCCACCCGGGCACCGTGTACCGGCGTCCCGGCCCGGCGGTCGGCCGCCGGGCCGGGCGACGTGCTGATCGACCGGGCCTACGGGCAGGCGCGCAGCATGGCCCTGCGGACGGCGTCGTGCACCTCGGTGTTGCGGAGCACGCGACCGAGATCGGCTGCCCCCGGCCCACTGGCCGTGATCGGGGTGGCCGCACCGGTGTGCCCGTTGGTCGTCCAGTCGACGGACATCACCAGATCGGAGTTCGCGATCGGGATCTCGTCCTCGGCCTGTTCCCCCGGGGCGTTCTCGTCATCGGGGTCGACGTTCTCGATGGCCAGTCCCCCGGTCTCGTGGTCGCCGACCACGAGCACCAGTGTCCCCGGAGTCCGGGCGGCGAAATCGAGAGCCAGCCCGACGGTCTCGTCCAGCGCCTGCCCGGCGGTCACCGTCAGGTGGGCGTTGCCGTGGTGTGACATCTCGTCGATGCCCTCCTCCTCGATGAGCAGGAAGAAGCCGTCGGGGTCCGTCGACAACAGGTCCATGGCCTTGGCCGCCATGTCCGGCAACGGGACAGCCGGCTCGTAGAGGTCGCCCTCCCCCTCGTTGTGGTGTTCGAACATCTCCTCGTTGGCGAACAGACCGAGGACGGGGGTCTGCTCGATCCCCGCCAGCTCGTCCCCGGTGGAGACGTACTGGTAGCCCAGCTGCTGCGCGCGATCCACCAGGTTGCCCTCGGTGCCCTTGCTCTGCTCGGTCGGGTCCTTCGGCGGGTTGTCCGGCCAGGCCCCGGCGTCTCCTTCGGGGTACCACCAGTCCTCGCCCCCGCCCAGCACGAGGTCGACCTGCGTCTGTTCGATGATCTGGCGGGCGATCTCGCTCTGGTCGCCGCGGTCGGCGACGTGGGCCGAGAACGCCGCCGGCGTCGCGTCCGTCACCTGTGAGGTGGTGACGAGCCCGGTGGCCCGTCCCCGGTCGCGGGCCTCCTCCAGCAGGGTCGGCAGCGGGTTGCCGTCGACGTCCACGCCGACGGCTCCGTTGTAGCTGCGCACGCCGGTGGCGTAGGCGGTGGCGGCGGCCGCGGAATCGGTGACCGCCTCCTCGGTGTCGGCCGAATCGGTGTGCACGAAGCCGGTGCGGTCCATCCGGTTCATCCGCAGGTCGCCGTCCTGGCCCTGGGTGGCCAGGCGGATGAGTTCCCGGTGGGCGATGCCCATGCCGTCGCCCTGGATGAAGATGACGTTGCGCGCTCCGTGCGGATTCCGGTCGCCGCCGGCCTGCGGGGCGACCGTGGCCGTTCCAGCGGTCGGGGCCGCCGCGGTGGACCAGGAGGTGGTCAGCGGCCCGACCGCGGCGGTGGCGACCGCCAGTCCCAGCACCCCCAACGGAGCCAGCAGGCGCCCCCGCCTCCGGGGCCGGTGGTGGTCGTCGTGGGGTGCTCGCCAGTGGGGTGTCGCGTTCACGCGCGCCTCCGGGTGTCGGCCGGACCTCGTTGTCCGGACGCGGAGAAACGTCACCCGATCAGGGAAGGTTCAACCCCCCGAATCTCGGGGAGACCCGGCGCAGTGGTCACCCCCAGGACAGGATCCAGGCGTACGCGGCCATGGAGACGACGTAGACGGCGATCACGATGGCGAAGCCGGCCGCGTTCACCTGCCAGGTCGGCCGCGGGCGGGTCCACCAGGACAATCGACGAAAGGCCCACGGGACGAGGAACCAGCCGAGCAGCTGGGTGCTGACCAGGTTGCCGACGAACAGCGTCAACCAGAACGGCACCCCGTGCGCGGAGAACAGCGGGTCGGCGACGAAGTACCCCCAGAGGAAGACCACCGGGTAGAGCATCATCAGCACGATGAGGTTGCTCTTGAACACCGGTTCCGGGGCCGGGGCGTCACCGGACCAGAAGCCGAACCCGTAACTGGCCTTCTGGAGGGTCATCTGCTCGTTGAAGCGTTCCCCCTCGGCCAGCAGGGTCCGGCGTTCCTCGGAGTCCAGCCAGGCCTGCAGGTGTTCGTCCGTGTCGAAGGACAGCACGACAGTCCAGTTGTCCTGGACGCCCGGGATGGGCCGCTCCACCTTGTGGCCGATGAAGCCGTCCAGTCGTGCCTCCTGGGCGGAGATCCGCCGTTGCCAGGCCAGGAACTCGTTCTCGAGCTCCGGAGCGACCCGGCTGGAGATCAGCACGGACGCGGCCTGCGCCCGTCGGGTGGGGTCCTCCTGGATGAGGTGGATGTCGTCGTTGCCGACGAAGTGCCCGCTGATCTCGGCGGCCAGCTCGGCCCGCTCGGCCGACTGCAACCAGTTGCGCGCCGACCGGACATCGACGAACCGCTGCACGATGACCCAGTCGACCTGCTCGGGCGGGTTCGGCCGGATGACCTGACGGTCCAGGAATCCCGGCCACCCGGCCAGCACCTGACCCACCCGTCGCTGCCAGGCCTCGTACGCGTCGTAGGACGTCTCGGCCAACCGTCGGTGGACGACCAGCGCGACCGGAGCCGACGAGTTCGATGTCGCAGCCGCCCCGGCCGGGGACGGCGAGCCGATGGTCGATCCCATCGCGGGTCAGGCCTTCCGGTAGGCGCGACGCCCCATCACCCAGGTCTCGTCGACGGCCCGCTCGTCGCTGACCATCATGATCGAGAACAGCAGCTCCCCCGCCTGCTCGACGGTCTGCGGGCCGCCCTGCTCGGCGAGCAGTGAGGCGTGCCAGGCCACGGCCGGCGGTCCGGCCGTCCAGTCCAGGACGACGAAGTCGGCTTCCTTGCCGATGTCGAAATTCCCGACGAACTCGTCGATGTAGAGCGCCTCGGCGCCGCCCTGGGTGATGGACCAGAACCCCCGGAACGGAGACAGCTTGTTGCGCTCGGACTCGGCCAGGTTCTGCTGGCTCGGGATGAGGCTGCCGTCCAGCATGCAGTTGTTGAGCATGCCGACCTTGTACGCGTCCTCCAGCACGTTGATCATGCTGAACCGGTTGCCGCCACCCATGTCGGTGCCGAACGTCAGGCGCACGCGGTGCTCGGGATCGGTGGCCTTGCCCAGCCGGAACAGCCCGGACCCCAGGAAGAGATTGGAACAGGGACAGAACGTCACGGCGGCTCCGGACTCCGAGATGCGCCGGAACTCGTCGTCGCTCAGCCAGACCCCGTGCCCCCCGGTGAACTTGGGCCCGACCAGACCGAATTTCTCGTACATGCCGAGGTAGTCGGTGCAGTCGGGGTGCAGGTCGAGCACACCCCGGATCTCCGCTGGGTTCTCGCTGATGTGGGTGTGCACCCACAGGTCCGGGTTCTCCTGCTTCAGGCGCTGACAGGTCTCCAGCAGCTCGGTGGTGGCGCCGAAGGCGAACCGGGGGGTGATGGCGTAGAGGTTGCGGCCCTTGCGGTGGTAGCGCTCGATCTGCTCGGTGGCCGCCGCGTAGTAGTCCTGCGGCGAGATGGTGAACCAGTCGGGTGCGTTCTGATCGATGGCGGTGATGCCGGCGATCGCCCGCATGTTGCGGCGGGACGCCTCCTCGAACAGTTCTTCGGTGCACACCGGGGCCGACGAGGTGAACGCCTGGAAGGTGGTGGTTCCCGACGCCAGCAGATTGTCGAAGAAATGCCGGGTGCCCTCCTGGGCGTACTCGCGGTCGGCGTACTTGCGTTCCTCGGGAAACACCGACTTCTGCAACCAGGGCAGCAACTGCTCACCGTAGGCGCCGAGCACCCGGGTCTGCGGCAGGTGGATGTGGCCGTCGACGAAGCCGGGCACGATGATCCGATCAGTGATCACCGTCGTGTCGACACCCTCGTGACGCGAACCGATCTCGTCGTAGGCGCCGAAGTCGACGATGATCCCGTCGTCGACGACCAGCAGCCCGTCGGCGAAGAACCGCACCGCCGCCTGCTCATCCCCGACGTGCTTCCACGGGTCGTCCACGAAGTCCAGGAATGTTCCGCGGACAGCAGAGATGGTCATGCGTTCCCCCTCGCCCGCCGAACGGGCTCCTACGCCGGCCGACGCACAGTGATATGCGTCGAAAAGCATTGTCGCAGCCCGAATGCCGGGCTGATCGACCCCGTTGGGGTGGCGGAGTGATGCCTTTCGGGTCATCGGCTCGCGCTGCGATCGGAATTGCACCCGATCGTGGACGGCCGGGCATCTCGTGGACCGGCACTTGCGGCCGGCCCCGCTCGACCCGGCACGCTCCGGTGCCGGTCAGAACCGCGCGGTCGAGCCGGGAGGCACATCGCCGCGGGCGGCGTCGTCGCCCACCGACGACGCCCGCCGGGCGGTCGCCGCGGTCATCTCGGCCATCAGACGGGCCCGCCGGTCCGACCACCACCGGACTCCGGCGATGACGCCGTTCGCGATGGTGAGCACAGAAACCACGCGCCACGACACCACACCGCCGGCCGCCAACCCGAGCGCGATCAGGCAGACCAGCGCCCAGGCCACCGCCAGAGCCGGCAGCCACGGTCGACGAGTCATCCGACCATCATTCCCCGGCGGCCTACCGACGCGGTGCCACCCGGGTCGGTCGCGCGACGAAGAAGACCACCACGGCCAGCGCGGCGAGCATCGGCAGGGCCGCGGCTCGGTCGGCCACGGCGTAGCAGGCCAGCCCGCCGACCAGGCAGGCGAGGAGGAACCCGACGATCAACGGCCAGGTCCGCCGCCAGGCGTCCCGGTCGGGGTCGGGGACCGGCGTGGTGCGCCGCACGAGCAGGCGCACACCGGCGACGGTCGCACCGACCACGTTGCCGGTCATCACGGCGGTCGTCGGTGAGTGGGCGAAGACGACGTGTAGCAGGGCGTTCTGCACGGCCATCGCAGCCACCGCCAACAGTCCCGTGACCACCCCGACCGCGCTGTCCGGCCGGGCGGAGACGGTGCAGCCGATGCCCACGGCGGCAGCCGCGGTCAGCAGGACCGCCTGGACGATCAGCAACGGACCGGCCCAGTCCGACGCCGGACGGGTCGACCGGGTGGTCACCGCGGTCACCACCGCCGCGGTCACCACGAAGCAGGGGATCGCCAACAGGCCGGTCAGCCCCATGGGCCGGCCGGCCGCGATGTCGGCGGCGAGGACCACCAGGTTGCCGGTGATGTGCGCGCTGAAGACCCCGTGCAGCAGCACGAACGTCGTCACGTCGGTCAGCCCGGCGACCACGCTCAGCAGCAACGGCAGCGCGGCCAGCCGCCGGTCCGAGATCGCCGTCGACGCACCGAGCCGTTCGGACGCGGTCATCCGCGGAGTCCGCGCCGCCGAGCCGCCTGGTAGCAGGCCGCCGGGACCAGGAACCCTAGAGCCATCGCGAAGATCGTCAGGAAGGCCACGTTGGCGTCGTTGACGATGGTCTGCAGCAACGGGGCCACCTCCACGCCCTTCGCCCCCGGGAGCATGGACAGACCGGCCAGCACGCGGAACACCAGCAGGCCGGGCATCAGCGAGACGACCGACGCGAAACCGATGGCCGAGAACGGCACCTGGAAGCGCTGGGCGACCGGCATCAGGACGAAACCCGCCACCAGGCAGGCCAGACCGGCGCCGGCCCACGCCGGCAGGTGCCACTCGTACAACGCCACCCAGCGCAGGGCGTGAACCCCCGCCCCGACGACGAACGGCCACACCAGGATGCGCAGCGGAGCCGAGTAGAAGATCCCGTAGCAGACGGCGACCACCGCGGCGGCCGACGCATCCAGCCACAGCGGCACGTCCCGGCCGGCCGGGTCGAGGACGAGATCGGCGCCCCCGAGGGACAGACCGAGCAACAGCCCCGCCGTGATGGACAGCAGGGTCACGGTGGCGAAGGTCAACCGGGCCAACCCCAGCGGGATCCGCAGATTGGCGACATCCAGCGAGCCGTTGAGCAGGTGCGGCCCGGGCACGAGCACCATGCACGGGCAGACGGCGGCCAACCGCAGCGGCGAACTCACGTCCGCGCCGACCGCGATGGCCCCGAACAGGCCGGCCAGTAGCCCGGCCACACCGACCTGCCAGAAGTTGTTCGCCCCCCACGAGCCCAGGAGCCGCCGGACGATCCCGCCGAGCCCGGCGGCCAGGGCGATGAGTCCGAGCGCGGCCCAGTCGTCGGCGCCGAAGATGACGGCCAGGCCGCAGGCGCCCACCGCGCAGGCGAGAGCGAAGAGCAGGGTGCTGCTCGCCGGCTGCCGGCCGGCGTCCTGGACCGCGGTGGCGGCCGCTGAGGTCGACAGTCGGCCGGCCGCCCGGTCCTCGATCGCGGCGTCGACGGCCATCACCCGGTTCATCCCCACGCCGGTAGGGCTCGCGGCGAACCGTCGCTCCTCGACAGAGCTGTCGGAACCGGTGTAAGAGCAACGACTCTCGGTCCATCCGAGGGTCAGCTCGACCCGCCCGCCAGCGGCCCGGGCCAGCTGGTCGGCCCGTTGGACGATCCGCTGCGACTCGGCTCCGTTGGCCAGCAGACAGGCCGAGGCAGCGGTGATCAGGTCGGCCACTGCGGTGGTGTCGGTCGTAGCCACGGCCGCCCCGGACGGGGACGGCCGGGACGACGCCGCGGGCGCGGCCGGCCGGGGAACGACACCCGGGACCGGGCCGGCGGGGCCGCGCCCTGGGGTCATCAGGCGCCTTCCACCCCGTGTCCGACCAGATCGGCCGGCACCACGATGGAATCGAACTGCTCCTCGGTGACGTGTCCCGAGGCCAGCGCCGCCTGCTTCAGCGTCTGATCGTTGGCCAGCGCGTTCTCGGCGATGTGCGCGGCGTTCTGGTAGCCGATCACCGGGCTGAGCGCGGTGACCAGCATCAGGCTCTCGCCGACGTAGCTCTCGATCTTCTTGCGGTTCAACTCCGTCCCGGAGACGGAGAACTTCACGAACTTCTCGATCCCGTCGCCCAGGATGCGCGCCGAATGCAGGAAGTTGTTGATGATCACCGGGCGCATCGCGTTCAATTCGAAATTGCCCTGGGTGCCGGAGAACGCGATCGCGGTGTCGTTGCCCAGCACCTGGATGCTGATCATGACCATGGCCTCGCACTGGGTCGGGTTGACCTTGCCCGGCATGATCGAGCTGCCCGGTTCGTTCTGCGGCAGCAGGAGTTCGGCGAAACCGGTGCGCGGACCCGAAGCGAGCCAGCGCATGTCGTTGGCGATCTTCATCAGAGCCACGGCCAGGCTGCGCAACGCCGCGCTGGCCCGGACCATCGGATCGAGCGAGCCCTGCGCCATGAACTTGTTCGGCGAAGTCACGAACTCCTTGCCGGTCAGCTCGGCGATGGTCAAAGCGATGTCCTGGCTGAAGCCTTCCGGTGCGTTCAGACCGGTGCCGACCGCGGTACCACCGGCGGCGAGCTCGAGCAGACCACCACGGCTGTGCTCGATCTCGCCGATGCACGCACGGATCTGCGCGGCCCACCCGGACCATTCCTGGCCGACGGTCAGCGGGACGGCGTCCTCCAGGTGCGTGCGGCCGATCTTGACGACGTCCATCCACTCGATGGACTTGCGCTCCAGCTCGTCGGCCAGCTCGGTCACCCGGGGCAGCAGCTTGGAGTCGATCTCGGTGATCGCGGCGATGTGCATCGCGGTCGGGAACGTGTCGTTGCTCGACTGGCCCATGTTGACGTCGTCGTTCGGGCCGACCGGGTGCTGGGTGCCCAGCTCGCCGCCGAGCAGCTGGATGGCCCGGTTGCTGATGACCTCGTTCACGTTCATGTTGCTCTGGGTGCCGGAACCGGTCTGCCAGACGAACAGCGGGTAGTTCTCGTCGAGCTGGCCGGAGATGGTCTCTTCGGCGGCCTGGATGATGGCGTCGGTTTTCCACTTGGGGAGCCGGCCGGCGGCGTGGTTCACGATCGCGGCGGCCTTCTTGACGTACCCGTAGGCCCGGTAGACCTCCTTGGGCATGTGGTCGCCGCCGATGTCGAAGTGGATGAGCGACCGCTGGGTCTGAGCGCCCCAGTAGCGGTTGGCCGGCACGTCGACGGTCCCCATGCTGTCGAACTCCGACCGGGTGCCCGTGGCATCGAGCCCGATCGGGACGTCCCGCAGCACCGGGGTGGACCCGTTGGACGATCCGTTCTGCGCGGCACCGTTCTTCGCGGCACCGTTGGTGGCGGCCCCGTTGGTTCCGGCGGGCTGCGGAGCAGGGTGGGACTGTGGGTTCACGGCTCTCGACCTTTCGCGTCAGGGAGCGGGGGCCCACGCCCCCCTGAGCGTGCCGGCGACCCACTCCCGCCGCTCAGTGGAAGCCACGCAGGGTAATCGGGTCAATACGCCGAGCAATCATCTGCCGCAAGGTGTGGTCCGGACCGAAGACGGGTAGCGCTTCGGTCACCGAGGGAGGCGATCACGCTGCGCCACCGACCTACCCGGTCGATCCCTCACCCGGCCGGGGATACCTCCGCACCGCCGGCGCGACCGCTGGAGGGGGCTTCTGGAGTGGGCGCGGACGGGTTCGAACCGCCGACCGCCCGGGTGTAAACCGGGTGCTCTCCCGCTGAGCTACGCGCCCCAGATCCTCGTCCCGACCGTCGCAGGTCGACGGATGGGCCCGAAGGAGTATGTCACCGCCATCCCGGACCCGGGACCGGAACAGGCCGGGCCGGGCACGCGTGGCGCGCCCGGCCCGTAGGTTCTACCGCTGCCGACTCATCCGAGCAGCGCGGCCACCGCTTGCTTCCACTGCGACTGGTCGCGACGCTCGCCGGGCATGTTGACCTCGGCGAACCGGATGACGCGATCGGCATCGAGCAGGAAGGTGCCCCGCAGCGCCATGCCGGCCTTGTCGAAGAACACGTTGTACTGCTGGGCGACCGCACCGTGCGGCCAGAAGTCGGACAGGAACGGGAAGGTGTACCCCTGGTCGGCGACCCACGGCTTGAGCGACTGGGCCGTATCGGTGGAGACCCCGAAGACCTGCACACCGGCGTCGGTGAAGACCGACAGATCGTCCCGCAGCTCGCAGAACTCGGTGGTGCACACCCCGCTCCACGCGAACGGGAAGAAGACCAGCAGCACGGGGCCGTCGATCTCGGACAGCGTGACCGGGCGCTTGTTCTCGTCCGGGAGAGTGAAGTCGGGAGCCACCGATCCGACCGGCAGACCGGTTCCCGGAGCGAGGGAGGTGTCAGGAGAAGTCATGCGCGGCGGGCCTTTCCGGATTTCTGCCGGGCCAGGCGGGCGATCATCCACCCGTTGCTGACCGGGACGCTGGTGGTCTGGGCCAACCCGGCGGTCCGGGTGGCCTCGGCGATTTCACTCGATTCGACGTAGCCGTCGCGGCCGGTCTTGGGGGTCAGCAGCCAGATCACTCCATGGTCGGCCAGCATGGTGATGCCGTCGACCAGGGCGTCGGTCAGGTCACCGTCCTCCTCGCGCCACCACAACAGCACCGCGTCCACGACGTCGTCGGCGTCCTCGTCCAGCAGATCGGATCCGATCTCCTCGATGATCGCCTCGCGCAGGTCGTGGTCGACGTCGTCGTCGTACCCGATCTCCCCCACCGCGTCACCGGGCTTCAATCCGAGCCGGGCAGCGGGCGTCGCCACCTGCCCCGCGTCGTCCTTCACGATCGTCGGCGTCCTTTCGACTCCTGGGTCCGGACCGGAAAGCCCCCGAAAGCTCCCGGTCCGGGTCAAAGGTTGTATGGGGGCCTACCTTATGCATCTTGATCTCCGACCGGTACCTCGGCCCGCCGCGTGTGCCCCGCAATGGCGCCTGGAACCGCGGGGCGAAGACGCAAAAAGTGGTCTGCGTCGCCCTGGATGGCAGCGAACGGGCGGGCAGGGAAGGATGAGCGCGGGCGGCACGCGGGTCCGACACATCGTCGGGCGCCACCCGACGACGTGCCCACCGCACCACCACGGACATCACACCCCGATGCCCGACCGACCAGCCCATCCCCACGGCTGGTCACCCGACAGATGCCGGCTGTGGTCACCACAGCCCCGATGCCTCACCCCGCGGGCCAACCCCGCACCGATCGGAATCGAGGAGCCGCCTTGTCCGCCTCAGTACCCGAACCGCGTCGCATGCGCCTGATCAAAGATGGATTCGCCGCGCAGCTGACCGACGTCGACCCGGAGGAAACCGAGGAGTGGCTCTCCTCCTTCGACGCGATGCTCGATTCCGGTGGCACCCAGCGGGCCCGGTACCTCATGCTCCGCCTGCTGATGCGCGCCCGTGAGTCCCACGTCTCGCTCCCCCCGCTGACCGCGACGGACTACATCAACACCATCCCGACCGAGTCGGAACCGTTCTTCCCCGGCGACGAGGACATCGAGCGGCGCTACCGTCGCTGGATCCGCTGGAACGCCGCGATCATGGTGCACCGCGCGCAGCGACCCGGCATCGGCGTCGGCGGCCACATCTCCACCTACGCCTCGTCGGCCACGCTGTACGAAGTGGGCTTCAACCACTTCTGGCGCGGCAAGGACCACCCGGGCGGCGGAGACCAGGTCTTCTTCCAGGGCCACGCCTCCCCCGGCATGTACGCCCGCGCGTTCCTCGAGGGCCGGCTGTCCGAGCACGACCTGGACGGGTTCCGCCAGGAGAAGTCGCACCCGGGCGGCGGCATCCCGTCGTACCCGCACCCGCGCCTGATGCCGGACTTCTGGGAGTTCCCCACGGTGTCCATGGGCCTCGGCCCGATGAACGCCATCCAGCAGGCCCGGGTCAACCGCTACCTGCAGCACCGCGGCATCAAGGACACCTCCGAGCAGCACGTCTGGGCGTTCCTGGGCGACGGCGAGATGGACGAGGTCGAGTCCCGCGGTCTGGTCCACGTGGCCGCGGTCGACGGACTGGACAACCTGACCTTCGTCGTCAACTGCAACCTGCAGCGCCTGGACGGACCGGTCCGGGGCAACGGCAAGATCATCCAGGAGCTGGAGTCCTACTTCCGGGGCGCCGGCTGGAACGTCATCAAGGTCATCTGGGGCCGCGATTGGGACAGCCTGCTGCAGTCCGACCGCGACGGTGCGCTGGTCAACCTGATGAACACCACCCCGGACGGCGATTTCCAGACCTACCGGGCCAACGACGGCGGCTACATCCGGGACCACTTCTTCGGCCGTGACCCCCGCACGAAGCAGCTCGTCGCCGACCTGTCCGACGACGACATCTGGCGCCTGCGACGAGGCGGCCACGACTACCGCAAGGTCTACTCGGCCTACCAGGCGGCGATGCAGC
Organism: Nakamurella flava; assembly: GCF_005298075.1. NCBI lineage: Bacteria > Bacillati > Actinomycetota > Actinomycetes > Nakamurellales > Nakamurellaceae > Nakamurella > Nakamurella flava. The sequence continues at coordinate 1,247,715 of NZ_SZZH01000001.1, forward strand.
ACACCGGCCAGCCGACCGTCATCCTGGTCAAGACGGTCAAGGGCTTCGGGCTCGGCCCGTCGTTCCAGGGTCGCAACGCGACCCACCAGATGAAGAAGATGACCTCGCAGAATCTCCACGAGTTCCGCGACAGCCTGCAGCTGCCCATCCCGGACAGCCAGCTCGAGGACGTCTACCGTCCGCCGTACTACAACCCCGGACCGAAGTCCGAGGAGATCCAGTACATGCTGGACCGCCGCAAGCGCCTGGGCGGCTTCGTCCCCGAACGCCGCGTCACCGCCAAGCCGCTGGTGCTGCCGGGCGACAAGGTCTACGACGTCCTGAAGAAGGGCTCCGGCAAGCAGGAGATCGCCACCACCATGGCGTTCGTCCGGCTCGTCCGAGACCTGCTCAAGGACAAGGAGATCGGCAATCGCGTCGTGCCGATCATCCCGGACGAGGCCCGTACCTTCGGCATGGACTCGTTCTTCCCGACGGCCAAGATCTACAACCCGTCCGGCCAGCTCTACACCGCGGTCGACGCCAACCTGATGCTCGCCTACAAGGAGTCCGAGCAGGGCGTCATCCTGCACGAGGGCATCAACGAGGCCGGCTCGGTCGCCACCTTCACGGCCGCCTCGACCAGCTACGCCACCCACGGCGAACCGTTGATCCCGATGTACATCTTCTATTCGATGTTCGGGTTCCAGCGGACCGGTGACGGATTCTGGGCGATCGGCGACCAGATGGGCCGCGGTTTCGTCCTCGGCGCCACCGCCGGGCGGACGACCCTGACCGGCGAGGGCCTGCAGCACGCCGACGGTCACAGCCACCTGCTGGCCGCGACCATGCCGCACGTCGTCGCCTACGACCCGGCCTACGGCTACGAGATCGGGCACATCGTCAAGGACGGTCTGCGCCGGATGTACGGCGGGAGCGAGGACTTCCCGCACGGGGAGAACATCTTCTACTACCTCACCCTGTACAACGAGCCGTACCAGCAGCCGGCCGAGCCCGAGGGCATCGACATCGACGGCCTGCTCAAGGGCATGTACAAGCTCGCCCCCGCATCCGACACCGATGGCAAGGCCCGGGCCCAGCTGCTCGCGTCCGGTGTCGGCCTGCGCTGGGCCCTGGAGGCCCAGGAGCTGCTGGCCAACGACTGGAACGTGGCCGCCGACGTCTGGTCGGTGACCTCGTGGACGGAGCTGCGCCGGGACGCCGAAGCAATCGAGCGGGCCCGCCTGCTCGACCCGGCCGGCGACGTGGGCACGCCGTACGTCACCCAGGCCCTGGTCGACGAGCCCGGTCCGGTGCTGGCCACCAGCGACTGGCAGCGGGCCGTGCAGAACCAGATCGCCCCGTGGGTGCCGACCGACTTCACCGCGCTGGGCGCGGACGGATTCGGTTTCTCCGACACCCGGCAGGCCGCTCGTCGCCATTTCCTCATCGACGGTCCGTCGCTGGTGGTGGCCACCCTGGCCGCGCTGGAACGGCGGGGCGAATACCGCGAGGGCGCGGCGGCCGAGGCCGCGGAGAAGTACGAGCTGAGCAACGTGCTGGCCGGTCGGTCCGGTAACGCCGGAGGCGATTCCTGATCTGATGCCGCAGCTTTGGTGTTTCGGCGGGAACCGTCGAATCACCATCGCTGGAGAAATGGCGACGCAGTACCCGCGGGGGCGTCGGACGCACTGACGTCCGACGCCCCCGCGGCGTTCTCGGCCACTGCCCGGGCGGCGGTCGGCGGACCCTCGTCGGGTCCCTGGCAGGCGGAGCGGGCGGTGTCCGTCATCACCACCGATCGCGCGGGCCGGAACCGCCCACGGTGTTCGCACGACGGTCCCCACCTGCGGTTCCTGCCTCCGGACCGCGATCGGCTCCGTGGCGGTGCCGCGGCGCCGCCACCGGAAAGCGAAGGGGAAAGACAGGCGACGCCGATGCTGGTGCGCGAGAGAGTGATGCCTGTAGGGTCGCCTCGTTGTCGCCTTTCCATGGCTTCTGAGTGAATTCAGGGCGGGGCGCATCCCCCCGGTCGACGAGGGATACGGCCGGGGTGTTCGACAACGCGGGAGTTGTTCCGCGAACACACGCTCGAGGAGAGCACGCATGGCGCAGGGAACTGTGAAGTGGTTCAACGCGGAGAAGGGCTACGGCTTCATCTCCCCGGACGATGGTTCGGGTGATGTGTTCGTGCACTACTCGGCCATCACCTCGACCGGCTACAAGTCGCTCGAAGAGGGCCAGCGGGTCAACTTCGAGGTCGAGCAGTCGCCGAAGGGACCGCAGGCCACCGGCGTCAGCGCGGCCTGAGCGCACCCAGACTTCGACGAACGGGGTCGGCATCCACGCGGATGCCGACCCCGTTCGGCGTTCCCGGCCCGGCCCGTACACATGGGACGCTGAAGCCGTGACTCTGCCGGCCGACATCAGCCCGGCCACGCTCCGACGGGTCGAGCGGGCCGCCAGCGCGCTGGCCACCCGTTCCGTGGCCCTGATGGACGACCGGCTGTCCTGGTTCCGCGCCCTGCCCGCCGAACAGCGCTCCTGGGTGACCCTCGTCGCCCAGGCCGGGATCTCCGGCTACGTGGCCTGGGTGACCGCTCCCCACCCCGACCACCGCATCACCGGGCAGGTCTTCGGCACCGCCCCGCGCGACCTCATCCGCGCTGTCTCGCTGCGCCGCACCGTGGAACTGGTCCGGATCGCGATCACCGTCGCCGAGGAGGAACTGCCGGCCCTGGCCCGGAACGAGGCGGAGCACGAGGCACTGCGTGACTCACTGCTGCGCTACAGCCGGGAGGTCGCCTTCGCCGCTGCCTCCGTCTACGCGGCCGCCGCCGAGACCCGCGGCGCCTGGGACGCCCGGGTGGAGGCCGGGGTCGTCGACGGCATCGTGCGGGGCGAGGACATCGGTTCGCTGTCCTCGCGGGCGGCCGCGCTGGACTGGGATCCCGGAGCCCCGACCCAGGTGGTGGTGGGTGCGGCCCCGGCCGGTGACCGGGCCGAGACGGTGGCGGCCGTCGCCGAATGGGCCCGCTCCACGGGACGGGCGGCGCTGGCCGGCGTCCACGGGGACCGGCTCGTGGTCGTGCTGGCCGGACCGGAGGTGAGCACCGACGAACAGGACACCGGCGGTCTCGCCGACCTCTTCGGCCCCGGCCCGGTGGTCCGCGGACCGATCGGCAACGGCCTGCTGGGAGCGGTGGTGTCGGCGGCGGAGGCGTTGGGCGGGCTCGACGCGGCCGTGGCCTGGCCGTCGGCACCCCGCCCCGTCGACGCCGACGACCTGCTGGCCGAGCGGGCCCTGGCCGGCGACCGTCGCGCGGTGGAACGTCTGCGCACCCTGGTCTTCGCGCCGCTGGCGGCCGCACCCACCCCGCTCCTGACCACCCTGGAGGCGTACCTGCAGGCGGGGGCCGCCCTGGAACCGACCGCACGGAATCTGTTCGTCCACCCCAACACCGTGCGTTACCGCCTGCAGCGGATCACCGACCTCACCGGGCGGTCGCCGTGGGAGCCGCGCGATTTGCTGATCTTGCAGAGCGCGGCCATCGTGGGCCGGCTCGGTCAGCCGGGCTGAACCGGACCAACCGCCGTCCGGTTTGGATCATCTGCTGAGAGCCTTTGTAGGGCTCACACAAATTGGCCGTCGCGACTTGGTGCTCCGCCCCCTGCCCCACCCGATCGGGGTTCTGGTTGTGTTCTCTTCGTGCTGGCCATCGTCACGCCCGGACAGGGCGCCCAAAAGCCGGGGATGCTCTCCAGTTGGCTCGAACTCGACGGGATCGCCGACCTCGCGGCGGCCATGTCGGAGCGGGCCAAGCTGGATCTCGTCACCCTCGGTACCACCGCCGGCGCCGAGGAGATCAAGGACACCGCGGTCACCCAGCCGCTGGTCGTCGCGGCCTCGCTGCTCGCCGCCGACCGGCTGACCTTCCCCGCCGGGGCACCCGTCGCCGGCCACTCCGTGGGCGAGCTCGCGGCGGCCGCGATCGCGGGGGTCCTGCGCCCGCTGGACGCCGTGGAACTGGCCGGGGTCCGCGGACGCGCGATGAGTGCGGCCTGCGCCCTCACCCCGACCGGGATGGCCGCCGTCATGGGTGGCGACCCGGAACAGGTCGTCGCCGCCCTGGCCGAGCTGGACCTGGTCGGCGCCAACGTCAACGGCGGCGGGCAGATCGTCGCCGCCGGCAGCACGGCCGCCCTCGATGCGCTGGTCGCGAACCCGCCCGCCGGTACCCGGGTGATCCCGTTGCCGGTGGCCGGTGCCTTCCACACCTCGTTCATGTCGACGGCCCAGCAGGCCCTGGGCGAGCACCTGGACCAGCTGGTCGAGACCACGCCGCCGGTCGATCCGACCCGCCCACTGCTGACGAACTCCGACGGCAGCGTCGTCGGCGGCACCGGCTCAGGCGTCACCTACCTGCGGCTGCTGCAGCAGCAAGTCACCTCACCGGTCCGCTGGGACCGGTGCATGGCCACCCTGCGTTCGCTCGGGGTCACGGGAGTCCTGGAGCTCCCGCCGGCCGGCACCCTCGTCGGTCTGGTGAAGCGCGAGCTCAAGGGCATCGCCACGCTGGCGGTCAAGTCGCCGGCGGATCTGGACGCCGCGGCCGCCTTCTTCGCCGAACACGCGGGGGTCTCCGCGTGAGCGCGACCATTCGCACCGTCCCGGGTCGGGCCGGCTCCAAGATCGTCGGTCTCGGCTCGTACCGTCCCGAGAAGGTCGTCACCAACGACGATCTCGCCCAGATCATGGACACCAACGACGAGTGGATCCGCACCCGGGTGGGCATCGCCGAACGCCGTTTCGCCGGCCCGGACGACACCGTCGCCTCCATGGGCGCCAGCGCGGCGGCCAAGGCCATCGCCGAGGCCGGGCTCGGGCCGGCCGACATCGACGCGATCATCGTGGCCACCTGCACCCCGGAGAGCACCACCCCGCACACCGCGACGCAGATCGCCGCCATCCTGGGGATCCACGCCGCCGGCACCTTCGACCTCAACGCCGCGTGCGCCGGGTTCTGCTATGCCCTGGCCCAGGCCGACATGATCGTGCGGACCGGATCCGCGCGGAACGTGCTCGTCGTCGGGTCGGAGAAGTTGACCGCCTGGACCGAACCCACCGATCGGGCCACCGCCATCATCTTCGCGGACGGGGCCGGCGCCGCCGTGGTCACCGGCGCGGACGAACCGGGCATCGGCCCGGTCTCCTGGGGCAGCGACGAGACCAACACCGACGCCATCCGCATCGACGGCCGCGACGGCTACTTCTTCCAGGCCGGGCAGACCGTGTTCCGCTGGGCGACCACGGCGATCGCCCCGGTCGCCGTCCGGGCCGCGGAACTGGCGGGGGTCGCGCTGTCCGACATCGACGTGCTGGTCACCCACCAGGCGAACCTCCGCATCATCGAGGCCATCGCCAAGAAGGTGAAGGCCGCCGGCGCGCGTGACGATCTGCGGGTCGGTACGGACATCGTCACGTCCGGCAACACCTCGTCCGCGTCGATCCCGCTGGCGCTGGACCGGATGCGGCAGGCCGGTGAGGTGCACAGCGGAGATCTGGTGCTGTCGGTCGCGTTCGGTGCCGGCCTGACCTACGCCGCGCAGGTCTACCGGTGCCCGTGATCGACGGGCACCGTCGGCTGACCGGGTGCCGGGAACTGGGACACCTGCTCATCCGGCTCCCGGGCGGCCGTCCGGCCGGGGGCTCACCGACCCGGCTGCCGGCGGGCGAACTCCCGGTACGGCAGAATGCGCCGCGACCGTCGTGCCGGAACGTCCGGCCGGGGACGTGTGCCACCGGCTCCTTCGGCGATCCCGACGGACCCGGCCCCTACGTCCGCCGGCAATGACGCCCGGACGACGTCTTCACCCCCCGCAGGACCACCCCGCAGGGACCACCCCCGAAAGGAAACACCGTGAGCACTGAGGACACCCTCGCCGGACTCGGCGAGATCGTCGAAGAGGTTGCCGGCGTCACCGCCGCCGACGTCACCGCCGAGAAGTCGTTCACCGACGACCTGGACATCGACTCGCTGTCGATGGTCGAGATCGCCGTGCAGGCCGAGGACAAGTTCGGCGTCAAGATCCCGGACGACGAGCTGGCGAACCTGAAGACCGTCGGCGACGCCGTCTCGTACATCGAGGCCAACAAGGCATGAGCAATAGCCCTGACGTCGTCGTCACCGGAATCGGGGCCACGACGCCCATCGGTGGCACCGCGCCGGAGACCTGGCAGGCGATGCTGGACGGCCGGATCGGCGTCACGGCGCTCACCGAACCCTGGGCGGAGAAGTACGACCTGCCGGTGCGTATCCACGCGCCGCTGGCCGTCGATCCGTCCGAGGTGCTCTCCCGGGTCGAAGCGCGGCGGCTGGATCGCTGCCAGCAGGTGGCGCTGGTCGCCGCGCGCGAGGCCTGGGCCGATGCCGGTGCACCCGAACTCGACCTCGAGCGTCTCGGTGTCGTGGTCGGCACCGGCATCGGCGGGGCCCTGACCCTGCTCGGTCAGGACGACCTGCTGGAGCAGGACGGGGTCCGCAAGGTCGCCGTCCTGACCGTCCCGATGCTGATGCCCAACGGCCCGGCCGCCGCGGTCGGTCTGTGGGCCAAAGCCCGCGGCGGCGTCCACGCCCCGGTGTCGGCCTGCGCCTCCGGCGCCGAGGCACTGGCCTGGGCGTTCCGGATGATCCGCGACGGCGACTTCGACATCGCGATCGCCGGTGGGGCCGAGTCCTGCACCCACCCGCTGCCCATCTCCGGCTTCTCGCAGATGCGCGCGATGAGCACCCGCAACGACGACCCGCTCGGCGCTTCCCGCCCGTTCGACGTCGAGCGCGACGGCTTCGTGCTCGGCGAGGGCGCCGGGATGATGGTGTTGGAGAACGCCGATCACGCCCGGGCGCGGGGCGCGAAGATCTACGGCCGCCTGGCCGGGGTCGGTATGTCCAACGACGCCTTCCACATCACCGCACCCGAGCCCCAGGGCGAGGGCGCGAGCCGCGCGATCGGTAAGGCCCTGCGGATCGCCGGCCTGGACAAGAAGGACATCGGGCACGTCAACGCGCACGCCACGTCGACCCCGGTCGGCGACGTCGCGGAGTCGAACACGATCCTGCGGTCCATCGGCGAACATCCCGTCGTCACCGCGACCAAGTCGATGACCGGGCACATGCTCGGCGCGGCCGGTGCCGTCGAGGGCATCGCCACCCTGCTGGCCGTCCGGGACGGGATCGTCCCGGGGACCCGCAACCTCAACAAGCTGGACCCGGAGGTCGGTGTGGACGTCGCGATCGAGAACCGCGAGGTTCCGTCGCTGCGAGCCGCGGTCAACGACTCGTTCGGGTTCGGGGGCCACAACGTGGCCCTGGTCTTCACCAAGGACTGACGCGCGACCCGGCCCGCTGCTCCCCCGATCAGGGAGTGCGGGCCGGTCGCCGGGAACGTCGCCCGCACCCAGGCGACGCTGGCCGGCCGGTCGTCCCGCCGACACCACGGCGGGACGGCGCACCCTCCTTCTCGACGGGCGTGCCTGCCGCCGTTCCGTCATCCCGCCCGCGCACGGTCTGCTTCGGCGCACCCGTCGCGTGGGACCGTCACCGGTTTGCACTGGAGCCCACCGTGACCTCTCTGGCCGATCCCCTGCCCGACCTGCTGCCGCCGCCCCGCACCCTCGACCCGCGGGAACCGGAGGTCCGGCTGGCCGCGCTCTTCGACGTCGACTCATCGGTGCCGCTGTTCCCGGGTGACACCTCGGGCGTCTCGGCCGCTCGCGGCCGGATCAACGGGGCCAAGGCGGTGGCGTTCTGCACCGACGCGACCCGGATGGGCGGAGCGCTCGGCTCCGAGGGCTGCCGGCACATCGTCGAGGCCATCGACACCGCGTTGCGGGAGCGGATTCCCGTCATCGGCCTGTGGCACTCGGGCGGCGCCCGGCTTGCCGAAGGGGTCGAGGCGCTGGACGGCGTCGGTCAGGTCTTCGCGGCCATGATCCGGGCGTCCGGGCGCGTGCCCCAGATCTCGGTCGTCCTCGGTGCGGCCGCCGGTGGCGCCGCCTACGGGCCGGCGCTGACCGACATCGTGATCATGGCCCCGGAGGGCCGGGTCTTCGTCACCGGTCCGGACGTGGTCCGTTCGGTCACCGGCGAGCAGGTCGACATGGAGGCCCTGGGCGGGCCGTCGGCCCACGAGAAGAAGTCCGGGGTCGTGCACATCATCGCGGCTTCGGAGGCCGACGCGTTGGCCCGGGCCCGGCACGTGACGACCCTGTTCGCGCGCCCCGGTATGGCTGTCCTGGACAACATGCCGGACGACGAGGGTCTCGCCGCACTGCTGCCCGAGCAGCGCAACCGGGCCTACAACGTCCGGCCGCTCATCAACCGCATCCTCGACGAGCCGCTGGAGGAGCTCCAGGCCAAGTGGGCGCCCAACATCGTGGTCGGCCTGGGCCGGCTGGGTGGCCGGTCGCTGGGCGTCGTCGCCAACAACCCGCTTCGGCTGGGTGGTTGCCTGGATTCGACGTCGGCGGAGAAGGCCGCCCGCTTCGTGCGGATGTGCGATTCCCTGGGCCTGCCGCTGCTGGTGCTGGTCGACGTCCCCGGCTACCTTCCCGGGGTCGGTCAGGAATGGGACGGCGTCGTCCGCCGCGGGGCGAAGCTGCTGCACGCCTTCGCGGAGGCGGTGGTGCCGCGGGTGACGCTGGTGACCCGCAAGGCGTTCGGCGGTGCCTACATCGCCATGAACTCCAAGTCCTTGGGCGCGACCACGGTGTTCGCCTGGCCGGACGCCGAGATCGCCGTGATGGGCGCCAAGGCCGCCGTCGGCATCCTGCACCGCCGCAAGCTCGCCGCCGCCGCCCCCGAGGACCGCGAGGAACTGCAGGCCCAGCTGGCCGCCGAGCACGAGAAGCTGGCCGGCGGAGTCGACCGGGCCGTCGCGCTCGGACACGTCGACGAGGTCATCACCCCGGCGCAGACCCGTCGCCGGCTGGCCGAGGCCCTGGCCGCCGCGCCCGCCGGGCGGGGGGCGCACGGCAACATCCCGCTGTGAGTGCGCCGTCTGCGTCGTCGGTTCATAGCGCAGAGGGCCGAACGCTCAGCTACTGCAAGGTCGCGTCCGCGACTAAGCCGCTGGTGCTGCAACAGCACGGCGGGCCGACAGCCGACTCAAGGCCGGCCCTTTCGCTGACGTAGGAGCCCGGTTCAGCCTGCGGCTGGTCTCACTGCGGTCCGCGAATGAGGTCAGCGTCGCCGGCATTCGGCGAGTCGACCCGGCAGCGGGACCGGCCATCTGCGGGCTGGGCCGACGACCTGCCGACGGTGGCCAACGTCCTCGGGGCCGAGCGGTTCGCCGTCACCGGCTGGTCGGAAGACGAGCCGTGGATGCTGCTCACCACGGCCCACCTGGCGCCCGAGCGGCTGCGCCACATCACGGCGGTCTTCCGAGCCGGGCGCCGGGTGGTACCCGGTCGACGGCGCTGGTTTGACGAGATCCTCGCGGTGGTGGCAGCGGACCTGTCACGCTGACGGGTCGATCTCAGGTGCCGCCTGTGCAGCCCGCTCACCCGTCCGCCTCATCCGGTTGCCCTATTGGTTACACATCGACAGTCGAGGTAGCTTTCGATTTCCTCGTGCGGCCTCCGCCAGCTCGACATCATCGACGGGACCCCCATGAACAGGTCGCTCTTTCGCGCCTTCATCAGCATTCTCGCGGCCGGTTTGCTGGTCGCCTCCACCACTACCTCCGTCAGCCAGGCAGCCACCACTGCGTCCGCTGCGTCCACGAAGCCGACATACACCTTCACAGTGGACATCGCCGTTGCGCAGACGACTGCACAACGTTACGGGGGTTTGGATGCGACTATCTCTCTGCTGGCCGACCAATGGAAGAAGGTGAATTCCCAATTCAACGGCGACGGTCGACTGCAGGCGGTCTACCAGTTCAGCGTCGTGAGTAGCCATCAGTACGCCGACGACGCACCGAGTGAAGTGGGCAGGCTCCATCCGTCGACGAATGTCAAGGTCATCTATGACGAAGACACGTCCATGACGTTCGGATGGAATCGAAACGAACAAACCATCGTCGTCAAGCCGTTTCCCGGAACTGGCGGGATCCTCGGTTCAGACACGACTGACGGCGTGGTTCACGAGCTCGGCCACTACCGCGGCGCTGTCGACGAGTACGCCTGCAACATCACCGAACCCCCGAAAAACCCCGTCAATGGGTGGACGTTTCGAGAGATCCCCTCCATCATGAGCGTCTCCCAAAAGGCGACAAGCTGGTCACCGTACGCGGCCGGCCTCATCAATCTGCAGGGTTCCCGTAAGGACGAGCCTTACCCGTCACTCGCGTCGACCGCACTTCCGCCGCTGACCGTCTCGACGACCACCAACGCATTCCGGACCCCTGTGCAGGCGAGAGTGAGAATGTACCCGGTCATCTGGTATTCGGGGCAGGTCAACGCGACACCGTCGCAGCAGGTCCAGACGAACAAGAACGGACACTACACCTTTTCGGTGAACCCATTCACAGCAGATCCGGACATCAATGTGCCGTGGAACCTGCGCTACTGCCTGTTGCTGGTGAGGGCCGAATGGAACGGCAAGGTGAACTATTCGTGGTTGCCACTGGCCGCCGTAGGCGGCGCCTACTTCAACAGCCGCACCAAGCCCTACGTACACATGATCAACTTCTGACACCGCCTTCATCACTGAGGAACGCAACTCATCGGGCCACCTGCCCGGTCTGACTCGCGATGAGTTCCGCCGATCTCGCAGGTCTATCTGGGGCGAGCGTGTCGACGGGAGAAGCCCATGCGCGTAATCGTGATCAACCACCTGAGCCTCGACGGGGTCCTTCAGGCCCCGGGCGGTCCGGACGAGGACCCGCGCGACGGGTTTCGGCACGGCGGATGGGCCGCGCTGGGCGGCGACCCGTCGATCCCGGAGGCGATGGGGGCGTCGATGGGCGCGGAGTTCTCCTGGCTGTTCAATCGCCGCACCAATGAGCAGCTGCTGACCCGTTGGAATCAGGTGGGCGGACCGTTCGCCGACAGCTTCAACCAGCTGCCCAAGTACGTCGTGTCCGGCCGGCCGGACACGGTGCTGCGCTGGCCGAACAGCACCCTGCTGCACGGCGACGTGCCGGCCGGCGTGGCCGAGCTGCGCGAACAGTCGGGCGGCAACCTGATGATCCTCGGCAGCGGTGCGCTGGTCCGTTCCTTGTTGCCGCACGGTCTGATCGACGAGCTGCTGCTCATGATCCACCCGGTCGTCCTGGGCTCCGGGCAGCGGCTGTTCGGACCGGACGACTACACACGTCGTCTCGAACTCGTCGACAGTCGCAGCACGGCAACGGGCGTCCTGCTGGCGACCCACCGATCGACCGACGCCCGACCGAACCTGGCTCAGCCCGCGGATCGGGCCTGCGCGGCGGTGGCCTGGTGCTCGGCCGAGTCGACGACGTCCAGCGACGGCGCCGGAACCCGGCCGAGGGCCAACCGCAACGCATAGACCCGGGTGGCCGCCTCGGTGAGCCGTTCGGCCGGGAGTCGGCCGTCGTTCGCGGCCGCGACGATGCCGTCGACGGCACCGTCCGGATCGACCGGCATCAGGACCAGGTCCTGACCGGCGGCGATCCCCCGCCACGGTGCCTCGTTCTTGCCGTAGGCCTCGACGACCGGGGCCATCTCGAAGGAGTCGGAGACGGCCACCCCACCGAAGTCCAGTCCCTGGCACCCGCCGGTGCCGGACCCGTGCACCAGATCGGTGAGCACGGTGCGGGACAGGCTGGTCGGCAGCTCGCTGGCGCCGGCCGCCGGCCACCGGATGTGCCCGGTCATCACCAACGGCGCCCCGGCAGCGACCCCGTCCCGGAACGGCACGGCCTCGGCCGCGTTCCACTCCTCGCAGGACGAGTCGAGCTGGGGCAGGGCGACGTGGGTGTCGGCGGCGAGCCGGCCGATCCCCGGGAAATGCTTGATCGTCGGGGCGACCCCACCGGCCGAGTAGCCGCGGACGGCCGCGCCGACCAGTTCGCCGACCCGATCGGGATCGGAGCCGAACGTGCGGCCGGCCACCCCCGATGCGCCGGAGCGCGGGGCGATGTCGGCGTCGGGGGCGAAGTCGACGTTCACCCCGACGGCGCGCAGCTCGCGCCCGGCCGCGGTGGTGACCGCCTCCGTCGCGGCCACGGCGGCAGCAGTGTCGGTGATGTCGCCGAGTTCGTCGGCGCCCGGGAAGTCGGTGAACCCGTTGACCATCCGCGTGACCAGCCCGTACTCCTGATCCGTGGCGACCAGCAATGGCGCCCCCGCCTGTCCGGCCGGGACCTGGGCCTGCAGCGCGGCGGTCACGGCGGCGACCTGTGCGGGGGTGCCGGCACTCGTGCCGTCGATGGTGCCCTGCGAGCCCATGAGGATGACGCCACCGAGGTGGCGGCGCTGGACGAGATCGCTGCCGACGGCGTCGGCGGAGCTGGCCATCACCACGGTCCCGGCGCGATCCTCGACGCTCATGGCGGCGACGGCCGCGGCTGCGGCCGCCTGGTCCGCCGCGGTGACCAGGCCATTCGTCGCTGCGGGGGCCGCCGGGGTGGGGGCCGGGCTGGAGGTGGACACCGGCACGGGGGCGGCGGATGAGGTCGTGGTCGGATCGGCGGCCGTCGACTCACTCGTCGGCACCGTCGGGGACGGGGATTGGACGGTAGGCGAAGCGGAGCGGTCGTCCTCGGACAGGACGAAGGAACCACCCGAGGATGCGGTCCCGGTGAGCGCATCGGCGGACGGCGACGGTGAGCCGCCGCAGGCCACCAGGACGAGCGACCCGGCGACGATCAGCGCGCTGACTCGGAGGACCCGGCCATGGTGCCCGGTCACGAGCACGCGACCATCGACTGCGCCGAGGGATCCAGTCCGCTGATGACGAGCTGGCCGTCCCGTTCGACGACGAGGTAGGTCAGGTCCCAGTTGATGCAGTCCGACCGCAACGCCGACGGCGCGAGATCCACCGATTGCTGCGAGCTGAACTTGACGCGGACCCGCAGGGGTTCGTCCTCGATGCTCATGACCAGCACATTAGAGTCCACGGTCGTCGCGTAGGCCGCTGTCCAGTGCCCGGCGTCCTGGGCATGGGCCTGGTCGTCGGTCACCCGGGCCCGCCAGGCGGGGTAGTCGCGGTCGTTGATGGCGTCGAAGTACTGCTGGAAGAGCTGCCCGACCGCGGCGGCCTCGGGATGGCCCTGCGCGACCGCCGACACCGCGACCGTACGGTCGGCGGTCGGGCCGGCGCTGTAGGCGATCGTCGCGACCGGGTCGTACTGCTGTCGTCCGACGACCCATGCGCCGCCGGCGGCGATGGCCGCCACTGCGACCACGGCCACCAGCAGCCGAAGGGTGCCTCGATCCGCCATTCGCATCCGCCGGGATACCTCTCGTTCATCGTCCGTGCCTGGCCCCCGGACAGAACGACGCCGCGTGCCCACGGCAGTTGCCCACCAGCCGTCAGAAACCCGGTGGACGTGAGATGACTCGCACCCGATGAACGCCCCGTTCGCCACGGTTCAGCAGGCGAGGACCCCGACGCGGGAGGTCAACCGACCTGGTGCAGCCAGGTGACGGCGGTGCCCTCCCCGGCGCGACGGTAGGGCTCGAGTTCGGCGTCCACGTCGGTGCCGAGCAGATCGTTCAGACGGTGCTGGACGACGTCGACGCTGGTGGCGCCGGCCAGCAGGGCCCGCAGCCGATCCTCGTTGACGACGACGTCGCCGTTGGCCGACGTGCTCGATCGCCAGACCTTGCGGCCCGGCACCTGGCAGATGCGCTCACCGTCGACTCCCGGGCTGGCTTCCTCGGTGATCTCGAAGCGGAGCATCGGCCAGGCGGTGAGCGCCTTGGCCAGTTTGCCGGCGGTGCCGACGGGTCCACGCCAGCCGATATCGGCGCGCAGCAGCCCGGGCGCAGCCGGCTGAGCCGTCCACGACAGGGACACCCGCGTGCCGACCACCCCGCTGATGGCCCACTCGACGTGCGGACACAGCGGCGCCGGGGCCGCGTGCACGTACACCACACCTCGCGTCACGTCTCTCCACCTCCGCTCGTGCTCCGTCGTCTTCCCCAACGCGGATGCTCGAACTCTCGGTGGCACCACCGGGACAGACACGCCCGGCTCTCGTACCGGCGCGCCGACCCGCGACATCAACGATCGCGTGCCAGCTCTGTGGTACGTGGTGACATTGTGCATGGTGGGACGACGGTGGACCAGCCCCGAGATGCGCGGCCACCCATCTGAGCCATCGCCGCCCGCGATCTCACTCTCCGTCACTGGGTCGGGAATGTCGTGCGGTCCGGCACGCTCCGCTCACGCGCTGACTCGGCCGGCCACAGCGGCGCAGCGTGACGAGAGCCGTTCCAGCCACCGGGCGACCGGGTGTCGGCACCCCATCGGGGCCCGGCGACAGCGAGGGCGGCGAGGAGGACGACGACCATCAGCAGGGTCAGTGAGGCGCTCATGGCCTCAGCCTCGATGCCGCATCGCTCCCCGTCCATCTACTCTTTCTGTCTCTGATCATGCAGATCGACTTCACGATGGGAGGCTGCCCATGATCGATGTCCGGCGGCTGGAGATTTTGCGGGAGCTGGATCGGTGCGGGACGGTGGCCGCTACCGCCCAGGCCGTGCATCTGACTCCGTCGGCGGTGTCCCAACAGCTGGCGGCGCTGGCCCGGGAGGCCGGGACCCCCATGCTGGAACGGGACGGACGGCGGGTCCGGCTGACGGAGGCGGCCCGGATCCTGCTCAGCCATGCGCACGCGATCTTCACCCGGCTCGAGCACGCCGAGGCGGATCTGGCGGCCTTTCGTCGGGGCACCGGCGGGTCGGTCCGGGTCGGCACCTTCAATTCGGCGATCGAGCGCCTCGGCGTACCCGCCGTCGACGTACTGGCCCGCGACCACGGCATCCGGGCGGAGTTGCAGGACGTCGACTCGGATCTCGTGGCCGACTCCCTCCTGCTGGCGCGTGGGATCGACGTCGCGATCATGGAGGGCGAGCAGCGGCTCGGGCAGCCGGGCGGCGTCACCGACCCACGCCTGCAGGACGACCACCTGGTCGACGACCCGATGGACCTGCTGCTGCCGATGGGGCATCGGCTGGCCGACCGCAGTCAGGTCCGGCTGGCCGACCTGGCCGACGACGACTGGATCCTGGCCCGGCCGGGATCGTCGTACTCACGGATCGCCGCCACCGCCTGTGCCGATGTCGGATTCACCCCGCGCGGTCGGCACCACACCACCGAATTCGTCGGTCTCGTCGCCCTCGTCGCGGCCGGTCAGGGGGTCGCGCTGCTCCCCCGGCTGGTGCAGCACGTCTTCCGTCACGAACCGGTCGTGCGCAAGCAGCCGGCCGATCGGATCCCGGTGCGCCGCATCGGTCTCCGGATCCGGGCCGGGACCGGCCAGCAGCCCCACATCGGTCCGACCATCGCGGCGATCCGCAGCGCCGCCGACGCTCTGCGCCCGGGTTCGACGGCCGACTGAGCCGAACCGCGCTGCCAGACTGTCCGGCATGTCCGAACAGACGCTGCTGGTTCTGATCCGCGGGATCAACGTGGGCACCGCGAAGCAGGTCGGGATGGCCGATCTGCGGGACGCCCTAGGGGCGGCCGGGTATGTCGACGTCCGAACCCACCTGCGGAGCGGCAACGTGCTGATCCGGACCGACCGGTCGCCGCTGATGGTCGCCGGGCACGTCGAGGACGTCCTCGCCGGACCGTTGGGCGTGCCCGCGCGGGTGCTCGTCCGCACGGTGAGTCAGGTGCGGTCCGCGGTGGCGGCCGACCCGTTCGCCGCCGACGCCCCGGACGGCGCGAAGCACTTCCTCGGCTTCCTGGACCACGTCCCCGATTCGGCGGCCGTGCGGGCCGTGGCCGGGCTGGACACCGCCCCGGATCGAGCCGAGCTGATCGGGGACCACCTCTACCTGTGGTGTCCGAACGGCATCTCCAAGGGTCCCCTGTCGCGGATCGACTGGGACCGCCGGCTGAGGGTGACGGTGACGATGCGGAACTGGAACACCGTCAACAAGCTGCTCGAGCTGGCCGGCGCCTGAGCCCACGCTCAGGACGCCCGGAGGGCCCCGTCCAGGGCGGTGACCTGCCGTCGCGCCCACGCCGACAGCGGACTGTCGGTGTCTGCCGCCGCGGCCAGCACGTCGGCCCACGCCCACCACTGGACGTCGTCGACCTCGTCGGCGCGCGGGCGGGTCACGAGGCCGGCCGGGACGACACCGATCAGCACCGGGCAGAACTCGTTCTCCTCCACCTGACCGTCGAACGCCCGGTAGGAGAAATCGGGGAGGACGAGATCCAGCGCGGGAACATCAGCCGGGTCGATGCCCAGTTCATAGACCAGGCGGCGGGTGGCGGCGTCGACGAGCGACTCGCCGGGCGCCGGGTGACCGCAGCAGGTGTTGGTGAGCACCCCGGGGAACGTCGACTTGGTGGCGGCGCGATGGGTCATGAGCAGACGCGGCGCCGCCCCGCCGGCGGCGAGGGTCGGCCCCGACGGGCCGGGTACCAGACCGTCGTCGGCGAACAGGTAACACGAGAAGGCAAGGTGGCGTGGGGTTGTGGGGCCGTGCACGGTGGACTTGGGGGCGACACCGATCGGCTGACCGGCATCGTCGACCAGGACGACCTGTTCGTCGGGGAGCCAGTTCGTCGGCGCAGACAGCGGGATCTCCGGGACGGTGCGGACGGACGGGGGCAACGGAGCAGTGGCCACCTGGCCGACAGTACCCAGCGCCGACGGCCCACGGGGACGGTCGGTTCGTTCACCGCGGGGTTCGCCGGGACGCCGATGCCGGTCCGCACCACGCAAGGCGGCGCGAACCGGCTCGGATCGTCAGTGGGCTTCGGCCTTCCGATCGGCCTGGTCGGCGACGACGGCGTCGGCGGCGGGGCGGGTACCGTGCCAGGCCGCGAAAGCGACGAGGACGAGCGCGAGCATGGCGTAGCCCAGCGCGACCCCAGGGGCGGCAGCCCAGGCGACCTGTGGCGCGTGAATCAGACCGATGAACGACAGCACCGCACCGACCCCCGCCGCGATGGCCGAGGCGTAGAACCGCCTCTCCAACAGGAAGGCGACGATGGCGCCGAGCACCATGCCGGCCAGCACGGCACCCTCGCCCAGGGTCTTGAGCCCCCCGTACACGAGACCGGCGTTGGACAACGCGGTCTCGCCGACCTGCGCAGCGGTGGTGCCCGCCGCGGACAGGGCGTTGTCGATCTGGCCGACGCCCCAGGAGGCGACGTTGGGGAGCAGCGCGGCGACGACGGCGGCCGCTTGGATGCGGGGAACCGCCTGGAAGGCCTGGGCTCCGATCAGCAGACCGATGTACAGCAGGATCGGGACGATGGCCGGGGTGGGCAGCACGGTGGCGAGCACGCCGAACAGGCCGAGGAAGCAGAGCACGGCGATGAACAGGCCGCTGGCCATCGAGTAGCTGCCGCGCCCGCCGGCCTCCTTCCACCCCGGGTGACCGATGTAGACAGCGGGCGGGAAGGGGGATCCGAGGGCCGACCCGATGATGGCGCCGGCTCCGTCGGCCAGCAGCACACTGCGCAGGTTGTAGCTGTCACCGGCGGCGGCCGCGCTCTCGACGTTGCTCATCGCCTCGGCGAAGTTGTAGACCCCGAGCGGGATGGCGGTGGCCAGGAGTGGGGCGAGGTCGGACAGCCCGTTGAGCAGCAGGTCGACGTGCAGGGTCGGGACGGCCACAGCGATGTTCGACACCGCGGCGGTCACGTCGGGGACCGACATGTATCCGCCGATCCAGCCGATGGCGGTGCCGACCAGCAGGGCGGCCAGACCGATGGGGATGCCGCCGGGCAGGCGGATGTTGGTGAAGAACCCGACCAGGATGATCCCCAGGACGGGCAGACCGATCCAGGCGGCGTCCCAGATCTGCCCGGCCGGGCGCATGGCGATGAAGGT
Organism: Nakamurella flava; assembly: GCF_005298075.1. Taxonomy (NCBI): domain Bacteria; kingdom Bacillati; phylum Actinomycetota; class Actinomycetes; order Nakamurellales; family Nakamurellaceae; genus Nakamurella; species Nakamurella flava. The sequence goes on from NZ_SZZH01000001.1 coordinate 1,265,685, forward strand.
GATCGAGATGCCGGCCAGGGTGCCCAGCATCGCCGCGCGCGGCGTGATCCGGCGGATGAACGGCCCGATGAACGCGCCGATGAGGACGATGACCCCGATGACGAAGCACCAGGCCAGGCCGGCCTCCCAGGCCCGCACCGGATCCCCGGTGGCCAGGAAGATCGGCAGCATGATGACGAAGACGACGATGAACATGTGCGGCACGCTCGGCCCGTAGGGCAGAGCCGTGACGTCCGAACGGTTCTCGCGGCGCGCCAGCCGCCGGGCGAGAACCGTGTAGTAGACGTTGCCGACCACCAGGGCGATCCCGAGGGCGGGCAGCACGGTACCGAGGACATCGGCGGTCGGCAGCTGCACGACGACGATGAGCAGTGTGGTGAGGGTCAGGACGTTGACCAGGATGTTGAAGGCCAGACCGAAGAACGCGTTGGTCTCGCCCCGGGTCCAGACCGGCAGTTTGAGGGCGTTCTCGGGGCCCGACCCCGAGCGCAGGGAGGGAAGCTGCATCGTGATGCCTCTCAGGCGGAAGCGCTGATGGGAAGGGGGGTTTCACCGGGAGCGACCGCGGCCGGGGCAGCTGGCAGTGCGGCGCGGACGGCGGCGGAATCGGCCACCCAGCCGAAGATCCCGCCCTGCGCCTTGATCATCTCCAGACCGATGCGCTGGAACTCCGGGAAGTACGAACCGACGCAGTCGGAGACGACCAGGCAGTCGTATCCGCGGTCATTGGCCTCCCGGACGGTGGTGTGCACGCACACCTCGGTGGTGACGCCGGTGACGATGAGGCGGGTGATGCCCGCCCGGTCGAGGATGCCGGCGAGATCGGTGCCGTAGAACGCGCCTTTGCCGGGCTTGTCCAGGACGGTCTCGCCGGGCAACGGGGCCAGCTCGTCGACGATGTCGTGGCCGTACTCACCGCGGACGAGGATGCGGCCGAGGGGCCCGTCGTCGCCGATGCGGATCGACGGCTTGCCCCGCCGGAGTTTGGCCGGTGGACAGTCGGACAGGTCCGGGACGTGGCCCTCACGGGTGTGGATGACGGTCATCCCCGCCGCGCGGGCCGCAGACAGCAGCGTGACCAGGGGTGGGACGACGGCGGCGAGTTGGTCGACGTCGTTGCCCAGGGTCTCGCCGAATCCCCCGGGCAGCAGGAAGTCTCGTTGCATGTCGATGATGACCAGGGCGGTGGAGTCCAGCGGCACCGGGAACGGCGAGGGTTCGGCCGGGACGAGCGGGGCGGACATGGGCGGCTCCCGGAGGGGTGGGGTGGATGGAACGGCAGGCGGCCCGACGCCTCACTGCGCCGGACCGTCGGTGGCCTGGTCAGCGAGTGGATCTGATGGCCGCGGACCAGGCGGCCGCCAGGGCGAGGATGCGATCGTCGGCCAGCGCCGGGCCGAGGATCATCAGCGACACCGGTCGCCCATCGGTGGTCAGTCCGGCCGGGACGGCGACACCGCACAGGTCGAGCAGGTTGCCGAAATGCGTGTAGTGGCCGAGCACGGTGTTGGTGGCGATCGGGTCGGCCAGCACCTCGTCGACGGTGAAGGTGGTCCCGATGGTCGGCAGGACGAGCACGTCCATCTGCTGCCACAGGTGCGCGACCTGGGCCTTCAGCTCACCCAGTCGGTGCTGAGCGGCGAACACGTCGAGCGCGTCGTACCGGCTGCCGCCCTGCAGGATGTCGCGGACCACGGGGACGATGGCGTCGGCGTGGTCGGTGACGAAGTCGCGGAACTCGGTCAGGCGCTCGGCCACCCACGGCCCGGCGTAGAGCAGTTCACCGGCCGCGGTGAACGGGGCCAGCGGCGCATCGACCGTCGAGCACACTTGCCGCAGCAGCGCTCTGGCCGTGAGGTGCGCATCACGCATGACGTTGTCGCCGAAGAACTGCAGCTCGTCCGGGTCGGGCAGGCCGACGCGCACATCGCTCGACGGTGTGGTGTCCGGGCGACGTTCCCGGGTGTACGGGTCGTCGAGGTCGACCGCGGCCATCACGTCGAACGGCACGGTCAGGTCCGCGACCCGGCCGGCGATCAGGGTGACGCAGTCCAGCGAGCGACAGGCGGGGACCAGACCGACGGTGCTGAGCAATCCGCGGCTGGGCTTGTAGCCGACGATGCCGTTGAGCGCCGGCGGCACTCGCCCGGAGCCGGCGGTGTCGGTGGCCACGGCGAACGGCACCTGACCGAGAGCGACGGCCAGCGCGGAGCCCGAGCTGGATCCCCCGGAAATCAATCCCTGCCCGTAGACGCTGCGCGGTACCGGGTAGGGCGTGCGGGTGCCGTTCAGCCCGGTGGCGAACTGGTCGAGGTTGGTCTTGCCGATGCAGATGGCGCCGGCGTCGATCAGCCGCTGGACGGCCGGGGCGGTGGAGTCCGGAACGTACGCGAACTCGGGGCAGGCCAGCGTCGTCGGCAGGCCGGCGACGTCGAGACTGTCCTTGACCCCGAACGGGATGCCGTACAGCGGCAGGGTTGTCGGGTCGGTGTGCTGCTCCATGTCGCGAGCCCGCCGCAGCAGCCGGTCGCGTTCGACGACGGTGATCCAGGTCCCGTCAGCGCCCCGCTCGTCGATGGCGGCGAGCACGGCGAGGACCGTGTCGGTGGGGGTCCGCTCCCCCGATCGGTAGGCGGTGAGGAGGTCCTCGATCGACGGGCCGAGGGTGGGTCCGGGACCTTCCGGGGTCGGGGTGACCGGGGGGCTTGCGGTATCCGGGGCGAGCCCGGCCGTGGCCGTCATGCGGTCGATTGTCGACAATCTGCGTTGCGAGGGAAGGCCTGCCGTGTCAACGTCCTGTTACGGGACCCGTTACCGCCCGGCGCGCTCGGCGGGCGGAGCGAGGAACCGCTGGCCGCCATGATCGGTGAGAGCGCGGAGAATGACGGCGGCGTCGTTGGTCTCGAGCGCGGCCAGGATGGCTTCATGACGCCGCAGCCCCTCCTCGGGCCCGACGAGGTGCGCTTCGCGGCGCAGATTGATCGCCATCGGGCGCTGCAGCTTCAACAGGATGGGCTCCAGAGCGAGGTCGAGTTGGCGGTTGCCGGCAAGCGCCACGATCGCGGCGTGGAAGTCCCGGTGGGCATCGTCCTTGCCCAGCTGGTCACCGGCCGCGTCGGCGTCGCGCATGCGCTGCAGATGTCTGCGCACCTCGATCAGTGCGTCGACGCCGGGTGCCGGCGTCAACGGGAACGTCGAGACGACGGCGTGGCGTTCGAGCACGGCCCGCACCTCGAACAGCTGCGTGATGTCGATCTCGGACCAGGTGGCGACCCGCGCTCCCCGGCGGGGCAGGTGCTCGACCAGCCCCTGCTGGGCCAGTAGCCGCAGGGCCTCACGTAACGGGGCGCGGCTGATGGCGAAACGCTGCCGGATCGACTCCTCGATGAGCCGCTCCCCGGGTTGCAGCTGACCGCTGAGGATCTCGTCGCGCAGGCGGCGGGTGGCGACCTCGACCAGGCTGGGGGCGAACAGCTCCTCATCCGGGGAGACCGTGGTCCAGCCCGGGGACGTCGCGGCGAAGGACGTCACTCGGCACCCCGATCCCGGAACTCGCGAGCGTCGTTTGACCCCGCTCTGCCGACCATGCCCGCCAGTGTAGGAGGGCAGGTCTCGATCGGGCCGTCGTGGGCGTCGCGGGTCACCGAGCCGGGAGAGGTGGGGTTCAGCGAGCCGACCCCACGGCGAACTCGTCGGCCCGGGGCCGAACATCGCGGGTCGATGATGCCGCGGCCGACCGGTCCACGGCACGACGCAGGGTCGGCCGGATGACGTGTTCCCACCAGGACCCCGCGGTGAACTGGATCAACGACCCATAGAGCGTGGCCAGTCCGGGCATCTCGGGCGGCGCCGGGGCGGGTCCGGCGATCGGCCGGCCCCCGGTCGTGCGCGGCGACTCGTCTCGGTTCGCCGGCACGTCGGTGGTCACCCGCTCCCGCAGGCAGACGATCTCGTGGACCAGTTGCTCCAGCGTGTCCGATAGGTCCTCCCCGGTGTCCGAGAGCCGGTTCCCGAAGGTATGGACCCGGTCCTCGAGGCGGGCCAGCCGGTCGAAGACCTCCGCCTCATCCGGGGCCGGACGCGTCGCGACCGGGAGGTCGTCAGCGGGTCGAGGAGGGCGGATGTGACCGTCGGAGGGGTCAGGGTTGATCGGGGCACCGTTCAACACGGCATCTCCTTCCCGGGAGTGTGGGGCGCAACCGAAGGTCCCCGCACCGCGATCAACGGCCGCACACTGTCCCCCGACGGTACGACCGGTTCCTCATTCGGCCTAGTCCGCCGGACGGGGGTATGTCGTCGCCGTCGGGCTGTGGTTCGACGGGGGTTCCGTGACGTCGAGTCACCGTCCGGCTGACAGTTCCCGGTTGGGGTGGGTCCCGCACTCTCTTCGCCCGACCTTGTGGCGACGGTCCGTCGCGGGAAGCTTCCGATGCCAACCCGAGTGACTTCCAGCACTCCGATATGCAGGTGACCGATCGGCGGACGGGGCCGACGATGGGCCTCATGCCCGGTCATCGCCCAGTCGTACTCGACACCTGGCCGCGTCGGCCCCACTTCGAGCACTATCTGCGTCAGGTGCCGTGCACCTTCTCCCTCACGGTCGAGCTCGACGTCACCGACTTCGCGGCTGCCCTGGCCGACTCGCCCCTGAAGACCTACCCCGCACAGATCTGGGCGCTCGCCACCGTTGTCAATCGGCACGAGGAGTTCCGGATGTTCGTCGACGACGACGACACCCCCGCGGTGTGGGACGTGGTGCACCCGAGTCTCACGGTGTTCAACCCGGAGCGGGAGACGTTCGCCAGCGTCTGGGTTCCGTACGCGACCGACCTCTGCGCGTTCCACCGCGCAGCCGCCGACCTGCTGACCACGCACCGGTCGGCGACGGAACTGTTCCCTCAGGGTGATCCCCCGCCGAACACGTTCGACGTCTCGAGCCTGCCGTGGACGTCGTTCACCGGCTTCACCCTCGACATCCGGGACGGGCACAGCCATCTGGCCCCCATCATCACCCTGGGCCGCTACGCCCGGCGGGACGGACGCACGCTCATGCCCGTGGCCCTGCAGGTGCACCACGCCGTCGCGGACGGGTTCCACGCCAGTCGGCTGCTGGCGGACTTCGCGCGTGAACTCGCCGACGTGGCTGCGTTCGTCCGCCACGGAGGCTGACCGGCGCAACCGGCGCCGCCGGCAATCCGAAGAGTGGGGCGGGTGGGGCTCGAACCCACGACCTGACGGATTATGAGTCCGCTGCTCTGACCAACTGAGCTACCGCCCCGGAACGGACGACGGCCCCTCCGGCGTGATGCCGAAAGGGCCGTGACGTTCCTGCTCCCCCGGTTGGACTCGAACCAACAACCGTCCGATTAACAGTCGGATGCTCTGCCAATTGAGCTACAGGGGAACGCTGCGCAGCAGCGCCGAATCAGCATAGACCACCGACGGTCCCGGTACGAATCGGCTGGTCACAGGCCTGGAGCAGAACCGCGGGCGAGGCCGGCGCCAGGTCTCACGACGGTGCCGCGACGTCACCCGATGGGGGAGGATGGACCGATCCCCCCGGGGACCGTGCAAGCAGGAGGTCAGTACATGTTCCGGTTGGGTCTGGGAATCGCCGTGGGGTACGTCCTCGGCTCGCGCGCGGGTCGACAGCGTTACGAGCAGATCAAGAAGGCCGCGAACACGGTGGCCGACCATCCCGCGGTGCAGGGCGCGGCCGGCGTGGTGCAGGCGAAGGTGAGTCAGCTGGTCGGCCGTTCCGGCAGCTGAACTTCCCATCCGTACGCATTGATTGCCCTGATCGAGCGACCCCCGTCACCCCGATATATCGCTACTGTGCGTTCATGACTGATGACGCGCTAGCGATTCGCCAACCACAGGACGGCGACATCGTCGGCACCGCCATCGGCGTTGCCGGGGTCGGGATTGCGTTCGAGGCCAGCTGGGGCTGGCGGCTCGTCGGGGGCGGACGCACCCTGGCCGAAGGCATGTTCACCGCCGGGTCGGGCGGGGCCATGAGCCCGTTCGCGACCACGCTGAGCGTGCCCGAGCACGGCCACAACGGACCGGCCACCGTCGAGATCTGGGCCGACGACCCGTCCGGCGCGGCCCCGCGTCCCGCCGGCGTCCCGGTGATCGCGATCTCCGGTGCCGCCGGCTACCGTCCGGTTCGGGTGCAGGCGGGTGACACGCTGACCGCGATCGCCGAACGTCACGGTTCCACCGTCGAGCGCATCGTCGCCGCCAGCCACCTCGTCGACCCCGATCAGATCGAGATCGACCAACTGCTGCGCGTTCCCGTCTGAACGGCCCGCGTCGGCGTCACTTCTCCAGGGAGATCCGTCCGTCACCCTCGACGGCCCGGGGCTTGGCCCGCTTGATCTCGACCCCACCCCAGAACGCCAACCCGTTGACCCGGATGACCGGCGCTCCGGGCGGTCCCTGCACGTGGGCCTTGTCGTCGAACCCGCCCATGATGCCGACCCCGTTGCACACGACCGTGACGTCGTCGGGCACCACGATCTCGATGCCGCCCATGATGGCCACCGCGGTGATGGTGACCGTCGGGGTGGCGAAGGTGGCCTGCGTGAGATCCAGTTCCACCCCGCCCCAGAACGCCACCGCGTTGAACTGGGCCGGCACTCCCCAGGGGCCTTTGCGCTGCGCGCCGGACATGACGGCGACTGCCCCACTCGAGGTGGCGGCACCGCCGATGCGACGGACCGGAGCCGCCGGCGCATTCGGAGAAGCCGACCGGGCCGCCGATTCCGGTGCGGAGATCGCCGGTGGGATCAGCGGCCGATGCTCGGGCAGGTCCCGGGTCAGCGGCTCCAACTCCCCCAGCGTCCGGGCGGCATAGACCTGGTCCAGACGTTCGGCCAGTTCCACCGGGGTCAGTCGGCCTTCGGCCATCGCCGTGTTCAGCGTCCGGGCCACCTGTTCGCGGTCGTCGTTCGACGCCCGCATCCTGGTCGGTTCGACGGAATTGCCGGGCTCGATCGTCACCCGACCGATGGTAGCCACCCGGCTCGACGAGGCGGTCCCCCGGCTGCCAACGGCCCAGGATTGCGGGTCCGGCGACGTCTGGAACCCACAAGAGCATCCCGGGAGCCGGCCACATGTGGATCCGGGACGCCACCAGCGTGGATCTGGGGCCCTTCGTTGCAGGTGGCAGGCGGTCAGCCGGCGGATCCGGCCGGATCGACCCGGCCGGGACGCCGGGCCCGCCGGCCCGACTGCGCCCGGGCCGGCCGATCCTCCAGCGGCGCGGCCGAGAGCTCGGCGGCCACTACCGCGGCGGCGGCCAGGAACCCCGGCGACTGCGGATTCATCCCCGGATCGACCCGCACCTGGGGCGTCAGCCCGTCCTGACCGGGCACCCGACGCAGCACCACCCAACCGCCGCCGCCCGCCCAGTCGACCCGGCGGCTGGCTGCGACCGACCGGCGGACGCGGGTGTGCACAGCGTCGGTCAACCCGCTGCGCACACTGAGCGGGAAGGACCGTTCCGGTTCGTCGGCGAGCACCACCAGACCGTCGGGGTGGCCGAACGCCTCGAACGTCCCGACCGGTCGGGCGTAGGTGACGGCCAGCACGCGCGCCGCCAGTCGGGCCTTCGAAATGTGCTGCCACCGCAGGCGTTCCGGCTCACCCCACAACTCCGGGTGGGTCGGCGCGCCGGCCGCCACCTCGGGTGTGCCGTGCGGCACCACCCAGAGGCCGAACCGGGACACGGCCAACAGCGTGCCGTCTGTGCAGGTCGCCACTGCCTGCACGTCCTCCTGGGGGTCGAGCTGCGCCGTCAGGGACGGCGGCAGCGCCGCCCGACGCCGAAACAACCCGAACGACCACGACCGGTCGCCATCCCGGCGGGCTCGCCGTTCGACCGCTCCACCCTGCGACGGGGACATCTGCACCTTCCCGTTTGCGTACCCATTGCGCACCGTCTCGATCGACCCGTTGGCCGACCGCCCGACCTGCCGTCAGCCGCTCTCAGGCCTCGCCTTTGGCTCGGTCGGCCAACGCGTTGCGATACAACACCATCTGACTCAGATCCCGCGCCAGGTCCTGCGCCCGCTCCCGGTCGCCGGTGGCCTCCGCACGCTGTAACTCCGACTGCAACCGCTTCACCTCCAGCACCGCGATCCGCCACGCCATCCGGGCCAGGATGGCGCCCGCGTACTGGGCGTCCGCCTGGTCGACGGTGTGCCGCAGGGGTTCCACGGCCAGCTCGCTGACCAGCGACCGCAGCACACCCGCCGGCAACGACTCGGACACCGCCTCCAACCAGGCGCTGCCCTGTCGACCCGACTGCGGTCCGCCGGCGGCCAGGACCGCTTCGTGCACCCGCCCGTACGCCGGAGCCGTGAACGCCTCCGGCTCCACCTGCTCATACCCGTCGGCGACCAGATCCGGTTGCTGCAGGACCAGTTTCAGTGCCTCGCGCTCGGGTTCGGTCCGCGGATCCCGTGGATTCGGCCGGGCGACCGCGGCCGTCCCCGGCTCGTCCCCCGGGCTCCCGGCGTCGTCCGGACGATCGTCCTGCACATCGGCGCCCTGACGGCCGCTGCCGGCGGCCCGCGGGTCGGGGGTGTCCGAGCGGTAGGCCGACCGGGAGTCGCGCGCCCGCGGACCGGGTTCGGCGGGTCGGTCCCGCTCACGGCGCTGCTGCTGCTCGAACCGCTCGGTCTCCTGGCGGACCCGCAGGCGCAGCGGATCCAACTCGACCCCCAGCCATCCGGCGAGCTCCCGGGTGTACTCGTCCCGCAGCGGCGCTTCCTTGATGCGCGCGACCAACGGGACGGTGTGGGTGGTCGCGGCGACCCGTCCCTCGGCGGTGTCCAGGTCGTAACCGGCCAGGGCGCTGGTGATGGCGAAGGCGAACAGTGGCTTGCGCTGCTCCACCAGCGCCCGCACCGCGTCGTCGCCGCGGGCCTGCCGCATCTCGCACGGGTCCATACCGGCCGGTGCGACCGCGATGAAGGTGTTGGCGGCGAACTTCTGGTCCGAGTCGAACGCCTTCAGCGCGGCCTTCTGCCCGGCGGCGTCCCCGTCGAAGGTGTAGACGACCTCACCGCGGATGACGTCCGAGTCGAGCAGGTACCGGCGCAGGATGCCGATGTGGTCCTCGCCGAACGCCGTTCCGCACGACGCGACCGCCGTCGTCACCCCGGCCAGGTGCATCGCCATCACGTCGGTGTAGCCCTCGACGACCACGGCCCGCCGCTGCCGGGCGATCTCCCGCTTGGCCAGGTCCAGTCCGAAGAGCACCTGCGACTTGCGGTAAAGCGGGGTCTCGGGAGTGTTGAGGTACTTCGCCGGGGAGCGGTCGTCGTCGTACAGCCGACGCGCGCCGAACCCGACGACGTCACCCGCGGCATCCCGGATCGCCCAGGTCAGCCGCCGGTGGAACTGGTCGATCGGCCCGCGCTGGCCCATCCGGCTCAACCCGGCCTTCGTCAGCTCGGCCGCGGTGAACCCCTTGCCCAGCAGGGCCTTGGTCAGCACGTCCCAGCCGTCCGGCGCGTAGCCGCAGCCGAAGTGGGTGGCCGCCGCCGCGTCGAACCCGCGTTCGGCGAGGAAGTCCCGGGCCTTCGCCGCCTCCGGGGTGCGTAGCCGCTCGGCGTAGAACTCGGCAGCAGCCGTGTTCGCCGCCAGCAACCGGGCCCGGGATCCGCGATCGGACTGGGTCGACGACCCCCCTTCCACCAGGCTCAGCGTGATGCCGCTGCGATCGGCCAACCGCTGCACCGACTCGACGAACGTCAGGTGCTCGATCTGCTGCAGGAAGCGGAAGACGTCGCCGCCCTCCCCGCAGCCGAAGCAGTGGTAGAACCCGCGGGCCGGGGTGACCTGGAAAGACGGCGTGCGCTCGTCGTGAAACGGGCACAGACCCTTCAGGTTGCCGCCGCCGGCGTTGCGCAACGCGACGTACTCACCGACCACGGTCTCGATCCGATTGGCGTCGCGGACCTTCTCACGATCACTGTCGGAGATCCGGCCGGCCATCCTGGCAGTCTAGAACGAGTGTCGGCCCGGTCTCAGAACGGTCACGGAATGTGGACGACCGACGCAGGGGTCACCGCGTGCCCACCCCGATCAGGCGGTGGTGGCGGGCGACCGCCTGCGCGTCGGTGAGCAGCGAGACCTGATCGAGCGCCACCCGGAGCCGTTGGGCGTCGTCGGCCGCCGCCTGGAACGCCGGCACGAACGCCGCGTCCAGGGCTGCGGCGCCCCGTTCGGTGATGGCACCGACCAGTTCGGCCAGCAACTCCTGCTCCCGCACCTGCCCCCGCAACCGGTGCGGGTCACCCATCACGTACCGCACGGCGATCGCCTTCAACATGGCCACCTCGGCGCGCAGTCGGCGCGGGACGACCAGGTCGGCGTCGTAACGGCCGAGCGGTCCGGGACCGGCGACCGCTTGGGTGCTGGCGATCACGCCCGTCGCCAGCCGACCGGTCAGCTCGCTGGTGAACCGCTTGGTGGCCACCCGACCCGCCGAACCCGGCTCCCCGATCGCCGGTAGGCAGTCGGCGACGCCCGGCAGGGCCAGCAGATCGGCCAGCACGACGGCCAGATCGGCCACCGACTCCGACGAGTACGGGGCGGCCTGGGTGGCGACCGCCAGGCGTTCCTCCGGGTCCGCCAACCGGGCCAGGTCGACCCGCCCGGCCTCGATCCCGTCCTCGACGTCGTGCACGGAGTAGGCGACATCGTCGGCCCAGTCCATGACCTGCGCCTCCAGGCACAGCCGCCGCCCACGACCCGGGTCGCGGAGCCAGCCGAAGACCGTCAGCTCGTCGACGTACACCCCGAACTTGCCGCCACCGTCCGGCCGCGGCCACGGGTACTTCACCACGGCGTCCAGGGAGGCCCGCGTCAGGTTCAGTCCACCCGGCGTCCCGTCGGGGCCGACGACCTTGGCTTCCAATCGGGTCAGCAACCGCAGGTTCTGCGCGTTCGCCTCGAATCCCCCGGCCGCCGCGCCGGCCGCGTTCAGCGCCGCCTCGCCGTTGTGGCCGAACGGCGGATGCCCGATGTCGTGGGCCAACCCGGCCAGGTCGACCAGATCCGCGTCGCACCCCAGTTCGTGACCGATCTCCCGGGCGATCTGCGCGACCTCCAGCGAGTGGGTGAGCCGGGTCCGCGGGACGGCCAGGTCGTCCGGAGTGCCGTCCGGACCGACCACCTGCGTCTTGCCGGCCAAGCGACGGAACGCACCCGAATGCAGCACCCGGGCCCGGTCACGGGCGAACGGTGTCCGGTGGGACCTGCCCGGGGCCGGCGCGCGATGGTCGGGACTGCCGACCGCCACGAAGGCGGCGGTCTTGACCGACTCGGCCAGGACCCGGGCCGTGTCGTCGTCGGTGTAGCGGTATCCGGTCACAGGACCGGGGAGCCGAGGCCGGACGAACCGCCGACGGCGAGATAGAAGAGCGTGGCGAGGGTCTCGCGGAACAGGTAGCGGGGCTGCAGATCGGGGTCCACCGACGGGCCGGTCCGCACCGGTGACACCTTGGCGTCGAATCCGAGGTCCCGCGCCATGAGCGAGGCCCGGGCCGCGTGCGCCGGATCGGTGACCACCACGATGTCGTCCCAGCCGCGGGCGGCCAGGTCGGTGCGTGCCGCCCGCAGACTGACCAGCGTGTCCGAGCCGGTACCGACGGCGACGAGCGCCTCGGCCGGCAGACCCGCTGCCAGCAGGTAATCGCGGCCGGCGGCTCCCTCCGTCGTGCGGTCGGCCGACTTGCCCCCGCCGATGGTGACCACCCGGCTCGCGACTCCCCTGTCGTAGAGATCCTTGGCGTGATCGAGGCGGGCCCGGTACACCGGCGACGGGTCCCCGTCGTACTGGGCGGCGCCGAGCACCACGATGGCGTCGGCCGCGCCGGCCGGCAGGGCCAGGTCCGCCATCGCCGCACGCACCACCCGCCAGCCGACCAGGCCGGCGATGAGGGTCGCCACCAGGAGCGCTCCCGCGCCGCATCGCACCGCGGTCCGCATGCCTCCCCCGTCTGTCGTCCGCCGTTCGGGCTCCGCCAGGCTAACGGGGCCGCGGGATGTCCCCACTCTCCCGGTGGCGATGTCACCGACCCGGGCGCGTCTGCGGGGCGATGGGGCGGCGGCACCGTCGCCCGCGACATGGACGTGACCGACGCTGGGTACGGTCGGGGCATGGCAACGGCGCGGGGGGCAAGTGGCCGCAGGTGGGTCCGTCGACGGCGGATGTCGGCGGGTCTGGCCATCGTGTGCCTGGCCACGGCCTGCTCGTCCACCGTCGCCGGTCGCGCCACCGTCGGCAGTCCACTGGCCACCAGCAGTTCCGCAATTCCCTCGGCAACCGACGTCCCGAGCACCACCTCCTCCGCGGCGCCCACCACCGCGGCCGCCCGGGAACCCGACGGCGCGGTCGGCACCATCGGCGACGACGGGATCGGCGACCCCTATTACCCGCTGTCCGGTAACGGCGGCTACCAGGTCGACGCCTACGACGTCGACGCCCGGTACGACCCGGTCAGCAACGACTTCTCGGCCACCACCACCATCACCGGCACGGTGCTGTCCACCGAGGGGCTCAGCCGGTTCAACCTCGATCTGTCCGGGGCCATGGACGTCAGTGCGGTCACCGTGAACGGCGCCCCCGCCGCCGACGTCGAGCACGACGAGGACGAACTCGTCATCACCCCGGCCGACCTGGCGGCGGCTGGTTCGGCCTTGACCGTCACCGTCACCTACGCCGGCAACCCCACGGTCGTCGACGGCGGGACCGGCGGACTCGGCGACGGCGGCTGGTATCACCTCGACGGCGGGGGCGCGCTGGCCGTCGGGGAACCGTTCTCGGCATCGGCCTGGTACCCGGTCAACGAGCACCCCTCCGACCCGGCGACCTTCGCGGTCACCATGACGGTCCCCGAGGGATGGCAGGTCATCTCCAACGGCCGCCAGCAGACCGACGGCCTGCCCGCGGCCCCCGCTGGATCCACCGTCTTCCGGTGGGCCATCGACAAGCCCATCGCCAGCTACCTGACCACCGTGTACGTCGACAAGTTCACCGTCCTGACGGACCAGCTCGCCGACGGGACCCCGATCGTCAGCGCCCTGGGCCCCACCGCCGTCGGGGACCGCGCCGCGGCGGAGAGCACGCGAGAAGTCATCGCGGCACTGGAGGAATGGTTCGGCCCCTACCCGTACGACTCCGCAGGCGGCATCTTCCCGGGGCAGGACCTCGGCTTTGCCCTCGAAACCGCCAGCCGCCCGGTCTATTTCGCCGGGACGAGTATCGGCATCGTGGCCCATGAACAGGCCCACCAGTGGTACGGCGACCTCGTCAGCATCGACCGCTGGGCCGACATCTGCCTCAACGAGTGCTTCGCCTCGTACGCCGAATGGTTGTGGGACGCCCGCACCAATGGGGTCGACCTGGACGCCCGCTGGAAGGTGGCCATGGCCGACACCGTGCGCGAAGCCCGGTTCTGGCGGTCGCCACTCGTCGACATGGGCGCGGGTGAGGAGTTCACCCGCGTCTACGACCGGGGTCCGCTCGCAGTGCACGCCCTGCGGGCGGAGATGGGCGACGAGGCCTTCTTCGCGCTGCTCAAGGGGTGGCCGGCGACCCACGGCGGGCAGGTCGTCGACTGGACGGAATTCGAGAACTACACCTCGAGCATCGCCGGCCGGGACATGAAGCCGTTCCTGGACGCCTGGTTCCGGTCGACCACCGTCCCGGACGAGCCCTATCGGACCCCGGGATCCCTGGGCGGCTGAGCGGCCCAGGTCAGACCAGTTCGGCCAACAGCACGGTGGGGCCACCCCGCCACGCACCGACCAGCCGTGCACCGGAGCCGATGTCCTCGCCGGTCGACGGGTGACGCCACACGCGCAGGGCCCCGCCGGGGAACGTCATCACCGCTACCTCGCCGGCTTCTTCGGGAACGACGGCGCGGCGGGGATCCAGACCGGGCACCCGGGCGGCACCCGCAGGCACGCCCCGCAGTTCGCCCCGGGTGGGGAGATGTTCGCCGTCGCGGATCAACTCCGCCTCTCGGCCACCGCCGTCGATCGCCGCCACGACGGTGCCGACGTAGACCGGATCGGTGATGCCGTCGTAGACGTAACGTCGACCCAGAACGGAGTGCTCCATGACGCCGATCGGGTCGACCCCGTCGAGTGGGACACCGCGGTAGGTCACCGGCACCTGTAGGACCGGGCCGTCACCGAAGCGGACGAAGAAGGTCTCGACGCCGACCTGACCGTCCGGGTCGTCGAGCCGCGGCGAGCCGAGGATCTCCGGGCCCACGCTGGCGTCACCGACGAACCACGACTGCCGGGGCACCCAGGCGGCCAGGGTCTCCGGCTTGCTTGGGGTCAGCTCGGCGTGGTGGATGATCGCCACGGTCGTCTCCCTGTATCCCGGTCGTGCGGTGGACGGTGCCGTCCCGGCCGGCTGGGCGGCGGGCCTGATCGGCGCATCCCGTCAGGCGCCGATCAGGCGGGCGGCCAGGTAGGACTGCACCTGATCGAGCGCGATCCGCTCCTGCCCCATCGTGTCCCGCTCGCGGATGGTGACGGCCTGGTCGGTGGCGGTGTCGAAGTCGACGGTGATGCAGAATGGCGTCCCGATCTCGTCCTGGCGGCGGTAACGCCGCCCGATCTGACCGGCGTCGTCGAAGTCGACGTTCCAGGTCTTGCGCAGGGAAGCGGCCAGGTCGCGGGCGATCGGCGTCAGGTCGGCGTTCCGGGACAGCGGGAGCACCGCCGCCTTGACCGGCGACAACCGCGGGTCGAGCCGCAGCACCGTGCGCTTGTCCACCCCGCCCTTGGTGTTCGGGGCCTCGTCCTCGGCGTACGCGTCGATGAGGAAGGTCATCAACGACCGGGTCAGGCCGGCTGCCGGCTCGATGACGTACGGCATCCAGCGCTCACCGGTGGTCTGGTCGAAGTACGACAGATCACTCCCGGAATGCTGCGAATGGGTGGACAAGTCGAAATCGGTGCGGTTGGCGATGCCTTCGAGTTCGCCCCATTCGCTGCCCTGGAATCCGAAGCGGTACTCGATGTCGACGGTGCGCTTCGAGTAATGCGACAGCTTTTCTTTCGGATGCTCGAAATGACGCAGATTGTCGGCGTCGACACCCAGATCGACGTACCAGCGGGTGCGCTCGTCGATCCAGTACTGGTGCCATTCCTCGTCGGTACCGGGCTGGACGAAGAACTCCATCTCCATCTGCTCGAACTCGCGGGTCCGGAAGATGAAGTTGCCGGGGGTGATCTCGTTGCGGAACGACTTGCCGATCTGACCGATGCCGAACGGCGGCTTGCGCCGGGCCGAACCCATCACGTTCTGGAAGTTGACGAAGATGCCCTGCGCCGTCTCCGGGCGGAGATAGTGCAAACCGCTCTCGTCCTCGACCGGCCCGAGATAGGTCTTCAACATCATGTCGAAATTGCGGGACTCGGTCCACTGGCCGCGCACACCACAATTCGGGCAGCTGATGTCCGCGAGACCGTTCTCCGGGGCACGCCCCTTCTTCTCCTCGAATTCCTCCTCGAGATGATCGGCGCGAAAACGCTTGTGACAGCTCAGGCATTCGGTGAGCGGGTCGGTGAACGCGCCGACGTGGCCGGAGGCCACCCACACCTGGCGGGGCAGGATGATCGAGGAGTCGAGGCCGACGACGTCGTCCCGGCCGCGGACGACGGACGCCCACCACTGCCGCTTGATGTTCTCCTTCAGTTCGACGCCCAGCGGACCGTAGTCCCACGCCGACCTGGTGCCCCCGTAGATCTCACCGCTGGGGAAGACGAAACCTCTCCGCTTGGCGAGCGATACGACGGCATCAATGCGGTTGGCGGGTGCCACGGCGAGTACTCCTGTCTGGAACTGACGGTGCGTGTCGAGGGTACTCAGCCCGGACGCCCCGTTCTGACGCCTGCGGGACCGGACCCGCCGGTCGGGGGGTCAGCGGCCGGGGACCGGAACGATGGGGTCGAGGAGGCTGAGCACCCCGTCGTCGGCGACCGCGTCGACCTCGTAGACGGCACTGGTCGCCGTGATGGCCGGCTCCGTCGCCCCGGACAGCCAGGGGATGAGCGTGGCCCGGACCTCCATCGGTGAGGTGGCGGACCGGTAGGCCGCGGCCGAGTCGAACTCGGCCACCAGCACGCGCAGGTCCTGGTCCTCGGTGGATCGGGCCCACCGCAGCCTTCGGGTCTGCGGTTGCGCGGCCAGCGCGGCGACCATGGCATCCGCGCCGGCCTCGGCGAGCTCCCGGTCGACAGCGGGGAACCGGACGGTGATCACGAGCAGGAACATCGGCTCACGCCACCTCCGTCCGCAGCGTCGAGCCACTGGCCGAGCGATGCACCGACAGCCGGCTCGAGATGCGCTGCCGGAGTTCGGGCACGTGGGAGACGACCCCGACGACGCGACCGGCTGCCCGCAGGTCGTCCAGCGTATCCATCACCAGGTCGAGAGCATCCGTGTCCAGGCTGCCGAACCCCTCGTCCACGAAGAGGGTGTCCAGAACGCGGCCGCCGGACTCCGCCGCGACCACGTCGGCCAAGCCGAGGGCCAACGCCAGGGACGCCAGGAAGGACTCTCCCCCCGACAGCGTCTTCACCGAGCGGATCCGCCCGGACCACCCGTCGACGATGTCGATGCCCAATCCCCCGGCCTTGCCCCGGTACTCCCGCTCGGTCGTGGGGACGAAGCCGTAGCGACCGGCCGACATGCGGGTCAGGTGTGCCCCGGCGGCATCGGTGACCTGCCGCAGTCGGGCGGCCAGCACATAGGTGCGCAGCGCCAGTCCCGGACCGTTCTGGCCGCGCCCGGCCAGTGTCTCGGCCAGGGCCCCCACCTCGGCGGCCGCGGCGGCCAGGGGTCGCCGTGCCTCCCAGGCCTGCAGGAGTCGACCGGCCAGGTGCCGCACCCGGTCCCGGCGGGTGACGGCGGCGACCGCCAGAGCGGCGGTCTCCTCGGTCAGTGACCGAGCGGCGGCGGCCCGGTCGGCCAGCGCGGACAGATCGACGTCCGCACCTTCGAGGTCGGAACGCAGATCGGCGAAGACGGGGTCGGCCAACCGCGCCAGCACCCGGGTTCGGCGATCCTCGGCGGCTCGCAGCTCCTCAGCCAGCTGATCGGCGTCCTCGGCGGCCGCGGTCAGGGCGTCGTCCAGGCCGGCGAATCCGGCCGTCCGAACGGTGTCGTCGAGGCGCCGCTGGGCGTCGACCAACCGTCGGTGGGCCTCGTCATGACGGTCGGCGGCGTCGGCCAGTTCCTCGGCCGCCCGCGCACGGTCCTGGAGGTACCGGCGTCGGGCACCGATGTCCGGGAAACCGCCGGCGGCGTCGGCCAGTCGCGCCTTGCGGTCCCGCAGGACGGCCGTCAGCGCCTCGATCTCGCTCTGCACGGCCGTCAGCCGGGCCGTGACGCCCTCCCTCCGCAGGCCCGCGTCGTACAACTGCCGGGTCGCGGCATCGAGGCGTTCGCCCAGGGCCGTGCACTGGCCGGACACCGTGACCAGTTCGTCCAGGCGGGCGGCCGCTTCGCGGAGTCGTGCCCGGACGTCGGCGATGTCGGGCAGTCGGTCGAGCAGCGCATCGAGATCGTCCGCTGCGGCGTCGTCGGGCTCGACCGCTCCGCCGCCAGCGGCGCCGGGCGCACCGGCCAGAACCGCGGGGTCGGTCGGGTCGAAGAGGGTGAACGGCACGTCGTCGGCTGTGGCCGATGGATCGGTGGTCGCGGTGGCCGGCTCGTCCTGCGACTCGCTCGCGACCGCTCGATACGGCTCGGCCATGGCGGCGTCGAGCAACTGCCGCAGACGGCTGTACTGCTGGGCGTGAGCGGCGGCCGCTGATTCCCGTTCGGTCGCTGTCTCTTTCACCCGCTGTTCCGCGCCGCGCAGTTCGGCCGGACCAACCGGCGACCCCCCGGGCGCGGCGGGCGACGGGTGCGATTCGGAACCGCAGACCGGGCAATCGGCCCCGTCGACCAGCTGGGCGGCCAGCTCCGCGGCGATGCCGGCCAGCCGCCGCTCGATCAGCGTCTGACTGGCGTCGACGGCCGCCTGATGGGCCGTGACCGCGGCCTGGCGACGGCGCTCGGACCGGTCGAGGTCACGACGGGACTGCGGCACGGCGGCCACCGCGTCGGTCAGCCGTTGCAGTGACTCCACTGTTCGCCGCGCCTCGGGTAGCTCTTCGCGGGCGGCGCGGGCCCGACCGACCTGGTCGGTCAGGGCAGCGATCCGTTCGGGCAGACCGACGAGGGCCTGCTCGATCTCCGCGGCCTCCGTCTCGGCGCGGTGGTGTCGTCGGCGGGCGTCGGCCCACCGCTGGGAGTCCGCGGCCTGCTCCTGGGCCAGCGAGGACAGGGCGACCAGTTCGCCGGCCCGTTCCCGGTCGGCGACCGCCGCGCGCCGCAGGACCGCCGGATCAGGCTGATGCGCTGCCGAGGCGCCGGTCGATACCGGTGCGCGCTGGCCTGGTGGAGCCGGCAGCAGTGCATCCATGGTCTCGTCCACGGCTCCCGCCGGCGCGGTGGCGCGGACGGCGCGGAAGCGCTGGTGGGCGCGCTGCCTGGACGCCGAGAGTTCCCGGACCTCGGCCCGGGCAGTGACCACCTGGGCCTGCGCGGTGGTCACCGGGTGGGCGCGCTGGTGCCGGTCGATCCGCACCGGATGCTGGGTGAACCGGACGGCCGACTGTTCGACATCGGCCAGCTCGGCGTGCAGACCGACCCACCGCGCGCGCCGTTCGGCGTCGGCCCGGGCGGACCGGAGTTGTTCCCCCGCCGCCGCGTGATCACGGGCGGCGGTTCGGGCCACCGCCGCGGTCAGATCGGCCTCATCAGCCAGCCGATCGCGCAGGTCGGCGACCCAGGTCGGATCGGCATCCTCCGGGGGCTCGCGGTGCGCGGCCTCAGCCACCCGGGCGACCAACTCGCGGACCGCATCGTCGGCGGAACGCAGTTCGGCGGTCGCTGATCGGCGGCGCTCGGCGAACCACTCCTCGATGGCCCCGAAGCGACCGGTGTCGAAGAGCTTCTCCAGCAGGACGGCACGCTCGGCGGTGTCGGCCCGCAGGAAGCGGGCGAAGTCTCCCTGTGGAAGCAGCACCACCTGGAAGAACTGGTCCGCCGACATCCCCAGCAGGTCGGCGACCGTGTCGCCGACCTCGGCAGCCCTCGACAATCCGGACGGCGGGCGGCCGTCCGGAGCGGCATCCAGGAAGCGGAGCAGGACCCGCGCCCGTTCCAGGGTGGTCCCGGTTCCCCGCGTCTTCGGACGCTGGTATTCCGGTGCCCGCACGATCTCCACCCGGGACCCGCCCAGGGTCGCCAGCAGACGAACCTCGGTGCGCTGCTCGGGTGTGGCCTGGTCGCACCGCAACCGCCGGGCCTCGTGGCGAGCCCCGGGGACCCGACCGAAGAGGGCGAACGCGACGGCATCGAGCACAGTCGTCTTCCCGGCACCCGTGTCGCCGTGCAGCAGGAACAGCCCATCGGCGCCGAGCCGGTCGAAGTCGACCTCGACCCGACCGGGGTACGGGCCGAAGGCTTCGATCTCCAGACGGTGCAGCCTCATCGGACGGCCTCGGTGACGCGGCCCGACTGGATGGCCGCTGCCAGCAGAGCGACCTCCGACGGGATGGGGGCCGAACCCCGGCAGTCCTGCAGGAACGCCTCCACCACCGTCAGGTCGTCCGGAGCGGCCCGCGTCCCGGACGTCGCGGCGGTCCCCGGTCCCGGCGGGACGGCTTCGGGTACCCACTGGACGTTCACCGTGTGCGGTAGGACCGCCTGCAGCCGGCGCATCGGTTCCACCGGCCGGACCGGATCGGTGAGTTGCGCCGCCACCCAGGCGTCGGCCAGATCCGTTCTGGTCAGCAGATCGGCCAGCTCGCCGCGCACGGTCACCAGGCGGCGGCTCGCCGGCAGGTCGCGGGACGTGACGACGGGAAGGACGTCCCCAGGCGCCAGTTCGACCAGCAGCACCTGCTTGGTCTGACCGGCCTCCGAGAACGAGTACGGCAGCGGCGATCCGGGGTAACGGATGGTGGGCGTCACGGCCTGTGGCCGGTGCAGATGCCCCAGGGCGACGTAGTCGACCCCGTCGAAGACGTCGGCCGTCACCGACTCGACGCCCCCGACCGCAATAGAGCGCTCCGACCCACCGGGCATCGCCCCGACGACGAACGCGTGGGCCAGGACCACCGACCGCGTGCCCCTCGGCCGGGCGGCCAGGTCGGCCCGAATCCGGTCCATGGCGGCCGCCATCACGTCCTGATGATGCAGCCGCCCGCTCAGCGCCCACTCGTCCCGCACCAGCTCCGGTTCCAGGTAGGGGATCGCGTAGACGGCCACCGCCGCAGCTTCCGGGGCGTCGGCCATCGGTAGCAGCACCGGGGTGGCGACGTCCGCCGGCCGGGTCCGCAGGTGCAGGCCGCCGGCGGCCAGGAACTCGGTGAACGCGCCTAGCCGGGGGGCGGAATCGTGGTTGCCGGCGATCACCACGACCGGGATCCCCGCGCCAGCCAGCCGGGCCAGCACCCGCGACGCCGTCTGCACCGTCTCCGGCGACGGCACCGCCCGGTCGTAGAGGTCCCCGGAGACGAGGACGGCGTCGACCCGCTCGGCCACGGCCAGATCGATCACCGCATCGAGCACGGCCTGCTGCTCCGCCAGCAGGCTGTGACCGTGGAACGTCCGGCCCAGGTGCCAGTCGGAGGTGTGCAGCAATCGCATGATCAGAACCGTAGGTCGAGTGTCCGACAGCGGGTTCTCCGCGCGGTTCGGCGTGTTGCCGGTCGGTGGGACGACCGGTCAGGACCATGCTGCGGATGCCGCCGCCGGGTCGTGGCCCGCACCGGTCAGGCCGACCGGACGGACACGATGGCGAAGCCACCGGCGACCGCCCGCAACACCAACACCGACCTGGTCGGATCCACCGCAGGGGTATGACCGACCGGTTGTCCGGACCCGTCGACGACCGGGTACGACGGCAGCGACTGCTCCACTTCGACCGAGATCTCGTCGCCCGGGTTGGAAGGTGTGGTGTCCCCCGAGCTGACGCGAGCCGCCGAGATCACGTGGGTGCCGCCGTCGATGTGCAACCCACGCCTCCGCAGGTCGGCGACCAGCGCCCGATCGGCCTCCAGCGGGGGACCGGCGACATACACGGCGTCCAACGGCGCGGGATCGGCCGAGCTCAGCGCCTGGGCCCGGCGTTGGTCGAGCGAGCGGACGACATCGAGCCAGTCGATGACCGCCGATCCGGGAACAGCCGCCGACGGCGGGTCGTCCGTCGACGACGATGCCGCCGCCGCCGCGGACGACACCAGCGGATCGCCGGAGGTCGGATCGCCAGGTGCCGGACTCCCCGGCGGATCGCTGAGCGCGGTCGTCACCGCGGCAGCGAGCTCCGGCCGGGGGGTGCCCAGTTCCTCCGTAGGCCCGGAACCCGGCTGCTGACCGGCGGACGCATCGCCCGAGCTGGGCTGCGTCAGGGCCGCCGAGGCCGGTTCCTCCCCCGCGGCCCACCACCACCCCGCTCCGACCGCGACACCTCCCCCCACGAGGACAGCGACGCCCAGGACCGCTGCCCGGGTCACGTGGCGGCGGCCTCGACGACGACGGCGCCCCGACGATGCCGCCGACGGACCCCGCCGCCCGCCACGTGGCGACCCCGACCGGGTCGGGCGCGGCGGACCGCTGGCCGAGACACCGGTCCCCGGGACCGCCTCGGAGACCGACGGGCCGCTCGGCGGCCCCGGCCTCCCGTCCGATCGGCGCCCGGACGCCGCATCGACGGTCGCCGTCGGCACGTCGTCGTCGGCGTCGGTCAGCTGCATCGAGCCGACGGGTTCCTCACCGACCGAGGTGACCGGGCCGGCGTCAGCGGCGCCGACACCAGGGGTCTGCGCTGCGGCCGCCACGGCGAGATCGACCGGCAACGGACGGCCGGCGGCGCGCAGTTCGACCTGCAGCACTGCCGGCGGCGGACGGAGCCCAGGGTCGGCGGCCAGCAGACCGCTGATGGCGACGGCCAGCTCGGGCGACGTGAGGGAGGGGTCGGGCTGCGGCCACAACCCGGCCGCGGACTGGACCAGCACCTCGGCGGCGCTGACGGCTGGCCACGCCGGCCGGCCGCTGACGGCCAGCAGTGCCACGGAGCCGAGGCTGAACAGGTCGGAGCGGAGATCGGGCCGCGCCCCCCGGGCGACCTCCGGAGCCAGATGCGGTGCCCCCACGGGGACGATGACCTCATCGCCGGCGGCCTCGGCCAGGGCCAGCCCCGCGGTCAGCCCAGCCAGGCGGGGGCGCCCGTCGTCGTCGAACCAGATCAGCTCGGGGATCAGAGCCCCGTGCTGCAGACCGGCGTCACCGATGGCGGTCAGTGCACCGGCCAGCGGACGCAGCACGGTCAGCGCCTCGCCGGGGGTGAGGCGATCCCGCCGTCGCAGCAACCCGTCCAGGGTGCCCCCTGTGGTCCATGGCGCGACCACTGCGACCCGGCCGCCCTGCTCGACGACCTCCAGGTCCGGGACGAGGTGCGGATGGTCGACGGTGCGGGCCCGCTGCAGCGAGCGTCGGACCAGTTCGCCGTCCACCGGTGGTAGCAGGACGAGCCGCACCCGCTGCTCGGAACCGACCGGAATGGCGTCGTGCACCCGGAGCCGGCCCGGCGGGACCGAGGGGTGGTCCGCTGCCTGATCGACGGTCGCGGTGACGCCGTCGAGCGGGCCGGCAGCGCCCCCGACCACGTCCAGCAGCCGGTATCCGGCGAACGTGAGGTCCATGCCGGTGAACCTAGGTGCTGACCGTCGGACCGCGTGGGTTGTCCCCAAACCGCAGCTCAGGGGCTCGTGGACCCGCTGTCGCCGGTGGGGCGTACGGTCAGCACCATGCGCGATGTCTCCAGTCCCTTGTCCGTGGTCGATGCTGGACTGGTCGAGTACACGGACGCGTGGGCCCGGCAGCGTGAGCTGGTCGCCGGGCGGCTCGAGGGCACCGCACCCGACACCGTGCTGCTGCTGGAGCATCCCGCCGTCTACACCGCCGGCAAGCGCACGAAGCCCGAGGACCGGCCGACCGACGGCACCCCGGTCGTCGATGTCGACCGGGGCGGCCGCATCACCTGGCACGGACCGGGCCAGCTGGTCGGGTACCCCATCCTGCGGCTCCTCGAGCCGGTCGACCTGGTCGGCTACGTCCGCGAACTCGAACAGATCCTCATCACCGCCTGCGCCGACCTCGGTCTGGCCACCCGGCGCATCACGGGCCGCAGCGGGGTGTGGGTCCCCGGCGACGAGCGTCGACCGGACCGCAAGGTGGCGGCGATCGGCGTCCGGGTCGCCCGCGGCGTCACCATGCACGGTTTCGCGCTGAACTGCGATCCCGACCTGACCGCGTTCGACCGCATCGTTCCCTGCGGGCTGACCGACGCCGGTGTCACCTCGCTGTCGCTCGAGCTCGGTCGCACCGTGAGCGTGCAGGATGCCCGGCCGATCGTCATGCGCCGGCTCCAAGAGGGCCTGAACGGGCACATTCCCGTCGTTCCGGACGACATCGCCCCACAATCGGAGCGGGTCACCGCCACGGTTCCGGGCGTGTCCTGGCACATGGAGGGTGCGCTGCAGCGCTGACGCACCGGGCCGGCGCCGGACGTCGGCATTCCGGTGTGGCCGGTCGCTTGATCGGATCTGCGGCGGGGCACACAGGGAGGGGCTTGCACGGGGACGGCGGTGAGCAGCACCGACTGACAAGATGGAACAATCGACCATCTGCCCCCTGCTGCGGCCGCGGCCGATCCGCATCGGATCCGGTCGCGCCAGCAGGACAAGTGCGTAGTACGGACGTCGGGTCTGGCCCCGACCGGCGGCCGGCCGGACAGCCGTCCCGGCCGGAGGCACCACGGAGATCACGAGGAGCAACGCATGAGCACAGCGTCGAACGCGCGGTCCACGGCTGCGGATCTGGCCGACAAGGCTTCGGGCCTGGCCGACAAGGTGGTCGACAAGGTCGCCGATCTGGGGGCGGACGCAGCCAGCAAGGCCGCCGCGCTGGCCAACGACGCCGCCCACAACGTCTCCCAGGCGGCCGCGCCGTACGTGGCCAAGGCCGGTGAGACCTTCGACGAGCAGGCCCAGGTGCTGCGGCGCCGCGCTCGCCGGGCAGCGCGCAAGGCCGCCAAGCAGGCCCGCGCCCAGGCGTCGACGGCCGCCGACTCCGGTCAGAAGTCGCTGCACAAGGCCGCCGGACAGGCGGAGAAGTCGCTGCACAAGGTTGCCGGACAGGCGGAGCAGAAGGCCACCGACACCGCGCACCACCTGCGGGAGCTGGCCCAGGTGGGCGCTGCGCAGGCCGCGGCGGCCCTGACCGGCCGAGCCGCGAAGGCCGCACGCAAGGCCAGTAAGGCCTCCGACCAGGCTGCCGCGCGGGCCGCGAAGGCCAGCCGGAAGGCCACCCGTCGGGCCGAGGGTGGTTCGCCCATCAAGAAGATCGTGATCGTCGCCATCGTCGGCGCCATCGGCGCCGTGTTGTTCAAGAAGCTGCGCGCCGACCAGACCGCCACGGCCAACCAGCAGCCCTCGCCGACCTCCTTCCGCGCCCCCGACGCCGTCAACAAGGCGGCGGACACCGCAGCGGAGAAGGCCGACAGCCTGAAGGACAAGGCGGCCGACCTCAAGGACAAGGCCACCGAAGCGGTCAAGGACGGCGCCGACAAGGTCGCCGAGGTCGCGGAGAAGGCGACCGATGCCGTGAAGGACGGCGCGGCTGCGGTGGCGGACAAGGCCGAGGATCTGAAGGACAAGATCGCGGACAAGGCCGACGACGCCGCCGACAAGGCCAAGGACGTGGCCGACAAGGCGAGTGACAAGGCCGCTGACGCCGCCGATGCGGCCAAGGACGGTGCGGACAAGGCCGCCGACAAGGCCAAGCATTCCGCCGACAAGGCGGGCGACTCGGCCAAGTCGGCCGGTGGCTCGCTCTCGTCGGCCGCCGACGACGCGCTGGCGGCCGTGAAGAAGAACATCGCCAAGGACTGAGCGGGGATTGAACGTCGTATGACACTGGCGCCGGAAGGCCGCAAGCTCCTCCGACTGGAGGTCCGCAATGCGGCTACACCGATCGAGAAGAAGCCCGAGTGGATCAAGACCCGGATGAAGACCGGGCCGGAGTACCAGAACCTGCAGGCTCTGGTGAAACGGGAAGGTCTGCACACGGTCTGCCAGGAGGCGGGCTGTCCCAACATCTACGAGTGCTGGGAAGACCGCGAGGCCACCTTCCTCATCGGCGGCGACCAGTGCACCCGGCGGTGCGACTTCTGCCTCATCGACACCGGCAAGCCCGGCGAGCTCGACCGTGACGAGCCTCGCCGGGTCGCGGAGTCCATTCAGACCATGGACCTGCGGTACGCGACGATCACCGGCGTCACCCGGGACGACCTGCCCGACCAGGGCGCCTGGCTGTACGCCGAGACCGTCAAGCAGGTGCACGCGCTGGCCCCGAACACCGGCGTGGAGATCCTGACGCCCGATTTCTCGGGTATCCCGGAGCTGTTGCGGCAGGTGTTCGACGCCCGCCCGGAGGTGTTCGCCCACAACCTGGAGACCGTGCCGCGGATCTTCCGGCGGATCCGGCCGGCGTTCACCTACGAGAAGTCGTTGGACGTCATCCGCCAGGGTCGGGACGCCGGGATGGTCACGAAGTCGAATCTGATCCTGGGTATGGGCGAGACCCGCGAGGAGATCACGCAGGCCCTGCAGGACATGGTCGACGCCGGCTGCGACCTGGTGACGATCACGCAGTACCTGCGGCCCACTCCGCGCCATCATCCGGTGGAACGGTGGGTCAAGCCCCAGGAGTTCATCGAACTGCGGGCCGAAGCCGAGGAAATGGGCTTCGCCGGCGTCATGTCCGGTCCGCTGGTGCGTTCGTCGTACAAGGCGGGGACGCTCTACCAGCAGGGCGCTCAGGCCCGCGATCGGCGACAGGCCGCGGCTACCGCCGCGGTCGACTGACCGCTCCACACGCTGTCGTCCGAAGGGACCCGGCCACATCGGCCGGGTCCCTTCGTCGTCCCCGTCGGTTCCTCTGCGCCGGCGCCGGGTGAGCCGTCGACCCGACGGCGCCGACCGGTGTCCGTCGCCCGGAGCGGCCGGCGGGCCCCTCACCCGTTTCCGGCACTATCCTGAGCACATGGCCAAGAAGGACACGGGTTCGTCAGCACCGGACAAGCAGGCGAAGAAGGCCCTCAAGGCCGAGAAGAAGGCGCAGAGCAAGGAGCGTCGCAGCCAGCTGTGGCAGGCGTTCCAGATGCAGCGCAAGCAGGACTCCAAGCTGCTGCCGCTGATGATCGGCGCGGTGGTCCTCACGGCCCTGGTGTTCGTGGGGATCGGCCTGCTGCTGAACCTGTGGTGGTGGTTCATGCTGATTCTCGGTCTGCTGCTCGGTGCGATGCTCGCCATGATCATCTTCTCCCGGCGGGTGCAGGCGAACGTCTACAAGCAGGCCGAGGGACAGCCGGGAGCCGCGGCCTGGTCGCTGCAGAACAACCTGCGCGGCAAGTGGCGGGTGACCCCGACCATCGCCGCCACCTCCCATCTCGACGCCGTCCACCGCGTGGTCGGTCGTCCGGGGATCATCCTGGTCGCCGAGGGAGTGCCGCACCGGGTCAAGCCGCTGCTGGCCCAGGAGAAGAAGCGCTACGCCCGGATCGTCGGGGAGACCCCGATCTACGACATCGTGGTCGGCAATGAGGAGGGCCAGGTCCCGCTGGCCAAGCTGAACACGTACCTGATGAAGCTGCCCCGGAACATCGCCGCCAACTCGGTCTCCGAATTGGATAACCGGCTGCTCGCGCTGACCGCCCGCACCAGCCAGGGTGGACTGCCCAAGGGCCCGATGCCGGCGGGCGCCAAGATGCGCAACGTCCAGCGGACCATGCAGCGTCGCGCGCGCTGATCCAGTTCTCACCGGGAGGGGCCCGGGCCGCAGGGCGGCTCGGGCCCTCTCGCGTCCCCGGCCGGCGTCAGCGGGTGTGTACGACGACCGTTCGGCACCAGCGGTCGTGCAGGCCCCGGATGTCGGGGTCGACGACGAGCACCGGCACGATGACGAAGATCAATGCCGTCCGTGGGATGGCCCACCACCCGACCAGCGAACGGCCGTCGACCGGCGCCACCCGGATGCCCAGTACCGCCTGGCCCGGCGTGAAGCCGAACAACCCCACGGCGAGCACCGTCATCCCTGCCCAGACGAGCAGGCTGAGGTTCTGCGGGGCCGCGGGCGCCGTGAAGAACCACGCCACCAGCGCCGACAGGACGATGTCGAGCAGCCAGGCCAGCGTCCGTGTGCCCATGGAGGCGACGGAACCGGGCCCGTCCTGCGGCAGTCCCAGCCGCTCGCCGGCGTACGGCGCGGGTGACCCGGAGGACGGGGAACGGGTGGGTCCGGGAGGGGCGGCCATGACGCCAGGGTAATTGCGGCCGCCCGACCACCGGCCGTGACGACGACGACCGTTTCGCCCCTCCGGTCGAGGTCCTTCTAGGCGGCGCAACGCGATGGACACCGCACGCAGGCCCGGTTAACAAGCCGGACACATGCGGGACCTGCGATGGCAACACGCTCTGCTTAGCGTTGCCGAGCGCATGAAGGTGCATCCCGGTGTCCGGGCCGAGTTCCTGCCCTGACAGGATGCAACCGACCTGCGTCCTCCCGTTTCGCCCGACCCGGCGGCGTTCGCGCCGCCACAGTGCCGGGCGACGGTGGTCCCACCCGACGACAAGGAGCGTGCGTGTTCCAAACTCCCGAAGAGCTGGTCGCCTACCTCGGCGAGAACGATGTCGAGGTCTTCGACATCCGCTTCTGCGACCTGCTGGGCTCGATGAACCACCTCACGGTCCCGGCGAAGACGGTCACCGTCGAGTCGCTGGCCAACGGCATGGCGTTCGACGGTTCGTCGATCAAGGGCTTCCAGTCCATCCACGAGTCCGACATGACGCTGCTGCCCGACGTCACCACCGCGCGGCTGGACCCGTTCCGCAAGCGCAAGACGGTGACCTGCAACTTCTTCGTGCACGATCCGCTGACGCTGCAGCCGTACTCGCGTGACCCCCGCAACGTCGCCCGCAAGGCCGAGGAGTACCTGGCCAGCACCGGCATCGCCGACACCTGTTACTTCGGGGCCGAGGCCGAGTTCTACATCTTCGACAACGTGCAGTTCGGTACCTCGATGAACGGCGCGTTCTACAAGATCGACTCCGAAGAGGGCTGGTGGAACACCGGCCGCGAGGAGGAGGGCGGCAACCTGGGCTACAAGGTCCGGGTCAAGGGCGGGTACTTCCCCGTCCCGCCGTACGACCACCAGGCCGATCTCCGCGAGGACATCACCGCGAACCTGATCGACATGGGCTTCGACGTCGAGCGTGGCCACCACGAGGTGGGCACGGCCGGTCAGGCCGAGATCAATTACAAGTTCAACACCCTGCTGGCCTCGGCCGACGAGGTGGAGCTGTTCAAGTACATCGTCAAGAACACCGCGTGGCAGGCCGGCAAGTCCGCGACCTTCATGCCCAAGCCGGTCTTCGGCGACAACGGCTCCGGCATGCACGCCCACCAGTCCCTGTGGCTGGGCGGCAAGCCGCTGTTCTATGACGAGACCGGGTACGGCGGCCTGTCCGACACCGCCCGGTACTACATCGGCGGCATCCTGCATCACGCCCCGTCGCTGCTGGCCTTCACCAACCCGACGGTGAACTCCTACCACCGTCTGGTCCCGGGCTACGAGGCCCCGGTCAACCTGGTCTACTCGGCCCGGAACCGGTCCGCCTGCATCCGTATCCCGCTGACCGGCACGAACGCCAAGGCCAAGCGCCTGGAGTTCCGCTGCCCCGACCCGTCGGCGAACCCGTACCTGGCCTTCGCGGCGATGATGATGGCCGGCCTGGACGGCATCAAGAACAAGATCGAGCCGCCGGCACCGGTCGACAAGGACCTGTACGAGCTGCCGCCGGACGAGGCCGCCAACATCCCGCAGGTCCCGTCGTCGCTGGCTGCGGTCATCGACCGGCTGGAGCAGGATCACGACTACCTGCTCGAGGGTGGCGTCTTCACCCCCGACCTCATCGAGATGTGGATCAAGCTGAAGCGCGAGGAGATCGACGCGATCCGCCTGCGTCCGCACCCCTACGAGTTCGACATGTACTACGACATCTGATCCTCCCGATGTCCGACCGCGGCCCGGTCACCCCACGCGGGGTGGCCGGGCCGTCGGCGTTCCCACTCCCACGTCGAGTGCTGGCCGGGGACCGGTGATCGGGCCGGCGCCGGAGTCCGGCACCATGACGACCATGTCAGCCCTGTCAGCGGACCGCTCGCCCGCGCCAGTCGTCGTCCTCGGTTCGCTCAACATGGATCTGATCGGCCGGACCGTCCGCTTCCCGGAA
Organism: Nakamurella flava; assembly: GCF_005298075.1. Classification (NCBI taxonomy): domain Bacteria; kingdom Bacillati; phylum Actinomycetota; class Actinomycetes; order Nakamurellales; family Nakamurellaceae; genus Nakamurella; species Nakamurella flava. Next base: position 1,295,136 of record NZ_SZZH01000001.1, read on the forward strand.
GCGGGCCAGACGGTGCTGGGATCGACCTTCAGCACCGCCCCGGGCGGTAAGGGTGGGAACCAGGCGGTGGCTGCGGCCCGCGCCGGAGCGACCGTACGTCTGGTCGCCGCACTGGGGGACGACGCTTTCGCGGTCGAGCTACGCACCCACCTGCAGGCCGCGGGGGTGCGGACCGAACTGGTGCGCACCGTCCCCGGTGCCAGTGGCGTCGCCATGATCACGGTGGATGACACCGCGGAGAACACCATCGTCGTTCTCCCGGGTGCGAACGGGCGTCTCGATGCCCTCGACACCGCGACCACCGCCGCGATCGGACGTGCAGGCGTCCTGCTCGCTCAACTGGAGGTGCCCCCGGCGACCGTTCTGGCGGCAGCGCGGACCGCCCGTGAGGCCGGCGTACCGGTCATCCTCAACCCCTCCCCCGCCATCGACGTACCGGCCGAGCTGTGGCCGTTGGTCTCGGTCGTCGTCGTGAACGAGACCGAAGCAGCCGTCTACGGCAACCATCTCGACGCCGTCGATCACCTCATCACCACCCTCGGCGCCCGCGGCTGCACCGTGCGCGGACCGGGTGGCGAGGTGCACGCCGTGGAGGCGTTCGCCGTCGAGCCGGTGGACACCACCGGGGCCGGGGACGCCTTCGCCGGCACCCTGGCCGCGGCCTGGGCGGCCGGAGTGGAGCCGGCCCAGGCGGTCCGCCGGGCGTGCGCGGCCGGCGCGTTGGCCACGACCGTCCCGGGCGCCGGAACCTCGGCGCCGACATCCAGCGAAGTGGACGCCCTGCTGGCCCACAGCTGACCGATCGACGGGTAGTTCGTAGCGTCTGGTCGCCCGGCCCATGCCTGTCTCTCAGTCGTTCCTCGCGCAGCGCTCCTAGCCTCCGGCGCGGGACGACGGGCGAACCGCGTCCTGACACGGACGACGGAGCGAATCGATGCACATGAGTCTGGCGTTGTGGTTCGCCGCGGCGGCCCTGGCGTTGCTGTTCGCGGCCACCGGGGTCATGAAGCTGTTCGAGTCCCGCGAGATGCTGGTGGCCGACGGCCAGCGGTGGGCGGCCAGCGCCTCCCCGACGTTCATCCGGGCTCTGGGGGCGGCCGAGATCCTGGGTGCGTTCGGCCTGGTGCTGCCCGGCATCGTCGGTGTCCTCCCCCAGGTGACCGCGGTCGCGGCGGCCGGCCTGGGCGTGATCATGGCGGGGGCGGCTGTCGTGCACATCCGGCGCGGCGAGCAGCGGGCCGCTGCGTTCGCCGTCGTCCTGCTCGCCGTCACCGTCTGGATCGCGTGGGACCGGGCCGGCGCCGTGCCGTTCTGACCCGGTCTCGCAGCCGCTTCAGGCGTAGGGGTCGGTGATCTCGCGGAGGGCGAGCAGTGATCGGTGCAGATCGGCCCAGGCCCGAGGACCGAGATGGGCGACCCATTCCTGGTGGACCCGCTGCAGTTCGGCTTCGGCGACTGCCCACGCGTCGGCGCCGGCGGGGCTGATGCAGACCAGCCGGGCGCGGGCGTCGGTCGGGTCGGGTCGTCGTTCGACGTACCCGGCGGCCTGGAGCTGGTCGACCAGGGCCGATGCGGTTTGTTTGGTGACCTGCGCCTGTTCGGCGAGTTCGGTCAGCCTCGTCCCCTGCGGGCCGATCCGCTGGAAGATTCGGGCCTGCGCGAGAGTGATCTGGAACCCGGCCGCGAGAACGGCAGCCAGCACTCGGTTCTCGACGTGCCGGTAGGCGATGAAGAGCAGTGTCGGCACGTTCGGCGCCGAGGGTGGGAGGTCGTCGGACCCGGTCACCCGTCCCCCTTGACGATGGTCAGATATTCGAACTACTTTGGTTCGTAGATCGTACTACCTCCGGGTCGTGCTCGGCCTGTCGTCGAGGAGACGCCTCATGGACACCACCGACATCTGGTCGACCATCGCTGTGGAGCGGACTCGGCTGGCCCATCTGCTGGCCGGACTGACGGAACCGGAATGGGACACCCCGTCACTGTGCGACGGGTGGCGGATCCGCCACGTCGCCGCTCACGTGATCATGCCCGCGACGACGTCACGGCCGGCAATGGTGCTCGAGATGGTCCGCGCCAGAGGCAATTTCAACCGCATGGTGGACACCACTGCGCGCCGGGGCGGCGACCGGCCCACGGCGGACATCCTGGCCGACTTCCAGACCCACGCGGGGTCCCGCCGCCGACCACCCGGCACGACCCCCCTGGACCCGCTCATGGACACGCTGGTGCACAGCCAGGACATCGCCATCCCGCTCGGACGTGATCATCCGATGCCCGTGACGGCCGGCGTGGCCGTGGCCCGCCACATCCACGGGCGGGGGTTCCCCTTCCACGCCGCCCGCCGCTTCGCCGGCATGACGTTCGTGGCCACCGACGCCCAGCTCGAACTGGGCTCCGGCCGTGAGGTTCGCGGCCCGGTCGCCGCCATCGTCCTGACGCTGACCGGCCGCACTGCGCTGCTCGACCGCTTCACCGGTCCGGGGGTCGACCACCCCGCCCTCAACCCCTGAGCACGGACATCTGCTGGGATCGCCGGATGGACGGCTATCAACTGTTGTTGTCCAGCACCGTGCCCGGACGTCCCGGGGTCGGGCTGGAACTGTTCCGTGCCGACGGGACCCGCCTGGCCGAGGTGTTCCGCGACGACGCCACCGGCGGGCGGACGTTCCGCACCTTCACGGCGGTGATCCTGCCGCTCACCGTGGCCACGTGGTTCCTGCAGCAGGCCGAGCAACGCCTCCGTCGGTGACGACGTCCGGGCCCTGTCGGATCCGGGGAGCCGGTTCCGGGGTCACGCCGAGAGCGGCGGCCACCCGTCGAGACGAACGGCCAGTCCAGTCGGGTCGTCGGCGATGGGTCGCAGCTGATCGAGCGCGTGCGGCACCGTCATCCGAAGCGCCGGTGACTTGACCAGCAGCCCGTTGATCACCGGGGCCAGCGCACCCGCGCGCGGGGCCGGCGGTACCGGGTCGTTGAGGACCGAACGGAACGTCTCCTGGGCCGTGTCGGACGCGAACGGCGGATGGCCCTCGACCGCGGCGAACAAGGTCCCCCCCAGGCTCCACGCATCCGTGGGCGGTCCCGGCTCGACGCCGGCGGCCAACTCGGGGGCCAGGTAGGCGGGCGAGCCGCGCACCTGACGGCCGACTGCGTGACCGGGTTCCGCCGCCCTGCGCGACTCCTCGGCGAAGGCGGCGGAGGTCGAGCGCATCCGTCGGGCGATGCCGAAATCGGTGAGCTTGACCCGCCCGTCGCCGGCGACGAGGACGTTGGCCGGTTTGACGTCACGGTGGACGACGCCGACCTCGTGCACCGCGAGCAGGGCCGACGCCACCGCGACCCCGATGGTCGCCACCGCACCGACCGGCAGACCGCCCCGGTCACGCACCACGTCGGCCAGGGAGCTGCCCTCGACGTACTCCATCACCAGCACCGGCCCGGTCGTCGTACTCGGCAGGATGTCGTAGATGGTGACGACGTAGGGACTGGACAGCAGAGCCAGCGCCCGCGCCCCCCGCAGGGTCAGTTCACGCAGCTCGCGTTCGCGCGCCGCTGGCAGGTCCCGCGACAGCAGGATCTGCTTCAGTGCCACCCGACGGCGCAGCACCTCGTCCTGGGCGATCCAGATTGTGCCACCCGGCCCGTGGAACAACAGCCGCTCGAGTCGGTACCGGTCGGCCACCAGCCGCCCCCGCCGGTCGACGCCCAGCCGGTCACCCCAGACCGGGGGTGGGGCGATCGGCGACTCCATCCTCCGATTGTGGACCGGCGGGGCCCCTCGCGGTGCGGACGCGAGGCGGGTTCAGCCCGACGCGCTCGACGGGGGCGGCGGCGGGAGCGGAGCAAAGACACAGCTCGGAGACAGTTTGACGACTGCATCGTCGGACACCATTGTCGGTAACCCCGGGGGGAGTTGGAGGCGGCTCCCCCTCATGAAGGTGCTCTCACGGACCGCTATCTGCGGTCGACGCACGGTCAGACGCACCACCTTCTTCCTCATCGTCGCGTGGTGTTTGACTTCCCTCGCTGCGTCTCCGGCCACCGCCGACCCGGTGGCCACGACCCTGGGACCGGACGCGGGCGTCGGACCCGCTGAACCCGACGCGGACTGCAGCCGGGCGGCCGACCTGGCCGAGGCCGGGGCCCGCTACGCGGCTTCGCGCGACGTGACCCAGTCCGTGGCCGTCGTCGACCGTCGCAGCGGCACCCTCATCGCGGCGATCGGGGCCGACCGCGGCTACAACACCGAGTCCCTGCTCAAGACCTTCACGGCGACCTACTACCTCACGACGGAGGCTGACGCGAGTGTGTCCCCGCTCGCGCTCCGCGAGCTGATCAGTCGGTCCGACGATGCGGTGCAGACCGATCTGTGGACCGCGAGCATCGTCCCCACCATCGCCGGCCGCTACGGGCTGACGAACACGACGACGTCCTCGTACCCGACGTCCCGCAACTGGGGTTCGGACCGCACCACGGCGGCCGACCAGGCCCACTTCCTCGCCGCCGTGCTGGACGAGCCGGCGGTCGGGCCGTCCCTGTCGACCTGGATGCGGGCGGTGACGCCCGTGGCAGCGGATGGTTTCGACCAGCATTTCGGGCTCGCGGCGCAGAGTGGTGACCGCGGCGCCAAACAGGGGTGGAGCGATCCCGGGTGGGAGCCCGCCAACCTGCACTCGGTGGGGTGGGTCGGCCATTCGGCCATCGCGATCCTGCAGACGTCCTGGACCGCCGACTACGCCACGATGCGCAGCACCTCCACGATGACCGCGTCCCTGCTGGCCGCCGACGCCCGCTGCGACAGTCCACTGCGACAGACCAGCCAGCTCCGCGCCGTCTGATCGCGTTGCTGTTGTGATCGCCGAACCCGTCGTCCATGCTGTTGTCGGCTGGGCATGCACCTGACAGGGGGATGGTGGTGATGCGCCGACCGATGGCCGTCGTTGCTGCGGCGGCAGCCACCACGATGCTGGTGGCTTGCGGGTCGCCCGGGACGGGCTGGTTGGCCGCGGACACCACCTTCGTGAGGCCGTCCGGCACGGTCGCCCCGCCCCCGACCACCGTGGACTCGACCGACCCCCTGCTGCGCACCCTGGTCGGGACCGAGTGGGAGGTCGTGACGCTGGACGGAACGTCGGTGGCCGACCGCCTCGGCCCGGTGAGCCTGCGCTTCTTCGGCGACGGCACCTACGGCTTCCAGGGTGGTTGCCCTGGTGGGGGCTACCAGATCACTGGCCGGCACATCGACTTCGATCCTGCGACCGGCGGCCCCGGCCCGGCATGGGTCGAGGATCCCCCCGAGCTGACGGTCCTGATGCAAGGCCGCGTGTGCAGCATCGTCGACCACGGCATGAACGTGTCCGCGTTCTCCAAGGAGGAGATCCACGCCGCCACCGTGTTCCCGAACGCCTTCGCCCTGCTGCTCCGACCGGTGGCCACGCCGAGCCCCTGACCGGCCTGCGATCATCGGCTGGCCGTGGCACTGTGCCGGAATGACCATCCAGGTGCGACCGGCCACGGTCTTCGCGGACGTGGCGACGATGGTGGGACCGAAACGTCCGGACGCGAACGTCTGCTGGTGCCTGAGTTATCGGATTCCGTCCAAGGAGAACCAGCAGCTGGCCGGACCGGCCCGCGGTGAACGCGTCCGGGCGCTGCTGGCGCAGGGACCGCCGGGCGTCCTGGCCTATGACGGCGACGAGGTGGTCGGCTGGGCGGCGGTGCATCCCCGGTCCGACACCACGTTCGCGACCAACCGCCGCATCCCGCACGTGGACGATCAGCCCGTGTGGAGCATCTGGTGCATTCGCGTGCGGCCCGGGCACCGCGGGCAGGGCCTGTCCCACCAACTGCTGGCCGGCGCCGTCGACTTCGCCCGCGAGCAGGGCGCCCCGGCCGTCGAGGGCTACCCGGTCGACAACCGTGGCGCCAAGGTCGATCTCACGATGGCCTACGTGGGTACGCGGGCCCTGTTCGAGGCGGCCGGTTTCTCGCACGCCGTGGACACCACGTCGGTGCTGAACGGGTTCCCCCGGGTGCTGATGCGGAAGAACCTGGCCTGACGGCGCTCACGAGGTGGGCGTCCTCCGGTGACGCCCACCTCTGGGCGGGTCAGCGGTGCCGGTAGGACTGTCCGGCCTGACCGAAGACCTGCATACGGTCAGCCACCATCTGCTGCATCGCGACCCGACCCTTCGAGCCGTAGAGCGCAGGGTCGCACCCGATGCCGTCGGCGTCCAGGTACGCCCTGACCTCTGCGGTCCAGGCCATGTGGGAGTCCATTCCCTGGTTGATCTTGCGGATCCCGAGCTGAGTCGAACGGGCCTTCTCGCTCTCCGGGACACCCCACGACTCGGGCAGCTTGCCCCCGAAGGCGTTGATCCGCTCGCGCAGGTCGGCCGGCAGCGACGAGGAGCCGTGCATGACCAGGTGAGTCTTCGGGATGCGTTGGGCGATCTCGCTGATCAGATCCATGCGCAGCACCGTCCCGTCCGGCGGGCTGGTGAACTTGTACGCCCCGTGCGACGTGCCGATGGCAACAGCGAGGGCGTCGACGCCGGTCTCGGCGACGAACCGCTCGGCCTCGTCGGGGTCGGCCAGCACGATCTCCTTGCTGCTGGCGCCGCCGTCCTCCGAACCACCGATGGTGCCGAGTTCACCCTCGACCGAGACCCCGTGCTGGTGGGCGTACTCCACCACCCGGCGGGTCACCGCGACGTTCTCCTCGAACGTCGCGGGGGTCGTGTGGTCCCGCATGCTGCCGTCGATCATCACACTGGTGAAACCGGCGTCGATGGCCCGCACACAGTCCTCGTAGCTCGCGCCGTGATCCAGGTGCAGCACCGTCGGCACCTCCGGGTACCGCGCCACGAGGGTGACCAGGGCCTCCCAGAACAGTTCGTCACGACCATGGACGGATGCCCCGGCGATGGTCTGCACGATGACGGGCGAGTCGGTTTCGGCGGCGGCGTCGAGCACGGCCTCCGCCTGCGCGAGGTCGGTCACGTTGAACGCGCCGACCCCGTAGTTGCCCTCCCGGGCAGCTTCCAGGGCGGCAGCGAGAGTGATCAGGGCCATGAGGGGTTCTCCGATTCGACGGACTCGACGGTGAGGAATTGCGTCTGACAACGGTGGACAGACTAGAACCGGCGGTAGTAGCTTGTCCATCGATGGACAGAATGAGTGGTCCACACCGACGTCAAGGAGGACGGCATCCGATGCGCGACGACCTGTTGCTCGGCGTTGATCTCGGTACGTCCACGATCAAGGCCAACGTGATCGACCGGCACGGTCGGTCGCTGGGCATCGGCGTCGCCCCGACCCCCTTCGCGACCCACTCGCACGGCGTGCAGATGAGTACGCAGGACCTCTTCACCGCCGTCGGCGCGGCCATCGCCGATCTGGGGGTGCTGGCCGGTCGCGTTGTCGGTGTCGGGGTCGCGAGCATGGGCGAGACGGGCACCATCATCCGTTCGGACGGACCGAGCGATCTCCCCCTCGTCGCCTGGCACGACGAGCGCGGCACCGAGATCGTCGACGAATTGATCGCCGAGTTCGGCGTCGAGGACATCCGCCGCCGCACCGGGCGTCAGCCGCGCAGTGTCACCAGTGTGGCCAAGCTGGGGTGGTTGCTGCGCAACGGATTCCGCACCGGCGGGACCTGGACCGGCGTCGCCGGTCTGACGGTGTGGAAGCTCACCGGCGCGCTCGGTCAGGAGCAGTCCCTGGCCGCGACCAGCGGCGCCTACGACCCCGTGACGGGCGAGTACGACCGCCAGATCCTGTCGTTCCTGGGTCTGGACTCGCTGGTGTGGGCACCGGCCCGCGTCGCCGGCACCACCTTCGGTCGGGTCAGCGCGGCCGGCCACGCCTGGAGCGGCATTCCCGAAGGCGTGCCGGTCACCATCGCCGGTCACGACCACGCCGTCGGCGTCATCGGGGCGGGCGGAGACCGTTCCGAGGTCATTGACTCGATGGGAACCGGGGAGCCGCTGGTCGTGTCCTTCGACGCGAGTCGATCCGACGGCCGGCATCCACAGTGGCCCGACCAGTTCGGCGACCTCACCGTGACCTCCTGGCCGGGCACCGCTGGCCACATGCTGCTGTGGGAGGTGCTCCGGCCCGGCCTGGCGATGCGGACACTCCAACGGGCACTGGGCATCTCGCGGGACGATGTGGAGTTCTCGGCGATTCGCGTCGACGCGGAACCGGCGGATCTGTCGGCCCTGCTGCAGATGCAGGACGGCATCGTGCCCGCCGAGTTGCTGGCCCGTCCGGCCGACGTAGCCTGGGCCGCGACCCTGGAGGGATTCGCGCACGCCACCGCGACGGCCGAGGTCCGTCTGCGCGAACTCTGCGGGGTGACCGGTTCCACGCTGCTCATCGGTGGCGGTCTGCGGAGCCGCCGGTGGGTGGAGGCCAAGATGCGGCGAGCCCGTCACCCGCTGGTCATGGCGTCCGAGCGGGAGGCGGTCTCCCGAGGCGCGGGTCTGCTGGCCGGCGTCGCCGCGGGCTGGTGGAGCGCCGAGCAGTACCCGCCGGCCGACGTCGTCCCCCTGTCCTCACCGACGGACCGACCCGCCGGCGCCGCCGTCGTCAGCGACGCCGGGGTGCTGCGGTGAACGTCGAACGCGGGCCGGGTCTGCGCCCGCCGGCTCGGCTGATCGACATCGCCCGGCACGCCGGCGTGTCGACCAAGACCGTGTCCCGCGTCCTCAACGAGGAGGCCTACGTCGCCCCGGCCATGCGGGAACGGGTGATGGCCGCGGTCACCGCCCTCGCCTACGTGGGCGATGCAGCGGCGACAGGTCTGCGGACCCGCCGCTCGGGCTTCATCGGCCTGATCATTCCCGACGTCCGCAACGGGTTCTTCGCCCTGCTGACCCGGGCCATCGAGGAACGTCTGTCCGACGCCTCCCCCACGCTGCTGCTCGGCGATTCCGACGAGGAGGCCGACCAGGAGGAGCGGTATCTGCGGATCTTCCGGCAGCAGCGGGTCGACGGCCTGATCGTGCTGCCCAGCGGCGCTCCCAGCCTGCCGGATGCCGTGTCGGAGATCCCGACCGTCATCGTCGACCGGACCGTTCCGTCCGTACGGCGGGCGGCCGACCACGTGCTCGCCGGCAACCGCCGGGCCGCCGAGCGTCTCGTCGAACACCTGGTCAAGCACCACGCCCTGCGCCAGGTCGCCCTGGTCGCCGGGAACACGTCGGTCTCGAACGTGCGCGACCGGCAGGCGGGATACCGGCGCGTCGTCAACGCCGCCGGCCTGCCGGCCTTCATCACGGCCGGACACGCCACCCCCGATGATGCGGCTGCCGGATCGATGGAGCTGTTCCGCACGATGACCCCACCGTTCGGCGTCTTCGCCACCAACAACCGGATGTTCTGGGGGGCAATGGCCGCCATCGCCCGGCTCGGCCTGCACGTCCCCCGCGACGTCCTGGTCACCACCATTGACTCCATCGGCGAAGCGAGCGTGACCGGCCTCAAGCCCACACAGGGGGTCATACCGGTCCAGACCGTCGCCGCGAAGGCGATGCGTCTGCTGTCCGAGCGCACCCAGGACCCGACACTCCCGCCTCGTGACGAGAACGTCGACCTGGACATCGAATTCGGCACGACCTGCGGCTGCATACCGATGACCGCCCCCCTGATGTTGGGCCCGATCGGAGCCGGGTCGCCCGAGCCTGAGAGCGCACCGGAAGGCACAGGCGAGCGTGTCTGGCCGCATGTGCCGGACGCGCTCTAGCAGACCTCCGTCCCCCACCCGACGGATACGGACCGGAGTCGTCCCGACCAGGGAGAGATCACCGCTCCTCGCACCATCCGCATTCCCCCGCGTACTCAAAGGAGAGAGAAATGACGCGAACCCATCGGCTCCGGACAGCGGCGACGGCCGCGGCCGGCATCCTGGCCGTCTCACTGGCGGCCTGCTCGAGCGGCGGCTCGACGGCCGCCTCGACCACGGCGACAGCCGCCGCGGCCAGTGGCACGTCGGCCGCCGCGTCGACGTCGGCCGGCGGCGGGACGTCCTCGGCCGCGGGTACCAGCTCGGCGGCGGGGGGTGGATCGGCCGGGGGCAAGAAGGTCGCGTTCGTCATCAAGCCGCTGGACAACACCTACTTCGGGGCGATGGCCGAAGGGGCTCAGAAGGCCGCCGACGAGGCGGGTGTCGAGCTCACAGTGGTCGCCGCGGAGAACGTGACCGACGACTCCGGGCAGGCGTCCAAGCTGAATGCCCTGGTCACCGCCGGGTACGGCTGTTATGTCGTCAACCCGACGAGCCAGACCAACCTCATCACCGGCCTGGTGCCGGTGTCGCAGGCCGGTACTCCGATCGTCAACCTCGACCTGCCGATCGACCTGGACGCGGCGAAGGCGGCCGGCGTGAACGTGACGACCTACGTCGGGACCAACAACGAGACCGCCGGCCAGGCCGGCGGCGAGGCCATGGTGAACCTCCTGCAGCCCAACGACCAGGTGGCTCTGATCGGCGGCCTGGTGGCCGACCCCGGCAACATCGCCCGGCTGGCCGGATTCACCAAGGCCGTCGACGGCAAGCTGAACGTGACCCAGACCGTGGCCGCGGACTTCGACAAGGCCAAGGCCAAGAGCGCGGCATCGACCATCCTCATCGCCAACCCTGACATCAAGGGCTTCTTCACCCCGTCCGGCGACATGGCCATGGGCATCCAGCAGGCGGTCGCCGAGGCCGGCAAGACCGGCCAGGTCGCCGTCGTCGGCATCGACGGCACCCAGGAGCAGCTGCAGGACATCGTGGCCGGCGGTCAGCCCGCGGCGATCGAGCAGTTCCCCTACCTCATGGGTGTTCAGTCCGTGCAGGCCTGTGTGGCCGCCATGGACGGGAAGCAGATTCCGGAGAAGGTCGAGACCCCGGTCCTGACCGTCACCAAGGACAACGCGCAGGCCGCGCTCGACGCCTTCCCGGCGCCGCCCGCCGGTTTCGAGGTTCCGAACCCGTTCAACTGAAACCTGTCTCGCGCATGACCGTGAGCCCGTCGTGCCTGCCGATCCGAGGCGGCCGGCACGACGGGCCCACCGCATCGCATCATCGAAGGAAGCGGGAGTCGTTCGTCTGATGGCCATCCACCCACCCCAGTCCCAGCTCAGTCCGCCCCCGTCGCGAACCAGCGGATCGCTCCGGCGGACGCTGGGATCCGAGGACATCTGGATGAAGCTCGCGGCGCCGGTGGCGCTCGTGATCCTCGTCGTCGTCTTCGGATCGTTGAACTCCCGCTTCCTGTCCTGGCCCAGCATCACCAGCATGTTGGCGGACTCGTCGATCCCGATCGTGCTGGCGCTCGGGGCGACGTTCGCGGTGTCGTTGGCCGGCATCGACCTGTCGCTGGCCGCCACCGTGGCCCTGGGCAGCGTCACCATGGCCACCGCCTACCAGGCCGGTCTCCCCCTGCTCGTGTGCTGCGCCGTCGCCCTGCTCACCGGGCTGGCGATCGGCACCATCAACGGCGGCTTCATCGGATGGGTCCGGATTCCCGATTTCATCGTGACCCTGGGCAGTCTCAGCGTCGTGATGGGGCTGAGTCTCATCGTCTCGCAGGGCAAACCGGTCAGGATCGGCGAGCAGGCGCTCACCGCGCTCAGCACCGGCAACATCGGTGGGATCCGGTACAACTTCCTGCTGGCCATCGCCGTGGCGGTCGTGCTGCACGTGGTGTTGTTCCACACTCGGTTCGGCACCCATCTGCTGGCGGTCGGTGACAATGCCGACGCGGCCAAGGCGATGGGCCTGAAGGTCCCCCGGATCAAACTGGCCGGCTACATGATCTGCGGGGCGATGGCCGGGGTCGGCGCGATCCTGCTCACCTCCTACATCGGTTCCAGCCAGCCGGCCACGAACACCGATTACCTGCTCAAGGCGATCGCCGCGGTGGTCCTGGGCGGCGTCAGCCTCTTCGGTGGCCGAGCGACCATCTACGGCCCGGTGATCGGGGCGATCCTGCTGACCTTCCTGCAGTCGGGCCTGACCCTGCTGGGGGTGGACGCCTTCTACTCGCCGCTCGTGATCGGCGTCGTGGTGCTGGCCGCCGCGACCCTGATGAGAGGACGCAAGTGACCGACAAGATCATCGTGGACGACCTCCAGAAGTCGTTCGGCAACGTGTACGCCCTCAAGGGCGCGTCATTGACCATCAGGGCCGGTGAGATCACCGCCATCGTGGGCGACAACGGCGCCGGCAAGTCCACTCTCGTCAAGTGCTTGACCGGGCTGTACACGCCGACGTCGGGCCGCATCCTCATCGACGGCGCGCCGGTGCATTTCGCCTCGCCGCGGGACGCTCGCGAGCAAGGTATCGAAACGGTCTATCAGGACCTCGCCCTGTGCGATCAGCTCAGCGTCTGGCAGAACATGTACATGGACCGCGAGCTGACCTACGGGATCCCAGGCCTGAAGCTGCTGCGACGCAAGGAGATGCGCGCCCAGGCCGGCAAGCTGGTCGCCGACCTCGCCGTCAACGTCCCCGGGGTGTCCCGCAGCGTCAAACGCCTGTCGGGTGGTCAGCGGCAGGCGGTGGCCATCGCCCGCGGCGTCATGTGGGCGAAGAACATGATCATCCTCGACGAGCCGACCGCGGCCCTCGGTCTCAACGAGACGGCGCAGGTCGAGGCCCTCGTCCGCCGGGTCGTCGAGACGGGGAAAACGGTGCTGGTGGTGTCGCACAACTTCGAGCAGGTCAAGCGGCTGTCCCAACAGGTCTGGGTGATGCGCGGTGGTCGGGTGGTCGGCGGTACCCGCACCGCGGACGTGACCGGAGAGCAATTGGTCGGCATGGTGACCGGCGCCGTGACCACCGACCTCTCGACGACGTGACTCACCAGGTCGGGGCCCGCTCGCCCCGTACGGGCGTGACCGCCACGGCCATCAGCGGTGCGGCGGCCGCCACCACGAAACCGGCGGCATAGCCGGCCATCCCGATGAGCGCCCCCAGGGCGATCGGCGTCAGCGATGCTGCGACGTTCTGCCCGGTGTTCTGGATGCCGAGGGCCCGACCGGCCCAGAAGGGGCCGGCGATCTCGGCGACCGCGGTGAAGGCCAGACCGTTGTCGGCCACCGTGACGATCCCGCCGACGACCAGCGCCGCCACGGCCAGCCACGGAACGATCACGTCACCGAGCGCGAACGCGAGCACCACCGTCGTCGCGGCGATGGCGAGCAGGCGCATGGGCCGCAACCGGGATCCGACGCGGTCCGACCAGATACCCGCTCCGATCCGGGACAGTGCGCCGGCGATCTGGACGGCGGCCAGGAACGCACCGGCGGCCGCCACTCCCCATCCCTGCTGGCGGACCAGGTACTCGGCACCGAAGGCGCTGAACGCGAACTGGGGGACGACCAGCAGCGCACTGGCCGCGTGCACCCGCCAGAGCACGGGCTGCCGGTAGGGCGATCCCGCCGACGCCACCTCGGACCGGGCGGGCCGGGCCGGGTCCCGCACCGCCACCAGGACCGCGACGGCGGCGAGCAGACACAACCCGGCGGGTAGCAGGAGAGCAGCGATCGCTCCCGTCCGCTGGGCCAGACCGGGCAGCGCCAGGCCGGCGACCGCCACGCCCAGAGGGGTCGCCGTCTGCCGGATACCCATGGCCAGACCGCGTTCGGCCCGCGGGAACCAGCCCATGATCATCCGGCCGCTGGCGGCGAAAACCGACGCCGCGGCCGCGCCGCCGGCACCGAGCAGGACGAGGACGGCGCCGTGGCCGCCGGGCTGCGTGATGGCCAGCAGTCCGAGTGACAGGGCCGTGATCACCAGGCCCGTCACGAGCACGCGACGCTCGCCGTACCGGTCGGCGGCCGCGCCCCAGGCGATGAGGGTCACCAAAAGCCCGATGGTCGGAGCGGCGACGTAGCCGCCGGCCCCGGCCAGTGACAGCCCGAGCTGGTCCCGCAGGGTGGGCACCAGGAACGGCACGCCGTAGACGAAGGCGCAGGCGGCCGTCTGGGCGAAGACGCCGACCGCCAGGACGATCCAGCGCCGGGAACTGGCTGACATACCCGGGACGCTACTCCGCAGTCCACATATTGAGCATTTTGTCTCAACTAGTGAGACGGAATGCAGCCCGGCCCGGGTGGTCGGGCTCCGTCGCCGCACGTCAGGACGTGACGAACTCCGAGCACGCCGGGATCTGCTTCATGTACTGCTGCAACTCGGCTCCGGACAGGCTGTTCAGGCCGATGTCCTCCTGGCTCAGGCCGTCGATCTCGAACTGGATCTGCTCGACAACAGCCTGGATGCCGGCGATGTCGGTCGCCTCGTCGATGGCGATCGAGCCGCTCCCGGTGATGTCGGCCAGCCGCTTGAGGTAGTACTGGTAGGCCTCGTGCAGGGCGGGTCCGTCGGTGACGGCGGGCGGGTCGATACCGACCAGGTTGCCGTTGACCTGCAGGGCGGTATCGGCGACGGTGGCGTAGTAGTCACGGTAGGCGGTGCGGAACTCCTCCACCGGCGTCGTCGTCTGGTCGAGGGTCGGGACGGCCAGCAGCACCGGCAGCAAGGTCGTGAGATCGGTGCACGCGGTGTCCAGCCAGACGGCGGTGGCCTGATCGACGGTACCGACATCGACTGTGGGATCCACCGTCTCGAACTCGGAGGGCTCCGCCGACGGCGTGCTGCTCGGCCGCGTCGGCCGGGCACTGGTCGACGCGCTGCCGGACGAGTCTCCGCCGGGTCGGGCGGAGGTGGACGCCGACGCAGCGGAGCTCGACGCCGTGACGGTGACGGTCGCGGGGGCGGGGGCGGGGGCCGCGGTACCCGCGGTGGTGCCGCCGCAGGCGGCCAGACCGCAGGCCGCGGCCAGGGCCACACCGGCGGTGAACACGCGCAGGGAAACGGTGGAGAACGTCATCGGGCAGCCTTCACGTCAGGGCGGGGACGCCGGTCCCCGAGAGGAGAGACGGTCGGTGCCACCGACCGCACCCGGTGGGCGGGACGACCCCCTCACCGGCACCGGCCCCTCTCGGGCACCGGCAGCTGACCAGAGCGACCGGACGGCGGGTCGATACCCCGAACCGTCGCCGTCCGCGAACCGGTCGGTTGGCCACCCGGACCGGGTGGTGCCAGCACCCCGGGCAGCCGCCTCAGGAGCGGTCGGTCGGCGGCCCACCGGGCCCGGGCGGCACTCCCCCGGCGTCCGGTCGTTGCGCGACCGGGGTCGTCGCGGCATGGATCGCCTCGGCCACCGTCTCCGACAACGCGGCCGCCGGCGTGATCGAACCGCCGACGAGGTCGCGCAGACGATCCATCCTGCGCTCGTGGCCCTCGTGCCGGACCCTGGCCCGAGCCCGTCGCCGCCGCCCGTACAGGTGCCGGGCCCACCACGACCGCTCCTTGGCCAGGCGGAGGGACCCGACCCAGGTCAATGGCGGATACAGGAAGCCCAGGGCGCCGGTGATCCACTTGCCCTTCAGGAAGCAGACCAGCGCCGGCCCGAACACCACGGCGACCAGCACCCACACCCAGCCCACATAGTCGCCGGCATCGTCGAGACCCTCGCCGATGAGGGCGAAGTCGACGACGATGCGCGCCGAGGCGGCGACCACCAGCACCACCGCCACCGCATCGATGGACTTGCGGCCCTTGTCGCTCCAGTAGACGTCGTCCAGGTGCACCCACAGGGCGAACTCGTCGAACGCCAGGCCCACCCCGACCCCGAAGACCAGGGCCAACAGCGCGCCCGCCACCCCGTCCCCGGGGGTGGTGACCAGGGCCAGCAGGCCGGTGACGAACATGGTGACGATGCCGAACACCTGGTGGTGCACGTGCACCCCGCCGATGACGATGTCCTTGACCGGCCCCGTGGCCGGGGCGCCGGTCGCGCCGCGGTGACGGATGAACCGGGTCACCGCCCGGGTCACCAGGAACGAGGTCAGGATGCCGAGGAACACCCACAGACCCGGGCCGAGCGACACCAGCCCGCCGGACACGATCGCCACGAAGATGGCCCAGGCGATCTCCCCGTTGCTCATCCCGTCGGCGAGTTCGATGGCCGCGTCGTCCGACCCGTCGTCGGCGGCTCCGACATCCGTCGGCACCGTCACGGTGACCGTCACCGTCGGCGGCGCCGCGTCGGTGGCGGCCGGGGCGGCCGTGGACAGCTGATGCAGAACGGCACCGAACGGATCGGGCAGACCGGCGGTGACGTGGCTGACCGTGTCGTGCAGCGTGGGTGCCGCGGCGGCCAGGACGGTCAGCATGTCGGCACGCTCAGGCCGACGAGGCCACGGCCGCGGCGGTCTCGTCCGGTGCCGTGGCCGGGTCGGAGGCGGCCCCGGCCGGCGGGCGTTCCCGGATGCGCTGGCTGATGACCGCCGTGATGCCGTCGCCCCGCATGGAGACCCCGTACAGCGCGTCGGCGGCCTCCATCGTGAACTTCTGGTGGGTGATGATGATCAGCTGAGACGAGTCGCGCAGCTCGGTCAGCAGGCCCACCAGCCGGGTCAGGTTGACCTCGTCCAGAGCCGCCTCGACCTCGTCCATGACGTAGAACGGGCTGGGCCGGGCACGGAAGATCGCGACCAGCAGCGCCACGGCGGTCAGTGACCGCTCGCCGCCGGACAACAGCGAGAGCCGCTTGACCTTCTTGCCCGGCGGCCGGGCGTTCACCTCGATCCCGGTCAGCAGCATGTCGTCCGGGTTGGTCAGGACCAGCTCGCCGTCACCGCCGGGGAACAGGGTCGCGAAGACCGTCTTGAACTCGCGTTCCACGTCCCAGTAGGCCGAGGTGAACAGCTCGAGGATCTTCTCGTCGACCTCCTTGATGACGGCCAGGAGTTCCTTGCGGGTCGATTTGAGGTCCTCGAGCTGGGTGGACAGGAACGCGTGCCGCTCCTCCAGGGCCGCGAACTCCTCGAGCGCCAGCGGGTTGACCTTGCCCAGGGTGGTCAGGTCGCGTTCGGCCCGCTTGGCCCGCCGCTGCTGGGTGGGCCGGTCGAACCGCATCGCCGGTGGGGCGCTGACCTGTTCACCGCGCTCGCGGGCCGATTCGTACTCGGCGACCTCTTCCGCGGTCGGCGGCACGAGCACGTCCGGGCCGTGGGACGCGACGAGATCCTCGGCGCTGACGGCGAAGTCGGCCAGCGCCTGCTCGGCGAGCTGTTGGGCCCGCACGGCCTGCTGGGCCCGGACCACCTCGCCGGCGTGCACCGCGCCGGTCAGCCGGTCGAGGTCGGCCTGGAGCTCGGCGACCTGACCACGGGCGGTGGCGGCGGCCTGCTGGGCCTGGGCCTGCCGCGCGGTGGCCTGCTCCCGACGCTGCTCGGCCTGCGCCAGCGACTGCTCGAGGCGGGCCAGGATGCGTTCGCCGTCGGTCACGACCCGGCGCGCCACGGCCAGGCGCCGCTCCCGTTCCGCGGACTCGGCGGCCGCCCGGGCCCGCCGGGCACGCTCCATCGCCGCGGTCCGCCGCAGCCCCTCGGCCTTGCCGGCGACGGCCCTCACCCGTTCCTCGGCGCTGCGCAGGGTGAGCCGGGCCTCGACCTCCCGCTGTCGCACGACTGCCGTGCGATCGGCGAGTTCGTCCCGACGGCTCGCGTCCGGCTCCTCCGACTCGTCCTCGGAATCGGCCTGCGCGGCGTGCAGACGGGCCTCGAGATCGGCGACCGCCTGGCGGTTCTCGGTCCGGGCGGCGTCGGCCGCGGCCCGCTGCTGTTCGAGCCGGGAAAGTTCGGCCTTGGCCGAGCGGGCCGCACCGGCGAGCCGGTTCAACTGCTCCTCGACGGCCGACATGCGGGCATCCGAGTCGTGCAGAGCGGCGAGCGTGGCCGTGGCCTCGGACTGCCGCTGGCCCACTTCGGCCGTCGCTCCGGCCAGCGCGGCCTCGGCGGCCGCGACCGTGGCGCGGACATGGGTCCGCTGCTCCTCGGCCCGGTCGACCGCCAGTTGGCGTTCTAGCGTCGACTGGGCGCTGTCGGTGCCACCGGCCGCCCAGCCGGCGCCGATCAGGTCCCCGTCCGCGGTGACCGCGCGCACCGCCGACTGGGCGGCGACGAGGGCCTGGGCGGCGTCGAGATCGTCGACGACGGCCACCCCCGCCAGCGCCGCGACCACCCCGGTCCGCAGCCGCTCCGGCGCGGTCACCAGGTCCAGGGCCCAGCGGGCGCCCGCCGGCAGGTCCGGGCGATCCGAGGCCTCGCCCGATCCGGGGGCCTGCTCGACCATCAGGCCGGCCCGTCCGCCGTCGGACTCCCGCAGCAGCCGCAGTGCGGCCGCCGCGTCGGCCACCGTGGTGACCACGATCGCGTCGGCCAGCGGGCCGAGCGCGGCGGCCACCGCCCGTTCCGCGCCGGCGGCCACCTTCAGCTGACCGGAGACCGGACCGACGACGCCGGTCAACCGGTCCGTCGCACCCAGCACGGCGCCGCGCCCGTCCTTCGGATCCAGTCCGAGCCGCAGGGCGTCGATCCGGGCCCCCAACTCGGCGTCCTGCGCCCGGGCGGCGCGCAGCTCCTCGGTCAGGGTGGACACCCGGGCCTGCGCCGCCTCCAACGCGGCCACCGCGTCCTCGTGGTCGGCGTCGAGCCCGATCTCGGACGAGTCGAGGTCGCCGACCGAACCCTGCAGGCCGGCGAACTCCTGCTCGGCGGTGGTCGCCCGGCCGGCGGCCTCGGCGATGGCGCCGGCCAGCCGGGCG
Source organism: Nakamurella flava (assembly GCF_005298075.1). Lineage (NCBI taxonomy): Bacteria > Bacillati > Actinomycetota > Actinomycetes > Nakamurellales > Nakamurellaceae > Nakamurella > Nakamurella flava. Next base: position 1,313,804 of record NZ_SZZH01000001.1, read on the forward strand.
GCCGCGTCGTCGGCGGCCGACAGCCGGGAGCGCGCCGCCTGGACCTGACCGGCCAACCGGGCGAGTCCTTCGCGCCGGTCGGCGATCGCCCGACTGGCCGACAGCAGCTCCTGCTCGGCGGTGCGCAGCATCGACTCGAGTTCACCGCGTTCGGCGGCGACGGCGTCGACCGTCTCCTGCGCCCCTTCGCGGGCCGCCTCGGCCGCCTCCTCGTCCATCTCGGCCCGTTCGGCCGCCGCCTCCAGTTCCTCGGGCTCCCGGCCGGATCCGGCGTTCGGCAGCGGAGCCGACAGGTGCCGGGACCGTTCGGCGGCCAGCGAGACGGTGCCGCGGAACCGTTCGGCCAAGGCGGACAGGGCGAACCAGGTGTCCTGGGCCCGTTGCAGGGCCGGCGCCACCTCCTTGAGCGCGGCCTCCGCCGTCTCCCGGGTGGCCGTGGCCTCGGTCAGCGCGGCGGTGATCCGGTCCCGCTGCTCGTCCAGGGCCTGCTCGTCGACGGCGTCCTTGGCGATCTGCGCGGTCAATTGGGCGATGTCGTCGGCCAGCAGCCGCATCCGCGAGTCCCGCAGGTCGGCCTGGATCCCGGCGGCCCGACGGGCCACCGCGGCCTGCCGGCCCAACGGTCCGAGCTGCCGGCGGATCTCGGTGAGCAGGTCCGACAGTCGGGTGAAGTTCGCCTGGGACGAGTCCAGGCGACGCTGGGCCCGTTCCTTGCGCTTGCGGTGCTTGAGGACGCCAGCGGCCTCCTCGATGAACGCCCGGCGGTCCTCCGGCCGGGCCGACAGCACGGCGTCCAACTGGCCCTGCCCGACGATGACGTGCATCTCCCGGCCGATGCCGGAGTCGGACAGCAGCTCCTGGATGTCCAGCAGCCGGCAGGCCTTCCCGTTGAGCTCGTACTCCCCGGCGCCGTCCCGGAACATCCGGCGGGTGATCGAGACCTCGGTGTAGTCGATGGGCAGCGCGCCGTCGGAGTTGTCGATCGTCAGCGTCACCTCGGCCCGGCCCAGCGGCGGCCGGTCGGCGGTGCCGGCGAAGATGACGTCCTCCATCTTGCCGCCGCGCAGCGCCTTGGCGCCCTGCTCCCCCAGCACCCAGGCGATGGCGTCGACGACGTTGGACTTCCCGGAGCCGTTCGGCCCGACGACCGCGGTGATGCCCGGCTCCAGGCGCAGCGTGGTGGACGACGCGAAGGACTTGAACCCCTTCATGGTCAGGGATTTCAGGTACATGCGGCGGTCGTCCCCCTGTCCGTTCTGTTCGGCCGGCTCGGCGCCCCCCGGCGACCGTCGGCCACGCGGAGCATGCCGGGGCCGGCGGGTACGTCCGGTCGCACGCTACCGGCTCCGGGCGGCCCCGGGGTGCAGGCTCAGCGCACCCCGAAGCCCGTGGCCCCCCGCGCCTCGTCCCACCGTTCGACGACGGTGTCGACCGACCCCGGGGTGCGGGGACCCCGCAGATCGTCCAGCAGGGCCTGGCAGTCGGCCCGGGGTCCCTCGACGACCACCTCGACCCGGCCGTCGACCAGGTTGCGGGCGTACCCGGCCAGGCCGTGTTCGCCGGCCCGGGTCCGGGTCCACCAGCGGAACCCGACCCCCTGGACGACCCCGTGCACCCAGGCGGTCAACCGGGCCGGTGCTGCGGGATCGCGGGTCGGCTCGCTCATCGTGCTGCTCCTCGAGGGGTCGGGGGTGCCGGGGTCAGAGACGTGACGGGTCGAACGGTCAGCCCCGGTACACCGTGAGCCGGGTGTCGGAGATCTGGATGTCCAACCGGTCGACCGGTGCGGTGGTCTCGCCGTCGTGGGCCACCGGGCGGGGCCCTTCCGGGAGCTGGATCCGGACGCGGCCGGCCTCCACCGCCTCGTACACCCCGCTGAAGCGGGGCAACCCGATGAACGACATCAGGACGGCGCGGGTGCGGGACAGCGGTCGGTCGGCCCGCAGGAACTGGACGTCCAGTACTCCCCCGGCCAGCTGATCCCGCCAGCTCGGGGTCAGTCCCCGAGGGGTGTAGCGGCCGTTGCCGACGAAGACGATCCACACCTTGAACTTGCGGTCGTTGATCGTCACCTGCCACGGCGCGGTGTGCCGCAGGGTGCGGAACACGGCCAGGGCCGTCGCGGGCCACTTTCCCATCCGCTGCGAGTAGCGGTCGCGCCGGTCGACCATCTCCGGGTAGGTCCCGACGCTGGCGGTGTTGAGGAAGGCGGCGCCGTTGAGGAAGCCGAGGTCGACCATCCCGGCGCGGCCCTCCTCGACCGCGCTCGCCATCTGCTCGACGGTGAGCGCTCCGATGGACTTGGCGAAGTTGTTGAACGTGCCGGCCGGGAACACGGCCAGCGGTATGCCACGGTCGTGGGCGATGGCGGCGACCGACGCGACGGTGCCGTCGCCGCCGGCCACCCCCAGCGCCCGCAGGCTGCCCTCACCTTCGGCCGGCAGCGCGTCGGCCAGGTCGGTGTCCGGGTCCCACTCCACGATCCGCACGGCGGGCAGGGCCGCACGGAGGGCGTCAGCGGCGCCGTCGCTGCTCCCGGACCGGGCGTTGACGACGACGGTCAGGCCCTCGCCCTGTGGCAGGGCCGGGGCGTCGCCCGCGGCCATCAACGCCGGCGAGGTCGGCTTGACCGGCCACAGCCGCTTGCCCAGCAGGGCGGCAGCCACGCCGACGGCGGCACCGGCGACGACGTCGGAGCGGTGATGAACCCCGACGTGCACCCGCGAGTAGGCGACGGCCGCAGCCAATGGCCCCAGGCCGAGCGCCGAGAGCGGCAGTTCCAGCGCCGCGCCGGTCGCGAAGGCGGCGGCCGACGCCGAGTGACCGGACGGGAACGACGACGTCCACGGGCGGCGCTCGATCCGCCGGCCCATCGCCGTCCGCTCGATCTCCGGGCGGCGCCGACCGATGATCGGCTTGAGGATCGCGTTCGAGGTGAAGCTCGCGATGGCCAACGAGGAGATGCCACGCAGGGCGGCCCGCCGGGTGCGGCCGGGCACCAGGGCCCCCACGATCCCGATACCCAGCCAGAGCCGGCCGTGATTGGCCGACGTCGTCAGGGCCCGCAGGGCACTGTCGACGGTCCGCGACTCCGCAGACGGCAGCTCGGCGGGGGTGCGGGCGAGGGGGCCGTCGACGGCCGGCAGACGCCGGGCCACCGCCGACCACAGCGACGGGGAGGTGGGGTTCACCCCCGCACTCTACGAACCCGCACCAGAGCGGCCCGGGCGGCGGGGGCCTTCCGGTCACCCCGACCGAGCGGGGACCTCCGCCGCCCGCGCCGTGTCACCCCCGGCGACCGGCACTCCGGGTCAGGGCCGTGCGCACCGGGCCCGGCAGCAACGCGGCCGGCCAGTTCTGGAAGGTGACCGGACGCTGCCAGCGGCGGGCGGCGTCGGCGCCGATCGAAGTGGAGGACGGTGCGGTGCTCGCCGGGTAGGGACCTCCGTGGTGCAATGCCCGCGTCACGGCGACGCCCGTCGGCCAGCCGTTCCAGATGACCCGGCCGACCCGTTCGGTCAGGGCCGGCACCAGGGCGGCGGCGACCGGGTCGGCGGGCTCCCCGTGCACCGTCGCGGTGAGGGCGCCGTCGATCCGGTCGGCCAACGCCGTCAGGTCAGCGGGGTCATCGTACTCGACCACCACCGCCGCCGGGCCGAAACACTCCTCGAGAGTCACTGCGCCGAAGAGAATCTCGGCCGCCGGTATCGTGACAAGCGCCGCCTGGGTGGCGGCACCCCCGGCGTGGACCGTCGCCCCGGGCAGGGCCGCTAGCGCCTTCACCCCCTCCTGGTAGGCGTGTGCGATCCGGTCGGTGAGCAGGTCGACGTCGTCCGGGCTCATAGCGGCCGCGGCGGCGGCCGCCAGTCCACTGCCGGCCGGAGCGAACAACACCCCCGGCTTGGTGCACAACTGACCGCCGCGTCCGGTGACGCTGGCCGCGAACCCGGCGGCGATCTCGGCCACCCGGGCCTGGGCCGCGGCGGGAGTGACGTAGACCGGGTTGAGTGAGGCGAGCTCACCGAAGAACGGGATCGGGTCGGGTCGGCCGACCGCGAGGTCGAACAGGACCCGGCCACCGGCCAGACTGCCGGTGAAACCGCAGGCCCGGATCCGGCCGTCGACCAGGGCGGCTGTCCCGGCGGCCACGCCGGTCAGATGACCCAGGGTGCCGTCCGGGGCACCGGCCTTCCGCAGGGCGGCGACGGCCACCTCGAAGGTCCGCCGGGACAGCTGCGGATGCCCGGGGTTGCCCTTGACCACCACAGGACAACCCGCCGCCCAGGCCGAGGCGGTGTCGTTGCCGACCACGGAGAACGCGAAGGGGAAATTGCTCGCCGTGAACACCAGGACCGGGCCGATGGGCAGGGCCGCACGCACCAGGGCGGGACGCGGCGCGACGGGATAGTCGGCATCGGCCTCCTCGACGACCAGGTCCAGGAGCTCCGGGGACGCTGCCCGGTCGGCCAGGTGCTGCAACTGGAAGACCGTCCGGGTGACCTCGACGTCCAGCGCCGCCCGGGGTAGGCAGGTCTCGGCCACGGCGAGATCGAGCAGTTCAGCACGGTGCTCGTCGACCGCCGCAGCGACGGTCCGCATCCAGCGCGCCCGTTCGGCGCCCTCCTGCGCGGCCAGGACCGGCGCCGCGGCATCGGCCGCTGCCAGGACGAGATCCGTGTCGTACGTGGTGGTGTCGGCCGGGGCCGCTGCGGTGGTCGTCATGATGGCGACCCTAGGGCAAACCGTTGACAGAGTGAAGATCTTCACTATAGTTCCACCATGACCACGGCCCCGGGAGTGACCGACCAGGAAGCTCCCAACCTCACCGTGATGGTCGCCGCCATCGGCGCGACCGTCCGTCAGCTCCGCAAGGAAGCGGGACTCACCCTCGAGCAGCTCGCCGACCGCGGCCAGCTGTCCGTCGGACTCGTCAGTCAACTGGAACGCGGAAAAGGCAACCCCAGCTTCGCGACCCTGGTGCAGATCGCCCATGGACTCAACGTCCCCGTCGGCCGTCTGATGCTGATCGAGAACACCCCCAGCCCGGTCGTCCGCGCCTCCCAACGACGACGGGTCGACTCACACGGCATCCCCGGCGACCTGTGCGTCTACGAGATGCTGACCCCCGACCTCAACGGCGCTCTGGAAGCGACCTGGGTCCGCGCACTCCCCGGTCATGACACCAGCGCCACCCCCTTCGTGCACCACGGCGAAGAGATCGGAATCGTCCTCTCGGGCTCCCTCGACGTGCACGTCGGGGACACGAGTTACCGACTGGACGCCGGCGACTCCATCCGCTTCTCCTCCACCGTCCCCCATTGGTTCGCCAACCGGGGCACGGAAACCGTTGACGCCGTGTGGGTGTCGACTCCCCCGAGCTGGTGACCGACCGCCCCTACGGGGCGGCCCCTGCACAGTCCTCCCACCGCCCCTCCCGCGACCGCCGCCGTCGTCGCGCGCCCGAGGGCCGGTGTCCTCGACGACCCCTGCGACCGGGTTGACGCCTGCCGTCACCGGGAAGGCCCAGTCATGTCCGTGACCTCCAAGCCCGAACCCACGGGCGCCCCTCGCCCCCACGTCCCCACTGCCTCCGCACCCTCGCCCACCGAGCGCCAGAGCCTGCGCCGCTCCATGCTGGGCCTCGGTCTCGGCAACACCCTCGAGTGGTACGACTGGCAGATCTTCGGTCTGCTGGCCGCCGTCATCGGCCCGCACTTCTTCCGGACCGACACTGTCCTCGAAGCCACCCTCGCAACCCTGTCGGTGTTCGCCGTCGGCTTCGTCGCCCGACCCATCGGCGGGATCCTGCTGGGCGGGGTCGCCGACCGCATCGGCCGCAAAGCGGTCATGCTGTGGTCGGTCGGCCTGATGGCCGTCACCACCCTGGTCATCGGCGTCCTGCCCGACGTGCACACCATCGGCGTCGCCGCCCCGATCATCCTGGTGGTCTGCCGCCTGCTGCAGGGCCTCTCGACCGGGGTCGAGGCGCCCCTTTCCACCGCGTACGGCGTCGAGATCATGCCGCACGACAAGTCGGGCCTGGCCGCCGGCATCATCAGCGGCTTCGTGAACCTCGGCATCATGGTCGGCTCGCTGCTGAACTTCCTGCTCAGCCTGACCCTCGGCTCCGCCGTCATGTCGGACTGGGGCTGGCGCATCCCGTTCTGGGTCGGGGCCGCCATGGGCGTGGTCGTCGTCTGGCTCCGGCGCTCGCTCCCCGAGACCCTGGAGACCTCGGAGCCGGAGTACGTCGGCGTCACCCGCGACATCTGGCGTCAGGTGTTCGGCCGCTGGCGCAGCCTGCTCGCGGTCATCTTCATCGTCGGCGCGGCCCAGGCGTTCAACTACGGCTGGAACGTCGGCCTGCCCAACCTGGCCCGCTCCACTTACGGCGAGAACCTCACCGCTGTCTTCGGTCTCACCGCCGTACTGTCGCTGTTCATGGTCCTGGGCTCGCCGATCGTCGGCCAGTGGACCGACCGCTGGAAGCTCGGGCGCACCTTCGTCATCGGCCGGTGGCTGATGATCCCGACCGTCTTCCTCATGCTGCTCTACACCGGGCCCGGCCTCGGTGGCTTCGCCGCCGTGCTGCTGCTCGGCGCCCCGGTGCTGCTGCTCAACATGACCCTCTACGTCGTCACCAGCACCTCACTGTTCCCCAAGGGCATCCGCGCGGCCGGCGGGGGCCTGGGCTACGGCGTCGCCGTGGCCAGCATGGGCGGCACCGCCAGCTACCTCGTCGTCTGGCTCGGCAGCAAGGGTCTCGGCTGGATGTTCCCGGTCTACGCCGCCGCCCTCGCCCTCATCAGCATCGTCCTGTACCGCAGTGCCCGTGAGAAGGAAGGGATCTTCGTCGGTGAATGACACCCTGACCGTCAAGGAACATCTGGCCGACACCCCGGTCGTCGCCCAGTGCGACGTCGTGGTGGTGGGCGGCGGTCCGGCCGGCGTTTCGGCCGCCGTCAGCGCCGCCCGCAACGGGCTGTCGGTGACGCTGCTCGAGCGGTATCCGTCCCTCGGCGGACTGGCGTCCGGCGGCATGGTGCTCGTGCTGGACGACATGATCAACGGCTCGGAGATCACGGTCACCGGCATCTGCAGCGAGTACGTCGAACGCCTGGAACGGATCGGCCTGGCCGTCCTGCCCCCCGAGGAGGACCGACGCAGCTCGGTCGAGACCTGGAACCGCTGGGGCCGTTACGGCACCTTCGACTTCCATTCCACCGAACACCCGAAACCGGTCTGCTACGCCGTCGCTTTCGATCCCGACGGCTGGAAGCGGGTGTCCAACGATCTGGTCCGCGAGGCCGGGGTGAACCTCCGCCTGCACAGCTGGTTCTCGCGGGTCGTCATGGAGGACGGCCGGATCCGCGGCGTGGTCGCGGAGACCAAGAGCGGCCCCCAGGCCGTGCTGGCCGATGTCGTCATCGACACCACCGGCGACATCGACGTGGCCGCCCGCGCCGGCGCCCCGTACGTCAAGGACTCCTACCTGACCACCCTGGTCTTCCGGCTCGGCGGGGTCGACACCGACGCCGCGGAAGCCTTCGAGCAAGCCGATCCCAAGCAGGCCCGGGCGATCAACAAGGCCATCAAGCGGGCCCTGGGCGGGGCCTGGGAGCTGTGGTGGCTCAAGACGCCCATCCCCGGCGTGGTGTGGTGCAACGCCCCCCACATGACCGGATTCGACGGCACCGACCCGGCCTCGCTCACCGAAGCCGAATACGTCTCCCGCGAGAAGATCGCCACCGCAGTCGAACTCACCCGGGCGACGCTCCCCGGATTCGAGAACTGCTACGTCCTGGATGTCGCCGAACAGATGGGTGTCCGGCAGACGCGGTTGCTGCAGGGTGAGTACGTGATGACCGTCGACGACGTCCGCAACCGCAGGCACTTCCCTGACAGCGTCGCCCGCGGCCGGGACTACTACTACCCCTACCGCAGCCTGCTGCCCCGTCGGGTCGATCAGTTGCTCGTCGCCGGGCGCCACTACTCGGCGACGCCCCAGGCCCAGAAGATGTCGCGGGAGATCCCACCGTGCATGGCCATGGGTCAGGCCGCCGGCATGGCCGCCAGCCTGGCGGTCGAACAGGGCATCGTGGTGCGTGACGTCGACCCGCTCGACATCCAGCGGCTGATGCGCAAACACGGGGCCGACCCCGGTGACGTCCCCAGCACCAACGCCGGGGTGGCCTCCCCGGACTCGCTCGAATCGGAGGTCGAACAGTGAGCGACGAGACACCTTTCCCGCCCGGGGCCCTGGACGGCGTGACCGTCCTGGACTTCACCCAGGTCTACATGGGCCCGTCGGCCACCCAGCTGCTCGGCGACTTCGGGGCCGAGGTGATCAAGGTGGAGCGGCCCCGGTGGGGAGACCTGTCGCGCAACTCCTTTCCCGACCGCAGTGGCCAGGACAACCCGATCTTCTATTCGATCAACCGCAACAAGCGCAGCATCAGCCTGGACACCCGCGGCGACGCCGGCAAGCAGGTGCTGTACGACCTCATCGGTGACATCGACGTAGTGGTCAGCAATTTTCGCGCCGGAGTCATGGAACGCATGGGCCTGGGCTACGAGCGGCTGCGCCAGATCAACCCCGGCCTGATTTGGGCGTCGGGTACCGGATTCGGCGAGACCGGGCCCTACGCCCACAAGGGTGGCCAGGACGTCCTGCTCCAAGCCCTCTCCGGCGTCATGTGGCGACGACAAAGCGAGGACACCCCGCTCTCGGTCTACCCGACCACCTTGTGCGACTACACCACCGGGATGCACCTGACCCAGGGGATCCTGCTGGCCCTCCTGGCCCGGGGCCGCACCGGCCAGGGGCAGCGGGTCGACGTGCGGATGTTCGACTCGATGCTGCACATGCAGATGCAGGAGGCGGCGACCCAGCTCAACCGCGGCGCCGAGGTCAACTGGGCGGCCATGCCGCTGTCCGGCGTGTTCCCCACGACCGACGGGGCCGTCTGCTTCGTCGGGGCCTTCAAGCAAGAGCCGCTGCGTGACCTCTGCGGTGCCCTGGACCTCGACGACGAACTCTGGCAGCGCCCCGAACTGCAGGACCATGACGGTCAGATGGCCAACAAGGCCGAGCTGCAGGAGGTCTTCCGGCGGGCATGCGCCACCAACACGACCGCGCACTGGATTGAACGCCTGGAGGCGGCCGACCTGCTGTGCGCTCCGGTGCTGTCGATGGTCGAGGCGCTCGCCGACAAGCAGACCGAGATCAACGGGATGATCGTGAAGATGGACCACCCGACCGAGGGCACCGTCGAGGTGCTGAACGCGCCCATCGGACTGTCCGCGACCCCGGCCTCCATCCGGCACCGGGCACCCACCCTGGGGGAGCACTCGGCCGAGATCCTGCGTGACCACGGCTTTTCCACCGACCGCATCGCCCGGCTGACGCAGGACGGGGTGATCTCGTGACGACGGACCAGGATCCCGGCGCCGGGATCGACTGGCAGGTCCAAGACGGCGTCGGCCGGCTCACCATCGACCGGCCACGGGTGCTGAACGCCCTGGACGGGGCGGCCACCGCCCGAATGGTGCAGATCTGGACGGAGGCCGAGAAGGACCCGACGCTCCGGTGCATCGTGCTGACCGGTGCGGGCGACCGGGCCTTCTGTGCCGGGGCTGACATGTCCTCCGCGGCAACGGGTCCCAGTGGTCTGGAGTATTGGGCGGCGCTGACCCCGGACGGTTTCGGAGGTATCAGCCTGCGCCGCACCCTCGACGTACCGGTGATCGCTCGCGTCAACGGGTACGCGCTCGGCGGCGGGTTCGAGATGGTCCTGGGCTGCGACATCGTCGTGGCTGCGGAGACTGCATCGTTCGCCCTGCCCGAGCCGCGGGTCGGCCGATTACCGCTGGACGGCGGGATGGTGCTGCTGCCCCGCAAGATCCCGCACAACCTGGCGATGGGGATGATGCTCACCGGCCGCCGCGTTCCGGCCGCCGAACTACAAGCGTTCGGCGTGGTCAACGAGGTCGTTCCGGCCGCGGAGCTCGACACCGCCGTCGACCGCTGGGTCACCGACATCGTCGCCTGTGCCCCGCTGTCCGTCCGGGCCGTCAAACAGTCGGTCCAGCGCACCGCCGAGCTCGATCCGCGGACCGCCCGCGATGCCCGGCTGCCCGCCGTCATCGACGCGCTCACCAGTGCCGACGCCGACGAGGGTCCCCGGGCGTTCCGGGAGAAACGCGCACCGGTGTGGACCGGAAAGCCCAGCCGATGACCGGCCCGAGGTTGGCGTCCGGGGTCTGGGGGGTTGTCGCCACCCCGTTCACCAATGACCTGCAGGTGGACGAGCGAAGTCTGCGGCGCCTGGTCCGGCACTACGCCGACATCGGGGTCACCGGACTGACCGTCCTCGGGGTGTTCGGCGAGGCCGCCGCCCTGGACGCGGACGAGCGCGCGGCTGTCCTGCGCGCCGTCGTCGACGAGGTCGATCTTCCGCTCACGGTCGGCCTGACCTCGCTGGCCACCGCACCGGGCCGCCAGGAGGCCACGGCAGTGCTGGCCGCCGCGGGCGACCGGGTGGCCGCGGTGATGGTGCAGGTCAACAGCCCGGTCGTCGAGATCGTGGTGGACCATCTCGACGCGATCAGTACGTCGGTCGACCTGCCGGTCGTGGTGCAGGACTACCCCGTCGCCAGCGGGATCACCATCGCCATCCCGGCGCTGCGCATGGTGGTGCAGACCGCGGCCCGGGTCGCCGCCGTCAAGGCGGAGGCCCCGCCCACTCCTCCGGCCATCGCTGCACTGTCCGACCTCGGTGTCCCAGTGTTCGGCGGACTCGGCGGCATCGGACTGCTGGATGAGCTGGCCTGTGGCTCGGCCGGGGCCATGACCGGCTTCTCCTACCCGGAGGCGCTGCTCGACTGCGTCGCCGCCCACCGGTCCGGCGGCTTCCCCGCAGCCCGGGCGGTGTTCGCCCCCTGGCTACCGCTGGTCACCTTTGAACAACAGGCCCGGATCGCGCTGGCCATCCGCAAGCAGTGTCTGGTCGAGCGCGGCCTCATCGACCACGCGACCGTCCGACCGCCGGCCGCGTCGCTGCCCGACGCGCTCCGGGGTCCGCTGCGGGTGCAGATGGCTGCCGCCGCCCAGCTGCGCACCGGCCGGCCCGCGGTCTGACGTCGACCTCGGCCCACCCCCGACCGTAAGGAGCACTCCACATGGATCTCGGAATCGCTGGCCGCACCGCCCTGGTGTGCGCTTCCACCGCCGGGCTGGGAGCGGCCACCGCCCGTGCGCTGGCCGCCGAAGGCTGCCGGGTGGTGTTCACCGGACGCCGGGGCGAGCGGGCCCGGGCTCTGGCCGCGGAATTCGACCACTGCATCGGCCTGGAAGCCGATCTCGGCTCGGTCGCCGGCGCCCAGCGGTTGTACGAGGACACCCTCGACGCGGTCGGCCCCCCGGACATCCTGGTGCTCAACGGTCCCGGACCACGGCCGGGGACGGCCAGCACCGTGACCCCGCAGGATGCAGCGGCCGCGGTCACCACGCTGGTCGAGGTCCCGGTCGCGCTGATCAGCGCGGCCCTGCCCCACCTACTATCCCAGGGCTGGGGCCGGATTGTGGGCATCGGGTCCAGCGGGGTGCAAGCCCCACTGACCGGCCTGGCGTTGTCGAACCTCGGCCGAGCCGGGCTGGCCGGCTACCTCAAGTCCCTGGCCACCGAAGTGGCCAAGGACGGGGTCACGGTGAACATGCTGCTGCCCGGCCGCATCGACACCGACCGGGTTCGCTCGCTGGACGCCGCCGCCGCCGAAAGCACCGGCCGGTCACCGGCCGAGGTGGCCGCAGATTCGGCCGCATCCATCCCGCTCGGCCGGTACGGGCGGCCCGAGGAGTTCGGTGCGGTGGCCGCGTTCCTGTGCAGTGCGCCCGCTTCGTACCTGACCGGCCTGGCGGCCCGCTGCGACGGCGGCCTGGTACCGGTGCTGTGACCGGGGCGAGGGGCGTGACTCAGCGCTGGGTGCGTCGGGGCGCCCGCGGCGGGCGCTGGCACTGCGGACAGAAGAATGACGACCGGTTCATGAACGCATCCCGCTTCATCGGAGTGCCGCACCGATCGCACGGTTCACCGACCCGGCCGTAGGCGTGCAGCGACCGGGCGAAGTAGCCGGACTCGCCGTCGACGTTGACGTACAACGCGTCGAACGACGTGCCCCCGACGGCCAGCGCCGCCGTCATGACCTCGGTGGCGGCGGTGAGCACCCCGGCGGCCGCGGCCCGGGTCATCGTGGCGGTGGGCCGGGCGTAGTGCAGACCCGCCGCCCACAAAGCCTCGTCGGCGTAGATGTTGCCGATCCCGGAGACGACGGTCTGGTCGAGCAGGACGCGCTTGATCTCGCTGCGCTTGGCGCGGATCGCGGCGACGGCGGCGTCCGGGTCGAATGCGGGGTCCAGCGGATCGCGGGCGATGTGCGCGAGCACGTCGGGCAGGTCGGCCCCACCGGGGGCGAACGCCATCCCGCCGAACGTCCGCTGATCGAGGAAGTCGACCGTGCTGGCGGGGGCCTCGGGGTCCGCCGGATCGGTCAGGGTGAACCGGATCCGCAGATGGGGATGCCGTCCCGCGGACGGCGGCAGGTCGGGCTCGTCGTCGACGACCGGGGGCGGCGGGAGCGGTACGTCGCCGGGCCGGTCGGTCCCGACGCGGAACTGGCCGCTCATCCCCAGGTGGGCGACGACGGCGTCGCCGTCGTCCAGGGCCCACCACAGGTACTTGCCCCGTCGACGGACCGCCTCGATGCGACGGCCGATCAGGACCGCACGAAAGTCATTGGCTCCGCCGGGATGTCGCCGCACCGCGCGATCGTGATGAACCTCGACGGCCCTGATGGTCCGGCCGGCGACATGCGGCTGCAGGCCGCGGCGGACGACCTCGACCTCGGGCAGCTCAGGCATGGGGAACGATCTCGGCGCAGACGCGGTCGACGGCGATCAGGCGGACGGCGCGTCAGGGGCCGGCGCGTCGACCGGGCCCTCGATGGAGGTGTACGCCGCCGACGCGGCGTTCTGCTCGGCTTCCTTCTTCGTCCGACCGCTGCCCTCGCCGTACACCTTGCCGGTCAGCAGCACCCGGGCCGCGAAGACCTTGGCGTGGTCGGGCCCCTCCTCGGACACCCGGTACTCGGGCACCCCGAGACCCTGGGCCGCGGACAGCTCCTGCAGGGAAGTCTTCCAATCGAGACCAGCGCCCAGGCGCGGCGCGCTGACCAGCAGATCGCCGAACAGTCGCAGCACGACCGTGCGGGCGACGTCCAGACCGTGCTCGAGATAGACGGCTCCGATGACCGCCTCGACCGCGTCGGCGACGATGGACGCCTTGTCGCGGCCGCCGGTGAGTTCCTCACCGCGGCCCAGACGCAGTTGCTCACCGAGCCCGATACCGCGACCGACCCCGGCCAGGGCGTGCATGTTGACCACCGAGGCGCGCAGCTTGGCCAGGCGGCCCTCCGGAAGATCCGGGTGCGTGCGATAGAGCGTCTCGGTGATGACGACCCCGAGGACGGAGTCCCCGAGGAACTCCAGCCGCTCGTTCGTCGGCAACCCACCGTTCTCGTACGCGTACGAGCGGTGGGTCAACGCCAGCAGCACCAGCTCGGGGCCGAGTTCGACCCCGAGCGCGGCGCTGACCACGTCCGCATCCGGCACGGCAGGACCGGATGACCGGGCTGTGCGCCCGGCATCGGTCGCTGCGTCACCGGAGCGCACGTCGATCAGACCCCGACGACCTGGCGACCCTTGTACTGCCCACAGGTCGGGCACACCGCATGCGGGGGCTTGAGCTCACCGCAGGCGCGGTTCTCGCAGCTGACCAGCGTGGGGACGGTGGTCTTCCACTGCGAACGGCGGGCGCGGGTGTTGCTCCGCGACATCTTCCGCTTCGGGACAGCCACGATCGTTCTCCTTCAGTAAGACGTTCTCATCGGTCTGGGCACGCCGCGTGACGCACCCGGTCTGGGTGACCCGGGGGTCAATCGGCCGAACCGGCCGGTCCCGTCTGGTCCGGTCGCGGCGCGAACTTCTCCTGCAGCGCAGCCCAGCGGGGGTCCAGTATCTCATGCGAATGACCCGGTTCGAGGTCGTCGAACCGTTCGCCGCAGTCGGGGCAGAGCCCCGGGCAGTCCGGCCGGCACAGCGGAGCCAGCGGCAGCGCCAGGACGATCTCGTCCCGCACCACCGGCTCCAGGTCGACCAGATCGTCGATCAGCCGCTCCACCTCGTCGTCCTCGGTGGTCGCCGCGGTGGCCGATTCCGGGTAGGCGTACAGCTCACGGAGGCTCACCACGACCGGCTCGGTCAGGTCGACCAGGCAGCGGGCGCACTGCCCCTCCGCGGTCGCCGCGGCCGATCCGGAGACCAGCACACCCTCGGCCACGGACTCCAGGCGCAGGTCGAGGTCGACCACGGCGGTGTCATCCGTCGCCGGGACGACGTCGCGACCGGCCGCCGGTACTCCGACCACCTCGTTGCCGATGCGTTGGGTCACCGGCACGGCGATGCGGACCGTCCGCATCGAACCGGGACGCCGACCCAGCGTCCGGGTGTCGATGACCCAGGGGGACGCCGGGGAGGGACCCGGGGACGGACGCGGGGAGGCGGACATGACGAGACTGACCTTCTGGGGAGAGTGCGGCCGGACGGTGCGCTCCCCGGGACCGCCCTGCGGGCTGGTCACGACGAGGGGCACGGCGCCGGACGCGCGGTGTCGCTGGCTGTGGTGCGGTGTCGCTGATGGTTCCTGTGATGTCGCCCGGGCGCCGTCCGTGGGGACGAACCAGCCGTAGGCAACCGTTCCAGAGTACCCGGATCAGCGGTACTCGGCTACTCCGCCGGTCCGCAGGGACGTCCGGCCCCGGCCGATGGTGCGCAACGTCCCGGTCAGGGTCTCCTCGAAGGACGCGAGCGTCGCGTCCACGTAGGTGTCGCATTCCTGGCGCATCCGGTCGCTCTCGGCGGCGGCAGCGTCGAGGATGCGGGCGGACTCCAGGTGCGCCGCCTGGACGACCTCGGTCTGCGAGACCAGCCGGGCCTGCTCGTGCTGACCGTCGGCCACCGCGGCGTCATAGGCGGCCCGGCCGGCGGAGACCGTCCGTTCGGCCTCGGCCCGGGCGCGCGTGACCAGCGCCTCGGCCTGTTCCTGGGCCTGCTGCCCGATGCGGGCGGCGTCGTCCTGCGCCCGGGTGATCATCTGCTCGGCCCGGGCATGCGCGTCGGTCACCAGGCGGTCGGCCTCGGCCTGCGCCGACGCCACCATCGATTCGGCCTCGGACCGCGCCGAGGTCACCAGCTGGTCGGCGTGGGCCTGCGCGTCGGCCACCGTCTTGGTGGCCTGCTCGGTGGCATCGCCGATCATCTGGTCACGGTGGTCGAGCACGTCCTGAGCGTCGTCGACCTCGCCGGGCAGGGCGTCACGGACGTCGTCGAGCAGTTCCAGCACGTCGCCGCGGGGCACGACACACGACGCCGTCATGGGCAGCCCGCGGGCCTCCTCGACGATGGTCACCAACTCGTCGAGCGCCTCGAAAACCCGGTACACGATGCAGCCTCCTGTCTGACCCCGCCCAGGCCGTACACCGACGGCGGGCGGATGGGGCCGGTCGGGTGCGTTACGGCGTCGGGGAACGCGCGCAGCGGTGTGTCCAGTCTGTCGTCTGGCCAGCTCCGGGCTGTGCCAACACGCCCGGCCCGACCCAAGCCGCATGCAGTTCACACTCGCGGGGCCGGAGCCCGTCCGACGGGCCGTTCGGACCGGTCCCGCCGGTCAGCCGGCCGGTGGGCGCAGCCGCGTGGTCAGCGCCTGCGCGACCGACGGCCAGACGTAGGCAGTGATGTCGCCTCCGAGCCCGGCGACCTGTTTGACCAGGGACGACGACACGAAGGAGAACTCCGGACGGGCGGTGAGGAAGACCGTCTCCACCCCCGTGAGGCTGCGGTTCATGTGGGCCATCGGCTGCTCGTAGTCGTAGTCCGACACGGTCCGCAGGCCCTTGACGACCGCCCGGATGCCATGCGCCGAGCAGTAGTCGACGAGGAGACCCGAGAACGAGTCGACCACGACGTTCGGCCAGTTAGCAGTCGCCTCCCGTAGCAGGTCGGACCGCTCCTCGACGGAGAACAGACCCCGCTTGTCCGGGTTGACCAGGACCGCCACGGTGACCTGGTCGAAGAGGGCGGCGGCCCGCTCCAGGACGTCGAGATGGCCGAGGGTGGGCGGGTCGAAGGACCCGGGATACACGGCGCTGGTCACGGCCAGCGACCGTAACAGAGCACCGTGTCCCCGTAGCGCTTCTCGCGGTCGGGCACGACCGGCGCCGGCCAGGCGAAGGTGTCCGCGCCGACCGGGGCACCGCGGACGACACCGCGTTCGACCACCAGGTCGGCCCCGCGCGACAGGGATCCGGCCGCCCCCAGGTCGGCGATCACCGCGCACAGTTCGGCGTCGGAGACCGCGTACGGCGGGTCGGCGACCACCACGTCGAACGGACCCACGTCCCCCGGTCCGGGTCCGGCCGCCCACCCGGTCACATCGGCGGCGACCACCTGCAGGTCACCGCCGAGCGCGGTGGCGTTCTCCCGCAACGCGGCCAGGGCGGCGCGGTCCCGTTCCACCAGCACCGCCCGTCGGGCCCCGCGGGAGACCAGTTCCAGGCCGAGGGCTCCCGAGCCGGCGTACAGATCCAGCACGACGGCGTCCTCCAGCGCCCCGCCGGCGGCCAGGGCGTTACCGAGCGCGGCGCGGATCTTCTCCGCCGTGGGCCGGGTCGTCGCACCGCGGGGTGTGCGCAGCGAGCGCCCACCCCATCGCCCTGCGACGACCCGGGTCACCGACTCAGCCGGCGGTCAGGACGACGAGCAGGTCGCCGCCCTCGACCTGCTGCTGGGCGGTGATCGCGGCGCGCTGCACGGTGCCCGCCCGCGGCGCGGTGATGGATGCCTCCATCTTCATCGCCTCGATGGTGGCGACCACCTGACCCGACTCGACCTGGTCGCCCTCGGCGACCTTCAGCGTCACGACCCCCGCGAACGGCGAGGCCACGTGGCCGGGGTTCGCCGGATCGGCCCGCTCGGCCACCGGCACGTCCACGCTGACCGTCCGGTCCCGTACCTGCAACGGCCGCAGCTGCCCGTTCTGGGTGGTGACCACGGTGCGCAGACCGCGCTCGTCGGCATCGCCGATGGCCTCCAGGCCGAAGTACAGGCGCACCCCGGACTGCAACTGGATGGCCAGTTCCTCACCCCTCGGCAGGCCGTACAGGAAATCGGCCGTGGCCAGCGGGGACAGGTCACCGAACGCTTCCCGGGAAGCGGCGAACTCGCGCGTCGGACCCGGGAACAGCAGCCGGTTCAGCGTCGGACGGGGATCGGCGGCCAGCGCGGCGGCGTCCTGCTCGCTCAGTTCGGCCGTCGGCGGGGCCCAGGAGCGGCCGGCCAACGCCTTGGTGCGGAACGGCTCCGGCCAGCCACCGGGCGGGTCGCCCAGCTCGCCGGACAGGAACCCGATGACCGAGTCGGGGATGTCGAACCGGCCCGGGTCGGCCTCGAACTCCGCCGGGTCCACGCCGGCGCCCACCAGGTGCAGGGCCAGATCGCCGACCACCTTCGACGACGGTGTCACCTTGACCAGCCGACCGAGCATCGTGTTCGCCGCGGTGTACATGGCCTCGATCTGCTCGAACTTGGCGCCCAGCCCCAGCGCGATGGCCTGCTGTCGCAGGTTCGACAGCTGCCCGCCCGGGATCTCGTGGCGGTACACCCGGCCGGTCGGCGCCTTCAGGCCCGACTCGAACGGCGCGTAGACCGCGCGCACCGCCTCCCAGTAGGGCTCCAGGTCCTCCACCGCGGACAGTGACAGGCCGGTCGGCCGGTCCCCGTGCTCGGTGGCCGCGACCAGCGCCGACAGCGGGGGCTGCGAGGTCGTCCCGGCCAGCGGGGCACTGGCTCCGTCGACCGCGTCCACGCCGGCGGCCGCCGCGGCCAGGTACGTCGCCAGCTGCCCACCGGCGGTGTCGTGGGTGTGCAGGTGAACGGGCAGGTCGAACCGGCTCCGCAGGGCCGTGACCAGGGTCGCCGCGGCCGGGGCGCGCAGCAGGCCGGCCATGTCCTTGATCGCCAGCACGTGCGCGCCGGCCTGCACGATCTGCTCGGCCAGCCGCAGGTAGTAGTCCAGCGTGTAGAGCTTCTCGTTCGGATCGGACAGATCGGCGGTGTAGCAGAGGGCGACCTCGGCGACCGTGGTGCCGGTCGCCCGCACGGCGTCGATGGCCGGACGCATCTGCTCGACGTCGTTGAGCGCGTCGAAGATGCGGAAGATGTCGACCCCGGCGGACGCCGCCTCCTGGACGAACGCGTCGGTCACGGCCGTCGGGTAGGGCGTGTAGCCGACCGTGTTCCGCCCGCGCAGCAGCATCTGCAGTGCGATGTTCGGCATCGCCGCCCGCAGGTCCGTCAACCGCTCCCACGGATCTTCCGAGAGGAAGCGGAGAGCGACGTCGTAGGTCGCCCCGCCCCAGGCTTCCACGGACAACAGCTGCGGCGTCGTCCGGGCCACCACGGGCGCGGCCACAAGCAGGTCACGGGTCCGCACCCGGGTGGCCAGCAGTGACTGGTGGGCATCCCGGAAGGTCGTGTCGGTGACCAGCAGCTCAGGGGCCTGCCGCATCCAGGTCGCGAACCCCTCCGGGCCCAGCTCGGCCAGCCGCTGACGCGACCCGGCCGGCGCCTCGGCGCGGGTGTCCACCGCCGGCAGCTTGACCGCCGGGTCGAGTAGGCCGGCCGGTCGGGGACCGTGCGGCTGGTTGACCGTGACGTCGGCCAGGTAGGTGAGCAGCCGGGTGCCACGGTCGGCCGAGCGCCGCGCGGTCAACAGCTGCGGGTGGGTCTCGATGAACGACGTGGTGACCCCGCCGGCGGCGAAGTCCGGATCGTCCAGGACGGCCTGCAGGAACGGGATGTTGGTGGAGACACCGCGGATGCGGAACTCGGCGAGTGCGCGCTTGGCCCGGGCCACGGCCGACGGGAAGTCCCGCCCACGGCAGGTCAGCTTGACCAGCATGGAGTCGAAGTGGGCGCCCACGGCCGCCCCGGCGTGCGCCGTGCCACCGTCGATGCGGACCCCCGCGCCGCCCGGCGAGCGGTAGGTGATGATCTTGCCGGTGTCGGGCCGGAACCCGTTCGCCGGGTCCTCGGTGGTGATGCGGCACTGCAGCGCCGCGCCGCCGATCTCAATGTCGTCCTGACGCAGTCCGAGATCGGCCAGGGTGGCCCCGGCGGCGATACGGATCTGGGTGCCGACGAGGTCGACGTCGGTGATCTCCTCGGTCACGGTGTGCTCGACCTGGATGCGCGGGTTCATCTCGATGAACACGTGCTTGGCGTCCGCACCGCTGCCTTCGACGAGGAACTCGACCGTGCCGGCGTTGAGGTAGCCGATCTGCCGGGCGAAGGCCACGGCGTCGGCGCAGATGCGGGCGCGGACGTCCGGGTGCAGGTTGACCGCCGGCGCGATCTCGATGACCTTCTGATGCCGCCGCTGCAGGGAGCAGTCGCGCTCGAACAGGTGGATGACGCCCTCGGGATCGCCGGCGGCGGCGGTCCGGTCGGCGAGGATCTGCACCTCGATGTGGCGGGGTTCGACGACCGCCTTCTCCAGGAAGACCGTCGGGTCACCGAAGGCCGACTCGGCCTCACGCATCGCCGTGGCTAGCGCGTCCGGCAGTTCGTCCGGCGAGGCGACCCGTCGCATGCCGCGACCGCCACCACCGGCGACCGCCTTGACGAAGAGCGGGAAGCCGAGCTGCTCCCCCGCCTCGATCAGCTCGTCCACGTCCTGGCCGGGAGCGGACGACTCCAGCACCGGCAGCCCGGCGGCGCGCGCGGCGGCCACCGCCCGGGCCTTGTTGCCGGCCAGTTCCAGCAGGTCGGCGGACGGGCCGATGAAGGTGATCCCCGCCTCGGCGCACGCGGTGGCCAGGCCCGGGTTCTCGGACAGGAACCCGTAGCCGGGATAGACCGCGTC
This sequence comes from Nakamurella flava, assembly GCF_005298075.1. Lineage (NCBI taxonomy): Bacteria > Bacillati > Actinomycetota > Actinomycetes > Nakamurellales > Nakamurellaceae > Nakamurella > Nakamurella flava. Next base: position 1,333,840 of record NZ_SZZH01000001.1, read on the forward strand.
GGCCCCGGATTCGCGGGCAGCCCGGATGATCTCGTCGACGTCCAGGTAGGCGCGCACCGGGTGGCCGGGCTCGCCGATCTCGTAGGCCTCATCGGCCTTCTGCCGGTGTTCGGAATTGCGGTCCTCGTACGGGAAGACGGCGACCGAGCCGATCCCCAACTCGTACGCGGCCCGGAAGGCCCGGATCGCAATCTCGCCTCGGTTGGCGACCAGCATCTTCGAGAACACGGCTTCGCTCCTGTCGCGTCCATCACCATCAACGCCGCGGCGGGCGCCGAGGTCTTGTCGCCAGGGAACTTAACGTGCCGCACCGACGGTGCGGTCATCCACGGTACGAACGGGCCGATCAGAGACCCGCCCGGCCCCACTCGCGCCACCGTTCGGAACGGCACCGACGATGTCCCTGATACGGCTCGGAGACGGCGACGGCCGGCGGCCGCAGCCCCCGGCCCGCGCCGGGGTCGGGGCAGGGGCCGCGAAGAGGTCGGGGGCGCCCCCCGGGGTGCGGACCAGCTCGGTGCGCACCAGCCGCGCGGTGATCAGACCGGGCAGCAGGGGAACGACGGTCAGCAGGGCGACCATGCTCAGCAGCAGCAGGATGTTCAGGATCATGATGGGTACCTCTCGGTCAGGGGCAGGGATGGCCAGGTCCGGCACGTCGTTGTCCTGACGGTGTTCGAATGCGATTCTGAATGCATTCAGTGACCGTTCTGAGGACGCCATGCCGCCCGGGGCGTTGCGTTCTCCTGCCCGGATGCGCGGTGTCCTGCCTCACAGCCCGACCATCCCCGTCCGGGGTGTCACGGACGCGACCGACCGCTCAGCCCTTCTCCAGGTACTCCTGATCGGCCGCGGCGATCGTCGTCGCCACCCACTCGGCCAGGGCCGGACGGCGGGTGAGCTCCGGATCGTCGGCCACCAGATCCTGCGCGTCGATCCGGGCCTGCTCGATGACGGACCGGTCGCGCAGCAATCGCAGCATCTTCAGCGAGGTCGCCGCGCCGGCCTGGTGCGTACCGAGGACGTTGCCCTCCCGCCGCATCTCGAGGTCGATCTCGGCCAGCCGGAAGCCGTCGGTGGTGGCCGCGATCGCGTCGAGCCGCTCCCGCCCGGCCGAGCCCGGCGGCGCCTCGGAGACCAGCAGGCAGACCCCCTCGGCCGTCCCCCGACCAACCCGGCCGCGCAGCTGGTGCAACTGCGAGAGGCCGAACCGCTCGGCGTCCATGATCACCATCATCGTCGCGTTGGGGACGTCGACCCCGACCTCGATGACCGTCGTGGAGACGAGCACGTCGATCTCGCCCGCCGCGAACCGCAGCATCGTCCGCTCCTTGTCCACCGCCGGGAGCCGGCCGTGGAGGATTTCCAGCCGCAGCCCCGCGAGCGGACCAGATCCCAGGTGTTCGGCCACCTGGACGACCGAGAGCGGGGGGCGACGTTCGTCGCCGTCGTCGTCGGGGGCGCTGCCCCACTCGTCGTCGGCGTCCTTGCGCCGTGCCCTGCGGGCCTTGCCGGCGGACCGACCGGACCCGCCCCCGTCCTCCTCCGGATCGGTCTCGTCGTCGCCGATCTTCGGGCACACGACATAGATCTGGTGACCCTTGCCGACCTCCTCCCGCACCCGGTCCCAGGCCCGTTCCAGCCACGCCGGCTTCTCCGCCGCCGGCACCACGGTGGTCTTGATCGGCGACCGCCCCCGCGGCAGACCCTCCAGCGTCGACGTGTCCAGATCGCCGTAGACCGTCATCGCCACGGTGCGCGGGATCGGAGTCGCCGTCATCACCAGCACGTGTGGCGGGGCCGCCCCGACCTGGCGTCCGCGGAGTGCGTCCCGTTGCTCCACCCCGAACCGGTGCTGCTCGTCGACGACCACCAGACCCAGATTGCTCACCACCACGCCTTCGGACAGCAGGGCGTGCGTTCCCACGACGATGCCGGGCTGACCCACCATGAGGGCCGACAGCGCCTCGCGGCGGGCCCGGGTGGACAGCGATCCGGTCAGCAGTGTCACCGCGATCGCCTCCGGCGGAGCCCCGAGTTCACCGCCGCGCCCCAGCGGGCCGAGCATGGCCCGCAACGAGCGGACGTGCTGGCCGGCCAGCACCTCGGTCGGGGCGAGCAGCACTGCCTGCCGGCCGGCGTCCAGCACCTGCAGCATCGCGCGCAGGGCGACCACCGTCTTCCCGGAACCCACCTCCCCCTGCAGGAGCCGGTTCATCGGGTGCAGCGTCGACAGGTCCCGGGCGATCTGCTCGCCCACCTGCTGCTGACCGTCGGTCAACGCGAACGGCAGGGCGGCGTCGAACGCGCTGAGCAACCCGCCCTCGATCGGCGGACACGGCTCGGCGGGATCGTGGCGCGCCCGGGCGCGGCGCTGGGCTAGCACCAGCTGGATGGCCAGCGCCTCGTCGTACCGCAACCGTTCCTGCGCCGCCGTCAGCGCGTCCTTGCTCCGCGGCCGGTGGATGTCCCGGAGCGCCGTCCCCAGATCGACAAGCTCCCGACCGGCCACGAGAAGCTCGGGAAGCGGATCGGGTGGGTCCGGCACCAGGTCGAGCGCGAGCTTGACGACCTTCTGCAGCAACTGCTGGGTGACCCCCTCGGCCAACGGATAGACCGGCGCCAGTCCGCCGGCGAACTCCTCGATCGCCTCGGTCACCGCATCCGAGCCCGCCCCGCGACCATCGGCGCCGTCCGGGGTCGCCTCGTCGGACCGGCCGATGACGGCGACACTCGGCGTCGAGATCTGCCGCTCACCGCGGAACTCGCTGACCTTGCCCGAGAACATCGCTTCGGTGCCCACCGGAAGCCGGTGCTTCCATCCGCGCTGGTTGAAGAACGTGCAGGTCAGCCGACGACCCTTGCCGTCGGCCACGGTGATCCGGGTGATGTGCGAGACCCCGCCCCGACCACGACCTCTCGGGGGTGCACCGCCGCCGCGGGGTTGGATCTCCTGGATGTCGACCACCCGGGCCAGGACGGTGGCCCGTTCGCCGACCACCAGGCCGGCGATGTCGGTCAACTGGCCGCGCTGGTCGTAGCGGCGCGGGTAGTGCGCCAGCATCTGCCCGAGGGTGACCACTCCCAGGCTCTCGGTCAGCCGAGCGGCCGTCCGGCCACCGACGGCCTCGCGCAGCGGGGTCTGCAGGGTCGCGTTCATCGCCCCCCATCATGTCGCCCGCCCCCGACAACGACCGCCCGGCACCGCCGCACCGTCAGCCGGGGCGTCCTCAGTCCTGGGCGGGGTCAGTCCAGGGCGGCGATCTGCAGATCGAAGACCGACCCACTGGCGAACAGGACCTCGACCACGGCCCCCGGGCGGTCGGTGTGCACGTGGACCCGCTGCCAGCTGTCGGACGACGCGTCGACCGTCCCGCCCGGCCCGCCGGACGACCGCGGCCAGAACCGGACCAGCACGGCCAGCTCCTGCAGTTCGCCGCGCACGGTCGCGACCTGCGCGGCAGCGATGGCGATTTCACAGGTGATCTCGGCGGTGAAGACCCGGCCCAGGACGTCACCGGGGCCGGCGCCACACGGCGCGGGGTGGGCCGGCGGCTCGGGCGGGCGGGTGGCCTGCTGGAGCCCGACGAGCACCCGCCCGACGAGCGCCCGGACCCGCACCTGCACGACGTCACCGTCACCGATCGGGTCCGCCGGCCCGGCGTCCCAGCCGGACAACCCGGCGGCCGCGGCGCGCGTGGCCACCGCCGCCAGGTCGGCACCCGCGACGGCTGCCTCGGCCGCCGCCTCCCCGGCGCGGCGGGCCGCTTCGGCCGCGATGGGCACCGGACCGGTCCGGTTGCCGGCCAGCGCGGCCGCCCCGGCGTTGATCCCGGCCGCCACGGCCAGGGCGTCGGCCCGGACGGGCCCCGCCGTTCCCGTCGCGTCCAGGGTCTGCAGCGCGTCTCCGACGGCCGCGGAGAACACCTCGAGGAAGGCACCCACCGGGCGGCACACCGGATCCCGCCGCCAGTCGGGTGCGTCGGCACCGCGATCGTCGTGCCGGTCCGGCTCGTCCAGCGCCCGCCGCAACTGCCGATGCCCCTGCCGCACGACGGCAGCCTCCAACGGGGTCAGCCGCAGATCCACCGCGAGCGGCCAGTGACGGCCGGGCTCGACGGACGGCGTGACGACGCGCTCGAACCAACGGTCGACCAGGCCCGCGGTGAGAGGGGACATGGCACCATCGTGCCCGGCCTCGAGAGCCGCTCGGAGCCGGGCGAACCCCCAGCCGGCGGTCCGATGAGCGGGTGTCGTGGCCGGGCCGGATCGGTGACGGGTCGCTGGCCACATGACGGCCGGGTCGGATCCGCGACGAGCGATGGCCCGGTGATTTGGCGGGAACGGCGTCCGTCAGTACCCTGGGGAGGTTGCCCGAGCCGCAGCGACAGCTGACGGCTGGGCGGAAGACAGTCCTGAACGTACCGATCGGAATTGGCTGACCACTGTCGCGGCCGATCCGCATGATCATCGAGTAGAGGTGTTCCGCGTGGCTGCGGTGTGTGACGTGTGTGGCAAGGGTCCCGGGTTCGGCATGTCGGTGTCGCACTCGCATCGGCGGACCAACCGACGGTGGGATCCGAACATCCAGCCGGTGCGGGCGCAGGTCGCCCCCGGCACGGTGCGCAAGCTGAACGTGTGCACCTCCTGCATCAAGGCTGGCAAGGTCGTCCGCGGCTGACGCCGACCCCTGTGCTTGCACGAAGCGGCGGGAACCCCTCGGGGTCCCCGCCGCTTCGTCGTTCCCGCCGGTCGGCAGGTCTGGCCGCTGCAGCCGCGGTGTCCGGGGACACCGCGGCCGCTACGCCCGACTCAGACCAGCCGAACTCAGACCAGCCGGGTCATCCAGCCGTGCGGATCCTCCCGATGGCCGTACTGCAGAGCGGTCAGCTCGGCCCGTAGCCGGCTGGTCACCGGGCCGGTGACTCCCCCGGAGATCTCGAAGCCGCCGTCGGCGTGCTTGACCGCACCGACCGGCGTGATGACGGCCGCGGTCCCGCAGGCGAAGACCTCGGTCAGCTCACCGCTTTCGACCCGCTTGGCCCACTCATCGGTCGAGATGCGCCGTTCGCTCACCGAGTAGCCCAGTTCCTCGGACAGCGTCAGCAGTGAATCGCGGGTGATGCCCGGGAGCAGCGAGCCCGTCAGTTCCGGGGTCACGACCTCGGCGCCGGCGTCCTCGCCGAAGACGAAGAACAGGTTCATGCCGCCCATCTCCTCGACCCACCGCCGTTCGATGGCGTCGAGCCAGACGACCTGGTCGCACCCCTGCTCGGCGGCCTGGGCCTGGGCGGCCAGCGAGGCCGCGTAGTTGCCACCGGTCTTGGCCGCGCCGGTGCCACCCGGGGCCGCCCGGACGTACTCGGTGGACCACCAGACGGTGACCGGCTTGACCCCACCCGGGAAGTACGGGCCCGCCGGGGAGGCGATGACGCTGTACACGTACCGGTTGGCCGGCCGGACCCCCAGCCCGACCTCGGACGCGAACATGAAGGGCCGCAAGTAGAGGGAGGACTCACCACCTGACGGCACCCAACGGCGATCGACCTCGACGAGCTCCTGCAGCGACCCCAGGAAGATCTCCTCCGGCAAACGGGGCATGCCCAGCCGGTCGGCGGAGCGGTTCAACCGGGCCGCGTTGGCCTCGGGACGGAAGCTGGCCACCGAACCGTCCGGCTGTTCATAGGCCTTGAGTCCCTCGAAGATCTCCTGCCCGTAGTGCAGGACCATCGACGCCGGGTCGATGACGAACGGCGCGTAGGGCACGACGCGGTGGTCGTGCCAGCCCTGCCCGGCGGTGTAGTCCACGATCACCATGTGGTCGGTGAAGTGACGCCCGAAACCGGGGTCCGCATGGATGCGGGCCCGCTGCTCGTCGGTGACGGGACTGCTGTGCAATTCGCGGCGGAATGGTGCGGGCGTCATGGCACGATCCTAGCCATCGCTAGGACGTCCTACTAACTGCCCTGCGGTGGGAATGGTCGGCGCGCTCCGGAGGACCGCCGTGGCCTGCGGGCGCGGACCGGCCACCTCGGTCGCCTCCGCCACGTACCGGCCGGCGAGCGGCAGCACGAGCTCGAAACAGGCGCCCGGACGGTCATCGTCGCGACCCCGACACACCAGGTCCCCACCGGCTCGCCGGGCCAACCCGCGGGCGATCGGCAGTCCGAGGCCACTGCCCGGTCCGGACCGCGCGGCCGACAGGCGCAGGAACCGGTCGAAGATCCGCTGACGGTCCGCCGGAGCCACGCCGGGGCCGTCGTCGACGACCCGGAGCGCCAGCAGGTCCGGGCGGACCGACCAGCTCACCTGGACGACCCCGGAGGGCGGGCTCACCGCCGCGGCGTTCTCCAGCAGGTTGCCCAGGATGCGCCGCAGTTCGTCGGGCTCCACGGCCACCGTGGCGGTCTGCGGTCCGGTCGCCCCCCACCGCACCTCCGGCCGGCGCAGGGCGATGTCGTCGATCATCGCCCGGGCGACCACGGCCACGTCCGCGCTCCGCCCGGGCGTCCGATCCGGCACCGGGGACGTCGCGCCGGACTCGGCGTCCAACCGGGCCATCGTCAGCAGATCATCGACCAGGCGAGCGGCCTGACGGCCCTGCCGCACGATCGCCACCAGCCGCGCCTCCTGATCGGCGCGCGACATCGTCGTCGGGTCGGCGCGCAGCAGTGCGTCGGCCGCCGCCACCACCCCGGCCAGGGGCGTGCGCAGGTCGTGCGAGGCGTCGGCCAGGAACCGGCGCATGGCCGCCTCCGCCGTCTGCGCCGCGGTCTCCGCCGACTCGAGTTCGTCGAGCATGTCGTCGAACGCCGCCGCCGTCCGGCCCAGTTCGGTGTGCGGATGCGTGGGTCGCAGCCGCCGGTTGCGCGCGCCGGCCTGGATCCGCCGGGCCACCGCCGTCATCCGTTCCAGCGGACGCAGGGATGCCGACACCACCTGCCGCAGCGCCAGCGCCGTCAGCAGCAGGGCGACCAGACCGACGACGATCTGGATGGTCCGCAGGCTGGCCAGGGTGCTGTCGACCGAGTCCTCGGTGGCGGTGAGGGTCGCAGTGCCCCCCGGCAACGTCACCGTCGCCGTCATCAGACCGTCGCCCTCGGCGATCGTCACCGAGGGTTCGACGGCCGGCTGTGGCAATTGCGGCGGGCCTCCCGGGCCACCGTCCGACCCCGGTCGCGGTGGATCGGCCGGACCTGCCGGGCCGCCCCGGCCGACGTAGTCGGTGCCGTCGCTGGCGAACGCGACGAACACTCCGCCACCGGACAGCTCGTCGGCCAGGTCCTGGCCGGTGACCCCCCGTTCCTGCAGCACGGCCGCGTACCCGGCCCGGTCCCGGAGTCGCTCCTGCAGATCGCCCCGCAGTTGCGACCCCAGCAGCGAGGTCACCACCACGGCGAACACCGTGATGACGACGGCGACCACCGCCAGGGTGGGCACCAGGACGCGACGTCGTAGCGACGCGGTCCGGATGCCGTCGCCGACGCCGTCGTCCGCGGGCCCCGGTCGATCCGCCCCCGGCCGCGGGTCCGCCGGGGTTGCCGCGGTCACCGCCCCACCATCGGGTCGGCGCCGGCCGGCACACTCTCCGCGGGCAGGGCCGGGAGCGAGAGCCGGTAGCCGATCCCCCGCACGGTCTGCACCAGCCGCGGCCCGTGCAGTTCGAGTTTGCGGCGCAGGGTGGAGACGAAGGCCTCGACCAGGTTGGGGTCGTAAGCGTCGTACCCCCAGACCTGCGTCAGGATCTGGGTCTTCGAGAGCACCCGGTCGCGGTGCCGGGCCAGGTAGCCGAGCAGGCGCAACTCGGTCGCCGTCAGCTGCAGGTCGCGGCCGGCCCGGGTCGCCGCACCCGCGTCCTCGTCGATGACCAGGTCCCCGACGACCACCCGCCCCACCCCCACCCGACCGGACCGCCGGAGCACCACGGCGATCCGGGCCAGCAGCTCGGCCAACGCGAAAGGCTTGGTCAGGTAGTCGTCCGCACCGGCGGCGAAGCCGGCCAACCGATCGTCGACGGCGTCCCGCGCGGTCAGGAAGAGCACCGGGACATCGGAGCCGGCCCGGATCGAGCGCGCGACGGACAGCCCGTCGCGGCGGGGCAGCATGACGTCCAGCACGGCCACATCGGGGTGTTCGCGCTCCGCGAGCTCGATGGCTTCGGTTCCGTCGGCCGCGGTCAGCACCCGGTATCCGGCGTCCGCGAGGCACTCCCGTACGGCCTCGCGCACGGTGTCGTCGTCCTCGGCGACCAACACGCAGGGGGCACCCGGCGCCCCGCTCACCTGATCGTTCATCGCATTCCGCCGACCGTCACCGCTCCACTATCCGCCGGACCCGACCGGCCGGACGGCGGCCGCGTCTGAAGATCGCCTGAAGACCCGACCGATCCCCCGGTGTCTTCAGGTCCGCTTCAGGACGGGAACGCAGCATCGGAGACGTCGGATCGTCCGACCGCCGCACGGCCCACCGGGTCGGTCGCGGCGCCACGCACCGGAGGTTCCTTCCGTGTCGTACCGACCCCTGACCCCCACCAACCCGGACGGGCTTCCCGCTTCCACCCGTTCCACGACCGAGCCCACCGGTGGTCGCCGTCGCCGCTGGACCACCGGCGCGCTGGCCCTGCTGCTGGCCGGCGGCGCCGTCGTCGGGGGCCACGCCATGGCCCAGGCCGACGAGCCGGTGACCTCCGGCGCGAGCCCGACGGCGTCGGCGCCGGCCGCGCCCGCCGATGCCGGTAGCAGCTCCGTCGCCGGTCCGCTGGCTCCGCCCGCTCCCGGTCAGGACGGGTCCCGGCCGACCCCGCCGGATCCCGACGCCGCGCACACTCCCCACCTCGGCGGGGAGGTGGTGTCCTCCGACGGATCCACCATCGAGATCACCGACCACGAGGGCTTCCTGCGGACCATCCACACGAACTCCAGCACCACGTTCGACGGTGTCTCGAACCCCGTCGGGGTGGGCACGCGGATCGACGCGGAGGGCTCGGTCGACAGCGACAAGACGTCGCTGCTGGCGACCGTCGTGCGGGCGGCCCCGACGCCGCCCGAGCCCGGATCGGCTCCGGCGGGTCCCGCGGCCGGCGGCCCCGGTGGCGTAAGCGCGCCGACTCCGCCGTCGGACGCCCCCGCTCCGCCGTCGGACGCCCCCGCGCCGCCGTCGGGTGGGGTGACCCCCCCGTCCGGAACGGGCGGCTCCGGCTCGCCGGCGGCTCCGAGCACCAGCGCGGCGCCGACCAGCTGACGCTGGCGCGAGGAACCCGCTCGGGGTGCCGGTCCGGCCGACCGGCACCCCGGGCGACTCACCGCACGTGCGACTCGACGAACGGCGGCTTGGTCACCTCGACCCGCAGCTTGCGACCGCGGACGTCCACGGCCAGTTCGTCGCCCGGACCCACCCCGGACGCGGTGTCGAGCAGCGCGAGGGCGATCCCCACCCCGAGGGTGGGTGAGAAGGTGCCCGACGTCGTCTCCCCGACCGGGCTGCCGTCGGCGGCCACGACCGTCTGGTGGGCGCGGGGCACTCCCCGGTCGAGGGCCCGTAGGCCCCACAGCTGACGGGCCGGCCCCGCCTGCTTCTCCGCGAGCAGAGCCTCACGCCCGAAGAACGCCGGCTTGGACCAGCCGACGGCCCAACCGGACCGGGCCTGTACCGGGCTGATGTCCGGACCGAGGTCCTGGCCGTGCAGGGGGTAGCCCATCTCGGTCCGCAGGGTGTCGCGGGCTCCGAGGGCGGCGGGTCGTCCGCCGGCGGCGGTGACCTCCAGGACCAGGCGGTCCCACAGCGCGGGGGTCGCGTCCCATTCCGGGAGCAATTCGTAACCGTGCTCGCCGGAGTAGCCGGTGCGGCAGACCCGGACCGGTCGTCCGGCGAACTCGCCGTCGGCCCAGGCCATGTACGGCAGGTCGTGGGGCAGCCCCAGCTCGGCGAGCACGTCGGCCGACCGCGGACCCTGGACGGCCAGCACCCCGAAGTCACGGTGGCGGTCGGTGACGGTGATCTCGGGCGGTGCGGCGGCGGCCAGTGCCTGCACCACCTGCGCCGTGTTCGCCGCGTTCGGCACCAGGAACACCTCATCCGGTGAGACGAGGTAGGCGATCAGATCGTCCAGCACCCCGCCGGACGGAAGGCAACACAACGTGTACTGGGCCCGGCCGGGTCCGATGCGCGTCAGGTCGTTGGACAGGCAGGAGTTGACGAAGTCCGCCGCCCCGGGCCCGACCACCGAGGCCTTGCCCAGGTGGGAGACGTCGAAGAGGCCGACCGCCGTGCGGACCGCGGTGTGCTCGGCCACCACCCCGCCCCCGGCGTAGGACAGCGGCATCGACCACCCCCCGAAGGCACCCATGGTGGCGCCGAGTGCGCGGTGGCGGTCGTCCAGCGGGGAGGTGAGCAGCTCGTCGGTGGCCATGGTTGGCACGGTAGCCAATGCCGCCGTTCCACCGATCGCGGACACCGCCCCCACGCTGTCGTACCCCTCGTTTACGGTCGGGTGCGACGGGGGTGAGCCCCCGGCCACCGCGCATCACCGAACGGATCAAGGAGTCCCACCGTGTCCCAGCCGGACCTGCTGCCCACCGCCCCACCCCTGCCCGAGGTGACGGTCACCGCCGAGGCCGCGGTGACGGTGGCCGCGGACGCCGTGGTCGTCGGGCTGTGGACCGGTGCGGACGGGCCGGTCGCCGCCGACCCGTCCTTCGAGTCGGTCGTCTCCGCCGTCCGACTGGCCGGCGCATCCGGCAAGGCCGGGTCCGTCACCGTCCTTCCGGCCGCGGCCGCCGGGATCGAACTGTCGGCCGATCGGCTGGTCACCGTCGGGCTGGGCCCGCGGCCGGTCGGAACGGGCCTGTCGGACACCGAACGTGACCGGGTCCGTACCGCGGCCGGCGCGGCCACCCGCGCACTGGCCGGACGGACGGTGATCGTGTCGACCCTGGGCGCCGTCGACCTGACCGCCGCGGTCGAGGGACACCTGCTGGGTGGCTACGTCTTCGACACCTACAAGAAGCCGGGCGAGGCTCCGGTCGGCCGGATCGTGCTGGCCGGGGTCGCCGCGAGCGACGCGGCCGATCAGGTGCGCTCGGCCGCGGTGGGCGTGCAGGCCGCCGCCCTGGCCCGATCCCTGGTCAACACCGCACCGAACGACCTCTTCCCGGCCGAGTTCGCCGCGCGAGCCGAGGTCGCGGCCCAGGAGCTCGGCCTCGACGTCGAGGTGCTGGACGAGAAGGCGCTCGCCGCCGGCGGGTACGGCGGCATCCTCGGGGTGGGTTCCGGCTCGTCCCGGCCGCCCCGGCTGGTCCGTCTCGCCTGGTCCCCGGCGGATCCGGTGGCCACCGTCGCCCTGGTCGGCAAGGGCATCACGTTCGACTCCGGCGGCCTGTCGATCAAGCCCGCCGCAAAGATGGACCAGATGACCTCGGACATGTCCGGGGCGGCGGCCGTGGTCGCCACCGTGCTGGCTGCCGCCCGCCTGGAGCTGCCGGTCCGGGTCATCGCCTACGCCGCACTCGCCGAGAACCTGCCGTCCGCCACCGCCTACCGCCCCGGCGACGTGCTGCGTCACTACGGGGGTGACGGCCCTGGCAAGACCGTGCACGTCCTGAACACCGACGCCGAGGGCCGGCTGGTGCTGGCCGACGCCCTGGTCCGGGCCGGTCAGGACGGGCCGGACGCGATCCTGGAGACCTCGACGCTGACCGGCGCCCAGATCGTGGCGCTGGGCAAACGCACGATGGGCGTCATGGGTGACCCGGCGCTACGCGATCGGGTCGCCGAGTTGGCCCGTTCCGTCGGGGAGGGCGCCTGGGCCATGCCCCTGCCCGAACACCTCGGTGAGGGCCTCGACTCCGCGCTCGCCGATCTGCAGAACATCTCCGGGGAACCGAGCGGCGGGATGCTCGTCGCCGGCCACTACCTGTCGCGCTTCGTCCCGGACGGTGTGCCCTGGGCCCACCTCGACGTGGCCGGGCCGGCCTTCCACGACGGGAAGCCCTACGGGTACATCGGCACCGGCGGGACCGGGGTGCCGGTGCGCACCCTGCTCGCGGTCCTGCAGGACATCGCCGTCCATGGCGTCGGCGAGCGGACCGAGGTCTGACGAACGGCTCGCGGGCGGGGGATCAGCCGCGCTGCTCCCTCGCCCGTCGCTCGAGGATGTTCTGGCGGCGGGAGTAGTCCCGCATGCGCTGCGGATAACCGACGATGGTCGCGTCGTAGATCGGCAGTTGATGGTCGTGGGCGAAGGCGCGGGCAGCCTCCGGCGACGGCACCCGTCGGCGCGTGAATTCGCCGTCCGCGGCGACCAGCACCACGCTGCTCTCGGTGACGGCGGTCTTCGGCTCGACGAACACCTCGACGCCGCGACGGCGTTCAGCCCACTCGGCGAGATCGGTCACCACCGCCTTGCGTTCGGCCCGGCCGGGGCGCGACGCACCGTCCGATCGTCGTCCCCGCCCGAACCAAGACCGCAGACCCATCAGACCGCCCTCCCTGTCGTCCGGTCCGCCGAGCCCGTCGGACCTGCGTTGCACCCGCCGATCATCACCCGCCGGCCGGCGACGACCCGCCGGTCCGGCGGCCGACAGGCCGTTCGGCCCCGAAAGCCTGGCCGCCACACGGCCGGGTCCGGTGCCGGACGGCGTGGCCGTTCGGTGTGATCAACGTCCCGGAGACGGGCTGGGTTCCTGGGTTCGAGCCCCGGGCGGCCACCCCCCGGCCAATTCCGAATCGTTCAAGTGGACCGTCCGGCGGCCCCGATGCGTCCCGACCCCGGCCAGACGACCCTCGCGGAGGGGTCGACGGTGACCACCGTCACCGACCGGCGGCCCCGGGAGGGACCGGCACCGAAAGAGTGCGGACGGCCCGAACGGCGCACGCCGAACGGGGATGCCAAGATGGGACCCGCGAGACGGTCGACGGGGCGAATGGCCCCGTGATGACGGGGCACTGCCGGTTCGGACGGCGCTGGCCCGCGGATCCGCCCGCGCGTTCGTCCGACGACACGAGGAGTCCTGCATTCATGAGTGAGACCAACGTCGACCTGGTGGTCCTCGGGGGCGGTTCCGGCGGATACGCCGCCGCCCTGCGAGCCGCGGAACTCGGCTCGTCGGTCGTCCTGATCGAGAAGGAGAAGGTCGGCGGGACCTGCCTGCACTGGGGCTGCGTCCCGGCCAAGACCCTCCTGCACGCCGCCGAGGTCGCCGACGAGGCCCGCGAGGGCGCCTCGATCGGCGTGAAGACCAGCTTCGACGGGGTTGACGTCCCCGCGCTGCTGAAGTACAAGGACGGCATCATCAACCGGCTCTACAAGGGCCTGCAGGGTCTGGTGAAGTCGCGCAAGATCCAGCTGGTCGAGGGCGAGGGCAAGTTCGTCGGACCGAACAAGGTCGTCGTCGGCGGCGACACCTACGTCGGCAAGGACGTCATCCTGGCCACCGGCTCGTACTCCCGCAGCCTGCCCGGCCTGGAGATCGAGGGTCGCGTGATCACGTCCACCCAGGCGCTGAGCCTGGAGTGGATCCCGGAGAAGGCGATCGTGCTGGGCGGCGGTGTCATCGGCGTCGAGTTCGCCTCCACCTGGGCCTCGTTCGGTACCGAGGTCACCATCATCGAGGCGCTGCCGACCCTGGTTCCGCTCGAAGACCCGTGGGCTTCCAAGCTGCTGGAGCGCGCGTTCCGCAAGCGCAAGATCAACTTCAAGACCGGCGTCCGGTTCCAGGGCGTCAAGCAGGACGACTCTGGCGTCACCGTGTCCCTGGAGGACGGGACCACCCTGTCCGCCGACCTGCTGCTGGTCGCCGTCGGCCGCGGTCCCGCGACCGCGGGCTGCGGGTACGAAGAAGCCGGCATCACCATGGATCGCGGCTTCGTCATCACCGACGAGCGGCTGCACACCAACCTGCCGAACGTGTACGCCGTCGGCGACATCGTCCCCGGCCTGCAGCTGGCCCACCGTGGCTTCCAGCAGGGCATCTTCGTCGCCGAGGAGATCGCGGGCCTGAACCCCAAGGTCATCGCCGACGTCGACATCCCGAAGATCACCTACTGCGACCCGAACGTCGCCTCGGTCGGCTACAGCGAGGCCAAGGCCAAGGAGAAGTTCGGCGGCGACGCGATCGAGTCGTACGTCTACGACCTGGGCGGTAACGGCAAGTCGCAGATCCTCAAGACCGCCGGTGGCGTCAAGGTCATCCGGGTCAAGGAGGGCCCGATCATCGGCGTGCACATGGTCGGCGCCCGGATCGGTGAACTGCTGGCCGAGGCGCAGCTGATCGTCGGCTGGGAGGCCTACCCGGAGGACGTCGCACCGTTCATCCACGCCCACCCGAGCCAGCAGGAAGCCGTCGGCGAGGCGATGCTCGCGCTCGCCGGCAAGCCGCTGCACGTGCACGACTGACCACCAGCGCTCCGTCCCGACCCCTTCGCCGTCCCACCCCACGTCCGAAGCCCCTCGGGGACGCCCACCCGGCGTCCCACCGGTCGCGCCCGTCCATCAGTAGCTGCAGGTAGGAGAGCACCGCATGTCCCAGTCCGTACAGATGCCGGCCCTCGGTGAGAGCGTCACCGAGGGAACCGTCACCCGCTGGCTCAAGAACGTGGGCGACCAGGTCGAGGTCGACGAGCCGTTGGTCGAGGTCTCGACCGACAAGGTGGACACCGAGATCCCCTCCCCGTTCAGCGGGGTGCTGCAGAAGATCACGGTGGGCGAGGACGAGACCGCCGAGGTCGGTGCCGAACTCGGCGTGATCGGGGACGGATCCGGGGCCGGTGACGGGGACGCGGCCGAGGAGGCTCCCGAGGCGTCGGAGCCGGAACCGGAGCCGGAGGCCACGTCGCAGTCGGACGCCCCGGCCGAGGCGCCGTCGACCGAGACCGACGAGCCCGCTGAGAAGCCCACCGCCGGCACCGGTGGCGGTTCGGCCGGCGGCACGTCCATCACGCTGCCGGAGATGGGCGAGTCGGTTACCGAGGGCACCGTCACCCGGTGGCTCAAGGCCGTCGGTGACGAGGTCGCGGTCGACGAGCCGCTGGTCGAGGTGTCCACCGACAAGGTCGACACCGAGGTGCCCTCCCCCATCGCCGGCACGCTGCTGAAGATCACCGCGGGCGAGGACGAGACCATCGAGGTCGGAGCCGAGCTGGGTGTCATCGGCGACGCGTCCGCCGCGGCCCCGGAGCCCGAGGCCAAGCCGGAACCCAAGCCCGAGCCCAAGCCGGAACCCAAGCCCGAGCCCAAGCCGGAACCCAAGCCCGAGCCCAAGCCGGAACCGAAGCCCGAGCCCAAGCCGGCGCCGCCGGCCCCGAAGCCGCCGGCCCCCAAGCCGGCCGACTCGGCGCTGCCGCCGGCCAAGGCCCCGGAGGGCGTCTACGTCACCCCGGTCATCCGCAAGCTGGCCTCCGACACCGGGGTCGACCTGTCCACGATCACCGGCAGCGGCGTCGGCGGGCGCATCCGCCGTGAGGACGTCGTGGCCGCGGCCGAGGCCGCCAAGAAGGCCGCCGCCGAGCCCGCAGCCCCGGCTGCAGCACCGGCCCCGGCCGCCCCCGCGGCCAAGGCCGGCGGCGGAGCCCCGAAGCCGGACGCGGCGGCCGAAGCCCTCATCGGTACGACGCAGAAACTGCCGCGAATCCGTCAGTCCATCGCCAAGAACATGCGTATGGGTCTGGACGTCGCCGCTCAGCTGACCACCGTCATGGAGGTCGACGTCACCCGGGTGGCGGCCCTGCGGGCCAAGGCCAAGGCGTCGTTCTCGGCGCGCGAGGGCGTCAACCTCTCGTTCCTGCCGTTCTTTGTGAAGGCGGCGCTGGAGGCGGCGAAGGTCTACCCGGTGATCAACTCGACGCTGTCGGACGATCTGAAGGAGATCACCTACCACGGCAACGTCCATCTGGGCATCGCGGTCGACACCCCGCGTGGCCTCATCGTCCCGGTCATCAAGAACGCCGATGACCTGAACATCGCCGGGATCGCCCGCAAGATCGCCGACCTGGCCAAGCGGACCCGGGACAACAAGATCGGTCCGGACGAGCTGTCCGGCGGCACGTTCACCATCACCAACACCGGTTCGGTGGGCGCGCTGTTCGACACCCCGATCTTCGTGCCGCCGCAGTCCGCCATCCTGGGCACCGGGGCCATCGTCAAGCGGCCGGTGGTCATCGCCGACGCCGACGGCAACGACGTCATCGCCGTCCGGTCGATGATGTACCTGGCCCTGTCCTACGACCACCGCAACATCGATGGTGCCGACGCCAGCCGTTTCCTCGGCCTGGTGAAGAAGCGCATCGAGTCCGGTGAGTTCGAGGGCGAACTGGGGCTCTAATCCCCATGCACCACTGACGCGAAGGCCGGGCCTCCCCCACGGGGGCCCGGCCTTCGCCGTCGGCGGGAGGATGTCCCGGCGTCCGGGGGCGGGCTGCGTACCGCGGCGCCCCGCTGGGTACGGTCGGACCATGCGCATCATCGCCGCTGGTGTGAGCGGATTCCTCGGTGCCCGGCTGACGTCGGCGTTGACCGCCGACGGGCACGACGTCGTCCGTCTGGTCCGCCGACCGGCCCAGGGACCGGCGGAAAGCACCTGGGACCCGGACCGCGGTCAGCTCGACCACGCGGTGTTCGACGGCGCCGACGCCGTGATCAACCTGTGCGGCGCCGGCATCGGTGATCACCGCTGGACCCATCAGTACAAGCAGCTGCTCTGGTCGTCCCGGGTCACCCCTACGCGGGTGCTGGCCGAGGAATGCGCGCAGTCGGGTGTGCCCACGCTCCTCAACGCGTCCGGCACCGGCTTCTACGGAGCCCGCCACGACACCCGCATCGACACCGAGCGCTCACCGGCCGGTGAGACGTTCCTGGCCGAGGTCTGCGTCGATTGGGAGGCGGCCACCGACGCAGCCGTCCAGGACGACGTCCGGGTGGTGCTGCTGCGGACCGCCCCGGTCATCGGCCGGGACGGGGGCATGCTCACCCAGCTGGCCCCGGTGATCAAGCTGGGTCTCGGTGGCCGGCTCGGCCGCGGCGACCAGTGGTTCCCGTGGATCTCGGTGACCGACTGGGTCCGCGCGGTCCGGCACCTGCTGGGCTCGACGGTGGACGGGGCGGTCAACATGACCGCGCCCTACCCGGTGACGAACGCCGAGTTCATGTCCGCGTTGGCCCGCCAGTACCACCGGCCGGCTCCCTGGGTCGTTCCCGCCCCCGCCCTGCATCTGGTCCTCGGTCAGTTCGCCGAGGAACTCCTGGGCGGACAGCGGGCCGTCCCGACGGTGCTGCACGACGACGGGTTCGAGTTCTCCCACCGGACCCTGGACGTCGCGCTGGCCGCCGAGCTGGGCTGAACCGGAGCGGGTCCTAGTTCTCGTACGGGTCCGCGGGCTGGTCGATCGGCGTCAGCGACGTGACGGTGACCGTCGGGACGTACCCGTTGTCGAGGGTCGCGGTGTTGTCGACCGGGGACACGACCGCCGACACCCAGGTGTCGACCGGGTACGGGGCCGGGCCGTCGACGTGCAGCTGCATGGGGTTGGCGTCCGCCGCGCAGCAGCTGATGACCATCCGGGCGATGGTGTAGCCGTCGCTGTATCCGTCTCCGGGTGGGGCGATGAAGCCGACGACGGTGACCGGGCGACCGGTCAACGAGTTGTCGGCGTCGTACAGCGCCCGCAGCACGAAATCCTTCATGCCGATGGTGGGGTTGTCGCCGTCCGGCAGCGCCGGGAAGTGCTGGATGCGCCGGGAACCGCTGGCGTCGGTCACCGAGCCGCTGCCGTCGTTGAACGCGTATCCGCCCGTGGAACCGCCGCCGGCGCCGGACTGGTCGTTGAGTGTGGGTGCGTTCTGCACGGCCCCGTTGAGCGCCTGCGAGGTCGCGTTGCGGGCGACGGCGTCCGCGCCCAGGGCCGGCGGGGCGACGAGCAGCAGCACCAGCACCGGGACGACGATGAGCCAGGGAGCGCGCGACCTGTCGTGGTCGTGCCCGTGAGCGTCCTCGACCGGGGTGGCGGTGTCCGCCGAGTTCGTCCCCGGCGCGCCGATCGCTGACGCCGGCCCGTGCCCGGTCGTCGCGGCCTTCCGCTGCCGGGAGTCGTCCCGCAGGGCCAGGATCAGCGACACGACACCGACCACGATCAACACGCCGCCGCCGATGAGCAGCAGCGGCGCGAAACCCGGCTTGACGTAGGACGTGAACCGTCCCGACAGGGTGATCGACACCAGCAGCCCACCGAGCAGGCTGACCACGACGGACTGCGTTTCCTTGTTCATCTCTGGCTCACGTTCATCTCCGGCCCCACCCCTGCCCTACCCCAGTCCCCAGAACGCCAGCCCCACCACGGTACCGACGACGATCGCGACGGCCAGGGTGAGCGGCGAGAAGCGCACGGCGAACTTGCGCCCGAACACTCCGGCCTGCATGGCCGCGAGCTTGACGTCGACCGCCGGGCCGACGGTCAGGAAAACCAGCTTGCCGACGAACGGGATGGTCGAGAACGACGCGGCGACGAACGCGTCGGCCTCGGAGCAGAGGGCCAACAGGAACGCCAGGGCCGCCATCAGCAGGATGGACAGCCAGATCGACCCGCCGATGCTCTCCATGATGTGGGCGGGTACGACGGTCTTGAAGGTCGCCGCGGCCGCCGCACCGAGCACCAGGAACCCGGCGGCCTGGGTGAAGTCGCCGAGCATCGTGCCGGTGAACAGCCGCCAGCGGGGCCCGGTGCCAGTGACCTCGACGACGTCGTCCCGCCGGCGGGGCCGCATCCACTCGGGCCGGCCGATGCGTTCCCAGATCCAGCCCACGATGACGGCGGTCAGCAGACCGGCGATGAGCCGGGCCCAGACCATCGACGGTTCGGCACTGAAGGCGACGGCCGTCGCGACGAGGACGATCGGGTTGATTGCGGGGGCCGACAGCAGGAAGGCCAGTGCGGCGGACGGCCGCACGCCCCGGGCCATCAAGCGGTTGGCGATCGGGACGGACCCGCACTCGCAGCCGGGCAGCAGCGCCCCGCAGGCGCCGGCCGCGGGGACGGCCAGGGCGGGAGAGGACGGCAGCAACCGGGTGAAGACCGAACTGGGGACGAAGGCTGCGATCGCCCCGGACACCACGACCCCGAGGACCAGGAACGGCGTGGCCTGCACGCAGACCGCGATGAAAACGGTCGACCAGCTCTGCAGGATCGGTTCGTCCAGGGCCCGCGCCAGTGGTCCACGCAGCAGGATGGCGGTGAGCAGGATCAGACCGAAGATCTCCAGGGAGCCGGGGCGGTAGCGGCGCCGGCCGGTGCCGGGCTCGGCCGGGCCGGAGGCGCTGTGTCCGGCGTGCGTGTCCTGTGCGGTCATCCGGTCGGGTCCCCCTGCGTCTCGTCCGCCGATCCCCCCGGCGGTGTGGTCGTCCCGTCGATCGGTGTCGGCACCGTCTCGGCGCCGAAGCGTCGGTTGCGGGCGGCGTAGATCTCGCACGCCTGCCACAGGTGGCGGCGGTCGAAGTCAGGGAAGAGCGTGTCCAGGAAGACGAACTCGGCGTAGGCCGACTGCCAGAGCAGGAAGTTGCTGGTCCGCTGCTCACCGGACGAGCGCAGGAAGAGATCGACATCGGGCATGTCGGGCTCGTCGAGGTACCGGGCCAGCATCTTCTCGTCCACCTTCGCCGGATCGATGCGGCCGGCCGCGGCGTCCAGAGCCAGGGCCCGGGCGGCGTCGGCGATCTCGGCGCGGCCGCCGTAGTTCACGCACATCGTCAGGGTGAGGACGCGGTTGTCGGCCGTGAGTTCCTCGGCGACCTCGAGTTCCTTGATGACACTGCGCCACAGGCGCGGCCGGCGGCCGGCCCAGCGCACCCGGACGCCCAGGGCGTGCATCTCGTCGCGTCGCCGGCGGATGACGTCGCGATTGAAGCCCATGAGGAAGCGGACCTCGTCGGGCGAGCGCCGCCAGTTCTCGGTGGAGAAGGCGTAGGCGGACAGATGCGTGACACCGATCTCGATGGCGCCCTCGACGACGTCGAACAGGGAAGCTTCCCCCCGCTTGTGCCCTTCGGTGCGGGGCAGGCCCCGCGCCTTGGCCCAGCGACCGTTCCCGTCCATCACCAGGGCGACGTGGCGGGGGACCGATTCCGGCGGCAGGACCGGCGGACGGGCCCCGGTCGGATGCGGACGCGGGAGGGCCGGGGCGACCGGCTGCGATCGCGTGCGGCGGAGCGCCATGTCCTAGGACTCCAGAGCGAGGTCGGGCCGGCGGGGGCCGGCGGTGGGTTCAGGGGTCACGGCGACCCGGTCGACGAGCGGCAGCGACCGCAGCGACCGTTCCAGGTGCCACTGCAGCAGTGCCGCGACCAGACCGGAGGCCTCCCGACGGTCGGGTCCGGTGGCCGCCTCGGCGGCCGGCCAGTCCCCCTCGGCCAGGGCGGCCATCAGTTCCAGGGTCGTCGGAGCGGGCCGGACGGCTCCACCGGCGCCCGCCCCTCGACAGTCGGGACACAGCGAACCGCCCGAGGCGACGTGGAAGGCCGAATGGAAGCCCGGCTCGCCGCCCACCGTGCCCCCGGGGATGCCGCAACGCGCGCACTCGCGCAGGGCGGGGGCCCACCCGGACAGCGCCAGGGCCCGCAGCAGGAACGCATCGAGCACCAGGGCGGGGTCCCGGTCGGTCTGGACCAGGGCGCGTAATGCGGAGACCACCAGCAGGAACAGCCGCAACGCCGGTTCGCGTTCCTCGGCCGTCATCCGTTCGGCGGTCTCCACGATGGCGGTGGCGCAGGTGTAGCGCGGGTAGTCGGCGGCCAGTGCCGGACCGAAGGTGTCCAGGCTGACGGCCTGGGTCACGATGTCGAGGTTGCGACCGGCGTACAGCTGCAGGTCGACGTGCCCGAACGGTTCCAGCCGGCCCCCGAACTTGCTCCGGGTGCGGCGCACGCCCTTGGCGACCGCGCGGATGCGACCGTTGCGCCGGGTCAGCAGCGTCACGATCCGGTCGGCTTCCCCGAGCTTGGTCACCCGGAGCACGACTGCGGAGTCGCGGTACACGGTCACCGAGCCATCCTGCCACCGCGGGTGACCAGCTCATCGCGCTCAACACGCCTGACGGCCGGTGTGCCGGGGGCCGGTGCCCCGCTCCGCCGGGCGCTCCGGCGATCCCGGCGCGTAGTGGTGCACTAGCCTGGAGCTGCACCGCGAACGCTCGGAATACCCGCATGTCGGCCGTCTCCGGGGTGCCCGCGCGTCCTGTTGAAAGGGAACCAGATGACTTCGTCCCCCACCGTGCGTCGGGCCACCACCGACGATGCCGAGGCTTTCGCCGCCTGCCATCTGGCCTGCTGGCGGGAGGCGTACGCCGACCTGTGGGGGTCAGATCGCCTGGAAGCGCTGGATCTGGATTCGATGGCCAACCGGCGCCGCAACGAGATCGAGTCCGGTCTGGGTGACCACTGGTTGTCCGAGCTCGACGGCCAGGTCGTCGGGATCGCGATCGCCGGTCCCAGCCGCGACGACAACCCGCCGCCCGGGCCCGCCGGCGAGCGCGAGCTGTACGCGATCTACGTGCGCGAGGAGTTCAAGGGCAAGGGACTGGCCGACGACCTGCTGGAGGCGGCGGTCGGTAACGGGCCGGCGTCGCTGTGGGTGTACCGGGACAACCCGCGGGCGAGCCGCTTCTACGTGAACCACAACTTCATCCCGGACGGCGAGGACCGCACCGATTCGTTGGGCATCCTGGAGATCCGGATGGTCCGGAACTGACCGTCCGCGGACCACTGCCCGACAGAACGCCCCGGGCCCCTCGGGCTTCCCGGGCGGGAGGACGACGATGTCACGTCTGACCGTGCCGACCGCGGTACGCCGATTCTCCGACGGACGCTTCGTGTCCCGTCCCGATGTGGTCGCCGGCGAGGAACCGCTGGAGATCCGGGTGGACGGGGTCTCGCTGACCACGACGATGCGGACCCCGGGAGCCGACATCGATCTGGTGCACGGGTTCCTGCACGCCGAGGGTGTCATCACCGCGGCCGGCGACGTGCGCGAGGCCCGCTACTGCGACGGGGTGGACGCCGACGGCCGGCAGACCTACAACGTCCTGGACGTGGAACGGGCCCGGTCGGCCGTCCCGCCAACGCCGATCATCGCCCGCAGCTTCCCCACCACCTCGGCCTGCGGGGTGTGCGGGTCGGCGTCGATCGAGGCGTTGCAGCGGGACCTGCGGCACCCGCTGGACGACGGCATCGCCGTGCAACCCGCAGTGCTGCAGGCCCTTCCGGATCGGCTGCGGGAACGGCAGCGGACCTTCCAACGGACCGGCGGGGTCCATGCGGCCGCGCTGGTGACGTCGGCCGGCGAGATCACCCTGGTCCGGGAGGACGTCGGCCGTCACAACGCCGTCGACAAGGTGATCGGCGCCCTGCTCCTGCAGGGGCGGGTACCGGTCCGCGACGCCTTCCTGCTGACCTCGTCGCGGGCGTCCTATGAACTGGTCCAGAAGGCGGCGATGGCCGGAGTGGGTCTGCTGGTCGCGGTCTCGGCTCCGTCCTCGCTCGCGGTCGATCTGGCCCGGGCCACCGGGATGACGCTGGTCGGCTTCACCTCGAGCCGCGGTTTCAACGTCTACTGCGGGCCCCAGCGCATCGTCGGCGCCTGACCGGCACCTTCGTTGCCGGGCGCGGTGGTGGGTCGACGGAACGACCCGGTCGGGTGCCGCTCGATGCGCCGGCGGGCCCATGGGTATCAGCGCGGCTCGGCGCTTCTCCTGCCCACCGTTGCAGAGCAGCCCGCGTCCCGATCGTCCCGCAGGAGTCCTTCATGCCCTCCCCCTCCCGTCCCCGTCAGCGCCGCTCGGTGTTCCGCCTGACGGCGGCCGCAGCCGTGGTCGCCGCGACCGTCATCACCGTGAGTGCCTGTGGCGCGTCCGTGACCGGCGCACCGCAACCGAATGCTGCGGCCGTGACCACGACGGTCGCCCCGCCGACGACCTCCGAGCCGTCGACGACCGCGCGCACGTCGGCGACCAGTACCCGTCCGACGACCGCGCGTCCCACCGCGCCGAGTGACCCGACGGATCTGACCGAGTTGACCGACCCGACCGAGCTGAGCGACATCACGGCACCGACCGATCTGACGATCCCCACCGATCTCGGGTCGATCCCCGGGTTCTCGGAAGAATGCACCTCGGTCTCGATCGCCTACCTCACGATCGCTGTCGCACCGTTGAGCGCGCTCGGCGGGACGGGCCAGTTCGACGACACCGAACTGCAGAAGGCATTGTCCGATCTGGACGCATCCGGCCAGATCCCGGACGCGCTGACCGCCGATTTTCAGACCCTGAGCCAGATCTCGGCTCAAGCGGCGGGGGGCAGTCTCGAACAGGCTGGCGACTTGTTGAGCAGTGCCGAGTTCACCACGGCCAGCGAGCACGTCAACACCTGGATCGAGACCAACTGCGGTAGCTGACCTGCGCCCCCGATGACGAGAGCCCCCGACCTGCGGTCGGGGGCTCTCGTCATGTCGGTCGGCGCCGGGCGGGCGCCGGGTCGATCAGGCCGATTTCTCCCGTGGGGCCCGCTTGGGCTGCCGAGGCACGATGGTCGGATAGACGTTGGAGCGAACGGTCTCGGCGGTGACGACCACCCGCTCGACGTCGTCACGGCCGGGCACCTCGTACATGGCCGGGAGGAGGACCTCCTCCATGATCGCGCGCAGACCGCGGGCGCCGGTGCCCCGCAGGATGGCTTCGTCGGCGATGGCTTCCAGCGCGTCGGGCGCGAATTCCAGCGCCACGCCGTCCATGTCGAACAACCGCTGGTACTGCTTGGACAGCGCGTCCCGCGGCTCGGTGAGGATCTTGACCAGGGACTCCTTGTCGAGGTTCGTCACCGACGCCACGACGGGCAGCCGGCCGATGAACTCGGGGATGAGTCCGAACTTGATGAGGTCCTCGGGCATGACGTCGGCGAAGACGTCGGAGCCGTCGATCTCGAACTTGCTGCGGACCTCCGCGCCGAACCCGAGGCCCCGCTTGCCGACCCGCTCACCGATGATCTTGTCCAGTCCGGCGAACGCACCGGCCACGATGAACAGCACGTTCGTCGTGTCGATCTGGATGAACTCCTGGTGCGGGTGCTTGCGTCCGCCCTGCGGCGGCACCGAGGCCTGCGTGCCTTCGAGGATCTTCAGCAGCGCCTGCTGCACGCCCTCCCCGGAGACGTCACGGGTGATGGACGGGTTCTCGGACTTGCGCGCGATCTTGTCGACCTCGTCGATGTAGACGATGCCGGTCTCGGCCCGTTTCACGTCGTAGTCGGCCGCCTGGATCAGCTTGAGCAGGATGTTCTCGACGTCCTCGCCCACGTACCCGGCCTCCGTGAGCGCGGTCGCGTCCGCGATGGCGAACGGGACGTTGAGCATCTTGGCCAGCGTCTGGGCGAGGTAGGTCTTGCCGCAACCGGTGGGGCCGAGCATCAGGATGTTGGACTTGGCCAGCTCGACCGGCTCGGGCCCGCGGTCGGGGCCGGCCTGGATCCGCTTGTAGTGGTTGTAGACGGCGACGGACAACGCCTTCTTGGCGGTGTCCTGACCGATGACGTACTGGTCGAGGTACTCACGGATGGCCGTGGGCTTCGGCAGCTCGTCGAGCTTGACCTCGCTGGTCTCGGCCAGCTCTTCCTCGATGATCTCGTTGCAGAGATCGATGCATTCGTCGCAGATGTAGACGCCGGGGCCGGCGATGAGCTTGCGGACCTGCTTCTGGCTCTTCCCGCAGAAAGAGCACTTCAGCAGATCGCCTCCGTCGCCGATGCGTGCCATGTGCCCCTCGATCTGTTGGACGGTCTGGACCTGGGACGTTACCCGGTGGTCATGCCCGGACGGCGGTGATGACACCCCGACACGACCACCAGGGTATCCGCCCGGTGGGGCGGCGGGCAGGTGAAATACCGGCCGGCCGCGAACGTTCACTGGTAGGAGAAGGGCCCCGCCGCGTTCCCCGGCGATGCTGGTGCCGCGCGAGGGAATGCGGTGGGGCCCCGATCGGACTTGCTCAGACCTCGAGCTTGCGGTAGCCGAGGACCTCGTCGACCAGGCCGTAGTCCTTGGCCTCCTGGGCGGTGAGGATCTTGTCCCGGTCGATGTCCTTGCGGACCTCCTCGGGCGTCTTGTTGGAGTGCCGCGACAGGATCTCTTCGAGCGCGGACCGCATACGGCCGATCTCCGCGGCCTGGATCTCCAGGTCGGACACCTGGCCGTAGACACCTTCGGTGGCCGGCTGGTGGATGAGGATCCGCGAGTTCGGCAGCGCCAGACGCCGGCCGGGGGTGCCGGCGGCGAGCAGCACGGCGGCGGCCGAGGCCGCCTGACCCAGGCACACCGTCTGGATGTGCGGGCGGACGAACTGCATGGTGTCGTAGATCGCCGTCATGGACGTGAACGAGCCACCCGGCGAGTTGATGTACATGATGATCTCGCGGTCCGGGTCGGTGGACTCCAGCGTCAGCAGCTGGGCCATGACGTCGTTCGCGGACGCGTCGTCGATCTGCACGCCGAGGAAGATGATGCGCTCCTCGAAGAGCTTGTTGTAGGGGTTGGATTCCTTGACGCCGTAGCTGGTGCGCTCGACGAAGGACGGCAGGATGTAGCGGGCCTGCGGCATGTTCAGGGCGTTGCCGTGGGCCAGGCCCTGGGGACCGCGCATGTTCGAGTTCATCTGTGGTGTCTTCCTCGGGTGCTGGTCAGTTGCCGGGCGGGGTGCTGGCCGGATTCTGCGAAGCACGGGCCACGACCTTGTCGATGAACCCGTACTCCAGCGCCTCCTGGGCGGTGAACCAGCGGTCGCGGTCCTGGTCGATCTCGATGCGCTCGAGCGGCTGGCCGGTGTGCAGCGACTGCAGCTCGGTGAGCTCACGCTTGGACTTGATCAGCATGTCCGCCTGGATGGCGATGTCCGCGGCGGTACCGCCGACGCCGGCGCTCGGCTGGTGCATGAGGATGCGTGTGTGCGGCAGGGCGGCGCGCTTGCCCTTGGCCCCCGCGGTGAGCAGGAACTGGCCCATGGAGGCGGCCAGGCCCATCGCGGTGGTGGCGACGTCCGGCTCGATGAGCATCATCGTGTCGTAGATGGCCATCCCCGCGGTGACGCTGCCCCCGGGCGAGTTGATGTAGAGGGTGATGTCCTTCTCGGGATCCTCCGCGGCGAGCAGCAGCAGCTGCGCGGTGATCTCGTTGGCGTTGGTGTCCCGCACCTCGGATCCGAGGATGATGATCCGCTCCCGGAGCAGACGCTCGGAGACCGAGTCGGACAGCGACAGGCCGGGGGTGCCGCGCATCAGCGGGGCGGACAGGCCGGGGACGGCGGACTCCAGCTTGCGCAGGGGTTCGGGCACCCGCGCCTGCGAATGGCGGTCGCTCACTGCACTCTCCTTCTGGTGTGGCGCCGATGACCGGGTCCGGTTCGATCGGGATCCGGGCGAGAGCCGGGCGTCGGCCCCGAGGGGACGACCCGGCTGCACCATCGCGCGCCGTACGTTGTCCCGACAGTAACGACAGACCCCCGGCCTACCGTGGTAGCCGGGGGCCTGTTCGCTGACGGCGTGACCTTGCGCCGCAGGTCAGCGCTCGGTGTCGGCGGCCTTGTCCTCGGCCGGGGCGGACTCGGCCTCATCGGTACCAGCCTGATCGACCGCGGTGTCCTCCGGGGCCTCGACCTCGTCAGCCGGGACCTCCTCGACACCGAACAGGGCGGCGATGTCGACAGTGGCTCCGGAGGCGTCGGTGACGGTGGCCTGCTCGACGGCGGTGGCCAGCGCCTTCCCCCGGCGCACGTCGGCGAAGATCGCGCCGACCTGGTTGCCCTGGGTGACCCGCTGGAAGTACTGGTCGGGCGACATACCGAGCTGCTGGGCGTTGAACATCACACGCTCGACGAACTCGGACTGGTCGACCTGCACGTCGTTCTGCTCGGCCAGGGCGTCCAGCAGCAGCTGGGTCTGCACGGCCTTGACGGCGGACTCGCGGACCTCGGTGTCGAACTCCTCGCGGCTCTGGCCCTGCTTCTCCAGGTAGGCGGCGAAGGCGTCTTCGTTGTGGTCGAAGGAGTGCACCGCGTCGTGCTGACGGGCCTCGACCTCGGCCTTGACGACGCTCTCCGGGGCCGGAATGTCGGCGGTGGCCAGGAGGGCCTCCAGCACCTTGTCCCGGGCCTCGATGCCCTGCTCGCGTCCCTTGACCCGGCGGATCTTCTCGGTCAGGTCCGCCCGCAGCTCCTCGACCGTGTCGAACTCGCTGGCCAGCTGGGCGAAGTCCTCGTCCACCTCGGGCAGCTCGCGGCTGCTCACCTTCTGGACGGTGACGGTGACCTGGACCTCCTGGCCGGCGTGGGGGCCGGCGACCAGGGCGGTGGTGAAGGTGGCGGACTCGCCGGCACCCAGTCCGCTGACGGCGTCGTCGAGGCCGTCGATGAGGTCACCGGAGCCGACCTTGTAGGTCAGGCCGTCGGCGGTGGCGTCGGCCAGGATCTCGCCGTTGCGCTCGGCGGACAGGTCGATGGTGACCAGGTCGCCCTCGTCGGCGGCCCGCTCGACCTCGGTCACGGTGGCGAAGCGGTCGCGCAGCGCCTCGACCTGCTCCTCGACATCGCCGTCGGCGACCTCGACGTCGGCCACCTCGACGGAGACGGTGGACGGGTCCGGGACGGTGAACTCCGGTCGGACGTCGACCTCGGCGGTGAACTCGAGGGTCTCGCCGTCCTCGATGCGGGTGACCTCGATCTCCGGCTGTCCGATGACCGACAGATTGGCCTCGCTGATCGCCTCGCCGTACTTGGCCGGAACGGCCTCGTTGACGACCTCGGACAGCACCGCGCCACGGCCGAGGCGGGCGTCGAGGATGCGGGCCGGGACCTTACCGGGGCGGAAGCCCGGGATACGGACCTGACCGGCGAGGGCCTTGTAGGCCTTGTCGAACTGGGGCTTCAGTTCGTCGAACGGAACCTCGACGTTGATCTTGACGCGGGTCGGGTTCAGCTGTTCGACGGTGCTCTTCACGGTGGGATTACTCCTCGGACGGGTATCGGCAGGCTGCCGCAGGGTCGTGGGCCGGCTTGGGTCGGCCCGCGGTACGCCCCCGTCCACGACGGCGGCGGACGGTGCACGAACCGGGCACAGCCGCGGCCGAGTCTAGAGCGTTCCGCGAAACCGGGAGGACATCTGCGCCTGCGTTCGACGGAGTCGGGCGACTGGACGCGGAGACAGCATGAGCGGGCCACTTGTGAGCCGCGCGAGCATTCGGTGGTCGGGGTGACAGAATTCGAACCTGCGACGTCCTGCTCCCCGACGACTCGGCCGCGCGGGTGTTCGGTGGTCGGGGTGACAGGATGTGAACCTGCGACATCCTGCTCCCCGACGACTCGGCCGCGCAGGTGTTCGGTGGTCGGGGTGACAGGATGTGAACCTGCGACATCCTGCTCCCCGACGACTCGGCCGCGCAGGTGTTCACTGGTCGGGGTGACAGGATGTGAACCTGCGACATCCTGCTCCCCGGACGACTCGGCCGCGCGGGTGTTCGTTGGTCGGGGTGACAGGATTTGAACCTGCGACATCCTGCTCCCAAAGCAGGCGCGCTACCAAGCTGCGCTACACCCCGGCGAAGGGCCGGTCCGCGACCGGTGGGACAGCGGGGGCCATTCGTTGAGCGGGCGACGAGAATCGAACTCGCATCATCAGTTTGGAAGACTGAGGCTTTACCACTAAGCTACGCCCGCATTTGCGCCGCCGGACTCACGTTCCGGACGATGCAGAGAACATCGTAGCCCATCGAGCGAATTCCCCGGCTCACGCTCCCGCATCAGCCGCGAACGCTGTGACACTGACCGTCACGGCTGGTTGCGCTCGGTGCCCGGTCCCGAGTCGGTGGAGTGCCGCATGGACCAGCTCGACCTGGCTCGCATCCAGTTCGCGACCACCAGCATCTACCACTTCCTGTTCGTCCCGGTGACGATGGGACTGGCCGTCTGTGTCGCCGTCCTGCACACCCACTGGTATCGCACCGGCCGCGCCGAACCGGCCCGGGTGACCCGGTTCTTCGGTGGACTGCTGCTGCTGTCGGTGGCGGTCGGCGCGGCGTCCGGTCTGGTCCAGGAGTTCCAGTTCGGGCTCAACTGGTCGCGGTACTCGGTCTTCGTCGGGGACGTGTTCGGTGCTCCGCTGGCCATGGAGGGTCTGGCCGCGTTCTTCCTGGAGGCCACGTTCCTCGGGCTCTGGTGGTTCGGCTGGTCGGTGCTCCCCCGCCGCGTCCACCTGTTCACCGCGTGGATGATCCCGCTGGGCGCGATGCTGTCGGCGGTGTTCATCATGGCCGCCAACTCGTGGATGCAGCATCCGGTCGGCTACGAGATCAACCCGGTGACCGGGCGCGCCCAGTTGACCAGCGTCGTCGACCTCTTTGCCAACCGGATCTTCGTCTGGGGCTATCTGCACGTGGTGCTGGTCGCGCTCAGCTTCGGCGGCACCGTACTCCTGGCGGTCGGGGCCTGGCACTTGCGCCGGGCCGCCCGTGCCCGCCGGGCCGGCACCCCGGACCCAGCCCTGGACGAGCAGGCCCGGCTGCTTCGCGGCAGCACCAAGGGCGGCCTGTGGCTGATGCTCGTCGCCACCGTCCTGCAGTTCCAGGTCGGTGGGCAGCTCGGCATCAACGAGACCACGTTCCAGCCGATGAAGATCGCGGCGGCCGAGGCCAACTGGGACACCTGCTCGCCGTGCTCGTTCTCCGTCCTGCAGATCGGTGGCTTCGATTCCGGCGAGACGCCGGTGAAGATCATCGAGGTGCCGCACCTGCTGTCGCTGTTGGCCACCGGCAGTTGGGACGGACAGGTGCAGGGCCTGGCGCAGCTCGATGAGCAGTACAACCAGCAGTACGGTCCCGGCGACTACGTCCCCAACGTCGTCATCCAGTACTTCTCGATGCGGGTGATGGCCTACGGCGCCGGCGGGCTGGCCATGCTCGGCCTGTGGGGCGCATTCCTGTTGTGGCGCCGCCGGTTCGACGATTCCCGACTGTTCCTGTGGGTGTCGTCCTGGGTGGTGATCGCACCGTTCGCGATGGCCACGGCCGGCTGGCTGCTGACCGAGTCGGGCCGGCAACCGTGGCTCGTGCAGGGCCTGTTGCTGACGAAGGACGGGCTGTCGGGTTCCGGCGGTGCGGGGCAGATCGTCGTCAGTCTTCTCATCGTCGGTGTCCTCTACGCCACCATCGGGATCACCGCCGCGGTGCTGATGATCCGCCACGCGCGGCGGGGTGTCGGGCCACTGCCGCCTGACGACCAGTCCCCGGGCGACCGCCCGACAACGAGGGCGGCCGGCGCGGCTGCGACCTACTGACGGAGGACGACATGGATCTGCCCACCGTCTGGTTCGTGCTCATCGCCGTCCTGTGGACCGGGTTTTTCGTCCTGGAGGGCTTCGACTTCGGGGTCGGCGCCCTGCACGCCGTGGTCGGCCGCACCGACGCCGAGCGGCGCAGCGCGCTGTCGGCCATCGGTCCCTGGTGGGACGGCAACGAGGTGTGGCTGGTGGTGCCGGTCGCCGGCACCTTCGCCGCGTTCCCGCCCTGGTACGGCGCCTGGCTGTCCGGCCAGTACCTCGTTTTCTGGGGCGGACTGGCCGCCCTCATCGTCCGCGGTGTCGCTCTGGAGTTCGGCAGGCATGCCGACGGGGCGGCGGCCCGGCGGGTGTGGACGGTCCTGCTGTCGGTCGCCTCGCTGCTGGCACCCGCCTTCCTGGGTCTGGCGCTGGGCGATCTGGTCGCCGGTCTGCCGCTCGACGGGGCGGGCGACCTGGTCGGCGGTGCCGGAGCGGCGTTCACCCCCTACGGCCTCCTGGTGGCCGCGACGCTGACAATGCTGTGCCTGGCCCACGGGGCGACATTCCTGACCCTGCGCACCACCGGCACCGTGGAGGGGCGGGCCAGCACGCTGCGTCGCCGGTTGCTGCTGCCGGCGACCACGCTCGTCGTGCTGCTGGCGGTCGTGACGGTGGTCGCGCATCGTCCGGGGGCGGTGGCGACCGTCGCCGTGCTGGTTCCGGTGGCTGCGGCAGTCGTCGCGACCCTGTGGTCGGGGGGCGCGTCCGCGGGCCGGACGTTCGCGGCGTCCGCGGTGGCCATCGGCGGCACGGTGGCCGCGATCTTCGTCGGGCTGTTCCCCAACGTGCTGGTCTCGACCGATCCGGCGACGACCCTGACCGTCGCCGGGACCGCGGCCAGTCCCTATGCCCTGCAGGTCATGTCGATCACGACCGCCGTCCTGCTGCCGATCGTGCTGGCCTATCAGGCGTGGGGCTTCTGGGTGTTCCGGGCCCGGGTCAGCGGGTCGTCGCCGGACGGTCCATCGACGAAGGCGTCAGCAGCAGCAGACTCCGCGGGCCGACCGTCACCCGACCCGCGCTGACGGTCGTCCCGGCCCGGTCCGGGGTCAGGCTGTCGACCACGACGCACCAGTCGTCACCGGCGCCGACGACGTCGGCCGGGACGGTGAAATCCAACGGTTCCCACCAGGCGTTGACGAGGACGGCGAGGACATCGGTGTCGGCGGCGACCGCGCCGGGGGCCCGTTCGGGGTCGCTGCCGACCGGTTCGACCCGGCCGTCCAGCACGATGGTCACGCTCTTGGCCGCCCCGTCGGCCCAGTCCGTACCGGTCATCGGGTCGCCGGCCGGCGTGTAGCAGCGCTCCCCCGCCGCCGGTGGGTAGCGGTGCCGGCGCAGTACCGGGTGATCGCGGCGCACGCGGAGCAGGTCCCGGGTGAAGGCATGCAGGGCCTCGGCCGCGGGCGTCCGCAGCGCGGTCCAGTCCCACCAGGACAGCGCGGAGTCCTGGCAGTAGGCGTTGTTGTTGCCCTGCTGGCTGCGGCCCCGCTCGTCGCCCCCGAGTAACAGCGGCACCCCGCGGGCCAGCAGCAGGGTGGCCAGCAGGGCCCGGGTCTGGGCGGCCCGCAACCCGACTACCGTCGGATCGTCGGTCGGGCCCTCGACACCGCAGTTCCAGGAACGGTTGTCGTCGGTGCCGTCGCGGTTGTCCTCCCCGTTGGCCTCGTTGTGCTTGTGGTCGTAACTGACC
Source organism: Nakamurella flava (assembly GCF_005298075.1). NCBI lineage: Bacteria > Bacillati > Actinomycetota > Actinomycetes > Nakamurellales > Nakamurellaceae > Nakamurella > Nakamurella flava. The sequence goes on from NZ_SZZH01000001.1 coordinate 1,365,916, forward strand.
AGGTCGGCCAGGGTGAACCCGTCGTGCACGGTGACCAGGTTGATCGAGGCGTCCGGTCCGCGCCGGTCGGCCAGCCGGTCCCCGCCGTAGAGGTCGGCCGAGCCGAGGAACCGGGTGACCAGGTCGGGCAGCCGGTCGTCGTGACTGCGCCAGAAGTCGCGGACGGTGTCCCGGAAACGGCCGTTCCACTCCGACCACCCGGGCGGGAACCGGCCGATGTCGTAGCTGTCGCCCTGACCCACGTCCCACGGTTCGGCGATCAACGTCACCTCGGCGAGGACCGGATCCTGGGCGGCGATCTCGAAGAACGCGGCGTGGTCGGAGAACGCCCCGTCGGAGCGGGCCAGGGTGGGAGCGAGGTCGAAACGGAAGCCGTCGACGCCCATCTCGGTGACCCAGTAGCGCAACGAGTCCAGGATGAGCCGCAGGGTCGTCGGGTGGCCGACGTTCAGCGAGTTGCCACAGCCCGTGGTGTCGATGTATGCCGAAGGGTCCTCGGGAGCGAGCCGGTAGTAGTTCGCGTTGTCCAGGCCGCGGTAGGCCAGGGTCGGTCCGGTGGGGCCGGCTTCGGCGGTGTGGTTGTAGACGACGTCCAGGATGACCGCAATGCCGGCGGCGTGCAGCGTGCGCACCATGTCCTGGAACTCGTCCACCGCACCGGCCGGGTCGCCGGCCCGGGCCGCGGCCGAGTAGCCGGGGTGCGGGGCGTGGAAGCCGATCGTGTTGTAGCCCCAGTAGTTGTCCAAACCCTTGTCCAGCAGGAAGGTCTCGGCGACGTGGTGTTGCACCGGAAGCAGCTCGACGGCGGTGATGCCCAGATCGGTTAGGTGGGCGACGGCGGCCGGATGGGCCAGACCGGCGTAGGTGCCGCGCAGCTCGGCGGGCACATCGGGATGCAGCTGGGTGAAGCCCTTCACGTGCAGCTCGTAGAGCACGGTGTCGGCGATCGCAGTGTCCGGCCGGTTCCAGTCCGGACGAGCGCCGACCGCAGCGCCCGCGACGATCACACTGTGTGGGACGGACCCGGCCGAGTCGAGGGTGCTGGGCCGGGACGGGTCGTCGACGTCATGTGCGTAGATCGCCGGGCCGACGACCAGATCACCGACGACGGCGCGGGCGTAGGGGTCGACGAGCAACTTGGCCGGATTGGCCAGCTGGCCGGCGGCCGGGTCCCATGGCCCGTCGACGCGGAAGCCGTAGCGCTGCCCGGGGCGCAGGCCCAGGACGCGGCCGTGCCAGACCCCGGCGTCGACAGCGGGCAGTTCCACCCGGGTCTCGGTGACGCCGCCCGTGTCGGGATCGGTGTCGAGCAGGCAGAACCAGACCCGCTCGGCCGCCGACGAAGCGACGGCGACGTTCCAGCACCCGGGCCCGGCGTGCGGATCGGTAGTGACGCCCAATGGGTGCGGCCGACCCGGGATGACCTGCATGGCGGAAGCCTGACAGGTGGCGTCGGCACGCCGTGGCGAACGGTCCCGAACAGTCACCGATCGGAGGATTCCGACGCGAGCGCGGGGGGCAAGGGTTGACCTGGAGCGCGCTCCAGCTTGCAGGGTGCCGGGCATGGAACGCACGCCCTCCCCTGACCAGGACCTCGTTCTCGGCACCATGTACTTCGGGACCCGCACCCCGGAAAACCATGCCTGGGCGCTCCTCGACCAGTACGTCGCGGCGGGCGGAACCTGGCTGGACACTGCCGACAACTACGCATTCTGGGCCGATCCGAGCGGTCTGGGCGGCGCCAGCGAGCGTGTCGTGGGTTCCTGGCTGCGCGTCAACCACGGTGCGCCGGTCAAGGTGGCCACCAAGGTCCGGTGGGCGCCACTGGTGCCCCATCGCTGGCCGGAGAGCGCGGCGGGACTGTCGGCCCCCGCCGTCCGGCGTGCCGTGGAGGGCAGTCTCGATCGGCTGGGCCTGGATGCCGTCGACCTGCTCTGGGCCCATGGGGAGGACCGGGACGTGCCCTTGAGCGAGGTGGTCGGGGTGTTCGGCGACCTCGTCGCCGAGGGCCGGGCCCGGCGCCTCGGCGCCGCCAACCATGCCGCGTGGCGGGTGGAGCGGGCCCGTGCCCTGGCGGTGGCCACCGGGCGCGAGACGTTCTCCGCCCTGCAGTTGCGTCATTCCCTGCTGCAGCCGCGGCCGGGGGCCGGCCTCCCGGACAGTGGGCACCGCCTGCTCGCGGACGAGGATCTCGACCTGGCGCAGGACGCCGGGCTGGCCGTGTGGGCCTACACGCCGCTACTCAACGGCGCGTACTCCCGTTCCGACAAGCCGTTGCCCGCCGCCTACGACCACCCTGGCACCAGGGCGGTGTCGGCGGTGCTCGACGACGTCACCGCCGAGACCGGCGCGACCCGCCATCAGGTGGTGCTCGCGTGGCTTCGAGCCCAGGGCATCACCCCCCTCGTCGGCGTCAGCACTCCCGGCCAGCTCGCCGAGGCCCTGGACGGTCGGGCGCTGCAACTCTCGGCGGACCACCTGGCGCGGTTCGCGGCTGCGCGATGAACCGGTGATGTCATGGAGACCATGAAGGTGACGCGACGACTCCCGACGGACGATCGGCCCGACGCGGCGGGTGGTCTCGCACCGGCGGATGCCGCCGCCCACTGCGGCGTCAGCCTGGACACCCTCCGCTACTACGAACGTGAGGGGCTGATCGGCCCGGTGGCCCGTACCTCGGGCGGCCGTCGCAGCTACGACGAGAACGATCTGTTCTGGGTCGGTCTCGTCACGTGCCTGCGGTCGGCGGGACTCGGTATCGCCGACTTGCGGGAGTTCACCACCCTGCTGCGCAGCGAAGGCGATCCCGGTGCCCGGGTCGACTTCCCGGCCCATCACCGTGCGGTGCTGCAGCAGCGCGCGGCCAGCATCGCCACCGCGCGGGGAGTCCTCGACGAGAAGATCGCGCACTACTCGGCCGTCCCGCCGCCGACGGATCGCCCCGGCGAGGCCGACCGGCCCGTGGTCTGATCCGGCGCGCCACCGGGGTCGAACCCACTCGTCAGGCCACACCGCCCGGCACCCGTTCGCGGCACACCGAGCCCCTTCCGAGCCAGGGGTGACCGGGGCGCCCTTGGAGACTTTCTGCCCTATGACGCTTTTCGATCCACCGTCAGCATGGCTGGGTCAGCGCCGCCGGCGACGTCACCGGCGGTGATCCCGCCCTTCTCGAGGTGGTCGAAATGCCGGAGCAGGATGGACGCATCGGAGCGGCGACCCGGCCGGGAGCGTTCCGGTGGTCGCGCGTGGCGCTCGAACTCGTCGTCGCGGCCGGGGCGGTGTACGGCGGTGTCGGGCTCATCGCCGGTAACAGCATCGGGATGCGGCCCGAATGGCTGGCGGCGACCCCGTTCTCGTCATGGGTGTGGCCCGGGATCCTGCTGCTCCTGGCGATCGCCGTGCCGATGACCCTCGCCGCGCTGCTCGAACTGCGCCGGTCACCGCGGGCGCACCGGGCCTCGCTGGTGGCGGCGGCCGCGCAGATCGGCTGGATCCTGGCGCAGTGGGTGATCATCCGGAAGTTCTTCCTCCTGCAGCCGGTCATGCTCTCCGCTGGTCTGCTGCTCGTTCTCCTGGTCTGGCTGACCCATCGGAGCGAACCGAGACGGCGCCGTGGATGGTCCTGGGACTCGACCACAGCAGCCCGCTCCGATCCGACCGGACGTCCATACAAGGCCTAGGACGGCGCCGACCGGCTCGCGGGCAGCGGGACCGACCACCGGAGAACGGCCCCCGGTTGCCCGGGCGGGCTCAACCACAGGGTGCCGTGGTGCCGTTCCGCGCGTCGTCGCAGGTTGTCCAGACCGCTGCGCGACTGGTCGTCACCGAACCCGGGCCCGTCGTCGATCACCTCGAGAACCAGGACGCCGTCGGCGACGTCGACTCCGACCTCGACGTCGTCGGCGTGCGCGTGGCGCGCGACGTTGGCCAGTCCTTCCCGGAGGACGGCTTCGACATCGGCGTACAGGGACCGGGGAACCAGTGAATCCAGTGGCCCGCGCAGCTCGACCGTCGGCCGTCGCCGCAGTCCCGGGCTCAGCTCGTCGACGACTCGCAGGACGATGGCCCGCAAGGAACCGGACCCGGCGGTGGGCCGGCGGTTCAGTTCGAAGATCGTGGTGCGGATCTGCGTGATCGTGTCGTCGAGATCGTCGACGGCCTGGCCGATGCGGTCGGCCAGTTGCGGGGGTGCGGCCCGTTGGCCCCCCTGCAGCCGGAGACCGACGGCGAAGAGCCGCTGGATGACGTGGTCGTGCAGGTCCCGGGCGATGCGTTCACGGTCCTCGAGGATGTCGATCCGGGCCTGTGCAGCGCGGGCCTCCACGAGTTCGAGAGCGACGGCGGCGTGACCGGCGTACGTCGCAACCAGGTCGAGCTCGGCCGCGGTGAAGTCCGGGCGGTCCACCCGTCGACCGAGAACGAGGACACCCCGCGTGCCGTGCCCGCCGGTCAGCGGAACCATTATCAGTGGGCCGACCTCGTCGAGGTCGTCGAGTCGCAATGGCGGTGGGGTCTCGTTCCGGCCACCGATACGGGTGCGGAGCGACCGGCCGTTGTTGAGCACCTCTCGGGTACGGGTTCCCATCAGCGGGAACGTGGCACCGGTCAGTCCGTCGACGGACGGTCCGCTGACTACGTCGATGACGGCGAGGTCGGAGTCGGGTACCGGTGAGGCGTGGAGGCCGATGTCGGCGTCGGCGGTCTCCCGCGCGATGTCGACGACATGCTGGGTGTCGGCCGAGCCGGTGAGCACGTCGATCATGAGCTGATTGGACGACTGCAGCCAGCGCTGCCGGAGGTGGGCGGCGTCGAACAGGCGGGCGTTCTCGATGGCGGTCGCGGCGGTCGCCGCCAGCGCTTGGATGACCTCGGTGTCCTCGGTGGTGAACGCGGCGACCCGGGGGTCGGCGAGATACAGGTTGCCGTAGACCGCATCGCGCAGCCGGATGGGAACGCCGAGGAAGCTGCGCATGGGCGGGTGGCCAACCGGGAGGCCGGAGGAGCGCGGATCCCCCGCCAGATCGTCGAGTCGGATCGCTTCGGCCTCGGAGATGACCGCGCCCAACAGTCCCAATCCGCGGGGCAGGTGATCGATTCCGGCGACTGCGTCCGGTGCCATCCCGGTGTGCAGGAACTGCTCCAGCCCGCCCTCGGGGCTCAGTACGCCGAGGGCCGCGTAGGTCGCGCCCGTGAGGTCGGCGGCGGCGGTCGTGACCCGTTGCAACACATCAGGCAGTTCCAACTGGGCCATGACGAGCCGACTGGCGTCGATGAGTTTGCGGAGCCGATCGCGGACCAAGAGCACCTCCTCGGCCTGGTCGATCAACTCGCGCAGCGGACTGCCGATGCGCAAGCCGGGATCGCTGTCGCCCGGGCGCCCGTCACATTTGCGGACCACGGTACGAACGGTAACGGCACACTGCGCCCGAAGCGAGCGGTTCGTCCGTTTCGGCGGAGCGGTCTTCCCGCTGCAGTAGGGGCTTTCGCCTCAGGCCCGCAGCGGCGGAAACATCGATCGTGGACCGGTCGAACAGGAGGGACCGAAGATGAAGGTGTGGTCGGTGGTGACCCCGGGGCCGATCGACAGCGGCCCGATCGCACGACAGGAGCGACCGATCCCTCTCCCGGGTCCCGGCCAGGTCGCGGTCAAGGTGCGCTGCTGCGGGGTGTGCCGGACGGATCTGCACGTCGTCGAAGGTGACCTCCCCCCGCACCGCCGGGGGGTCGTTCCCGGACACGAGGTGGTCGGCGTGGTGTGGGCCGTCGGGCCGCGGGCCGACCGCTTCACCGTCGGGGATCGAGTGGGGGTGGCGTGGCTGGCGGCCACCGACGGCAGCTGTCGGTTCTGCCGCCGCGGCGACGAGAACCTCTGCGAAGAGCCGCAGTTCACCGGATGGGATCGGGACGGCGGTTACGCCGACGTGTGCGTGGCCGACGAGCGGTTCGTCTACGACCTGCCGGCGGGCGTCGACGACGAGCAGGCGGCGCCGATGCTGTGCGCCGGCATCATCGGCTTCCGCGCGTTGCGGGCCAGCGGAGTACGGCCGGGCGGACGGCTCGGGCTCTACGGTTTCGGCGGCAGCGCCCACCTCACCGCGCAGATCGCCCTGCACCTCGGGATGCGGGTCCATGTGATGACCCGGGGAGAGCAGAACCGCGGTCTGGCCACCGACCTGGGTGTGGACTCCGTCCGGGGCGCCGCCGATGCCCCACCGGAACAACTCGACGGCGCCATCCTCTTCGCCCCGGCCGGTGACCTGGTCCCGGTGGCCCTGCGTGCGCTCGATGACGGGGGAATCCTGGCGGTGGCGGGTATCTGGCTGTCGGGGATTCCGGCGCTGGACTATCAGACCCACCTGTTCCGCGAACGGTCGATGCGAAGCGTGACGGCCAATACCCGGCAGGACGGAGCGGATTTTCTCGCCCTAGCAACGCGTTTCGGGATCCGCGCGACCACAGTCCCGTACCCCATGGATCAGGCCCAGCGAGCGTTGTCCGACCTGCGCCACGGCCGGTTCGCCGGCGCGGCGGTCCTGGTGAACGACTGAGGGTTCGCGCCGACCTTCACCGTATGCGGACACCGCACGCGCCGGTCCCGGTCAGTGGATGTGGCCTCGCTCGAAGGCACCGACGGCGGCGACCGACAGGGGGCTGGGCGCGACGCGGGTGAGTGCTTGCGCAGACCGTGCCCGCTAATCACGGCGTCCACGGCCGACCTCCGGCATTGACGAGCGCCCATTCCTGCGCCCACTGCCGGTACCGCCCCCGGTCCAAAGCGCGTCGTCCCAGGCTCAGCACGCCGGCCAGCAGTCCCCCGAGGACGAGCCACGCGACGAACGCACTCACCACGAGCAGAACGCAGGCGGTCGTGGGTGTCATGGGCTGCGGCACCACGGACCCGTCCTGGGCCAGCCACACCTGCACCGGCCCGCCGGCCATCGACCCGGACGGCACCGTGACCGGACCCTGCACGGTCGCCCCCGACCGGTCGGTCCACTGCGCCACCGCGGCGTGGTCGACCGGCATCGACATCCGCGTCGGGGGTGGCGGTGTCCCGGTGACCAGCACGGCGTCCACCGCGACGACGCCGGAGCGATCGTGTTCGATCCGCTCGGAGATGCCCGGCCAGGCTGCACTGCCGGCCACCGCGATGATCGGCGCAGCCAACGCCCAGAGCGCGACCAGGAACAGCACCAGCAGGCTTTCGCAGCGGTCGCCGGGGCGGGCCAGCGGATTGCGCCAGACCCTAAGGCCCACCGGGATCCTCGGCATCGACAGCGGGGAGCGGGACGTGTCCAGCATGGCTCTCCTCCTGGGACGAATGACGTCCGCGACGCCGGACTGCGCGCCCGATGTCGTCGCCTGCATCGTGGGCGACGGGTGGGCGCCCGGTGAAGGTCCGAAGGTCCCCATCCGCGGCAGCGCGGGTGGTGCCCCCTGCGTCGTCGGACCGATTGGGGCCCAAAGCCCCAGTCCTACCGTCGAGTCATCGCGCAGGCTTGCCTGTCGGGACCCGGGCGAGCCGGGTACCGGACATGATCGGAGAGCCATCATGCGGGCAGCCGTGGTCACCTCGTTCGACGGTCCCATCACCATCCAGGAGCGGCCGATGCCGGTGCCGGGGACGGGTCAGGTGCTGGTGGGTGTCGAGGTATGCGGGTTGTGCCACACGGACATCCACGCCGCCCGCGGGCACTGGCCGGTCACCCCGCCGTTGCCGTTCGTTCCCGGCCACGAGGGCATCGGCCGGATCGAGCAGGTCGGTCCCGGAGTGGACCCGGGGCGCATCGGTCAGCGGGTGGCCCTGGCCTGGTTGGGGTCGGCCTGCGGGGTCTGCCGCTACTGCGTCTCGGGACGGGAGACCCTCTGCCCCCGGCAACGCAACACCGGGTACTCCATCGACGGCGCGTTCGCCGAATACGCCGTCGCTGACGCCCGTTTCGCCGTCCCGGTTCCGGACGCCGTCGCTTCGATCGACGCGGCCCCGCTCACCTGCGCGGGAGTGACCACCTATGCCGCCGTCCGGGCCGCCGCAGTGCGACCGTCCGAACGGGTCGGCGTCTTCGGGATCGGCGGCCTGGGACATCTGGCGGTGCAGTACGCGCGACTCGTCGGCGGTGAGGTCGTCGCGGTCGACATCCTCGATCACAAACTGCGTCTGGCCACCGAACTGGGCGCCGACCATGTGGTCAACGCCGCCGCGGTCGATCCGGTCACCGCCATCGCGGACCTCGGGGGCCTCGACGTCGCCGTGGTGCTCTCGGTCGCGCCCGCGGTGTTCCGTCAGGCGTTCGCCTCGCTCAACCGGGGCGGCCGCCTGGTCCTGGTGTCACTGCCCGCGCACGGCGAGCTGACCCTGCCCATCTTCGACACCGTCCTCAAGGGCATCCGGGTCATCGGATCCATCGTCGGTACCCGAGAGGATCTGGCCGAAGTGTTCCGTCTGCACGCACTCGGACGCACCACCGTCATCACTCAGACCCGAGTGCTGCAGGACGTCGAGCAGTCCTTCACCGACGTGCTGAACGGCGCTGTCCCCGCGCGCATCGTGTTCGACCTCGAAGCGGTTCCCGCCGACGATCCGCGGGACCGGGCTTCACTACTCGGATGATCGGAGCGCCGATCGTGTCGACGCCGCCGGTGACGGCACGCTCCCGGGTGTGCGGTGGCGTTCGGCGAACACGGCGGCTTGGGTGCGGCGCTCGAAGCCGAGCTTGGCCAGCAGGCGGGACACGTGGTTCTTGATGGTCTTCTCCGACAGCACCAGTTGCGCGGCGATCTGCCGATTGGTCAGCCCCTGACCGATCAGCCCCAGGATCCGGCGTTCCTGGCGGGTCAGCACGGCCAGGGCGGGATCCAGTTCGGGGCCTTCCCGTAGCCGTCGCATCACCGCCTCCACGGTGCCGGGGTCGAGCAGGCTGTGCCCGGCGGCGACGGCGCGAACCGCTTGCAGCAGGTCGCCCCCGCGGATCTGTTTGAGGACGTACCCGGCGGCGCCGGCCAGCACGGCGGCGGCCAACGCGTCGTCGTCGTCGTAGGAGGTCAGGATGATCGCGCGGATCGTCGGATCCTTGGAGCGCACCGCCCGGCAGACGTCGATGCCCGAACCGTCGGGCAGGCGGGCATCGAGGATCGCCACCTGCGGGCGCAACGCCAGTATCTGCCCCTGGGCCGAGGCACGTCCGGACTGCCCGATGACGGTGATGTCGCCGTCGCTCTCCAGCAGATCCCGCAAGCCCATGCGGACGATCTCGTGATCGTCCAGCAGATACACGGTGATCGACCCCGGCATCAGGCCATGGTGCGACCACGGCGGTGGTCCGGCAAGCCGACCACCGCAGATGGGGTCGCAAGTCCCTATGCGCGCAATCTTGGGCGCCGGACTCTGAAGGGGCACGCATCGGTCTGACCGCCGGGCGCCGCTCCGTCGGAACAGTCGACTCGGATTCCAGGTCACCTCGGCCCCAGGGAGCCAGTCATGCCCGGCCTCACCCGCTCACCCACCGGCACTCAGGCCGAGGCGACCGCCTGGAACATGTCGCCGCCGCGGGCGGCGCGACCGGTCACGCGTCTGTGGCAGCACCTGTCGACGACGACGTACCCCGAGCGGGTCTACGACCCGGCCGAGTGGGCCGACCATCCGGAGCCGGTCCGCCGCTGGCTCGATCACGCCATCGCGGCGGGCACGCCACTGTGGTCGGTGGGGCAACTGCGGATGACCGGGACGATCCGGTTGGGCCGGTGGCGCCCGTTCACCGCGACCCAGGTTCTGGCGCCGGAACGGGGCTACATCTGGTCGGCTCGGGCGAGGGTGGCCGGGCTTCCGGTCAGCGGCTACGACCGATTCGGCGACGGTGTCGGTGAGATGCGATGGCGAGGGTGCGGCATCATCCCGGTCCTGAACTCCGCCGGCCCGGATGTCGCGTTGTCGGCGGCTGGGCGACTGGCCGCCGAGATCGTTTTCGTGCCCACCGCTTTCATGATCGGCCACTGGACTGCCGACGATCGCGACCGTGACGTCCTGGTCGGTCACCTGCCCGGCCCGGCGACCCGGCGCGCCGTCCGTATCCGGCTAGACCCCGGCGGGCGGGTCACCCAGGTGAGGGTACGGCGATGGGGCGCCCCGGCCGGTCACCCGCTCGACTGGTACCCGTTCGTCGTCAGCGCCTCGGCGGAGACGACTGTCGGCGGCGTCACCATTCCCAGCGTCCTGCGAGCTGCGTGGTGCCCCGACGGATCACCGGCCGGCGACGGCGAGTTCTACCGCGCGACCGTCACCCACGCGATCTTCCACTGAACCACCGCTGCCGGCGGTTCCCGCGCCGGAGACAGGAGAGCACGATGTCCGTCGTCCGCATCAACACCATCGTCGTCGGTATCGACGGGTCGGCCGAGAGTGTGTCCGCAGCACTCTGGGCGGCCGGCGAGGCCCGTCGCCGGGACGCTGCCGTCCGCCTGGTCCACGGCTTCACCATGCCGGTGGGCGCTGTGCCGGGCAGCGAAATCAGCGCCGGCGATCTGCGCAACGCACTGCACAAGGAGGGGCAGGCCCAGCTCGCCCTGGCCGCCCACAAGGTCGGCGCCCAGTACCCCGACGTGCCGCTGACCACGGCTTGCTTCGGCGACCACCCGGTGCTGGCTCTACAGCACACCTGCGAGCACGCCCTCTTCGCGGTGGTCGGGGCCCACGGTCAACGTTCGTTCCCGGACACCCTGCTGGGTTCCATCGCCCGTCAGGCCGCCGGTCACCTTCCCTGCCCCGTGGTGGTCGTGCGTCGGGATCCTCGGACCGACGCCGTACGGATGCGCGGACCCGTCCTGGTCGGGCTGGACGGGTCCGCCCATTCGGATCGGGCGCTGGCCTTCGCCATGGAGGAGGCCTCCTGGCGGGGTGAGCCGCTGATCGCGGCGCACAGCTGGCTCGACTTCTCGGAGTGGTATGCGCTGTCCGTCGGGGTACCCATCTCGGAGCAACCGCTGGAGGGCCGGGAGGCCCGCCTGTTGTCCGAGCAGCTCGCCGGCTGGTCCGAGAAGTACCCCGACGTGACAGTGCACGAGACGCTCCGCGCCGGCGACCCCACCCCCACCCTGCTCGACATCGCCGAGCATTCGGTCGACGGGCTGCGGCCGCCGTCGCTGCTGGTCGTGGGCTGCCGGGGGCGCGGGGGCTTCCGGGGACTCGTCCTGGGCTCCAACAGCCAGCACCTGATCGCCCACGCCCCCTGCCCCGTGGCGGTCACCCCGGCCCACTGACCCGCCGGGCGGTGTGCCTGCGACACCCGGGATCCTCGCGGCCGGGCCGGCTCCCGCGACGCCATCAGTGCCGGGCCGTCCCCACCTCGAAGGTCGGTCGGAGCAGATCGAGTTCGCGCCACCAGGCGATGCCCGGAGCCGGCACGCGACAGGCCCGCGGGGCGGGTATGAAGAACGGCGTCCACCCGCTGGGAGGTGACGCGGGCCCGGCCGACGGATCGGCGGCGGCGCGATCGGCCAGAATCAGCTCCAGCTGCTGCTGCGGGGTCACACACCCCGTTCCGCTCAGATGGTGACGGATGGCCGTGGCCAGACGGCTCGCTGCCGTCGAGGGATCTTCGACGGTCCGTCGCACCGGCCGGCGACCCACGTCAGTCGTCCCCGGCCAGCTCGTCGAACAGCTGCTCGCTGGTGACGATCTCGGCGTCGGGCCCGGGGAACACGATGCCGTTCCGATCGTCGTCGGTCCATCGGACCGCGTACGGCGGAGCTCCCGACGGGCCGACCCGGAGGATCTGCGCTCGCCGCTCGGGCTGCCCCTGGACCCGCCCGTGAACGATCAGCCAATCCCCTGCCCGAGCGTGCATCATGTCGACCCGTCCTTCCGGCCCTGCCCATTTACGACCTTGGGTTCCTGGTGCAGGCCCACCCGGGCCCCGCGCAGTGATGTCATCACCGGCGCCCGCTGTCGGACAGGGCCGTTCGATCCCATTTGTCTGATCGGGTCGAGAACGTCTCCGTGGTAGGGCTTTCGGCCCTGGGCCCAGCACTGCTGCGGCTCTACCGTGCGAAGGGTGAGATGGCCGCCCGGCGGTTCCGCGGCGCGGGCCGCCGCGCACCACACCCGACGGACATCCGCGTCGCGGCAGTGGCTGTTCGCCGACACCGTGGCCGGACTCACGGTCTGCGCCTACCTCGTGCCGCAGGTCATGGCCTACGCGCAGATCGCCGGACTTCCCGCGGTCACCGGTCTCTGGGCGGTCATGGGTCCGTTGGCGGTCTACGCGCTGCTGGGGTCGTCCCGGCAATTGTCCGTCGGCCCCGAGTCCACCACCGCGGTGATGACCGCGGTCGCCCTGCTGCCCCTGGCCGCCGGCGACCCGACCCGCTACGCCGGTCTCGCCGCCCTGCTGGCCCTGCTGGTGGGCGCCGTCTGCCTGCTGGCCTGGGCGTGCCACCTGGGCTTCGTCGCCGACCTGCTGTCCAAGCCGGTGCTGACCGGCTACATGACGGGGGTCGCGCTCATCATGATGGCCGGCCAGCTCCACACCGTCACCGGTGTGCCGGTGACGGGAGACGGTGTGGTCAGCCAGGTCGTCGAGGTCCTGACCCACCTGGGACGGATGCAGTGGCCCACCATCACAGTGGCCGGCGGGACCCTCCTCACCCTGGTGGCCCTGCGGCGGTGGGCGCCTCGGCTGCCCGGCCCGCTGCTGGTCGTGGTCATCGCGGCGGCCGCAGTGGCGCTCTTCGGACTCGGGGCCAGCGGCATCGAACTCATCGGGGCGGTCCCGGCCGGCCTACCGATGCCGTCCGTGCCCCCGGTGACCGGCCCCGACGTCGTCGCCCTGGCGGTCCCGGCACTCGGCGTGGCGTTCGTCGGCTACACCGACAATGTCCTCACGGCCAGGGCTTTCGCATTCAAGCAACGGCACCCGCCGGTGGACGCCAACCGGGAGTGGCTCGCGCTGGGGACGGCCAACCTGTCCTCGTCGCTCCTGCACGGCTTCCCGGTCAGCTCCAGTGGCAGCCGTACCGCGATCGCCGTCAGCGCCGGTGCCCGCAGCCAGTTCTCCTCGCTCGTGGCCCTCGGAGGCGTCGTCGTCACCCTCGTCTGCGCGGGACCGCTGCTGTCCACCTTCCCGCGGGCGGCGCTGGGCGCCCTGGTCGTCTTCGCAGCGACCCAGCTCATCGACGTCGCCGAACTCCGGCGGATCGCCCGGTTCCGGCGCAGCGAGCTGCTCATCGCCCTGCTGACCACCGTCGCCGTCGTCGGCCTGGGGGCCGGTGCGGGCGTGGTGGTGGCGGTGGGTCTGTCGGTCGCCGATCTGCTGCGACGGGTCGCCCGCCCGCACGCGGGCATCCTCGGCGTCGTCCCCGGAGTGGCCGGTATGCACGACGTCGACGACTACCCCGGAGGGCACCGCATCCCCGGACTGGTGGTCTACCGCTACGACGCGCCTCTGTGCTTCGCCAACGCGGACGATTTCCGTCACCGGGCGCTGGCCGCCGCCCGCCCCGCTGGGAGCGGTGACGAGCCCGTCGACCCGCAATGGTTCGTCCTCAATGCCGAGGCCAACGTCGACATCGACCTGACCGCGGCCGACGCACTGCGGGATGTCGTCGACGAGCTACAGCGTGACGGGGTCGTGGTCGCCCTCGCCCGGGCGAAACAGGAACTACTGCCGGGCCTCCGGGCCGCGGGCATCATCGGGAAGATCGGCGACGGGCACGTCTTTCCGACGCTGCCGACGGCCGTGGAGGCCTTCCGGCGATGGCGAGATGAGCAGCTCCGGCGGCCGGGATCAGGGACCTGATCACGTCACCCCGCCGCCGGCGGCCCGAGCCGCACCCGGACGAGCCGCGTGACCATCTCCGGGAGCGACTCGGTGGCGATGGACCCGGAGAGCTCGCGGAGGGCCTGTCGGGCCGAGCGGGTGATCTCGTCCGAGCGCTGCTCGCCGTACTCGTCGACGAGTTCATCGACGCAGATCGCGAGGTAGTGGTCCGCCTCACGCCTGCGGGTCCTTTGGGTGGTGGTCATGTCATCTCTCCTGGTGGTCGGACAGGGGTGGTCGGACAGGGGTGGTCGATGGGTCACGAGGTCGAGGCGTCCTCGATGGCCCTCGAGGTTTCAGACATCTCCCGCGCTCATCGGTCGATCTCCGCCACAGACGACCTCCAGGGCCAGGTCCAGCGTCCGCTCCGGTTCCCCGGTGGTGGGCAGCCCGATGCTGTCCGGCCAGGGGTCGGCGGCCTTGGCCATCACCCGGGCGATGTCGACGGTGGCCTGCGACGGGCCGGCAGGCCGGTCCCGTAGTCGCTGTTCACGCACCTCGGGCGGGGCGACACACCGCAACCCGACCAGGCGGGAGAAGGTGCGGTACGCAGCTCTCTCGGCCAGCAGCCGATGACCGGTGTCGACGAAACTGGCGTCCACGACGACGGTCTCGCCCATCTCCAGCAGCACCTCCGCCCGCCGGAAGATCTCCTGGTACACCTGGTCACGGTGCTGCCGGTCGTAGCGGCCGCAGCCGAACGGTGCAGGAGCGGGGCCGGCGGCGGGCTCGACCTCCTGCTCCCGCAGGACATCGCTGGACAGCAGGACGGCGTGCAGCCGGTCGGCCAGTCCACCGGCCACGGTGCTCTTCCCGCTGCCGGGCAGACCGCCGACCAGGATGAGACGCACCTGCCCGGCCCGCAGGTGCCGCACCGCGCAGTCCAGCAGGGTGCGGGCCGTCCGGCCGGCATCCACGTCGTGGTCGCGAGCCCGTAGGCACGCCACCTTGAGCCGGACGAACGCCCGGTAGGCGACGTAGTGGTGCCACAGCGATGCCGGCGCAGGATCGGCGGCGTACGCCGTGTACCGCTCGAACAGGTACCGGGCGGCGTACTGACTTCCCAGCGCTTCCAGGTCCATGGCCAGGCAGGCCACGTCGTCCAACCCGTCGACGTACCGCAGCGTGTCGTCGAAATCCAGGCAGTCCAGGATCCGGGGGCCGTCGGCGAGGCAGAAGATGTCGTCGCACAACAGGTCCGCGTGGCCGTCGACCACCCGTCCCGCCGTGATGCGGGAGCGGAACAGTCGTTCCCGGCCGGTGAGGAAATCGTGGACATGGTCGCGGACCACGCGCAGGTGGGCGACGTCCAGCAGGTCCCCGCCGTCGCGGGCGATGTCGGCGAAGGTCGACTCCCACCGGGCGGAGATCGCTGCCGGCATCGCCTGGGCGTCGATGGTCGCACCACGCCGGGCGGTGCTGTGGAAGGACGCCACCATCCGGGCGATCTCGTCGATGACGTCGCGGACGCCGGAGCCCCGGCGGACCACCGCGGTCAGCCGGGCGTCCTCGGGCAGGCGGCGCATCACCACCGCCGGCTCGGGCGGCCCGCCCGCGGGATCGGAGACCTCGGCCACGCCGAGGTACACGTCGGGAGCCAGCCTGCGGTTGAGCGTGATCTCACGCTGGCAATGACGGCGCCGGTCGGCCACCGCGCGGAAATCCAGGTACCCCAGGTCGACCGGCTTCTTGAACTTGACCGCCCGGTCCCCCCACAGAACGACGACACCGCTGTGGGTCTCGCGGACCGCCACCCATGGTTGACCCGTCGGTGGGCCACCGGCGCCCCACCCCCCGGTCCCGCCCGCCGAGGACCACGCTGTCATCGCAGTCCCCCGGTCGGCGGAGCGACCCCCACGACCAGCCGGCCGCCGCAGGCCCGCCCTGATGGGGACCAACGGCTCTGGCCGGACGCCCGCGTCGCGCAGACGCTGACATCCCCTGTCCCAGCGTGGATGTCCGAGAATCCGGAGGAGCGGTCATGACACACACCGAACGGTGGTCCGTCGAGGTCTTCCTGTTCCAGCACGAGACCGGGACGACGGCGCGCGCCCGACTGCGGGCCACCGGCTCCGCGGAGGTCATCGGGGAAGGGACAGCCTCCCGGCCGACCGCGGCCGGGAGGCTGGCCGAGGTCGTCGATGAGATCGCCGCGGGGCGGGCACTGGTGGACCTCGGGCACCGGTTGACCGCGGTCGCCGGCGACGACGCCCGAGGAGTCCAGTCGCGCTGACCCCATCGACGGGCAGCCGGACGACCCGTCCCGTCGCCGGCTGCCGACCCGGGACTCAGCCATCGGACGCCGTTGCCTGGCCGGCGCCGACGACCATGACCGGGCACGTGCTGTAGCTGGCCACCATGTGACTGGTCGACCCCAACAGCAGTCCGGCCAGGCCACCCCGTCCACGGGTGCCGACGACCAGGAGTCCAGCGGTGCCGCCCTGCCGCAGCAGCGCCGTGGCCGGCCGCGCACGGTCCACCACCGCCCGCAGCGGTACGTCAGGGAACCGTTCCTGCCAGGGGGCCAGCTGGTGGAGCACCCGGGTGCGCTCCTGCTCCTCCAGCTCACGCGGGTCGCTCATCAGCTGGTGGAGCCGGTTCGCGTCCCGGTCCGCGTCGTTCCAGGCGTGGACGGCGATGACCTGCTCGCCACGCACCGTGGCCTCTTCCATGGCCACCCCCACGGCGGCCTGGCTCGCTGCCGAACCGTCGAAACCGACCACCACCGGGCCGGATCGACGTGCGGAGTCCGGTCCCACCACCACCACCGGAGCCGGGCAGCGGGACACCACCGACAGGCTGACCGACCCCAGCAGCACCCGGGAACCCCGGGACGCCGGCGAATGACCGACCACGGTCAGCCGCGCACCGTCCGACGCCGACCGCAGCACCTGCGCGGCACGCCCGTTCACCAGCGAGGCGACCACCGGCAGACCGGGACGAGCGACGCGGATCTGCTGCTCGGCGACGGCCAGCCGATCCGCGGCCGACTGCCGTGCCCGATCGAGCAGATCCCCGGCGTACAGGCGGTACTCCGGCTGCCACGCCATCGCCGGCAGGTCGAAGCAGTGGACCAGGTGCAGCGTTGCGTCCCGACGCTCGGCCTCCTCGGCGGCCCATCCCATGGCTGCGTCGCTGGAGGAGTCGTCGTCGATGCCGACGACCACGGCGCCGGGGGGACACGGACCGAGGTCCGGGAAACGTGCGCCCACGGTGGCGATCGCGGACACGCCCACCCCGTCCGCGGGCGTGTCCCGGTCCGGGGCGACCGCGACCGACCGGACCGGAGGGGCCGGCGGGGCCGACTCACCGGCGGCGACCGCGACCGACGGGACCGGAGGGGCCGACTCACCGGCCGGGGCCGGCGTGTGCTGTGTCGTGCTCAGGTACCGCTGCACCGCCCGCTCGTAGCGGGACATGCCCCCCGGTCTGGCCGCCGTGGCCCGCCGGGCCTCGGCAGTGATTCGAGCATCCTCGACAGCACTCATCGCATCCTCCGTGGCTACGGCGCCTGTGGTGCCCGGCGATCGGGGCGACATCGACGGTGCCCGGCGCGACGGTTCCGAAGGAGTGCCGAAAGACTCAGTTCGCACACGGGACCGAGGCGGCGGCGCCGGCGCGATGGGGGCTTGTGGCCCTGTCGTCGTTCCCACCGCGGGCGCACCCTGGTACCTGGTCCCACCCGAGTGGAACCCGCCGGAGAGGATCGACATGTCAGATGTGTCCACGCTTCCCGGACCCGGAACGACGGCCTCGGCACCGTCGATGCGCGGACTGTGGCGCAGCCGCCGGGATCGCGTCATCGGCGGAGTCTGCGGCGGGCTGGGCCACTACTTCGAGGTCGACCCCGTGGTGCTGCGGGTGGCCGCCGTCCTCCTCACCCTGTCCGGCGGTGCCGGAGTGATCATCTACCTGGTCGCCTGGATCGCCGTGCCGGTGGAACCGTCTTCGGCGACCCGGCCGGCGATGTCGACGCGACGTCGCCGACCCACCGCGGCGGTGGTCACCGGGGTCGGTCTGCTCGTCGGCGGCGGACTGCTGATGTCCCGGGCGGTCATGCCCTGGTGGGACTGGCCATGGGTGTGGCCCCTGCTGCTGGTGGCCGCCGGCACCCTGGTCACCGTCTCCGCCTGGCGGCGGTGATCCCCCATGGTCCTGTTCTTTCCGGACCACGGTCCGCATCCGCTCCCGGTGGCCGCGCCACGCCGTCCGTCCTCCGGGCGACTCCTCCGGACCGAGCGCTTCGCGATCGGTCTGCTGATCGGCTCGGTCGGCGTGGGGTGGCTGCTGGATCTGTCCGGCCGGTCCGTCCCCTGGCACTTCTTTCCCGCCATCGCGCTGACCGTGATCGGCGCCGCGCTGATGGCGACGACCGTCCTGCCCGGACGCCGTCGACTGTTGATCTGGTGCGGCGTCATCTCGCTGCTCGCCGCGGCCTCCGTGGGTGCCGGCGCGGACCGGTTCGCCGGCCCGATCGGAAACGTCACCCTCACCCCCGATTCCCCGGACTGGCCCGTCTCCCAGACCACCAGCGCAGGGAGTGTGACGCTCGACCTCACGCGTCACCGGCTGCCGACGACCGGAAGCGGAACCATCGGCGTGGGGATGGGGCACGTCGTCCTCATCCTGCCCCGCGATGGAACGTCCCGGCCGTCGGACGGGATGGATCGGATCGCTGTGGTGGTCGGCATCGGCACCGGAACGGTCCAGCTCGACGGGCACGCCATCGACGACGGTGTCGACGTCGTCTGGACGCAGGCTCCCCCAGCGCCGACGGTGACGATCGGTATCGACGTCGGAGTCGGCGACGTGGAGATCCGCCATGGCTGAGGGCGATCCGGTCCGGCCCTTCATCGTGGGCCTGGGCAACTTCTTCTTCGTCGTCGGTGTCCTGCTGCTGCTCCAGGAGGTGTTCGCCCTGCGCATCGACTGGTCCGTGGCCCTTCCCGGGATCGCCGTCGCCGTCGGCGTATCCGTCCTGTTCAGCGCCCTACGGCCGCCCCGCTCCCCGAGGGGGACGTGATGTCCGACCGGCCGACCGGCGGGCTCACGTCCGACCCGATGGACACCGGTGGCCCGGTCGGTATCGGGATACCCGACGGCGCCGTCGTTCTCGCACTCGAATCCTCCGAGTACGCCGCCCCGGCGATCATCTGGGCCGCCGGCGAATGCCGTCGCCGGGCGGCCCCCCTCCACCTGCTGGTCGGGACGTCCGACCGGCCCGACTGCTCGGCGTGCGATGTCGACCGAACCGTGTCCGCCGCCCGCTCCGCACACCCGGCTCTGGTGGTCACGACCGCCGTCGTCACCGGCGATGACCTGTGGAGGCAGGTACGAGCCTGTTCGGCATCGGCGGTCATCGTGGTCACCGCGGTTCCGGCGGCGACCGCGACCGGTCGGGCGCGGGCCAGCGCGCTCCTGGAGAGGGCGTCGTGCCCGGTCGTCATCACCCCCGTGGAGGTGCCCGACCCCGTGACGGGCCCGGCCATGACGAACGCGCCGGTCCTCGCCCTCGTCGACCCGGGGGGCAGAGCGGTCCTGACCCATGCGCTGGCGATGGCGTCCCGTCGCTGGAGCGACCTCGTGGTCGTGACGTCGGAGACGGCCGCCGCGGAGGATCGCATGGACGATCTGCTCCGGGGGTTCCCGGACGTCCACACCCACCTCGTGGTGCCCGCCACCGACCCCGTCGGCGACATCGTCCGCCGCGCCGACCGGGCCGCTGTGCTCGTCGTCAGCAGTGTCCGCGCCATCGACGAATCGGCCGGCCCCAGCCTGCTCGACCGGTGGCGACTGACCACCCCGTGCCCGCTGATGACCGTGCCGCACGTGTCGCTGCCGACCGCACCGGTCAGTGCAGGTCGATCAGCATGAGGGCGGCGTGCAGCGAGGTCCGCGACTCCACCGATTCCAGGGACACTCCGAGGATCCGCTCGATGCTGGCCAGACGGCTGTAGAGGGTGGGCCGGCTCAGGCCGGTGCGGCGGGCCGTGTCCGTCTTGCCCCCGCCGCTGGCGAGGAAGGCCCGCAGCACGTCGGTGAGCCGTTCGCCGGTGCGGGCGTCGTGGTCGAGCAGCCGCCCCAGCTCGCTCTCGGCGAACTGCTGCACCCGGTGGTCGTGGCGGAGCAGGGTCAGCAGGCCCCGCAACCGGACGTCGCTGGGCCGGAACAGCCGTTGCCGGGTCCCGTCCGCCACCGGGGCCGCGGCCAGTCCGACCTCGGCGACATGGTCGGCCTCGGCCAGCGCCCGCGCCGCGGCCACCAGCCCGGGTACCGGCCCCGACGTGCCGACCGCCCAGTTCCGGGTCTCGACCGACCGGGTCGACAGTCGCCGCTCCACAGCGGCGCAGGTCGCCTGCAGCAGGCGGTCGACCAACGCCGCGCGGGAACTGCCGACCAGCAGGGCGATGGTGCCGGGGCGACGGATGGAGCCGATCGCGGTACCGCCCGCGGTGGTGATCTCCTGCCGGACGGCCGACAGCACCCGCCGGTCGATCTCGCCGGCGGCCACCGCGTCGGACGGGTCGTCCGCCACCCCGGATCCCAGGCGCACCACGACGGGGACGTGCCGCGCTCCGAGGCCGGCGGGCACCTGCAGGCCGAGCGCGGCGGCGCGGGCCTGGGCCTCGGGCTCGTCGGTGATCCGCCCGGTGAGCAGGTCGTCGAGCAGCCCACCGAAGGCCTGCAGCAGCAGGGCGTCGCGGTCCCGTTCCAGCATGCGGTGCAGGTGCAGCGACTGGGCCGCCCGCTCCAGCACCATGCTGGTCCGGCTGGCGCCGGAGGGCCGACTCGCGTCCACCCCCGTCGACGCATGGGTCGACCGGCGGTCGGGGTCAGGCGGGCCCGGGCGGATCAGCCGACCCCACCGGGTCGATCCGGCCGTCGGATCGCCCCCCGGGGCGGCGTCCCCCACCCCGACCACCGTCCAGTCGGCGGGAGCTCGCCGGGACCGTTCCGTCCAGTCCTGCAGCAGCTCGGCCGTCGGCCGCGGGCCTGCCGCGAAGGCCAGGACCCGATGGGTCAGATCCTCGAGAACGACGGCGTCGCCGAGCATCTCGGCGGCCCGGCCGACGATGTCGGTCGGCGTGGCGCGGGCCAGATTGAGCGAGGTGAAGACCTGGTGGGTCGCGTGCGCGAACTGCAGTTCCTCGAACTGGTCGGCCACGATCAACCGGTGGGTCTGCTCGGTGACGGCGACGAAGGCGGTCGGTCGGGAGAGGGTCACCACCGGCAGGCCCAACACGTCGGCGCATTCCCCGGTCGCCGCCGGCAGCTGCTGCACCGAGCGGCCCAGTTCGACGACCAGCGCAGCGACGCGCAGTTCGGCGAGCATGCGGAGGTAGTCCCGTCCGACCGGGTCCGGGCCGGCGAACGGCAGACCGGTGGTGAGCACCATCTCCCCACCGCTGAGCAATTGGTGCAGGTCGCTGACGTCGCTGACGTGTACCCAGCGGACGGGCGCGTCCAGACCGGCGGCCCCGCCGACGACGGTGGGCTCACCACGACGGACGGAGGGCAGGTCCAGCACGGACCGCACGGTGGGCAGCACCGCACGATTGTAAAGAACCCGGTCTTGAACTTGACAGACAGTCAAGACCGGTTCTGCCACGATGGATGCACTGCACCGGCACCGCCCGCCACCGCCCACCGTTGTGGATCAGACCCAGGAGCGCCCATGACCGTCTCGGCCGCCGACCACCTCTGGCTGCACTTCACGGCGATGGGCCCCTACGCCGACGGCCGCGCCCAGGTGCCGACCATCGTCCGCGGCGAGGGCACGTCGATCTGGGACAGCCACGGGCGTGAATACCTCGACGCCCTGTCCGGGTTGTTCGTGGTGCAGGCCGGCTACGGCCGCGAGGAGATCGTCGAGGCCATCGCCCGCCAGGCCCGGGAGCTCGCTTTCTTCCCGGTGTGGGGGTATGCGACCCCGCCGGCGATCGAGCTGGCCGACCGGCTGGCCGCTCTCGCGCCCGGCGATCTCAACAAGGTGTTCTTCTCCTCCGGCGGCAGCGAGTCGGTGGAGACCGCCTGGAAGGTGGCCAAGCAGTACTTCAAGCTGACCGGCCGGCCGAACAAGACCAAGGTCATCTCCCGGGCCGTCGCCTACCACGGGGTCACCCAGGGCGCGCTGGCGATCACCGGCGTCCCCCGCTTCAAGCACGCGTTCGAGCCGCTGGTGCCGGGTGCGGTCAAGGTGCCCAACACCGACTTCTACCGGGCCCCGGAGTTCGTGGCCGACGACGAGAAGGTGTTCGGCCGGTGGGCGGCCGACCGGTTCGAGGAGGCCATCCTGGCCGAGGGGCCGGATTCGGTGGCCGCCGTGTTCGTCGAACCGGTGCAGAACGCCGGCGGGTCGATCCCGCCGCCCGCCGGCTACTTCGAGCGGCTGCGCGAGATCTGCGACGCCCACGACGTCCTGCTCGTCTCCGACGAGGTCATCTGCGCCTACGGGCGCCTGGGCACCATGTTCGGCTGTGAGAAGTTCGGCTACCAGCCGGACATCATCACCACCGCCAAGGGTCTGACGTCCGGGTACTCACCCTTGGGCGCGGCGATCATCTCCGACCGCATCTTCGAACCCTTTGCTGCCGATGGGGTCTCGTTCGGCCACGGCTACACCTTCGGCGGGCACCCGGGCGCCTGCGCGGGCGCGCTGGCCAACCTGGACCTGTTCGGACGGGAGGACCTGCTCGGACATGTCCGCCGGAACGAAGGCGCCCTGGAACACACCCTGCGGCGGCTCCTGGACCTGCCCATCGTCGGTGACGTCCGCGGCAACGGCTACTTCTGGTCGGTCGAGCTGGTCAAGGATCAGCACGCCAAGACCCCGTTCACTCCGGCCGACTGCCAGCGGGTGCTCCGCGGGTTCGTCGCTCCCGGTCTGTGGGAGGCCGGCGTGTACTGCCGGGCCGACGACCGCGGCCAGGCCGTCGTGCAGTTCGCCCCGCCGCTGATCAGCGGGCAGCGCGAGTTCGACCGCATCGAGCAGGCCCTGCGGTCGGTGCTGTCCGACGCCTGGACCCAGCTCTAGTTCTCCCCCCATCCCGACTCACCCCACGGGCCACCAGCCCGACACCTTCCCTCCCCACCCCCAGGAGCGCACCATGTCCCGTCTCGTCGTCGGTGTCCCCAAGGAGATCAAGGACAACGAGAACCGCGTCGCCGTCCAACCCGACGGCGTCGCCGAGCTCGTCCACCACGGCCACCGCGTGGTCGTGCAGGCCGGAGCCGGGCTCGGCTCCCGCTTCCCGGACGCCGAGTACGTCGCCGCCGGGGCCGAAGTGCTGGCCACCGCCGACGAGGTCTTCGCCGCCGCCGACCTCATCGTCAAGGTCAAGGAGCCGATCCCGGCCGAGTACCACCGCTTCCGCGAGGGCCAGCAGCTGTTCACCTACCTCCACCTGGCCGCGGACAAGCAGCTCACCCAGTTCCTGCTGGACAAGAAGATCGACTCCATCGCGTACGAGACGGTGGAGTTGCCCGGCCGCAAGCTGCCGCTGCTCACCCCGATGAGCGAGGTCGCCGGCCGGATGGCCGTGCAGGCCGCCGCGCACGCCCTGGAAAGCCCGTCCGGTGGGGCCGGCATTCTGATGGGCGGCGTCCCCGGTACCCCGGCCGCCCGGGTCACCATCATCGGTGGCGGCGTCTCCGGCACCGAGGCCGCCAAGATCGCCCTGGGCATGCGCGCCCTGGTCACCGTGTTCGACACCAACCCCGCCCGGCTGGCCTACCTGTCCGACATCTTCGGTGGACGACTGGATCTCGTGACCCCGAACCGGGCCCGCACCGCCGCCTACATCGCCGAGTCGGACGTCGTCATCGGCGCCGTCCTGGTCCCCGGGGCCAAGGCCCCCAAGCTCGTCTCCCGCGAGATGGTCGCCTCCATGCGACCCGGCAGCGTCGTCGTCGACATCGCCATCGACCAGGGCGGGTGCATCGAGACCAGCCGCCCCACCACGCATTCCGATCCGACCTTCGTCGAGGAGGGCGTCGTGCACTACTGCGTCGCGAACATCCCCGGCGCGGTCG
The DNA here is from genome assembly GCF_005298075.1 of Nakamurella flava. Lineage (NCBI taxonomy): Bacteria > Bacillati > Actinomycetota > Actinomycetes > Nakamurellales > Nakamurellaceae > Nakamurella > Nakamurella flava. The sequence continues at coordinate 1,389,759 of NZ_SZZH01000001.1, forward strand.
CCCGTACGTCCACCCTCGCCCTGACCTCGGCCACCCTGCCCTATCTGGTGACCGTCGCCGACTGCGGCGTCGCCGCCGCGGCCAGCGGTGACCCCGCCCTGCGGCACGGTCTGTCGACCCTGCGCGGCCACCTGGTCACCCGCCCGGTCGCGGACTCGCTGGAGCTGGCGTTCACCGATCCGGCCACCCTGCTGGCCGGCTGACGCGGGGACGGGCGGTGGGTCGGTCACGACGGCCGTGACCGATCGACCGCCTGCTCCAGTTCGTCGAGTTGACGGGCGTTCGCGGCGATGCGGACGACGCCTGGGCGGCGGGCGACGACAGCGTCGAAGCGGGCTGCGGTGTCGGTCATGTCACCCGTGAGCCGACCCCAGGGCTCATCCGCGCCGGCGTCCCGCGCGCGGGCCGTGAAGCGTTGCGCAGCGAGCGCGGGATCGATGGTCAGGACGACCTCGACGAAACCGGCACCGACGGCGTCGGCCACCCCGCGGAGGCGCTCGACGAAGTCCGGCCGGCCGAGAAACTGCGGGACGACGACATCTCGCCCACTGCCCAGGTGGGTGGCGATGGCGGCGAGGGCGATGTCCCGGGCGGCCGACCCGGCCTCGAAGGAGGCCTCCCGCCAGCCGGCGACCATCGACCGGATCACGTCGATGTCGAGACAGAGCGGAAGCTGCGAGGCATGTCTGGCACACCATTGCCGGCCCAGCGTCGACTTCCCGCTGGCGGGTAACCCATTGATGAGAACGAGGACCGGCGGCATCGGACCATCATGAGGCGCATCCGGCCGGATCCCGGCGACCCGACCGGGGACACCCGGCCTGCGCGACAGCTTCCCGTCAGGTCCGTGGTGTAGGACGGTGGCGGGCGGGTTCGAAGCGCGGACGCCGCCCGACCGGGGAGGCTTGACGTGCACACACCTGCGGCGACGGCAACGGTGATCGGCGGCGGCATGGCGGGCGTCGCCGCGGCCACCCATCTGGCCAAGCACGGGGTCCGGGTCACGGTCATCGATCGCAACGACTACCTGCAGTTCCAGCCGCTGCTCTACCAGGTGGCGACCTCGCAGCTACCGGCCGAGGACGTCGCCCGGCCTTTGCAGACCCTCTTCGCCGACTCCCCCACCGTCACCGTCGTTCAGGCCGAGGTGACCGGCGCCGACCTGCAGCGGCGCGTGGTCCACACCTCGCAGGGCGACATCGGCCCGGCCGACCATCTCGTGGTGGCCGCCGGGTCGACGGCCAACTTCTTCGGCACCCCGGGCGCGGCCGAGCATTCCTTTCCGCTCTATTCGGTGGTCGACGCGGAGCGGCTGCGCCGGCAACTCTCCGGTGAGCTGCGCCGGGTGTGCCTGCCGGCCGGGGCCGAGCAGACCGCCGCTTCCCGATCGGCGGACGAGGCCGCCGCGGCCGATCCCGCGGACCGACCGGTGGCCAGTCAGGACCAGACGACCGTGGTGATCGTCGGGGGCGGCCCCACCGGGGTCGAGACGGCCGGTGCCGTCGGCGAGCTCGTCGATGCGCTGGTCCGTGAGGGGCGGCTGGCCGGGTCCGCAAAGGTGCAGCTGGTCGACCACGGACACGCGCTGCTCAAACCGTTCACGCAGGAGTCGCAGCAGTACGCCCTGGCGAAGCTGCAGAAGATCGGCGTGGACGTCGAGTTCGGTCTGGCGGTCACCGGCGTGCAGGCCGACGGGGTCACGCTGTCCGACGGTTCCACCCGGCCCGCGCACACGGTGGTGTGGGGTGGTGGCGTCTCGGCCCCTCCGGTGGTCGCGAACCTCGGCGCCCCGACCGGGCACGGCGGCCGGATCGATGTCGCCGCGGATCTGTCGGTCCCCGGGTTCCCCGGGGTATGGGCCATCGGCGATGTGGCGAACATCCCGGACACCCACGACCAGGAGCGCGCCGCCGGGGCCGACTCCCCGCCCGGGCATCCACCGACGCTGCCGCAGCTCGGGTCGGTCGCCGTCCAGTCCGGCGAGGCCGTCGCCCACAACATCCGGGCCGTACTGAAGGGCAAGGGCACCGAACCGTTCGCTTACCGGGACAAGGGCATCATGGCCATGATCGGCCGCAACGCCGCCGTCGCCGAGGTGGGCCGGCACCGGCACGAGATCCACGGTCCCGTCGCGTTCATCGCGTGGCTCGGCCTGCACGCCATGCTGCTGTCCGGGGTGCACAGCCGGGTCGATGCGTTCCTGCAGTGGGCCAACGGCTACGTCCACAAGGACCGGGCCGCCCGACTCGAACTCGACGGCCAGCCGGACCGGATCGCCTGGGACGACGACTCGGCCGACCGACCGACCATCGACGCCTGATTCCGCGGTCTCGGCGATCGAGAATGTTCGCGCTCGCCGGGCGGGAGGGCCTTTCGGTCCGCCGGGTGTGCGCGTGACGGACCTCGCAGCCGGACCCGGCCGGTGCCAGCGGGCGTCAGTCGTTCGGCTGCCGGGCTCGCGCCGGGGATGTCGGGCGGAGCATGCCGCTGGGCCCGCCGGACGAACGCGTGGTGATGGAGCGTTGCTGTGCTCTGCCAAAAGGATGTGGCACTGACGCCGGGCGGACGATGACTCGATCCGCTGGGCATCTCTGCTCGAACCTGCGCGACGATCCACGATCCGCGCCCGGCCGTCCTCCTCGCTCATTGCCTGCGAGAACTACTGTGAGATAACAGTTCTCACCAGCCTCGACAGCGCAGCAGGACAGTGGGTCGCTGATCGCGCGACTGGGCCGACGGAGTGAGCGCAACATCCATGCTTGACAGCAACGGGTGTCTGCCCGATTCTTCTCTCGTCCGACTAAAACGTTTGGGCAACTCGACGAGGAGGTGTGATGGCGAAGACGACGCTGCGTGACGTGGCCGAGCGATCGGGTTTCTCCATCACCACCGTCTCCCAGGTCCTCAACGACGTGCCGGGCAAGCGGATCCCCGACTCGACGCGCGACCGGGTGCGGGCCGCGGCCGACGCGCTCGCTTACTCCCCCAACCGGCTGGCCCAGGGCCTGCGGCTGCAGCGTTCCAACACCCTCGGGTTCATCAGCGACCAGATCGGGACCTCGCCTCATGCGGGGCAGACCATCCTGGGCGCGCAGGACGCGGCGGCCGAGCACGGCTACCTGCTGATGCTCATGAACTCCGGTAACGATCCGGAACTGGAGGACCGGGAGATCCGGGCGCTGCGCGACCGTCAGGTCGACGGCATCGTGTACGCGGCCGAGTACCACCGCGTGCTCACTCCCCCGGCGTCGCTGAAGACCGTCCCCGCCGTGCTGCTGGACGCCCGGGCCGACAACGGCGGGTTCTCCTCGGTCGTCCCCGACGAGGCCGGGGGCGCGATGACCGCGGTCAAGGAGTTGGCCGACCACGGTCACCGCCGGATCGGCTTCATCAACAACGTCGACGACATCCCAGCCGCAGTCATGCGTCTCGAGGGGTACAAGAAGGGCCTGAAGGCGGCCCGCCGGCCGTACCAGAAGGCTCTGGTGGTCAGCGACCAGTCCGAGTCCCAGGGCGGATACCGCGGCGCGAGCACGCTGCTGGACCTGCCGGCCGCCACCCGTCCGACTGCCCTGTTCTGTTTCAACGACCGCATGGCGATGGGTGCCTACCAGGCCGCCGCCGAACGCGGTCTCCGGATCCCTGAGGACCTGTCCATCGTCGGCTTCGACAACCAGGAACTCATCGCGGCCAGCCTCCGCCCAGGGCTGACCACCGTTGCGCTGCCCCACTACAAGATGGGGCGCTGGGCCGTGACCACCCTGCTCCGCAGCATCGACGCCGATGGAAAGGAGTCCCTCCGCGCGGAAGCTCTGCCCTGCCCACTGGTGCGCCGTGCATCGGTGGGCCCGCCGCCCCGGTCGTGACCCGGGACGGCGAGCGACACCCACCCCGAATCCGCCCGTTCCCGCGGGCGAACCGACAGTCCGGCCTGACCGGACGACTCCGGCCTGCCCGGACAACAGTGAGTTGGAGAACACCCAGTGGTACCCACACCTCTGAAGCGCCTCGCGGCCGTGAGTCTAGCGGCGGCGATGGCTCTTTCCCTGGCCGCTTGCGGCAAGGGCGGCAGCTCGAACACCGCGGCCACGACCGATGCCAACGGTACGACCACCCTCAAGATGTGGACGCACAACGCGGGCAACGACAAGGAACTCGCCGCGATCACCCAGGTGGTGAACGACTACAACGGCAGCCAGAGCAAGTACAAGGTCGAGATCCAGGCCTTCCCGCAGGACTCGTACAACACGTCGGTCACCGCGGCCGCCGCGTCCAAGAGCCTGCCCTGCATCCTCGACGTCGACGGACCGAACGTGCCGAACTGGGCGTGGGCCGGGTATCTCGCGCCGCTGGACGGCATGGACGACCAGATCTCGAAGTTCCTGCCCAGCGTCGTCGGGAAGTACAACGACAAGAACTACGCGGTCGGCTACTACGACGTCGCCCTCGTCATGGAGGCCCGCAAGTCGGCGCTCGAGGCCAGCGGTATCCGCATCCCGACCATCGACTCGTCCTGGACCAAGGACGAGTTCGCCGCCGCCCTGGCCGCCATCAAGGCCACGGGCAAGTGGGAGAACACCCTCGACATGCAGACCGGCAACACCGGTGAGTGGTGGCCGTACGCGTACTCGCCGTTCCTGCAGAGCTTCGGCGGCGACCTGATCAACCGGGACGACTACAAGTCGGCCGACGGGGTCCTCAACGGCGCGGCCGCGGTCGAGTGGGCCAACTGGTTCCGCAGCCTGACCTCCGACGGCTACATGCCGCTCAAGTCCGGCGCCGATCCCGGCCAGGACTTCCTCAACGGCAAGACCGCGATCCTCTACAACGGCTCGTGGGGTGCCGAGGCGGCCAAGGCCTCGTCCATCGCCGACGACATCCTCTTCCTCCCGTCGGTCGACCTGGGCAACGGTCCGAAGATCGGCGGCGGGTCCTGGCAGTGGGCGGTCGGTTCCGGTTGCTCGGCCCCCGAGGGCGCTCTGGACTACATGAAGTTCGCGATGCAGGACAAGTACGTGGCCTCGGTGTCCGAGGCGTCCGGCACCATCCCGGCCACCGACGGTGGAGCCGCCCTGGTCAAGGGCTACGAGACCGGTGGCGAGTACGACATCTTCCGCCAGTACTCCAAGAAGTTCGCCGAGGTCCGGCCGGTCACCCCCGGCTACCCGTTCATCGCGACGACCTTCACCAAGACCGCGCAGGACATCCTCAACGGCGCCGATCCGCAGGCCACCCTGGACCAGGCGGTCAAGGACATCGACGCGAACCAGCAGTCCAACAACAACTTCCAGTAAACCCGGGACTGCTCCCGCCGTCCGTCCGTGAGATCGGGCGGGTGATCGCCACCGACGCACGCCTTGCCGTGTGGTCGTGCACACCGGTCGCCCGCCCGGCCTTCGGCAACCCCAAAGGGAAGGCAATGACGCAAACACTGGGGGCAGCCCACCCCACTCCACCCACCGTCGGGCAGATCGAGAAACTCAGCTTCAAGCAGCGCCGCTACACCAAAGCCAAGCAGTCCCAGCGACTCGCCGCGGCCTGGATGGTGACGCCCGCGGTCGCCCTGCTGCTCGTCTTCGTCATCATCCCGATCGTGCTGACGTTCGCCCTGGCGTTCACCAACGCCAAGCTGATCTCCCCGACCGGCCCGCAGTTCGTCGGCATCGACAACTTCTCCCGCCTGTTCGGCGATCCGGTGTTCTGGAAGTCGCTGCGGAACACGCTGATCTTCACCATCTTCGTCGTCCCGCTGCAGGCGGGTCTGGCTCTGGTGCTGGCCCTGCTGATCAACGTCAGGATCCGCGGCGTCAACTTCTTCCGCACCGTCTACTTCCTGCCGGTGGTCACCTCGATGGTGGTCATCTCGCTGCTGTGGAAGTTCATGTACCAGCCGAACGGGCTGATCAACGGATTCCTGGCCGTCTTCGGCATCGACGGACCGGACTGGCTCGGCAATCCCAACACCGCACTCGTGGCCGTCCTGATCATGTCGATCTGGCAGGCCGTCGGCTTCCACATGGTCATCTGGCTGTCCGGCCTGCAGACCATCCCGCAGGACATGTACGAGGCCGGCGCCATCGACGGGGCCAGCAACTGGCAGCGTTTCCGCTACCTCACCTGGCCGGCGCTGCGGCAGACCCGGACCTTCATCCTCATCACCATCACCATCCAGGCGTTCGCGCTGTTCACCCAGATCCAGGTGATGACGCAGGGCGGCCCGCTGGATTCGACCTCCACGATCGTCTATCAGGCCGTGCGGACCGGGTTCTCCCTGCAGCAGACCGGCTACGCCTCGGCGCTGTCGCTGGTCTTCTTCGTGCTCGTACTGGTCGTCTCGCTCGCGCAGCGGTACCTGACCCGTGACAAGGACGTGAAGAAATGAGCGACACCCTGGCCCACGTCGCCGAAGCCGATCCCGTTCCCGTCGGCGAACCCGGCCCCGAGCGTTCGGCCGGCCGGACGGTGCTCCGCTACGCGGTCCGCCTGCTGCTGGTGCTGGTCTTCGCGCTCCCGCTGCTGTTCATGCTGGTGTCTTCGTTCAAGCCGGACACCCAGATCTTCGGTGACCTCGACTCGATCGACGCGTTCCTGCCGGTCGGCGACGTCTCGCTGGACAACTACTCGGCGGTCTTCGACCGGGTGCCGTTCTGGCAGTTCATGATGAACTCGGTCCTGATCACCGTGCTGACCGTGGTGCTCGGCCTCATCGTCAACAGCATGGCCGCGTTCGCGTTGGCCCGCCTGAAGTTTCGCGGCCAGGGCATTCTGCTCGGCGTCATCCTGGCCACCCTGATCGTGCCGTTCGAGACGCTGGCCCTGCCGCTGCTGTGGTGGGTCAACCACCTGCCGTACTACGACGGCAGCATCGGCTGGCTCGACACCTACGAGGTGCAGATCATCCCGTTCGTCGCCAACGCGTTCTCGATCTACCTCTTCTACACCTACTTCGACTCCATCCCGCGCGAGCTGGACGAGGCGGCCAAGGTCGACGGGGCCAGCTGGTTCACGATCTACCGCAGGATCGTCATGCCGCTCTCCGGGCCGGCCATCGCCACCGTGTCGATCCTGACCTTCCTGCCGGCCTGGAACCAGTACCTGTGGCCGTTGATGGCCGTGCAGTCCGAGAGTCTGCGCCCGGTGCTGGTCGGCATCGACTACTTCTCGCAGCTGACCACCAACTGGGGCCAGATCATGGCCTACGCCTCGATGATCACCGTCCCGGTGCTGGTCATGTTCATCGCCTTCCAACGGGCGTTCATCAACTCCATCGCCACCTCCGGCGTGAAGGGATAACCGTGCTCCGTCTACCCGACTCGTGGGTCTGGGACTTCTGGATCGTGGAGGACGAGGGCACGTATCACGCCTTCTTCCTCTACGCCTCGCGTGCCCTGCACCACCCCGACCTGCGGCACCGCCGGGCCGCCGTCGGTCACGCCATCTCCACCGATCTGGTCAGCTGGGAACGGGTGAAGGACGCCCTGGTCCACGGCAGCCCGCCCAGTTTCGACCAGACCGCCACCTGGACCGGCTCGGTCGTGCGTGGCGACGACGGCCGGTGGTACATGTTCTACACCGGGTCGACCCTGGCCGACGAGGGTCAGCTGGTGCAGCAGATCGGGCTGGCAACCTCGGACGACCTGTTCACCTGGGTCAAGCACGACCGGAACCCGGTGGTCAGCGCCGATCCCCGCTGGTACGCCCCGATGGGCGGGCCTGCGCCCTGGCAGGACGAGCACTGGCGCGACCCGTGGGTGATGGCCGACCCGGACGGCGACGGCTGGCACATGCTCATCACCGCGCGCAGCAACGACGGTCCGTTGGACGAGCGCGGGGTCATCGGCCACGCCCGGTCGAAGGACCTGCTGGAGTGGACCGTGCAGCCGCCGCTCACCGCGCCCGGTGCCGGCTTCGGCCAGCTCGAGGTGCCGCAGGTCGAGAACGTCGACGGGCGCTGGGTTCTCGTCTTCAACTGCCTCGGGAACGAGTTCTCCCGCAGCCGGGCCTCGGCCGGAAGCACCGGCGGGGTCTTCGCCGCCCGCGCCGAGTCCGCGCTCGGCCCCTACGACATCGCCGGGGCCACTGCGCTGACCGACGAGTCGCTGTACGTCGGCAAGCTCGTCCGTGACCCGTCCGGACGGTGGGTGTTCCTGGCCTTCGTCAACCGCGACGCGAACGGCGATTTCGACGGCGTCATCAACGACCCCGCCCCGGTCCGCTGGGACGGCGACACTCTTGTCGTCGACCACGCCGATCGGCAGGCGGCGCTGGCGAACTGATCAGTCCGGTCACCAGCTCGGCACCGCCGCGGCGGCGCCGCCGGTCGGTCGACCGGTGGCGCCGCTGCTCCGTCGGCGACCGCCCGCTCGTCAGGTACTCCGGACGGTGGTCTCTTTGGTTTGATCTGCCCGCCCGACGACCGCTCGAGGTGCACGGCAGATGCCACTCTCACGGCATGTGCACCCGCATCCTGTGGAACGACAACGGCGTGGCCACGGTCGTCGCCCGCACCATGGACTGGTCCTTCAGTGACGAGCCCAGCCTGTGGGTGCTCCCGGCGGGCCTGCGGCACGAACCGGCCGGGGCGCCGACCGACCTGGCCTGGACGTCGACCTACGCCAGCGCCGTGCTGACCATGTGGAACGCGGGCACCTGTGACGGGGTGAACTCCGCAGGCCTGTCGGCCCACGCCCTGTATCTGGATGACGTCGACTGGGGCGAACCCGACGACCGGTCGTCCATCCCCAATCTGTACTGGGTGCAGTACCTGCTCGACACCTACGCCACGGTGGCCGAGGTCGTCGCGCACGTCGACGAACTGCGGCCGTACTCGATCCCGTTCCGCGGTCTGGAACTGGGCTGTCACATCGCGGTCGAGGACGCGTCCGGTGATTCGGCCATCCTCGAGCCCGACGCGGACGGCACCCGGGCCCGGGTGGTGGTGCACCACGGCCGCGAGCACACGGTGATGGCCAACTCGCCGCTCTACGACGAGCAGCTGGCCAACCGGGCCCACTACCGGCCGTTCGGTGGTCCGCTCGCTCCGCCCGGCGACATCAGCTCCCTGGATCGCTTCGTGCGGGCCAGCTACTACCACCACTACCTGCCCACGCCGGCCTCGGCCGACCATGCCCTGGCCGGGATCGCCCAGGTCGCCGACACGGTCACCGTCCCGGCGGGCGCGCCGTACACGGACGGGATCTACCCGACCTGGTGGCGGTCCGCGGTGGACCTGACCAACGGCACGTACTACTTCTGGGGCACGGCGTCGCCGGCGGCCATCTGGCTGGAACTGGAACCGGTGTTCGCGTCCGCGGCAGCGGCGGGGGTGCGCCGATTGGACCCGCAGCAGCCCAACCTGGTGGGCGAGGTCACCGACGCGCTGGAACCGGCCACCCTGCCGTTCTGAGCTCCCAGGCCCACCGGACCGGCCGAGTCGGCCGGTCCGGTTCTGCGCGTCAGGCGGCGGCGTCGAGCTCGGCGACGGCGTCAGCGGGCAGACGCAGGTCGGCTGCGGCCAGGTTCTCCTCGAGGTGCTGCACCGATCCGGTACCCGGGATGGGCAGGATGACCGGGGACTTCTGCAGCAGCCAGGCCAGCGCCACCTGGGACGCGGTGGCCGAGACCTGGTGGGCGACCCGGTCGACCGCACCGCCCGGGCGGGCCAGCTCGCCGGCCGACACCGGAGCCCACGGGATGAACCCGATGGCACGCTCTGTGCAGTAGTCGAGCACGTCGGCCGAGGAACGGTCGGTGAGGTTGTACCGGTTCTGCACCGTGGCCACGGTGAAATACTCGCCAGCGGCCTTGATCTCGTCCACCGAGACCTGAGACAGGCCGAGCGCCTTGACCTTCCCCTCCTTCTGCAGGTCGGCCAGCACGGCGAACTGCTCGTCGCGATCGACCTTCGGGTCGATGCGGTGCAGCTGGAACAGGTCCAGCGCCTCGACCCTGAGTCGACGCAGGCTGAGTTCGGCCTGCTGGCGCAGATACTCGGGTCGGCCGACGGGGATCCACTGGTCGGGTCCGGTACGGACCAGGCCGGCCTTGGTGGCGACCCGCACGTCATCGCCGTACGGGTACAGCGCCTCGGCGATGATCTCCTCGCTGATGTTCGGGCCGTAGGAGTCGGCGGTGTCGATGAGCGTGACGCCCAACTCGACGGCCCGCCGGACGACGGCGCGGGCGGTCTCCCGGTCGGCCGGCTCACCCCAGATACCCGGCCCGGTGATGCGCATGGCCCCGAACCCGAGCCGGCCGACCGGACCGAGGTCCGGCACGTCGAAGGTGGAAGCGGACACGTTCTCGGTGGAAGTACTCATGCCGTGGTGCAACCGGGCCGCCGCGCCCGGTGTTCCCCGGCGCGGGCGACCCGATGGATACGCTGCGACGAGGGCGGTGGACGACCCAGGGACGGAGGCCAGGCGATGGAGCCGGAACGGCGCAGCGAGTCCGGCAAGCTGGGAAACCCCGGGCGCCGGAACCAGTTCTGGATCGCCGTCATCGCCGTGGTGGCGAGCTGCGTCTGGCTGATCTACTTCGGGATCACCGCGCTCACCGCCGACGGCCCGGCCCGCGGCGCCAGCATCGCCATGGTGGTGCTCGGGCTGTTCTACCTGGCCGCGTGCGGGGTCTACGTCCGCAAGGTGGTGTTGGCGCCGCCGGCGGACCGCTGAGTGTCCCGTCGACGCTCGCCTCGGCGGATCCGGTGCCGGGGAGCTCAGCGTCCGGTCGAGCTGTCGACCGGAAGATCGGCATCGTCCGGTTCGAAGATGTCCTCGATGGCGCAGTCGAAGATCCGGGCGATACGGAACGCCAGCGGCAGACTGGGGTCGTAACGTCCGGTCTCCAACGCGTTGACCGTCTGCCGCGAGACGTCCAGCCGGTCGGCGAGGGCGGCTTGGGTCCAACCCCGCCGGTCACGGAGGGCGCGGAGGTGGTTACGCACCGGGTCAGCCGCGCCGGCCGGCCGGCAGTGTCCCGAGTAGCCACGCAGCCATTCCGGCGCCGAAGATCATCCACCCGGCGGACGGCAGGTCGAGGCCGGCCAGCGAGAGCAGACCCACGGTGAGCGCGGCCAGCATGGCCACCACGAAGCCGATGGAGAGGCCCTGCAGCATCTGCCGCTGCTGGTATTCGTCGATGCGCCGCAGATGACGGAACACGGCGAACGCGACCCAAGCCAGCGGGATCAACGGCAGCAACGCCCAGATCCACCGGCTCGGCGCGGTCCCGTCCAACCCGCCGAATCGGATGACCAGCGGCAGGACGATCGTGTACCCGGCCATACCGGGAAGGAAGTCGCGCGCATAGGCGCGGGCCCGAGCCCGGTCCCCGGCACTGGTCCTGGTGTCAAGCTTGCTTGTCATGCTGAGAGCATGCTCCCGCCGACGAAGCGGTGTCAAGCGTCCTTGTCACACCTGACGGAGCCGGGACGCTTCCCGGGCCGCCGCCACGTTCAGCGTCCCGCCGCGCGACCCGGCCAGCTTCGCCGCGATGTGTTCGGCCACCGAGATCGGCTCGTAGTACATCTCTCCCGCGTCGGCACAGCCGGGCAGGCAGGACACCACCGCGTCGGCGTTGCCGTCGTGGAAGTACGCCGCCGACCGCCGCAGGATCGGCGTGCCGTCCGATCCGATCGGGGCGAGCACCCGGTGCATGGTCGAGATCCACCGGTCGTTGGTCCAGCGGGCCAGCAGGTCACCCAGATTGATCAGCAGCGCGCCGGGCGCGGGCCGCACGTCGTGCCAGCCGCCCTCGGAGTCCAGGATCTGCAGGCCGGGCAGCACGTCGTCGGCCCACAGCACGGTGACGATGCCGAAATCCGTGTGCGGCCCCATCCCCAGCTGACCCGGCTCCAGGCGGACGTCACCGTCGGGCATCGAGTAGCGGTTCATCCGCAGCATGTCGATGGAATGGTCGGTGTAGGCCTTGAAGTAGTCGGCCGGCAATCCGAGGGCGACCGCGAAGACCTCGGTGAGGGTGCGGGCCAGCCCGCCGGCCTGCTCCATCCACGCCTGCACGTTGCGCTCGAACAGCGCCGGCCGGTCCGGCCACATGTTGGCCGGGTAGTGGTCCTCGACGTCGTCGGGCACGGCCTTGCCGTACTGGCCGGCGGTGGAGCCGACGTTGAACGCCTCGAACAGGTCGGCCGCCGACTCGACACCCAGGCTGTGACTGAGGCTCTCGGTCCGCGGTCCGGTGTATCCGCGGTTCACCGACACGTCGGCCGGGCGCAGCGCCTGCTTCCGCTCGAACGGCAACGCGAAGAAGCCGTCCATCGCCTCGGTCAGCCCGTCGGCGGCCAGCTCCGGGATCCCGTGTCCGCTGATCTGCATGAAACCCACCGTGCGAGCGGCGCGGTCGACCTGGCGGGCGACCCGCTCACGGACCGTCGAATCGCCGCTGGAGAACCCGGCGATGTCGACGACGGGGATGTCGAGGCGGCCGCCGACCGCCTGTGCTGTGGCCATGATCGTTGATCCTTCGGGCCGGGTCCGTCGCGCCGATGGAACGGAGGTGAGGTGCTGACCCGACAGACGATAAGTGACACTTATCGGCAGGGCAAGGGGGTCAGCCGGGACCGGCCGCCACCACGACGAGGTGCGTCGGCTCCGAACCGACCTGCCGCCAGCGCCGCCGCAACCGGCCCGAGTGCAGCATCGTGTCGCCCGGCCCCAGCCGCCAATCCCCCACCCCCGGCATCTCCACCTCGAGGTGGCCGGAGATGACGTGGAGGGTGATGTCGGTGTCGGTCTCGAACCAGCTGTCCAGCCGCTCCCCGGGGGCGACGCGGTACTCGGTGAGGCTCATCCGTCCGTCCGGACCGACGACGACGCGGCCGACCGCCGCTCTCGCTTCCTCGCCCACCGGTATCCGCACCCCCTCGTCGGATCGGACGACGACGACCTCGGTCGGGCCCGGGCTGAGCAGCGCCCCGGGCGGAACGGCGAGTGCCGTGGCCAACCGGTGCAGGGTGGCGATCGACGCCGCGACCAGACCACGCTCGAGTTGGCTGAGGAACGGCTGACTGACCCCCGCCTCAGCGGCCAGGGCCCGCATCGACAGACCGGCCGACTCCCGCCGCGCGCGCACCGCCGCACCGATCGCGGAGTTGAGGTCACCGTCCGACGGCCCCCCAGGGGCAGCGGGCGGCTGGGCGGCGGAAGGCACGACTGATCGTGACACAGGGGATGGCGCCGGAGCCGGCGGCCTGCCACCGTGGAGACCAGTAGCACCGACCGCAGGGGGACAGCGGAATGGGAACCGACGTGCACACCGCGGACCGCCCGCCGGCCGGCCCGGCCATCCCTCCGCACTTCGCCGGCCGGCCGATCGTCGGGGCCGGCATCGATCTGCAACGCGACTTCCTCGGCACCCTACTCACGATCGCCGCCGGACCGTCCCCGGTGACCAAGGTCGTCGCCGGGCCACCCGGCTGGCGTCGCGAGTTCTATCTGACCAGCCATCCGGACGCCGTCGGACCGATCCTCAGCGCGCCCGAGCGCTGGGTCAAACAGACCGCGACCTACGAGATCGTGCGTCGGACATTGGGGAACGGCATGCTGACCGCCGAAGGCGACGAGTGGCGTCGCCAGCGTCGGTTCCTCGCCCCGGTCTTCACCCCGCGCCGGATCGCCGGTGCCTACGCCGACATCATCGTCGACGAGACCAGCCGGCTGGCCGACCGGTGGGACACCACCACGGGCCGGACCGTCGACGTCCACGCCGACATGGTCGAGCTGACCGCCCGCATCATCGGGCGCATCCTGTTCGGCGCCGACATGACCGAGGCGATCCGCCGGATCACGCGGGTCGCGTTCGTCAACGAGGCCCTGATGCGACGGGGACTGGTCCCCCACCCGCTACCGCTGGCGGTGCCCACGCCCGGGAACCGCCGCGTCGTCGCTGGTCTGCGGGAGATCCGTTCCGTCGCCAGCGATCTCATCGCCGAGCGACGTCGACGCTACCCGTCAGGAAGATCGACGGCGGACGACGCGCAGGACATGCTCAGCCTCCTGCTGAACGCCCGCGACGCCGAGAACCCCACCGACCGGTTGACCGACCAGGAGGTCGCCGACCAGGTCCTGATCTTCCTGCTGGCCGGGCACGAGACCACCGCCTCCACCCTGGCCTGCGGCCTGGTCGAGTTGGCCCGGTCGCCGCACTGGCAGGCGGTGCTGCATTCCGAGCTCGACAACATCGGCTATCCGCCCGCCAGTGCGGATCTGCCTCGGCTGGTGTGGACCGGTCGCGCCGTCCGTGAGTCGCTCCGTCTCTACCCGGCCGCGCACACGCTCGGCCGTCGCGCTCTGGCTGACGAGATCCTGTGCGGGTACGCCATTCCCGCTGGTTCCGACGTCCTGATCTCGCCGTGGGTGCTGCACCGATCGCCCCGTATCTGGCCCGAGCCGGCGCGTTTCGATCCCACCCGCTTCGACCTGCCGGACGGGGCGCTGCCGGGCGGAAGCCGGCACGCGTGGATGCCGTTCGGGGCCGGGCCACACACGTGCGTCGGCATGCAGCTGGCGATGACCGAGGCCCCTCTGGTCCTCGCCGGGCTGCTGCGACGCTTCGAGTTCACGACCGAGCTGACGTCGGTGCCGTTGACCGCCGCCGTCAGTCTGCGACCGTCGCGGCCGCTCCCCGTCAGCCTCCGCGCCCGCTGACATTGAGGCGCAGGCGCGGTCGGCCGACGTGTCGACGGCCGACCCGCGGAGCCTGTCGGGTCGTGGCCGCCTCGTCGGCGCGGGGGTTCGGCACGGGGGTAGACAGGTCACCCGGTCCGAGATCTTCATCAGCCCGGGTGACCCGTCGACGGCGTCCTCGCGACAGGCGGTGACGAGACCGACATCGGTCCAGCGATTACCGCTGCGAGACGGCGCATTCAGCCGGAGCCGGTTCTACGCTCGACAGTCAGTTTGGTCTGTTGTGCCCGATTCGACGGTCATCGTCGGTCGTGGCCCGTCGCCGGAGGGAGCGTGAACGATGGTCGCCAACGTTCGCCGTTCCCGGCGCTGGTCCCGGCTGCTGGTGCGCTCCGGGGTGATCGCCGGGTTCGGTCTCGGGCTCTGGTGCGCGGGTGCGGCGACCGCTGGGGCGTCGGAACTGCCTGCCACCGGCGAGGTCTCGTCGGTGGTGCAGGAGGTGTCCGATGCGGTGCCGGCCCCGGGCGTGCTGTCCCTTCCGACCGCTGATTCCGAGGCCGGCTCGAATGCCGGGTCGGCGTCTGCACCGGCTGAGCCGGTCCCGGCCGAACCGGAATCCGCAGATACGGGCGATCACGACTCGACAGTCGTGGCGGACACCTGGGTGTCCGACACAGCGAGCGACATCAGCGCTGACGTGACGGATCTGGTGCCCGAGCAGGTGGTGGAGCCGGTCGTCGAGATCAGTGAGCCGGTCGTCGAGGACGTGGTCGAGCCGGCCGCGGAGCCGGTGTCAACGATCACCGAGCCGGTCGTGCAGGACATCGTGGAACCGAATGTCGAGCCGGTGGTCGAGGACGTGGTCGAGCCGGTCGTCGAGGACGTGTCGGAGGCGGTGGAGCCGGTGACGGCTCCGGTGCTCGAGACGGTGACCGATGAGGTCGTCGAGCCGGTCACCGGAACGGTCGGACCGATCGTGAGTGGCGTGGTCGAACCCATCGTCGACGCCGTCGGCGGCGGCCTGATCGACCCGGTCATCGACACGGTCGAGCCGGTGGTCACTCCCGTCCCGGGCACCTCCCCCGGCCTGCCGGGTCTGCCCGGCTTCCCGGGCATGCTCGGCTCTCCCGCTCTGCCCAGCATTCCGGGTCTGCCGCTGGGAGCGGTCGTGACCCCGGTCGTGGACCTGGAGGCCGCCGCTCCGGCTTCCTCTGACACCACTGCCACTGCCGCTTCCGCAGTCGAGCTCCGGCTCGCTCCCGCACTCGTGGTCGCCGGAGCGCCGATCTCGTTCGACCCGGAAATGGTCGCGGCGCCGACCGCTGACCTCACCGCCTCGGTGACAGCCGGCCCCGCGGGTGGCGCATTCCTCGCGGTCGTCGGTGCCCCGTTCGACACGTCCACCGGGGCCGACGAGCCGTCCACCGTGACCGGGCCGGTGGCCGCTGCGGTGGCCGTGGTTCCGGCTGGGGCCGGTGATGCACCGGTCGCGCTGGCAGCCCCGCTGGGGGGCCCGCCGGTCCCGGGATGCGCCAACGGCGCCGCCGGCGGCAGCAGCGGCAGTTCCGGCGGCACCAGCGCCGCGACCCTGAGCGCGTGGGCCACGGTCCCGGCTCAGCCCACCGACGCGGCGGTCCGATCCGCCGATCTGATCCTGCCGGCCCTGCCGGTCCGGCCGGACGTCTCGCCCGACTGACCGCTCTCCCGATCGCCCCACCCACGCTTGTGGGCCGGAGGTGTCGTGACCCAGCAACGTGCTCTCTCACCGTTCGGTCGGACCCACCCCTGTGGTCCTCGTCGCCGCTGATCCTCCGCGGCACCCGTACACACACGTTCTGTCTTCTCGGGAGAAACCCACCATGAACGCCTGGATGTCGCGCGGCCTGCTGTTGGCAGGCATCAGCGCCAGTTCCCTGCTCCTGGGCGCCGGACTCGCCTCCGCCGCCGAGGACTCACCCACCACCGACCTGTCCATCGAGGTCACCGGCCCGACGCACCACGATCAGGACGTCACCGTCCTGGACGCCCCGATCACCATTTCCGACACCGACATCGAGGTCCTCACCCACCGCACCAGTTCTGGCTCGGACGACCACGACTCCAGCGGCGGGAGTGGCGGGCACGGCGACGCCGCACTCGTCGACGCTCCGGTCACCGTCGACGACGTCGATGTGGACGTCCTGACCCATGGCTCCGAAACGGCCCCGGCCGGGGACTCCACCGGATCCGACGACTCCTCGGAGTCCGCCAGTTCCTGGTCGTCCGGGGACGGCGGTTCCGTGGCCGATGCCCCGGTCACCGTCACCGACGTCGACATCGACGTCCTGACCCATGACTCCGCCTCGGGTGAGGACCTCAGCGGATCCGGCGGCTCCTCGGAATCCGACGAGTCCTGGGAATCCAGTGACGGCGGGTCCGTCGTCGATGCCCCGGTCACCGTCGACGACGTCGATGTGGACGTCCTGACCGACCAGTCCAGCGGCGCGCAGTCACCGGCGGAAGAGCCCGCGCCGGCCGACCCGGCCCCCGCGAGCGATGACACGGGCCTGGTCGACGTCCCGGTCACCGTCACCGACCTCGATGTCGACGTCCTGACCCACCGGGACGACGGCGACCAGCTGCCCGCTGAGGAACCCGCCCCGTCGGACCCGGCCGATCCCGCTCCGGCTGATCCGGCACCCGGCAATGACAATGCGGTCGGCATCCCGGTCACCGTCTGCGGTATCGCGGTCGGCGTCGCCGGCGACACCTCCGCGGACTGCGCCCCCACCGCCGGATCCACCGGGGACATCGTCAACGCCCCCGTCACCGTCTGCGGGATCGGCGCCGGCATCCTGGGCGACGCCACTGGGCACTGCGCCCAGACCGGTCACACCGATGAGGGCGGCACCCCGGTCGTCGACATCCCGGTCACCGTCTGCGGTATCAGCGCCGGCATCCTCGGTGACGCCGACAGCGACTGCACCGGCACCACCCCCGGCGGGGCCACCGACGGTCCGGGCCTGATCGACGTCCCGGTCACCGTCTGCGGCGTCAGCGCCGGCATCCTCGGCAACGCCGACGGCACCTGCACCACCGGCGGAACGCCGGGCGGACCGGGCGTCATCGACCTCCCCGTCGAGGTCTGCGGTATTGGCATCGGCATCCTCGGTGACGCCGACGCCGACTGCACCACACCGGGCACCAACCCGACTGATCCGACCAACCCCGCGAACCCGACCGACCCGACTGATCCGACCGACCCCACGAACCCGACCGACCCCACGAACCCGACCAGCCCTACGAACCCGACCAGCCCCACCGAGCCGTCGCACCCGGACACCCCGACCGGACCCGGATCCCCGGCCCTGCCCACCACCCCGACCGACTCGACCCCCGCGGTCGGTCAGCCCAGCGGCGGCGCACCCCGCTTCGTCCAACAGGTCCCCGCCCGCCCCACCATCACCACGGGCGGCCGCACCATTGCTCCCCGCTCGGCCGCGGTCACCGCTCGCCCGATGACCACCGTGATCACGCCCCGCCCGGCAACCACCGGCACCGGGGCGCTCGCCTCCACCGGAGTCCCCGCCGGCGAGCTCGCTCTCCTGGGGCTGCTGCTGGTCTTGGCCGGCGTCGTCCTCACGATGCGCCGCCGCCGCGTGCAGTGACGCACTGACACCGCTGCCGCGTGCGCCCGGACCCACCGGACGCCCGCGGCAGCGGGGCACGACCCGGGCGATCCCGACCCGGGCCACTCACCGACTCACATCAATTGGGCACCCGGACCGGGAGCCGACCAGCTCACCGTCTCCTGGGCGGCGCGATGCCCGGCGAGCGCATTCTCGAGCCGGGCGATGAGGGCGTCGACCCGGTCACGATCCTCGGCGGCCTGCCGGGGCAGGGCGGCGAGCAGTACCTGTAGCCAGGTCAGTTGATCCTCGACCCAGTCCGGTGGCGGGGAGGACTCCCGCACCCGGTCTTCGATCTCGGAGAGGGTGGCCCGTACCGCTGTCGGCGCCGACATGTCCGAAGGGTACCCATTCGCGAGGAATCGACGCCGCTCATCCGGTGGCGCCGTGAGGCTGGGCCGCAGAACGAATACCCGGGTCGGCGGCGGTCGGTGTCGTCGCCGCAACGACGAGACGGGCCACCCCGACCTGTCCCTGGAGGTCGGAGCGGCCCGCCGGTTCCTTCCCGGCCGGCGGAGTTGACGGTCCGGACGCCGGGAAGGTGGTTTCGCCGTGGTTCCCGGGCCCGTCGAGCAGGCCTGGGAACCGGAGGGGGTCGATCAGTCGGAGCTGTCGGCCCGGCTCAGCACGTAGGCCATCACGTAGGCCTTGGTGGTGGCGTTGTCGATCTCGGCCGGGAGGTTGCCCAGCTGCGCCTTGGCGGCCGCCGGATCGGCCAGGGCGAGGTACTGCGCCATGTATTCGCCGAACTGCACGCCGTACCCGCCGCTCGCCCCCTCGGCCAGGTTGGCCTTGATGCGGTCGGCATCGCCGGCCAGGTACTGCGAGTACGGGCCCATGGGGATGAGCTGGATACCGAGAGCGGCGCCCGGCTCGGCGCTGAACCAGGTGGCGTAGTCGCGCTTGCCACCCCAGTTCAGGGCGACGATCGAGTGCGTGAACCCGGCGAACTCCGAGAGGTCGGTGTTCGTCCAGTACCGCTTGGCACTCGCCGCCTCCGTGCTCATCATCCACTCACCCTGGGTGGTGAGCTGCTGGTCGTCGGTCACCTGGCCCCAGAGCGCGACGGCGTTCCAGGCGTTGACGGCCTCGCTGCTGGACTCCTGGTTGTTGCCGTCACCGAAGGGGCTCGACCCGGACGCCCAGGCGTGCCCGGCGTAGGGGTCGAAGTTGCGGTACTGCGGGAAGTCGGCGGTGGCCTGCGACGAGGCGATGTCGGCGACGAGAAGGTCGGCTACCGGGGTGATCTCGGCCTTGAGAGCCGCATCGTCCTTGGCCAGCACGGCCGCCGCGTACAGCAGGTAGCCGTAGTGGAAGTGGTGGTCGTTGATCTCGTCGGATCCGAAGGAGGCCTGCTGACCGATGACCGTCTTGGCTGTCGGGTCGTAGACGAAGCACTTGGTGGCGGTGGCGTCGGCGCAGCCCTTGGCCGAGAACCACTGCTTGACCTGAGCGGTCAGCGCGGTGCGCAGCTGACCGGCGACGTCCGACAGACCCAGCTGGTCGGCCAGGGTCATCAGGGTGGTGGCCCGGTACAGGAATTTGCCACCGAAGTAGGTGTCGGTGGCCGAGAAGTTGTCGGCCAGCACGGCGGCCGCATCGGTCCGCACCTGATCGGCCACCGCCTGCCGGTCGGCGTCCGACAGTCCGGACAGATCGAGTTCGGACGCCGGCTGGGTGAGCGGCGCCTGAACGGTGACGCTGGTCCCGGTGTAGATCCCGGCGGAGCCGTAGATGGTCGGGTAGGTCCCGTCGGTGGCCGCACCCGCGGTCACCGTGGTGCCGGCCATCGGGACGATGGCGGTCGGGCCGCCGCCGGCGGTGCGGTACTGCAGCGTGGTGCTGACCGTGTCGCCGGAGACCTGGTAGCTGACGTCGCCGCCGACGACCGGGTCGGACGCGGTGGCGGCCAGGTCGGCCAGGCTCATCCCGTCGGCCGCGGCGAAGACGGTCATGGTGCCGCCGGCGGGGAGGGTGACGGCCCCGGGGGTTCCGGAACCGGCGGTGCCGAGGGTGGCGCCCTGGCCGACGACCAGGCCGTACTCGTGCCCGGCGACTGTGACGCTGGCCGGCCCACCGGAGGCGGAAGGGGTGAAGATCGGCTCCACCGGGATGGTCTGGTCGGTGGCCGCGGTGTAGGTGACGTACGGCGAGCCCTGGACCAGGGTGACCGAGCCGAGGGCAGCACCGTCGGCCGCGCTGTAGGTGGCGGTGACCGAGAGCGTGTCGTACGCGGTGACGGTCATCTTCGCCGCACCCAGCGGCAGCTGGATCTGCGGGTTGATGCCACCCATGATCGTCTTCTCGGTGGCGGTGACCTGGGGCAGACCCAGGGCCAGACCGGTATCGGACAGCTTGATCGACAACGGGTTCGGAAAGACCGGCAGCGGTTCGTCCCCGTAGACCAGCCCGGAGAACCAGCGGTTCGTCGGCGGCACCAGTCCGTCGGCCAGCCGGGTCGGCGCGATCTTGGCCACGCTCTGCTGGTCGATGCCGGCCAGCGCGGCGGTCACCGCGGCGTCGGTCGGGGCGGGCGAACCGGCCGCGCCGGAACCACCGCCGTCACCGGTCGCCGTGCCGGACGCCGAGGAGGTGCCCTCGACGGAAGCCGCCGGGCCGCCGGTGCATCCGGCCAGCAGGGCCGCCCCGGCGAGGAGCGCGACGGGCGCGGCGATCCGCGAGCGCCGGCGGCCGATCGGGGTGTGGGAGCCGGCCGAGCCGGTGCTGATGGTGCTGTTCGTGGAGCGGGTGGCGCGGGGGGAGAACATGTGCCGTCCCTTCGGGAGTCGCGCGTCAGGCGCGGCCTCCGTGGTCGCGGTCGAAGTGGCGATCGGATGTCCGACGCCGTGAACAACGATGGGGTGACCCGGGTCCGGACGGACCGGGTCACCCCACCGGAACGTCAGGCCTGATCGCCCAGACCCACCGCGGAGGTGATGCTGTTGGTGACGTCGGTGACCACACCGCTGTTGTCGAGGTGCAGGGTGGCCTGCACCGGGGTGCCGACGGCGAACAGGCCGGTGCCGTCGGCCAGGTCGGGGCTGTAGGCGCGGATGATGGTCCGCGCCTGGCCGTCCTCGGTCTGCACCTGGATCTGGCTCACCTGGGCGGTGACCTTCTCGTTGTTCGGCAGCACCAGGTCGACCTTGGCCTGCGCCGGGATACGGGCGTAGTCCTTGGCCGACAGCACGAAGTCGGCCGAGACGTACATGGAACCGGCCTGCTGGATGGTGGCGATCGTGGTGTTGGCCGGGACGAACGCACCGTTGGTGTAGGCCACCGAGGACACGACGCCGTCATTGGTGGCGGCCAGCACGATCGTGTTGTCGTTCTTCACCTCGTAGGTGAGATTGCTGGCGGTGACGAGGTTCTGGGCGATGTCGCGCTCCAGGGTGGCCGACTGCACCTCGAAGAGCGGCTGACCGGCCTTGACCACGTCGCCGGTGTGCACGTACTGCTGGGTCACGGTGCCGGCGTAGTCGGTGCCGACCGGGTAGTCCTCGGCGACGAGCGAAGCCGAGCGGCTCTCGACGATGCCGTTGTTGCGGTTGACGATCATGGTCAGGACGGCGGCCAGGGCCAGCACGCCGATGAGGCCGAGGCCGAGGCGGATGCGGTTGCGCCAGGTCATGGGAATCTCCAAAGGGTCTGCACGAAGCGGGAAGTCGAGGGGCGGCAGGCTGCCGCACGCGGCACCAGGCGGATCGGTGCCGGATCAGGCGGTCAGCGGCCGACCGGGGTCAGCGCGTCGTAGGTGCGGTCCGCGTCGGTGTCCACGGACCGAGCCGGGACGGGGGCGGCGGCGGTGAAGGCCGGGCGGGCGGGGGTGTCCCCACCGGCGGTGACCTCGAAAGCGCGGCCGGCGCGCTTGCTGCGACGGGACTCCTTGGGCGGCAGCCCCTTCTCGGCGCGCTTGTTCGCCCGCGACTCGCGGACGGCGGTGACCACGAAGGCCCCGAGCACGAAGGTGTTCAGCAGGTTCCAGCACAGGGCCAGCGTGAAACTGGAGACCGTCATCGCCTGCCAGATGCCGACGATCGATGTGAGCACCAGGAACGCGAAGGCCATCAGCTGCTGGACGATGAAGTTGTACGGCGAGGCCTTCTTACCGGTCGCGCCGGTGGCCGACCACTTCTGGTCCTTGCCGCGGATCGCCGCGATGAGGGCCTTGGTGTAGATCGGGAAGGAGGCGGTGGCCAGCATCAGGGTCTCCCACCGGAACGACCCGATGGTGTACAGCGCCACGACGACCTGCAGGAAGTAGAACCCCAGGTAGTACAGCAGCCACTGGCCGAACGAGACGCCGGTGTTGATCGGCATCAGGCCCAGGAAGATCTGCATCGGCGGGACGAGCAGAAGCAGACCCGGGGCGATGCCGATGAAGTAGAACGTCGCCGTGCCGAAGTACTGCAGGCGCTGGTCCAACGTCAGGTTGCGCTTGCGCGAGAACGGGTTCTGCTTGAGCAGGATCTCGAACCCGCCGGTCGCCCACCGCTGCTGCTGCTTGGTGTAGGCCTCGATGGTCTCCGGGGTGTCGCCGACGGCGAGGACGGTCGAGATGTAGACCGACTTCCAGCCCTTCTCGTGCAGGTGCAGGCTGGTCCACACGTCCTCGGACTTGCTGCCCATGTACATGCCGCCGATTGACTCGATCGCGGTGCGGCGGAAGATCACGTTGGTGCCGACACAGAACGCGGCGTTGAACCGGTTCTTGCCGGGCTGGATGAAGCGGTAGAAGACCGATTGCATGTAGCCGGCACCCTTGGAGATCAGGTTGCCGAGGTTGCCGTACGCCTGCGGGGTCTGGACGAACGCGACCTTGCTCTCGGCGAAGAACGGCACCGTCTGGTACAGGAAATCGGGCTTGGGGACGAAGTCCGCGTCCAGGATGACGAAGTACTCGCCCGAGGTCACCGACAGCGCGTGGTTGATGTTGCCGGCCTTGGCGCCGGCGTTGCCCTCCCGGCGGATGTACTCGGCCCCGAGTTCGGCGGCCAGCGCCCGGACGTCGTCGGACTTGCCGTCGTCGAGGACGTAGGTGGTGTGCCGGCCGTACATGGCGACGGCCGCGCTGACGGTGCGCCGGATCGTGTCCAGACTCTCGCCGTAGGTGGTGATGTAGACGTCGACCGCGACCGGGGTCTCGTGCAGGTGCATCGGCAGGGCGACGAGATCGTCGGCCGCGGACTCCGCGAAGTCCGGGGCCTTGCCAGCCGCGCCCCACAGGCGGTTCTGCGCGTTGTGGAACCGGTAGCCGCGCGGGTTGTGCCCGGAGGACAGGATCGTCCACAGCGACAGCAGTGCCTGGAAGATGATGACCGACTCGGCGGTCAGCACCATCAGGTACGGGAGCCAGCTGCCCCGGTTGGAGAAGTCGAAGAGGAACGTGGTGTAGAGCAGCACGCCGATGGTGGCGATGAGCACCAGCATCATCAGGGACGGCGAGTCACGGGCACCGCGACGGCGGTCGACCGATTCACTCAGGCCGTCCTGCTCACCGGACAGTGCGGACGGCGTCACCTCGGGCAACGCGGGTGCGGGCATGGTGCTCGGGTCGGACGGTTCGCCGTCACCCGGTGCGCCGTGACGCACGGGGGTGGCGGACCGGTTCCGGTCGCGCAGGGACATGGTGGAACCCCATTCAGGCAGGGACGGTTCTGGATGCTCACGAGCCGGACGGCGGCGTCGGCCCATGGGCTGTCGATGCGTGATCAGTCATTGATCGGCGGTCTCGGTCACCGGGTCGTCCCCCGGGGGCGCCGTGCGCCCACCCCGGGGATCCGGCACGACGCACGACTGCGGGCGTGACCGATGCGGCACTCGTCCTCGAGCTGCTCGCACTCCTTCGAGTCCGCATCACCCGACCAGGAGACCGTCAATGCTCCGGGGCGGGATGGTGCGGTAGTGAGGACGAGATTCCTGCATCGATCAAGATGTGTCAACGTAGTCGGCCTCACGACATGGTGAACCCGGCGTTACGCCGATCGGGTGATGATCACCACGGAACGCTACGACCTGCGTCAACGCATCGGTGAATGGCCGTCACTCACCCCTACTCCCCACCTGATCACCCTTCGTGACGATGGTCACCGGGAGACTGGGCAACGAAGGGCCGACCTGTGCGTCGGCACCGTCCGCGGACCATCGGACGGTCCGCGGTGGCTAGGCTGCTGCCGGTCCTCCGACCGGTCGTCCCGCCGGAGTCGACCGGACGACGACGTCCCTGTCGATGCCCACCGGAAAGGTGTTCCCTCGATGAGCCTGCACAAGGTCGCCCTGCTCACGGCGGGCGGATTCGCCCCCTGCCTGTCGTCCGCGGTGGGCGGACTGATCGGCCGCTACAGCGACCTGGCCCCGGAGATCGAGATCATCGGCTACCGCTACGGCTATCAGGGGCTGCTGCAGGGAGACAGCCGGCCGGTGACGCCGGCGGTCCGCGCCGGGGCGCGGCTCATGCACCAGTACGGCGGCTCTCCGCTGGGCAACTCCCGGGTGAAGCTGACCAACGCCGCCGACCTCACCAAGCGTGGGCTGATCCCGGACGGCGCCGATCCCCTGCAGGTCGCGGCCGAGCAGTTGATGGCCGATGGCGTCGACGTCCTGCACACCATCGGCGGCGACGACACCAACCTGACGGCCGCCGACCTGGCCCGCTACCTGGCCGACCGGGGTCACGACCTGACGGTGGTGGGTCTGCCCAAGACGATCGACAACGACATCGTGCCGATCAAGCACTCACTCGGGGCCTGGACCGCCGCCGAGGAGGGCGCGCGGTTCGCGCGGAACGTCGTCGCCGAACACAACGCGAACCCGCGGACGCTGATCGTCCACGAGATCATGGGTCGGCACTGCGGGTGGCTGACCGCGGCGACCGCGGCGGCCTACGCCCGGTGGCTGGGTACCCAGCGATGGATCCCGGAGTTCGGCCTCTCCCGGGACGCCTGGAACGTCCACGGCGTGTACATCCCGGAGGCCGTCTTCGATATCGAGGCCGAGAGCGCCCGCCTGCGTGAGGTGATGGACACCATCGGCAACGTGACCGTCTTCGTCTCGGAGGGCGCGGGCGTCGACACGATCCTCGCCGAGATGACCGCCCGCGGCGCCGACATCCCCCGCGACCCCTTCGGCCACGTCAAGCTGGACAAGATCAACCCCGGTCAGTGGTTCGCCTCGCAGTTCGCCGACCGCATCGGGGCCGAGAAGGTGCTGGTGCAGAAGTCCGGGTACTTCGCCCGGTCGGCACCCGCGGACGAGACCGATCTGCTGCTCATCAAGCAGATGACCGACTACGCCGTCGGGTCCGCCCTGCGCGGCATCCCCGGCGTCGTCGGTCACGACCAGGAGCGGGGCGACCAGCTGCGGACGGTCGAGTTCGACCGCATCGCCGGGGCGAAGAAGTTCGACGTGACCGAGACCTGGTACCGCGGCCTGCTCGAGGAGATCGGCCAGCCCGCCGCAGCCGCGGCCACCGTCCACGCCTGATCGCCGGGCCGATCGGGGCCCGTCCGAGGGGTTCCGCGACAAAGAAGTCGCCGCAGGCCACCCCCAGGGGCGACCCTTCCGGGGTGAGCACAGCGCCCCATCCCGACCGTCCGGCCGTCACCGCGTTCGCCGCACCCTCCCCCGGGCCGCTCCCGGTGGTGCCGCTGACCGACGCCGACGTCGACGACCTCATCGAGATGGACCAGCTCTCCTTCAACTACTCGGTGAGCCGGGCCTACCAGGACCGGGTGACGCGACGCCTGCTCGACCCACTCCGCTTCGTCGGCGTCCGGGACCACGGGGCCGGGAACGTACTGGTCGCCGCGTCCGGCATCTACAGCTGGGGGATGACGTTCCCCGGCGACGGCGGTGGGCCGGGCACGCCGGCGGCCGTGCATCCCGTGGCCGCCGTGACCTGGGTGGCCGTCCGCACCGGCTGGCGCGGAAGGGGTCTGCTCCGGGCGATGATGCGCGCCCAGCTCGACCAGTTGCACGACGGCGGCGAGGCGGTCGCCATCCTGACCGCCTCCGAACCTGGCCTCTACGGGCGGTACGGCTACGGGTCGGCCATCCCCCGCAACCGCGCGGAGATCGCCCACAGCGGCCACGGAACCGGGTTCCAGCCGACGGTCCCGACCCCGGCTCCGCTGCGCGAACTCACCACCCGTGAGGCGGCACCGCTGCTGCCGTCCCTCTGGGATCGCCTCGCCCCCACCATGACCGGACACCTCAGTCGCCCTCCGGCGGCGTGGGCCGCGTTTCTGGACATCGATGACGACGACGAGGACGACAGAGGCGGTCGGGCCATCCGCTGGGCCATCCACCCGGACGGCTTCGTCGGCTACCGCATCCGTCCCGAGTGGGAGGACAGCGGGCCGAAGCACGAGGTCACCGTGTCCCAGCTGGTCGCCGCTTCGCCGGCGGCGTTCGTCGCCCTCTGGCGCCACCTGCTGGACCTGCCGCTCACCCGCACCATCTCCTGGGGCTCGATGGCCATCGACGATCCGCTCCCGGACCTGCTCGTCAACCCGCGTCTGCTGCGGACCAACCGGGCCGATCACGTCTGGCTCCGGCTGGTCGACCTCCCCCGTGCCATCGGACTGCGGGGCTACCGGGCGCCCGCGCGGGTGACGGTCGACGTGCGGGACACGTTCTGCCCGTGGAACTCCGGTCGCTGGCTCCTGGACCTCGAGACCACCGGCGGATCGGCCGTGCGGACGGACGGTGCCGCGGACGTCGTCCTGGACATCGCCGACCTCGGGGCCACGTTCCTCGGTGGCACACCGCTGGCCCGGCTGGTCGCGGCCGGGCGGGTCACGGGTGACCCGACGGCCCTGGCCACGCTGGGGCTGGCGCTGAGCACCCCGCTGGCCCCGTCCTGCCCCGAGGGGTTCTGAACCCCGGTCCGTCGCGTCCGCCGGGCCGGGGTCGGCGCCGCCGGTGGGCACCAGTGGTCGGAGCCCGGCATGCTGGAGCGGTGCAGCCGCCCCCGCCGCCCCGTCGTCGCCGTCGCGCCGGTCGGGCGGCCGGTCCGCCCTCACCCGCTCCGGAAGGCACGTTCCCGCCGGCGCCGGGTGCGGCGTCCGGTCCGGCCGGCCGGACCGACGACATGGCCACCGCTCCCTACCGGGTGGTCGACCCCGCTTCCGACGCGGGGACCGCCGCTCCGGTGGTGCCACCGAGCCCGCCCCCGGCGGATGCACGTCGGCGCGGGTTCGGGCCGGGGACCGAGTCGGTCGGCCACTCACCCGTCGAGGCCGGTCGCGGTACACGGTGGACCGCGACCGGACGGCGGCGGGGCCCCCGCGACGACCAGGGGGAACGGGCGCTGCGGGCGCTGGCCACCCAGCGGGGCAGTCAGGTGTCGCCGACGGCCGCACTGCGCGCCCGGGAGGTCGAGGTCCCCACCGCGGACGACCTGGCGGCCGCCGAGCAGGAGATCGTCATCGTGCGGCGGAACTACGTGCCGCCGACGGCGCTACCGCCCAGCCGACGGGCCGGGCGGGGCCGCCCGGAGGCGGGTGGCTCGGACCGGCCACGGGCCCGCGGGTGGGTCGAGCGCGGACTGTCCTGAGCGTCCGGCGCGCGTTCTTGGCTCGGGAGACGGGCCCCGGCGGGTCCCACCGGCTCGGGCGACTAGGGGACGACCAGGACCGGGAACTTCTGCCGGGCCACGACCGCCCGGGAGACGGACCCCGACGTGATGCGGTGCAGCACCCCGGCGAACCCGGTGTGCCGCTTGCCCACGACCACGCAGGCGGCGTCCCGCTCCTCGGCGATCCGGACCAGCTCGCTACCGGCCTCACCGGTCGTCGACAGCAGCTCCCACTCCACGCCCGCCAGATCGGGCGAGGACGAGAAGGTGCGCACGAGATCGGCCTCGACCGCGTCCTCGGCCTCGTCGTTCACGCCCATCTCCTCCGGGATGGGGACGTACCCCTCGACCATCGGCATGGCGCGCCGGCGGACGTGGATGAGCAGCAGCGGTTGTCCAGTCGCCCGGGCCAGGAACACCGCGGCCCGCAGGGGCCGCGCACACGCGGATGCCTCGTCGACACCGACGATGACCGGCCCGCTGCGCAGGCTGGGCGGCAGCGGGATCCCCGTCGGGGAGTACCGCACTGGCGGCTCGCCGGCCCCGGACGTCCCGGGGGCGGAGGTCCGGTCGTCGGCCGGAATGGTGGAGTGTCGATCCTGCGTGGTCATGACGCACCTCCCGAACCCGGTGGTGCACAGGGTGCGGGTTGCACCACGCGGCCACCGTTCCCATTGTGCCTCCGGCCAGGCCCGGAGGCGTCGTCGACCCGGCGACGGTCCCCCTGACGGACGCCCCGTCGAGGTCCCACCGCCGATCCCCCGCCCGCCCGGAGGGTCAGTCGAAGGTCGGGTCCTCGGAGCGTGTGCGCTTGAGCTCGAAGAAGTGCGGATACTCGGCCAGGGTCACCGACGCGTCCCACAGCTTGCCGGCCTCCTCGCCGCGCGGGATCCGGGTCAGCACGGGTCCGAAGAAGGCGATGCCGTTGATGTGGATGGTCGGCGTGCCGACGTCGTCGCCGACCGCGTCCATCCCGGCATGGTGGCTGGCCCGCAGGGTGGCGTCCAGCGCGTCCGACCCGGCCGCGTCGGCCAGGTCGGCCGGGAGGTCCAGCTCGGCCAGCGACTGCTCGATGACCGACGGCAGGTCCTTGTTGTTCTGGTTGTGGATACGCGTGCCCATCGCGGTGTAGAGCGGGGACAGGATCTCGTCGCCCTTGAGTTCCGCCGCGGCGATGGCCACCCGCACCGGGCCCCACGCCTTGGTCATCAGCCGCTGGTAGTTCTCCGGGAGGTCCCGGCCCTCGTTCAGCACGGACAGGCTCATCACGTGGAAGTGCACCTCGATGTCGCGGACCTTCTCGACCTCGAGGATCCAGCGGGAGGTGATCCAGCAGAACGGGCACAGCGGATCGAACCAGAAATCGGCGCGGTCCTTGCCGCCGGCCGCGGCCTGCTGGTCGGCGTGGGCGGCCTCCGCGGCCGGGTCGTGCGCGGTGGACGAGGGGACGGAGCTGGTGTCGGTCATGACACTCCCTGGGGAACGAGTGGGCTGGTGGATCGGTTCGGCCGGTCGGCACCGGGCACAACCACCCGGGCCTTATAGGTTGTTCCCGAAGCCGGGCCACCTTGATCATCGCCCGCCCAGGCACCCGGACGGCGGCCGGGCCACATTCGTGATCCCACCGGAAACCAGAACGAAGGATGCCGCATGGTGCAGACCCCGAACCTCACCCGCGATCAGGCGACCGAACGGTCGGAGATCGTACGAACCGACAGCTACGACATCCAGTTGGACGTCACCGACGGGGCCGGCGGCCCCGGGACGAAGACCTTCGCCACCCGCACCACCCTCCGGTTCGGCGCGACGGCCGGCGCCTCGACCTTTGTGGACTTCGTCGGCGACGGCATCCGGTCGGCCACCCTCAACGGTCGCGCCCTGGACGTCGACGGCTGGACCAACGTCGGCGGTCTGGCGCTGCCCGACCTGGCCGACGACAACGAGCTCGTCGTGGACGCCGACGGCCTTTACACCAACAGTGGCGAGGGCCTGCACCGCTTCGTCGACCCGGTCGACGGGCAGACCTACCTCTACACGCAGTTCGAGACGGCGGACGCCAAGCGGATGTTCGCCTGCTTCGACCAGCCCGATCTCAAGGCCCGCTTCACCGTCACCGTGACCGCCCCGGCGGGCTGGCACGTCGTCTCCAACGGCGCCGCCTCCGGTGACCCGGAGGACGGTCCGGCCGGATCGCAGGTGCACCGGTTCGTCACCACCGAGCCGATGAGCACCTACATCACCGCGCTCGTCGCCGGCCCGTACCACGTGGTCCGGGACTCCCACGACGGGATCGACCTCGGGCTCTACTGCCGGGCGACGCTGGCCGAGTTCCTGGACGCCGAGCGGCTTTTCACCGAGACCAAGCAGGGCTTCGACTTCTACCACCGGAACTTCGGCATCCGGTACCCGTTCGGCAAGTACGACCAGCTGTTCGTCCCCGAGTTCAACGCCGGGGCCATGGAGAACGCCGGTTGCGTCACCTACCGCGAGGAGTACGTCTTCCGCTCGCGGGTGACCCGCTACCTCTACGAGCGGCGCTGCGAGACGGTGCTGCACGAGATGGCCCACATGTGGTTCGGCGACCTGGTGACGATGCGGTGGTGGGACGACCTGTGGCTGAACGAGTCGTTCGCCACCTGGGCGTCCGTGCTGTGCCAGGCCTCGGCCACCGAGTACACGAGCGCCTGGACGACGTTCGCCAGCGTCGAGAAGTCGTGGGCGTACGTGCAGGACCAGCTGCCGTCGACGCACCCGATCTCGGCGGACATGGTCGATCTGCGGGCGGTCGAGGTGAACTTCGACGGGATCACCTACGCCAAGGGCGCGAGCGTCCTCAAGCAGCTCGCCGCCTACGTCGGGCTCGAGGAGTTCCTGTCCGGTCTGCGCCACTACTTCCAGGCCCACCAGTTCGGCAACGCCACGCTGGCCGACCTGCTGTCCGCACTGGAGGAGACCTCCGGTCGCGACCTGGGCGAGTGGTCCAGGGCCTGGTTGACCACCACCGGCATCAACACGATCAGCGCGGACTTCGACACCGAGACCGGCGAGGACGGGGCGGAGGTCTTCAGCCGCTTCGAGCTCGTCCAGCACGGCGCCGAACCGGGCGCCGGGGAACTGCGGCCGCACCGGCTCGCCGTCGGTGTCTACGACACCACCGAGGCCGGCGCGTTGAAGCGGATCAAGCGGGTCGAGCTGGACGTCACCACCGAACGCACCCCGGTGCCGGATCTGGTGGGCACGCCGCGCGGCCGGCTGGTGCTGGTCAACGACGACGACCTGACCTATTGCAAGGCCCGGCTGGACGCCGACTCACTCAGCACGGTCATCGAGGGCATCGGGACGGTCGGCGACTCGCTGGCGCGCACGCTGCTGTGGTCGGCGGTGTGGGAGATGACCCGTGACGGGTTGATGCGGGCCCGGGACTTCATCACCCTGGCCGCCCGCGGCATGCAGAACGAGGACCAGAGCGGCGTGCTCGAGCGCGTCTACGCGCAGCTCCAGTTGTCGGTCGGTGCCTACGCCGACCCGGCCTGGGCGGCCGAGGAAGGCTGGCCGCAGGTCCGTCGGGCGCTGCTGGACGCGGCGCTCGGGGCGGAACCGGGCAGCGACACCCAGCTGTCGGCCGTTCAGGCCCTGGCCGCCTGCTCGCTGAGCCCCGACGAACTGGACGTCATCGCCGGCTGGCGGTCGGGCGAACGACCCCTGCCCGGCCTCACCGTCGACACCGACCTGTCCTGGACCCTCCTCGGGGCGCTGGTCGCGCACGGGCGCGCCGGTGCCGGCGAGATCGACGAGGCCGCCGCAGCCGACGCGACCGCCTCCGGCGAGCGCCGTGCGGTACAGGCCCGGGCGCTGGTTCCCACCGCGGAGAACAAGCGCGCGGTGTGGGATCAGATCTTCGGGGAGGACACCCTGGCCAACGCCCTGGTGAACGCGGCGATGGCCGGCTTCGCCCACCCCGCCCAGACCGAGTTGCTGCTGCCGTACACCGAGCAGTACTTCGAGCAGGTGCCGGCCCTGTGGGAGGGCCGGTCGTCGGAGATCGCCAAGCGGGTCACCACCGGGCTCTACCCGAGGTGGGACGTCTCGGAGCGGACGGCCGAGCTGGCCCGCGCCTTCGAGGCCGGTGACGCCCAGCAGCCGGCACGGCGACTGGTCTCCGAGGGCCGGGCCGGGACCGAGCGGGCTCTGCGGGCACGCGCCGCGGACGCCGGCTCCCGCTGATCGGGACGACCGGTACCGACGACACAAGGGCCGGGTCCCGGGGGTCACCCCCGGACCCGGCCCTTGTGTCGTTCGGTGATCTACCAGGTGGCCCGTTCGGGCAGGATGCCAGCCTGGTCGGCGAGGATCCGGACCCCGGTGGCCAGCGCCCCGGGAAGGTCGCCCTCGGAGCACGACGCCACGACCGCGAGCACGGCCAGCCGGGCGGCCCGGTCACTGACCCGCCGGACGGCCTCGGTACCGGTCACGACCTCGACGACGTGCTGGCCGGGTGAGACGGCGAGCAGCACGGCCGACGGCGCGTCGGCGCCCAGACCCGATAGCAAGTTGTCCGCGGTGGCCCGGGTGTTCTCCCCCAGGTCGCCCAGGTAGACCGAGAACCGCAGACCGGTGGACAGCTCGGCGCGGTAGATGACGTCGTCGAGGAACTCACGCTGGGAGGACGTCAGGGGCTCCCGGACCGCCGGGGTCGGGCCGACCTGCGGATCCCAGTTGCCCAGGGCGGACGGGTTGGCGACGGCTACTTCACCATGTGCCACGGGCACCTCCACGAGTCGAGCCGGACGTGGCGGCCGCGCCGCCCGCGCCGGGAACCGCGACGGGCTGATCGCCCGCCCACCACTGCGGTGCGTACTGCCACTCCTGGCCGACCTTATAGGCCTGGTGCCGACGGGCTCGACCCGTCGTGAACACGAACAGAGCCATCCCCAGGTAGATGAGGACGGGACCCCCGACGAAGACCAGGAGGGTCTGCAGGATCGTCATGGCCGTTACGGTATCGGACCGGTCCCCCGGCGGCCGGATCGACCCGGGGAACGACCTTCGTCCTAGCGCCCCGCCCCGTCCCCGGTCCCGCCGGTCGGGTCCGGGGCCGGCGCCTCGTCGTCCATTCCACGGGGCTCGGTCGACCAGAACGACCGGGCGACGGCCAGTCCGGCGACCGCGGTGACCACTCCGGCGATGAGGAACACCATCGGGACGCCCAGGTGCTCACCCAGCGTTCCCCCGAGACCGGCACCGATGGGCAGCACACCCCAGGCGACGACTCGGAACGCGCTCGAGACGCGGCCGATCATGGCGTGCGGGGTCTGGCGCTGGCGCCGGGTCGCCGACAACACGTTCCAGGTTCCCCCGGCCAACCCGAGCAGCGCGTAGGCGGCCAGCGCCACGCCCACGGCCGGCCATAGTCCCAGCAGGACCATCGCCAGGGCGAGGCCGGCGATGGCCAGCACCATGATCTGACCGCCGCGCAGGCGCCGCAGGAACCGGCCGACCAGGGCGGCGGCCAACAGCGTGCCGACGGAGTAGGCGGCCAGCAGGGTCGGGTAGAACTGCTCGGGCATCGCGAGCACCTGGGTGCTGTAGAGCACCAGCACCGCGTCGGCGGCCGCGTTCGCCATGGCCAGGACGGCGACGGTCAGCACCAGGGTGCGCAGCACGTCGTCCCGGACCAGGCGGGACAATCCGGCCCGGATGTCGGCGAGCGGATGGTCGGTCGAGGTGGTGTCGGGATCGCCGCGGGTCGCCGGCAACCGCAGGACGGCTGCGGTGGCGACGAGGAACGCGGCCGCCGAGAAGGCGAACGGCAACCACGGGGCGAGGACGAATAGCACACCCGCCGACAGCGGCCCGGCGAGATCCAGCGCCAGGGTCTCGACGGTGACGAAGCGGGCGTTGGCCCGTTCGAGCCCGTTCCGGGGGACGACCCGGAGCAGCAGGGTCTGCGAGGCGGCGTCGCCCATCGTCTCGACCGCGGTGATGGCGAAACCGACCACGCAGAGCGTGGCGATGCCCACGCCCGGCGAGAACGGCCCACCGCCCCGAGCCAGGCCCCCGGCGATCAGACCGACGACCGCCAGCGTCAACAGGGCACGCAGGAGGTGGGCGACGACGAGCAGGGTGCGCGCGTTGCGGCGGTCGACGAGCACTCCGGCCGGTACGGCCAGCAGCAGCCAGGGCAGTGCGGTGATGGCGGCGACGAGACCGACCGCACCGGGAGAGGGATCGACCGACACCGTGAGAAGGGGCAACGCGACGACCCGGATGCCGTCCCCGGTCATCGAGCCGGTCCAGGACAGCACCAGACGGCGGAACTCCTGTCCGCCAACCGGCAAGGAGGCGGGCTCCGACCTCGGCACGCCCCTCCCATCCCGGCCGTCAAGGCACTGTTCCAGTAGGTGGAATCCCCTCTAGGGTGAACCCAGCCACCAACGGATTACGTCTGATCGGGTGATCCCGACCGATTGCAAGTCGAAATCGCTCGGTTGCACATCACCATGGCCCGCTACCGTCACCGACGGTAAGGCATCGGCGGGGCCAATCAGGTACCTGCCGGAAGGCCCCGCATAGTATTCGGTTGTCCCCAAGAGATGTCCGAAGAGCTCACAACCATTGTGTCTCAACAGGTTTCCAATGGCAAATGGCGCGCACTCCGATGCAGCCCAGCCGGCGGCTCCCGCCAGAATTTCTCTTTCCGGACACCACGGACAGCAACGAAGACCCATCACCCCAAGGAGTGCCTCATGTCGGACATCGCCCGCACCGCCCAGTTGACCGTCACTCGCGGTTCGCGTATCGGCCGGGGTTCCCGCATCGGCCGCGGCTCGCGCATCGGCCGTGGCTCGCGCATCGGTCGCGGCTCGCGCATCGGCTGACCCACCCGAACCGACCGGCTCCCGTAGTACCCCGCCTCCGGCGGCGGCCACGGTCGCTCCCGACCGGCAGGCCCTCTGATCTGCACTGACACCCTCAGACCCAGGAGAACGACATGACCTCGAACACCATCACCCGTGGATCCCGCATCGGCCGTGGCTCGCGTATCGGCCGTGGCTCGCGCATCGGCCGTGGCTCGCGCATCGGCCGTGGATCCCGTATCGGCTGACCAACTGCCCGTGAACCCACCGACCGTTTCGGATGGGTTTGTCCCCCAGTCGAGTGAACCCCTCCTGAACGAAGTGTCGCCGACGCGCCGCGACCCGTTCAGCACAGCTTCACCGTCCAGTACAGCTCCACCGGTCAGGCCACGGCTCCGAGCCACGGTTCCCAGACCGGATCGGCCTCGTCGGCCGCGAACATCGCACCCAGAGGTCCCCGCCGTGGCACCGTCGGCGGTATCCGCAGCGTCCAGCCCAGCTCGGACAGCAGCCGGTCGGCCTTTCGGGTGTTGCACCGAAGACAGCACGCGACGCAGTTCTCCCAGGAATGCCCGCCTCCGCGGCTCCGGGGAACGATGTGATCGACCGTTTCTCCCCGCCCACCGCAGTAGGCACAGCGCCGCCCGTCCCGTCGCAGCACCCCGGCCCGCGTGACCGCCGGAGGCGGCTGGAACGGCACCCGGACGTAACGGCGGAGCCGCACCACCGCCGGAACAGCCATCTGCGCCGACGGCGAATGCAGCACCGGGCCGTCGCGCTCGAGAACACATTCGGCCTTGCCGGCTACCACCAGGACCACCGCCCGGCGTCCCGGAACCACCGACAGCGGTTCGTGGCTCGCGTTCAGCAGCAGCGCACGGACCAGACCAGGCGTCGCGACGACCAACGTCCCGACGACCGCGCCCGGCACCGGCGGATCGCTCCCCGGTCCGACGACGTCCACCGGGCCGTTCACCGCGACCGGCAGGGCGGCAGCCGCTCCTCGCCCCGCGGTCGATCGCCGGCGATCGCTCACGTGCCACACCCCCACTCCCGTCAGGCCGGACCGGCATCGCCGACCGGCCGACGACCGGGGGCGATGCGACGTCCGACAAACGCGAGGTGCAGCACCCCGCGTGTACGCATGGGACCACTGGCCAGAAGAGTAGCGCCGTGTTCGCCCCGCGCCCGTGGCATTTGCCCGGAACGCAGCCTGCGGCGGCCGGTGGTTCGACGGCTCCCCCGCTCGGCGAATCGCGCGGCGACCGCCGGGCCCATTCCGCCCGTTCCCTGACCGCCTCGTCCCCGGGGTCCCTCTCCCCCGAGCGCGCCATGACCCGGCTGCCCGTCCGACTACCGTGTCCGCCGTGAACCGATCGCTGCCATCCCGGTCCTGCCCGTGGACGTGACCGCACCCGACTGCGCCGCCGACGCCGGTTCGGTCTGCGCCTGGGTCTGGAACAACACCGGCCTGGACCTGCTGGCCCGCAACGCCGACCGCGTCGTCGGCGGCGCGTGGCACATCGTGCTCATCGTCGTCGTCGCCCTGGTGCTGCGGTGGCTCGCGTACCGGGTGATCAACCGGGTGGCCGGACTCACCGCGCAGGGCACCCCGCCGGCGATGCTGCGTCCGCTCCGGCAGATGCCGCTCCGCAACCGGATCACCCGAGGGGTGTCGGCCGAACGCCGACGTCAGCGGGCGCTGGCGGTGGGTTCGCTACTGAGGTCCGTCGTCTCCTTCCTCATCCTCGGCACCGCTTCGGTCCTGGTCCTCGCCGAGCTCGGCATCGACGTCGCCCCGCTCCTGGCGTCGGCCGGGATCCTCGGGGTCGCCCTGGCCTTCGGCGCCCAGAACCTGGTCAAGGACTTCCTGTCCGGGCTGTTCCTGACCCTGGAGGACCAGTTCGGGGTCGGCGACACCGTCGACCTGGGTGCCGCCACCGGCGTGGTCACCGAGGTCGGCCTGCGCACCACCACCGTGCGAGCCGGCGACGGCACCATCTGGCACGTCCGCAACGGGGAGATCCTGCGGGTCGGCAACTCCAGCCAGGGCGAGGCGGTCGTCTCGGTGGATCTGGTGATGCCGTACGACGCGGACGTCGCCAAGGCCACCGAGGTGGCGCAGCGGGAATCGGACCTGGTCGCCGATCAGGCCGACTGGGCCGAGAAGGTCGTCGAGCGGCCCGCCGTGGTCGGGATCGCCGCCGTGGGCCCCGGGACGGTTACCCTGCGCGTCACCGCCACGGTGCGCAGCGGAGACCAGGATGCGTTCGCCCGCGCCCTCCGGGCCGCCATCCGGGTCGGTTTCGACGCCGCCCGGAACGAGAACCCGGCGTGGGACTTCCGGCCGCCGGCTCCGGCCGGCGAGCGCGGGACAATGGACCGGTGAGCGACTCCCGTCCCCCCGCCCTCGGCCCCCTCACCCCGGCGTCCCCGCCGCCGGCGAGCCCCGGTTCGTTCTACGAGGAGGTCGGCGGCGCCGAGGTGTTCGCCGGCATCGTCCACCGGTTCTACGAGGTGGTCGCCGACGACCCGGTCCTGCGCCCGCTGTACCCGGAGGAGGATCTGGGTCCGGCCGAGGTGCGGCTCCGCCTGTTCCTCGAGCAGTACTGGGGTGGTCCACGCACCTACTCCGAGCAGCGCGGACATCCCCGGCTGCGGATGCGGCACGCCCCGTTCGCGATCGGGCACCGCGAGAAGGAGCACTGGCTGGCCGCCATGCGGGTCGGGGTCGACGGCGCGGGGCTCACCCCGCCGCAGTACGAGCGGCTGTGGGCGTACCTGGAGATGGCCGCCGAGAGCCTGGTCAACCGCCCGCACTGAGCGGTGCGGGCGGCCGCGATGCTCAGAGCAGCAGCGGCAGGAGCGAGTGCCGTCGGCGGACCACCGCGCCGTACCGGGCGTCGATCCGCGCCCAGGCATCGGTCGCGCTGATCCGCACCGTCTCCCCCGCGGCCGACGGCGCGAAACCCATGCCGGACAGGGCGAACAGCATCCGCAGGCTGATCGGCACCCGCATCCCCTGACCGGTCACCGTCAGCACCTCGGTGTCCAGCAGTGCCGTGGACGCCGCACCCATGGGCCCGGGGCGGGCCTTGGCGCCGGTGGCCCCGTCGGCGGCGAGGTCGGCGAGCACGTCGGCCGGCACCTCGTCGACGACGACCCATCCCGAACGCGGCGGCAACTGTGACCGCCACTGGGCGTCGACGCGCACCCCGGGGTCGACCCGTTCGGATCGGGCGACGGCCAGCCCGGCGAGCAGATTGCCGGCCAGCACGGTGATGTCGGTCGGGTCGACGGTGCCGCTGATCGCCCGCGTGACCAGGGCGTCGAACGGCGTCCCCGCCCAGATCCGGACCAGGTCACCGTCGGCGCGCAGCCGCACCGCGCCGGCCGGGTCCCAGCGGGCGACGCGGCCGACGAACGCCGTCGCATCGGACCGGTCGGCGTCCTGCGCCGGCAACAGGAACGTCACGCCGAACCCGCCACACCCGCGTCGGGCTGCGGCGCGTCGGTGATGACGTGGCGAGCGAGGAACGCCCGTTCCCGATCGTCCAGCCGGCGCGGCCGGAACGTGGCCGGGTCGACCGGGACGAGGACGGTGCTGGCCGTGGCCACGGTGTCGCCCCCGACGGTGACCAGGTAGTCGATCGTGAAGGAGGCCGTTCCCAACCGGCTCAGGCCCATCGAGACGGTCACCGGCAGACCGAACCCGATGGCCCGCTTGTAGTCGATCTCCAGATGGGCCACGACGACACCCTCGGTCAGCCGATCGACCCCGTGCTCGGCGGCCTCGGTGAACAACCAGTCGACGCGGGCCTCCTCCAGCAGGGTCACGGTCCGCGCGTTGTTGACGTGACCGAACGCGTCCAGGTCCGACCACCGCACCCGGATCTGTGCGACGTACCGCTGTGCCACCGTGCTCTCCCTCTCGCCGACCGGTCCGGCCCACCTCGATCGGCCGGAACCAGGCGGTCCCGGCCGACCGGCCGACGTCCGAGTCTGCCCCACCGCGACGCCGCCGCCCGCCCGGGCCCGGTGGGGTCCCGGGATCAGCGGATGAGCGAGCGCATCTCCCGGGCGGCGACCGACAGCCCGGCCAGGTCTCCGGCGGCGCTGCGGGTCAGTTCGCCGAGGGTCCGACCGGCCCGGCCGATACGGGAGGCGTTCTCGGTCTCCCACTGGCGGATCTTGTCGTCGGCCGACTGCTCGGGCGATGTGGTGGAGAGCACGTCGGCGGTCAGCAGTCGCAGCGACCGGTACAGGTCGTCCCGCAGCGCCTGCCGGGCCAGGGCGCCCCACCGGTCCCCCCGCGGGAGCCCACTGACCGAGGTGAGCAGCCACTCGAACTCCAGGTGCGCGGACAGGGCGTAGTACAGCTCCGCGCACTCGGTCGCCGGGCGGCCGGTGTCGTGGGCGACGTCCACGATGTCCAGCAGGCCGAAGGCGAACAGCGACAGCGCCATCCGCCGGGCGATGGGCTCGGGTGCGCCGAGACCGCGCACCCGCTCGGTGTCCTGCTCGACCGTCCGCGCCTCCGGTCCGCGCAGCAGACCCGGCAGCAGCGGCAGCAGCTCGGCGACCGGTCCGGCGTACCGGTCGATCTCGGACCGCACGTCCAGGGGCTGTGGCCGCCGGGTGAGCAACCACCGGGCCGACCGGTCGAGGAGCCGGCGGTACCAGAGCGTCAGGGTGTCCTGGCAGGACGCCGACACCTGGTGGTCCAGGGCGGCCACCGACGCCCACACGTCGGGCAGGTCGAAGACCTCACAGGTGATCGTGTAGGCCCGGATCGCGTCCACCGGCGGTGCGGACAGCTCCTCCTCCAGCCGGAAGGCATAGGTGGTGCCGGCGCGGTTGACCATCTCGTTGACGGTCTGCGTGGTGATGATCTGCCGGGCCAGCGGGTGCTCGAGGATGTCCCGGGCGTCCTGCTCGTCGACCAAGCCGTCGTTGTTGACGTCCTGCATCTGGTGCGGGAAGTACTGCAGCAGCCGACCTGAGTAGGCCGGATCGGACGGCAGGTCACTGTCGATCATGGCTGCCGACAGACCGGACTTGACGTAGGCGAGCAGCACACTGAGCTCGGGCGAGGTCAGGCCCTCGTCGTTGGCCAGTCGCTGGTTGATCTGCGTGTGGCTGGGCAGGAACTCCAGGGCCCGGTCCAGTCGACCGGACTCGACCAACGCCGAGATGAGCCGCGCGTGCACGGACAGCATCGGGGCGGCATGCGAGCGGGCGACCCCGAGAACCCGGTTCTGGCCGATGTTGTCGGCCAGTACGAGATGGGCCACCTCGTCCGTCATCGACGACAGCAGCTCGCGTCGACCCTGCTCGTCGAGGTCGCCCCGGTCGGCCCGCATCTGCAGGGCGATCTTGATGTTCACCTCGTGGTCGGAGGTGTCCACCCCGG
The DNA here is from genome assembly GCF_005298075.1 of Nakamurella flava. Classification (NCBI taxonomy): domain Bacteria; kingdom Bacillati; phylum Actinomycetota; class Actinomycetes; order Nakamurellales; family Nakamurellaceae; genus Nakamurella; species Nakamurella flava. The sequence continues at coordinate 1,429,919 of NZ_SZZH01000001.1, forward strand.
CCGAGTTGTCGATGGCGTCGGTGTTGATCCGGCCGCCGGCCCGGGCGAACTCGATGCGTCCGAGCTGCGTGACCCCCAGGTTGCCGCCCTCACCGACCACCTTGGCCCTCAGGTCGGCGCCGTCGACCCGCACCGGGTCGTTGGCCTTGTCCCCGACCTCGGAGTTGGCCTGGGTGCTGGCCTTGACGTACGTGCCGATGCCGCCGTTCCACAGCAGGTCGACCGGCGCGAGCAGGATGGCCCGCATCAGCTCCGGCGGGGCCAGCGAGCTGACGTCGTCCGCCAGCCCCAGGGCGGCGCGCATGGGGGCACTGATCGGGATGGACTTGGCGGTGCGCGGCCACACCCCACCCCCGGCCGAGATGAGGCTGGTGTCGTAGTCGGCCCACGACGAGCGGGGCAGCTCGAAGAGCCGCAGGCGCTCGACGAACGACGGCCCCGCGTCGGGATCGGGATCGACGAAGATGTGCCGGTGGTCGAAGGCGCCGACCAGTCGGATGTGCTGCGAGAGCAACATGCCGTTGCCGAAGACGTCGCCGGACATGTCGCCGACGCCCACGCAGGTGAAGTCCTCGGTCTGGGTGTCCACCCCCAGCTCGCGGAAGTGGTGCTTCACCGACTCCCAGGCACCGCGCGCGGTGATGCCCATCGCCTTGTGGTCGTACCCGACGCTGCCGCCGGAGGCGAAACCGTCGCCCAACCAGAACCCGTACTCCGCCGCGACGGCGTTGGCGATGTCGGAGAACGTCGCGGTGCCCTTGTCCGCCGCGACCACCAGGTACGGATCGTCGCCGTCCCGACGGACGACACCCGGCGGCGGGACGACCGCGCCGTCGACCCGGTTGTCGGTCAGGTCGAGGAGCCCGGCGATGAACATCCGGTAGCAGGCGATCCCCTCGGCGGTCAGCCGCTCCCGGTCGGCGGCCGGGTCGCCGGTGATCGCCGGGGGCCGCCGTACGACGAACCCGCCCTTGGCCCCGACCGGCACGATGACCGCGTTCTTGACCTCCTGCGCCTTGACCAGGCCGAGGACCTCGGTGCGGAAGTCCTCCGGGCGGTCCGACCAGCGCAGGCCCCCGCGGGCCACGTCGCCGAAGCGCAGGTGGACCCCCTCGACCCGCGGCGAGTACACCCAGATCTCATGCGCCGGAATCGGTTTGGGCATCCCCGGCACATCGCCGGGATCGATCTTGAAGGAGAGGAACTCCCGGCTGCGGCCCTGATCGTCGCGGCGGTAGCGGTTGGTGCGCCGGGTGGCCTGGATGACCCGCAGCAGTGAGCGCAGGATGCGGTCGGCGTCCAGGCTGGTGACCTCGTCCAGCGCCCGGGTGATGGTGTCGACGTGGCCGGCGACCTGGGTGGCCCGCTGCTCGGGACCACCGGTCCCCGGGTAGAGCTCGGGGTCGAATTGGGCCCGGAACAGGGCGGCCAGCTCGGCGGCGATCGCCGGGTGGGCGACCAGCACGCGTTCGACGTAGGCCTGCGTGTAGGGGGTCCCCACCTGCCGCAGGTAGTGCACGTAAGCACGCAGGACGGCGACCTCGGTCCAGTCCATCCCGGCGGCCAGGACCAGTTCGTTGAACCCGTCCACCTCGCTGCGGCCGCTCCACGCCGCCGCGAACGCCTCGGTGAGCCGGGTCCGCAGCTGCGCCGACCCGGCGCCGGTGGCGGCCGCCGCGCTGGGGAACCGCAGGCCGAAGTCGTAGATCCGGGAGGTGGTCCCGGGACCGCGGCGCACCTCGAAGGGTCGTTCGTCGATGACCTCGGCGCCCAGACTCTGCAGCACGGGCAGCGCGCGGGAGAGGGTGACCGCCCCGCCGTTGACGTACAGCTTCAGACGCCAGTCGCCCTCGTCCTGATCGGCGGCGGGGTCGCCCACCCCCGCCGGCCGGGCCGCGATCATCCGTAGGGCCAGGTCGTCGTCGGAGTTGAGCTGGTCGAGCAGCCGGAGATCGGCGACCGCGTCCTCGGCGGTGTAATCCTGCTTGTACGCCTCGTCGAAGGCGTCGGCGTACCGGGCCAGCGCTCCCGCGGTGTCCAGGTGTTCCTCGGCGTCCGGGGCGTCGACCTCGGGGTCCGCACCCCCGGCGCCGGTTCCGACGACGGCCTTGACCAGCCGGTCCTCCCAGCTGCGGATCGTGGCCCGCAACTGGCGGGTCAGCTCGGCCGGGTCGGGCTCACGCCGCCGGGCCGGGTCGGTCAGCACCGTGAAATGCACTGCCGCCAGCAGGGAGTCGCCCACCCGGGCGGTGTACTGGATGTCGGTGCCGTCGAAGGCGTCGAGCAGGATGCGCTGCATCGCCAGGCGGCACTTGGTCGTGTAGCGGTCCCGCGGCAGGTAGACCATCACCGAGACGAAGCGGCTGAACGGGTCCGGCTGCAGGAAGGCCCGCAACCGGCGACGGCTGGCCAGCTGCAGCACGCTGCCCACCACCTCGACGACCAGGTCCGGCGACGCCCAGAACAGCTCGGCCCGCGGGTAGGTGGCGAGCAGATCCATCGCCCGCTGACCGGTGTAGCTGTCGGGCGCGGACCCCAGCGCCGACAGCACGGCCTGCACCGTCAGTCGCAGCACCGGGGTCGTGGTGATCTCGGCGTTCAGGGCGCGGGGCGTCAACGCCCCCAGGAACCGGTGCTCGCCGGTCACCGCTCCGGCGCTGTCCAGCAGCCGCACCCGCACCTCGAACGGCGGCACGTCCCGGGTCAGCGCCGACGGCGCCGACGACCGGGTGATCAACAGGTGCGACTGCTCCCCCGGTGCCCACAGCTCGGCGTCCCACGAGGTGTGGGCACTGCCGCGCAGCACGCCGAGGCCGCTCCCCGGCACGATGTGCAGATCCGTGGCGTCCCCCACCGTCCCGTCCGTGGTCGCGGCGAGACGTTCGTACCGGCGGTAGCCGAGGAAGGTGAGATTGCCGGAGACCAGCCAGTAGAGGAAGTCGGCCGCCTCGGAGACCTCCTGGGCCGACCGGGGTGACACCGTCGCCCGCAACTCGGCGGCGGCGGCCGCGGCCGCACCGGTCAGCGCGGCCGCGTCGGCCACCACCGCCCGCACGTCGGCCAGGGCGTCGAGCAGGGCGGCTTCGATGGCCTCCGCGCGCTCGGCGTCGGACAGCCGATCGACGAGCACGTGCATCCAGGACTCCCGCACGGGGTGTCCCGCCGGCTCCGGCACGGCGCGCTCGGGGAACCGGACCGCCCCCGCGCTGGTGGTGCGGACCACGTCGGACAGCTCGCCCTCGTCGTCCCGGATGACCGTGAGGATGGGGTGCAGGACCCGATGCACGGCCACCCCGTGCACCGACAGCACGCCGATGACGGACTCGACCAGGTACGGCATGTCGTCGTTGACGATGTCGATGACCGTCGTGGTGTCCGACCAGCCGGTGCCGTCCCCACTGCTGGTGGTGCGCGGGTTGAAGACGCGCAGCGCCGTCTCTCCCGGCTGCCGACGATGCCCGACCCGCCAGTGGGCGTCGACGATGGCGAGCACGTCGTCGGCGGTGCGGGGTTGGTCCTCCGCGGGGACGTGGTCGAAGTACGCCGCCAGCAGATCGGCGCGATCGGGGCGGACCTGTGCGGCCCGGCCGACCGCACTGGCCGGGTCGGCCGTCGGATCGCTGGGGAGGGCCGCGACGCGGGGGGTGGTGCGTCGCGGGTGGGTCTGGGTCATGGCCGTCCTGATTCTGTCGCGCTGCCTGATCCTGGGGGGCGCACGTCACCGTCCGGTCCGGTAGCGACGGTGCGACCAGAGCCCGAGGGTAGGCCCTTGATCGGTTCCGAGGACGGACCATCGGGTACTGGCGGTGAGACATCTCCCGCCGGGTCAACCCCGGAGCCCGTGGAGCGTCCTGGGGGGTTTTCCCGATCGTGTGAGGAATCACCGAAAGAAGGGCCGGTGATCAACGGCGCGGCCGCTCGGGCGTCCCTCGGAGGACTGAGGGCCCCAGAGTCCGCCCCACCGTCATGACCTCCCGGCCCGGCTGCGCCCCGGGACCGCTCACCGCCCCACCACCGCCGTCCTGTCCGCACCACCGAACGGAGCCCCGATGACCCACTCCCGAACTGCAACCGCCCACCCGACCGTCGGCGACGATTCCGCCGACGCCACCCAGCTGCTCTCCCTGGGCGCCCCGCTCGCCTGCCCGACCTGCGGGTCGTTCACCGAGCCGGCGGCAACGCCGACCGGATGGCGCTGCCTGGCCGAGACCTGCGTCTGGGCGGCCTGAACCAGCAACGGCGCAAGAGCCGAAACGGCGACAGGGCCGGGATCATGACGATCCCGGCCCTGTCGCCGTTGTCCACCGGGCGATCGCTCAGTCGCGCGTGAGCTTGCGGTGGGTGACCCGGTGCGGCCGCGCGGCGTCGACGCCCAGCCGGGAGACCTTGTTCTTCTCGTAGTCGGAGAAGTTGCCCTCGTAGAAGTACCACTGGGCCGGGTCGGACTCATTGCCCTCCCACGCCAGGATGTGGGTGCAGGTCCGGTCCAGGAACCAGCGATCGTGGGAGATGACCACGGCGCAGCCCGGGAACTCCTCGAGCGCATGCTCGAGCGACGACAGCGTCTCGACGTCCAGGTCGTTGGTCGGCTCGTCGAGCAGGATGAGGTTCCCGCCCTCCTTGAGCGTCAGCGCCAGGTTGAGCCGGTTGCGCTCACCGCCGGACAGCACGCCCGACGGCTTCTGCTGGTCCGGGCCCTTGAAGCCGAACGCCGACACGTAGGCGCGGGACGGCATTTCGACGTTGCCGACCTTGATGTGGTCCAGACCGTCGGAGACGACCTCCCAGACGTTCTTCTTCGGATCCAGGCCGCCACGGTTCTGATCGACGTAGGAGAGCTTGACCGTCTCGCCGATCTTGACGTTGCCCTCGTCGGGCTTCTCCAGGCCGACGATGGTCTTGAACAGGGTGGTCTTGCCGACCCCGTTCGGCCCGATGACGCCCACGATGCCGTTGCGCGGCAGCGTGAACGACAGGTCGTCGATGAGAACCCGGTCGCCGAAGCCCTTCTCGAGGTCCTTAACCTCGACGACGATCGAGCCCAGGCGCGGGCCCGGCGGGATCTGGATCTCCTCGAAGTCGAGCTTGCGGGTGCGCTCGGCCTCGGCCGCCATCTCCTCGTAGCGCTGCAGACGGGCCTTGGACTTGGCCTGCCGGGCCTTGGCGCCGGACCGGACCCAGGCCAGTTCCTCCTTGAGTCGCTTGGCCGTCTTGGCGTCCTTGCGGCCCTGAACCTCCAGGCGCTCGGCCTTCTTCTCCAGGTAGGTGGAGTAGTTGCCCTCATAGGGGATCAGTCGACCGCGGTCCACCTCGGCGATCCACTGGGCGACGTTGTCCAGGAAGTAGCGATCGTGGGTGACGGCCAGGACGGCGCCCTCGTACGACGATAGGAACTGCTCGAGCCACAGGACCGACTCGGCGTCCAGGTGGTTGGTGGGCTCGTCGAGCAGCAGCAGGTCGGGTGCGGACAGCAGCAGCTTGCACAGGGCCACCCGGCGGCGTTCACCACCGGACAGCACGGAGACGTCGGCGTCGGCCGGCGGGCAGCGGAGCGCATCCATGGCCTGGTCGATCTTGGCCTCAAGGTCCCAGGCGCCGGCGTGGTCCAGCTCCTCGGACAGCGTCCCCATCTCCTCGAGGAGCTCGTCCGAGTACTCCGTCTCCATGAGGGCGAGCACCTCGTTGTAGCGCTCGAGCTTGGCGTAGGTGGCGCCGAACGCCTCCTGGATGTTCTCCAGGACGTTCTTGCTCTCGTCCAGGTGCGGCTCCTGCATGAGGATGCCGACGGTGTAGCCCGGGGTGATGAAGGCCTCGCCATTGCTGGGCTGATCGAGCCCGGCCATGATCTTGAGGATCGTCGACTTGCCCGCCCCGTTGGGTCCGACCACGCCGATCTTGGCGCCCGGATAGAACGACATCGTGACGTCGTCGAGGATGACCTTGTCGCCCACCGCCTTGCGGGCCTTCTTCATGGTGTAGATGAATTCGGGCACGGCTTCGAGTCCCTCTTCTTCTTCTCTGCTGGGCCACCGAATGGTGGCGAACGGCGGTCACCATCGCGGTGGTGACGCCCCGGACGGCACGGACTGGGGGCGACCCGACCCGGCCGTCGTCCTGCGTGGCCGGCCGGGAGGCCGCCTGACAGTCTGCCCGATCGCGACCCGGGAACCGACGGGATTCGCCCGACGGGCCCTTCGGGACCCACCACGGCCGACGGACGAATCCGGTGTCGCGCCGAAGGTCGATCGGCCGCCGGGCCGCCCAGCCGGGGGATCCCGCGCCGCCGGGACCTTCCGGCAGATGGGAACGGACCGGGTAAAGCCAAAGTAAAGGGCGGGGAGGTGGGCCGGTGTCCCTGCCCCTCTCTCCGCCCCCGTCATTGCCTGCGTCGTTGCCCCTGGCGCCGCCCGTGCCGGTGGCCGAGTACGACTCCCCCACCGACCGCGCCGCCCGGCGGCGGGAGCGGGCCGTCGGACGGACCCTGTCCCGATCGCGGTGGTGGTGGTGGCCAATGATCGTGGCCCTGGTCCTGATGGGGATGTGGGGGGTGCTGCGCGCCGACCAGTTCCTCAGCGGAGTCCTGGTCTGGCCCCGCCAGGGCGCACGGTTCGTCGAGGTGAGCGCATCGCTGCCCACCGGATCCGCCATGGAGGCCACCGGCGGCCCGATGACCGTCGTCATCAGCGGTCTGAACACCAAGAGCGGGACCGCGGTGGCGACGGCGCTGCTGCCGGCCCTGTCGGCAGACGGCGGCCGGGTGTTCAGCCTCGTCTACGGCAGCGGCATCGCCGACGAGGACCTGGTGACCAAGTACGACGCTCTGGTCGCCACGGTCCGGCCAGACGAGGTGACCTTCTTCGGCAGCAGCATGGGCGGCGACATCGCCCTCAACCTCGCTGCCCACGCCCACAAGCTTCGGCAGCAGCAACTCGACGCCCGGGCGGCCGAGCGCCTCCGGGCCTCCGCCGGGCCCTTCGCCGACGCGCCGGTCCTCGACGGCGCCGCCCTCCGCGCCCCGGCCACGGGCGGAGTCTCCCCGGGGGACGCAGCCCCCTCGACGGACCCGTCCGCCACCACGCAGGGCACCGCCGGCCCCGCACCGGCCCCCCGGGTCAGCACGGTCTACCTGGACTGCTCGCCGTTGGCCGCGGACGACGTCCGCGATCGCAGCCGGACGTCCGCCGACATCCTGACGACGTTGACCGAGGCCGCCGGGACCGACGGCGGCGCGGCGACCCGTGTGGTGGTCGAGGTGATGGCCCAGCGTCGGCAGTGGTCGTCGGGACTGCTGCCCGCGGTGTCGGTCCGCGGCGACGATCTGCTCTTCAAGTACCGGCAGGTGATGAGGGAGAAGATCAGCTCGCCCGGCATCTCGACCGCACTGGTCAAGGACCAGTACGGGGTGATCCGGCGGATGGACGCCGAAGCCCGCTTCGCCGAGTTGGGGGCCGGTGCGGAGCCTGTCCGCATCGTCTACTTCCGACCCGTCGTCGCGGCCGCGGACACGGTGGTGGCGGTCGAACGGGTCACGCGGGAGCTGGGGCGGTTGGCCGCGGCGCACGGGGTGGAGGTGCGCGCCGTCGGGGTTCCCGACGGTCATCACGCCAGCGCTCAGACGGTCCCGCAGGCCTACCTCGCTGCGCTCGCCACGCCGTTCCCCGGAGTCGAACTGATCGGGGAACCCACCCAGGTCACGGTGCTGGCGGCCGGTCGTCGATGAGTCCCGGGTAAGATGTGAATCGGACCCGTCGACGCCGACGGTCGTCCGAGGTCGTTTGCTGTGACGCCCAGCCTGTGGCGTCGTCTCCCTCTTGACCCCCCTCGTCCTGTTCGAGGTCTTCGAGTCGGCCAGCACCGCGGCCAGTCCGTCCGCCTTCGCTGCGCCTTCGCGCAGCTGCCTGCGGATTCCTCGACAGCGACAGGAACCACCATGCCTGCACCCTTGTTCTCCGCCCCCGGCCAGACCGGCGCACCGTCCGCTGCCCGTGAGGACGGTCGCAGCGGCGACCGCCGCCGCCGGCCGTCCCGTTCCGGTGGCCAGGGCGCACCCGCCCGCCGGGAGGCCGACGGCGCTCGCCGCGACCGCTCGGCCGCCGATCGCTTCGACACCACCGGCACCGACCGACGTCGCGGTGGGGACGCCGGCGGTCGTTCCCGCTCGGACCGTTCTTCCTCGACCGGGACCTCCTCCCCTTCGCGGAACGCCCGATCGGGCGGCGAGCGCACCCCGGGGGCCGGGGCGCGGTCCGCTCCCGCCTCGGGCCGTTCCGGTCAGGACCGGATGGACGACGGGTCGGCCCGCCGCCGGCCCCGTCGCCGACGCCCCGAGGGCGCCGTTCGCGGGGCCGCCCCGGCGGCCCGCACCGCGCCCGTCGATGCCGCGGACACGATGATCGCCGCTGCGGAGCCCGCCTTCGCTCCCATCACCGCCGTCACGTCCACGGAGTCGTTCGCCGAACTGGGCGTCCCCACCACCCTGCTGCCGGCGCTGACCGGGCTGGGTGCGGTGTCGCCGTTCCCGATCCAGGCCGCCACCCTCCCGGCCACCCTGGCCGGGCGGGACGTCCTGGGCCGCGGCCGCACGGGTTCGGGGAAGACGATCGCGTTCGCCGTGCCGCTGGTCGCCCGCCTCGCCGGCCGGCGCAGCCGCCCCCACCAGCCCCGGGGACTGGTCCTGGTGCCCACGCGTGAGCTGGCAACCCAGGTCGCCCGCACCGTGGAGGCGCTGGCCACTCCGGCGGGCCTCAAGGTCGCCGTGGTGTTCGGTGGGGTGGGCTACGGCCCGCAGACCGACGCCCTGCGGCGCGGGGTGGACATCCTCGTGGCCTGCCCGGGTCGACTGTCCGATCTCGTCGAACAGGGCTCGGCGGATCTGGGTTCGGTCGAGATCACGGTGCTGGACGAGGCCGATCACATGGCCGATCTGGGCTTCCTGCCCGGCGTCCGCCGGCTGCTGCGCCGTACCCCGGCCGGGGGCCAGCGACTGCTGTTCTCCGCGACCCTGGACAACGGCGTGTCCGTGCTGGTGGACGAGTTCCTGTCCGATCCGGTGCGTCATTCGGTCGACGAGGGCAGCACCCCGGCCGCGGCCATGACCCACCACGTCTTCGCCGTCACCCGCGACGACCGGGCCCAGGTGGTGCGCGAGATCGCCACCGGAACCGGCCGTCGGGTGCTCTTCACCCGCACCAAGCACGCCGCCCGCAAGTGGGCGCGGCAGCTCACCACCAATGGCATCCCGGCCGTCGACCTGCACGGCAACCTGTCGCAGAACGCGCGCACCCGCAACCTCGCGGCCTTCGCCGACGGGTCGGCACGCGTGCTGGTCGCCACCGACATCGCCGCCCGGGGCATCCATGTCGACGACGTGGAACTCGTCGTGCACATCGACCCGCCCGCCGAGCACAAGGCCTACCTGCACCGCTCAGGCCGGACCGCTCGGGCCGGGGCGGCCGGCACCGTGGTGACCATGATGCTGCCCGAGCAGTCCGACGAGCTGCGGATTCTCATGCGGCAGGCCGGGATCCGCCCGTCCACGACGACGATCACCCCGGGGCACCCGATGATCGCCCAGGTCACCGGCTGACTCTCGATTCACCCGTGCCGACCGGTCCTGGTGCGGGACACCAGGACCGACCGGCAGGATGAAGCCGTGGCACCCCGCGGATCGGCCGATCCCGAGCCGGCCCGCGGACCGGGTGAGCCGCCCGCCGGGGCGATGGCATCGGCGCAGCTGATCGGCCGCCTGCGGGCGGCCGGCTGCGTGTTCGCCGAAGAAGAGGCCCAGATCCTCGTTCGCGCCGCCCGGGATCGGGCCCAACTCGAGGCCTGGTGCACCCGACGGGTCGCCGGCGAACCCCTGGAACACGTCGTCGGTGAGGTCGCCTTCGCCGGCAGGACGTTCCTGGTGGGACCGGGGACCTTCGTTCCCCGGCGGCGATCGGAGTACCTGGTCGAACGGGTCCTTCGTGCGGCCGCCGCACCGACCGGTGCTTCGCTCACCCTCGTCGAGATGTGTTGTGGGGTCGGTGCCATCGGCCTGTCGGCCGCACAAGAACTGCACCGCAGGGGTGTCCGGGTGGACCTGCACCTGGCCGATGTCGATCCGGTCGCCCTGTACTGGGCCGAACGCAACGCGCATCGAGCGGGGCTCCCGGCCGTCCGTCTGCACCGGGGCGACCTGTGGTCGGCGCTGCCACCGGAGTTGCGGGGCGCCGTGGATGTGGTGATGGCGAATGCGCCCTACGTCCCGACCAGCGAGATTGTTCTGTTGCCCCCGGAGGCCCGGTTGCATGAACCCGTCGCTGCGCTCGACGGCGGGCCGGACGGCACCGATCTGCACCACCGTCTCGCCGACGACGCCCCACGATGGCTGCGACCGGGAGGCGTTCTCGTCATCGAGACCTCGGACGGGCAGGCTGCGGTCACCGCCGAGCTGATGGAAGCGGCCGGGTTGCGCGCTCGTATCGACCGCGCTCCCGCCCGCTGGGGCACCGCGGTCACCGGGCGGCAAGCCGGTCCGGGGAGCGGTAGGCCAGGATGAACCGATGCGGATGATCACCAAGGACACCCAGTTGTGCATCTCGCTGGCTGCCCGCCCGAGCAACATCGGTACCCGCTTCCACAACCGGCTCTACGAGGAGCTGGATCTCGACTTCGTCTACAAAGCCTTCGCCCCGGCAGATCTCGCCCAGGCCATCGCCGGCATCCGCGGTCTGCCCATCCGCGGGGCGGCTGTCTCCATGCCCTACAAGTCGGACTGCATGCCGCTGCTCGACGAGATCGACCCCTCGGCCGCCGTCATCGAGTCGGTCAACACCATCGTGAACACCGACGGTCACCTCGTCGGCTACAACACCGACTACCTCGCTGTGGCCGCACTCCTGCAGACACACGGCGTCCCGGCCGACCGCGAAGTCGTCGTCCTGGGCAGCGGCGGGATGGCCAAGGCCGTCGTGGCCGCGCTGCGCGACCACGGGGTCGAACACGGCACGGTCGTCGCCCGGAACGCCACCACCGGCTCGCAGCTGGCCGACCAGTACGGCTGGCGGTGGGCGGCGGAACTGGCCGATCGGCGCCCGGCCGTCCTGGTCAACGCCACACCCACGGGCATGGCCGGCGGCCCCGACGCCGAGCGTTCGCCGGCACCGGAGCAGACCGTCGCGGCCGCGACGGTCGTCTTCGACGTCGTCGCCTTCCCGTCCGAGACCCCGTTGATCACCACCGCCCGGCGGAACGGAGTCGCCGTCGTCACCGGAGCCGAGGTGATCGCGCTGCAGGCCGCCGAACAGTTCGCGCTCTACACCGGTGTCCGACCCTCCGCGGAACAGGTGGCCGCCGCCTCCGCCTGGTCGCGTGAGACCTGACGGAACCGCAGTCGACCTCTGCGATCACCCGGTGACCACGGCCGGCTCCGGGCGGGCAGTGGCGATCAGCGCGTCCTCGTGGTCGCCGTCGTAGGAATCGGCGGGCGGTTCACCCGACTCCAGTTGGTCGGCCCAGTCCTCGGATGATGGACCCCCGGAGTGGTCGGCCGTCCCGGTGTCGCCGGGAACCCGTTCGTCGCCGCCAGACCGCTCGGCGATCGGGCGGCGCATCCACCGTCCCGCGCCGCCCCGACCGAGGTCGAGAGCGACCGCATCGGCACGGATGTCGGTCCAGTAGTCGGTGCCGCCGGTCGATCGCTCGAACTGTCGTGAGCTGATGCGCCCGATGACGATGACCGGGTCGCCCTTGCGGACCAGCCCGATGACCGACGTGGCCAATTGCCCCCAGCACACGACGGTGACGCCGAACTGGTCGCCGTCCACCCACTCCCGGGTGTCCGGAACGAAACGGCGCTCGGTGGACAGGATCCGGAAGGTCACCCGGTCACCGCGCTCCCCCAGGCTGACCGTCGGATGAGCCGTCACCCGACCGGCCAGCCGAACCTCTGCCGCGTTCATGTCAGTCCTCTCCGCCGACGGTCGCACACCGCCGCGCTGGCCACCACGGTCGCGGTCGGACGGTGAAGCCGGTAGAGCGGGAAAACAGATGTGGACAGATGTACGAGATGTGGATCGATCGCGCGGTGATGGCCCCTCGCCGGGACGGCCGTCGGAGCCGGAGGGCATCATCGACCCACCACGCCCCACCGTCGGGGCCAGGAGGAGGCAACCGATGCAGCAGCAGGACCCGACCGTGCTCTGGTCTCCCACCGATGCGCAGCGGGCCGGCGCCGCCATCACCGACTTCGCCGCCGTGGCCGGCGATCGTTCGGGGCAGGACCTGTCCGATTACGCCGATCTGTGGCGGTGGTCGACCGAGGACCTCGAGGGGTTCTGGGGGACCCTGGCCGAGTACGTGGACCTCATCTGGCACGACCGTCCGACGGCGGTCCTGCCCGAGGCGGTCATGCCCGGCGCGCACTGGTTCCCCGGCGGCACGCTGAACTACGCCGAGCACGCGCTGCGGGACACCGGACCGGCGGACACGGTGGTGGTCATCGCGGTGGCCGAGGACGGCTCCGAGGTGACCCTGACCCGTTCGCAGCTGCGCGCCCGGGTGGGGGCGGCCCAGGCCGGTCTCGCCCGACTGGGCGTCGGCGCGGGCGACCGGGTGGTCGCCCTGGTACCCAACTCGATCGAAGCGGTCGTCGGTTTCCTGGCGACCGCGGCCCTGGGTGGCGTGTGGTCGTCGTGTTCACCGGACTTCGGCGCCCACGCCGTCCTCGACCGCTTCACCCAGATCGAGCCCACCGTGCTGCTCGCGGTCGACGGATACCGCTACGGGGGCCGCGAGTTCGCCGTCGACGCGACAGTCGCCGCGCTCCGCGAGCGGCTGCCGTCCCTCGCCGGGGCCGTGCACATCCCCACCCTCGGCTCGGACACCCCGGACGGGATGGTGCCATGGTCGGAGTTGACCGCCCAGGCCGCGGAACCGACGTTCACACCGGTGCCGTTCGAGGCACCCCTGTGGGTGCTCTACTCGTCCGGCACGACCGGACTGCCCAAGCCCATCGTGCAGTCCGTCGGCGGCATCCTCGTCGAGCACTACAAATCCCTGCGGCTGCAGTGGGACATCGGACCCGGTGACCGGTTCCTGTGGTTCACCACCACGGGCTGGATGATGTGGAACTTTCTCGTCGGTGGTCTGCTGGTCGGGGCGGGCGTCGTCCTGTACGACGGCAGCCCCGGCCACCCGGACCTGATGACGCTGTGGCGGGTGGTCGAACGACACCGGGTGAACGTCTTCGGAATGTCGGCGGCGTTCGTCGGGGCCTGCGCCAAGGCAGGCGTGACGCCGGGCCGGGACGCCGACCTGTCGTCGGTCCGGGTGCTGGGCTCCACCGGTTCTCCGCTGGACGACAACGGGTTCCGCTGGCTGGCCGACAATCTCGGACCCGATGTCCCCATCGTCTCGTTCTCGGGCGGCACCGACATCTGCACCGGCATCGTCGGTGGGGCCCCGACCGTTCCCGTCTGGCTCGGCGAGATCTCCTGCCGGGCGCTCGGCGCGAAGGTGGAAGCGTTCTCCCCCGAGGGCACACCACTCATCGGCGAGGTCGGCGAACTGGTCATGACGGCCCCATTGCCGTCCATGCCGGTTGCCCTCTGGGGTGACACCGATGGCTCCCGCCTGCGGGAGGCCTATTACGACGACTTCCCCGGGGTCTGGCGGCACGGTGACTGGATCCGCATCACCGGTCGCGGGTCCTGTGTCATCGAAGGCCGGTCCGACGCCACGCTGAACCGGGGCGGCGTGCGCATGGGCACCGCCGAGTTCTACCGGGTGACCGAGGGGGTGGCCGAGGTCCGCGATTCACTGGTGGTCGACACCTCAGGACCGCATGGCGAGGGCGATCTGATCCTCTTCGTGGTCCTCGACGGCGCCGGCGACGAGGAACAGGTGCGGCAACGTCTGCGCGCCGAGATCAAGCGGGAGCTGTCCCCCCGGCACGTGCCCGGCCGGATCATCCCGGTGCCGGCGATCCCCCGCACCCTCAACGGCAAGAAGTGCGAGGTACCGGTCAAGCGCATCCTCGCCGGCACGCCCGTGGAGTCGGCGATCTCCCGGGACGTGCTGTCGGACCCGGAGGGTTTCGACGCGTTCCTCGCGGCGGCCTCGTCGGCGTTGAACGGGAGCTGAACCGTTCCGCCCGCCGCGCGGCCCGCGGACCCGAGCGACGGGCGGACCGGAGCAACGGTTTGGCCGTCGGGGCTCGCCGCGCGCCGAGGCTCCCGCCGCCCCCTCCCGCCCGGGTGCCCGGGCGGCGCGCCACACTCCGGCGTCGGTCAGAGATCGTCGAACGGTGGGGCGTACCGGTACCGGCCGACCATGGTCGGTACGTGACTGCCCAGCGTGCGGACCTGGAAAGCGTCCCCCCAGCCGTCGTCGGGCGCGAGGATGCCGGCAGGGGCTGCGGGCTCGAAGCCGAACCGCGCGTAGAAGTCCGGCTCGCCCAGTAGCACCAGAGCCGGTTCGTCCAAAGCCTCCGCGGCACCGATGACCGCGTGAAGCAGCGCGGACCCGACGCCCCGCCGCTGGAACCCGGGGTCCACCGCCAGCGGCCCCAGCCCGACCAGGGGGAGGTCCGGGGCGCCGTGCGGACTGACCAACGCGCCCCGGCTGGCGGTCAGCTGGCCGACCACGACCCCGTCGACCTCGGCCACCAGAGTCAGTCGCGCCTCGAAGGCGGGGTCGGCCCGCAGCGCGTCGACCAGGATCGCCTCTGCGGCGAGCTCGTCCTCGGCGATCTGCTCGACTTCCCCCTCCTGCACGCCGACGTACTCGATGTCCAGGACGTCCGCGTCGGGCTCACGGTGCGAACCCGCCGGCGGAAGGGCGCGAAAGGCGGCGTCCATCAGGTCCCGGACGACGTCGACGTCGGCGGCCGCCTCGCGGCGCAGACGCAGGATCACGGCTCCACCCGGCGGTCCGGACGATCGTGGTCGCGTACGGCCAGCTCGGCCAGCATCCGGTTGTAGGCGTTCAGTTCGGCGTCGGAATCCCGGTCGGCCTGCCGATCGGTCCGGTCGGCCTCCCGCTGATCGCTGCGGGCCCACTGCGCGACCAGCGCGATCAGGACGATGAGCAGGGGAATCTCGGTCGCCCCCCACGCGATGGCGCCGCCCAGGCGTTGGTCACCGACGAGGTCGGTCACCCACGGCAGTCCCAGCCGGTTGTAGTGGTCGGCGGCCAGCGCGTTGCGCCCGTTCATCAGGGCCAACCCGAAGAAGGCGTGGAACGGCAGGGCACCGATCAGCAGGGCCAGTTTCGCGTAGGGCGGTACCCGCCGCGGTGTCGGATCGACGCCGATGATCACCCAGTAGTAGAGGTACCCGGTGATCAGGAAGTGCACCTTCATGAGCAGGTGCCCGAGGTGGGCCTCCATCAGCGTGCCGAACAGCGGGCTGAAGTACACCGCGTAGAACGACCCGATGAACAGGACGAACACCACCAGCGGATGGGTGATGAACCGGGAGAAGCGGGAGTGCAGGGCGCTGACAATGCCCTCCCGCAAGCCCGGCGGCTGGCCCCGCCCGGCCGCCGGAAGAGCACGCAGGGCCAGGCTGACCGGTCCGCCGAGCACCAGCAGGATGGGCGCCACCATGCCCAGACCCATGTGCTCGATCATGTGGATCGAGAACTGCGCCGCGGAGTAACGGCCCAGACCGGACGAGGTGGCCACCAGCAGGGCGGCACAGCCCAGCAGCCAGGCGACGGTCCGGCCGACGGGCCAGCTGTCCCCCCGCTGACGGAGGCGACGCACCGCCACCAGGTAGAGCGCGGCACCGACGAGCGCGGCGGTGCCGAGCACCCAGTCGAACCGCCACTGGGTCAGCAGCGACCAGAACGTCGGCGGACCGTCGAGGTCGTATCCCAGGGTCAGGGCGATGTCGCTCGGCGCCGCCCCGCTGGGCGGCGGCGTGGCGGTCCGACCCAGGGTGGCGGCCACCCCGATGGTCGCGGCCATCACGAGCACCTCACCGGTGGCCCAACGGATCAGCGGTCCACGCTCGCCGGAGGACACGGCCGGCAGGGTGCGACGGCGGTGCCACCATCCGACGGCGCCCAGCCCGACCAGCAGCACGAACTTGGCCAGGACCAGCCGCCCGTAGGGGGTGGTCCACAGGTCGGACAGGTAGGCGATCCGGATCCAGGCGTTGGCGACCCCGGAGACCGCCACGACGACGAACGCCACCAGGGCGATCGCCGAGTACCGCCGGGCCACGACGTCCAGATGCTTCACCCGTTGACGCGCCAGCCCGAGGAACGCGATCAGGCCACCGACCCAGACCGTCACCCCGATGAGGTGGTAGATCATCGAGTCGACGGCGACGTCATGATCGCCCGACTGGGACGAGTGGCCGGTGTCGGCCAACGCGAGCATGGCTGCGGCCGCCCCGGCGAGCAGCACGGCGGCCCACCCCGGGGCCAGCACGATGCGGGCCAGCACCGCGATCAGGGCGGCGACGACGGCGACGATCAGGTAGGCGCGCAGCGACCCGAGGACGGACAGTCCGCGCAGGATCCACTCCGGCGTCATCGCGACGTCCAGGGACCGCCCCATCGTGTCGGACAACGTCAACGGGATGAGCGCGAGCGCGGCGGCCGCCCAGACGGCGGCCGCGGTGGACGCCGCCCGCACCGCACGGTATCCCCCGACGTCCAACACCCCGCTGCGTTGCGGCGGCACGAGGAACGCCGCCGCCAGCAACCACCCGACGGTCGCAGCAGCGGCCAGATCGAAGAGGGCCTTCACCGCGGGCAGACCCACCGCGGTCAGTTGCCCGGCACTGGGCAGTCCCGGGATCTCGGTGCGGGCGGGAACGAGGGCGGACAGCCCCATCGCCAGGCAGAACGCGGTGACCCCGGCCGTGACGACCACCGTCGCCACCGACCAGGCTCCGGCTGGACTGTCGGTGGTGACGGAGCCGGACGGCTGCTTGCCCGGGGCGCCGGTGGCGGGCATCGGCGGCGCCGCGGAGCCGGGAGCGAGCGAGGCCGATGATGCTGCCCCGGCCTCGAGCCCACCAGGCTGCGCCGACGGTTCGGCGGGGATCGAGGGGAACGAAGAGGTGTCCCCGGAGGACCTGCGCACACTCACTCTGGGGCACATCCCCGCACGTCGGACATGTCGGCCACGATACTGCGGCGCCAGAGATGCGCGGCCGCCGCGAAGCGGGCACCACGTTCCCAGACCTGCTCAGAGCGCGCCCGGCAGGATTCGAACCTGCGACCGGGAGATTAGAAGTCTCCTGCTCTATCCAGCTGAGCTACGAGCGCCTGACCGCCGCGAGCCTAGCGAATCCGCAGCGCGACTCCGCCCGTCGCCACGAACGGTCAACGAGAGGGTCCGTCCGCCGACCCCTCTTGTTGCCGCGCCGCGGCCTGCTCGTCCAGGCGGCGCAACGCCGCGGCGACGGCCGGGTTGGTCCACGCAGCAACGGACGGCGTGCGCCGTCGACCCGGTGTCGACAGCGATCCCTGGCCGGCGGGCGATGCGGTACCGGCGGGTGTGCCCGGGCCCGGCCCACGGCGCAGGCGTCGACCCAGAGCCCGGATGCCGGTGAGCGCACCGCCGTCCCAGCGGTACTCGGTCGGGCCGGTCGGCACCCGTGGGCGTTCGGTGACGACCAGCCCGGCCGCGACCAGACGGTCCAGTTGCCCCTGCACCTGCGGCTCGGTCAGGTCCAGGTAGGCGGCCAGCGATGGCGCGGTGGTCGGCCGGGACCGCAGTCCTTCCAGGACGCGGCGGGCGGTCGGGTCGGCCAGGACTACGACCGCGTCATCGGGCGCCTCGTCGTCAGAAGTCGAACCCACCGCCGAAATCTCCTCCGCCGTCGAAGCCACCACCGTCGAAGCCGCCACCGTCGTAGCCGCCCGGGTCGTAGCCCGGGTCGTAGCCCCCGCCGTCGGCGGCATAGTCGCCGCCGTCGGCCCCGCCGGCGTCGGCCATGCCGGCCTCGTAGCCGGCGTCGTAGCCGCCGTCCCAGTTCATCCCGGCCATCCCGCTGAACAGCGTGGACGCGACCAGGTAGGTGCCGACACCCCACGCGCCGGCGACCAGCGCCGGCTTCCACCACGGCTCGGAGTACCAGCCCCGCGGCACGGGCTTGCCGGCGACCATGCCACCCGGGTAGTAGTGCCGGGTCCGGTCACCGGGCTGCGGGGACGCCTCGTACTGGTGCCCCTCGACGTCGACCCGCCGGTCCTCGGTGACGGCACCGGCCTGCTGTTGGCCGGGCATGGCCGGGATCTCCGGACCGGGATCCAGACCGAGCGAGGTCCGGGCGGCCCGCACGTAGTACAGCCCCTCGTAGGCGGTCTGCTGGGCGAGCCGGTACTGCTGCACCGACTTGGCCTGTTCCACCTGGGAGCCGGCAGCGGTGTAACGCTCGGAGGCATCGGCGATCGCCTGCTTGGCCGCCGGGTCGTCGCGCGGGTCCAGGGCGTACACCTGGCCGCCCAGGCGTTCGACCCACCGTCGGGCCTCGGCCGCGGCGTCGTCGAGATCGGTGGACGATGACTTCCCGCGTTGCTGGCTCCACCACACCGCGGCGCCGATCAGCGCCACGACGATCACGATCCACAACAGCGTGCTCACGACGCCCTCCGATCTTCCGTGCGCGGGTGCAACGGCCCCGCTTCGTCGAATGGTGAACGACCCGCCCGCCGCGATCGTTCCACCCGGCGGCTCTGGAAGCCGCTTCTCGCCGGGGCCGGCGACCCCGCGGACGCGCTACCCGCCGGGCGTCAACGCCGTCGGCGGGTCGGCTTGCTACGGGTACCGAAGATCGAGCGCCCCAGGGCGCCGCCGGCCGCCGTACCGAGCGAGCGGAAGAACGACGTCACCATCGGGCTCTCCAGGACATCGGAGATCGTGGACCGCGGCTGTGGCTCCGGGTAGTCGGCCGGGGCGGGCCGACGGGTCTTGGCGGTACTGCGCGACCGGGTCCGGACCGGCGGTTGGGGGTCGAGAGTCGGGTAGGTCATGGCGATGCCCGGATCGAGCGTCGGCCAGCCGTCGGCCCCCAGTGACGGCGCGGACGGTACCCGGGCCGGGGCCGCCGGCCCGGTGGAGACGGGCCCGGTCCACGGCGCGGTCGGTGGCAGCGGCACGGTGGGGACGGAATTCGGCGCCTCCTCGGGCGTGGTGACCCGGGCGGCGAGGATCTCGTAGGCCGACTCGCGGTCGACCGCCGTGCCGTACTTGGCGGTCAGCGCGGAGGCGGCGACGGCCTGCGTGAGGAGTTCCGCCGGGGCGGGGGCCATCAGGGATCGGGGCGCGCGCACCCGGGTCCAGGCCACCGGGGTGGGCGCACCGCGCTCGGACAGCACCGTCACGATCGCCTCACCGGTCCCCAGGCCGGTCAATGCCGTGGACAGGTCGTAGTCGTCGGTGAACGGGTAGGTCTTGACCGTCGCCGAGAGGGCCTTCTGGTCCTCGGGGGTGAACGCGCGCAGGGCGTGCTGGATCCGGGCACCAAGCTGGGAGAGGACCGGCCCGGGCACGTCGGTCGGCATTTGGGTGCAGAAGAAGACGCCGACGCCCTTGGAGCGGATCAGCTTCACGGTCTGCTGAACCGCCTGCAGGAACGCCTTCGAGGCGTCCGCGAACAGCAGATGGGCCTCGTCGAACAGGAACACCAATTTGGGCGCGTCGACGTCACCGACCTCGGGCAGGGCCTCGAACAGTTCGGCGAGCAACCACATGAGGAACGTCGAGAACAGCACCGGTTTGGTCTGCAGCGCGGCGCACTCGAGCAGGGTGATGACCCCGCGACCGTCCGGCGCCTGCCGGAGCAGGTCGGCGATGTCCAGCTCTGGTTCGCCGAAGAACTGGTCCCCGCCCTGGGCGTCGAGGTTGGTGACATTGCGCAGGATCACCCCGGCGGTGGCCTTGGACACCCCGCCCAGTTCCTTGAGGTCGGACTTCCCCTCGTCGCTGGTCAGATACATGATCACGGCCCGCAGGTCCTTCAGGTCCAGCAGCGGCAACTGCCGGGCGTCGGCCCAGTGGAAGATCAGGCCGAGGGTCGACTCCTGGGTCTCGTTGAGCCCCAGCACCTTGGACAGCAGGATGGGTCCGAACGAGTCGACGGTCGCCCGGACCGGGACCTCCGCTCCCTGGCCGGCCAGGGTCAGGAACTCCACCGGGTAGCCGGTACCGACCCAGTCGTCACCGGTCTCGGCGGCGCGCTGCTCGATCCGGGTGTTCGGAGACCCGGGGAGGGCCAACCCGGTGAGGTCGCCCTTGACGTCGGGGAGGAACACCGGCACCCCAGCCGCGGACAGCTGCTCGGCGATCACCTGCAGGGTCTTGGTCTTGCCGGTCCCGGTGGCCCCGGCGACCAGCCCGTGCCGGTTGAACATCGACAACGGCATCTGCACCAGCGCCGTGGGGTCGACCGTTCCGGCGTCGCTGGTCCCGGAACCGGTGACCACCGAGCCCAGGACGACCGACGCCGAGGTCGTGGCGTACCCGGCGGCGATGCGCTGGGCGGCGGTCGGCCCGGTTCCGGAACCCGTCGGTGTCGTCATCTGCCGTCTCCTGCTCGGTGTCCGCCGCGTGCTGCGGGGGCGCTGGCTGACCTGTCGCCCGGTCGCCGGGCGAGCGCCGGTCCCGGTTCTCACTCCGGGCGGGCCGGTCGCCCGGAGCGTAGCGACCACCGACCGGATCCGTCGGGAGGGGCACCGTCCGGTCCCCTTATCGGGTCCCCCGCCCCCGATCGGCGGGCCGCCCCTCGCCCGCGGGTCGTGCGGACATCGGAACCGGGGCGCGCACGGCATTTCGGGCACTGTCGGACCCCGCGGCTATGGTCGGACCCGTGAGCGACAGACTGGTATGGATCGACTGCGAGATGACGGGCCTGAACCTGGGTTCGGATGCCCTCATCGAGATCGCGGCCCTGGTGACCGACAGCGACCTGAACATCCTGGGAGACGGCGTCGACGTCGTCATCCACGCGGACGAGGACGCCCTGACCGGCATGCCGGACGTGGTGAGCGTGATGCACGCCAAGTCCGGGCTGACCGAGGCGGTCCGGCAGTCGACCGTCACGCTGGCCGAGGCAGAGCAGTTGGTGCTGGCCTACGTCAAGGAGCACGTCCCCGACCCGCGGTCGGCGCCGCTGTGCGGCAACTCGATCGCCACCGACCGCGGCTTTCTCACCCGGGACATGCCCGCCCTGGACGGCTATTTGCACTACCGGATGATCGACGTGTCCAGCATCAAGGAACTGTCCCGCCGCTGGTATCCCCGCGTCTACTTCGCCCAGCCCCAGAAGGGCATGGCGCACCGGGCGCTGGCCGACATCAAGGAATCGATCCGGGAACTGGCCTACTACCGGCGGACGGTGTTCGTGCCCCTGCCCGGTCCGACCACCGATCAGGCCGTGGCCGCCGCGGCCGAGGTCTCCGCCGAAACCCCCGCCGGGAATTGATCGAGCGGAACGACGAAGGCCCGGCCCTGGAATCCAGGGCCGGGCCTTCGCACCGGGGTGAGCGACGGGACTCGAACCCGCGACAGCCGGCACCACAAGCCGGGGCTCTACCAACTGAGCTACGCCCACCATTGCCGCGTTCGGAAGCCGGGGCTCCGCGATCAGGGCTGTGGAAGTCTATCCGATCCCGGAGAGTGCTCGTGCACCAGTCCGGACCGGTCGGGTGGGTGAGCCGTCACACCACCGGCGACAGGTAGTCCATTCCCATGGCGGCCCGCACCCGGTCGAGTACCCCGGTCACCTGCTCGGTGGCGGCCGCGATGCCGTCGACCAGGACCGCGTCCAGGTAGGACGGATCGGCCAGCAGCTCCGCGCGGCGGGCCCGGATCGGGGCGAGCGCCGAGTTCACCACCTCGGTGGTCACCTGCTTGAGCCGGGCCGCTCCCCCGTCGCCGATCTCCGCGGCCACGTCCCGCGGGTCGCGATCGCTCAGGGCGCCCACGATGGTCAACAGGTTCCCGACCTGCGGCCGTCGCGCCGGGTCGAAGGTGATGTGTCGCTCGGAGTCGGTGCGGGCCGCTCGGATGACGGCGGCGGTCTCGTCGGCACCGGCCCCGAGGGCGATGCTGTTGTGCCGTGACTTGGACATCTTGGCGCCGTCGGTACCCAGGACGACCGGCGCACTGGACAGCAGCGCCGCGGGCGGGGTGAAGAGCGTCTCCCCGCCCGCGTACCGGTCGTTGAACCGGCGGGCGATGAGCCGGGCGACTTCCAGATGCGGGAGCTGGTCCTTGCCCACCGGGATGAGAGTGCCTCCGCAGCCGAGGATGTCGGCAGCCTGATGGACCGGGTAGGTCAGGAGCAGACCACTCGTGGAGTTCTGACGGGAGGCCATCGCCTCGGCTTTCACCGTCGGGTTGCGGCGCAGCTCGCCGTCACTGACCAGCGAGAGGAACGGCACGAGCAGCTGGTTGAGGGCCGGTACGGCGGAGTGCGGGAAGATCACCGTGCGCTCGGGGTCCAGACCGACGGCCAGGTACTCCGCGACGAGCGTGCGGACGCGGTCGCGCAGCGGGCCGATGTCGTCGCGATCGGTGATGACCTGATAGTCGGCGATGATCACCGTCACGGGGATTCCGAGATCCTGGAGGCGGACCCGGTTCTGGAGGGTGCCGACGTAGTGGCCGAGGTGCAGGCCGCCGGTGGGGCGGTCGCCGGTGGCGACCCGCTCGGCCGGCCCGAGGGTGGTCTCGCCGGTCAGGGTCGGGGCGAGCTCGGTGCCGAGGGTGAGAGTTGCGGTCATGGTCAGCTCCAGGGGGCAGTGGTCACCGCGGAGGAGCTGGGTCGGGCGCCGTCAGGCAAGCCCGGAGGGAACGACCCGGCCGCTGCGCGGCGGCCGGAGGTCGAGGACATCACGGAACGCCGTCAGGCGGTCCGCCACCAGGACAGGTGCAAGGACGTCATGGGTCCAGCGTAACAACCTCGTCCGGACGGACGGACGTCCGCCGCGAACCCGGTCCGGTGAATCTGACCGGTGAACCTCCGGGGGCTCGGAGCGCGCTCTGATACTCGACGTGCGGGCGACGGCCGAGCCGTCCATCTCACGCCTGCTCAGCGGATTCGGGGGGATCCATGTCGACGGCGTCCACACCGTGGTCGGCCCAACGGGCCGCCGCAGAATCGGTACGGCCCGCGTCGGTTCTGGTGTGGCCGTGGTTCGCCGCGCTCGCCCTGTTCCTGATGGGCATCGGCGCGACCCTCGGGGGCATCGGGGGCGCCGCTGAAGGGTCGAAGCGTCCGGCGGCGGTGGTGGACGCCGCCGCGCAACAGCAGGCGCGGTCGTTGTCGGGCCCGTTGACGGCGATCGAGCCGGGCCTGGCCGGACTCAGCGCCGAACGCCTCTCCGCGTCGGCGGCCCTGACGTGCGCCGATCTGCAGGCCGGGTTGGCGTCCCAGGATCTGACGTCACGGACGATGGCCCGGTTCGGTGGGAGCGGGTACCTGCTGACCGAGCAACAGGCCGGGCGGATCATCGCGACCGTGCGGGCCGAGTCCTGCGGGTCGCCCGCCTACGGGTGACGGTCAGCACAGACCGGGCCAACGACAAGACCCCCACCGGGATCCGGTGGGGGTCTTGATCTGTGTGCGCCATCAGGGACTTGAACCCCGAACCCGCTGATTAAGAGTCAGCTGCTCTGCCAATTGAGCTAATGGCGCCCGGCCCGACTTCCCGGGCCGCAGAGAACTTTACATGGCGCCAGCACGGAAACTGAAATCGGCAGCTCAGAGGCCTACGGCACACCACCTGGCCTGGTCCCGACCCGCTCCCGTGCACCGTCGTCTCGCACGCACACAGCCCCGGTTCGCTTGCGTCCAGCTGTCATCATCGGCGGACACGGCAACGACGCCGATCACGTGGAGGTAAGACCGATGGCCCGCGACGAGGGCGACGAGGTGACGGTCCGACCGGAGATCCGACAGTCCTGGCGACGGTCCGAACTCCACGGCGTCGGCCAGGACTCCGTGGTCTCGGTCGTCGTCCGAGACGTCAACCGGGGTAGCCGGCTGATGGCGGCCGCGCAGCCCGTCCTCGACCACCTGATGACAGAGATCGGCTCCGAACCCGTGTCGCTGATGCTGGCCGACCGGGAATGCCGCGTGGTCTACCAGCGTTCCGGCGCGCGGTTCCTCGGCGCGTCGTTGGAGTCGAACGGTGTCCTGCCGGGGGCCACCCTCGACGAGGGCGTGGCCGGGACCAACGGCCTCGGCACCCCGTTCGAACTCGGCCGCAGCGTGGCCATCAATGGGGACGAGCACTACCTCAACGCGCTGAAGGGCTTCTCCTGTTTTGGCCACCCCATCCGTCACCCGTTGACCGGACGGATCGAAGGTGTGCTCGACCTGACCTTCGTCGCGGCTCGGCCCGGCGACACTCATGGCCTGGGCCCGCTGGTCGCGCCATTGGTCGCCCACGCCGCGCACGACATCGAGACGCGACTGTTGGAGGGGTCGCGGGCCGCCGAGCGCCGCATGTTCCTCGCCTTTCAGTCCGCGGTCCGCAAACGGTCCGCCCCGGTGGCGGTCCTGGGCGGTGACGTCGTGCTCGCGAACCGTTCCTGCCTCGACCGGCTCGGTTCGCAGAGTCCGACGGTGTTGCGTGTCCTGCTGGCCGACCTCGGCACCCGGTCACGGATGACCCAGCAACTCGACCTGGGATCGGCGGGCCGGTTCTGGGTGGATACCGAGCGCATCGACGGAACCCCCGACGGCGTGCTGTTCCGCCTCGACGAAAGCGTCGAGACCCCCGGTGGCCGACCCCGCGCGTCGACGCCGGTCCGCTCCCGCGGCCCGTTCGTCGTCGCCGGCGAACCCGGCACGGGTCGTACCCACGAGGCGGACCGGCTGGTCGGGTCGGCGTCGGCCGATCGCTTCGACACCCTCGACGCCGTCGTCGGGGATGCCGGCGAGTGGCTGTCCCGGGTGGTCGCCGCGGCCGCCCGGCCGGGGGGCTTGATCGTCGAGAACGTCGAGGCGCTCGACGACACGTCGTGCGCGGTGCTGCGGCGGGCCCTGGCGACGTCACCGCGGATACCGATCGTGCTGACGTCGGCTCCGCTGGCCGAGTTGTCCGTCGCCGTCTCGGCTCTCGTCTCGGCGTGTACCGACCGTATCGAACTGGTGCCGGTGCGCGAGCGACTCCCCGAGTTGCCAGCGTTGATCGCCGCGCTGGCCTCGGAGGGTGACGCAGGCCCCGCGTTCACCGTCAGCGCCCAGGCTCTGGAGGTGCTGGCCGGCCAGCCCTGGAGCGGCAACATGGCCGAACTGGCCCAGCTGGTCGGCGAGCTCCGAGCCCGGCCACTGGCCGGCCGGGTCGGTGTCGACGACCTACCGAGCCGGTACCGCCAGCGGACCCGAAGTGGGCTGTCCGGACGGCAACGGGCCGAGCGGGGGGCCATCGTCGCCGCTCTGCGCGAGGCCGGCGGCAACAAGCGGGACGCGGCGCAAGAACTCGGGATGAGCCGAACAACCCTCTACCGCAAGATGCGCGAGTTCGACATCCCGGGCACCTCTCGGGGGTAGCGCGGCTGCCGCGTCGACCGGTGTGAACCAGACCCCAGGTGTCCAGAAACGGAACACGCACCACGCACGCACGGGACGACCCTGACTGTCGTTGACGCCGGGGCGCCCGCCCCGACCTCTGCATTCCGGATCCGGGATCGCCTGCGTCCCTGGGTGACCCGGATGACCCGAGCGTGTGGAAAGGAATCACGGATGCCGCACTACCAGCTGTTGA
This sequence comes from Nakamurella flava, assembly GCF_005298075.1. Taxonomy (NCBI): domain Bacteria; kingdom Bacillati; phylum Actinomycetota; class Actinomycetes; order Nakamurellales; family Nakamurellaceae; genus Nakamurella; species Nakamurella flava. The sequence continues at coordinate 1,455,641 of NZ_SZZH01000001.1, forward strand.
TCGGCGGGGATTTCGTCGACACCGCCGAGCATTACGACGTGGTCAGCCCGGCTGACTCCGAGGTCATTGCCACGCTGGCCAAGGGCACGGTCGAGCACGTCGATCTGGCGGTCGCCGCCGCCGAGAAGGCTTTCAAGGAAAGCGGGTGGCGGGAGACGCCCGCCCACGTCCGCGCCGAGGTGGTCGCCAAGGCCGCCGATTTGATCATGGCTCGTGCCGCGGAGGTCAGCGGGTTGGCGTCCCGCGAGAACGGCACCCCCATTCGGCTCGCCGCCGGGCTGTCGGTCGGCTTCCCCGTCATGCACATGCAGTACTTCGCCGGGCTGGCCCGCGCCTTCGTGGCCGACCGTCCCGCCTACGTCAACGGTTCCGTCAGCAGCGTCATCCGTCGCGAACCCATCGGCGTGGTCGCCGGCATCATCCCGTGGAACTTTGCGCTGCTGCTCGCGGTGTGGAAGGCCGTGCCGGCGATCCTGGCCGGTAACAGCATCGTGCTCAAGGTGGACGAGAAGACCCCGTCGACGGCGTTCGTGCTGGCCGAGGTCCTGACCGAGTGTGGCCTGCCGCCTGGCGTTCTCAACATCATCACCGGTGACGGCGAAACCGTCGGCGGGTACCTGACGGCCCACCCCCGGGTCCGCAAGATCTCCTTCACCGGGTCGACCGCGACCGGCCGGACGGTCATGCGCAACGCGGCCGCCAACGTCAAGCAGGTGACTCTCGAATTGGGCGGCAAGGGCGCCAACATCGTGCTCGCGGACGCCGACCTCGAGCTGGCCGTCGACGGCACGCTGTGGGGTTTCCTGATGCACGCCGGACAGGCGTGCGAGTCCGGTACCCGGCTGTTCGTCCACGACTCGATCTACGCCCAGTTCATCGAGCGGCTCGTGAACCGAGCCGCCGAGCTGACCGTGGGCGACCCCGCGAACGCGGCCACCGACGTCGGTCCCGTCATGAACGCCGCACAGAAGGCCCGCATCGAGTCGTTCATCGACAGCGCGGTGGCCGAGGGTGCCAAGCTCGAGTACCAGGGCAAGGTCTCCGAAACCGCCCATGAGAAGGGACATTTCGTCCCGCCGACCATCTTCACGAACGTCACCCCCGAGATGCGGGTGACCGTCAACGAGGTGTTCGGTCCGGTGCTGGCCGTCATGCGGTTCAACGATGTCGACGCGGTCGTCGACGAGGCCAACAACTCCGAGTTCGGCCTCTCCGCCGGCGTGTGGACCCGGGATCTCGCCACGGCCAACGACATCGCCGGACGCCTGGAATCCGGCACCGTCTGGATCAACGACTGGCACGCCCTGCCGGGCCCGCTGCCCTTCGGTGGTTACAAGCAGAGCGGCTTCGGGCGGGAGATGGGTCCGAACGCCATCCTGGCGTACACCAACGAGAAGGTCATCAGCGTCGACCATTCCGGCCGGAGCGCCCGAGCCGCATGGGGCCTGGTCCTGCCCTAGCCCCTCGCCCACGAACGTGATGCCCGGTACTCGCTCCGCGGGTGCCGGGCATCGCACTGTCGACGGTCCCACTGCGCATCCGCCAAGGACCAAAGACCATCGAGTACTTTCAGTAGTACTGCCGCATGTCCTGCAGTACTGTTGATCATCTCAGGACCGGTCCGGCGCCCAGCCTCCGGTTCTGCCCGACAGATCCGCTCGGCCCGTGTGAGACGCCGGCCGGTCCCCGCGACGACGATGGAGATGCCGCGATGTCCGTATTGGACCAGTCGACTGCGATACCCGCCCCGGCCGACCAATCGCCGTCGTCCGCCGACCCCGTCGCCGACCGACCCACCCAGCAGACCCACTACGTGAGCGAATTGCTGGGTGTGGAGAACCTGCTCGACGCATCGGACCGCGCGGTGCTGGACCGGGTACGTCGCTATTGCGAGGAGCGCATCAGGCCCGTGGCGGATGCATTCTGGTTGCGGGGCGAGTTCCCCCGGGAAGTCTTCACCGGTCTGCATGAGCTGGGCATCGTCGGGTTGGGATCCCGAGGGCAGCACCTGCTCGCCGGCCTGGTCACCATCGAGCTGGCGCGGGCCGACCTCTCTCTGAGCACCGCCTTCGGTGTCCACGACGGGCTGCACGTCGGCGCCATCAGCCGGTACGGATCGGCCGACCAGAAGGAAAGATTCCTGCCGGACGCGCAGGCGCTCCGCACATTGGGCGCGTTCGCCCTGACCGAACCCGACTCGGGATCGGACATCTCGCGCTCCATGACGACCACGGCACGACGCAACGGCGACCAGTGGGTCCTCAACGGCCGCAAACACTGGATCGGTAACGGCACCATCGCCGACAACCTCGTCGTCTGGGCGGCCGTCGAGGGTGAGAAGGCCGTGCACGGCTTCATCGTGCCGAGCGACGCGCCGGGGTACTCGGCGGTCGCCATCGACGACAAGATCTCGGCGCGCATCATCCAGAACGCGGAGATCGAGCTGACCGACGTCCGGGTCGGTGAGGACCGTCGACTCCCGGGCGTGATGACCTTCCGCGACGTCAACACCCTGCTCCTGCACTCCCGCATCTGGGTCGGCTGGCAGACCGTCGGTCTGCAGTTCGCGGCACTGGACACGGCGATCGCCCGGGCCCGCACCCGCAGCCAGTTCGGGCGACCCATCGGGTCGTTCCAGCTGACCCAGGAGAAACTCGCCCGCATGATCGGGAACGCCTCGTCGTCGTTGTCGCTCATGATCCAGCTCGCCCGGGCGCAATCCGACGGCACGGCCACCATCGAGCTCGCGGCGGTGGCCAAGTCGTCACTGAGCCTGCGGGCCCGCGAGACGGCTGCGCTCGGGCGCGAGATCAGCGGCGGGGACGGCATCCGGGTGCGGTCGGGGGCGGCCAAGGTCTTCGCCGACACCGAGGCGGTCTACACCTACGAAGGCAGTTACGACATGAACTGCCTCATCGTCGGGCGCCACGTCACCGGGCATTCCGCTTTCGAGTGACGGCAGGGCCGGCCGGCGGGTCGCCCCACGGATTATCCGGCCGGCCGACGGGGCATTCTCATGTCATGACTGCATCGACGGGGACCCAGCAATCGAAGGCGTCCCGCATCGCCTGGGAGATCGCCGGGTGGGTGCTGGTGGTCGCCGGCATCGCGGCCCTCATCCTGCCCGGTCCCGGCCTGCTGCTGCTGGCGCTGGGCCTGTGGGCGCTGGCCAAGAACTACGCGTGGGCCGACCGTCTGCTCGACCCGGTCAAGCGTGCCGCGTACAAGGGGGCCGCAGAGGGGGTCCGCACCTGGCCGCGCATCATCATGTCGACGGTCCTGGCTCTGGTGCTCATCGGCCTCGGCATCCTCTGGGGCATCCGGCCGGCGGCGCCCGGGTGGTGGCCGCTGGCCGAGAAGTGGTGGCTGTTCGGCGGGTGGGGCACCGGCGTGTTCCTGATCTTCTCCGGTCTGCTGGCCCTCGGTCTGCTGGGGTGGAGCATGAAGAACTTCCGCTACGGCGACATGACGCTCGACCAGCTGTACGAGAAGCAGGATCTGCGATCCCGGCCAGGCGCGGGCCGCTGACCCTCACCGCACCGACGAATGATGGGCGGGCCCCCGATCGATCCGGGGGCCCGCCCATCTCCGTCTGCGCGGACGGTGTACCGCGGTCGATCAGTGGTGGTCGGCCGCCACGTACGGCCGCGGGGCCGGCAGACCCGCCCGTTCCCGGATGCCCGCGGACATCCGCTCGATGGACGCGAGGGCGCTGGCCACGTCGCCGGCCGACACCTCGAACGGCATGGAGTGGATCGTCTCCCCCGGCACCGTGGCCGCCTCGGCAATGATCGCGAGTGACGCCGCGTCATCGGCCCGCAGCCCGACCTCGGACAAGGTGTTGGGCAGGCCCACCCGGGTGGTGAACTCCACGAAGTCGCGGATGTCGCTGGACGGCGCGCCCTCCAGGACCAGTTGGGTCACCGAGCCGATGTTGACCTTCTGCCCGTGGGCCAGACCATGGGTCTGCGGCACGGCGGTCAGGCCGTTGTGGATGGCATGCGCGGCGGCGAGGCCACCCGACTCGAAGCCGAGGCCCGAGAGCAGCGTATTGGCCTCGATGACCTTCTCCACCGCCGGGGTCACCTGCTTGTCCTTGACCGCGTCGACCGCCTCGATGGCGTTCTCCCACAACACCTCCCAACTGAGCTTGGCCAGGGCGGTACCGGTGACCGTCGGCACACCGCCGGCCATCGTCTTGGAGTTCGACCGGGAGGTGGCCCGGGCCTCCAGCCAGGTGGCCAGCGCGTCGCCGACTCCGGCGATCAGCAGGCCGACCGGCGCATTGGCCACGACCTGGGAATCGACGAGCACCAGGTCGGGGTTGCGCGGGAAGAAGCGGTACTCCTCGAACTCACCGGTCTCGGTGTAGATCACCGACAGCGCACTGCAGGGCGCGTCGGTCGAGGCGACGGTCGGGCAATTGGCCCACCGAATGTCGGCGAGGAACCCGGCCGCCTTGACCGCGTCGATGGTGCTGCCGCCGCCGACGGCGATGGCGACATCGCTCCCGGTCTCCTTGATGACACCGACCAGGCGGTCGATCTCCTTGGCGCTGGGGATGCCGTTGAACTTCTCCCGGCGCACCGGCAGACCGGCGGCCTTGAGGGAGGCCTCGATGTCGTGGCCGACGAACCCCCACACCAGGTCGTCGGCGACGATCAGCGGTGCGTTGCCCAGCTGCTTGGCGTAGGTGCCCAGCTCCCGGATCGCCCCCTTGCCCTGCACGTAGCGGCCGGGACTGATCATGGTGCGCACGGCAGGGGTCACGAAAGCTCTCCTCGGTGACGGTGGACCTCGATGTCCGGTCGTCGGTGCCCTGGTCGGCGCCGACAGGGTCGACCTTCCCAAGATCGAAAGCTGCGCGGCCAGCGCCGTTGTCATCTGGTGAGAACACGGCGGCTGTGGCATCGATTCAGCGCCGCCGGGTCAGCCCCACCCCGACCAGACAGACCACTCCCCCGACGACGGCCAGCACCGGCGGCCATTCCTGCAGGACGAGAGCGGACAGCACGATGGTGATCGGCGGGACCAGGTAGGTGGTCACGCCGAGCCGACCGGCGTCCATCCGGGCCAAGGCGTAGGCCCACGTCACGAACGCGAAAGCCATCGGCACGACGCCCAGGTAGACGAGCCCGGCGATGGCTCCGGGATGGGCGGTGCGCAGGTCGTGGACGAGGGTCCCGGCGAACGGCAGACAGGCGGTGGCTCCGATGGCGCAGGCCAGGAACGTGACCTGCAGGGCGGGCAGTCGGCGGAGCGTCGGCTTCTGGGCGAGCACGCCGACGGCGTACGTCAGCGCGGCCGCGAGGGCGAGGGCGACCCCCCACAGGTCGGTCGAATCGGCGGTGCGGGTGCCCAGTCCGACGAGGACCGCGCCGGCGAAGGCCACCGCCGCCCCGACGATCAGCCACCGGGGAAAGCCCTCGCCCAGGAGGACCCCGGCCAGCAGGGCGATCAACACCGGGCCCACCCCGACGAGCAGGGCCGTGGTGCCGGCGTCCAGGCGCTGTTCGGCGGCGTTGAGCACGACGTTGTACGTCGCGAACCAGGCCAGACCGCAGAGGGCGATCAGCATCCACTCGCGGCGGGTCGGGCGGATCCACGTGCGGCGAATCGCCAGGAACGTCCCGAGCACGAGTGTTCCGATGCCCAGGCGGCCCAGGGCCAGCGCGCCCGGTGAGAGGTCGGTGCCGACCGCCCGGATGGCCACGAAGGCCGACGCCCAGGCCAACACGGTGAAGACGACGGCGCCGAGGGTCAGTCCCGCGCCACGGCCGACGGCGGGCGAGGCCGTCACAACGGCCGGAACGGGAGGGCGGGACAAGGACGGTTCGCTCACCCGCCCACCCTGTCACCCGCCGCAGCGGGAACGGGCGCGGTGGGCGGCCGAGCCTCAGTCCTCGTCGGGGCGGGGACGGCCGATGGCCGTGGCGGTCGCGCCGAGCACCATCCGGCGGCTGGTGTCCAGGACCGACTGCCAGAAGTCGAAGTACTGCGCGGCCAACACCAGCGGATCGAGCCAGCCGCCCGCCGACCAGGGCGTGGGACCGGGGCTCATCGTTCCGGCTCCGGGGGCCGGGCTACCGGCGTCGAGCATGACCCGCGGGGCCGGCGGCTTCCCCGGCCGGCCCGGGGCGGACGTCGGAGGCTCGGCGGCCGGGTCGGCGTGGTCGGAGACCGCGCGCAACCGGGCCGCGGCGGACGGACGGTCCGTCGCCGGCCCGTCGCCACCGAAGAGCGCCCCGAGCTGGGGCCGCTTGCGTGTCGCCATGTCCATCACTCCCGGGTCGCGCCGTCCCTGATCACGTCCACCGTCGGTCCGGTGGATGGTCGCCTCCACTGTCACACGGCGATGCCGGAACGCCGCGCGCGCTTGCCGGAGGTCCGGCCGATGGCGGCGGTGACCTCGTCCGCCAGGGCGGCGTAGTCCGCGGCCAACCCGATCACGGACGACTCCCGGGACAGCAGGGCCTGACCGTCGTCGGTGCTCGCGCCCGAACGCAGCCGGCCGATCCGGTCGGCGGTGTCACCCTGGTGGGCAGCTGCCAGCTCGTCGGGCAGCAGACCACGGCTGCGCATGTCGACCGCCGCGCTCTCCAGGTACCGGATGCTGGTGTCGAAGACCGGAGCGACGCCGCCGAGTGTCTCGTCCAGGGCGGCGCGGACCCGGCCGTGCAGGCGGGTGCTCCCCGGCCGCACCCCGAACAGGGCGACGCCCAGCAGGGTCAGACCGGGATTGACCCGGCGGGCGGCGGCGAACCGTTCGGCGACCACCACCAGACCGTCCAGGCTGGCATCGTCCGATCGCGTCGGGATGATGAGGTGGTCGGCGGCGGCGAAGACGAGGTCCTGGAGAACCGGTTCACCGGGCGGGGTGTCGACCAGGACGATGTCGTAGTCGCCCCGGCCGCGCGGTGACGCGGTGCCGAGCGCAGCACCCAGACCGGGCAGCGTCTGGCCGCGAGCCCCCCGCGCGGTGAAGGCGGCGCCGACGTCCCACAGGGCGGGGCCGCCGGGGACGACATCCAGCCGCTCGCGGACATCGCGCACCACGGTCAACGGCATCCCGTGGGTGATGGCCAGGGCCAGGGAGGTGCCGTCCTCGGACTCGTAACCGAGGTCGCGGGCCAGGTTGCCCTGCGGGTCGGTGTCGACGACGAGCACCCGGGATCCGGCGGCGGCCAGCCGGCCGGCCAGCGACGCGGTGAGCGTCGTCTTGCCCACGCCGCCCTTGCCGTTGGCGATCGCGATGACCCGTCGCATGGAGTACCTCCCGTTCGGCCCCCACGCCGACCACCGGCGGTGGCGGTCAGGGCGTGGCTGTGCGTGCCCATCGTCCCGGGTGGGACGCTCGAACGGGTGGTGCCACGCCGCTCCCGGCCCGCCCACCTGCGCCGATCGGGGCCAGGAACGACCGAGAGACCCGTCGATGGCGGTTCGACGGGTCTCTCGGATGGTGCGGCGGGGAAGGTCACGCCGCCCGCAGGGGCGCGGACGGCTCAGCGGACGATCAGGCCTTGGCCTGCATGCTGGACCGGGCCGGGTTGGCCTGCTCGGCCGCCTTCGGGTCCTTCTCGTCCTGCTTGGCGCGCACGCCCTGCTCGATACGGTCGCCGATGTTCTTGTCGACGTTGCGCCAGTAGTCGAACGCCCGGAGCAGAATCGGCTCCTTCACACCGTTCAGCAGGTGCCCGACGACATTGTCGACCAGGCGGTCCCGCTGGGCGTCGTCGAACACCTCCCGGACGAGAGTGCCGGCCTGGCCCCAGTCGTCGTCCTCGGCCCGCAGGGTGTAAGCGGTGCGGACCATCTCACCGTCGGCGTGCCAGGTGCCGCCGTCGTCAGTGCGACTCGGGTCGGCCTGCGGCCCGCCGTAGGAGTTGGGCGCGTAGACCGGGTCGGACACCGGGGTGATCCGCATGGCGCCGTCCTTGGAATAGCTGTGGACGGGCGACTTCGGCGCGTTGACCGGAATCTGCTTGTAGTTGACCCCGAGCCGGGCGCGGTGCGCGTCGGCGTAGGAGAACCCGCGGGCCAGCAGCATCTTGTCCGGCGACAGCCCGGTGCCGGGGACGGCGTTGTTGGGTTCGAACGCGGCCTGCTCGATCTGGCTGTGATAGTCGGTCGCGTTGCGGTTCAACGTGAGTCGTCCGACCTCCTGCAGCGGGTAGTCGCTGTGCGGCCACACCTTGGTCAGGTCGAACGGGTTGAACCGGTAGGTCTTCGCGTCCTCGAACGGCATGATCTGCATGTGCAGCGTCCAGCTGGGGAACTCCCCGGCCTCGATGTGCTCCCACAGATCCCGCTGGTGGTAATCGGTGTCGACCGCGGCCATCTGGTCGGCCTCGTCCTGGGTGAAGCACTCGATGCCCTGGTCGGTCTTGAAATGGTATTTCACCCAGTACTTGACGCCTTCAGCGTTGATCCACATATAGGTGTGGCTGCCGTAGCCGTTCATGTGCCGCCAGGTGCGCGGGATGCCGCGGTCGCCCATCAGCCAGGTGACCTGGTGGGCGGACTCGGGGACGAGGGTCCAGAAGTCCCACTGCATGTCGTGATCACGCAGGTTGTTGGAGGCACGCCGCTTCTGGGACCGGATGAAGTGCTGGAACTTCATCGGGTCGCGCAGGAAGAACACCGGGGTGTTGTTGCCGACGAGGTCGAGGTTGCCCTCCTCGGTGTACAGCTTGAGCGAGAAGCCGCGCGGATCGCGCCAGGTGTCGGGCGATCCCCGCTCCCCGGCGACGGTCGAGAAGCGGATCAGCGCCTCAGTTTTCACGCCGGGCTGGAAGACCGCGGCCCGGGTGAAGGCGCTGACGTCCTGCGTCACCTCGAAGTGCCCGAAGGCGCCGCCACCCTTGGCGTGCGGCTGGCGCTCGACGATGCGCTCACGGTTGAAGTTGGCCATCTGCTCGAGCAGGTAGTGGTCCTGCAGCAGCAGCGGACCGTCGGGTCCGAGGGACAGCGAATGCTGGTCGCTGGCGACCGGGATGCCGGCGTCGGTGGTGGTGGCGGGTCGTTCGGTGGCGGTCAAGTGCGTTGCCCTCCTGGTGGTGCGGTAGTTGGCGTCCGGTCGGCGGAACTGGCACAACCGCGGCACGGACGCCGATGTCGCGGTTCGGGTACGCCCTCGGCATCGAGGGCGGGGCTTCAGGGAGACGGGTCGGTGGCGGTTCGGGGAGCGGCGCAAGCGGCGCAGCGACCCCAGAACACGATCTCGGCCTCCTCGACGAGGAAGCCGTCCGATCCGACCGTCTCCCGGTCCTGGTCGGCCGGGTGCAGGCACGGCGCGGCGCCGATGGCGCAGTCGACGTCCGCGGTGTGCCCGCAGATCCGGCAGATGAGGTGGTGGTGGTTGTCGCCCGTGCGGGTCTCGTACCGGGCCGGCGAACCGGCCGGCTCGATGCGGCGGAGCAGACCAGCGGTCACCCCGGCGCTGAGGACGTCGTAAACGGCCTGCCGCGAGATGCGCGCCCCGGGAGCGGTCGGCTCGGCCACCGCCGTCCGGCCCGGCGCCACCAGGTCCAGCACCTGATCGGCGGTGCTGTGCGGATGGTCGGCCACGACTCGCAGGACGGCGAGCCGCTGACTGGTGACCCGCAGTCCGGCCCGGCGCAGGCGGTCCGCGAGATCCGGCATGGCCGTCTCCCGCACACCGTCGGTGCCGAAGGTCTGACTGTGGGCTGTCATCGAGACCAGCTGACCATCTTTTCTGGACTGAGTCAAGAAAAGCGCCGGACGCTCATCGAACTCACCGGGCGGGCAGGTGCCGCCCCCACCAGTCGAGGATGACCTCGAACCGCTGCCGTCGGTGGCGGGGTCGGCCGCTGCGCGAGAGTTCGTGTCCCTCACCGGGGAACAGCACCATCTCCACCGGTACGCCCCGTCGCCGCAGCGACACGAACAGCCGCTGGGCCTGCTCCACCGGGCACCGCCAGTCGTGCTCGGAGTGCACGATCAACAGTGGCCGGTCGATCGCGTCCGCCGCGGCCAGGGGCGATGCCGCCCACTGGGTGTCACGCTCGGCCCCCACGTAGGTGTCGGTGAAGTACCACCCGATGTCGCTGCTGCCGGCGAACGAGTCCCACGCGTTCACCGCCCGCTCGCTGATGCCGGCGACGAACCGATCGGCGGCGTGCCCGAGCAGCCAGCTGGTCATGAAGCCGCCGTAGGAGCCGCCCATCACCCCGACCCGATCCGCCGCACAGTCGGGCCGCGCCCGCACGACGTCGAGCAGCGCGAGCAGATCATCGGCGTCGACAGTCCCCAGCCGGTGCAGCACGGCGCGGGCGTGCGCCTGCCCGTATCCGGCCGAGCCCCGGGGGTTGCCCAGCACCACCGCGTACCCGGCGGACGCGTAGACCTGGGCCTCGTCGAAGAAGGCGGCCGAGTACGCGGCGTGCGGCCCACCGTGGACGACCACCAGCACCGGGTGCGGGCCCGGACCGGGGGGAAGGACCAGGAAACCGTGCACCGGGTACCCGTCGGGCGCGGTGGCCTCGATCTCCTGCAGCGGGCACACACCGCGCCGGTCGCGTAACTCGGCCCCGAAGTCGGTCAGCACCGCCTCCCGGCCGTCGGTACCGACCAGGACCACCTCGCCCGTCGACGACGGGTCGGCGACGACCACGGCCAGGGCGCCGTCCCGAGCCGCGAAGGAGCGCACCAACCGGCCCCGACCGGCGATCTCAGCCAGATCGTCCATTGTGCGGGCAATGTCGGGATCGAACGGCACGGCCCGCACCGACACCGTCCCCCGGTGCAGGGCGGCGACCAGCACGCGGTCACCGACCGGGACGGCCATTCCGGCAGCCGGGTCCAGGTCCACCGTCTCCTCGTCGGTCAGTCGTCGCACCACCCGACCGTCGACCGGATCGGCCCCGACGGCGGCCCACCAGAGCCCGGTGGTCCGGGCGGCCGCATCGTTGCGGGTGAAAGCGGCGCCGTAGTAGAGGATCCCGCCCGCGTGCGGAACCGGCCGGGCCGCCGAGCCCGCCGCCCGGACGACCGGTCTCCCGACCCCCGGGGCCGCATCGACCGTGATCGTCGCGATCTCGTCGGTCAGCTCGTCGAGCCCGGTCGGGCGCACGTAGAAGACGGTGCTGGAGTCGGGGCCGACCACCGGATCGCGCACCCCGAGGGGCTCGTCCGTGAGCTGCCGTACCGGTGCCCCCGGCGACTCCTCATCCAGCTCGACGACGAACAGTTGCGGCAGGCGGTCCAGCACGAAACCGGTGCCGTCCGCGCGGTAGGTGAACCGGTCGATCCGCCGACCGGGTTCGGCGTCGGCACCGACGTCCGGATCGGTGCCGTACCGGCCGGGCTCCGGAACGGCCGCCGGGTACACGAAACGGCGACCGTCCGGCGAGAAGACGGGGACTCCCGCACCGAGCGGATGGTCGGTCAGCCGGCGCGCCTCGCCGCCGTCGAGCGGCAGGGCGTGCAGCTGTGGGTGGCCGTCCGCGCCGCTCGCTCCCGGGTCCACCGTCCGTCGGAAGATCAGCAGGCGACCGTCCGGGGACGTCACCGGGTCGGTGTCCACCGGGCCGTCGGTGAGGGCGACGGCGCGACCGGTGGACCGGGCGGGCGGACCGTCACCCGGCCGCAGCCGCACGATGCGGGAGGTGTTCCGGTCGGCCGTCAGGTCCGGGACGGACAGCGCGACCAGGACGGCGCCGTCCACGGTCAGGGCCGGCGGGCCGGGGGTGCGGAGCAGGTCGAGATCGTCGGGTTCCACTGCACCGACGGTAACCGCGGCCCGGACCCGCGGTCAGCCGGACCGGCGGAAAGTCGTTCCCAGACCACCCAGACCCTCCAGTTCGCCGTCCCGGCGCAGGATCTGGGCGACCACCCGCATCAGCATCACGCCGGAGAACACCAGGCCGAGCCAGCCGACCACCCGCAGCGCGTCGAGCCCGATGTTGTCCTGCGCGGGGTCCGCGGCGATCGCCGCGCCGACCAGCAGCACCGACGACGCCACCAGCCCGAGGCCGGCGATGACGGTGAAGAGCGCCTGGTCGATCCACCGGGTGACCTGGCTCTGGGTCCGCCCGGCGACCGGGTCCAGCTGGACGTGCAACCGGCCGGACCGGACCTGCAGGCCGATGTCCTCCACCAGCGCCGGCAGGGCCCGCAGCGACGGCAGAGCCCGCAGGAACTCGGCCTGGGCGACCGCGCGCACGTCTCCCTGGGACTTCATCGCGGTGCCCAGTTGCTTGGACGCGGCCGCCGCGGTGTCCAGGCCGGGGTCCAGGGTGCGCAGGGTGCCCTCGAGCGTGAGCAGCGCCCTGGCGAGGACGGTGAAGGTGGCGGGAACCGGCAGCTCGTGCCGGCGCATGACGTCGATGATCTCCTGCAGGCCCTTGGGGTCGAACCCGCCGGCGCGGAGCCGCTCACTGAGCACGACGCTGATCTCGGCCTCGAGGGCCTGCGGGTCCAGACCGTCGGCCGCGGAACCGGCCAGCACCCGTAGCGCCCGGGCCAGCAGGGCCGGTTCCCGCGTCATCAGGCCCGCGCCCATCAGACGGAGCGCGTCCATGCTGACCGGGTCGACCAGCCCGACCGCGCCGAAGTCGATGAGCCACAGACCGCCGTCCGGGTCGATGAGGATGTTTCCCGGGTGCGGGTCGGCGTGATACACACCCGCGTTCATCAGCTGCTCGAGGAAGGTGCCGAGCAGATCGGCCGCCAGGACCGCGCGGTCGACTCCGGTGGCGTCCACCGCAGCGGCGTCCGAGACCGGCCGGCCGTTCACCCGCTGCATGACCAGCAGCCCATCGGTGGAGTACTCGGAGTAGACCGCCGGGATCTTCACCCGACCGGCCGGAGTCGCCCCGGCCAGGGTCCGGGAGTTGCCCGCCTCGTGGATGTAGGACAGCTCCTGCTGCACGGAGCGGATGAGCTCCTCGGAGATCCCCTTCAGGCCGATCGAGCGCGCCGCCTCCGAGCGGCGCAGCAGCGCCCGGGTGCCCCACCGCAGCACGGCCGAGTCGCGGGCCACACCCACCTCGACGTCCGGGCGGCGGACCTTGACGACCACCTGACGGCCGTCGACCAGCTCGGCCAGGTGGGTCTGCCCGATGGAAGCGGCGGCCAGCGGCTGGTTGGAGAACGAGGCGAAGGTCCGTTCCAGTGGCCCGTCCAGTTCGTCGTCCAGGATGCGGCGGACGGCCTCCCACGACACCGGGGCGACGTTGGCCTGCAGCTCGCTGAGCGCGTCGACCAGGGGCGCGGGCAGGACGTCGCTGCGGGTCGAGGCGATCTGCCCGAACTTGATGAACATGCCCCCGCAGTCCTGCAGGAACATCTTGACCCGCAGCGCGTTCTCCGGGTTGGCCAGGGCCGACCGGTTGGTGACCCGGGTGCCGACCCCGTTGCGCCGCGCGATCCGCGCCACGTCGAACAACCGGCCGCCGACGGTGAAGAACGTGCGGACGCGGGTGCGCAGGCGGGGCCGGGGCCCGGTGCGGCGCGGTCGCAGCAGCACGTCCAGCACGATGCTCAGGACCATCGTGACGAGCAGCGAGAACCCGAAGCCGACGGTGAGCAGATCGGTCGCGTCGATGGGCCTTTCACCCTGCAGGATCAGCACGCCCAGGGCGAGGCCGACGAGGCTGCCAATCAGTCCGGCGATGGTGGCCCGTAACCACCCGCGCCGCACGCCGAGGATGCGGCCGGAGACCACCCCGACCAACAGGACGTAGACGATCGCCCAGAACACTTCCCACACGGAGTCGAATTCGATGACCACCCGGTCAGCGTCGCTGCCCGTACGGGCGCTGTCCACCGACCCGGGTCCACTCTCATCCGGGCGTGTTACGTGATCCGGTTCGCGGCGACGTCCAGCGATCTGCGTGCCAAGCTGCACGGCAGGATCGAGCGAGCGGAGCGGACGGATGTCCTCATCGGAACGGGAACGCGAGCAGGCGGCGGCTGCGGAACCGGTCGCCGGGGGCGACCTTCCCAAGCTGTCGAAGAAGGCCTACGAGAAGGAGGTCCAGCGACTGCAGGCCGACCTCGTCTCCATGCAGCAGTGGATCAAGGAGACCGGCTTCCGCCTGGTGGTGATCTTCGAGGGACGCGACGCGGCCGGCAAGGGCTCGGCCATCAAACGCATCACCGAGTACCTCAACCCCCGGACCGCCCGGATCGTCGCGCTGCCCGCCCCGACCGAACGACAGAAGACGCAGTGGTACTTCCAGCGGTACGTCGAGCATCTGCCCGCGGCCGGGGAGATCGTCCTGATGGACCGCAGCTGGTACAACCGCGCCGGGGTCGAACGGGTCATGGGTTTCTGTACCACCGCCGAGTACCGCCGCTTCCTGCAGCAGGCGCCCATCTTCGAACGGCTGCTGGTGCAGGACGGCATCCTGCTGGTCAAGTACTGGTTCTCGGTGTCCGATGTCGAGCAGGAGAAGCGGTTCCGCTCCCGGCAGACCGACCCGATGCGTCGCTGGAAACTCTCCCCGATGGACGTCCAGTCCATCTCCCGCTGGGCCGACTACTCCCGGGCCAAGGACGAGATGTTCATCCACACCGACATCGCCGAGGCGCCCTGGTACACCGTGGAGAGCGAGGACAAGAAGCGTTCCCGGATCAACGTGATGTCGCACCTGCTCTCGATCGTGCCGTGGGAACCCCGGGAACCCCCGGTCGTCGACATCCCGCACCGGCCGGAGAGTGTCGAGTACCAACGCCCGCCGCGCTCGGAGTTCACCTACGTGCCGGACGTCGCCTCTCGGCTGGTCAGGGACGGCAAGTAGGACCCCGGACCGCCGGCACGGTAGGAACGGCGTGTGCTCCTGCATCTGCGCGTGACCTGCCCGACCGACCGCAGCGACGAGGTGCGGGCACTGTTCGAGGCCGATCCCGGCACCGCCCACCTCGCGGTGGTGCCCGGCGGTTCGGTGGTGCCGCCGGGCGACCTGTTCCTCGCCGACGTGGCCCGGGAAGCGGCCGACGGCCTCGTCCGCCGGTTGCGGGACCTGCACGTCGACCGGGACGGCGGCATCGCCCTGGAGTCGGTGGACACCGCGGTGTCCCGCAGCGCCGAGGTCGCCGAGGACCGTGCCCCCGGGGACGGCGCCGATGCCGTGGTCTGGGAACAGGTGGTGCGCACCACGGCCTCCGACAGCACGCTGTCGGTGGCTTACGTCGCCTTCCTGACCATCGCCACGCTGCTGGCGGCGGTGGCCATCGTCAACGACTCGGCGATCCTGGTCATCGGCGCGATGGTGCTCGGACCGGAGTTCGCTCCGATCGCGGCGCTCGCCGTGGCGGTGGTCGGCGGCCGCCGGTCGATCGCCCGGCAGGCGCTGGTGACGCTGGTGGCGGGCTTCGCCATCGCCATCGGCGTCACCGCGCTCGTGGCGCTGCTCGGGCGGGTCGCCGGCTGGTACGGCAGCGACCTACTGGCGGCCGACCGGCCGGCCACCGGGTTCATCACCCAGCCCGACCGCTGGTCGGTGGTGGTCGCCGTACTGGCCGGCATCGCCGGCGTGCTGTCGTTGACCTCGGCCAAGTCGGGCGCGCTGGTCGGGGTGTTCATCTCGGTGACCACGGTGCCGGCCGCCGGCGACATCGCCCTGTCGTTGGCCCTCGGCGACGGTCGCGAGGTGGGCGAGGCGGCCGCGCAGCTGGGGATCAACCTGGTCGGCATCCTGCTGGCCGCGTTGGCGACCCTGGCCGTCCAGCGCGCGGTCTGGCGCCGGGTGCCCCGGGTCGTGCCGGACGTCCCCCGTCCCCGGCGGTGACGGACCCGACCGGTCAGATGGCCATCGCGGACAGCACGTCGACCGCGGCGCCCGCCCCACCGGCACCGGACGAGGAGATCCGCCCGGACGCCAGGACGCAGTACACCGACGCGGCGCCGAGCGCGAACCCGACGTGCTGCTCGACCAGCAGCACCGACAGCCCCCCACGGCTGGTGAGATCCAGGATGGTCTGCTCGATCTCGGCGACCACCGACGGTTGGATGCCCTCGGTCGGCTCGTCCAGGATGAGCATGCGCGGCTCGGTGATGAGTGCCCGGGCGATGGCCAGCTGCTGACGCTGACCGCCGGAGAGCAGGCCGGCCTTGCGGGACAGCAGCCCCTTCAGGGCCGGGAACAGATCCAGCGCCTCGCCGATGAGCTCTGTGCCGCGGGCCCGGCCGTCGGCGACCAGTTGCAGGTTCTCGGCCGTGGTCAGCTGGCCGAACGACTGCTGGCCCTGCGGCACGTAGGCCAGACCGCGGGCGACCCGCTGATTGGGGGCGAGCCTGGTGACGTCCTCGCCGTCCAGCAGCACCCGCCCGGACCGCACCTTCAGCAGCCCAACCGCGGCCCGCAGCAGGGTCGTCTTGCCGGCCCCGTTGTGGCCCATCACCGCGGCCACCCCGTCCTTCGGGACGGTCAGGCTGACCCCGTGGATGACGTCGGTGCGGCCGTAGCCGACGTGCACGTCCTGCAGTTCCAGCATCAGCCGGTCCCCTCGCTCCGGCCGACCCCGGCGGACGCCTGCGCGCCGGCACCGTGGTCGGTGACCTCGACCAGTTCCTCGACCTGCGCGGCCTGCGCGGCGATCAGCGCCGCGGCGTCCTCGGTGGGCGCACCCGCGGCGTGGGCCGCGGTGCCCAGGTAGACCTCCTGCACCTTCGGGTCGGCCTGGACCTGCGCGACGGTGCCCTCGGACAGCACCTTGCCGGCCGCCAGCACGGTCACCGACTTGGCGAACGCGCGCATGAAGTCCATGTCGTGTTCGACGATGACGACGGTCCGCTCCTGCGCGATGCGCTGCAGCAGCCGACCGGTCTGGTCGCGTTCGTCGGCGCTCATGCCGGCGACCGGCTCGTCGAGCAACAGCAGCTGAGCGTTCTGGACCAGCAGCATCCCGATCTCCAGCCACTGCTTCTGGCCGTGCGCGAGGATGCCGGCCGGGGTGTCGGCCAGCTCGGTCAGGCCGATGGTCTCCAGCGCCTCGGCGACGGTCGGGGGTACCCCGCGGCGGCGACGCAGCAGCGACAGGGGCCCCCGGCCGGCGCCGGCGGCGATGTCGAGGTTCTGGACGACAGTGAGTTTCTCGAACACGGTGGCGGTCTGGAAGGTGCGGCCCACGCCCATCCGGGCGATGCGGTGCACCTTCCGGCCGGACAGCTGCTGTCCGGCGAACTCGACGTAGCCGGTCGACGGGACCAGCCCACTGACCGCGTCGACCAGCGTGGTCTTGCCCGCGCCGTTCGGGCCGATGAGAAAGCGCAGGTCGCCCTTCAGGACGGTCAGATTGACCTTGTCGACGGCCACGAATCCGTCGAAAGTGACCGTCACATCGGTGATCTGGAGATAATCGGTGGCCATCAGGCGGGTCCCTTCACCATCGCGGCGTCACTCACGCCGGGGGCGTCGGCCGCGACCGGGCCGCCGGGATCAGGCGGGCCGGAGCGGTGGCGGCCGGCCAGCCGGTCCCGCAGGCCCGTCAGGCCACCGCCCAGCGAGGCCAGCCCACCGGGCAGGAACGCGACGACGAGCATGAACAACGCACCCTGGAAATAGACCCAGAACGACGGGAAGCTCTCGGACAGACTGGTTTCCAGCCAGGCGACCGCGATCGTGCCGAGCACCGGCCCGAACAGGGTGGTGCGGCCGCCGATGGCGACGCCGATGAGCATGCCGATCGACGGGACGATGCCGACGTCGGCCGGCGAGATGATGCCGACGATCACCGTGAACAGCGCGCCGGCGATCCCGGCCATCACCGCGGCGATGACGTAGGCGACCGTCTTGACGTTCGCCGGGTCGTAGCCCAGGAAGCGGACGCGTTCCTCACTGTCGCGGCAGGCGACCAGCAGCTCGCCGTACCGGCTGGTCATGAGCTGCCAGGTGAGCGCCATCATCACGAGCAGGACGATGGCGATGAGGAAGTAGACCATCTGCCGGTTGGCCGGGTCACTCAGGTCGTAGCCGAAGAACGACCGGAACCCGTTGAGCCCGTTGGTGCCTCCCGTGGTGGCCTGGTTGCCGATCAGCAGGATGGCGAACGCGGCCGCCAGCGCCTGCGACAGGATCGCGAAGTAGGCGCCGCGGACCTTGCGCTTGAAGGTGGCCAGGCCCAGCACAACGGCGAGCACGGCCGGGACGAGCGGGATCGCGAGCAGCGTCACGACGCCGCTGCGGAACGGCTCCCACCAGCCCGGCACCTGACCGGACCCGTAGAGCTGCAGGAAGTCCGGGACGCCGGACGGGCCGGCGTCGTCCAGCTTCATGTGCATCGCCATCACGTAACCACCGAGACCGAAGAAGACACCCTGGCCGAGGGTGAGCATGCCGCCCCGCCCCCAGGCCAGGCCGATCCCGACGGCGACGATCGCGAAGCACAGGTACTTGCCGAGCAGGCCGAGCCGGAAGTCGCTGAGCAGCGCGGGGGCGACCCCGAGCAGCAGGACGGCCAGCACGGCCAGCCCGATCCACACCCGGGTGGAGGACGAGGTCAGCAGCTTAATCACGCCAGGCTCCGGGTCCGCACGTTGACGATGCCCTGCGGCCGTACCTGCAGGAAGATCACGATGGCGACGAACACGAGCACCTTGGCGATCGACGCCGACGTCTCGTACTCGAACCCGGCCCGCAGCAGGCCGAGCGCGAAGGCGGCGATGACGGCGCCCTTGATCTGGCCGATGCCGCCGACCACGACGACCAGGAAGGCGTCGATGACGTAGTTGGTGCCCAGGGTGGGGCCGATCGAGCCGACCTGGGAGAGCGCGACACCGGCGATCCCGGCCAGGCCGGAGCCCAGGAAGAAGGTCATCCGGTCGGTGGATCGGGTGGAGATGCCCGAGGTCTCGGCCAGTGGGCGGTTCTGCACGGTGGCCCGGATGCGCCGGCCGAGCGACGTGCGGACCAGCACCAGGGTCAGCCCGATCACCGCGGCCAGCGACAGCGCCAGGATGAACAACCGGGACAGCGGCAGCGCGACTCCGAAGAAACTGACCGAGCCGGACAGGAACGACGGTGCCGGCACGTCCACGTTGGGCGCCCCGAACACGTCCCGCGCGACCTGCTGCAGGATCAGGGCGACACCCCAGGTGACCAGCAGGGTGTCGAGCGGCCGGTCGTACATCCGGCGCAGCAGGGTGGCCTCCAGCACGACGCCCAGCAGGCCGGCCAGCGCGAACGCGACCGGCAGCGAGATCAGCAGCGAGACACCGGGATTGGTGAAGACGAACTGCATCACGTAGGCGGTGTAGGCGCCGGCCATGATGAACTCGCCCTGCGCCATGTTGATCACCCCCATCTGACCGAACGTCAGCACGAGACCAAGGGCGATCAGCAGCAGGATCGAGCCGACCGACAGGCCGGCGAACACCTGGGAGATCAGCGTCTCCATGCGGGTGTCCTTTCTCCAGGGGGCAGGGCGCGAACAGGGGCGAGGCGCACCGGCGCCGGGCCGCCCACCGTCATCGGGTGGGCGGCACGACGCCGGGACGGCTCAGTTGCTGGCCAGGCCCTGGGCCCACGGGTAGCCGGTGAGGAACGGGTCGGGCTCGATCGGCTGCCCCGAGCTCCACTCGGTGTAGAGCAGCCCGTCGGGGCCGATCTTGCCGATCAGCGCCGTCTTGGAGATGTGGTGGTTCTCCCCGTCGACCGTGACGGTGCCCTCCGGGGCGTCGAAGGTGACTCCGTCGGCCGCACCCTGGATCGAGGCGGTGTCGAACGCCTTGGCCTTCTCGGCCATCGCCTTCCACAGGTACAGCGAGGTGTAGGCGGCCTCCATCGGATCGGAGGTCACCCGGTCCTGGCCGTACTTGGCCTTGAACGCCTCGACGAACTTCTTGTTGGTCGGGGTGTCGATCGTCTCGAAGTAGTTCCAGGCGGCGAGCTGGCCCTGGACGTTGTCCAGACCGATGCCGCCGACCTCCTCCTCGGCGATCGAAACGCTCACCACGGGCATGGATTCCGGGGTCAGGCCGACGCTCTTGTACTGCTTGAAGAACGCCACGTTGGAGTCGCCGTTGAGGGTGTTGAAGACCGCGTCGGCGTCAGCGGACTGCACCTTGTTGACGATGGTGGAGAACTCGGTGTCGCCGAGCGGGGTGTACTCCTCACCCTTGATCTCCATGCCGTTGGCGGCGGCGTAGGCCTTGATGATCTTGTTCGCGGTCCGCGGGAACACGTAGTCGCTGCCCACCAGGAACAGGCTCTTGACGCCCATCTCCTTGAGGTAGTCCAGCGCGGGGACGATCTGCTGGTTGGTGGTGGCCCCGGTGTAGAAGATGTTCTTGCTGGCCTCCAGCCCCTCGTACTGGACCGGGTAGAACAGCAGCGAATTGTTGCCCTCGAAGACCGGCAGCATGGCCTTGCGCGAGGCCGAGGTCCAGCCGCCGAAGACGGCGGCGACACAGTCGGCCTGGATGAGCTTCTGGGCCTTCTCGGCGAACGTGGTCGGCTCGGAGGCGCCGTCCTCGCTGATGACGTCGAGCTGCTTGCCGTTGACCCCGCCGGCCGCGTTGATCTCGTCCGCGGCCATCTGCAGGGAGTCGTGCACGGTCTTCTCGCTGATGGCCATCGTCCCGGACAGCGAGTTCAGGAACCCGATCTTCACCGTGCTGCCCGAGGTGTCGACGCAGGACTTCCCGGCCGAGGTGGCGGCCACGGTGGCGCCGGCCGACCCACTGGACGCGGATTCGCCGACCTTGGACCCGCAGGCGGTCAGGGCCAGACCGGCGGTGAGCAGGGTGGCGACGGCCACGCCGCGGCGGCGGGTGGACCCGGTCCGTCCGGGACGGAGGAGGGCGGCCAGTCGACCACCGGTGGACTCGATTCCCACGGCGACTTCCCTTTCGTCCGGGGGGCCGCGGCGCGTTCACGGCGCGGGCCCGGGAGGTCATGTCAGCCACCCTCGTACGAGGGGGCCGGCGAAGTGTTGACGCTGGAGTGCCGGTGCGGGACACCGGCGCGGAGCGGACTGTGGCACGGACGACGCACGGCTCCGTCGCCGCACGGACGAGCGGCAGCAACCGGCGGCTGACTGCGACATGCTCGGTGGGACAGCCGGTCTCACAGTTCGGACGACCAGGCTCAGGCGCGACGACCGGGTGGTGACCGGAACCGCCGCTCGGGCAGGACAGTAGGCACGCTGTGTTTCCGTCGGCACCCTGACGAGTTACGAGGGCATTGCCGCAAAGTCGCGAAAGCGTCACGGACCGTCACGCAACGCCCCGCCGCGGCCGGGTCAGGAGCGTCGATCGTCCCGCTCGGGGTGGGAGGTCGCCCGGAGCCGGTCCACCCGGTGGGCGGCATCGGCGCGGACGGCGGCCTCGTCGAGCGTGGTCAGGCGGCCCGCCCGCAGCAGCCCGCGCCCCGCGACGAACAGATCGGTCACCGCCGCGCCGGTGGTCGCGAAGGCCAGCAGGGCCACCGGGTCACCGAGCGGGACGCCCGCGGCCCGGTCCGTGCCCACCATCACCAGATCGGCCGGCTCGCCGACGGCCAGCCGGCCGGACAGCTCCGGGTGCAGCGCCGCCGCCCCACCGGCGGTCGCCATCCGCCAGGACGTCGCCCCCGACACCGCCGCCGGGTCCAGCGTGGTGCCGCGCGGCAACAGGGCGGCGAGCTTGAGTTCCTCGAACAGGTCCAGCGAGTTGTTGGACGCGGCCGAATCGGTGCCCAGACCCACCCGGACACCGCCGGACAGATACTCGGCGAGCGGGGCGATCCCGGCCCCCAGCTTGAGGTTGGACACCGGGTTGTGGGCGACGGTCACCCCGGCCCGGGCCAACAGCCCGACGTCGTCGCCGACCGGGTGGACGGCGTGCGCGACCAGCAGCCGCCCGTCGGTCAACCCGGCGTCCACGGCCCGGCCGATCGGTGACCGCCCGGTGTCGGCCACCGAGGCCCGCACCTCCGCCCGGGTCTCGGACAGATGGATGTGCACGTCCAGCCCGTCGCGGGACGACCGTCTGGCGACCTTGGCGATCAGCTCGTCACCGGCCGTGTAGAAGGCGTGCGGCCCGTACGACACCCGCACGGTCCGCTCACCGCGGAACGCGGCGGCCAGAGCCGCCGTGCGGTGCAGGACGTCCGCGCCGGTCTCCGTCGTGGCCGCCGGATAGCCCACCGCATCCGCACCGAAGATGGCGGTGGCGGCGTTCACCCGCAACCCGGCGGACACCACGTCACCGAGCAGCGTCTCGTCCCACAGGTACATGTCGCAGAAACCGACGGTGCCGCTGCGGATCATCTCCGCCATGGCCAGGGCCAGACCGGCCCGGACGTCGGCGTGGGTCATGCCCACCTCGAGCCCACGGACCGCGGCCAGCCAGCTCGGAAAATCGGCGTCGTCGCTCGCGCCGCGCAGCAGGGACATCGCCGCGTGCCCGTGGGTGTTCACCAGGCCGGGCGCGACGATGCGGTCGCGCCCGTCGATGCTGTCGACCCGACCCGGTCGCGTCGGCCCCAGATAGGTCACGCGACCGCTGCCGGCGTCGAACGCGATCTCGGCATCGGTCACCACCGTGTCGGCATCGACCACCACGGTGGTGCCGACGATCCGGGTCTGCTGCGCCATCAGGCGTCCCTGGACCCTCGGGTCAGGCGGTCGGGACCGACATGGCCTTCCACTGGTCCCACGGCATGGCCCACAGGTACCAGTCGCCGTCCTCCGGACCGAGCTGCACGTCGGTGCCGCTGATCTCGACCGGGTCGCCGTAGAGCGCGGTATTGAAGTACTTCTCGCCGTTCTCCAGCGAGAGGTTGATGCAGCCGTGGGTGACGTTGGTGTTGCCCTGGGCGTCGACGCTGTTGGGGTTGGAGTGGATGAACTCGCCGTTGTTGCTGATGCGGACGGCCCACTTCTGCAGGCTGTTGGTGTAGCCGTACCGCGGGTTGTTCATCAGGTATTCGGCGTCCTTGCTCATCACGACGTGCGTGCCCGAGCGGGTGATCAGGTTCGGGTCGGGCTGGCCGTCCGGGCCGACACCGCGACCGTAGGAGGCGGGGTAGGTCGCCACCACGTTGCCGTCCTGCTTGACGATCATCTCCTTGGAGTTCACGTCGGCGACGACCACCTGGTTGCGGCCGATGGTGAAGTCACTGGTGATGTCGGAAGCGCCGTAGGCGTCGTCGGTCAGCTTGGCGCCGTAGAGCTTGGCCTCCACGTGCACCTTGGTGCCGGCCGGCCAGTAGTCCTTGGTGCGATAGACCATCGCCCAGCGGCCGTCGTCCAGCTTCAGCCAGGCCCACGCGCCCTCGACCGCGGGCTCGGTGGTGATGCTGACGAGCTTCTGGATGGCCGCCCGGTCCTGCGGCTCGGCGCCGAAGCTGATGGAGATGGGAACCGCCACACCGACCTGCTCGTCGTCGGACGGGCGGATGGTGTTGCGGACCTGGGTGTCGGTGCCCACGGTGGTGTACGTGCCGGAGATCGGCACCTGACGCCCGTCGGCACCGGTGGCCATACCGGCGACCGTGTACACCTTGCCGAAGCCGAGCGGCTCGCCGACCGACCAGGACGCGCCGTCCGCGGCGATCGCGCCGGCCACCACCTTGCCGTCCGGATTGGTCATGGTCAGGTCGGTGATCTTGCCGTCGGTCACCGACACGGTGATGGGTTCCGCCGGGGAGACCCCGGTGGAACCGAAGGCCGGGGTGGAGGCGATCTGGGCGGCCGGCTGGGCCGACGAGGACGTGATCGGTGCGGCCGAGGACGATGCGTCGGCCGACGTGGGCGGCTGACCAGCGGTGCTGGTGACCGTCACGTCGCCACCGAGGGAACCGGAGCTGCACCCGGCGACCAGGGTGACGGCCAGCAGCAGCGACGCCGCGCCCGCCAGCAGCGACCGGCGCCGCGACGCGACCCGACGACGTGTCGAAAGCAGATGCATGGTGTTCCCAGCCCCCGAGTTCCCGGCGCGCACGGTTGTGACCGCCCGGTTCAGGGTAACGGCGCGCGACCGGTAGGCCGGGGAACCGCGAACCCCACGCGCGCCCGGCGGCTCGACCGGGCGCGCCGGGGGGTCAGCGGAAGAGGCGACGGATGGTCAGCAGGCCGATCAGCACGCCCACCGCGACGAGGGAGTACTTCACCTTCGGCTCGGCGAAGGTCGCGGTCAGGCTCTGCTTGCCCTGTTCGACGACCCGCGCCGGGTTCGCCCGGTTGGTCAACTCGTCGACCGCGCTGGCGAGCGAGTCACGTGCCCGCTCGATCTCGGCCTGAATGGTTTCCGCGTCGCGGGCCACCGCGCCTCCCAAGTACTCGCTCTTCGCCGGTCGCACGGACGGCGGTGATCTGGACAGTCCACGGGTGAGACGGCTCGTCAGTACCCGGAACCCGGGATCCCAGCGGACCGGTTCCGATCCGACTGGATCGTCCGGTGAGCCACCCGCCGCACTACCCTAGCCGCCATGACGACCACCGATGTCGGTGGTGTGGCCATCGGCGACACCGCTCCCGCCTTCACCCTGCCCGACGCCGACGGCACCGACGTGTCGCTGTCCGACTTTGCCGGACGGCGGGTGATCGTGTACTTCTACCCGGCCGCCATGACCCCCGGCTGCACCACCGAGGCCTGTGAGTTCTCCGGAGCGCGGGAGTCCCTCGACACCGCCGGTTATGCGGTAATCGGCATCTCGCCGGACGCACCCGGCAAGCTGGCGACCTTCCGGACCAAGGAGGACCTGCAGATCACCCTGCTGTCCGATCCGGACCGGGATGTGCTGCGCGCCTACGGGGCGTTCGGCGAGAAGAAGCAGTACGGCAAGACCGTTCAGGGAGTCATCCGATCGACCTTCGTCATCGGGCCCGACGGCCGCATCGAGCAGGCGTGGCGCAACGTCAAGGCGACCGGACACGTCGGCCGGGTGCTGCGGGAGCTGGGCATCTCCGCCTGATCGGTCCCCGGTCCGGCCGGGACCCGCTGGGGGCCACGCGCCGGGCGGTCGCCGCTAAGCTGCGGTGATCGCGCGGCGCGTCCCCTCTCGCCACGCAGCGGGGCCGTAGCCCAATTGGCAGAGGCACACGGTTTAGGTCCGTGCCAGTGTGGGTTCGAGTCCCACCGGCCCCACCCCGCCCTCGACACCTCCTGGTGACGCAACGGCACCACGCGCTGACCGAGTGTTACGTTCCGGCGCGTGCGACTGACCCGGGCCCACCTGTTCTCGGTCTGCGACATCGCCGCCACCGGCCTGTTCGCGGTCGAGGGCGCGATGGTCGCCGCCCGCGCCGGCCTGGATCTCTTCGGCATCCTCGTCATCGCCTTCGTGAGTTCGCTGGTCGGCGGGATCACCCGTGATCTGCTGCTCGGGGACACCCCGCCGGCCTCGCTGCGCCGGGCCACGTACCCCATCCTGGCGCTGGTCGCCGCGGTGACCGTGGCCATCGGATTCCACGTCATCGAGTCCGTGCCCCGGCTCGTCCTGGTCGTCCCGGACGCGGCCGGTCTCGGTCTCTTCGCTGTTCTCGGCGTGACGAAAGCCCTCGACTTCAAGGTCATCCCGGTGGCGGCCGTTCTGCTGGGTACCGTCTCGGCCGTCGGCGGCGGAGTCGTGCGGGATGTCCTGCTCGACCAGGTTCCGGGCATCCTGCGCGAAGACATCTACGCTCTCGCCGCCGCCGCTGGAGCGATCACCACCGTGCTGGCCCTGCGAGCCGGCGCGCCCCGCGGGTGGGCCATGACCATGGGGTTCGCCGTCTGCTTCGCGTTGCGCCTGGCCTCCGTGCTGCTCGGGTGGCAGCTGCCCCGCCTGCAGTAGGAGATGGCATCCACCCCCGACACGCCGTCACCGCTGCGAGTCGGACGGTGACCGGCAGCCGACGATGGACACCACGCACGGCAGCCGTCCCGCTGCCCCGGTTCCTCGGAGGGCTTCCCATGACCACCTCGGACACCTCCCGGACCTCCAGCGGCTCCGGCACGGACCACTCGACCTCCTTCCCGTCCCATCTCTCAGGCGAGGGGTCGGCCGACGACACCCGCACGTCAGCCTGGTCGGGAAGCCCGTACGAGCCGCTGCCCGCGGATTCCACCTACGCCGACTACAGCTCGAGCGGCTCCACCGACACGGCCTACTCGCCGAGCGTCTACGTCCCCCCACCCGCCGACGCCGAGACGCCCACCCCCACCGGCGGCCGGCGGACCAGGGCCCGCTTTGTCGCCGCCCTCGTCGGCGGGGTCGCCGGTCTGCTGCTCGTCGCCGGCGGGCTGTACCTGATCGGCCGGTTCGGTCTCCAGGTGCACGACGCCATGGTCACCAGCCGCGGAGCCACCGACCCCTGGGACGTCACCCTGACCATCCTCGGCGGCGGCCTCATCCTGCTGGCCACCCTGCTCAACGGCTGGACGCCGTGGGCGACCCTCGTCCCGGGACTCGTCCTCACCGGGGCCGGCGTGTGGTCGCTGGTCACCTACGACGGCGCCGACCGGGTGGCCACCACCATCGACACCGTCTTCGCCCGCCCCGAGATCGTCCTGTGGGGCGTCAACGGGTGGGTCCTCGGTCTGGGCGCCGTGCTGCTCGCTTCTTCCGGGGCCGCGATCATCGCGCGGGCGGCCGGTCGTCGCCGAGGTCGCCCCGGGCAGTGACCCTCGGCATAGCACACGACAAAGGAGCGGCCCCGGGTGACCGGGGCCGCTTTCTCGTTCCGTCAGGACAGCAGCGCGACCCGCAGCTGCGGCAACAGCGCCCGGATGGCCCGACCCCGGTGCGACAGGCGGTCCTTCTCGGCCGGGTCCAGTTCCGCCGACGTCCGGCCGTCGCCGGCCTCGTCGCTCTCGGTGGGGACGAACAACGGGTCGTAGCCGAAACCGTTCACGCCGGTCGCCGAACGGACGATCCGGCCCCGCCACTCGCCCCGCACCACCACGGGCTTGCGCCCGGGGACGGCCAGCGCCAGCGCGGACACGAACCCGGCACCCCGGCGTTCGTCGGGGACGTCGGCCAGCTGGGCCAGCAACAGGGCATTGTTGGCCTCGTCGGCGCCGTGGGTGCCAGACCATCGGGCCGACAGCACCCCGGGCATCCCGTTGAGCGCATCGACCTCGAGACCGGAATCGTCGGCCAACGAGATCTCGCCGGTCTCCCGGGCCGTCTGCACGGCCTTGATCAGCGCGTTCTCCTCGAAGGTCGCCCCGTCCTCCGGGAGCTCGGGGAAGTCCGGCACGTCGGCCAGGCCGAGCACAGTGACCTCCGCGCCCACGATGCGCTGCAGCTCCCGCAGTTTCTTGGCGTTCCGGGTGGCCAACAGAACCCGACCGGTCATCGGGCCGACCCGCCCTTCACCACGTCCGCAGCGACGATGCTCAAATTGCCGAGCGGCTCGGCGAGCGCCGCGCGCTGCAGCTCCGTGAGGCGTTCGATGCCGGCCAGCGCCAGATCCACCATCGTGTCGAGGGTCGAGCGTG
Source organism: Nakamurella flava (assembly GCF_005298075.1). NCBI lineage: Bacteria > Bacillati > Actinomycetota > Actinomycetes > Nakamurellales > Nakamurellaceae > Nakamurella > Nakamurella flava. Next base: position 1,483,014 of record NZ_SZZH01000001.1, read on the forward strand.
CGAACGTCGCCCCCTCCCCCGTGCCCTGCACCTCGACCAGGGTCCCGGCATCCGTGGCCACCACGTTCATGTCGACCTCGGCCCGGGCATCCTCCTCGTAGGGCAGGTCCAGCCGGACCCGGCCCCCGACGACGCCGACCGAGATGGCGGCGATCTGGCAGGACAGCGGCTGCGGGTCGGACAGCAGCTTGCGCTCCCGCAGCAGGGTCACCGCGTCGGCCAGGGCGACGTACGCGCCGGTAATCGCTGCGGTGCGCGTGCCGCCGTCGGCCTGCAGGACATCGCAGTCCACCGCGATCGTGTTCTCCCCGAGCGCCTTCAGGTCCACGCACGCCCGCAGCGACCGGCCGATGAGCCGAGAGATCTCGTGGGTGCGACCGCCGACCCGGCCCTTGACCGACTCCCGGTCGCTGCGCTCGTTGGTCGCCGACGGCAGCATCGCGTACTCGGCGGTCAGCCACCCCAGGCCCGAACCCTTCCGCCAGCGCGGGACCCCCGGGGTCACCGACGCCGCGCACAACACCTTGGTGTCGCCGAACTCGACCAGCACCGACCCCGCCGGGTGCTTCTGGAACGCCCGGGTGAAACGCACCGGGCGCAGTTCGTCGTCCGCTCGACCGTCCGCTCTCGTCATGATCTGCAGGCTAGTGCCCGGGACCGACAGCACCGGTCGGACCCAGGCCGGGGAGGGGTCAGACCCGGGCACCCAGCCCGGCGACGGTCCCGATCTCCGGTCCGAGGAACCGCCGGCCCAGCCGGGTGAACGGCTCGGGGTCGCCGGTGGCCAGGAACTCGTGGGGCCCGTTCGGTGTGGCGCCGTCGGCCAGCAGGTCGAGCTCGGTCAACTTCCGGTACACGTCCTTGGCGGTCTCTTCGGCACTCGACACGAGCGTCACGCCCTCGCCCAACACCAGCGACAGCGCGCCGGTCAGCAGCGGGTAGTGGGTGCACCCGAGCACCACCGTGTCGACCGCCGCGCCCTGCAGCGGAGCCAGGTAGGCCTGGGCCAGCCCGATGACCTGCCGACCCGAGGTGATGCCACGTTCCACGAAGTCCACGAACGACGGACAGGCCAGGGCGTGCACGCGGACCGGGCTGGCGTCGAACGCGTCCTGGTAGGCCCCCGAAGCGATGGTCGCGGACGTGCCGAGCACCCCGACCTCGCCGGAGCGGGTGACCGCGACGGCCCGTCGCACGGCCGGCCGGATCACCTCGATGACGGGGACGTCGTACCGTTCGCGGGCGTCGGCCAGGCACGCGGCCGACGCGGTGTTGCAGGCGATCACCAGGGCCTTGACGCCGCTCTCGACCAGCTCGTCGGCCACCGCCAGGGCGTGCCGGCGGACCTGCGCGATCGGCAGCGGACCGTAGGGGCCGTTGGCGGTGTCGCCGACGTAGCGGACCCGCTCGGCCGGCAGCTGGTCGATGATGGCCCGGGCGACGGTCAGTCCGCCCACCCCCGAGTCGAAGACCCCGATGGGCGCCTGCTGACGCGCGCTGCTCACGGTGATCGACGGTACCCGGCGGCGGACCGTCAGCCGGGTTGCCGCCGGCGGTAGCGGACGTGGGTCGTCAACGGCGAGTGCAGGACCTCCACCGGTTCGAAATCGAAGTCGCGCACCCCGTCGAAGAGGCTCTCGCCGCCGCCCAGCAGCACGGGGGCGATGTCCAGGGTGAGTTCGTCGACCACGCCGGCGTTCAGGGCCTGCCGGACGGTCGAGGCACCGCCGGCGATGTCGACCCCGCCGTCCCCACCACCGGCCGCCGCCGCCTCCCTCGCCTGGGCGTAGGCGGCGTCGAACCCGTCGGTGACGAAGTGGAAGGTCGTGCCGCCCTGCATCTCGATCGGCTCCCGCTCGTGGTGGGTGAGGACGAAGACCGGTGCGTGATAGGGCGGCTCGGGTCCCCACCAGCCGTCCCAGGGCTCGTCCCACCCGCCGCGGATCGGCCCGAACATATTGCGGCCCATGACGTACGCGCCGCGGGGGCGCATCAGCCAACTGGTGGCGGTGCGGTCGGCCTCGGTGGCCCGGGGGTCCCCGATGTGCCAGCCGTGCAGCTCGTGCCCCCGCACACCCAGCGGGTGGTCACGACTCTGGTGGGGACCGGCACAGAACCCGTCCAGCGAGATCGACATGTGGCAGGTGGTGTCCGACATCGGCTGCTCCCGTGGGTGGTCGTCGGGCCATCCTGGCAGTGCCCACCGACAACCGGTATCCGCGCTACTCGAACTCCGATCCGTCCGTGACGGCGAGCCGGTCCCGGAACGCCTCCACCGTGCCCGGCCACAGCAGCGTCAGCCGACCGGAACGCCGGTCGACGTACCAGTTCTCGCAGCCCCCACGGACCCACGGCGTGTCCGCCGCGGCCGCGTCGATCTCGGCGGTCCAGGTCCGCTCGGCCTCCGGGCGGACCCGCAGCACCCCGTCCGCGCCCCGACGGTCCAGACAGCGCACGAGGTACCCGGCCTGCTCCTCCAGCATGAGTACCGACGAGTTGTGACCGAGCGAGGCGTTCGGCCCGTTGAGCACGAACAGGTTCGGGAAGCCGCTGACCACGGTGGACGCGAACGCGGTCATCCCGGTCGACCAGTGCTGGGCCAGCGTCTCGCCGCCTTCGCCGGTCACCAGCTCGGCATAGGGCTGACGGCTGGAGGCGAAACCGGTGGCCAGCACCAGGACATCGGCCCGGTGCCGGCGCCCGCTGTCGGCCACCAGGGTGTCCCCCGCCACCCGCACCAGCGCCGACGGCTCCAGCCGGACGGAGCCGTCGGCGAGCACCGGGTAGAAGTCGTCGGACAGCAGGACCCGTTTGCAGCCGAACGCATAGTCCGGGGTCAGCGCGGCCCGCAGAGCCGGGTCGGCGACCTGCGCGGCCAGGTGGGCCTGCGCGACCGCCTGGGCCCGGGCGGCGGCGGCCGGGTCGCCCGAGCGGGACGCGAACCGGTCCTCGCCCTCGGCGTAGAGCTCGGCGCGCAGGGCGGCGAGAGCCTGCGGATCGTCGTCGAAACGGTGCCGTTCGTCGTCGGTGTAGGGGCGGGCGCCGCGCGGCACGATCCAGGCGGGGGTCCGCTGGAACAGCGTGACCCGCCCGCCGGACGCGGCGGCGGCCCGGGCCAGTGGCGGCACCAGCTGCACCGCGCTGGCCCCGGTCCCGACGACCGCGACCCGGGCGCCGGCCAGGTCGACCGCGTGGTCCCAGCGGGCCGAGTGGAACGACGGCCCGGCAAAGCCGTCCAGGCCGGGGACGTCCGGGACGGTGGGCTCGGTCAGCCGCCCGCAGGCCAGCACCAGCACCGCGGCCCGGACCACCCGGGGACGGGCCCCGCCGACGGTGAGCCGCCAGTGCCGCTCGCTCCCGTCCCAGACCGCCGACCACAGGGGTGAGTCCAGTGCGGGGCGAATGCCCTCGGCCCGGGCGACATCCTCCAGATAGGAACGGATCTCGTCACCGGGCGCGTACACCGCCGACCAGTCCGGGTTGGGGTGCGCACGGAACCCGTACAGGTGGCTCGGCACGTCGCAGGCGATCCCGGGATAGGTGTTGTCCCGCCAGGTACCTCCCACGGCCCTCGCCCGCTCTAGCACCAGGACGTCGTCGTGGCCGGCCCGGCGCAGCGCCATCGCGGCGGCCAGGCCGGCGAAACCCGCACCCACCACCACGATCTCGGCCCGGTCGACCGAATCCGGCGGCGCGAGTCCAGCTTGGCCGGCCACACCCGCACAGGGGTCGCAGATCGCCGTCACGACACCCGGATCTTGCGGTCGGCGTCGGGTTCGCGGTAGTCCGTCGTCCGCTGGCGGAACGGCCGCAGCAGCCGCCCGGCGATCGCAGCGGCGTCGGGAAGCGGCAATTCGTGGCCGTGTTCGATGCCGGCGTCCGGCCGCACCCGGCCGTCCAGCAGCGTGCCGCCCAGATCGTTGCCGCCGGCACCGAGCAGCAGCGCCGCGACGTCCCGGCCGAGCCGGGTCCACGGGATCTGGATGTTGGCGATGCTCCCGGACAGGGCCAGCCGGGCCACCGCGACCATGGCCCGGTGCTCGTCGACCGCGGAACGCCCGTCGACCAGCGGCACCCCGCCGGCCGGACCGGGCAGCGGGATCGGCACGAACTCGGAGAACCCGCCGGTCGACCCCTGGATGTCCCGCAGCTCCCGCAGGTGGGCCACCCGCTCGGCGGCGGTCTCGACGTGTCCGTAGAACAGCACCGCGGTGGAGCGGAAACCGGCCCGGTGGGCCGCGGTGAGCGTCTCGCGCCAGGCGGCGATCTCGAGGTCGCCCGGCGCCACCAGACGACGGACCCGCTCACTGAGCACCTTGACCCCCGTACCGGGGACGGTGTCGACCCCGGCCTCCCGCATCGCGGCGAGCGCACCGGTGAGCCCGAGACCGCCGCGATCGGCCAGGTCACGGACATCCTCCGGGCGGAGGGCGTGGACATGCATCCGCGGCGTGGTAACCCGGATGGTGCGGACGATGTCCAGGTAGCCGGACGGGTCCTCACTGTCGGGCAGCCGGCCCTGCGTGCAGATCTCCGTGCAGCCCAGGTCCCAGGCGTCGGCGGCGATGGCGGCGACCTCGTCCCGGGTGAACTCCCCCGGGCCGTCGGCGACCCCGCCGCGCCGGTACCCCGACGACGTCAGGTTGCGGTTGACGACCAGGCTGACCGCCTCACCGACGGTATACCGCCGGACGTCGTCGGCGACCGCGGTCAGCGCGTCCAGCTCCGGGCCCTGGGCCTGCAGCAGGCGGACCCACCCGTCGTCGTCCAGGGCCAGCGGGTCGGTCGCCGCCGTCTCGGCCAACGTCCCGACCGTGCGCGCGGGGCGACTCCCGGAGCGAGCGGCGGCGGAGTCGGACGACACCGGTCCAGCATGCCCCCGGATCGCGGCCAGGCCGGTGGTCGGATCGGCCAGCTCCTGGACCGGCGGATGCAGCCGGGCGTCGATCCAGGCGTCGGCCTCCAGCACATAGGGCGGCTGGGCGGTCAACCGCTCGGTCAGCGTGAAACCCAGGTCGGCCGTCCGAGCGGCCAGATCGTCCAGGTGTGGCCACGGCCGTTCCGGGTTGACGTGGTCGGCCGTCAGCGGTGACACCCCGCCCCAGTCGTCGGCCCCGGCCGCCACCAGGAGGGCGAACTCGGCCGGGTCCGACAGGTTAGGGGGGACCTGGATCCGCATGTCCGGGCCCATCACCAGCCGGGCGACGGCCACCGCGGCCAGGTACTCGGACAGCTCGGCGTCCGGCGCTCCACGCATGGCCGTCCGCGGTTTGGCCCGGAAGTTCTGGACGATGACCTCCTGGACGTGCCCCCACTGTCGATGCACGTCGCGGATCGCCAGCAGCGATTCGGCCCGGTCGCGCAACGTCTCGCCGATGCCGACCAGGATGCCGGTGGTGAACGGGACGCGGGCCCGGCCGGCGTCCTCCAGCACTTGCAGCCGGACGGCGGGATCCTTGTCCGGTGAGCCGAAGTGCACCTGGCCGGGCTCGGTGAACAACTCCCGGGAGGTGGTCTCCAGCATCATGCCCATCGACGGTGCGGTCGGCCGGAGCGCGACCAGTTCGTCGTAGGACAGCACGCCCGGGTTGAGGTGGGCGAGCAGCCCGGTCTCGGCGGTGATTGACCGGGCGATGTGGGCGACGTAGTCCAGGGTCGAGGCGTAGCCGTGCTCGTCGAGCCAGGCCCGGGCGGCCGGCCAACGGTCCTCCGGGCGGTCCCCCAACGTCAGCAGCGCCTCCTTGCAGCCCAGGGCGGCGCCCTGCCGCACGACGGCCAGCACCTGCTCGGGCGACATGTACACGGGTTTGTGCAGCTTGAGCAGCTGGGCGGGGGTGTCGACGAAGACGCAGTAGTGACAGCGGTCCCGGCACAGCGTGGTCAGCGGGACGAACACTTTCCGCGAGTAGGTGATGAGCCCCGGTCGGCCGGCGGCGGCCAGCCCGGCGTCGCGCACCCGGCCGGCTCGAGCCAGTAGTGCGGTCAGGCTGTCCCCGGTCGCGGCGAGCAGCTGCTCGGCCTCCTCGACCGTGTGGATGAGATCCGCCGGCGGGCCGGACGCACCTGCGGGGTGGGTCAGTGGATCGATGAACACACCCCGACGATAGGCCGCTCGGCGACCGGCCCGATCAGACGGCGATGGCCTTGCGTCGCGCCCGGTCCGCCCCGCTGACCAGGAAGGCGGCCAGCACGCCGGCCAACGCCCCACAGAGGTGGGCCTGCCAGGAGATCGTGACGACCGAGGTGAGGTCGGCCGCGGCCGGCCGGACGATGCCCGTCCAGAACAGGCTGCCCCACACGGCGAGAAGCACGATGCCGAGCAGGATGTGCTTCCAGGACCGGGTGAATACCCCACGAGCGATGAGGAACGCCAGCCACCCGAAGACGACACCGGACGCGCCGACGGTCACCGAGTTGGACGGCGAGATCAGCCAGACCCCGAGCCCGGACAGCAACCACACCAGCACGGTGACGGCGACGAACTGCTTCATGCCGCCGACCGAGATGAGCACGCCCAGGATGATCAGCGGCACGATATTGGCCAGCAGGTGCTGCCAGTTGTAGTGCACCAGTGGTGCGGTGAGAATGCTCCACAAGTCGCTGAGCGAGCGCGGCTCGATCCCCCAACTCGTGGCGAGCCGGCCGCCCATCGCCCAGTTGACGATCTGGATGACCACCATCGCCAGGGCCAGCACGCCGACGGTGATCGCGGCGGCGCGCAGGTTCTCCGGCAGCAGCCCGGGCTTCTTCGCCGGGGCGGTGGACCCCGTCGGCACGACCGGTGCCGAGAAACCACCGGGCGGACCGGCCGAGTAGCTCCCGGGCGTGGACCCGTACGAATCGGCGGGCGGGAAACCGGGCGACGAGGTCATACCTCCCAGGCTACCGACGCAGCGTGGACCGGGGATCAGGGACAACCCTGAACGGGCGACCCCCGTCCGGAACGCCGCAGAGCCGGTCGTTCGCGCCGCTCCGTGGCCTCAGGCCCAGAGCTGGCCCTCCAGGCCCTTGGCCGCATCGGCGTCGTCGGCTGCCCCGTAGGCCCCGGTCGACAGGTACTTCCACCCGGCGTCGCACACCACGAAGGCGATGTCGGCACGGGCGTCCGCGCCACCGTCGCGCACGATGCGTGCCCCGATCCCCAGGGCGGCGTGCAGGATCGCCCCGGTCGAGATGCCGGCGAAGATGCCCTCGACCTCCATCAGCTCCCGGGTCCGTCGCACGGCGTCGTCCGGGCCCACCGAGAAACGGGACGTGAGGATGTCCGGGTCGTACAGCTCGGGGACGAACCCCTCGTCGAGATTGCGCAGCCCGTAGACCAGCTCGCCGTACCGCGGTTCGGCGGCGACGATGCCGATGTCCGGCACCTTCTCGCGCAGGAACCGGCCGACACCCATCAGCGTGCCGGTGGTGCCGAGACCGGCCACGAAATGCGTGATGGTCGGGAGATCGGCCAGCAGCTCTGGACCGGTCGTCTCGTAGTGCGCGGCCGCGTTCGCCGGGTTGCCGTACTGGTACAGCATCACCCAGTCCGGGTGGTCGGCGGCCAGCTGCTTGGCCATCGCCACGGCGGCGTTGGAGCCACCGACCGCGGGCGAGGAGATGATCTGCGCCCCGTAGGCGCGCAGCAGCAGCCGCCGCTCCTCGGAGGTGTTCTCCGGCATGACGCAGATCAGCCGGTAGCCCTTGACCTGGCAGACCATCGCCAGCGAAATGCCGGTGTTGCCGCTGGTGGGCTCGATGACCGTGCAGCCGGGCCGCAACAGCCCGGCCCGCTCGGCGTCGGCGACCATTTTCAGCGCCGGACGGTCCTTGATGGACCCGGTCGGGTTGCGGTCCTCGAGCTTGGCCCACAGGCGGACCGTCGGGGACGGCGACAGCCGCGGCAACCCCACCAGGGGGGTGCCGCCGACCGAGTCGATGAGGCTGTCGTACCGGGTCATCAGGACTCCAGGCGAAGTGACGATCGAGTGGCGGGCCGGGCCTCGCTCAGACAGACCCGCCGGCAACGGCGGGGAGGATGGTGACGGCGTCGCCCTCGGACAGCGTCGTGTCGAGGCCGCCGGTGAAGCGGACGTCCTCGTCGTTGACGTAGATGTTGACGAAGCGGTGCAGCGCCCCGTTCTTCACCAGGCGATCACCGAGGCCGGTGTAGCGGCTGTCCAGGTCGCTGATGACCTCGGCGAGGGTGGTGCCCTCGGCGGTGACGGTCTTCTCGCCCTTGGTGACGGGACGCAGGATCGTCGGCACGGAAACCGAGACGCTCATGGGCACTGACTCCTTGTGTGGCACGGGTGGCTGGGACTTCGGGTGGGTCGGCTTCCGCCCTGCTCGCCGGCACCGCGCACGGTGACGGCCAGCGGGGCGAGGCCCTACTCGACTGGAACGTCGGAGGGGGTCGAAATCATTTCCACCGGCTCCTCGGTGACCTGACCGTCGACGATCCGATAGGACCGGAACTCGACGTCGTCCGGGGAACGGGTGGACACCAGGACGTAGTGGGCCTGGGGTTCGCCGGCGTAGGAGATGTCCGTCCGACTGGGGTACGCCTCGGTCGCGGTGTGCGAGTGGTAGACGACCACGACCTCCTCGTCCGCGGCGGCCATCTCCTTGTACAGCCGCAGCTGTTCGCCGGAGTCGAAGCGGTAGAAGGTCGGGGACCGTTCCGCGTTGGTCATCCGCACCAGACGGGTGGGCCGGTCGGACCCCTCGGGCCCGGCGATGATGCCGCAGGCCTCGTCCGGATGATCGGCCCGAGCGTGCGCGACGATCTCGTCGACCATCGCGGTGGGGATGCGCAACACCGGCCCAGACTACCGAGGTGGCCGGTTCCCCCCGACCACGGAGCGTTGGTGGCCGCCCCGGGGGTCGGTGGGTCCGGTCACTCCAGGAGCGCCGTGACCAGCGAATCCTGGACGGCCGACAGCCAGCGGTACGTCGAGTACATGGACGCCTGCGGCGAATCGGGGTCGTCCGTCCCCGGCGGGTCGGTGTCGTCCTCGGTGATCTCCAGGCGGACCCCCAGCGCTAGGCGCACGTCGTTGAGGGCCTGAGACCAGGCCACCGCCGTGGCCTCGTCCAGCCGAACCTGTCCGCCGCTGCGCGGGAGGGTGTCCAGCAGAGTCATCGCGGCGGAGTCCTTGGCCGCGAGAAGCCCCGGCTCGTGCAACGACCGCAGACCACCGGACAGGTCGGCGTCGTCGACGGAGAAGTCGGGGAACAGCCGGGCGAGGACGGCGTCGGTCGGAGGTGTCGAACTGCCCACCGTGATCCCGGTCAGCTGGGCCAGGGGGTCGTCGGGTGAGGCGGACCGACGGTCGGCCAGGAGCTTGCGGACCTGATCGACCAGGTCGGCGATCAGAGCGGCCTCGGCGGTCTCGAAACCGGCCACGTACTTGCCGAACCGTCGGCGGAAGGGACGCATCGACCGGGCCGATCAGGAGTCCTGGGCCATGGTGGCCCACAGGCCGGCACCCTGGAGCTTGGCCACATCGGCCTCCATCTGCTCCCGGGGACCGCTCGACACCGTTGCCCGGCCCTTATGGTGCACGTCCAGCATGAGCGCGTGGGCCTTCGGACGGGGGTGGCCGAGCAACTTCTGGAACACCCAGGTGACGTACGACATCAGGTTGACCGGGTCGTTCCAGACGATGGTGACCCACGGCGCGTCCGGGTCGAGGACCGTGACCACACCGGTGACCTCGTCCTGGTCGGGGACGGCAGTCGGCGTCGCCGGGGAGGACACGCGCACCCTCGTACGGAAGGACACGTCAGCGGGCATGTGACCAGTTTCGCACGCGTTGCGGTCGGCGCGGCGCGGTCCCGACGCCCGGTGACCGCCGACCCCGACGCGGCGGCGGCTCGGCCCCGACGGTCCCCCCCAGGAGTGACAGGCCCGGCCGCTCGGTAGGCAGCTCGGGCACCCGTCATTACGGTGACCCCATGCACACCACTGCCGGTGACCGGCCGAGTACGGCGCTGCTGACCGATCACTACGAGCTGACCATGCTGCAGGCCGCGCTGGCCGACGGCACGGCCGAGCGGGACTGCGTCTTCGAGATCTTCACCCGACGGCTGCCGAACGGCCGTCGGTACGGCGTGGTCGCCGGCACCGGCCGCCTGCTCGACGCCATCGCCGACTTCCGCTTCGGCCCGGCCGAGCTGGACCGCCTGCGGGGCGTGCTCGACGACCGGACGCTGGCCTGGCTGGCCGACTACCAGTTCAGCGGCGACATCGAGGGCTACCCCGAGGGCGAGCTGTACTTCCCCGGCTCCCCCGTCCTGACCGTCCGGGCGCCGTTCGGGGTGGGCGTGATCCTGGAGACGCTGGCCCTGTCGATCTACAACCACGACTGCGCGATCGCGTCGGCCGCGGCGCGGATGGTCTCCGCCGCCGGTGACCGACGTCTCATCGAGATGGGCTCCCGCCGCACCCACGAGGAATCGGCGGTGGCCTCGGCCCGGGCCGCCTACCTGGCCGGTTTCGGCAGCACGTCCAACCTGGAGGCCGGTCGCCGGTTCGGCATCCCCACCGGGGGGACGGCGGCCCACGCCTTCACCCTGCTGCACGACAGCGAGGCCGACGCGTTCGCCGCCCAGATCGCGAGCCTCGGGGTGGGCACCACCCTGCTGGTCGACACCTACGACATCACCCAGGGCATCGCGACCGCGATCGAGGTCGCCGGCCCGGAGCTCGGGGCCGTCCGCATCGACTCCGGCGACCTGGGTGTCCTGACGATCGCGGCCCGGCGGCAACTGGACGACCTGGGGGCGACGAAGACCCGGATCGTGCTGTCCGGCGACCTCGACGAGTACGCGATCGCCGCGCTGGCCGCCGCCCCCGTCGACGTGTACGGCGTCGGCACTTCCCTGGTCACCGGATCCGGTGCGCCGACGGCGAGCATGGTCTACAAGCTCGTCGAGGTGGACGGCCGACCGGTGGAGAAGCGCAGCTCGAACAAGCAGTCGCACGGCGGTCACAAGTCGGCGTTGCGGCGCCACAAGACCACCGGGACGGCGACCGAGGAGGTCATCTTCCGGGTCGCGGGTGATCAGCCCGATCCCGAGCCGGGCGACCGCGTCCTCCCGGTCCCGCTGATGCGCGCCGGCGAGCGCGTGCCGACCGTGGCCACACTGCCGGAATCCCGCGAGCACCTGCGCTCCGCGATGGTGTCGCTGCCGTGGGAGGGACTCAAACTGTCCGCCGGCGAACCGGCCCTGACGGTCACCGTGCTGCGCTGACCGGGCACCCTGAACCCATGACCACCTCGTTCGGCCCCGAACACGCGCTGATCATCGTCGACCTGCAACACGATTTCGCCGACCCGGGCGGCGCGCTCTACGTGCGCGGCGGCGAGCACCTCCTCGACCCCATCAACGCCCTCATCGAGGAGGCGACGACTGCCGGCGCCGCACTGATCTACACCCAGGACTGGCATCCGCCGGTCACCCCGCACTTCGCCGCGCACGGCGGCCTCTGGCCGGTGCACTGCGTCATCGACACCCCCGGGGCCGATCTGCTGCCCGGTCTGCGGACCACCGGCCCGGTCTTACGTAAGGGGTCCGGTCCCGAGGACGGCTACAGCGGGTTCAGCGTCCTGCACCTGCCCACCAACGAGACCCGGGAGACCGAGCTCGACGACTTCCTGCAGGCGCACGGCGCCCGCGCCCTGACCGTCGTCGGCCTGGCCGGCGACTGGTGCGTCAAGGAGACGGCCATCGACGGGGCGAGGCTGGGCTACGACGTGACGGTGCCGTTGGAGTACACCCGGTTCGTGGAACTGCGGCCCGGTGACACCGACGCCGCCGTCGAGGCGATGAAGGCGGCCGGTGTCGAGGTCACCGGCGAGGTCGTACGCCCCGGCTGACCCGCGTCGGCCGTCGCGGGTGCCCGCGCGCACCCGTCAGGGCGACCAGGCAGAATCGTCCACCATGTCCGCCGCACCCACCGAGCTCCACGCCATCGCCGCCGAGGAACTGGCCGGCGAACCCGAACACCGCCGCGACCTGTTCGGTCTGCGCCTGGACCGGTGGTGGGAGGACCTGCACGCCGGCCTGACCGCCGTCTACCCGGCCGACGCGGTGCCGGCGCTGGAACGGCGACTGGTGCGGACGGCGGCGCGGGCCTACCGCGAGCGGGACCCGGAACTGCGCCGTCTGGACGTGCAGCGCACGCTGGACCCGGCCTGGTTCCACGACGAGCACATGCTCGGTTACGCCGCCTACGCCGAGCGCTTCGCCGGGGACCTGGCCGGCATCAAGGGCCGCATCAGCTACCTGTCGGAACTGGGCGTCACCTATCTGCACCTGATGCCGTTGCTGCAGCCCCGGGACGGCGACAGCGACGGCGGCTACGCGGTGGCCGACTACCGCACCGTCCGACCTGACCTGGGGACCACCGAGGACCTGCGCGGTCTGGCCGCCGAGCTCCGCCGCGCCGGCATCAGCCTGGTCGTCGACCTGGTGCTCAACCACGTCGCCGCCGAGCACGAGTGGGCGGTGAAAGCCCGCAACGGCGACCAGAAGTACCGCGACTACTTTTACGTCTACCCGGACCGCATCGGGCCGGACGCCTACGAGCAGACCCTGCCCGAGGTCTTCCCCGACTTCGCGCCGGGCAGCTTCAGCTTCGACGAGCAGCTCGGCGGCTGGGTGTGGACGACGTTCAACACCTGGCAGTGGGACGTCAACTGGTCCAACCCGGACGTCTTCGCCGAGTACGCCGACATCATCCTGTTCCTGGCCAACCTGGGCGTCGAGGTGCTCCGGCTGGACGCCATCGCCTTCGTGTGGAAGCGGCTGGGCACCAACTGCCAGAACCAGCCCGAGGTGCACGCCATCACCCAGGCGTTGCGGGCGGTCGCCCGGATCGCGTGCCCGGCCGTGCTGTTCAAGGCCGAGGCGATCGTCGCGCCGCAGGATCTCGTCCACTACCTCGGCCAGGGTGCGCATCACGGCAAGGTCAGCGACATCGCCTACCACAACAGCCTGATGGTGCAGGTGTGGTCGATGCTGGCCACCCGGGACGTCCGGTTGGCCGCCCACGCGTTGCGGGCCATCCCTCCGGTGCCGGCGTCCGCCACGTGGGTCACCTACGTCCGCTGTCACGACGACATCGGGTGGGCCATCGACGCCGCGGACGCCGCGGCAGTCGGGCTGTCCGGGTTCGACCACCAGCGGTTCCTGTCCGACTGGTACTCCGGGGTCTACCCGGGATCGCCCGCCCGGGGTCTGGTGTTCCAGGAGAATCCGGACACCGGCGATCGACGGATCAGCGGCACCGCGGCCAGCCTGCTCGGGCTCGAACACGCGCTGGACACCGCGCAGCGCACCGGCCGCACGGAGGAGATCGACCTCGTCGTCGGCCGTCTGTACGTGGCCTACGCGATCGCCATGGGCTGGGGCGGCATCCCGGTGCTGTGGATGGGCGACGAGCTGGGTCTGACGAACGACGTCGACTGGGCCGGCGAGCCGGGCCATTCCGACGACAACCGCTGGGCGCACCGGCCGCGGATGAACTGGTCGCTGGCCAACCAGCGCCGGGACCCGGCCACCCTGGTCGGACGCATCTACGCCTCGGTCCGTCACCTGGCCCAGGTCCGGGCCAGCCTCCCGCACCTCGAATCCACCGTCGCCGCCGAGGTCCTCGAAGACCCGCTGACCGGCCGGAGCGACCCCGGCGTGCTGCCGGTGTTGCGGCGGCACCCGTTGGGGCCGCTCCTGGAGCTGTTCAACGTCACCGAACAGTGGAAACCCTTCCCCGGGGCCCGGCTCGCCGAGCTCGGTCTGGTCGGCGGTGTGGACGCGCTCTCGGGCGCCACCATCCATCCCGGACCCGACGGGAACGTCTGGCTACATCCCTACGGCGTGCTCTGGATCACCTCGACGTCCTGATCCTGGATCTCCGGGTCGCCGGTGGCTGGGCGACTACCGATCGCGTCGCTGACGCAGGTGAACGGAGCTGACGCTGATCGTTCCGCCGACACCGACCGGGGTGGACCGGTCCGACTGCGGAGTTGATCAGCTTCGGCCAAGACGGTCGGCCCCATGCGACTGCCCCCGGCGGCACTCCGACCCGGGGCTCGTGCCCAGCTACCGGCCCGGGGCCCGGGCGATGACGGTGATGGTCCCAGCCGGGATCTCGGTGAACCCGGCGTCGCGCACGGCCACCAACCGCTGCGCGCTCCAGCCGTCGGCGGCGGCCACCGCAGCGGACAGCGCCGACCAGTCGGCTGTTCTCCCCTGGGTGACCGTCGGATACCCGGCGGCCGCCCAGGAGTCCAGCACTGCGGCGTCGCCGCTGGCGGTGTCCGGACCACTGAGCAGCGCGGCGGCGATCATCCCGGCGTGCCCGGCCTGAGCCATCGACTTCCCCAGGGTCATGGCCGGCTCGGACGGCAACCAGAGCTGCAGCGCGGCCGCCGGATCGGCAGCACCGAGCTGCGCCCAGTCCGGGGCCGGGTCGACCGGTGCGTCGGTCCCCCCGACCTGCAGCCGGGAGACCCGAGAGTCCAGCTCGGCGACCCGCCCGGGCAGCAGCGCTCGGACCTCGGTCCCACCCAGGTCGATGGTCACCCCGGGCAGGTCCTGGACGGCTGCCCAGTGCGCGCCACGGGCCCGCCGGGTGACCTTGCGGATGTGACCGGCGCAGTAGTCGGCCACCGCGTCGTGCCACGGGCCGTCCGGGGCCGCCCGGGGGTCCAGACAGATCGACGCGGCCGCGCTGGCCGCGGCGGCCAGCGCGGCGTGCCAGGACGGTGGCGCTGACCGCTCCATCCGCAGGATCAACGGCATGGCCCGGACGTCGTCGGCCGCCTCCTCACGATCGGAGCGCACCTGGGCGTCCGACAGGCCCAGCCAGTGTCGGTACCGCTCCCGTAGCGGCGCCAGCACGGCGGCGATCCCACTCACGGACAGGCCGGACAGGCCGACCCCACCCCCGACGGTGCCGTCAGGTGGCGGGGGGCCGGACGGTGACGTGTCCGAGGAAGCCATGGCGGTCAGTCCAGGGCGACGCGGCGCACCAGGCCGTCGGCAGCGTCGGCGGCTTCGATCTCCTCGCGAGTGATGCCGAGGATGAACAGCACCGGATCCAGGAACGGCTGGTTCAGGGTGGTGTCGGCGTGTTCGGCGACGACGGGCTTGGCGTTGAACGCGATCCCCAGACCGGCGGCGCCGAGCATGTCGATGTCGTTCGCCCCGTCGCCGACGGCGACGGTCTGGCTCAGCGGCACGCCGTAACGACCGGCGAAGTCGGCCAACGCGCGGGCCTTGCCCGGCCGGTCGACGATCGGTCCGGTGACCCGTCCGGTCAGCTTGCCGTCGATCACCTCGAGCGTGTTGGCGGCGGCGTAGTCCAGTCCGAGATCGTCGACGAGATGCCGGGTGATCTGCGTGAACCCGCCGGACACGATGCCGCACCGGTAGCCCAGCCGCTTCAGCGTGCGGATGGTCGTCCGGGCGCCGGGGGTGAGGACGATGTCGGCCGCGACCGCGTCGAGAACGGAAGCGTCCAGTCCTTCGAGCATGGCCACCCGGGCCCGCAGCGACTCGGCGAAGTCCAGGTGCCCGGCCATCGCCGCCGTGGTGATGCGTTCGACCTCGGCCCGGGTCCCCGAGTGGTCGGCGAGCATCTCGATCACTTCGCCGGTGATGAGTGTCGAATCGACGTCGAAGACGATGAGGCGCTTGGCCCGCCGGGCGATGCCGGCGCCCTGGACGGCGATGTCCACGCCGGCGTCGGATCCGATCGCCACGGCCGCCGTCCGCAGGGCCTGGTCGTCGGGCGCCCGAACGGTCAGTTCCAACCCGGTGACCGGATAGTCGGCGACCCGCTTGATGGCCTCGATGTTGACGCCGAGCCGACCGAAGGCCCCGGCCAGCGCCCCGATCGCCCGAGCCTGCAGGGGACGCCCGAGCACCACCACCACGTGGGTGGCCGTTCGCCGCTCCCCCGCGCCGGGCAGGTCGATGTCGATACTGACCACCATGCCGACGGCGGCCATCGCGCGTTCCACGGCCACGCGCAGGCCGGCGGTGTCCGTGGGGCTTACGACCAGCACACCCAGTGTCAGGTGCCCCCGGATGACGGCCTGATCGATGTCGAGCACTTCGACACGGTGATCGGCCAGGGTGGTGAACAGGGCACCGGTGACGCCTGGATGGTCGGGTCCGGTGACGGTGATGAGGACGGTGGACAGACGGCCGGGCCGGCTGACGATGGTGTCGTCGGCCGGCCCGGTTCCCGTCAGCACGGGATCGTTCACTGGGGGAACAGCTCTCTCATTCTCCGAACGGAGCGGTCGACTTACCGCGACCGTGCTCCGGGATGTCCAGATGCGGACTCGCCTCGGCCTCGGCCAGCGGCTGCCAGTCGCGATGCGGGTGCGCCTCGCTCCGCATCCGCTCGATCATGTACGGGTGGTGCAGCTCGAACGCCGGGCGCTCGGAACGGATCCGCGGCAGCGAGGTGAAGTTGTGCCGCGGCGGCGGGGAGCTGGTGGCCCACTCGAGCGAGTTGCCGTAACCCCACGGGTCGTCGGCGGTGGTGACCTCGCCGTGCCGCCAGGACCGGATGACGTTCCAGATGAACGGGATCGTCGAGAAGCCGAGAACGAAGGCACCGATCGTCGAGATGGTGTTCAACGTGGTGAAGCCGTCCGACTCGAGGTAGTCGGCGTACCGGCGGGGCATGCCGATGTTCCCCAGCCAGTGCTGCACCAGGAACGTCAGGTGGAACCCGATGAAGGTGGCCCAGAAGTGCAGCTGGCCGAGCTTCTCGTCCAGGAACCGGCCGGTCATCTTCGGGAACCAGAAGTAGATGCCGCTGTAGGTGGCGAACACGATGGTGCCGAAAAGCACGTAGTGGAAATGCGCGACCACGAAGTACGAGTCCGACACGTGGAAGTCGAGCGGCGGCGCCGCCAGGATGACGCCGGTCAGACCACCGAAGAGGAAGGTGACGAGGAACCCGGCGGCGAACAGCATCGGCGTCTCGAAGGACACCTGCCCCTTCCACATCGTCCCGATCCAGTTGAAGAACTTCAGACCGGTCGGGATGGCGATGAGGAACGTCATGAAGCTGAAGAAGGGCAGCAGCACGGCGCCGGTGGCGAACATGTGGTGCGCCCACACGGCCACGGACAGGCCGGCGATGCCGATCAGCGCGTAGACCATGCCCCGGTAGCCGAACAGCGGCTTGCGGCTGAACACCGGGATCACCTCGGAGATGATCCCGAAGAAGGGCAAGGCGATGATGTAGACCTCGGGATGCCCGAAGAACCAGAAAAGATGCTGGTAGAGGATCGCTCCGCCGGTGGCCGGGTCGAAGACGTGTGACCCGAAATGTCGGTCGGCGGCCAGCCCGAACAGCGCCGCGGTGAGCACCGGGAACGCCACCAGGATCAGGATCGACGTGATGAAGATGGCCCAGGTGAACAGCGGCAGGCGCCACATCGTCATGCCCGGGGCGCGCATGCAGACCACCGTGGTGATCATGTTGACGCCGCCGAGGATGGTGCCGAGACCCGAGACGGCCAGACCCATGATCCACAGGTCACCACCGACGCCGGGCGAGTTCGCCTCCAGCGACAGCGGGGTGTAAGCGGTCCAGCCGAACGCGGCGGCGCCACCCGGGGTGAAGAAGCCGGAGGCGGCGATCAACGCGCCGAAGAAGTACAGCCAGTACGAGAACGAGTTGAGTCGCGGGAACGCGACGTCCGGCGCACCGATCTGCAGCGGCAGCACGAAGTTGGCAAACCCGAAGACCACGGCCGTTGCGTAGAACAGCAGCATGATCGTGCCGTGCATGGTGAAGAGCTGGTTGTACTGCTCGGGCGACAGGAACTGCATGCCCGGCCGGGCCAGCTCGGCCCGCATGAACAGGGCCATCAGGCCGCCGATCATGAACCACGCGAACGACGTGGCGATGTACATCATCCCCAGGACCTTGGGGTCCGTGGTGTGCAGGTACTGCAGCAGCTTCGCCCCCCGAGGGGCGCGGGTCACCGGGTACGGCCGGTTCACCACTGGGCGAGGGGCAACGGCGGTCAAGATCTGCCTCCAGCAGCGAGTCGGCGCACTACTTGGCCCCGGTCACCCCGGGGACATCTCGGAGCTTAGTCCGACAGAACGTAGAACACCCCGCGAGGGTCCCTTCGAGTTCTGGGGTTTCGCTCATCGAACGCTCATCGGCGCCCACCGGCCGGGACCGGGAACGAGAAACCGGGATACGAGAAACCGAGAAACGACAAAAGGGCCAGGTCCGGTTTCCCGGACCTGGCCCTTGCGGGTGGAGCTGAGGGGACTCGAACCCCTGACCCCCACACTGCCAGTGTGGTGCGCTACCAGCTGCGCCACAGCCCCGCTGTCGTGCTGGATCAGATTACCAACAGTCGTGGCCGGAACCCAAATCGACGGCCGTTCATCCGATCCGGCCTGGTCAGGAGCCCAGGAGCGTCGACAGCCAGGTGGTCTGGTTGATGTTGACGATCTGTCCGTCGTGAACGACGGACGGGGTGCGAACGCCGCCGACGATGCCCTGCAACGTGGCCGACGAGGCGGTCGCGTTGGCCTGTGCGGCCGCGACGGAGGATCCGGCGCTGATGCAGGAGGTCGACGTGTCGTTGGCGCCCAGACCCTTGGCCAGGTCGGCCAGCTGAGCGTTGGTCAGGTCGGACGTCCCCTGCTCCTCCGGCTGCGTCCCCTCGGCGAACAGCTTGGTGTAGTAGCTGAGCACCAGGCCCGGGGTGCTGCCCTGGTTCTGGGCCACGCACAGCAGGGCGCCGGCCGCGCGACTGGAGTAGTCCTTCGAGAAGGAGCCCCGGTCGAGGAAATTGAGCATGTGCAGGTTCACGACCAACTTGCCCTGGTCGACCGCCTGGTTGATCTGCTGCCCGTACTGGCGCTCGAACTGACCGCAGATCGGGCAGAGCGCATCGGCGTAGAGATCGATCGTCACCGGCGTCGTCCCGGCCGGCGGGGTGGCCGATGAGATCGTCATCACGTTGCCATTCACCGTGGTCACCGAGTTGGTGGAGGCCCCGTAACCGTCGGCCTGCACGGCGGTGTTCGACCGGTTCATCATGATGCCGATCACCACCACGGCGGCGATGAGCGCGATGGCCACCCCGCCGATGATCAGCTGCGTGCGGTTGTTGGACCGGCTCGACCGCGCCGCGGCGACCGACGTCCGCGAGGCGGTGGCCCCGGACTTGGCCGGCTTGCGAGCGGACGGCTGCACGCCGGACTTACCCTTCGGCCCGTTGCCGCCGTTCTTGCCCGTCCCCCGGGACCGTCCCGAACCCTGCGCCACGTCGTCCTCTTTCCTGCTCTGCCCGGAGCTCGTTCCGCTCCAGGTGGCGGGGCCGCGCGTGCACCCCGTCGTTCCACTATGCCGCCGCGGGCCGGACGCCCAAGGCGGTGACGTTCACCGACAACAGTCGGTCAGCGCCCGGTCAGCCGACGGTCCAGCGACCACGGCGTCCCGGGGCGGACGATCAGCCACGCCGCCAGGGCCAGGAAGCCGACGTCGCGGAGGATCTCGCCCGCGTAGTTCGTCTGACCGGCGGCGACGTCGCCGCCGCCGCCGAAGCAACCGCAGTCGATCGACAGTCCCCGGGCCGCGGCGGAGATCACCCCGGCGATGAAGATCACCAGCACCACCGCGGACAGGATCGCCGCGAGCCGGGTCGCCAGACCGATCAGCAGGAGCAGCCCGAGGGCGATCTCCAGGTACGGCAGCACCGCCGCGACCGTTTCGGCCACCCCGGACGACAGCAGCCGGTACGCCTTGACCGCCACCAGGGTCTCGGCCGGGGCCGAGGCCTTGGCGAAGCCGGAGATCAACCAGACAGCCGCCAGACCGAGCCGGGCCAGCAGCCCGATGCCGTCCAGGACCCGGCCGCGGTCGACCGTGCGGCCCATCAGGAGGTCTGGGCGACCAGATCCAGCACCGCGGCCAGGGCCGGCTGCGCCTGACCGGTCTGCTGGTTGGTCTGACCCGGGATCTGGACGAGCACTCGGCTACCGAGCGGAACCCCGACCAGTCCGGCGAACGGCCCGCCGGCGGCCACGGACAGCTGCTGCGGTCCGGTGCCTCCGGTACCGGCGGCCTCGGCCGCCGGATCGGGCCAGGTCGATCCGGCCGACTCGCCGGACCATTGCACCGCCACGTACTGCGCGAGGACCTGACCGTCCTTGATCGCGGCTCCGGTTCCCTGGGCCAGGACGGTGATCTGCGGACTGGTGGGTTCCGGCGTGCCGGCCGGAACGGTGATGGACGGCTTCTGACCGAGGTCGCCGGTCACCTGCGGCCCGGTCGCGGGCGCGGGCTGCGGCACGGCGTCGGCCTGGCCGGCAGCGTCCTTGCCGTAGGCCGCGACGATGTCGACGACGAAGACGATGGTGTCGGTGCCGCCGATACCGGCGCTGCTGTTGCCCTTGGACCCGTAGCCGTCCGCCGGCGGCAGGCTGAGCAGGACGCGGCTGCCGACCGGCACCCCGACCAGGGCGGTGTCCCAGCCGGGGACGACGTTGCCGACGCCGATCTGGAACGTGGCCGTCGTGCCCTTGTCGTAGGAGTTGTCGAAGACCTTGCCGTTCCACACCTGACCCAGATAGTTGGTGACCAGCCAGTCACCCTTCTGGGTCTCCGGGCCGGTGCCCTGGACGAGCACCTGGCGCTGCAGGCTGGGCGGCGGGTTCGTGCTCGGGAACGTCAGCGTGGGCTTCTCACCGAACGCGCCCGTCGCGGTGGGCAGCTGGTCCGCGGCGACCGGGTCGGCCACGACGGTGGCCGCGGGAACGTCGGGCCCCAGCGTGGGGGCGGCGCTGGCGGACCCGGATGCGGAGGCGGTTCCGGAACTGGCCGTGGTGCCGCCGGAGCCGCAGGCCCCGAGGGCGAGCAGGCCGACGGCGAGCAGGGGCGCGACGATCCGAACCGGGGCGCGCAGGCGCATGTTGTGTGGTCCTCACCGGGAGACGAGCTGACGGCAGGCAACCCTACGCACGGACTCTGTCCATTTCGTGAGAGACCACACCGGTCGAACCGGACGGGCAGGTCGGACCACCCACCCGGCCGCAGCGAGCGTTCACTGTCCGTTCCCCCAGGGGCCCTAACCTGAGGGACATGGCTGTCAGCACCCGTGTCTTCGTCGCCCAGGTGGACGGTCTCCCCGTCTTCGGACCGGGGGGCGAATCCATCGGCAAGGTGCGCGACGTGATCACCGCCCTCCGACTGGACCGCAAGCCCCCGCGGGTCCTCGGACTCGTCGTCGAGTTGCCCACCCGGCGGCCGATCTTCGTCCCGATGGGGCGGGTCACCAGTCTCGAGCCGCGTGAGGTCGTCCTGTCCACCGGGACGGTGAGCCTGCGCCAGTTCGAGCAGCGGGCGCTGGAGTTACGGGTTCTCGGTCAGCTCGTCGGCCAACAGGTGCAGCTGGGCACCACCGCCGCTTCGGCGACCGTGGTCGACGCCGCGATCGAGCGGGAACGCACCCGCGACTGGGTGCTCAATCGCCTGGCGGTGCGGGAGCGGCGCGGCCGACTGGCCCGGCGGGCCCCCGTCCAGGTCGTGGGGTGGACCGATGTCCGCGGGCTCGATCCGGCGCAGTTGACCGGTCAGCTGGTCCCGGGACCGCAGCGGATCCTGGCGTCCTTCGAGGGTCTGCGAGCCGCCGACGCCGCTGGTCTGCTCCGCGAGCTGGACGGCCAGTTGCGCTACGAGGTGGCCGACCTGCTGGACGACGACCGACTGGCCGACGTCATCCAGGAGTTGCCGGAGGAGGACCAGAAGGACCTCCTGGCGCACCTCGACGAAGCCCGGGCGGCCGACGTGCTCGAGGCCATGGATCCGGACGACGCGGCGGACCTGCTGGCCGAGCTGATGCCCGGCGTCCGGGAACGGCTGCTCGGCCTGATGGAACCCGAGGAGTCGGCGCCGGTCCGCCGGCTGATGCAGTACTCGTTCGACACGGCCGGTGGTCTGATGACACCGGAACCCATCGTCGTCAGCCCGGACGCGACCATCGCCGAGGCCCTGGCCCGGGTCCGATCGCCCGAACTCTCCCCCGCGCTGGCCTCGATGGTGTTCGTCTGCCGTCCACCGCAGGCCACCCCGACCGGCCGTTACCTCGGGTGCGTGCACACGCAGCGGCTGCTGCGGGAGCCGCCGTTCGACCTGGTGGCCGGCGCGATCGACACCGAACTGGGTCGGCTGTCACCGCAGGCCGTGTTGTCCGACGTGACCCGGTACTTCGCGTCCTACAACCTGGTGTGCGCACCGGTGGTGGACGACGAGGAGCACCTGCTCGGCGCGGTGACCGTCGACGATGTGCTGGACCACCTGCTGCCGGACAACTGGCGCGAGGACGGCCTGCCGGACAACGACCTGACCGCCGGGGAACGGGCCGACCGCCCGGGACTGCGCAACGGCGGGTGGCGGCCGGTGCGCCGGCCGACCGTCGGGATCGGGCACGATGACCCGGGCGTCCAGCGGGCCACCGACGTTTCCGCGGCCACCGACAGCCACCACTGATCACACCCACGAGGGGAGGACGGCGCCATGACCAGCAGCACGCTCAGCAATCCTCGCGCCAACCGGTTCAAGCGACCCCAGCTGTTGAATCCGGACGCTTTCGGGCGGGCGAGCGAACAGTTCGCCCGGTACATGGGGACGTCCAAGTTCCTGGTGCAGATGTCCCTGTTCATCGCGGTCTGGCTGGGGTGGAACAGCCTCGCCCCGGCGAACCTGCAGTTCGATCCGTACACCTTCACGTTCCTGACGCTGCTGCTCAGCCTGCAGGCCAGTTACGCGGCACCGTTGATCCTGCTGGCCCAGAACCGGCAGGACGACCGGGACCGGGCCGAGGCCGCCCGGGACCGTCAGCAGACGGTGCTGAACTACGAGATCAACTCGTACCTGACCCGCGAGTTGTCCGATCTGCGCGGACGGCTCGGCGAGATCAGCTCGGACCTGGACACCGTGAGTCGACGGCTGACGCCGCTGCCGACGAAGAAGAAGGATCTGGTGGCCACCAGCTCCGAGACCCGTGACCTGGCTGCTCGGCTGGACCGCATCGAGCGCATGCTGGAGAAGATGACCAAGCAGCGGGCCTGAGCACCCGGCTTCGCAAACCACAAGACCCGCCCACCGAGATGGTGGGCGGGTCTTCTTGTGGAGGTGGCGGGAATCGAACCCGCGTCCAATGTTGTGTTGTGAGGACTTCTCCGGGCGCAGTCCGCTAGGCCTCTACTTGACTCTCCCGATCACGCGAACATGCCGGGATGACGAGCCCAGTCGCTGTTTGATGTCCCTCGGAGCCCCGCGACCGGGTCCCTCGGTAAGTTCCCTAGATGACGCCAGGAACCGGGTCGGGAACTCAACCCGGGCTGACGGAGTAGCACTCGCTCAGGCGGCGAGGGCGTACTCGCGCTGACTGGAGTCGGCGCTTGATTTTTTGCAACGGATCGTTAACGAGATGATCGTTGCCTTCCTCGGCCCGCTTCTCCTCACTCGACAGACACTGTCGAAACCGATCACCCCCGAGGGGACTTTCGGGTACTGCTGGTGGTGCTGTGCTGCCGTCAGGTGCAACGGCTCGACCAGTCTACGTGTTCCCGGCGCCGGAGCTCGTCACCTTTTCCGGGGCGTCACTCGGGGCAGCCCGGTTGGCCGAGCACCAGGACAGCCGCGGTGAACGACGTCGGGCGGATCCCGTCGTCCCACTTTGCCGTACTGGCACCGCTGCCCATCGTGGCCAGGACGGTGCGCGCGGACTCTCCTTCGAGGACGACGCAGTCCGGGCGGGTGCGCTGCAGGGCCTGCTCGATGCTGTCGGGTCCTGGCCACCGGTAGTCGGGCTGGTCGTCGCCTGCGGCGCTGTCGAGGCCGACCATCCGGACCCGGTCCGGCATCCACGGCTGCGGACCGACCACCGCCGACTGCAGATCGTCCAGCGCGGCGACCAGACGCTCACGGTGGGCGAGCTGCTCGTCCGTCAGATCGCCGAGGCTGTCGGGCCCGATGCCGAGCGCGTACACGGCGATCTGCTGCGGCCCGGCCGCGCCGTCGGGGCGGAAGGTCACGGTGGTGGTGCCCTGGTCGGTGACGCCGGGCGCGCCGAAGTCCGCTGTGGTCAGGTCGGTCAATTCGGCGAGCGCGCTCTCGAGGTGGCAGGAGTCGATGTGGCCCCGTTCCATCGCCGGGATCGTCGCGCCATCATCCCCCGGGGTCACCGGACGGACGGCGTCACCGCTGTCGTAGACGGCCAGCGCGACCGGCCGGGTCCACAGGGTGCCGATGTTCCAAGCGTTCGTCTCGCCCGAGACCATGATCACCGGGTCGCCGGCCGGCCCGGGGTCTCTGAGGTCGGCGACCTCGTCACAGGAGGGAAGGCCGGTGGGGTCCGCGCTGGTCGTCGCGCCGCCGACGGCGGCGGTCCCCGTCACCCCGGTCGCGCACCCGCCCAGCACCAACCCGCCCATCGCGATCGCGGTGATGAGCGCGAACGGCGATCGGACCGTCCGATCTGTCCTTGATGTCCGCATGACCCATGGACGGTACTGGCCGGGTGCGCGGTTGCGCTGTCTGCGCACCGTGCGATCCAGCGGCACCAGGTCACCGCGACGGCGGACGGCGGGCCGGGCAGGCCGGCTCACCGGGAAAGAGCACGCTGATACCCAGGAGGGACTGGGCCCCACCTTCCTCGGTCCACCAGGACACCGGGGGCCGGAACTGGTCCACCCCCTCGGCGCCGATCATCCGGTCGCCGACCTCCGTGCAGTCGCCGCTCCCGACGGTCTCGGCGATCGACCGCGGACCCGGCCACGTGGCGGGTGGCTGTCGCACCGGGAAGTACGCGTCGTGGAACCGTTCGAGCCGGTAGCGGTCCGGAGACCAGGGCTCGGCCCCCGGGGCGTCGCGCAGGCTCTCGACGACCCGACGAATGGCGTCGCGGGCGGCATCCGGCGTGCTCGCGTACTGGTCGAAGTAGCGGTCCATCGCGTACACGGAGATGGCCACCTCGGGCGTCTCCTGGAACGGACGGACGAGAATGTAGGCCGAGGACACGTCGGTGACCGGCACGTCGCCGATCCTGGCCCCGGCCATCTCCCGCAGCCGGTCAGCGGCTTCCGCGACCTGGCAGGGACCGGCCCAGCCCAGCGTCACGTCAGGGAACGGCGACCAGATCCCGCCGCTGTTCGAGGCGCGCACGACCGTGCCGTCGGCATACGCGGCGATGGTCAGGTTCTGGGCCCGGGCCTCGCGGTCCCAGAACGAGGCCCCGGCGGCCCACGCGACCAGCGCCTCGGTGCCCGCGGCCGGGGGAACGAGTGGATCCGGTCGGGGGCCGTCGACACACGCCGCCGCCGTCGAGCCCACGGCCGGACGGACGACGCCGATGATCACCGCACCAAGAAGAGCCCCGGCGACCACCAGCGCCGTGACGGCCCCCCGCCGGGCCCTCGCCCAACCCCGGCGTTCCCGCCCGGTCACGTCCATACCGATCAGACGGCGATCGTCACCGATCCGGTTGCACCCGCGCTGCGGGTCAACGCCAGGGCGTGGATCGCGGCGGGCAGGCGAGCTCGCCCGGCATCAGCACGCTCAGGGCGACGACGGTCGACTTCTCCCCGTCCGTCCACTGCGCGACGAGTTCGCCGCCGGGTTGCGCGTGAATCAGTCGTTCCGCTGTGGCTCGCGGTAACTCGGCGCAGCCGTTCGGACCGCGCAGACCGATGATCGACGTGGTCAACGGCCAGCTCGTGACCTCGGGACCCACCATCCTGGTGAACCCGTCCGACCACTGGGCGCGGAACCGATCCGACGTCCAGGGCACCCGATCAGTGGCGGCCTGCAGGCCGCGCACCACCTCCTGCACGGTCGCCCGGGCGGACAGCGCATCCTCGTTCTCCGGCCAGACATCCGACTGATCGAAGGCGTAGACCTGGAGCACGGTCCGCCGGCCGGCGGTGTTCGGGTTCACCATCACCAGCGCGGTGGACGCGTCGGCGACGCCCGGAAGGCCGAAATCCACGCCGGTGAGGGCTGACAAGTGCTCGTCGGCGCTGGCCACGGCACACGGACCGACCCAGCCGAGCGTCAGCTCGACCTCTCCCCCGGGGAATCCGCCGATGCCGGAGGCGTTCAGCACCGTTCCGTCGCGGTACGCCGTCATCGACAGGTTCTGACCGAGCGCGCTCGGATTCCAGTAGGACGCCCCGACCGCGAATGCGACAACCGCCTCGGACGATGCGGTGGGCACCGGGAGCGGTCTCGGCGCCGGGCCGTCCTCGCAGGCCGCACCGCTGGCCAACTCCGACAGCGAATCAGTCGATCGACCCACGACCTTCAGCACCGCGGCCGCCGTCACGAGACCGACGACGACGGCCAGCACGGCGCCGACCATCGCCCGGCGGGCCCACCGGTGTCTCGTACTCCCGGCAACGCCGGTCATGCCGGGCATCCCAGCTGGCCGGGCATCAGCGGCGCGACGGCGACCAGCGTGGTGCGGTAGGGATCGGACCACCGCGACTGGGCCGGGGCGTTGCCCAGGCCCTCGAGGAGCGTGTCGACGTGATCGCCGGTCACCTCACCGCAGGCCGGGACCGTCGCGCTCCGGGTCATCACCTCGTCGAACGAGCCCAGCGGCCAGCCCAGCGTCGGTGGTGCGTAGCCGTAGGGCTCGCCGGCCGGACCCGGGGCCCCGCCGCGGACCGAGATGGTCGTGGTGGACATGTCCGTCGGGAGCGGGATGTCCACATCGGCCTCGGTGAGCTCCTGCAGACCGAACACGGCATCGCGGACCCGGCAGGGGTCCACCCGGTCGATGGTCGTCGGGCTCAGCGGCGCCGAGTTAAACCCGTCTCCGGCCGAACGCAGTACGGTGCCGTCGCGGTAGGCGGCCAGCTCCCAGGCTGCGGTCCAGTCCCGTGGTGGGCCGAAGGCCCCGCCGCTGTCGACCCACAGCACCAGGGTCTGCGCACTCGGCGGGCCGGGGTCCCGGATGTCGCAGGCCGCGGGCGACGAGGGTAGGTCCGTGCTGACGACCAACGGAGGGCCGGACCCTTCGATCCAGGCACAGCCACTCAGAGCCAAGGTGGCCACTGCCGCCGCGGGCGCCAGGGCCCTCCGCCGTTTCATAGCGCAGGGACGGAACGGCCACAGCGGACGGTTGCATCGCCGGTGACCGCACGATCAGTCGGTGCGGCCCTTCGCGGCGCGACCGGCGTACCGGGCGATCTCCCGGTCGGCGTCCCGCTTGGCCAGGTCCTGGCGCTTGTCGTAGACCTTCTTGCCGCGGCCCAGGGCCAGTTCGACTTTGACCTTGCCGTCGAGGAAGTACAGCGACAGCGGGACCAGCGCGGTCCCACTCTCCCGGAGCTTGGCGGTCAATCGCTCGATCTGCTCGCGGTGCAGGAGCAGCTTGCGGGACCGGCGCGGCGCGTGGTTCGTCCAGGTGCCTTCGGCGTACTCGTTGATGTGGACGTTGCGCAGCCACACCTCGTCGTCGGTGATCGTCGCGTACCCGTCGACCAGGGACGCCTTGCCGGCGCGGCAGGACTTCACCTCGGTGCCGGTCAACGCGATTCCGGCCTCGAACACGTCCAGGATCGTGTAGTCGTGCCGGGCCTTGCGGTTGGAAGCGATGAGCTTCCGACCGGTGGGACGGTTGCTGGAGGCGTTCTTGCCGGGCCCGCGGGCCGGCGACTTGGTGGACGTGTTGGTAGCCATGGCCTGTCCAGGGTAGACGGCGGGGGCGACCGAATATCTTCGATCGCCCCCGACGGTGGCGCGGTCCGCTCGTCGCTGGACTACAGCCGGACGTAGAGCCGGAGCGTCACGTAGGCGGAGATCGCGGCCAACCCGGCTCCGACGCCGAGCAGGATCGGTGAGACCCAGACCAGGGTCGCCGTGTCGATCTCCGGCAGGATGCCGGCCCGGATGACCGGACCGAGCGCCTTGTCGACGAACAGGAACTTGGCGGCGATCAGTCCACCGATGGCCAGCACGGCGCCGACCACTCCGGCAAGCACCGCCTCGATCATGAACGGCAGCTGCGTCCGCCACCGTGAGGCTCCGACCAGCCGCATGATCGACGTCTCGGTGCGCCGGGTGAACGCGGCGATCTGCACCATGTTCGAGATCAGCAGCAGCGCGGCCAGCGCCTGGATGAGGGCGATGACCAGGGTCGCGTTGCGGACGCCGTTGAGCAGGCTGAACAGCCGGTCCAGGAAGGCACTCTGGTCGGCCACGTTCTCGACGCCCGGCAGGCCGGTGAACTGCTGCGAGATGACCCGGTACTGCTGCGGGTCGAACAGCTTGACGTGGAAGGACGCCGAGAGCGCTTCCTTGGTGCCGATCTCCAGCAGCTCCGGCTGACCGGCGAACTGCTGCTTGTACCGCTCGAAGGCCGCGTCCTGGCTCTCGAACGTGAACGACTCGACGTCACTGTTGTTCTGCAGCGCGGTGTTGATGGCCTGGCAGGTCGCGTCGCGGCAGTCCGGGTCCTGGGCCGAGAGGTCCGGCGTCAGGTAGACGGTGACCTCGACGCGGTCGCCGTAGATGTCACGCATCTGGTCGGTCAGCTTGGCCACGATGAGCCCGCCACCGAGCAGACCGAGCGAGATCGCGGTGGTGAGGATCATCGCGATGGTCATCGTGATGTTGCGGCGGAAGCCGCTCCAGACCTCGCTCAGCAGGAACGTCGCCCGCATCAGCGCCCCACCCCGTAGACGCCCTTGGCCTCGTCCCGGACGATCTTGCCCAACTGCAGCTCGATCACCCGGCGCCGCATGGAGTCGACGATGGTGTTGTCGTGGGTGGCCATGACCACGGTGGTTCCCGTCCGGTTGATGCGCTCCAGCAGGAGCATGATGTCGGCGCTCGTCTCGGGGTCGAGGTTGCCGGTGGGCTCGTCGGCCAGCAGCAGCAGCGGCCGGTTGACGAACGCCCGGGCGATCGCGACGCGCTGCTGCTCACCGCCGGAGAGCTCGTGGGGCAGGCGGTTGGCCTTGCCCTCGAGCCCGACCATCTCCAGCACCTCGGGCACGGTCTCGCGGATGCGGGCCCGGGGCTGGCCGATGACCTCCAGCGCGAAGCCGACGTTCTGCTCGACGGTCTTGTTCTTCAGCAGCCGGAAGTCCTGGAAGACACAGCCGATCTTCCGCCGGTGGGCGGCGATCTTGGACCGGCGCATGGCGACCAGGTCGTTGCCCTCCACGGAGAGCTCGCCGGACGTGGGTACCTCCTCCCGGATCAACAGCCGCAGCAAGGTCGACTTGCCACTGCCGGACGGACCGATGAGGAAGACGAACTCACCCTTGTCGACGTCCATGGAGACGTCGTCCAGGGCAGGCCTGGTCGACGTCTTGTAACTCTTGGTGACGTGTGACGAATGGATCACAACGGCGGAGTCTAGGGGGCAAGGCTCCCTGATGGGTTCCTGAGCGCCGCGAAGGTGGCTTCGATCTGTCGATCCGCGGGGCGCCGGGTGGCCGCCGGCTCACCGGATCGGGTCCTGTCGACGCGCGGCTCACCCGTTCAGCGCCGCGATGACCCCCGGGTGGAGCAGCCCGTTCGTGGCCACCAGTGACGTCGATTCTGGACCGGTCGGGTGACCTGCCAGATCGGTCACGATCCCCCCGGCTTCGGCCACGATCGCGACCAGCGCGGCGATGTCCCAGAGGTTCAGCTCGGGTTCGGCGGCGATGTCCACGGCCCCCTCGGCGACCAGGAGGTACGAGTAGAAATCGCCGTAGCCGCGGACCCGCCAGCAGGAGTCGGCGAGCGCATCGAAAGCGGCCCGTCGTCCGGCCGCGCTCCACTCGGTCGGCTCGGAGAACGACAGCGAGGCGTCGGCCGTCGCGCCGACGGCGGAAACCCGGCAGGGCCGCGGGGCAGGGTCGGCTCCGGGTCCGGTGAACCTGGTCCAGGCGCCCCCGCCGGCCGACGCCCACCACCGTCGGGCCAGGGCCGGGGCACTGACGACGCCGACCCGGAAGGCGGTTCCGCCGGGCGCAGTGGCGTCGTCCTCGAGCAGGCCGATCAGCGTCCCCCAGACCGGCACGCCGCGGACGAAATTCTTGGTGCCGTCGATGGGGTCGATGACCCACCGCCGCCCTGAGGTCGCAGCCGAGGACAGGCCGAACTCCTCGCCCAGGACGGTGTCGTCGGGACGCTCCGCCGCCAGGATCTCCCGCAGCGCCTGTTCGGTGGCCAGGTCGGCGTCGGTCACCGGCGTCAGGTCGGGCTTGCTGTCCACCCGCAGGTTCGCTGCCCCGAACCGCGGCAGGGTGACCGCATCGGCGGCGTCGGCCAATCTCAGGGCGAGCGCGAGATCGGCGTCGACGGACTGGTCCTTGGCGGGTGCGGGGCGATCGACCACGACCGGCACTGTAAGACGGCCGGAGCAGTCTCCGCGCACAGGGGCCGTACCCGTCAGCTTCCGGTGCGCTGCGCGTCGAGCTGGCGCTGGGCGTCGGCGAGCAGCCGGGTGATGTGGGCACCGAGCCGGACGTCGGCGACGGTGGGCCGGCCGTTGGTCGCGGCGGCCACCAGCTCACCGGCGGCGACGGCGAACACATTGGCGATGTCGCCTTCCGGTCGCGGTGGCATGCGATTGATGCCGTCCTCGCCCCACAGGGCGCACTCGAACGACGCGGCGGCGGGTGGGGCGAACTGGCTGAGCACCGCGGTGCTGGTCGCGCCCGAGTGGTGGTGCAGCACCAGCGTCACGAGGTCACCCTCGCCGGCGACCGCGGTCAGCGACTCCACCCGACCCAGCGCCGCCCCGAGGGTCGAGAGTGCGTGGGGCGCGGTGTCCCACAGGGCGCCCAGTTCCTGACGCCACGCGGACCCGCCGTAGGGGTTGCCGGGGGCCTGGAGTGAGCTGAGCCAGCGGAACCACGCGCCCTGCCATCCCGGGGTGGCCCGGACCTGCTCGAACCAGGCCCGCGAGGTGTCGACGAAGCGGTCGGTGAAGAACACCAGCGAGGCGGTGCCGGCAGAGGTGACCGCGGCCTCCAGCCGGTCGGCGTCGGCGGGGTCGAGGGCGATCGGCTTGTCGAGCAGCACGTGCTTCCCGGCCGCGGCCGCCCGGATCGCCAGCGGCGCCTGCACGTCCGGAGGCACAGCGAACGCGACGGCGTCGACCCGGTCGATGAGATCGTCGAGGTCCTCCGCGGCGGAGACCTCGAGGTCGGCGGCCAGCTCGGCCGCGCGCTCGGGATTGCGACCCCAGACCCCGACCAGCTCGGCCGTGGGGCAGGCCCGCAGCCCGGGACCGTGCGCCCGCTCGGCCCAGGGTCCGGTGCCCACCAGTGCGAATCGCATCGTCGCTTCCTCTCGCCGGGACTTCGATCATCCTCCGCGTCACTGCGCCACGCCTGCTGTGACGGCGAGGCCACGGGCGGTCACCTCCTGTGGACAGGTTCCCGCCTGATGCGCCATCCGGGTTACCGTCGGCCTCGCTCGCCACCCGGATCACCCATCCGCCCGGCCACCCTGGCCGCACTGATCAGCCCGACGGACCCATCGCACGAGGAGGCGCTCCATGGCCCCGACCGCCACCGACCACATCCACGACGAGGTCCGCGAACTCGTCCGCCGCCGCGGCATCGACCCCATCGTCGACCACCGATCCATCCGCCACCTCATCGACGAAGTCATCGGCCACTACGAGGAACGGGTCCCCGTCTCGGCCCTGCCCCCACTCATCGACCGCGACGCCGCCGTCCGCCACGTCTTCGACGCCCTCGCCGGATTCGGCCCCCTGCAGCGCCACTTCGACGACCCCACCGTCGAAGAGATCTGGATCAACCAACCCGGCCGCGTCTTCGTCGCCCGCCGCGGACGCTCCGAACTCACCACCATCGTCCTGACCTCCGACGAAGTCCGCGACCTCGTCGAACGCATGCTCAAACCCTCCGGACGACGCCTGGACCTCTCCAGCCCGTTCGTCGACGCGACTCTCTCATAGACGACAGGTTCACTCTCAGTGATTTCGGGCTCCAATTGCCGCTTCCCGAAGTGCTGCCCGCGTCGTTCGTAGAACTGTAATACATCTCCTGTTTGCGCTGATCACAGGGGGTTTCATGCCGTTTAGAATTACGCGAGAGAAGCGAGATTCTGCTTTCTTATTCCGAATTCGAGGCGGCATCTTGGAACCGATCATCGAGCCGGTCACGACCCTCGTTCCCGCGTCCGTAGGCCCAGCGATCGCGACTCCGTCTCGTGACACCGCGCGACGGGTGGACATCATCCGCAGGCGGATGGCGGACAGCTCCTTGCTCGCCTACGAAGCCGACTGGAACCACTTCACCGAGTGGTGCGCCGTCGCCGGCCACTCCCCAGTCCCGGCGAGCGAGGACGCGCTGCTCGACTACATCGACTTCTGCACTGGCCCGAATGCCCGCAGCACGGCGACCCGGTGCCCGCCGAAGTCCGCACCGCTGTCGCTCTCCTCGATCCGTCGGCGCCTCGCCGCGATCACGTTCGCCCACAACGCGGCGGGACTCCCCCTCCCCGCCTATCCCATCGTCAAGGACCGACTCGGTGTCGCGGAGCGGGAGATCGGGACGGCGAAGCGACAGGCCCGTCCAATCACCCAGGTGCAGCTGATCCAGGTTCTCAGTCTCCAACCGGACTCCCCCGCCGGCCGTCGGAATCGCGCGCTCCTGCTCCTCGGGTTCACCACCGGCCTCCGCCGAGCCGAACTCGTCGCCCTGGACCGCGGCCACGTGTCGTTCCTCGACGAGGGCGTCTCGGTCTTCGTTCCGAAGAGCAAGACCGATCAGGGCCGCAACGGTAGAACCGTGTCGGTCCCCTACAGCCCCAACGCCGCCACATGTACGGGGACTGCGCTCCGCCGATGGTTCGCCGTCCTCGGTGACAGCGACGGTGCAGTGTTTCGACGGGTGCTCAAGGGCGGCACCGTGTCAGCGCAGCGGCTCGCCCCCGACGCGGTGTCCCTCCTGGTGAAGACCTCGATGTCGCAGCTCGGCGAGGACCCGACGGAGTACTCCGCACACTCCCTCCGCGCCGGTCTCGCCACCGCACTCGCCCGAGAAGGGGTCCCGTTGCCCCAGATCATGGGCCAGACCGGGCACGCCGACGTGCACACCGCGATCGGCTACGTCAGGCTAGGTACGGCGTTCCGGGACAACCCCGTCGCCAAGCTCGGCGGCCTGTACCCGTCGTAGGCATGAGATCCGGGGGGATCGATCATGGACGAAGAACAGCAGTTCCCGGCACCTCTCGTTCATCCGCTCGGATGGCCGGCTCCTGGCACCTCGACCACCGTCTACCGGGGGCCGCTCCTCGGCGTCATGCCTGATGGTGCAGAGGTCACGTTCCCTGGCGAACTTGCACTCACGTGGGAGCTCAAGCCGCTCGCCACATGGAGTCCCGCGGATCCCAACCTCGACGCCAGGCTTATCGACGACGTTCCCGGGCCAGCCGGAGGCACCGAGTTCTTGACTGCCAACTCGCCGATGCCACTCGATCACCCTGGTGAAAGTCGAGTCCGCAACCTCCGCGCTCACACGCAGCTCGGCGACGGAGCCGATCTTGACCGCGTGGTCTTCTTCCTCGGTACCGGGTTGCAGAGCGCACGGTGGGATCGGATTCAGTCCCCCGACGACCCTCACCCGGTGCGCGGCAGACTAACCATTCCCTTTGCCGAGTGGATCATCACGATCGACCAGAGCAGCGACGAAGCGATGTTCAAGCGACTGAGACGCCAGAACGGAGGATGGGCGTTCACCCACCTCTGCGAGATCGTCCGCGCCGACGGAGCCAATTTCGACGCGTCAGTCGCGCTACCCATCGTGCAGGGGATCGCGACTGCCTTCACCTTCACCGTCGGACGAGAGATCAACGCCGCTCTCACCACCGGGACCTATAAGGGTGAGATCCGGTGGGCCTACTTCGGCAAGCCGGGCTTCACCGGGTGGAGCACGCCGTGGTCGTGGTCCGACACCCAGCGCGACGCCGAGCAGCTCCGGGAGCTACTCCCCCTCTGGCTCGCCAAGTGGCGAGACCCGGACCACCGACACACCCTCAGTTTGGCGGCGGGGTACCACTTCGTAGCGAATCGGACCGAGCCAGTCGATTCCGGGCTAGCTACCGCGATCTCAGCCCTCCTGTTGCTAGCTGAGCACACCGATCCCGGTCAGTTCGCCGCCGACCCATCGGTATCCCAACAGGTGCGCAGCTTTCTCAGTCGGTGCAGCATCGACGTACAGCCGAGGCCGAACTACCCCGAACTTGAAAAGGCCGGAATCGACTACTTCGCCGCCGAGCTCGCGAAGCCGCGCAGCGGCAAGAAACCCTGGTTGAAGGTGCCCCCCGACTCCGTCGACAGCGTCGTGTACGCCCGGAACGTCGTCGTCCATCCAAAGGCCCGCGAGCGGTCTACCGTTGCCAACCGAGTCTGGCACCAGGCGTGGGCCCTCTCCACCGAGTGGCTCACCCTGGGAATCCTCCACTGGCTTGGCTACACCGGCACCTACGCGTCTCGCACCCTTGCGGGAGTCCGATGGCACGGCGCCGTCGAGCAGGTCCCTTGGGCACCGTAGGCAAGGTCCACAATCGGGGAGTCAGCGAGCGTTCTGATTCAACCGGTCGCGGAAGATCCTGCCTAGATCGAGTTGAGCCTCTGACAGCTCGACGCGGATAGACCCCTTGGCGACACCGCTGTGACTAGATGCGGTCACCTCCCACTCGATCTCCCCGCCCTCAGTATCGGGTTCGGCGATCAGAACCAGAGGTCTCTCAAAGACCTCTTTACCGTGAGCGTGTATGAGCGTGATATCCGCAGTGACCACCTGACGTCCATCACTGTCTTCGTACACGCTTGCACCAGCCGGGTAGTACGCCTGCGGTGTCCAGTCCATGACGTTCGCAAGGTCCAAACCAACCGGCCTCCCGAACTTTGGATCGCGCGGCACCGAGGTGGTTGAGCGCAGCACGACGGGGGTTATTCCCACGGGCAGACGGATTGTGGCACGAACATCCCTCATTGCTTGCCCAGAGGTATTTCGCACCCAGATGGGGAATTTGTCGCCGAGTTGATCTCGTACCTCGTCTTCGGCCGCCGCGACCAACGACTCACCGAGCTCTTCGAGATAGCGCCGAATCAGAACCCATGGAAACTCCGACTCTCTCGGAGCCGTCCAGCCAAGAACAACGGCCGGCCGGTTCTTCTCTTCAGCCTCATTCCCAAGGGCCGTCAGCCGTGCTTGCTCGCTCTCCAGCACGCGAGCGACAGCTTGAGGCGATCGATCAAACGGGTAGGCGACCAGGCTGCCTGTCGCGATCAACTCAGCGGGGACCACGGGATCCACTGCTCCCGCCAGCAGTCTCGCTTCCAGCATCCGAATCTGCTCGGTGTTCGCGTGACCGACAGACGTCTGCTGCCGCACGTAGATGGCACCCTCCTGCGCCGCTGGAGAGATACCGGTTGCCGACTTCCGCAACGTGTGAATTCGATCCCCATCCCGAGGTCTCTCCACCACGAAGACGGATACGTTCACCGTCCCCACCGGCACGTGCTCAACCCGCCAGTCTGGGCCACCGTCCCCCAGATACTGTCCCAAGGAGTTTCTTAGGGTTGCGGAGTCGATCGCCTCCACTCCAGGGGTCTCACCGCTACTGGCACCGACCACGATGTACCCGGTACCTTCAAATTCCTCGGCCGCTCTCGATACCGATCGGTTAGCCATGCCAAGGATCTCCTTGGAGAGCGCAAACTGCCCCTCCTTCTGCTGCAGATCCAGTCGACTCTTCCACTCGACCGAGTAGGTCTCGTCCTCCGGTCCGGCGAAGACCACGGCGGCCACCAGCTTGTCCAGATCGCTGCCCCGAATCGCCCGGTCTCGCGGGATTCCCAGTACCACGTCTGCCCCCTCCGTCGCCCGCCACGACTCCTCGGCGTCGACCTCGAGTCAGACACCGAGGTTCATTCAACCCTGAGCCCCCGACAGCGAATCAGCAGAACGGATGCGTTACGCGTCTTTGGCGGCGGCTCCCTTCGGAAGCTCACTCGCTCGGTGGTGCCAGCAGCGGTCGCCGACTCCCGCGGCGGGAGTTCCGCAGCCCGGATAGGTACACCTCGGCTTGCACGCATCCGAGCAGTAGCGGTCGCTTGCCCGCGCCCTCCGTCCGAGCTCGACGGTGTCTCCGCATGTCCTGCATGTCCCCGCGATCATGCCAGCATCGTCGTACGCACGTTCGGGCTCGTCAACTCGGCGGATCTGTCGTACAGTCGAACCAACTAGAGGGGGGCACATGGTCAAGGTCGGTGACTTCGACGTCGAGTTCAGCAAGTGCAAGGTGTGCGGGGAGCCACAGGATCAGCTGCGTCAGTACCGGAGACCGGGAACCCTCCAGAATCAGACCCCGCGTCCGGTGCCCTACTACACCTGCGCGAAGGGACACCGCTCGTCACCGTACGACTGAGCCGGTATTGTCCGTTTCATGTTCGGCAGCCTGCGACGCGGCCAATGGGTTCAGGTCCTCGCTGACGCCCACTCAGGCCCGAATGGCGTCCGCGCCGGTGCCCTGGGTCAAGTGGAGAACAGACTGCAGTCGTCCGGACCACCGGCCTATAGCGTCCGCTTCACTCACGGCGTCACATTCACCGTCGTCAACCTTCTCGGCAGCAACCTACGCAAGATCCCGTCACCACCTGTGCGCCGCGCCCCCGTCCGTCCAAAGCGGCCACAGCGGTAATCACGTAACGACACCCCTTCGGCGACCGATCATGAATCTCCGCGGGTTTCGTTCAACAGCTCCTCCGCGGTCATGCCGGTGGTGTTCTCACCCAAGAGGCCGGCCAGCGGATCGGGGTCGTCCGGGCCCCACGGATCGCCGAGCTTGATCACCCCTTCCCTCACCATCCGGTCCCACGCGCTCTCCCCCGCGACGCCGTCGTCTTGCTCGTCCCCGCTCACCGTCCCCACCGCCCATCTCCTCGCCGCACGGTTCCCTCGTTGAGAGGTGCCGTCGTCACTCCGCCAACCCGATGCCTCGCCGACAACCTCTCGTCGATGGAACCGTGCGGCACCCGCCCGAAATCAGGTCCCGCACTTCGCGCCGCCCCTTCTACGCTCGCCCGATGACCGAGATCCCGTGGAACCCGCAGGTCGTGTGCAAGCACCGGCAGTACCACCCCGTCCAGGACGGTAAGCCCGTCGCTCCCCACGCCTGCTGCGTCGACCAGTGCTGCGTCGAGTTGGCGAAGGAACATCACCGCAACTCCACCGTCCCTCGCCCCACCGACTGAACACCCGGCGACCACCTCCGGCGCGTCGTCGATCCTCAGCCCGACAAGCATTTCCGGTTCACCCGAAACCGCGGAGCTACTCTCTCGTCGACTATCGAACGAGGCGGGAGACCAGTCCACGGTGACCACGCGCAGCCCTCGAACTCCCATTCATGCCCAGCCGACGGATGCCGTCGACGGGTCCATCCCCGGGACACCCACGCCCCGTTCTGCGACATTCATTCCCGCCTCAGTCCGCGGTGGGCATCCGTCGCCGCGGATGAGCACCGACGCGCCGCCGCAGCCGGCCAGATGACCACCCCTTCCGCGGTGCGCTCCGCCGTGGACCGCGCCGAGAACGCCTACCTCGAGGCGACCCCGATCAGCGCCGATCTCATCCGCCCGCTCCTGTCAGCGGTTCACGCGATCACCGCCGGAGAAGACATCTCCATCCCCACGGTGGCGCTCCGCGGGATCGCCCACTGCGCCGAGAACCTCGCCGCCGGCCTCATCCGCGCGGGCGTGCCGAGCACTCGCGTGGAGTTGGTTCACCTTCACGGTCTCCGCCGTCGGATCGGCGCCAGGTGGGAACACGATCCGCAGCTCACCCACACCGTCGTCCTGCTGGACCGACACACCGACACCGAGGTGATCGTGGATCTGTCCATCGCCGCGTTCGCTCCCGTTCCGCACCGCGACGTGTCGGTACGCGACCAGCTCGGCGGCGACCCAGGCCCGTTCGGCGACAGCCCCTACGTCGCCGATGTGGACGGGTACATGAGCGGTGACCGTGTCGCGTGGGACTTCTGCTCCGACACCCTCGAATAGGTTCGCTCGCAACGGGTCTCGAACTCCTCAGGCACCGTCCGCGACGCTGAGATCGTCTCAGGCGACCGCAGCGACTCCCTTTCGACGATCGACTCGTCGAGACACCGACAACGCGTCAGATCGCGAATCAGCGCTCCGCAGAAAATCCACACCGTCGCGGTCTCGATCCCACTCACCGATCCCGCTCCGGAACAGATCGCACGGTCCAGACTCCCTTGCCGGCTACCGCCCCCACGATTCCCGCGCGGTCCATCCCGATCACCGAATCTCCACCGCCCCGCGTTCCGTCGCTCCTCGAACTCCTCGACCGTCGAACGCCGCTCACCGCGATCGCGCCGCCCGAGTTCTCGCCGACCGTCGTCAACGCCCGAGCCGCGCCTCAGAACCAACAGCAACCGCGAAGCGCGCGAGCGCAGCGAGCGAGGCGTCGCCAGGTCGACCGATACAGAGGAGGGGCCTGATGAACCTGAGGTTCGCGGTCGACGAGTCCTCGTGGAGTCGCCGGGGAGAGCGATCGCGACAGCGAGCGGTCTGGAGGCGACGGGAACGAGGACGAGGAGAATCGGGAGGAGATGCCCGTAGCTCTGATCCTCCATCGCGGGGGTCTCGGGGGCGGCAGCCCCTGAGGGGACTCCATCATGGGGACCGAGATGATGACCGATCCGAGTGGCTTCTCAATCACCGGTCATACAGCAGAGACTGACATAACAGACAACAACAGGAACAGCAGTATGAAGGACAAAATAATTATCGGAGGAAGAAGATCTAAAGGTGAGGGTCGAGACTACCTACGCAAATGGGCCCCTGAACTTAAGTTGGAGCTCTATAGGTCGAGGGTCTACGACTCGTGATCTCTCGATCGGCGAAACCGGCACAAACGAGGTAACCAAAGGATCTGACCTCCCGGTTCTACGGTCACAAACGAACAACGACATGCCGGTCGGTGAAGGGAATGATCCTTGTCGCGCCGCTCCCCGCTTACAGATGCGGACGCTTTCGATCATTCCTTGAACTCGTTGCCAACGGACACGCAGCCTACTTGAGCCAGCCGGCATTCCCCGCTAACCCCCAGGACTACAACGCCGGACGTGCTAGCGGAGGCTCGGCATTATTAGATCGCTGACTCGACGAGGTCACCATCTGGTCGATGCGTTCGATCACAGATGGTTTCACCTTGCCGAGCACCACCGCCTGCACCAGCACCGAGTTGGAACGCCGACTCTTGGTGAACCCCTTCGCCACCAGCGCGAAGACAACTCCCATACTGACGAGGCCGTATAACACGCCCACATCTTGTGGGACCGCCGGCGTGTAGACGATGAACGCGACGACGATGGACAAGCAAGCCAGCGCGGGGGCGACGCTGAGTCTAAACTCTGCCTCCGCTCTCAGTCTGTCGTACTCGTCATACAGGTCCTTGTCGGCAACCTGCAGACGCACCGCGATGGTTTCGGTGTTCGCGAACAGATCCCCAATGATGAGATCGCGGACAAGATCTCCGTATGTGTCGAGATGAGCTTCGCCCGGTTGCATCGACTGGATATCCCGCAGGGCGTTCTCACGCTCCTGAGTGAGCTGTCGCAGAGTCTTGCGCTGCATCACCTTTTCGACATACCACCTGTATGAGCGCCGGTACCACCGTCTCCGATGCAGCCACCGAGTGACTAGCGACCCTTTCATGGTTGGATTCCGTTGAGAGCGGAGGCGCTTCAGCACATGGTCGACCGGCACGCGGACATCAGCGAGACGCCGTTGTAGATCGGCGACGTAGTCCTTGGTGTCAGACCAATCGTCGAGACCGATGACCCGGATGTCCGCCCATCGACTGAGGCCGGTGAACTTCACCTTGTACCGCGTCGAGACCATCAACAAGCTACCCACCACGTAGGCGATGAAGGACAACGCCGCCACCAGTGAGCCGGTGCCCAGGAGGCCATCCAGCTTCAGGATCGCCCCCACGACGCCGGTGGCTTGATCCGCCGACGGGATCTTGTCCCAGATCAACAGCCACAGCACGACCAGGTAGATGTATCCGGTGGCGAGCGGGGTACGAAGCTCGCGGAGCCCGGGAAGAATGCTTGCCAACATCAGCCGCACCCTCCGGCAATGACCGCCGCTGCTCCTGGTCGTTCTCCTACAGCCATCCTGGCCAACCCGATCACACCCCAGCGCATCCACCGATCATGTCACCGGCTCCCCCGCTACTGCCGACCGAGAGGACACCGCGTGGAGGCGGCGGCAGCCAAGTCGAGTAGGCCGCGGTTGGTCGCCACTCGCCGGGGGGACTCGAAGCCAGACACGAACCGTCTCGATGGGGTCGGTCACTACCGTTTTCGGCATGTCCTCCCCCACGCCGCCGGCCAGCCCAAGGTTCCTCACCCTCACCCAGGCAGCGGAGGAACTCAACGTAACGATGAGCCAGATCTACGCGCTCGTCCGCTCCGGGGACCTCGTCGGCATCCAGATCGGCGGCCGTAACCAGTGGCGCGTCGAGCGGTCCAAGCTCGAGGAGTACATCGACCGCGCGTATCAGCGGACCGCCGAGAACCTCAAGGACCTCCCGGCGGCCCTACCCGGCGACACCGCGTAGGGCCGAGTCGCCTTCGTTCCGACACCAGCAGCAGTTCACCCTATTCGCTTGACTCCTCGCCCGGCAGTCCTGACGGGCGACCCTGCATTCTAGCGAAGTCCCTGATCAGCGTATCGATGTGCGAACCCGACACTTGAATCTCGCGATCCCTCCTCTTGGGAACCTCCCTCCCCGCAAACGGTTGATCGTCTGGGTGATGGAACGCCTCTCGACGGGCGTTGCGCAGCGTGTAGT
Organism: Nakamurella flava; assembly: GCF_005298075.1. Taxonomy (NCBI): domain Bacteria; kingdom Bacillati; phylum Actinomycetota; class Actinomycetes; order Nakamurellales; family Nakamurellaceae; genus Nakamurella; species Nakamurella flava. Next base: position 1,523,931 of record NZ_SZZH01000001.1, read on the forward strand.
CGTTGATCAGTCGAGCCCGCGCTGAATTACCGGCGAGCCGTTGGTCCTCTCCCTCCCCTCCGACCTTGCCCAGTACCAGGCAGGCCCGACGCCCCACAGGCACGATCAGTTCGCGCGCCATTCCGAATCCTGCATTTGAGTAAAAACCCGTGGTCTCATCCGACACACAGATGACGGGAGAGTCTGACGTTCCCAGCACCTTGCGCTCCCAAAGAATCAGGGCCCAGGGTCCGCGACCCATCACCAGGTTCGTCGTCCCTTCGAGGCCGTCGAGGAGGTAGCGCAGGTGCGCGTGTCGATCCACAGCGAAGGTGTCCGCGGTAACCAAGGCGTTCGCCCTCAGCTCTTCAACTTGAGCGTCGGAGGCGTCGTCGGACAGACCCAACATCTCGCGAACTTGGTCGGTCGACATCACCCCCAACTCCAACTTCCCGATGGAGCGGGTGATCTCCTCGATTCCTGACCGGGTCGACTGCGAGCGGAGGTACTGCAGAGCGACGAAGGTTGCCAACCAGAACCGGTCTTCGTCGCTCGGAGGCCACGCGCCCTGGTCCACCACCCTGGTCAGCGCGGGAGCGATGTCTGCCTCGATCCCCGCGAGTGCGTCCTCTAACGCGTCGGGCCGCAGCTCGGGGTGCTCCAAGCGGTAGAAGTCCGTCTGAACGGTGGCGTCCTTCGTCGGGATCGTTCTCACTTCACCGCCCCCGAGCGGAACGCGGGTAATCATCCTCTTCTCGTCCGCGAACCTCCGGAGGTAGAAGTTCGGTACGACGTGGTGCCGCCGCTTGACGGGGCCTTCCCCGTCAGTCGACATCGTCGTCGCCTCTCTCCTCTGCGGCCTTGAGGAAGGCATACACGGCCATCCCCGCGACCGCGACGGTGGTCCCCAGGTCCGCGACGAAGTCCCCCGGCAAACGGTTCGTGGTGCCGGCCACCATCGTCGGCCAGGCGAAGGCGTGCGATACCCCGGAGTAGGTGTTGAAGATCCAAACGAGATGCTCTGACCGGGTAGTTGCGTGCTCCTCTTCCTCGCCGCCTGCTGCACGCATCATGTCCCCGACGACATCGGCCGCCAACTCGACCATCTCGATCTCGGTAAAAGCTCTTTTCCCCTCCGCCTGTAGCTCCGCGTGACGCCTCTCGTGAAGCTCTATCACCTGACGCGGGGGCACCAGCGCGCGCAGTCTCTTGAACTCGGCGGCCCGCCGGTACAGATGGCCCAAGCTTCGGGACTCCTGCATCATCACCCGGAGGGTGTTCTCCCGAGCTTGCTCGACGTCATCCGGTCCGACGAGCACCAGCAGCCGACATGACGCCAGGAGCGCCGTCCGACACAGGATGGCCAGAGACTCCGGGCTCGTGGGCACGCCCGAGGTGATCAGTGTGGAAACGGTGTCCAGCGCCCCCCGCAATCCCGACACCGCGCACGCCATCGTTCGGCGGACGTCGACGTGGGGCTCGGGCAGGTCGGCGATCAGCCGGCCGATCTTGCTACCCGGCCGGTGCCAAATCTCGGGATCCGCCGCCACGTCATCGATCTGCTGACCGAGTTGCCGGATCTCCTCCAGCACAACGAACAACCGCTCCCGCGCTCCGGGCTCATCCAGTCCTAGATCCATCACCATCATCGGACCGTACCTAGCCAGCCGAAGACTGATGCCCGATTTGCCGGGTTACACCTCTTCGGGCGGATCACCGTCAACCGGGTTGACACGACCGGCGACTCCCGGATGGGATACGCGACGAGCCCACGGGTCGTGCGGGCCCGTCTCGGGCGTCTCAGATCCCCGTTGAGCGCCGCACTTCGATCTAGCGTCTCGTAACGTCGACGATCGAGACTTATTCGCTCACAGACGCTCTCAGCTCGACCGCGATCCCCAGTTCGCCAGGCAACCGCGAGACATGAGCCAGAGGTACCCGATGAACCCAGATCCAGTCTTCGCCGACACCCTGTCCGTGTCGTTCCGGTCCGCCGGGGACTTCCGTATGCCGGACAGCAACCCGCCCGGTACACCCGACGAGACCGCGGGGGTGCTCTTCACCGGTTCCACAGAATTCGATCGGTCCGAGTTGCGCCAGGTGGTCGAGCAGGTCACCCAAGGATCCGCCATCCGACGGGTGGAGGACCGGTACACCTACGTCGATGCAGGTGCCGACTACTCCGAACTTCAGTTCATCGTGGACTTCGGAGTTCCACTCCTCGAGTTCGCGGCTATTCAGCCGGTGGTCGCGTACCTCCGTCGGAAGTACCGGAGGCACGCCGAGGAGAAGCTCGCCAGGACCGCCGCAGACACCACCGACGAGCAGTTCGAGTCGGTCGCCGTCAAGGTGATCACGGAGCGGTACACGCTCCCTCGTGATCAGGTCTCCGCCGCCCTCACCGAACGGGGCTCGGACGGCACCGCGGCCATCGAGGTCGCGGTCGCCGCTCCGGATAGCCGCCGATTCGAAGTACACGTCCGGGTCTCCGATGACGGTATCACCGAGTTCTGTACGAGGCGGATCACATCAGGCGGGACTCGGTAGCATCGATACCCCACACCGACTTGGATATGATCAGCCGGTGATCGTGGACAGAATTTGTTCCGTGCCCCGGTGTGGTCGGATAGCGGACTACATCACCCCTCAGGATTTGTGCCAAACTCATTATGCCCGTCTGCATCGGAGCGGCGACATACAAGAGGATCGCCCGGTCGGCAAGCCCGGGCCGGTGCCTCGAGAGGGGTGCGAGGTCGGAGGATGCGATTCTCCCCACTACGCGAAAGGTTATTGCAATCGCCACTGGCGACAGGACCGCGCCTGGCGCTTGGGCCAGTAACCCAGCATGTCGGGAGAGAACAAGCGACTGGATCTCGTTTCACTGCCCGAGCGGCGCTCCCAGATCGCCGCTGAGACCCGATCTACGTCAGACGCGTCTCGATCGTCTACCCTGACGATCTTCTCTCGCATAGACGCTCTCAGCGCTAGCGCTTGTCTCGACCGCTAGTCGACAGACCGATCCATCGTCATTCCCTGACAACACGCCGGGTGACAGCGGAGCCTGCCTCAGTCAAGCAGGGTCATCCTGTCCCAATCGTCCTCGCGATCAGATCGACCGTGTATCAGTCGATCCTGCATCCGCTCACTCTCGGCCCGTAGATCCGCCGCTCGTCTTTTCAGTTGCTCGGCGTCCCGCACCATGGATCGCGCAAGCGCGATCGAGTCCACCGCACCCGGCACCCACGAATCGTCCGTCCTTCGAGGTTGCTCCCGGTCCCACTCCGGTTCCTCTACCGGCCACGGGTCCGCATCGTGGGCCATCGCGTCGACGTACCGTCCGGCCGGCCATTCGGCATCCCACGTCTGCGGCACCTCCGCCTCGGCCATCGGGTCCTTTGAGCGGAAATATCGCAAGAATGCCTCCTTCATCTTTTCTCGGTGTCGCCGCAGCCACCAGGCCAGCGGCCCTCGCAGCACCGCGTCTACCCGATTGAACAGTCCTTCGCGAGTGCTTTCTTGGTATCGATCATAAGAGGTACTTTTCGCGACCAGATACTCAGATTCTATCTCCGCATCGATGTCCCACAGATCGGTCTCCTCCCTGCACATCAGGAAATCCGAGATCCACCCGGTCAGATGCTGAATCCCCTTGCTCAAGGAAAAGAGGTGGATCCCATCGGATACCTCCGCGATTTCCTCATAAAGCTGCAGCGCACGCGCACGCGCCATCTGCACACTTGGATCATCCGAGTCCATCGCGGCGATCCCCAGAAGGTCTCCCCACGCCCACGAGGGATTATTCTCGGCCGAGTGAGGGTCATTCTTCTTGAAAAAGTAGGACACGTCATATCGGTCCAAAAACTTGATCAATACGGCTTCCGGTGCCACATAGCGGTCCTCACCGGTTACCTCACCCAGCGCCGCGCGGATCTCCTTCATCACGGCCGCCCGGAGGGCTTCCCGATACCGATCCCACGCGGGGTCATCCGCCGGGACGTTCTCCACCGGAAAGGCAAGCACATTCCGGTGCGGATGTATCCCGGGAATCTTCGCGGAAACTTCCCACATGTTCGCGGCGTATGCTCCGCCGATCTGCTTCCCGCAACTCTGCATCACCCGTGTCAGCCTCGGTGACAGAATTTTCCAGAATTCCCTCCGCTGCTCCCTCTCCACGTGCGGCGGCGACACACACATATAGAGGACCGGTACATCCTGATCCTCGCAGACGTAGGACAACGCAGTCAATGCCAGGTATCCCGGTCGCCGTCTTTTTCCACGGAATATGCGGCTTGCCCAGATCTTCCAGATACCCATTTATCTGCGTGTGAGAAGACATTCGCAGAGCGTGCGGCAGAGGATCGTGCAGCTTCCGCTTGCCACGGGCGGTGATCTCGTTGCCCATCACCAGCGAGCAGAATTCGGCGGCGGCGAGGTCCACTCCCGCCACGCGGACGAAATCGCGCTCAGATCGATTCTCAGGCCCGCGAAGACCAATAGAAGACGATCGCTTCGCTTTCGTCAGCTTGCGCCCCAGCAGCGCTCTCAGCGCTCTTCTTCGATATCTGACGACGCCGGGGGGAAGATCGACGCTGACAGTCACTGACATGATCTCATCTCGTTTGAAGTGAATCGGAAATGTAGCTCACGCCGCGCACCATTCCATAAAACTCATCAACGGCCGCGGGTGCCGCTCTGCCCATTCCACGAAAAGCTGCTCACCGGTCCGCATCGGCTGTTTCCTGTCTCGAGGTCGCACCCCGAGAGGGCACCTCGGCCCGAAGAAGGGGAGCAAGAAGCGATCAGCCACTACCGATCCGCGCCACTCCTCCACCAGGCGCCAGGTAAAGCAGTCGGGGTTCACGCTCCCCAGCTGCCGGCCCACCTCGATGTCACCGCCGTTGACCGCCACCGCCCACGGCTCCGGTAGGCCGAGCTCGAAGAGCAGATCCAGCCACCGAGCTTCCGTCAGCGGCTCGGAGATGACTAACCGTCGGTCCCCACCACCTGGTCCCCGCCGCGGTGATCCGGTGTCCCTCGGCGGGAGCAACGGCGTTCGGTCGCCATAACCTCCGGCAAGAACGACGTGGGCGGTCTCCTGACTCTCGACGAGGTAGATTTCGGGGCAGGGGACGAAGATCTCGCGCCTGAACCTTCTGGTCATTGTTGGTTTCCTATTCACTAGCTTCCAGGGCTAAGAATAGAATATCGACCGAATGACTATTTGAACAGTAATTGACTCGATTGGAATATCCGAGGGGCAATACGCTACTATCGAAAGAGTGTCGGGGCGGGCTGCTCCTCGTAGCTTCCAGGCGCGTTGGTTATATCCCGCCCCCACGCCCCAATCGGCGAGGGAGGCGAGATGCCCAGGCATTCCAATCGACCCAGAACTCGGGCTCCGGGCATCCCCCATGGGACACGCGCCGGGTATGTCTACCAAGGCTGCGGATGCCCCGAGTGTGTCGAGTGGAATCGAAAGGAAAAGGTCCGCGCCGAAGCAACGACCAGCCGCCAGATACGGATTCGGCTACACCGTATCCAGCGGCTGGACGCGCAACGCGAGGTGGCCGTGGCAGAGATTTCGGAGTTGCTCGCCATCGGTGATCCATCGGTGACGCAGGCGACCCTCCGGCAGGTCCACGCCACACTAAATCTTGCCTAGAGCATCCCGCGGGCTTTCGCTTCAGCTTCGTGGTGCGCCCGTCGCTGTGGCCGCGCGTGCCGCCCGGGGCTCAGCGGCGCCGGTTCCAGCGTCGCGCACCCGATCGGCTCCTCCGCCTCGGGATCCGGTCCTGCTGGGTCACCCAACAGGCACAACTGGCACCGCCCCCACGGATCGGACGGAGCGGGGAGGAAGGCAATCCTCACAGTGCGCTGGATCTTCCTTCGACTTTGCTCTCCTGACCATCTTGTCTCCTCAGGGCGGGGAATCGGATGGACGGAAGAATGGACCCGCATAACGCCCCGAAGCAAGCTATCAGTGCAAAGTTGCGCCGACCCGTTAGACTTTTCATCGTAGATTTCTAAGACATCGGACCTTTCAGGTAGGATGGCCGCATCGGGCATGTAGTACTATTCTCAGATAGCATTGCTAAGGATGTAGGACTATTCTACGAAGGCCCCCGGCCACGGCCGCAGGATGCGCTACGATCCAAGCGTCGATCTCACGACCCCCCGGGGTCCCGCCGCGAACGCCGCAGGTCGAGATCCGCCCCGTATGTCAGACAATGAACAGACGTCGTCAGATTCCAGTTGAGGGCCAGCGATACCGCGCACCGGGAACGCGGAGCCTCTCAACGGAAGGGCCATGGACAACGCGAACCAGGACATCAACTACGCGGCGGTCGTCGCGGAAACCCGAGCGGCGCAGGGTCTCCCGAAGAAGGTCGACCTCACCCGCGTTCACGCGGTGCTATCGGCGGCCGCATCCCGGGTGCGCGTAGAGCGGCATCAAGACGCGCCGGACCCGACATCTCGGCATCACGCCGCTTAGCGCCGACCGGTTCGACTAAAAGGGCCTGGTGTGCCCCGTCCAGCTCGACCCATCCCACCAGCGAAGGAGCGGGCCACCACCCGGGTCCTGGTACCAACCCATCGGAACAGATTGGATTACCGAGATCGGTCCCGTGGGTCGCTGAGCGTCAGCGCGGCCAACCGCACCCCTGGATCGGGCTACCAGCAGGACGACCCCTGCAATCGCCGCGCCGCCGAGAAGGAATGGCAGCACTGCGCCAATCGCGGAAAACACGAGTTGCGCCACCACCAACACCGCAGAAATGACCGCGACTACCGCGACCAGCCCGGCTATTAGAGAAGCGCCTCCACCCCCAGGTGAACCGCCGTCAGCTTCCGCCATCCGGCGGAGAGAGTCCGCTTGTGAACGTTGGTAGGCCTCCACCTCTCTCCGGTGCGTGCAGGTCGCGCACGGCCCACCGAACATCGATGAGTTGTGGGGGCACGTCATGGGCGCACCGTCGCAATCGGAGGGAGTGACTTCGTCACTCTGGGTTGATACGTCGCCACTTCTGGCTACCGCGCCCAGGCTAGCTCTACCCGATCAGGGTCGAACCGCGGCCCGGACAGTCTTCCCCGCGCCGACGGCTTCACCCGGATCTCGGCGAACAACGCTCGAATCGTCAACGACCTCTCCGCCTGGGTCGACGCCGCCCATGCCTCGGAGGTCGGCACCGCCCGCTCGACTCGCCGCCGACCGAGTGTGATCGCGTCCAACTGCGCCTCGACCGCGGCGATCTCACTATTTACAGCACGCTGTCTGTCCACGATCTCCTCAACGCGGAAGGCGCCGGATTCGGCGAGTAGGATGTGTTTCTTCGCCTTTTCCCGCAACCGCTGAATCTCCTCCTCCAGCGCCACCTGCAGCGAATCACTTGACCGCTTCTCGACGATGATCGGTGGACCATCTCGGATCACGGTCTCCACCACCCCGAGAATGAATTCCTCGATGGCCGATGCACTCACCGCGACGCTTCCACAGCCCCCGCCGCGGCCGGCCGATTGGCATTTATAGGTCGCCCGTGTCTTCAATCGACTAGGATTTTGAGCATCAATCTTGTCCGGGCTGAAGCCCATTTTCGAACCACATTTTGCGCACCGCAGGATGCCACTCAGCAGTGAACGCGGAGCCCTCATCGGTGTCGCTCCCCGTGTCGTCTGTCTAAAGACGGCCCTGACCGCTTCCCATTGTTCCGTGGTCAGGATCGCAGGCCACACCGCCGGACTTATCCGCCCCGGAGGCCGCTCCTCACCGGTCACCTCACCCGCACGCCGCCGCTCTGCCCACTCCCGGGTTGCCTTCTCCGACCGGTATTCCCTCATCCCAATGACTCTGTATGACTTCAGCGCATTCTTGAGCGAAACCGCACGGGCTCCCCGGCCGGTGGCGTCGTTGAACTTTCGAGTCGCGGCATTCAGGCCCATCCCGGCGATGATCATCTCCGCCGCTTCGATCAAAGCCGCCGCCTCGACCGGATCCACGGTGACACCGTCCGCCTCATATCCGATCGGGCGCTTGCCGCCGTGCCGCTGACCACGTTCCGCATTCGCTGAATACTTTGCAGCCAGCCTCTCGCTCTTGATCTGCATCTCCATCTGCGCAAAGGCAACCAGCACCTGAGCCAGCGTCCGACCCATCGGCGTGGAAAGGTCCAGCTCTTGGCCAGAAACCGTGACGATTCGCAGCGGCCGACCCCCGAGGGAATCCAGAAGCGTCTGGAATTGGGCCACCTGCCGGTAACATCGGTCCAGCGCCCACGCCAAGATCATGTCCACCTCGCCGCGGTGCACCATCTCCAGCACCAGCGGCCATTCGGTCCGCGAATCAACCGTCTTGAAGGCGCTCACGTCGTTGTCAGATCGCACCGCTACGACATCAATCCCCCGCTCACGGGCCAGCTTCTCGCACGAGCGGATCTGCTCCCCCAAGTTGACGGCAAGCCCGTCCCTGTCTTGGCTGATCCGGCCGTAGATCACCGCCCGCACGGGCTCACCTCCTACCTGTCGTCAAAGTAATAGTCGCAGACGCCCTGCTCCCCGACGGCAGCCGCCTGCACGCCGTCATCCCGGACATCACGCGCGAGCACCTGTCGGTCAACATCCGGAAGTTCGTCGTGGCGGCCAACGGCTTGGATGATCTGGTGGCCCTGGGCACCCTGCCGCCGGCCGCGGCCCGCTTCCTGGAGGCCGCGGTGGTCGCCGGCCTCAACGTCATCGTCGCCGGGGGCACGCAGGCCGGGAAGACGACGCTGCTCAACACCCTCATCAACTCGGTGCCGGCCCGGGAACGGGTCATCACCTGCGAGGAGGTCTTCGAGCTCCGCCCCAACCTGCCGGACGTCGTCGCCATGCAGACGCGTCAAGCGAACCTGGAGGGCCACGGCGAGATCCGGCTGCGCCGGTTGGTCAAGGAAGCGCTGCGGATGCGCCCCAGCCGGATCGTCGTCGGCGAGGTCCGGCAGGAGGAATCCCTGGACCTGCTGATCGCCCTCAACAGCGGCCTGCCGGGTATGTGCTCGGTGCACGCCAACTCCGCCCGCGAGGCGGTGGTCAAGCTGTGCACCCTGCCGCTGCTGGCCGGCGAGAACGTGACCGCCGGGTTCGTCGTCCCGACCGTCGCGGCCTCGGTGGACCTGGTGGTCCACGTCGGCAGCGAGCCCAACGGGGCCCGCCGGGTCCGCGAGATCGTGGCCCTGCCCGGGCGCGTCGAGGGCGGGGTCGTCGAGACGGAGGACATCTTCACCACGCGGGACGGGGTGCTGACGCGCGCCCAGGGCTACCCGCCGCACCAGGACCGGTTCGCCCGGCACGGCTACGACCTGACCGAGCTGCTGGAGGGTGGACGCCCGCAGCGCCGCTGAGCCGGCGATCCGCGCGACGCAATGCCCGTTCGCGCGGCGATGGGCACGCAACGCGACCAGGTCGAGCGGACGGGTAGGCTGCACGGTCGACACGGGGTGCCCCACCGGGGCTGAGAGAACACCCGTTGAACCTGATCTAGTTCGTACTAGCGAAGGGATTGTCGTTCCGTGCTGCCGTCTGCATTCGAACGTCCCACCGTCCAATCCACCGGTCCCCTGCTGTCCCGGCGGACCCTGCTGTCGGCCGCGCTCGCCGGGGCCGTCACCGTCGTCGCCGGTTGCTCGTCCGGCTCCGACCCGGCCTCCCCGTCGACCGCCGCCGGATCGTCCGGGGCAGGCGCGTCGACGTCCACCGTGCGGTTCGCCCTCGACTGGACGCCCAACACCAACCACACGGGCCTGTACGTGGCCCAGCAGAACGGCTGGTTCGCCGACGCCGGCATCGACCTGCAGATCCTCCCGTACAACACGGCCCTGCCCGACACGCTCATCGACGCCGGTAGCGCCGAGTTCGGGATCAGCTTTCAGGACGGTGCCACCGTCGCCCGGGCCGCCGGTGCCGACATCGTCTCCGTCATGGCCGTCCTGCAGCGGTGGGCCACCGCCATCGGGGTGAAGGCCGACCGCGCCGACCTGACCTCCCCCAAGGACCTGGACGGGAAGACCTACGCCGGGTTCGGTGGCCCCACCGAGGTCCCACTGCTCAAAGAGGTCATCAAGGACGCCGGCGGGACGGGCGAGTTCACCACCGTCACCCTCGGCACGTCCGCCTACGAGGCCCTCTACTCGGGCAGCGCGGACTTCACGATCCCGTTCGTCGCCTGGGAGGGCATCGAGGCCGAACACAACGGGACACCCATGAAGTACTTCGAATACACCGATTACGGGTTCCCAGACGCGTACTCCATCGTGGTGACCACGAACCGGACGTGGCTGGCCCAGAACCCCGACATCGCCAGAGCTTTCGTGCAGGCGCTGCAGCGGGGCTACCGGTTCGCCGCCGAGCAGCCCGACGAGGCGGCGCGCCTCCTGATCGCCGCCAATCCCGGGGTGTTCGCCGACGAGGAACTCGTCACCCAGTCGCAGCGCATGCTGGCTGAGAAGTACCTCAAGGCCGCGGACGGATCGGTCGGCACGCAGACCGCCCAGCAGTGGGCGACCTACGGCGGCTTCCTGTTCGACGCGGGCCTGCTCGTCGGCCCCGACGGCTCCCCCCTGTCCACCGCGCCCGACTACTCGACCCTGTTCACCAACGACTACCTCTCCACCTCGTCATGACGATCGGCACCTGGGCACGTCCGGGCGCCACCACCGACGACGGCCGACCAGCCGGGGCCGCCACCGGCAACCGTGGAGCGCGGAGGCGTCGGACGGTCGGCGCGGCCGTCCGGTCCGCGGTGCCGGCGGCCGCGGTCGTGCTGATCCTGCTGATCGGCTGGCAGGTCGCCGTGACCGTTCTGGCCGTCCGTCCGCAGATCCTGCCGTCCCCGGTGCGGGTGGTGCAGCAGGGCTGGCTCGACCGGGCCGACCTGTTCGCCAACGCCGTGGCCACCCTGGGTGTGACCCTCGCCGGGTTCGCCGTCTCGCTGGTCGTCAGCTGGGTCGTCGCGGTCGCCGTGGACTTCGTCCCGCTCCTGCGCCGGGCTCTGGTCCCCCTGCTCGTGGGATCGCAGACGCTCCCGATCATCGCCATCGCCCCACTGTTCATCATCTGGTTCGGCTTCGGGCTGCTCCCGAAGGTGCTCGTCGTCGTCCTGACCACCTTCTTCCCGGTCGCCATCGGGCTGATCGAGGGCTTCGCGGCGGCTGATCGGGACGGCAGCAAGCTACTGGCCGGGATGGGTGCCAGCCGTTGGCAGCAGTTCCGCTACCTGCGGCTGCCGGGGGCACTGCCCCGCTTCTTCACGGCGCTGCGCATCGGCATCACCTATGCGGTGGTGGCGGCCATCTTCGCCGAGTACGTGGGGTCGGCCAGCGGCCTGGGCATCTACATGGCGACGGCGAAGAACTCGTTCCGCACCGATCTCGTCCTCGCCGCGGTGGCCATCACCGCCGTCCTCAGCATCACGCTGTTCGCCCTGACCTTCCTCGTCGAGCGGTGGGTCTGCCCGTGGCGACGCCCGCGCCGCGGCGGGGCGGAGCGCCCCCGATGACGGGCGTTCGACCCGGTCAAGCGCCGGGCGGGGAGGCCGCTCCGCGTGGTCTGCACCTGGCCGACATCCGCCACGCCTTCCCGACCCCGGACGGCCCGCTGCCCGTACTCGACGGCATCACCGTCACGGTGGCCCCCGGCCAGTTCGTCGCCGTCATCGGCCCCTCGGGGTGCGGCAAGAGCACGCTGTTCGACATCGTCACCGGACAGCTGACTCCCCGGGCCGGGACCGTGACGGTGATCGGCGGTCGACCGCCGGGCGCCGCCGGCCCGGCGACGCCGCGCGGGCAGGTGGCGCACATGCCCCAGCGGGACCTGTTGCTGCCCTGGCGCACCGTCCTGGACAACACCGCGCTGGGTCTGGACGTGCAGGGTGTCCCTCGCCGGGAAGGCAGGCGCCGGGCCGCCGCACTGTTCGCCGACTTCGGTCTGGACGGGTTCGAACGGGCCTACCCGGACGAGCTGTCCGGCGGCATGCGCCAGCGGGCGGCCCTGCTGCGCACGATGGTGCAGCAGCGCCCCATCGTGGCGCTCGACGAACCGCTGGGGGCGCTGGACTCGTTGACCCGGTCCGATCTGCAGGTGTGGTTGCAGCGGGTGTGGACCGAGCATCCCCGGACGATGCTGATGATCACCCACGACATCCGGGAGGCCCTGCTGCTGGCCGACCGGGTCCTCGTGCTCTCGCCCCGGCCGGCCCGCATCGTCCGCGACCTGACCGTCGACCTCCCCCGCCCCCGGGACCTGCGGGCCGTGACCACCCCGGAGTTCGTCGCCCTGGAAGCCGAACTGCTCGACCTGCTGCACCACACCACGGGCGGGCGTCCCCGGTAGTCCCGGAGACACCCGCCCGTGGTGGTCGGCCGCAACGGCCGGTGCTACATCTCGTCCACGGAGCGGACACCGCCCGGTCCGTTGGCAGTCCGGGCCTCCAGCGCGGCGGACACCACGGCCTTGCGGTCGGCCCCGAACGACGCCGTCAGGGCGGCCGAGACGGCACCCTCGACGAACGGCGTGTCGACGATCGTCACCCGCTCCCCGAGTTCGGGTTCGAGGAACTCGACCGCGGTCTCGGTGGTCAGGTAGCCGCTGCCGAGGTCGTAGAGCAGCACGACCCCGTCACCGTCGCCGTCGTCGGCCTGCTGCACGGCGGCGGTGATGGTGTCGAACGAGGTGCCGATCCCACCGTCCTCCATGCCGCCGGCCGCCACGATCCGCACGCCGGGCGCCATCTGCTGGGCGACCTCCAGGACGCCGGCCGCCAGCTGGGCGCTGTGCGAGACCAGCACGATTCCGACGCTCACGCCCCGCCCCCCGCAGCCGCATCGGCCATGGCCCGGAGTAGCAGGGACGCACTCGTGGCCCCCGGATCCCGGTGCCCAATCGACCGCTCACCCAGGTAGCTCGCCCGACCCTTGCGGGCCTGCAGCGGAGTGGTCGCCTCGGCACCCTCGGCGGCGGCGTCGGCCGCCGCGGACAGCACCGCTGCGGCGTCCCCACCGCTGTCGGCTGCGGCAGCGGCGGCCTGCACGGCCGGCGTCAGCGCGTCGACCATGGTCTTGTCGCCGGGCTCGGCCTTGCCGCGGGCGACGACGCCGTCCCGGGCCGCGGTCAGACCGGTGACGACCAGCGCACCGTCCAGTTCCGAGGCGTCGCCGATGGCGGTCGCCGCGCGGAGGAAAGCCGTCCCGTACAGCGGACCCGAGGCACCGCCGACCGTGGAGATCAGGGTGGTGGCGACGAGCTTGAGCACCGCGGCCGGGGTCTCCGGGGCGCTGGCGTCGAGCTTGGCAACGACGGCGGTGAAGCCCCGAGCCAGGTTCTCCCCGTGGTCACCGTCGCCGATCTCCCGGTCGAGGCGGGTGAGCTCGGTCTTGTGCTCGGCGGCGGCGGCGGCGGCCGCCCGCACCGCGGCGACGACCGTTCCGGCGTCACAGGTCATGTCGAAGTTCAACTCCCCATAGTCGCCGGCCGCCCTGGCCGGCTCGATTGATGGCCGCGGTCACCCGGGCCGTCGATGATCATCGACCGTTGATGCGGTCGCCGCCCACGATCCTGCCCTGCGGCCCGCCGGACGGCCAGGTGCCGGTCCGATCCATCGGCCGCGATGTTCAATCGGCCGGTCGCCCGTCCCGCTGGTAGATGTCGGGGACCCCGTCGTGGTCGTCGTCGCGGGCCTCTTCCTCGCACATCAGCCGGTAGCGACGGTTGCGCAGCCGGAGCAGAACAGTGGCCAGGACTGCGGCGACGATCGAACCGGTCAGCACCGCGATCTTGACGTGGTCGTCGGCAACCGGGTCGGCGAAGGCGAGTTCGCCGATGAGCAGGCTCACCGTGAAGCCGATGCCACCGAGCAGACCGACCCCGATGAGGTCGGGCCACGTCAAACCGGTCTGCAGCTGCTGACGGGTGGCCTTCGCCGCCACGAAGGTGCCGACCAGGATGCCGATCGGCTTGCCGACGACGAGACCGAGCATGATGCCCAGGGCGATCGGGTCCGTCAGGGCCCCGGTGAACCCGGACCAGCCGGCGACGGTGACCCCGGCGGACATCAGGGCGAACAGCGGGACCGCGACCCCGGCCGACAGCGGACGCCACCGGTGCTCGAAGCGTTCGGCCATCCCGGCGGCCGACGGACGCCGGGACCGGACCGGAACGGTGAAGGCCAGCAACACCCCGGCGACGGTGGCGTGCACCCCGGAGGCGTGCACCAGGGTCCAGGTGGCCAGGGCCAGCGGCAGCAACAGCCACCACGAGCTGACGCCGCGCTGGACCAGGACCGCGAAGGCGGCCAACGGCAACAGCGCCAACCCCAGCATGAGCAGGTTCAGCTCTGAGGTGTAAAAGAGCGCGATCACGCAGATGGCGAGCAGGTCGTCGACGACGGCCAGGGTCAGCAGGAACGTGCGCAGGGCCACCGGGAGATGGGTGGCGATGACGGCCAGCACCGCGAGGGCGAAGGCGATGTCGGTGGCGGTGGGGATCGCCCACCCGGTGGGTGCCGTCCCGCCCGCGATCACCAGGTACAGGACCGCGGGGACGATCATGCCGCCGACGGCGGCCACCACCGGGACGACCGCCCGCGACGGACTGCGCAGATCACCGGCGACGAACTCGCGTTTCAGTTCCAGACCGGCGACGAAGAAGAAGATGGCCAGCAGGCCGTCGGCCGCCCAGGTCGACAGCGACAGGTCCAGGTGCAGAGCGGACGGGCCGATCACGATCGCACCGAAGGTCGTGTAACCGTCGGCCCACGGCGAGTTCGCCCACACCAGGGCGGCGACCGCGCCGATGAGCAGCAGGATCCCGCCGACGGTCTCCCGGCGAAGGACATCGGCGATCCGCCGGGCCTCCGGCCACGAACCCGGCGAGAACGCAGCGCGCAGCGGGGAGGGTGCGGGCGGTCCGGTCATGGGCACTCCTGGAACATCTCGCGGACGCGACCACGGGATCGTGTCGCGTTCCGGCCGACCAGACTTCCCGGCACACCGTGGACCAGCCTATCGATGACGAGCCCGGGATCGGACCACACGGCCGGCCGGGCGCCCGACGCGCGCCGGTCAGTAGGGCGGGGTGCCGAAGACGGTGACCGTCGACCCGGTGGACAGCGCGTCGAAGAACGCCGCCGAGGCGTCCCACGACAGATGGATGCAGCCGTTGGACTGCCGGGACAGGCTGCCCTGGTGGAAGGCGATGTCGCCGTCGAAGAACACCGAGTTGGGCATGGGTGCGTCGTTGAAGAGGCTGGACTTGTGGTCCTTGTCCTTCCAGAACACCGCGAACGTCCCGGTCCGGGTGCGGGATCCGGCCTCGCCGGAGGTGACGGCCACCGGCCCGTAGGTGACCGCGCCGCCCGACTGCAACCAGGCCTGCTCGTTGGTGAGGTCGACGCAGGCCTGCGCGGTGGCCGGGCACGGGTTCGACGCCTGGACCGCGGCGGCGCCGGCCTGGTTGGGGTTGACCGGCGGCGCGGTGACCGTGAAGGAGCTGGTGGCGGTGGCCGGGTCGAACCGCATGTCCCCGGCGTAGGCGACGCTGACCTCGTGCTTGCCCTCGGCGGCGGCCGGCATCGTCGCGGTGAACCGGCCCTGTTCGTCGACGGCCCCCTGCCCCACCACCGCACCGTCGACGGTCACGGTCACCTGCCCGGTCGGCGACTGCGGGGTGCCGATCACCCGGGTGGGGATGGTGGCCGGCCGGCCGGGTTGCACACCCGTGACCTGGCCGATGGAGATGTCCACGTCGGTCGTGGTGGTCCGCAGGATGAGCGAACCGGTGGCCGGTGCGATCCCCGCGTTGCCGCCGTAGCTGACGGAGTAGACGTGTTCCCCGGGATCGACCGTGTTGTAGAACGCCAGCGTGGCGGTACCACCGGCGTCCGTCGTGCCCTGGGCCAGCACGGTGCTGCCGTCGTTGACGCTGATCGGGCCGGTGAGATCGGCGCCGGGGGTGGCGGTCGGAGCCGCCGCCGTCAGCGTGAAGCTGCTGTTGTCGCCGTACCGGACAGCGGTCTTTGCCGTCGCCCCGGTGACGGTGGACGCCGCGGGGCCGGCGGGCTGCGGGGCGGGTTCGCTGGATGCCGTACTCGACCCGGGGGTCACCGATCGCTCGGTCGGCGCGGCGGACGGCGCCGGCGGTCCGGCGGTCACCGTCGTCGCCGAGGGACTGGTCGCGGCCTGCTGACGCACCCCGTCCGCACCGCTCCCGCAGCCGGCCACCAGCAGCAGTGCCGCCGTCCCCACCAGGGCGACGCGACCCATCCCCGAGCCCCCGGCCCACCTGCTGCTGTTCATCGCCCTGCCCCCTGTGTCGCGTCGACCCGACCTCACGGCCGGTCGGGCGGGACAGTACCGCGCTGCCCCGACAGCCTGGACAGTTTCGTGACCGCTCTCGCAGCGGCCACGATCGTGGTCCCGGCGGCCGGAACCGACCGGGGGTCCTTGGCCCACCGGTGGCCGCGTGCGAACATGTGTCCATGACTGGACGTCCGGACGGAGAGCGGTCCGGCCCGCCCGCGCCCCGGACGGCGGCGACGATCCTGCACGCCGATCTCGACGCGTTCTACGCCTCGGTGGAGCAGCGGGACGACCCGTCGCTGCGGGGGCGTCCGGTGATCGTCGGCGGCGGGGTCGTGCTGGCCGCCAGCTACGAGGCCAAGGCCCGGGGGGTGCGCACGGCGATGGGCGGTGAGCGGGCCCGCCGGCTGTGCCCGGAGGCCGTCGTCGTACCGCCCCGCATGTGGGCGTACTCGGCCGCGAGCAAGGACGTGTTCGGGGTGTTCCGACGGACCACGCCCCTGGTCGAGGCGATGTCGATTGACGAGGCCTTCCTCGACGTCGGCGGGCTGGGGCGGCTGGCGGGGGCGCCGGCCGACATCGCCGCCGGCCTGCGGCGGGCGGTGCGGGAGGAAGTCGGGCTGGCCATCACCGTGGGGGTGGCCCGGACGAAGTTCCTGGCCAAGGTGGCCAGCGGGGTCGCGAAACCCGATGGGCTGCTACTGGTCCCGCCGGAGGGCGAACTGGACTTCCTGCATCCGCTGCCGGTGCAACGCCTGTGGGGGGTCGGTCCCAAGACGACGGCCAAGCTGCACGACCACGGCATCCGCACGGTCCGTGAGGTGGCCGCTCTGGGCCGGGCGGGATTGGTCTCACTGGTCGGTCAGGCCGCCGGGCATCATCTGCACGCCCTGGCCCACAACCACGACCCGCGGGCGGTCGTGGTGGGCCACCGTCGCGGGTCGATCGGGTCCCAGCACGCCCTGGGTCACCGCACGCGGGACCCGGCCGAGATCGACGCGGTCCTGATGGGGTGCGTCGACCGGGTGGCCCGCCGGCTCCGCGCGGCGGAACGCTCCGGCCGGACGATCACGCTCCGACTGCGGTTCGGCGACTTCACCCGCGTGACCCGCTCGCACACGCTGGCCCGCGGGACGTCGTCCACCGAGGTCGTACTCGAGACGGCCCGTTCGCTGGTGACCGCCGCGATGCCACTCATCGGTCGGGAGGGTCTGAACCTGGTGGGCGTCGCCGTCAGTGGCTTCGACGCCGACGGTGCCGAACAGCTGGCGTTCTCGTTCGACCGCCGGGCGGACGAGCGGCTCGACCGGGCGTGGGACGCGGTGCGCGGCAGGTACGGGGCGGGGGCACTGACCCGGGGCACGCTGGTCAACCGCGGTACCGGCCTGGAGGCACCGCTCACCGACGACTGACCGGAACCCGCTGTCGGTGACCCGTGGGAGGGTGCGGCCATGAGCGAGATCGCCGGCCGCGGGGCCACCGGACTGCGTACTGGTGTCGTCATCAGTCAGGCCACCGTGCACGAGTTCGTGGACCTGGCGGTGGCCGCTGAACAGGCCGGGTGGGACGCCGTCTTCACCTGGGAGGCGGTCTGGGGACAGGACGCCTGGGTGACGCTGGCCGCGGCGGCCGTGCGCACCGAGCGGATCCGGCTGGGCACGCTGCTCACCCCGCTCCCCCGGGTCCGCCCGTGGGAGTTGGCCGGCCGGGCCGCCACGCTCGACCAGCTCTCCGGGGGCCGGATGCAGCTGGCCGTCGGGATGGGCGCCCTGCACGACAACTGGCTGGCCTTCGAACGGGACGAAGGCCGCCGGACGCGCGCTGAGAAGCTCGATGAGGGACTTGCTGTCTATGACGGATTGATGCGCGGCCAGCCGTTCAGCTTCACCGGCCAGCACTATCAGGTCCGCCCCACCGACCTCATGAACCCGCCGCCGCCCGTGCAGCGACCCCGGGTGCCGGTCTGGGTGGTGGGCGCCCACCCGGCCCGTCGCTCACTGGCCCGCGCCGCTCGGTGGGACGGGCTGCTGGCCACGAAGGTCGGGTTCAGTGAGACCACCGCATTCGGCCCGTCGGACCTGGCGGACGTGGTCGCCGCCGTTCGGCCGCTGCGGGAGGAAGCCGGCCTGCCCTGGGCCGGATATGACGTGGTCGCCGAAGGGGTGAGCGGTCCCGGCTCGGCCGGCGACGGTTGGGTGGCGGAATGGGTCGCCGCCGGCGCCAACTGGTGGGTCGAGTCGGACTGGACGATGGGCGACGACGCCGTCGCCCGGCACCGTCGAAGGATCGACGCCGGTCCACCCCGGGTTTGACGCGACGAGCCGACGACCGCTCGGCCCCGTCATTCCGCGAACGCGTCGGGCAGCTCCAGCTGCACCTCGCAACCGCCTCCGTCCCGGCGGCGGATCGTCACCGTTCCGCCGTACGCCTCCGCCCGGGCTCGCATGGTCGAGATGCCGAAGTGCCCGTCCGGCGAGGACTCCCGGTCGCATCCGATGCCGTCGTCCTGGACGACGACGACGAGCAGCGGTCCGCGCCGTTCACCGGCGACGGTCAGCTGGCGGGCCTGGGCGTGTCGGCGGGTGTTCATGATCGCTTCCCGCACGACCCGGTACCCGGTCGAGGCTGCCGCCGGAAGGAGCGGATCGGCCGCCGCCCGGACGGTCACCCGGACGCCGGTACCCATGAAGAGCACCTGGGCGATCTCCCGGATCGCCGGCCACAGCCCAGCGCGCAGATCCGGCGGGGTCAGGCCGACTTTCATCAGATCGCGCAGCCGTTGTCCGGCCTGCTCCAGCAGGTCGAGCGAACGCTCGATCTCGTCCCGGGTCCCTGGGTCGAGATGCGGCGCGACCAGGTCCAGACGCAGGGTCGCGGCCACGATGAGCTGCAGGGGGTCGTCGTGGACCACCTCGGCGACGAGCGAGCGCTCGCGGTCCTCGACGTCCTCGAGCTGTTCCAACAGTTCGTCGCGCTGCTCCCGCAGGTCCTCGCGTTCGTCGACCAGTCGGTGGAGCCGCTCGGCCCGGGCGTGAAGGAGGCGGCGTGCGCGGGCCTGCGCCACGGCCGCGCCGGCTCCATCGGCCAGCACCTGCAGCAGTCCCTGATCGGCGGGGTCGAAACAGCCGGCAGTGTCGGGTCGGAACACGGCCAGTGCGCCGGCGACCCGACCGCTCAGGCGGATGGGGGCCGTCAGATGGTGGGTCACCGACATCTCCGCGAGCGAGAAGATCGACGCGACGGCGGATCGTCGGCTCGGAGGGTGACCCTGGCAGCTGCGCGGCAGCGCGGTCACCGCGGCCTGATCGACGTCCCGCACGGGCCGCCCGCCGGCCGCACCAGGCTCTTCCCCGGTCGGCCGGCGCGGCATCGATGCCTCATCGTCGGCGGGTTGCCGATCGACGGTGACGCCCCGGGGATCAGGTGGAGCCACGATGTCGTAGTCGCAGCCGTCGCCCTCGGTGTTCAGAACGATCATGTGTGCGGAGCCACCGAGGGAAGCGGCGACCAGTCGGGTGATGCGATGCAGCAGTTCGCCGGGCCGGGCGCTAGCGGCCATGGCCGCGCCCACCTGCCCGAGAACCAGCAACCGATCGGTGGTGGCCTGCGCCACCGACCGCTCCTGCAGTCGAGCCACGTCGACGCTCGCCGTGACGTCCATGTGCCAGGCACGAGCCGGGCGACGGTCCGCGGAGGCTCCGTCCGGCCGGACGACCGCCTGCAGGTGTCTCGGCTCCCCGGTGCTGCCGTGCACGATGCGGTAGGTGACGACGCGGTGCGCCGGACCGAGACCGGTCATCCACGTTTCCCAGGTCAGTGCGGCGGCCGGGCCGCCGACCGGCAGCACGGGATCCACGAGCACACTCGGCGCCTCGTGCTGCTCCACCCCCCACAGCATCAGCAGGTCGCGGTCGAACTGCCATCCGGACCCGTCCGTCCATTGGCTCCCGCCGATGACGGGCGGTGGTGCGGTCGGGCCCCCGTCGGAGTCCTGGTGCATGTCGATCACCCCTGTCTCGGCTCGGATCACACCTCCGGACCGTAGGTCTGACCCAGCCCGAATTGCCGCCTATGACGCTTCTGTCACCTGACCGGTATGCCTGACCACCCCGTGGCCCCCACGGAGCCCGCGGGCCACCCGCCGGACACCACGAACCAACCGGACGGCGGAGCGGCTGCCGGTGGGCGCGAACCCCATTCCACGTAACGACGAACCCCGTTCCCTCCCGGGGAAGAGCCGGCCGGGAATGAACCATTCCGGGCGGTCGCGATCCACGAATCGCGAACAGTGATCACCGCATCGAGATATCCGGCATGCCGAAACTCTTCGCAACGAGGGCCATTGCCGGGGAGTTGTCCACAGCCGGACGATCACGTATTCATGGCTTTCACATCTGCTGGTTAACCTCCGGTCGTCCGCAGTTCGGCACCGATAGGAGGAGGCACGTCATGGGAGCACTCGTCGGCCTGCTCCTCGGTGTCGGTCTGCTCCTGGCGTGGACGGGCGTCACCCGCCGCAACCGTCCCGACCAACCGCGCCGTGATCACTTCCGCCGCACCCGCGAACACCTGCACCAGGCCGGCCTGACGACCATCAGCCCGGGCCAACTCATTGCGCTGCAGGCACTCTCCCTGCTACTGATCGGGCTGTTGACCCTCCTGGTCACCACTTCGGTCAGCGTCTCGACGCTGTTCGCCGTCGCGGGAGCCGCCCTGCCCCGCATGCTGGTCAACCGCCTGCGTCACCGCCGGCAGGCCGACCTCCGGGAGCTCTGGCCCGAGGTCGTCGACAATCTCACCTCCGGGGTGCGGGCCGGCCTGTCCCTTCCCGAAGCGCTGGCCGCCATCGGTACACGGGGACCCGAACAACTGCGGGAGCCATTTCGGCAATTTGGCTCGGACTACCGCACGACGGGCCATTTCACCACCAGTCTCGATCGCCTGAAGAACGCCCTGGCCGACCCGGTCGGCGATCGGATCTGCGAATCGCTGCGCGTGGCCCGGGAGGTGGGCGGTACCGATCTCGGCCGGCTGCTGGCCACCCTGTCCGGGTTCCTCCGTGACGACGCCCGGACGCGCGCGGAACTGCTGGCCCGGCAGACGTGGTCGGTGAACGCGGCACGCATGGCGGTGGCCGCACCGTGGTTGGTGCTGCTGCTACTGGCCACCCAACCGACCACCCTGCAGGCCTACGACTCCCCGACCGGCACCGCCATCCTGGTCGGCGGGGCGGTGCTGTCGGTCGTCGCGTACCGCGTGATGATCCGGATCGGGCGACTGCCGGAAGACCGGCGGGTGCTGCAGTGACGGTCCTGGTCGGTGCGCTCCTCGGCGGGCTGGTGGCCGTCGGCGTGCTCGTCGCCGTCTTCGGTGCGCCCCCGATGCGTCGCACCACCCTGGCGGACCGCATCGCCCCCTACCTCAGCGACGCTCCACCCCCCTCGCGCCTGCTCACCGGCGACCCGTCGACGGGCACCCGTTCCGCGCTCGTGGTCCTGCTGCGGCCTTTCGTCCGGGACACCGGACGTCTCATCGACCGGCTCCTCGGCGGACGTCAGTCGGTGGAGCAACGGCTGGCTGCGCTCGGCTCGTCGCAGACGGTCGACGGCTTCCGCGTGGAGCAGGTGCTCTGGGGAGCCATGGGCGCCGGCGGCGCGATCGCGCTGAGTTTGCTGGCCGTGCTCTTCGGCCAGAGCAATCCACTCGCCCTGCTGCTGGTCATCGTGGTTGCGGCGGTCAGCGGCGTGCTGGCCCGCGACTGGTGGTTGACGCGTGAGGTCGAGCGGCAGGACCGCGAGATCCTGGCCGAGTTCCCCGTCATCGCCGAGATGCTGGCCCTGGCGGTCGCCGCCGGCGAAGGACCGATCGGGGCACTCGACCGGATCACGACACTGGCCCACGGCCCGCTCATCGATCAGCTCTCCAGCGTGCTCGCCTCGGCCCGGTCGGGCACCCCGCTGCTGACGGCACTGTCCGACCTGCGCGACCGCACCCGGCTGGAGCCGCTCGCCCGGTTCGTCGACGGCATGGCCGTGGCGATCGAGCGCGGCACCCCGCTGTCGGACGTGCTGCGGGCCCAGGCCGCCGACGCCCGCGCGGCAGCCAAGCGGGAGCTGCTCGAGGCCGGCGGCCGCCGGGAGATTGCGATGATGATGCCGGTCAATAGCTAGCCGTAATCTTTCTGCATGACAGCTGACCTACCGGCCGGGATCTACGCGCGAATCTCATCCGACGATGAGGGCCTCGGCCTCGGCGTCCAACGTCAGATCACCGACTGCCGGACGGAAGCCCAACGGCGGGGCTGGACTGTCACCAGCGAGTACGTCGACAACGACGTCAGCGCGACCCGATCCAAGGTCCGCCCCGAGTACCAGCGGATGCTCCGTGACGTCGTCAACGGCCGAATCAAAGCCGTCGTGGTGTGGGACGTGGACCGCCTCACCCGCACCCCCCGCGAACTCGAGGACGTCATCGACCTCGCCGACCGCCAAGGCCTCGCGCTTGCGTCCGTCGGCGGAGACATCGACCTCTCCACCCCGCAGGGCCGACTGACCGCACGGCTCAAGGGCTCCGTCGCGCGCCACGAAACGGAACAGCAGTCCCGTCGGCTGCGTCGCAAGTTCGATGACCGAGCCGCGGAGGGCCGCCGGCACGGGCGTGTCCCGTACGGGTACGCCCCATCGGCCGACGGGCCGGACCAGCTCGACCCCCACCAGGCTGGGGTCATCGCCCTCGCCGCAAAAATGCTGCTCGCCGGCCAATCGCTGCGTGCTGTCACCGCCGAACTCAACCGGCGGGGTGAGCCGACCCCGCGGGGATCGGGTGTGTGGACATCGACTCAGCTGCGTCAGGTGCTGCTGCGTCCGCGGAATGCTGGCCTTCGCGTGCACCGAGGATCCGTGCTGGGCCCCGGCGACTGGCCCCCCGTCTATGACGTCGACGTGCACGACCGGGTGCTCGCCCTGCTGACGGACCCGACCCGGCGAACGTCGCGCGGCGCGGAGCGAAAGCACTTGCTGTCTGGTCTGGCGATCTGCGGTCGGTGCGGGGACGACGACATCATCGTGAATGTGGGCCGCAAGTCGAGGGGCAAGACGCAGCCACCCGCTTACGTGTGTCGGTCGTGCACGCGGGTCCGCCGAAAACAGGCCGCCGTCGACGAGGTTGTTGAAGGGGTGGTCGTGGCGCGGCTCCAGCTGCCTGATGCGCTGGCGGTGTTGGCGGCGGGTGATCCTTTGGTGGTCGAGTCGGCGAGGGCTGAAGCAGCTGCTCTGGAGGCTCGGCTCGGACTTGCGGCCGATCAGTTCGCTGACGGGGCGATTACCGGCGACCAGTTGCAGCGGATCTCCGCGAAGCTGCGTCCGCAGATTGACCACGCGAAGGAGCGAATGAACGCCGCGATGCCGACCCCAGGGATGGCCGAGCTGGCCGGCGTCGACGCAGGGTCCCGGTGGAGCGTTGCGCCGTTGGAGGTTCGACGTGCTGTTATCGACGCGCTGTGCACCGTGACGATCATGCCGGCTGGGCCGGGGAAACCGTTCGACCCGGAATCCGTCCGCATTCAGTGGAGGTCATCATGACCCGCCGCCGAATCACGGTGGTTTGCGACCGCCACGAACCAGCTGCACTGATCGGGGTGCTCTTTCCGCCCACTCGTGGTCCCGCGAGTCAGGAGGAACTGACGGCGGCCGTCCAACAATGGATCAGCCTGTTCAGTTGGACCGAACCCAACCTTCCAGCGGACGAAGCTCTCCAGAAGGCGGAGCGATTGGCTCGGAAGAACGAACGCGCGCAAACCGAGATCACGTACGAGTCGAACCGGGACCGCCGCACGAGGGCAGGGACGTTCAGGACGACCGTCCGTGACGGCATCTACGCCGAGACTGGTCGAGACAACCAGCGCTACTTCGTCTTTCGGTGTAAGCGATGCGGTCCGAGGATGAGCAAGACCGTTCGCGATAGTCGGTTGGTAGAGATCCTGAGCAGCCTCGGCGCGCCGGAGGACCGAGTGTTGCTGTCCGCCCTCTAACGCATGTAGCCTTTCGCCTACAAGGGAATAGGTCCGCCGGAAGGGCCTCACGTACTCCGGGTAGCGCGTCCCACCGATCACGGGAAGACGCGGTATCTCTCCGCACCCGGAGGCGGACCCTGTGGCATGGACCCACACTCGCAGCGAACTCGGCAACGCCATCAAATTGGGCGCCGACGAAAAGACTGTCGCCGATCTTCGCAGACAGCTTCGCGCTGACAAGCTCGCCGAACACATCAAGAAGGTCGTCGATCAAGCTCCGCCGCTGACGGCTGAACAGCGCGACCGGCTCGCCGCACTCCTCCGCGCTGGCGGTGGCAATGCCGCAGCCTGAGAACGAGGAAACCCGCCCCGTGGTCAGCGGGACGGGCCTCGAAAATGACCTGCTGGCGGGCGGGGTCGAAGTCAATGATACGGCCTCAGACCTCACCGATCAGATTGCCGACGCGGCCGAACTGACCGTGGCGTCAGCGCTCCTGCTCTCGCCGACCGTCGATCACGCGAAGCGACTACTCGCCCTCGCCGCAGTCCCCGTGAGCAGCGATGACCGCGTCGAGTGGATCCCGGCCGCCGCATTCACACACCCCACGGCGAAGTT
Source organism: Nakamurella flava (assembly GCF_005298075.1). NCBI lineage: Bacteria > Bacillati > Actinomycetota > Actinomycetes > Nakamurellales > Nakamurellaceae > Nakamurella > Nakamurella flava. The sequence goes on from NZ_SZZH01000001.1 coordinate 1,548,859, forward strand.
CGTGGCTGACGTCTCCACCCGACTGGTCGAGGACCTCGTGCCCCCCGCTCCCGTCACCGTCGTCACCTACGCCATGCAGCACAAGATGAGTCTGCCTGACCGTCATACGCCCATCGCGGCGTTGTCGAAGCTGGCAGCGGCGAGCCACGTGACCGCGGCCGCAGATTGGGCCGCTCGGGAGGTCCGCAACAACTACTTCCGCAGGGCGATCGCGACTGCTGGACAGCGGATCTCGAGTGCCGCGTGGGCTGACACAGCCGAGATGGCCGAGCTGGTCAAGCGGGAGATCGCGGCGATCACCGACGCGGTCGAGGCGGTGAAGGGATGAGCGCTCCCATCCAGCTCCCCACTCCGCAGCGTGGGATCTCGCATCGCGTGCTTGACCGCAGTGCGCTCGCTGATCTGCCCACCCCCTCCCCGCTGATCGCCCGGACGATCGACCTTGGAACGGTCGGTGTTGTGGCCGGCTACTGGGGCACGCTGAAGTCGTTCATCGGCCTCTCCTGGGCCTCCAGTGCCGCCACAGGCTTCGCCTGGGATGGTCGGGCCGTTGAACCCTGCCGCGTTCTGTACGTGGCTGCTGAGGGCGCTTACGGCCTACACCAACGGTTGTCGGCCTGGGAGCAGCACCGTCGTACCGTCATCCCTTCGGCGGAGTTCCTGACGTTGCCCGAGCCGGTGAACCTGGGCAGCGAGGACTCGGTGAACCAGGTCATCGAGTTCGTGGCGTCTGAGCGGATCCGCTTCGCCTGGTTCGACACCCTCGCGAAGTGCATGCCGGGCATGGACGAGAACTCGTCCCGGGACATGGGCGTCGCCGTCTCCAGCCTGTACCGCATTCGAGCGGCGACGGGCGACGGCGCCGTCGCCGCCATTCACCACACCGGCAAGGACAAGACCACCATCCGCGGGTCGTCCGCTCTCGAGGCGGGTGTGGACTGGGTTTACAAAACCGAGGGCGACGCGAACGGCATCCAGCTCAGCCGGACGAAACGCAAAGACGGACCTGTCGAAGACGTCCACCGGCTCGCGTTCCAAGCCGTTGATGGGACCGATTCAGGGGTAGTCGTCCAGTCCCAAGAGGGCTTGGGACTACGTCCCAACGCGGACGAGCTTTTGTCCCACTTCCAGTCCCACTTTTCTTTGACCGGGGCGACCCCGACGCAGCTGTTCGAGGTGTCGGACATGCCGAAGAGCAGCTTCTACCGGGCTCTGTCTGAGCTGGTCAGCGCCGGTGTGATCCAGAATCACGGCACTGACAAGCGGGCCTTCTACAAGGAGGCCAGTCATGGCTAGTCCCACAGTCCCAAACGGTCCCACTGATTCTGGTACCAGTCTCACCAGTCCCCATTCCTTAAGAATGGGACTGGGACTGGGACCCGGTACAGAGGTCGGTTTCGAGCACCGGGATTCGTGCTCTCGGCCGCCGCTCCGGTCGTCGACTGACGTCTTCGATCGGTCGCGGGTGCGGTGGCGGTGCCCCGAGTGCGGTCGGGCGGTCTACGGGGGCACGCGCTCACCGCGCACCCAGGGTCTAAGCAGTGCTGACCCCATCAAGGGTGTCGATCTGCCCTACCCCCCTGCCGGCGGTGATGTGGCGTGACCACCGTCGCCGACCTGCTCACTGCCGACTCCTGCACGGCCGCATGCATTGCCGCCACCACTTCAGCGCGCCGCTGCCAGTGCCCGTGTGGCGGTCTGCATCACGGCCTGCTCGCCCACGCGTCCGTCGACGCGCTCCTCGAAGCCCGGTCGTCCGGGCTTACCTCCCTCCCAGATTTGGAGATCCTCAATGCCCAGTGACCGCGGACCCCTCCCCCTCAAGCAGCACTCCGAGTGGTGCTCCGAACCGAACCTTGTTTTCCACCAGCAAATCCGACCCTGGTTGCCCGTGATCGGCCACTGCCCCGAGTGCGGAGCCGCTGCCGTGGTCGCCGGCCCCGACGTCAAGCGGGCCACCCGATGACCCCCCAGGAACGTCGCGCGATGTTGGCCCGCGTCATCGCGTGCGAGATCGCGTTCCAGTCCCACGACCGTGCCGCCGTGGACAACTATCTGCTGGACCTCAAGTCGACGGTCTCGGACAAGGCGTGGCCTGCCCTGTCGATCGAGGTCATCCGGCAGCTCACGCTCCAGGTCGTTAAGCCACTTCTTCACCGGGACGACGCCGCGGGTGGCCAGTTCCGCCGGCAGCTGGAGATCGCCGCAGCGCAGGGACGGGCGGCCACCAAGACGGACCACGAGTGAACACCCCCGAGCAGGGCGTCAAAGTCACCGGGACTGCCTCCGCAGCGTCGGTTCCCGGATCCATGGCAGCACGTCGTCTGAGTGCAGCTGCCAGCGCCCCTCGGTCCGCCGGTACCCCGGGAACTCCCGGGGGCCGGCGGGCCCTGCCTGTGGAATATGAGCGCTTCGTTCACGGCCCCGGAGTTCTGGTGCCGGACAGGCTCGCTGCGTTCTTGGTCAGCCGCCTCAAGCTCGAGCAGCTCGCGACCCAGGTCCGAGGTGTCGACGTCGAGGCCGATGCCGTCCTCCTCTCGCTGATCTTCGCCGGGACCCGTTACCTCACAGCACGTTCCCCAAAGGGAACGCCGACTGCATCTGCAAGGGAACAGGTGTCAAGCTCGGACTGGCTGACAACAAGGGCAGTAGCCACCCAGCTCGGCATGACCGTGCGGGGGGTGCGAATGGCAATCAGCGCCGGCCGGCTCGAAGGCGAGAGAGTCGACTCCCGCTGGCGAGTCAGGCGCGGCGAAGTCGAGCAGTACCGATCGAGAAGGACGGCATGACATGGAGAAACCCGAGCACAGCGCAACGGCGCCCATCGTTGGAATGCGCATGACCGACCGGGCGACGGCCGAGCGCGACGGCCTGAAGATCCTCGGCCAGTCGGATGACAAGACCGTCATCGTGGCCGCCTACCAGGAGGGCACACAGGCATGAGCATCCGATCAGCTGGCCCTGCGGCGGTTCCCACTGCCGAGGAGCTGGAGAAGTGGCAGAACCTTTGGTCCCGAGTGTGCGTGGAGCGTGACGAAGCCCTCGACCGACTCGCTCTGGCGGAAGCCCGGATCGGCGGCCTCCACCAGAGGGTCACGGATATCGGAAGCGCAGCCAACGCCGACAGCCAGCTGTCGGGCGCCATCATCAACGAGCTAGAGCAAAAGGTTCGAGATCTGACGAATCAGGTCGCCTCCCTCAAGGCCCAGGTCGAAGCCGCAAAGCTCGAGACACCGGCATGACAACCGATGCCTACCAGGAGGAAGGGCTGGAGTTGGCCCACGCCCTCTTCGGCACCGAGGGCAACGGTGGCAGTCAGAGCACGCCGCCATCGGATGCCCAGAACGTCACCGGGATCGGCGGCCTGACAGGCGACCCCAACATGCTCCAGATGAGCATGCGGCAGGCCACCGACAAGGTCGCGGACGTCAACGACTCGGCAGAGCTGACGAAGATGTTGCGCCGCGCGACACAGCAGGGCGACGAGATCATGGCCCGCGCCATCGCTGGCAGGGCTCTCGCGCTCCGCTACACCCGGCCTCTGCACCAGTTCGTCAAGGACCGACCTGAGCTGGACGCGGCCGTCGAACGCCTCTGGGAATCGACCAATCCCCGCCGGGCACGCGGAGAGCGACAGACCCTCCTCACTGCCCCACCCAGGGTGGAAGAGGCGCCGCGTCCACCTGGCCCACCCGAATTCGAGGCCGCGAACCCGCGGAGCTTGATCAGTCCACCGCCGCGGCCGGACGAGGACTACAGCAACATCGCCGCCGACCTTTTCGGCCACAGACGCGGCTAGCAGCACAACTCCCGACCTGACCTACTTCCTCCTCCTGGGGCCTCCTGCAAAAGACCTGAGGGAACCCGCACATGCCGGTCGAAATCGCCTCCGCGTACGTCTCAATCGTCCCCACCCTAAAACCACTGACCGGCAATCTTTCTCGGATCTTCCAGCCGGTCGAGCAGGCCGGGCAGGACGCCGGTGACCGCGCGGGCGACAACTCCGGCAAGGGCTTCCTCGGCGGCTTCGGTGGCCTGATCAAGGGCGGCGTCGCCGGTATCGCCCTGGCCGCCGGGGCCGCGTTCACCGACGCGTTCGTCGGCGCCATGGACGCCAAGAAGTCCATGGCCAAGCTGGAAGGCTCCCTCGGGCTCGACCCGGCCGAGACACAGAAGCTCGGCAAGACCGCCGGGGCGTTGTACTCGGCGGGGTACGGGGAGTCGATCGCCGGTCTCACCGACACCCTCGGTGTCGTCAAGTCGTCGATCAAGGGCCTGAACGACGCCGACCTACAGAAGGTCACCGGTAAAGCGTTGAGCTTCGCGTCGGCGTTCGACACCGATGTCTCCGAGTCCATCTCCTCGGTCAACACCCTCATCAACTCGGGCCTCGTCACCGACGCGAACCAGGCGTTCGACCTGCTGACCAAGGCGTCCCAGAAGGTCCCCGCCTCCCTCCGCGGCGACGTCATGGACGCCAGCGACGAATACAGCCAGTTCTTCCGCACCCTCGGGTTCTCCTCCGACCAGGCATTCGACGTGCTGGTCAAGGGCAGCGAGAAGGGCGCGTTCGGCATCGACAAAGCGGGCGATGCCATCAAGGAATTCACCATCCGCTCCACCGACATGTCCGCGTCCAGCGTCGCCGCCTACGAGGCCATCGGCCTCAACGCCCAAGACATGTCCAACAGCATCCTTCAGGGCGGTGACGTCGCCCAGGGCGCCACCCAGAAGATCATCGACGGGATCCTCGGCATCAAGGACCCCTCGGAGCAGGCCAACACCGCCATCGCGCTCTTCGGAACGCAGATGGAAGACATGAACGTCGCCGACATACCCCAATTCCTGGAGGGTCTCAAGGGCACGTCCGGCGCTCTGGGTGACACCGCGGGTGCGGCCGACAAGATGGACGCCGCGATGGGCTCCACGTCGTCGGGGTTCGAACTGTTCTGGCGGAACATCAAAACCAACCTCGTCGACTTCATCAGCAACACAGTGCTTCCCAAGCTCGCCGAGTTCGGGAACTGGTTCAACCAGACCTTCGGACCCACCATCGCTGTGGCCGGCGAATGGATCCGCGGCACCCTCATCCCCGCGTTCAGCGAGGTCGGCGCGTGGATCAGCGGACAGCTCGCCCCCGTCATCCAGGACCTGACCAGCTACCTCGTCAACGACCTGATCCCCGCCTGGGGCCGGTTCGTCGAATGGTGGCAGACCACCGGGTGGCCGATCCTCGAACCGATTCTCGCATTCATTCGCAGCAGCATCGAGAACCTGGTCAACGTCGTCCGCTCCGTCATCGACGTCATCGGCGGTGTCCTGTCCGGTGACTGGTCCCGCGTCTGGGACGGCATCAAAGGCATCTTCTCCGGCATCTGGGACCAGATCCTCAACGTCCTGAACACCGTGTGGGGCGTCATCCAGGGCGTCGTCGAGGCCATCGGGCCGTGGGTGCTCGACAAGCTCACCTCCTTCGCCGGTTTCCTCGCCGAGAAGGGCAGCGAATTCCTGGGCTGGATCTGGAACGGCATCACCGCCAAAGCCGAAGAGGTCAAGAACTGGTTCACGGCCCTGCCTGGGGTGCTGTGGGACAAGCTCCTCGAGGCCGGCGGCGGCGCCGTCGCCTGGGTCACCGGCAAGGGTTCCGAGTTCATCGGCTGGATCAAGACCGGCCTCGAGAACGGCCTCGACGCTGTCCTCACGTTCTTCTCCGAGCTGCCCAGCAAGGCGTGGCAAAAGATCCTCGATCTCAAGGACGACATCCTCGCGGTCGGCGGCAAAGTCATCGAGTGGATCGGTGACGGCATCAAGAACGCCGCCCACTTTGTCTGGGACGCACTGACCTCAGTCTTCCAGCGAGACGAGAACGAGACCCCCGCGCAACAGGCCGCCCGCACCAACGGGGTGTCCGGTCTGGCGGGCGGTGGAATGCCGTTCGCGGAACCGCAGGGTGCTGGCGGTGGCGTCGTGCGGCGGCTCACGCCGGGTCGCCTCAGCATGGCCGCCGGTGGCGGGGTGCTACCCGGTTACGCGCCTGGCATCGACAACATCCACGCCGTCCTGTCCCCGGGTGAGGCCGTGATGGTCCCGGAGTGGACCCGCATGGTCGGCGTGCAGAACGTCTACAAGATGAATCGAGCCGCCCGCGCCGGCCGGTTCGTGGCACCCGACAAGTTCCTCGGACGCGAAATGTTCGCCGGCGGTGGCGTTGCCGGTCTCAAGTCGTCCGCGTCATCGTTCGGTGAGTCCATCTCCAAGCGGATCGCCGAGGGCATCAAGGCCGGCAAGGACAAAGAAGATGCCGCGTCGAGCCTGTCCTTCGGCGGAGGGCGCGGCGGTTTCCTCGACGGGATCTTCAACCTTGGCAAGCAGGTCGTCGCTCAGGCGACTGCCGGTGCGGGCGGCTTCTCCGGTAACGGTCAGTGGGGTCCGGAGAACTACTCCGGGAACGCCGCGAACACGGCCGCCGCGATCGCGTTCACGAAATCGAAGTGGGGCCTGACCGACGTCTTCGGGTGGCGCGCCAGCGGGTCGGTCGGCGGGTCGGACCACCCCAAGGGCAAAGCCATGGACGCCATGATCCCGAACTACGCGTCGCAGCAGGGCATCAGTCTGGGCACGTCGGTCGCGGATTGGTTCGTCGGTAACCCCAACGCGTTCGGCACGAAGTACGTGATCTGGCGGGACCGCATCAACCAGGGCGGCTCGTGGGGTCCGTACTCCCACCCGGGCGGCAACGACGACAACCTGGCGCACCGCAACCATGTGCATGTCAGCTTCCTGTCCGGTGCCGGGCAATTCTCCGGTCAGGCTGTTGGTGACAACAACAAAGAGATGGGTTCGCTCATCTCTAAGATCGCTGGCTCGGTGGCGTCGAAGTTCGGGCTCGGCATGGGCGGCCCTGCCGCTGGAGATTCGGGTCCTGCTCCTGTTCAGGGTGGCGCGTTTATCCCGAATGTGGAGCGGTGGCGGCCGATGGCCGAGGCCGCGCTACGTGCTTTCGGTTACGGCCCGGAGTGGGTCAGCCCGATGCTGTGGCAGATGACGACTGAGTCGTCGGGTAACCCGAACGCGCTGAACGACTGGGACCGCAACTTCCCTCTGTACGGCGGGTCGAAAGGTCTCCTCCAAACCATTCAGCCGACGTTCGAGTCCGCGCTGCGGGGCACCCCGTACGAGAACCTCATCCCGCGGGGACCGTATGACCCGTGGGCGAACATGCTCGCCGCTGTCTCGTACGTGAAGCGGAACTACGGCGGGCCGGGTGTATGGAACAAGGCCGTCGGCGGTAACCCCAACCCGTACGACACCGGGGGCTGGCTCATGCCAGGACAGCAGGGCATCAACCTGTTGAACAAGCCGGAAGCTGTTCTGCGACCGGAAGAGTCGGCGGCGTACATCAAGCACGCAAAGACCATCGGCACCGACGGTGCGGCCACCCCCACGCTCGTCATCAAGCTCGACAACTCCGACCCGCTACAGGTCGCCGTCGCCAAGATGATCGACGACGGATTCGTCACCGCCGCCAACACGGTCCCCGTCGCCGAGATGCAGCACTGATGGGCGGGGCAGAAGAGTTCGCACGCGCAGTCGTACGGGCCACCCGCAACGCACAACGCGGACAACAGGCAAACCTGACCGGCGTCATCAAGAGCGGCACGTTCCTCGCACCCAACATGAGCGTCGACGTGCAACTCGCCAACGCCGTCAGCGCCCTGCCCATCCCACGCAACGCATGGGGCTCCGCGTTCCGCACCGAGATCGACAACCTCATCGCCACCACACCCCGAGGCTCCGGCATCAGCGGACTCCTCACCGGCCGCCGCGTCCTGCTCGCCCTCCCATCAGGACAACCCATCATCATCTGCACCATCGGAGACGCCTGATGCCATTCAAAACCAAAGCCATCCGAAACCGAGCACGACGACGCATCGCCCAACGAGTACGAGCCGGCGAACCCTGCTGCCTCTGCGGCCAACCCATCGACCTGTCGATCGCCTACCCCGACCCATGGAGCTTCACCGTCGAACACACCACACCCACCAGCCGCGGCGGCACCGACGACTACGAAGGACTCGCCCCCGCCCACAACCGATGCAACAGAGCACGATCCAACGGACCAAGCGGCACCGTCGGACGCAACTCCGGCTCACTCGGACCCCTGGGAGGGGCCCCCAAGGGGGGGCCCCTCCCAGACCTCTCGTGGCATAGGGATATCCCTGGGGCCCCGAATACCCCAGGGCGGCGGTTGTGAGCGATCTGGAGCGTCTGACGGCTCTGAGGGACCGTCTGGAGGCCGTGCTGAACGACGCGCAGACCACACCTCGGGACCTTTCCACGGTCAGTCGGGAGTACCGGATGACGCTGGCTGCGATCGCTGATCTGGCGCCGGCGGCGAAGGGGTCGCCTCGGGATGAGATCGCTGCTCGTCGGGCGAAGCGTGGTGCATCGTGACCCTCACCTTGACGACGGAACCGACGTTCCAGACGGTCCCGGACGGTGACGAGTCCACCGGGCGTGACGCTGTGGACCTGGCCCGCTCGTACGGGGTGCCGTTGGACGAGTGGCAGGCCGCGATCGTCCGTGGGGTGCTGCGGGAGTCGGGCGGTAACTGGTCGTGTTCGCAGGCTGGTCTGGTCGTGGGCCGGCAGAACGGTAAGGGTCAGATCCTGTTGGCGCTCGAGCTGGCCGGGTTGCTGCTGCTGGGTGAGTCGGTGCTGCACACGGCGCACGCGGTGAAGACGTCGAGTGACGCGTTCCGCCGGTTGGTCGCGGTGATCGACGCGCACGACGATCTGACGCGGTCGGTGCGGCGGCGGTCGCATCAGGTGGGCATGGAGTACCTGGAGTTCAACGACGGCGCGCGGATCTCGTTCACCACCCGCTCGGCGTCCGCAGGTCGCGGGTTGTCGATCGACCGGCTGGTGGTCGACGAGGCGGAGGACATGCCCGAGGCGGAGGTCAGCGCCTTGAAGCCGACGACGTTCGCCAGACCCAAGTCGCAGGCCCTGTTCGTTGGTACGGCCCCGGGCCCGGGTCATGACGCTGAGGCGTTCCTGACGATGCGGCGGTCCGCCTACGACGGACTGAACCCTCGGTTGGCGTGGTGGGAGTGGTCGGCTGAGTGGGGCGCGGACATCGACGACCGGAATCTGTGGGTGCGTGTGAACCCTGCGGTTGCGGCGGGGCGTGTGCCGTTGCAGGCGATCGTGGATGACCGGGCGGTGTTGCCGGCGGATGCGTTCCGGGCGGAGCGGTTGTCGATGTTCGTGCCGCGTGGCGGCGCGGGCACGGTGTTCAACCCGGCCGCGTGGGAGGAGTTGCTGGATCCAGATTCAACGCCGGTGCGTGACATCGCGATCGGCGTCGACGCCCCGCCGTCACGAGACAAGGCCACGGTGTGCATCGCTGGCCGCCGCGCTGACGGCGTGCTGCACGTGGAGTGGTACGAGACCCGCGACGGGATCACGTGGCTACCTGAGTGGGTCCACGCCCAGCTGAACCCGTCGGTGCGGGCCGTGGTCGTCGACTCGCGGAACCATTGCGGGGACTTGGACTGGACCGAAGCGCACGTGCGTCCAACGTTCGTTGGTGTCCGGGAAGTGGGCGCGGCTGCGGGTGCCCTATGGGATGCAGTCAGTGACGGCAAGATCCGTCACCGTGGGCAGGTTGAGTTGACCCAGGGTGTGCTGGCTGCGGTGACCCGTCCGATGGCCGCAGGGCAGGGCTTCGGGTGGGAACGGAAGGCCGCTGGGTCGTCGGCGTTGATCGCGGCGTCGCTGGCGGTGTGGGGCGTGGACTCGACCGAGGTGAAGCGGCCCCGCCGGAAGCTGCCCGGGGAGCCGCGATCGTCGGGGAACCGCCGAGCAGGGTGGATGCTCTAGCGACCGTGGCGGTCCTCGTCGTTGTCGTAGTCGTCGGGGTACGGCGGCTCGTAGAGCCCTTCGTGGAACCTGTCGTGCAGGTCGGTGCGGTCGACGCGGGCACCGCACAGGTCGCAGTCCCACCGACCGCCGTTCATACCGCCCTCGGTGTAACCGTCAGGCTTCTTGGGACGAAACGGGTCGTCGGTTGATTCGATGATCTCGATGTTCACGAACTCTGGCCCCGCTGGCCGACGAGCTTGCTGGTGACTAAGGTGTAGGCCTCGGCGATTTCCCTCAAACCTGTGGCGGTCACGCCCAGGCGGGCCTGCTCCACGATGAGTTTCAAGATGGCCATCCTGGCATCGCGAGCTGCGGTCAAGAGTTCGTCGTCAGTGGGCATGCCCGATATCGTGCGATCCGCACTGTTCGTCACACCAGTCCCCAACCGCATGACACCTCGTAGCGCTCAGTAATCACGGTCTCGCCCTTCACGTCACGAAGGGCGAGACCGTGCATGAGAATCCTCGACGTCACTCGGCGGCTAGGTACTCTTCGACCTCGTCGAGGTTCATCCCGTACTCCGAGGATTGCAACCAGTTGTGCGAATCACTGAGGAAGTACTGGCCGAAATCGTAGGCGCGTTCGTTCCGGGTCCGAGACCGCGTGAGTCGGAGTCCCTGGCGAGCCGCAGCGCGGCGCGCTCGCTGCTCTCGCGGCTTGTCGTCCTGACTCAGTGGGGTGGTCATGGCATGCCTCCACGGGGGCATAGAAGGGTTGGGAAACACGGGGAAGCTGTGCCCTCGGTAGCTGCGCCAGCTTCCCCGCGACCAAGCCCATGCCATGCCGCGACGGCTGAGGGCGAACCCCAACCGGCTACCGAGTAACTGGAGGGTACTCCAATGCGGTCTACTCCGTCGGCCCGTGGACAACGACCTCGACGTCGTCCACGGATCGCAGGTCGAGGTCGAGGGTGATGACCTCCCGGGCCATCTGCTCAACCTCGTCGAGGTTCCTGGCTTGGGTGAGGCTGCCAGTCTCAGGGACTCGGACGAGCCAGAACCGACCCTCCCGCTCGATGTGGACGTCGTACTTGTGGTGGTCGCTCGACGGACCGTCAGCTGCCACGGAGGCGCCTCCTCTGCGCTGCTTGCGACTGTCGGGTGAGGCCGGGCACAACGTCGGGGTGCGTGACTGCCACGGGTTCCCTCCGCCAGGCGGAGGGTATTCACCGTCCGCTTGGGTCAACGACGACGCCCTCTCCCCCTTTGCTGCTTGGTCAGCCACCTGTCCAGGTCGGCACGACGAACTCGGACGGACCGGCCGATGCGCACCGTCGGAAGTGTCCCCAGACGGGACCAGCGGTACAAGCTCTGGACGTGGAAACCGGTGATACCGGCGGCATCGGCCATCGTCAGCAGATCCGTCTTTGTGTGAGGCGCCGACTCCCGTGCAGGGTCGGCAGGGACGTTGACGTCCACCGATGCCGACATCCGCAGGCCGGGGAACGCGATCGAGCAAGCCTCAGCGACCGCTCGCAGGAACGTCACCGCCTCGCCCGGGTTGTCGATCTTCCAGTCGTCGATCTGCACGTGAGCGGTTTCGCTGAACTGCTGCTCCGGGTCAAAGGTGCGGTCGGTCTCGACCGCTAGAACCTGGACGCCGTCGGTGGTCGCCCTGCTGTGGAGTCGTGAGGACCGGCCGCAGGCGAAGGGGCTTGGGGTATGCAGCTCGTGGGTCCAACGATGCTGGCCGTTGTGATCGCACCAGTCGGGGCAGGGCTCGCGGCCTGAGTCTTCATCGCCGGCGGCTTGTTCCCAGGCTCGCATCACGCTGAGGAAGGCGAGGTTGCTGTCCGGATCCAGCCCGTGGGTGGCGGCGTACTGGGTGACCTCGGCGTGGAAGCGGTCCTCTTCGGTGTCAGGGGACCACTCAGTTCGGTGATTGATGGTTACAGCCTGTTCGATGATCATGGGGTGGCGCTCACTTCCTGGCTAGTAGGTGGTGGGTGCGTCAGCCGGTCCTGAGGGGCAACTCGGGGCCGGCTCCTTCATCTTTCGAGGCGAGACTATGACTGCATGTTGACCCCCGTCGTCTTCCTCGTCCTCCCGGTCACCGTGCTCTTCGCCCTCTACCCCGGGCTGATCGCGATCCAGACGGTCGCCCAATGAGCGCGGCCCCCCTCTGCCGTCCCGTCCCGCCGACCGGTGTCCACCGGTCGGCCGCTGTCCCCTGTCACCACGGAGGTACTGATGAAGAACCGTTTCGACCACGCCGGCGCGTGGCTGCTGACGCTTGTCGCCGTCGTCGCGGCCCACGTCGAAACCAGCGAGGACCCGGAGCACGACCGGGGCGACGTGCCGGGCTGGGTCATGATCACCGTGATGTCGGCGATCCTCGTGGTGGCCATCCTCGCCGTCTTCCGGGGTCAGGTGGAGAACGCACTGGCCAACATCTTCAACAAGATCCAGTAGCCGACGCCGCCGATCAGCCCGATCGGGGCTCGGCGGTCGCCGAGTTCGCCATGGTCATGGTGCTGCTCATGACGCTGTTCCTGGCGTTGATGTCGGTGGCCCTGTGGGCGTACACCCGGTCGGTCCTGACGTCGGCCGCGGCGGACGCGGCCCGGATCGCCGCCACCTACCGGACCGATCCGGGGTCGGCCGCAGCCACTGTCGCCGAAATCATGGGCGACGGACCGGCGGGCAGCACCCGGGCCACCCTGTCGTGCACGTCGGGCAGCGACGGGCTGTTGGTCGCGGTGAGCTGCACGATGGAGGCACCCGGCATCGTCGGCCTGTTGGACGGCATCATGCCGACCATCGAGGTGACCGGGCACTCGGCGAGGGAGTCCCTCGAGTGACCATCTCCGACAACTCTTCTGAGCCGCAGAGCGATGTCGGGGCGGCAGACCGGGCCGCCGACGAGGGCCGAGCCCTGGTCGAGGTGATCTTCCTGGGGGTGCTGATGCTCATCCCCGTGATCTATGTCCTCATCGCCGTGCTCAAGCTGCAGTCGGCGACGTTCGCGGTCAATCAGGCGGCCCGCGACGCCGGACGGCTGATCGACACGGCGCCGTCGGTCGCGGTCGGTGTCGACCGGGCGCGCGCGCTCGCCCGGATCGCCCTGGAGGACCAGAACGTCGACGGCGGTTCGGTCGACATCCGCTTCGTCCGCCCCGGCGGCGACTGCCTCGGTGCGCAGGTGACCCCGAGTCTGCAACCCGGCGACGTCTACGACGTGTGCGTGGTGTCGGTCGTCGGGATCCCCGGTGTGCCGACGGTCGTGACCGGATCGTCCAACACCGTCGCCGGATCCTTCACCCTGCATGTCGGCGATTTCCGGGAGGGGTGAGATGTCCCGACACCTGCGGCCCCGGCGACACCCGCCGCCCGGCCGGCATCCCGGGCCGGGTCGCTCCGACGACGGATCGATCGCCCCGCTGATCCTCGGCCTGACCGGCGCCTTGATGCTGCTGTGCGTGGGCGTCATCGCCGGCGGGTCGGCGTTCCTGGCCCATCAGCGACTACAGAGCCTGTGCGACGGTGCGGTCGCGGCGGCCGTGGGCGCGCTCGACCCGCGCCGCACCTCGGCCGCCGGCGCGTCCTCCAGCGATGCCGTGGCCGCCGCGGACAGCTATCTCGCCGTCCGCGGGCCGGACGTCCGCGCAGCCGTGCAGATCGGCGCTCGGTCGGTGTCGGCGACCTGCCGGAACCGGGCCGAGGTCGCCCTGGGCGCCGTTTTCGGCCGGCCCACGGTCGACCAGAGCGTCACCGCCGACAGTGAACCGTTCCAGCGCGCCGCGGCGGATCCCCCTTCGGTGTCCACGCCGGCCGACACCGCACTCTGACCCCTTGGACAGGAGACCCATGAACCGTCACCCGGCCCGATGATCCAGCTACCGCCGGGCACCCGACGCCCGCACCGGTCCAGCCGCCAACCCGCGACGAACGATCGTCCCCGCGGTACGGCCACCCTGCGGCCGGTCCCCCGACCGCGGCACCGGGGTACGACGCTCGCCGCGCTGGTCCTGGCCACCGGTCTGCTCGTCGGCGGCGTCGCCGCCCTGGCCCCCTATGCCGACCCGACGGATCAGGCCACGCTCCCCTCCTCCGTCGTCGACGGGCACTGAGAGGACGGCGGGCGCTCCGGGACCGGGCTCACCTCCCACTGCCGAGCACCGTCACCGCCGCGGGCCGCACCGTGCAGGTCACCGGCGGTGGCATCACCGGTTCGCCGTCCGCGTAGACCGGTAGCTCGAGCGCGCAGTGGCGGTCCCCGGCGGGCGCGGCGGACAGCGCCTGCACCGTGACCGCACGGCCCCGCAGCAGATCGACGGCGGGGTGATCGCGGTGACCGCCCGAATAGACCCGCGGGAAGACGCGCAGCAGGGTCGATCGGGACACCGCCCGCACCACGGTCACGTCGAGCAGTCCGTCGTCGGCCCGGGCGTCCGGGCAGATACGCATCCCGCCGCCGTACGTGGCCGTGTTGCCGACCGCGACGAGCAGGGCCGACTGCTCCGTCGTAATGCCGTCCACCGTCAGCCGGTAGGTGGTGGGCGAGAGGGCGGCCAGCTCGGCCAGTACGGCCGCCGGGTAGGCCAGCGGGCCCAGCGGCCAGCGAGAGGCGTTCCGCCGGGCGGTGACCCGGCTGTCGAACCCGCAGGCGACCACCGTGGCGAACGGCCGGCCCGGCCCGGTCCCCGGCCGATCGACGGCACCGGCTGACGCCGGGGAGGTACCGACCCAGCCGAGATCCACCGGTCGGCCCGTCCCGGCCCGCAGGTCGTCGAGCAGCGCGGCCACCACCGCCGTCGGATCGGTGGGGACCCCGAGGGCTCCGGCGAAATCGTTCCCGGTTCCGGCCGGCAGCAGGCCAAGCGGAACCGGGGGCCCCGGATCGGAGCGGTCGAGCACGGCAGGCAGAACCCCGGCCACCGTGCCGTCCCCGCCGCAGACCACCACCGCCCGGCCGGGGTCCGTCAGCTGGACGGGGAGGGGTGTCCCCGCTGCCTCGCCCCCGCCCCGGCGCACTCCGGTGCGCAGGACCCGCACCGGTACGCCGGCGGCGGCGAGCGCCGCCCGGCCCGCGGCGGCCACCCGCCGTGCCCGACCGCGTCCCGCGGCCGGGTTGACCACCAGGGTGACGTGCTCCCCGCTCACCCGTTCCCCGCCCCGGCGGAAGCTGCCGAATTCGTCGCAGACACCGTGCGGGTCTCCTGTCCGGTGGTCTCAGCCCCGCGCCGCCCGGCCGGGGCCCGGGGCGGCA
Source organism: Nakamurella flava (assembly GCF_005298075.1). NCBI lineage: Bacteria > Bacillati > Actinomycetota > Actinomycetes > Nakamurellales > Nakamurellaceae > Nakamurella > Nakamurella flava. Next base: position 1,563,993 of record NZ_SZZH01000001.1, read on the forward strand.
TGGCCGGATGCCCTCCCGGACCCGCGTACCCTGGTGACTCGTGAATCTCGACGACCAGGCCGCCCTGCGCAACCTCGACGCAACACTGACCAGCATCGAGGCCGTGGTCGACGTCGACAAGCTGAAGGCGACCATCGCCGAACTCTCCGAGCAGGCCAGCGCGCCCGACCTGTGGAACGACCAGGAGAAGGCGCAGCAGGTCACCAGCCGGCTCTCCCACGCCCAGGCCGAACTCAAGCGCGTCCAGGATCTCCGCAGCCGCGTCGACGATCTCGAGGTGCTGTTCGAGCTGGCCGACGAAGACCCGGACACCCTCCCCGAGGCCCAGCAGGAACTCCTCGATGTGGGCGGCGAGATCGAGCAGATGGAGGTCCGGACCCTGCTGTCCGGCGAGTACGACGCCCGTGAGGCGCTGGTCACCATCCGGTCCGAGGCCGGCGGGGTCGACGCGGCGGACTTCGCCGAGATGCTGATGCGGATGTACCTGCGCTGGTCCGAGCGGCACGGCTATTCCGCCGAGGTCTATGACACCTCCTACGCCGAAGAGGCCGGCATCAAGTCGGCCACCTTCCAGGTCAAGGCTCCCTACGCCTACGGCACCCTGTCGGTCGAGCAGGGCACGCACCGCCTGGTCCGTATCTCGCCGTTCGACAACCAGGGCCGGCGCCAGACCTCGTTCGCCGGGGTCGAGGTGGTTCCGGTCGTGGAGACCAGCGACCACGTCGAGATCGACGAGAAAGAACTGCGCGTCGACGTCTACCGCTCCTCCGGTCCCGGCGGGCAGGGCGTCAACACCACCGACTCCGCCGTGCGCATCACCCACCTGCCCACCGGGATCGTGGTGTCCTGCCAGAACGAACGCTCGCAGATCCAGAACCGCGCCTCGGCGATGGCCGTCCTGCAGGCCAAGCTGCTGGTCCGCCGCCGCGAGGAGGAGAAGGCGGCCATGGACGCACTCAAGGACGCCGGGAACTCCTGGGGCAACCAGATGCGCTCCTACGTGCTGCACCCGTACCAGATGGTGAAGGACCTGCGGACGAACTTCGAGGTCGGCAACCCGGGCGCCGTGTTCGACGGCGAGATCGACGGGTTCATCGAGGCCGGCATCCGCTGGCGCCGCTCTACCGAGACCGAAGCGGCCGCGGCCGGCGCCTGATCGCCGGCGCCGCCGCTCAGATGGGCTCGGTCATCCGCCGCAGCCCATCAGCCAGTTCGTCCTCCTCGTAGGCCAGGTGGGACAGCAGCAGATCCGAGAGCTCGTCGCAGAGCCGGGTGATCGGCGCGGTGCCCGCTCCGCCGGTCCCCTCCCCATCGCGGTGGCCCGGCTCCTGCACCAGAGCGACGAGCGCCCGATCGAACCGATCCAGGACGTCGGCGATCACGACGTGCTCGGCCTCCAGGCGTTCCAGGACGGCCCCGAGGGACGCATCCGAACGCGCCAGCGCCGGGAACATGTGCGCGTCCTCCACGGCATGGTGGATCGTCACGATGCGGCAGTAGGACGCGCAGAACGAGCCCAGCGTCCAGTGGTTCTGGCGGAGCGTCATGGCCGCGATGAGCGACCGCGCGGTCGCCGGGTCCAGGTCGCCCTGCGCGACCTGGGCGACGGCGGCCTGGATCTGCACCAGCTCCGACCGGAGGTGGTCGTGGATGGCGACGAGATCGCGGTAGTTGTCGCGCATCCCGGGACCGGCCGGCCCTCCGGGTGATCCGGCCGCCGGCGCCGAGGCCGCTGCCGTCCCGGTCCGCCGGACGACCCGCGGTCGGTCGGCCACGGCCAGCCCGCCGGCGTCGCCCCAGGACCCGCTGCGCTCCGACCCGCCGTCGGTCGCCAGCATGGCCGCCACCGAGATGCGCTCGAACGGAACTCCTGTCGGGTCCGGGACGGGTTCGTCCTCAGCGGTGGCGGACGCCACCGGTGGGGTCACCGGGACGGCGGCCCGGGCGTTCGCGACCCGTTCCCGCACATCCGGTGCGACCTCCTTCGCGAAAGTGTTCAACACCGAGAGGATGTCGCCCGTCGGGCCGAGGACGAAGGTGGAGAAACCCTGTCCCAGCACCAGTTCGGTCAACTGTTCGGCCCACTGCTCGGGGGTTCCGTCGAGGAAACCGCTCCCGGTCATGGTGAACCGGCCGTTGACGTTGTAGATCCGTCGGACATCGGCGGGCGACCGGCCCGCGTCGATGATGCACCGGTCGAGGTGGCCGCTGAGCGCACCGATCTCGTCGAATCCGGCGTAGGCCTGGGAGGGCACCCAGCCGTCGGCGAGGCGGGCCGTCAGGTCCAGCATCCGCGGCCGGTAGGAACCCAGCCAGATCTGGATCGGGTGCGCCGGCCGCGGCCCGGGGGCGGCGCCGCGCAGCGAGTGGAACCGGCCGTCCCGGGTGACGGGGCTCTCGCCGTCCCAGATGGCGCGGACGATGTCGACCGCCTCTTCCAGAGCGGTCACCGCGTCTCCGGACGACAGTTCGGCCGCTCCCATCCCGGCGATGGCGTCGCGGAAGTAGCCCGCGCCCAGGCCCAGTTCGACCCGTCCGCCGCTGAGGAGGTCGAGACTGGCGGCGGCGCGGGCGAGCACGGCGGGCGGTCGCAGCGGCACGCAGGCGACGTCAGGGAAAAGTCGGATCGTCTCGGTGGCGGCGGACAGGTGGGACAGCAACGTCCAGGTGTCGAGCAGGTCGGGGTTGTACGGATGGTCCTGCACGCCCACGAGGTCCAGGCCGGCGGACTCGGCCTCCTGGGCCAGGCGCACCACGGCTCCCGGCCGCGAAGCGGGGTTGGGAAGGAACACGCCGAAAGACACCTCGTGACCGAGGTCTGGCATCGTGAGCTCCCTTTCGACATCACCCGGCCCCGCCCGGGTCAGCTCACGGTAGGGCAGGCCGGCAGTCCCCGCTCGACGGCGTCCAGGGTTGTGGACACCGTCGGAGCCCTGGAGTGGCCGCGGGTCCCGGCGGCAACGAAGACCGTCGGCGCAACGCAGAAGGCCCGACCGGCGAACCGGTCGGGCCTTCTAACTGGAGTAGCGGGGGCAGGATTCGAACCTGCGACCTCTGGGTTATGAGCCCAGCGAGCTACCGAGCTGCTCCACCCCGCGTTGGTAGAACTACTGTAACAAGCGGATGACGTGAACACCAAATCCATACCCTCGCAACGACTGTGGCGCCCGCCACGTCCCCCGGGGAGGACGGAACGGGCGCCACGATCGTTGCGGCCCTGCCGGGTCAGCCGGACGGCGCCGTCGATGCCGCCGGGGTCTGGGTGGCTGCCGACGCCAGCGACAGATAATTGTTGACCGCGTTCTGCAGGTCCTGGGTCGCCTGGCCGACGCGGACGAGATCACCGGAAGTGCTGGCCGCCTGCAGCGCGCTCTCCGCCTGGTCCATCGCCTGCAGGGCGTCCTGCAGGTTGGCTGGGAGAGCAGCCTGGCTGGTCGGGCTCGCCGAGGACGAATTCTGAGTGAGCGTGGTCCCGTTGCTGGGGATGGGTGTGGTTCCGTCCCCGTCCGGCGTCTCGACCGGGGTGGCCTGGTTCAACGCCTGTACGAGGGTGTTACCCACTCCGACTCGGCCGGCGTACCAGACCAGCACCTTGTTCAGCTGCGGATAGGACGACGTGGAGGACGCCTGGCCTTGGATGTAGAACGGCTCGACATAGAGCAGGCCGTCGTTGACCGGCAGGGTGAGCAGGTTACCGAAGATGACCCGCGATCCGCCCTGCTGCTGAGACAGCGTCACCAGCGAGCTGACTTCCTGGGTCGTCCTGAAGAGCTGCTGCACCTGAGCGGGGCCGGGCGTTTGGGTATTCGTCGGTAGTCGCAGGACGGTGATCTTGCCGTAGTCGGCCGGGTCGGAGGACGCCGAGACGTAGGCACTCATGAACTCCCGCTGGAAACCGGTGAGCACGCTCGTCAGCTGGAAACTGGCGTTCTGCGCGCCCGGCAGCTGGACCTGTAGGTAATACGGCGGCTGTGGGGCCTTCACGGTGTCGGACACGGTGGGGTCATCCGGCACCCGCCAGAATCCGGAGTTCTGGAAGAACTCGACCGGGTTGTCGACGTTGTACTTGACCAGCAGCGACCGCTGCACCTCGAAGAGGTCCTGCGGGTAGCGGAAATGGGCCTGCAGGTCAGCGCTGACATCGGACTTGGCCTTGATGAGCCCGGGGAAGACGCCCTCCCAGGCCTTGAGTACCGGGTCCTGCTGGTCGATGCCGTAGAGGGAGACCGTGCCGTCGTAGGCGTCGACCGTGGCCTTCACCGAGTTGCGGATGTAGGAGACCTGGGTGGCCGCTTGGCCCGCGGCGCCCCGCGCCGAGAGCGAGTTGTTGGTCGCGTCGGACAGGGTCACGGTCTGGGCGTACGGGTAGTTGGTCGCCGTGGTGTACGCGTCGACGATCCAGACGATGCGGCCGTCGACCACTGCCGGGTAGGCCTTGGTGTCGGGGGTGAGGAACGGCGCCGCCTTCTTCACTCGGTCGATCGGGTCCCGGTTGTACAGGATCTTGGAGTTGGCGTTGATCTCGCCGGAGAAGAGGAAGTTCTGTTCGCCGTACTGGGTGGCGAACACCAGCCGTTGGAACAGGTTCCCGACCGAGACGCCACCGGAGCCGGTGTAGGTGTACGACGAGCTGTCGGTGTCGTACTCGCGCGGCTGGCCCCCGTCCGCACCCACGATCGCGTAGGGCGGGACCAGCTGGCCGTAGTACGTCCGCGGCTGCGTCACCGGGATCGATGACGTGGACTGGCCCTCGGCGTTGATGGAGGCCAGGTCGGAGACGACGTAGTTGGGGTAGCCGTTGGGCGCCTGGTTGGCCGGGGCGGCGATGAAGCCGTCGCCGTGCGTGTAGACGAAGTGCTGGTTGATCCAGTCCCGCTGGCCGTCGTTGAGGTTCTGCGCGTCCAGCTCCCGCAGCGCGACCACGAAGTCCTGGGTCTGCTGATTGCCGCTGCTGTCGGTGACGGGGTACCGGTCCATCGCCAACTGGTCCGGGAAGCCGTAGAAGTTCCGCAACTGCTGCTGCTGGGTGAACGTCGGGGACAGCACGTTCGGATCCAGCAATCGTGCGTTGGGCAGCGTCGTCTGGTCGCCCACGATGTCGCGGGGGTTCCCGGCCAGCACGCCCGGATACTGGACGTAGTTGATCTCGTCGTCGCGGATGTCGTACGCGTTCCGCGTCGCTTCGATGTTGCGGGCGATGAAGTCAGGTTCCCGGTTGATGCCGTTGGGGTTGACGACCACCTGCTGCAGCACCAGCGGCCACACCCCGCCGATCAGCACGCTGGACAGCACCAGCAGACCGAGGGCGATGGCCGGCAGCTTGACCGACCGGGTGATCGCGCCGGCGACGAAACCCACGGCGCAGATGGCCGCGATCACCATCAGGATGATCTTGGCTGGGAGCACCGCGTTGACGTCGGTGTACGAGGCCCCGGTGAAGCTGGGGTTGCGGTTGGAGAAGAGCAGCTCGTACCGGTCGAACCAGTACTGCACCGCCTTGAGCAGCACGAAGACCGCCACCAGCAGGGACAGCTGCAGGGTCGCCGCCGACGTGATCCGGCGACCGGGGCCGCCGAGCCGGATGCCGCCGAACAGGTACTGCACCACCGCGACGGCGATGAAGCAGATGACCGTGATGACGAACAGCCAGCTCAGGATCAGCTGGATCAACGGCAGGCGGAAGACGTAGAAGCCGACGTCGTTACCGAACTGCGGGTCGACCGTGCCGAAGTCGCCGCCGTTGAGAAAGAGCTGGATCGTCGCCCACTCGCTCTGGGCCGACAGACCGCAGACCAGGCCGACGATGCCCGAGAGGCCGAAGGCGAACAGCCGCGGCCGCGCGGTGACCACCGAGCGGTAGGGGGCGAGCGGGTCGACCTCGTTCGTCGGGACAAAGACCGGACGGGACCGGTAGGAGAGGAACAGCGCGAGGAAGAGCAGGCCGGCGGCACCGACACCGGCGATGAGGAACAGCACGACGCGGCTGACCGCCTGGGTGGTGAACACCTCCCGGTAGCCGACCTCGCCGTACCAGAGCCAGTCGACGTAGATGCCGACGAACTGGAACCACAGGATGGCGGCTACCGCCAAGGCGACCAGCGCGATGAGGACGCGTCTGGCTCGCTTGGAGATGGTCGGTAAGCCGGCTGGGGGCCGTACGGCCACTGGGACTCCTCACGTTCGTCAACGATCGGGGCCCCGGTGTGACGGACGCCGGACCCCGCACCTCCAACTGTAAGCAGGGCCGCAGGGTTCCCCGGGGAAACGCACAGCGGACTGTTGTGCAACCGTGCCCTGCCGGCTGCGCCGGCGTCGGCGGCGTCGCATGGCACGATCACGCCGTGACGGACCCGCAGCCCGACCCGACCGCAGCCCCGCCGGCGACTCCCGACTGGTGGGAGGACCCCGATCTGGCGATCGCGGTCGCCGAGATCGAGGAGTTCGTCGGCACCGCCGGATGGGACGCCGCGCCGCAGATGTTCGCACTGGTGGAGACGGCCACGCTGCTGGCCGCCGAACCCGGGCTGGCCGACAGCCTCGACGCGACGGCCCGCTTCACCCCCATCGCGCAGGACCCGCTGCCCGCCGACGAGTTGTCGGACGCACTCGCCGCGATCTCCTGGCCGCACGAAGTGGCCGGTTGCGTGCTGAGCCAGGAGATCGTCGTCCTGCCACCGACGGCGGAGGACAGTCTGTCCGCCGATCCGGCGGTGGCCGCGGGCGAGGCGGCCGCCCATCCCGACCGCACGGAGGCGCGGCTGGTCGCCGGGGTGCTCCGCGAAAACGGCGCCGCCTGCCTGCTGCGACTGCGCGACCGTGACGATCAGCCCCTGCGAGGTGCCGACCTCGCCCCCAACCTCATCGCGGCCCTGCGGATGACGTTCCTGGAGGACGCCGACAGCTGACCCCTGGTCAGCAGCCGGGCGGGGTACCGCCCGCCCGGATGGTCTCCAGGGCCGACAGAGCGTCATCGAGGGTCGCCACCTTCACCAGCTGCAGACCCTCCGGCACCTGGGTGCGGGCCTCGGCGCAGTTCCGTTCGGGCACCAGGAACACCGTGGCGCCGGCGTCCCGCGCGGTGATCAGCTTGAGGAGCACCCCGCCGATCGGGCCGACCGTGCCGTCGATCGACATCGTGCCGGTCCCGGCGATGAATTTGCCGCCGGTGAGGTCCTGGCCACCGAGCTTGTCGATGATGCCGAGGGTGAACATCAGCCCGGCCGACGGGCCGCCGATCTGCTCCAGCGAGATGGTGATGGTGAAGGGCGCCGTCGGCCGTTGGACGGCGGAGACCCCCAGATACCCCCGCTCGGCGGGCTGGGTGGCGTCCTGCCCGGTCGAACCGGCGGGCGGATCGCCGAGCGTCACCTTCACGGTCTGCTCGGCGCCGCCGCGGAGCACCTTGACCCCGACGACCTGTCCCGGGCTCGTGCCCTGCAGAGCGGTGGACAGGCTGGCGAGGTCGGTGACCGCGGTGTCGTCGATCCCGGTGATCTGATCCTGTGGCTCGAGCACGCCGGCGCTCGGCGAACCGGCCGGGATGGTGCCGACGTAGACGACCTGCGGGTACCCGAGATGGTTCAGCGCGGCGATCTCGGCGGAGGACTGGGAGTCACGGAAGGCCTGGGCGTCCTCCGCGCGAACCTGGTCCACGCTCTTGTCGGGCGGGTAGTAGTCCTCCCGGGGGGCCAACGCGTACTCCCCCGTCGCCCACAGTCCGAGCGCCTGGAACAGCCGCACGCCGTCGGTCACCGAGATGGTCGTCATGTTCAGCTGACCGCCGGCGGGCACCGGATCGTCGACCGATGTGGGAACGCCGTCACCGCTGAACGACACCACCGGCGTCCCGTCGACGGATCCGAGCGTGTCGAAGGTGACCCCGGGTCCGACGGCCACGTACGGGACCGGCACCGCCACCCCGATCACCACCAGGACGGCCGTCAGCACGGAGCCGACGACCACGGTGCGGCCGCGCAGGGTGAGCCGGGAGTACCAGGACATGGTTGCGAACAGTAACCGCGTCGGTGGGGAATCGAGGCGAGTCGCGACGTTCCGCAGTCCGCGTCCGCTCACGGGCCACCGGATCGCCGGCAACAGACCGGGGGTACCCGTTTTCGGCCAGGGTTCACTCGAAGCCCGGTGACGAAGTTCAGTACCGTGGACGCATGACGAACCTGCCGTTCGGCTTCTCCCCTTCCGGAGACGACGACCCCGACAAGCAGCGACCCGGGTCCGGCGGCGGAGGCGGTCCGACGCCAGGTCCCGGCATGCCGGGGGGCTTCGACCTCTCCCAGCTCGGATCGATGCTGTCGCAGCTCGGACAGATGATGTCGTCGGCCGGGGCCGCCGGCGAGAACAGCGGCCCGGTGAACTACCACCTGGCCCGGCAGATGGCGACCGCCCAGGTCCCGGCGTCCCATCCGGCGTCGTCCGTGGACGTCAAGCACGTCGCGGACGCCATCGCGCTGGCCGAGGTCTGGCTGGACGGGGCCACCGCCTTCCCCGCCGGGGCCACGACGTCCACCGCGTGGACTCCCCGCCAGTGGATCGAGGCCACCATGCCGATGTGGGAGAAATTGTGCTCCCCCATCGCCGAGCAGGTCTCACGAGCCTGGGTGGACGGTCTGCCGGACCAGGCCAAGGACCAGGCGGGCCCGCTGTTGGCCATGATGGGCTCGATGGGCGGGATGGCCTTCGGGTCGCAGCTCGGCCAGGGCCTGGCGCAGCTCGCGTCCGAGGTCCTCACCTCGACGGACGTCGGCATCCCGCTGGGGCCGGTGGGCACCGCGGCCCTGCTGCCCCGTTCGGTGGCCGAGTTCGGAGCCGGCCTCGATCAGCCCGAGGACCAGGTGCGGCTCTACCTGGCCGTGCGGGAGGCCGCCCACCACCGGCTCTACGCCGGTGTGCCGTGGCTGCGCGACAAGATCATCGCGTTGATCACCGACTACGCCAAGGCCATCTCGGTCGACTTCTCGGCGTTCGAGCAGCTCACCTCGAGCCTGGACCCGTCCAACCTGACCGACCCGTCGGCCATCGAGTCGGCGCTGGGCCAGGGCATGTTCGAGCCGAAGATCACCCCCGGGCAGCAGGCGGCGATGGCCCAGCTCGAGACGCTGCTCGCCCTCGTCGAGGGATGGGTCGACACCGTCGTCGCCGAGGCGGTCGGCGACCGGTTGCCGGGCGGGTCGGCCCTGCGCGAGACGCTGCGGCGTCGCCGGGCCACCGGCGGACCGGCCGAGCAGACCTTCGCCACGCTCATCGGGCTGGAACTGCGGCCCCGACGGCTCCGCGCGGCCGCCGAGCTGTGGTCGGCGCTGGGCGAGTCCCGGGGCACCGAGGGTCGGGACGCCCTCTGGGGTGACCCGGGCCTGCTGCCGTCACCGAGCGACCTCGACGACCCGGCCGGGTTCGTCCGCCGGGACCAGGAGTTCAGCGCCCTGCTGGCCTCCATGGAGGGCATCGACGAACTCACCACCGAGGCCTTCGAAGAGCCGGGCAAGGGCGACGACACCACGCCGGACGGCCCCGCCGACCCGCCGACCCGTCCGTCATCCTGACCGGCGCCGGCTCGCCTCGACACACGTTCACGGGGAGAACTGCCCGTTTTCGGCCTGACCGCCGGGTACGGTGAGCCCGCATCGCTGACCGTCGGTCGCCCGAGGGCAGCGCAGCGTCATGACACTTGCGGAGAGGATCCGAGATGGCCGACACCGAGACGTACAACGGGTATTGCGTGAAGTGCAAGGAGAAGCGGGACTTCGACGGCGAGGTCTCCGTGTCCGAGTCCGGACGCCGGATGGCCAAGGGCACCTGCCCGGTCTGTGGCACCAAGATGAACCGGATCCTGGGCAAGGCCTGATTCCGGCGTGCACACCGGTCGCCGTCGGGCGACCGGTGTGGACAACTCCCCCCGGCCGGTGGACAACTGCATCCTCCCCGCTGGATTGAGGCACGCTCTCCCCAACCAGGGAGGGATGCCGTTGTTGCGTGATCCGCACCATCTCCATCGCCACTACGCCCTGCCCGGTCACCTCCGGGTGGTCGAGCGAGGGCCGGACGCCGTCCAGATCGGCATCGACCCGCCCGCGCGCGTCGTGCTGCGGGGCGCACCGGCGCACGCCGCCCAGGTGCTGCGCAATCTCACGGGGCACCGGCCGCTGGCCGACGTCCTCGCGACCTTCGCCGACGACCCGTCCGATGTCGCCGTCTGGGTCGATCTCGTGGCCGAGCTGTCCGCGCTCGGTCTGGTCGTCGAGGTACCCCCGGGTACGGCGGCCCCCGCCTCCGACCAGCAGGGCTCACCACAGCGGAGCGCACCCCGAGACCCGGAATCGGTGGAGTCCGCGTCGCTGACCACCCGTCTCGGCGCGCCGACGGCCCGCCGGGTGGTGCGCTCGCGCGCGGATTCCCGCATCACCCTCCTCGGCCCACCCACCGTGCACGGCCCCCTCCGGACGATCCTCCTGCAGGCCGGACTCGGTTCGGTGGTCCTGGATGCGACCGCGGGAGCCGCCCATCGCCGGCGCGGCCGCCCGCCCGCCGCCGACCTCGTCGTTCTCGGCGCAATCGACGTGCTCGATCTGGGGTTGGCGGCCACCCTGACGCGGGACCGCGTTCCGCACCTCGGAGTCGTGGCGGGGATCGGACGGGTCGTCGTCGGCCCGTTGGTGCTCCCCGGTCGCACCAGCTGCCTGGCCTGTGCGCATCGGCACCGGGTCGACGCCGACCCGGAGTGGCCGACCGTCCTGCGCAGTCTGCTGGACCGACGATCGCCGACACCGGCGGCGGTGACGGTGGCGATGGCCACCGCCCTCGCGGCCGCTCAGATCCTCGACCACGTGGACCACCTGCGCTGCCCGGGCACGGTCGACGGCACCCTGGAATGGAACGTCGGCGAGGCCACCCCGCGCCGGCGGACCTGGGTGCCCCATCCCACCTGCGGCTGCCGTGACCTGCTCGATCCGCCGGCGAACGCGACGCGCTTCGCGGGCGCGGACGGAGCCACTGTCACAATGGAACGGTGACGGACATCCCGCGGAGCGCGCTCGGCCGGACAGCGCGCCTGGCCAGTCTGCCGTTGTCGGCGGCCGGGCGGGCGACGCTCGGGCTGGGTCAGCGTCTGGTCGGCGGAGATCGCGAGCAGATCTCGGCGAACATGCAGCGCAAGACCGCCGAACAGGTCTTCGAGGTGCTCGGCACCCTCAAGGGCGGAGCGATGAAGTTCGGGCAGGCCCTGTCCGTCTACGAGGCCGCAGTCCCCGAGGAGTTCGCCGAGCCCTATCGGGAGGCCCTCGGCAAGCTCCAGAACGCGGCGCCGCCGATGCCCACCGCCACGGTCCACCGGATGATGGCCGAGCAGCTCGGTTCCGGCTGGCGGCAGCATTTCGCCCGGTTCGACGACGAGGCCGCGGCCGCGGCCAGCATCGGGCAGGTACACAGGGCCGTCTGGAAGGACGGCCGTGAGGTCGCGGTCAAGTTGCAGTACCCGGGGGCCGACGCCGCGCTGAAGGCCGATCTCGACCAGCTCAACCGGGTGGCGCCGTTGATGGGCCTGGTGTTCCCGGGCATCCAGATCCGACCGCTGCTGGCCGAGTTGCGGCTGCGCATCCTGGAGGAACTGGACTACGCGGCCGAGGCCGACAACCAGCGGACGTTCGCGGCGGCCTACGCCGACGACCCGGATTTCCTGGTGCCCCGGGTGGTGGCCAGTGCGCCGCGCATCATCGTTTCCGAGTGGGTGCACGGCACTCCGCTTCGTCACATCATCACCAGCGGTACCGCCGAGCGAAGGGATCGCGCCGGGTACCTGCTGACCCTGTTGCACTTCGCCGGCCCGGCCCGGGTCGGTCTGCTCCATGCCGACCCGCATCCCGGCAACTACCTGCTGACCGAGGACGACCGGCTCGCCGTCATCGACTTCGGATCGGTGGCCCGGCTGCCGCACGGCGCCCCGCCCATCATCGGGCGGGTGACCCGACTGGCGCTGGAGGATCGGGCGGACGACGTCCTGGTGCTCCTGCGGGAGGCCGGCTTCATCGGCGCCGACTTCCACCCTGACCCCGAGTTGCTGATGGACTATCTGGTGCCGTTCATCGGGCCGCTCCAGCAACCGACCTTCCATTTCACCCGGGCCTGGATGCAATCGCAGGCCGCGCGGATGAGCAATCTGTCCAGCGCCGAGGCGAAGATCGCGCGACGACTCAACCTCCCACCCGAGTACCTGCTCATCCACCGGGTCACTCTGGGCTCGATCGGAGTGCTCTGTCAGCTCGACGCCACGGCGCCGTTCCGGTCGATCGTCATCGAGCACCTGGCCGGGTTCCACGACTGAGCCGGCGGCCTGGGCCGGGTGCGACGGATCACCAGTACTCCTGCTCCAACTTCGCCTCGATGGATCGCAGGTGGGTGCGCGCGCACCGATCGCAGAACCACACCGGTCCACGGCGAGCGTCCCGTTCGCTCATCCATGTCAGACCGGGGTCGGTGGTGCTCGTCCCGCACCGGCTGCACGAGACCCGGTCGGGCTGCGGTGAGGCGGGGTCGCCGGGATGCCGCGTCATGGCCTCAGCGTAGGCAGCGCTCCCCGGGGACGCCGGATCGCCCCGGACGCGCTGGACTGGTCCAGGACGGCCCCGGATACGCCGGACGGCCGGGAGCCGTTCGGCTCCCGGCCGTCCGCCGGTGCTGGTGTGGTGCGTGATCGATCCCCGGAACCGGTCGACCGACTCCGGCGCGGGATCATCCGCGCCGGTTCGAGGAACGCCGGGCCAGCCGACGGGCCTGACGCATCTGTCGTTCACTCCGGGAGCCGGACATCTGGGTGCGGACCTCGCGCATGCGATCCCGCACCAGATGCTCGATGAGCATGTCCATGTCGATACCTCTCGTGGCCGGCTCACCGTGCGGTGGGCCGGGAAGCGTTGCGCTGCAATTGATGTGCGGGCCAGTGGTCGCCGGTCCGGAGGTGACGGCCGTCAGGCCGCCACCTTCCGGGGCCGGCCCCGGGGCCGCTTGCGGGCGATCACGACGCCCCGGTCGATGATCTCGCCGCCCCAGACACCCCAGGGCTCGGCCCGGTCCAGAGCGCCGGCCAGGCACTCCGAGCGGATCGGGCAGGGCTCGCACAACGCCTTGGCGCGTTCGAGGTCGTCGGGTCGTTCGGCGAAGAACAGGTCGGGCTCGGCACGATGACACGGCAGGTTCAGTGAACCGGCCGCACCGACACCGGGCGGGGTGGCTGCGGACCCGCCGAGCGGGTCGAGCAGATGCATCACTGGGTCTCACCTCCGGGTGAGGAAGCTTTCGAGGCTGGGAGCGGAGGCTGTGGGCGGGCGCCGGTGGCGCGACGTCAGGGATGCGTCCACAGTCTCCGGACGGACGCGATTCCCTCGGGGGGAGCATCGACGAGGCCGCCGGGCCGAATGCGCGGTGCGCAGATTGCGCGGACCACCACACAGGTGGGCCGCGACCAGGAGGAGGTGCAGACCTAGGTCAGCAACCCGGCTCCGGCCGGCGGATGGCGGCTTCGCCACCGACGTCGATGCGCTGCGGCATCAGTCGGTAGCGGCCACCGGCTCCAAAAGAGCCCCGAGGGTCGATGCCACCGCTCGACAGCAAGGTCGTGATCACCATCGCGGCACCTCCTGGGGTCTTCATCGGTCCGTCCGGTCCGAAGGGGTTTGACGCGTCGGCCGGTCTCGGCCCGACGCGATCATGACTCTAGGCAGGTGCCACGGAACGGGGCAACCGAATTAACGGGAAAGTCTTCCCGGTTCCACCGACGGGTGGAACCGAACGTCCGCCGATCAGCCGCCGGCACCGGCCCCGACGATGCGCAGCACGTCCGAGCCGTAGGCATCCAGCTTGCTGCGACCGATGCCGGGGATGGCCAACAGGGCGGCCTGATCGGTCGGTTTGCGCTCGGCGATGGCGAGCAGCGTCGCGTCCGAGAACACGACGAACGCCGGCACCGAGGCCGCGGTCGACGTCTCCTTCCGCCACACCCGCAGGGCCTCGACGAGATCCGGGTCGATGGAGGACGGGCAGGCCCGGCACCGCCCGATCTTGATCTCGGCCGGGGTGACGAGCCGTTGACCGCAGGTGCGGCATCGTCCGGCGGGGCCGTTGCGCGTCGGGGCGGCCGAGTCCGGGGCCAGGCCGGTGAGGAACCGGCTCCGGCGCCGGCTGCGGCGGCCACCGGCGGCGCGGGCCAACGCCCAGGACACCGCCAGCCGGCGACGGGCCCGGGTGACCCCGACGTACAGCAGGCGACGCTCCTCCTCGATCTGCTCGGGCAGTTCGGCGTACTGGATCGGCAAGGTGCCGTCGACCAGCCCGACCAGGAACACCGCGTCCCACTCGAGGCCCTTGGCCGCGTGCAGGGAGGCCAGGGTGACACCGTCACTGGTCGGGGCGTCCTGCGCCTCGGCGCGCTGGTCCAGCTCGGCGACGAACGCGGCGAAGGCGTGCGGCGGATCGGCCGGCGCCTCGTCATCGGAGACGGGCGGCTGCTCGTCGACGGCGGCCGGGCTCAGGGCGGCCGCCACCTGTTCGGCCACCCCGACCAGCGCGAGCAACGCATCCCACCGATCGCGCAGCGCGCCCGGCGGGGGTGGCTCCTCGGTGAGGCCGACGGTGCCCAGCACCCGGCGCACGGCGGGAACCAGGACATCGGCGGATCCGTCCTCGCCGTCGCCGGTGACCTCCGCCGCGTGGAGACGCAGCGCCGTGAGGGCCTGGCGCACCTCGGGACGGGCGAAGAACCGCTGCCCGCCGCGCACCACGTAGGGCACGCCGGCGTCGGCGAAGGCTTCCTCGTACGTCTCGGACTGGGCGTTGATCCGGTAGAGCACGGCGATCTCGGTGGCCGGCGTGCCGGTGTCGATGAGGCTGCGAACGGTCGCCGCGACCGACGCGGCCTCCGACGGCTCGTCCGGATGCTCGGTGAACGTGGCCTCCGGCCCGTCCGGCAGCATCGCCTTCAAGGTCAACCGGTAGCGGGTGGCCGCCCCCGTGGCACCGCCGATGACCCGGTTCGCCAGGGTCACCACCTGCGGGGTGGAGCGGTAGTCACGTTCCAACCGCACGACGGTGGCGTTCGGGTAGCGCCGTTCGAAGCCCAGCAGGTACGTCGGGGACGCACCGGCGAAGGAGTAGATGGTCTGGTTGGCGTCGCCGACGACCGTCAATTGATCCCGTCCGCCGAGCCAGGCGTCGAGCAGCCGCTGCTGCAGCGGCGTGACGTCCTGGTACTCGTCGACGACGAAACACCGGTAGCGGGAACGGAACTCGCGGGCGACCGCCTCGTCCTCCTCCAACACGGCGCAGGTGTGCAGCAGCAGGTCGTCGAAGTCGAGCTGTTCGGACTCGCGCTTGACCTCCTCGTACCCGGCGAAGACGGCCGCGGCCTGCTCGGCCGGCAGTGGCGTGTCCCGGTGGTGCTTGGCCACCGCCGCCAGGTAGTCGCCGGGCCCGGCGAGACTGGCCTTCGCCCATTCGATCTCGCTGGCCAGGTCGCGCAGGGTCGCGGCGTCCGTGGCCGCCTGGGCCCGTCGCGCGGCCAACGCGACCAGGCGGAGCTTCTGCTCCAGCACCGGCCACATCTGCCCGCCGACGGCCCGGGGCCAGAAGTACCGCAGTTGGCGCAGCGCCGCCGAGTGGAAGGTCCGCGCCTGCACGCCCGGTACCCCGAGACCCCGGAGCCGCAGGCGCATCTCACCCGCGGCGCGCGTGGTGAAGGTGACGGCCAGGATCTCGGAGACCGGGTGGGTCCCGGTGTTGGCCAGGTGGGCGATGCGGTGGGTGATGGTGCGGGTCTTGCCCGTACCGGCGCCGGCCAGCACACACACCGGCCCGCTGGGCGCGAGGACCGCAGCCCGCTGTTCGTCATCGAGTTCCATGATCGCGTTCCATCACCGTGCCGTCGTGCCCTGTCCCTGGTCCCTCGCCGCCCCGTCCTGGCGGAGACGGCGAGGGCTCATCATCGCACACACGTACGACAGCGTTCGTTCAGTCCGACCCGGCCGCCGCCCACGACTGGATCATCCGGTAGGCGATCGACACCGAACCCGGCAGGGCCAGCTGATCGGTCGGCACGTCCGCTGCCGCGCGGGTGTGGACGCCGTCCGGGTCGTCCGACCGGGCGTCCCACTCGCCCCCGCGGGCCAGCAGGGCCCGGACCGTGGCCCGGTCCACCCACCGGGGGTCCTCGATCTCGCCGTCCCGGGGCCGCAACGGGGCGTCCGGATCGGCCCGGGCCGCGAACCCCACCATCAGGGACCGGGGGAAGGGCCAGGGCTGCGACCCGAGGTAGGCGACCTCGTCGACGACGACCCCGATCTCCTCGGCCATCTCCCGGACGACCGCGGCCTCCAGCGACTCCCCCGCCTCGACGAAGCCGGCCAGCACGGAGACCCGCCCGATCGGCCAGGTCGGCTGCCGGGCCAGCACCATGCGATCGGCGCCGTCGTGCACGAGCACGATGACGGCCGGGTCCGTCCGGGGGAACTCCTGGTGGCCCTGGGGGCAGCGGCGACTCCAGCCGACCGGGTCGGACTGCGACGCCCGGCCGCACCGGGGGCAGAACCCGCCGGCGCGGTGCCAGGCCAGCAACGCGGCCGCGGTGGTGAACAGGGTGGCGTCGCTGTCGTCCAGCACCGCACCGATCTCCCGCAGGCCGTGCCAGCGCACCCCGTCCGCCGGCTCGGCCGCCGGGCGGGTGACCGCCCAGTGGTCGATGCCGTCGACCGCGCCGAGCAGGACGGCACCGGGCGGGGGGCCCTGACCCACAGCGGAGGAGTCGAGCAACCGTAGCGCCGTGCCGTCCGGATCGGTCGCGGCGCGGCCCTGGTCGTCGATGACCAGCACGCGGGCGGTCGGCCAGGCGGCCAGGGCCCGTTCGGTGTCCCGCAGGTCCTCCGACCGGTCGACTCCCCCGCGGGACAGCGTCGGTCGGCCCAGGTCGAAGCTGCGGACCGCGGTGGCCACCGCCGGCTCGGCGGGGACGTGGCCGTCGATGGCCGATGCCCCGACGGACGGTCCGCGCATGTCGGTGCTCAAGTCCGCTCCGTCCCGGTGCTCTCGATCGCCTGCGACCCGTCGGCGAGTTCGACGCCACCCAGCGCCTGCAGCGGCGCGGCGACCTGGTCCGGGTCACCGACGACCACGCCGGTGAACGCCGACGGAGCAAGGACCCGGCCGGCCGCGGCCGCGACCTCGTCCACCGTCACCGCACCGAGTCGGCCGGGATGGCCGGCCAACCACTTCTCGTCCAACCCCAACCCGGCGAGCATCGACAGGGTGGAGGCCAGACCGGCCTGGGTGGCCAGCGAGGTGGCCAGGGTGCCGAGCGCGTAGTTACGGGCGGCGTCGACCTCGGCGGCCGTCGGGGCTTGCAGACTGATGCGTCCCAGCTCGTACCGGGCCTCCAGCAGGGCCGGCGCGGTGGCCTCGGTGGCGGTGTCGAACGCGACGGTGAGGGCCGCGCGACCGGGCCAGAACTCCAGCGACGACCGGGCGCTGTAGGTGTACCCCTTGGCCTCCCGGATGTTCTCGACCAGCCGGGACGAGAAGTAGCCGCCGTAGATGAGGTTCGCCAGTTGCAGGGCCGGGTAGTCGGGTTCGTCCCGGGTGGGGGCGGCCGCCGACAGGCGGACCTGGGACTGCACGACCCCGGCCCGTGCGTGCAGCAGCACCGCACCGGGGGCGACCGCCGGCGGGGTCTTCAGCAGGGTGGCCCGGTTCTCCGAGGTCCAGCCGCCGAGCGCGGACGCCACCATGTCGATGGCCCGGGCCGGCGACAGGTCGCCCACCAGCACGAGGGTCGAACCGGCCGGGACGACGGCTCGCCGGTGCAGCCCGGCGACCGCCGCCGGCGTCACGGCGGCGACGAGTTCCGGTTCGGGAATGTCCAGCGCCGCCGGGTGGTCGCCGAAGCGGCGGCGCTGCAACGCCTGGTGGGCGATGGTGGCCGGCTGGGTCGCCCCGATCAGCAGGTGCTGGACCAGGCGGTCGCGTTCGCCGCGGACGTCGGCCCGCCGGTAGGCCGGGTCGAGAAGGCAGTCGGCCAGCACGTCGAGCAGCGTGCCCAGGCCGGTGGACAACACCGAGCCGGTCACCGACAGCCGTTGCGGGTCGACGTTGGCGTCGAGATGTCCACCCACGGTCGCCAGTTCGGCGTCCACCTCTTCGCGGGTACGGGTCGACGAGCCGAGCAGTACGGTCGCGGCGAGCAGCTCGGCGCGCGCGGCGTGGACGGCGTTGCGACCGCCGAACGGCACCCGCAGGCGCACCTCCACGAGCGGGGTCCGCGGAACGCGGACGGCGACGACGTGCAGGCCCGAGTCCAGGTCCGCGTGCTTGACGGTCGGCCGGCGCACGCGGCCGGCCGCACCCAGCGGAGGCACCGGGCGGGGCCCGAGATCGGTCCGGCCGACGTCCTCGGCGGACCGGAACGCCGGCACCGCCGCCCGGGCGCGGGTTCCCTTGCCGGAGCGCTTCGGCGCGCCGGATCCTGCGGTCGACGCCGCTGTCCGCGGGGACGACCGCTTGCCGGCGGACGCCGCGCGGGCGCCGGCGGCCGGGCTCATCGGGCACCGCCGGGCACCACACGCAGCACGGCGCACCGGTCGGGGTCCAGGGTGGCCGCGGCGGACCGGACGTCGTCGGCGGTCACCTCGGCGACCATCCGCGGCAGCTCGGCCAACAGTTCGGCCCGACCGTGCAACAACTCGAAGACTCCCAGGGACTGTGTGCGGTTCATGATGCTGTCGTTCTCGCGGAAGTGGCCGGAGGCGAAACGGGCGCTGGCCCGCTGCATCTCGCCGGCGTCGGGGCCGTCGGCGGCCAGTCGCGCGATCTGTTCGTCGGCGGCCTGCAGGACCGCGTCGGCGCTGATCTCCGGCGGGTGCACCGCGCCGAGGACGAAGACGTCCGGGTCCCGGGCGTCCAGCGGCCCACCGAGCAGGCCAGGCCCGGCCCAGATTTCGGTGGCCAGTCCCCGCTCGGCGACGACCGTGGACTGCAGTCGCCCCGACTCGCCGTCGCTGAGCACCGACCCGAGGACGAGGTGGGCGAGGTACCCGGGCAGGTCGGCCACCGGATCGGGCAGTCGCCAGCCGACCGCCAAGGCGGGCGCCGGGGCGTGGGCGTCGATGATCTCGCCCTCCCGCCGGCTGGTCGGCCAGGGTTCGCCGAAGTCGGGGCGCTCCGGCCGGGGTCGGCCGGTGATGTCGCCGAAGTGCCGGTCGATCAACTCCAGCGCGTTCTCCGGGTCGACGTCACCGCAGACGGTCAGCACGGTGTTCGCCGGCGTGTAATACGTCTGGAAGAACTCCGCGCAGTCCTGCACGGTGGCGGACTGCAGGTCGACGAAATCGCCGTAGCCGTTGTGCGCGTTGGCGAACGAGTCGAACAGGATGGGCGGCAGCGTGATCCAGGGGAACCCGCCGTAGGGCCGGTTCAGGACGTTCAGCCGGATCTCCTCGCTGACCACGTCGACCTGGTTGGCCAGGTTCTCCGCGGTGATCTTCGGCGCCCGCAGCCGGTCGGCCTCCAGGAACAACGCGCGTTCCAGGGCGGCGGCCGGCACCACCTCGAAGTAGTCGGTGTAGTCGGTGTGGGTCGACCCGTTGAAGACACCGCCGGAGGACTGCACGACCCGGAAGTGCTCCAGCTTCGGCAGCGACTCACTGCCCTGGAACATCAGGTGCTCGAAGAGGTGCGCGAAACCGGTCCGCCCCACGGGCTCGGACCGGAAACCGACGTCCACGTGCACGCACACCCCGACCACCCCGGATCCGGGGTCGGGCGACACGACGACTCGCAGCCCGTTGGTAAGGGTGCGGCGTTCGATCGGATAGTCGGCAGTGGGGATGCGCCGGGCGCGGGAGGTGCTACGGGGAACGGCTCGGGTCACTCTGGCCACAGTAGAGCGTGTCCGCGACGGACGAGGCCGACGCGCACGCCGGGGCCCGCAACGGGTTCGCGACCGGTCCGGCGAGGGACGGTCGAGCGGGTGTCAGTCCCGTCCGGACGGCGCTCCGCGGTGGGTGAACAGCTGATCGTGGAGCGTCGTGGCCAGGTCGTCGGGCAGGGGGTGGAACAGTTCCGACGCCATCGGCCGGTCCGCCGTCGGCGAGTCGTCCTCGCCCGTCTCACCGTCCGGGCGGGCGTGCCGGCCGTATCGGCGGCCCAGCGGATCCAGGGCGGTCCGGGGCCGCAGCACCGGCTGCTCCTGCGTCGCATCGTCCAGCGGATCGACCGGGTCCAGCCCGGCGTCACCCGGTTCCGAGGCCAGCCCGGTTGCCGACCCACCGGCTCCGCCGGCCGGCCGGCCGTCGGCCCGCACGGAGGGTTCCTGACGATCGGACAGGATGAGCAGTCCGACCGCACCGGCCGCCAGCACGGCCGCGAACACCACCCCGATGGCCAGCGGATTACCCGACGAGCCGGCGGAGTTGCGGACGTAGCCCCAGGTGGCCAGCGCAGCCAGGACTGCCAGCAGAAGAACGGCTGCAGCTGCCCCGGCCAGCACGGTCGTTCGACGTTCCTGCATCGGCACCACCCCCGTGTGCCCTCGAGATCTCTCCCGATGATGGCACAGCAGAAGTACCCCGATCGGGGAAGAAAAGGACACGATCTGGCATCGGCCGGCCGGGTGTCGGCGGCTGGGACCGCCGCGCCGGGGTGGGGGGGCCGGGGTCAGTCGAAGCCGAGTCGGCGGAGCTGCTTCGGATCGCGTTGCCATTCCTTGGCCACGGTGACGTGCAGGTCCAGATACACCCGGGTACCCAGCAGCGCCTCGATCTCGTGCCGCGCCCGCCGGCCGACGTCGGCCAGCCGGGAGCCCTTGCTGCCCAGCACGATCGCCTTCTGCGACGGGCGCTCGACGTAGATGGTGGCGTAGATGTCGGTCAGCGGTGGCCGGGTGTCGGACGGGTCCTGCTCGCGCTCCCCCATCTCGCTGACCAGCACGGCCAACGAGTGCGGCAGCTCGTCACGGACCCCGAGGAGCGCGGCCTCGCGGATGAGTTCGGAGATGCGGGTCTCCAGCGGCTCGTCGGTCACCTCGGCGTCGGGGTAGAACCGCGGCCCCTCGGGCAGCTGGGCGATCAGCACGTCGGTGAGCACGTCGACCTGCTCGCCGCGGGTGGCCGACACCGGGACGATCTCGGCGGACGGGAGCAGTTCGGCGGCGGCCTGCAGGGCCACGGCCAGCGCTTCGCGGGACACCGTGTCGACCTTGGTGAGGATGCCGACCACCGGCGTGCCCTTGGCCTGCTCGGCCAGGTCGGCGGCGATGCGTCGGTCCCCGGGACCGATCTTCTCGTTGGCCGGGAGGCAGAAACCCACCACGTCGACGTCCGACCACACCGAACGGACCAGGTCCCCCAGTCGCTCGCCCAGCAGGGTGCGTGGCCGGTGCATCCCCGGGGTGTCGACCAGCACGAGCTGCGCGTCGGGTCGGGTGACGATGCCGCGCACCGCGCGGCGGGTGGTCTGCGGCTTGTCCGAGGTGATGGCGACCTTCTCGCCGACCATCGCGTTGAGCAGCGTCGACTTGCCGGCGTTCGGGCGGCCGACGAAGCAGCCGAAGCCGGACCGGTGCCCCGGCGGGGTGTCGGGGAAGGCGAAACCGCCGGCCGGCTGGGGGGATTCGGGGGTGCTCACGGGGCCGTCGTCCCCACGACGGAGCCGTCCGGGGCGGCCAGGATCAGCAGCGGCGCCCCGAGGTCGCGGGCGACCGCCCGTGAGGCCTCGTCGATGTCGTCGA
This sequence comes from Nakamurella flava, assembly GCF_005298075.1. NCBI lineage: Bacteria > Bacillati > Actinomycetota > Actinomycetes > Nakamurellales > Nakamurellaceae > Nakamurella > Nakamurella flava. The sequence goes on from NZ_SZZH01000001.1 coordinate 1,585,765, forward strand.
CGGAAGGCGCACCGGACACCAGCACCACCGCCTCGAGCTCGTCGGCCGCCGAGGCGACCGCGGTGGCGACGGCGGCCTGTACGGCGGTCAGCCGCAGGGACGGCAGCGCCACCGACGCGGCGGCGTAGGTCCGGCCGTCGGTGTCGCGGACCGCGGCTCCCTCGGCGGCGCCGGCCCGGCCGCGGGCCCCCCGGGCCAACGTGAGGAGTTTCGCGTCCTCCGGGTCGAGGCTGGGGGTGTCCGGGCTCACCGGGCTCTGCGCAGTCATCCGGCCGATTCTCCCCGACCGGGCTGCGCGTCAGGACCGTCGTCCGCCGGACGGGACTCCTCGGCCCGCTCCTGCCGTTCCCGTTCGGCCCGTCGCTCCGCGCGCCGCCGGGCCTTCTCCCGGGCCTTCTCGCGCTCCTTGCGTTCCCGTTCCTTGCGTTCACGCTTCTCGCGCTCGCGCTTCTCCCGCTCCTTCTTGTCGCGGTCGCGCTGCTCCTTCTCGCGCCGTTCCCGCTCGACCGGGCTCTCGTCCGGGTCGTCCCCGGAGTGCTCCTCGGGCGCCCGCTCGGGCTCGTCGGGGACCCGTTCGACGAGCACGCTGAGCACCCGGGGGCGGCCCCGGCGGTCGGTACCGGGTTCACCGACCAGTCGCAGGCCGGCGATCTCGGCCTCGGACCCGGGCAGCGGCACCCGGCCGATCTGCTGGGCGAGCAGACCGCCCACGGTGTCGACGTCCTCGGTGTCGATATCGACGTCGAACAGTTCGGCCAGCTCGTCGACCGGCAGCCGGGCCGACACCCGCACCCGGTCGCCGTCGAGATGCTCGATGGGATCGGGGGTGTCCTGGTCGTACTCGTCGGTGATCTCGCCGACGATCTCCTCGAGCAGGTCCTCGATGGTGGCGATGCCGGCGGTGCCGCCGTACTCGTCGACGATGACGGCGAAATGGTTGTGGGTGCGCTGCATGTCGCGGAGCAGCACGTCGATGTTCTTGGACTCCGGCACGAACGCCGGCTCCCGCATCAGCTCGCGCAGGAGCGGCCCCGGCTCGCCGGGGGCCATGGACAAGGCCCGGTCGAGCATGTCCTTGACGTGCACGACGCCCAGCACGTCGTCCAGGTCCTCCCCGACGACCGGGACCCGGGAGAAACCGGAGCGGTTCGCCAGCTGCATGGCCTGCCGCAGCGACTTGCCGTCCTCAATCCACACGACGTCGGTCCGCGGCACCATCACCTCCCGCACGATGGTGTCGCCGAGATCGAAGACGCTCTGCAGCATCTCCCGTTCGGTTTCCTCGACGACGCCGCGACTGCCGGCGATGTCGACCAGCTCACGCAGCTCCAGGTCGGAGGTGAAGGGGCCCTCCCGGAATCCACGGCCCGGGGTCAGGGCGTTGCCGAGCACGATGAGGAGCGAGGCCACCGGCGACAGCACCCGGGCAATGGCCCGGGTCGGCCGGGCGGCGAGCAGCCCGATCGAATACGGGTGCTGCCGGCCGACGGTGCGCGGGGCGACACCGATGACCACGTAGCAGATGACGATCATGACCGCCACGACCAGCAGGGCCACGCTGACCAGGAAACCCCAGGTGGAGAAGGCGACCGCGGCGACCAGCACGGTCGCCGTCAGTTCGGCCGACACCCGCAGCAGCAACAGCAGGTTGGTGTAGCGGGGCCGGTCCTCGAGGATCGTCGACAGGGCGTCCGCGCTGCGGCGGCCCTCTCGGACCAGCTCGTCGACCCGGGCCGGCGAGGCCGTCGTGATGGCCGCATCGGCCGCAGCGAAGATGCCCGCGATGGGCAGCAGCGCCGCGGCCAGCACCAGGGACAGGATGTCGGTGGCGCCCACCGGGGATCAGCCCCGGCCGGGAGCCTGGCCCGGAGCCGTCCCGGAGCCGCCGCCCTGGACCGCGGGGCCGTCGGCGCCGCTGTCGGTCCAGCCCACGGCGTCGAGCACCGCGGCGTCGACGTCGGCCAGCCGGGACCGTCGGGCCTGGGCCGCGCGCCGGTCGCGCCATCGGTCCAGCAGTTCGTTCTGCAGGCGGAACATCTCCCGCTCCTCGGCCGGTTCCGCGTGGTCGTACCCGAGCAGGTGCAGCACGCCGTGCACGGTCAGCAGGTGGAGCTCGTCGTCGAGCGCGTGCCCGGCGCTGGCGGCCTGCGGAGCGGCGACCGCCGGACACAGCACGATGTCGCCCAGCAGGGCCGGCCCCGGGCCGGCCTCGTCGGGTCGGCGGGCCGTCTCCAGCTCGTCCATCGGGAAGCTCATCACGTCGGTCGGGCCGTCTTCACCCATCCATTTGACGTGCAGCTCGGTCATCGCCTCGACGTCGAGCAGCAGCACCGACAATTCGGCGAGCGGATTGATGCCCATTTCGTCGAGGGCGAACCGGGCGACCGAGATCAGCGACACCTCGTCGACGGCCACCCCGGATTCGTTGGCGACCTCGATGCTCATCGCTTGCCCTTCCCGCCGGTGGGGCGGGTACCCAGGTGCCGGTTCTGCCCGTCCGGCGCCGGGACCGCGTGCTCGGAATCCCACTTCTCGTAGGCGTCGACGATCCGGCCCACCAGGCGGTGCCGGACCACGTCGGACGAGGTCAACTGCGGGAAGGCCACGTCGTCGACGTCGTTGAGGATCTCCCGGACCACCTGCAGACCGGACCGCTGCCCGCCGGGCAGGTCGACCTGGGTGACGTCACCGGTGACGACGATCTTCGACCCGAATCCGAGCCGGGTCAAAAACATCTTCATTTGTTCCGGAGTGGTGTTCTGGGCCTCATCGAGAATGATGAAGGCATCATTCAGAGTGCGGCCACGCATATAGGCCAATGGCGCCACTTCAATGGTTCCGGCGGCCATCAATCGCGGAATGGATTCCGGGTCGATCATGTCGTGGAGGGCGTCGTAGAGGGGGCGCAGATAAGGGTCGATCTTGTCCGACAGGGTGCCGGGCAGGAATCCGAGCCGCTCTCCCGCCTCGACCGCCGGGCGGGTCAGGATGATCCGGTTGACCTGCTTGGTCTGCAGCGACTGCACGGCCTTGGCCATGGCCAGGTACGTCTTGCCGGTACCGGCCGGGCCGATGCCGAAGACGATGGTGTGCTGGTCGATGGCGTCGACATAGCGCTTCTGGTTCAGCGTCTTGGGCCGGATGGTGCGGCCCCGCCGGCTGATGATGTTGAGGCCGAGCACCTCGCTGGGCGACTCCCCGGCCGTGCCGGTGGCCGGAGCGGCGTCGCCGGCCCCGGCCGACGCGGTGTCGGTCAGCATGTCGATGGTGCGACGCACGGCGTCCGGGGTGATCACCGACCCCGACTCCTGCAGGGCGAGGAGTTCGCGGATGGTCCGCTCGGCGAACGCGACCTGGCTCGGGGTGCCGCGCAGCGTGACGCGGTTGCCGCGCACGTGGACGTCGGCGTCCAGGCGCTCCTCCAGCTGCCGCAGCAGCAGGTCGGCCGAGCCGAGCAGCCCCATCATGGCGCGCTCGTCGGCCACCACCAGGGTGGACTCAGCGGTCTGGTCGGCAGTCGAGGCGGCCGAACTGGCGGCGGCCGCGGTGGGAACGGGGAACGAGGTGGACGGGTCCGGCACCGGGGGCCTTGCCTTCTTTCACCGACACGAGGGGCGTACCGGTCGGTTGGTGCCCCACCCAGGGGTCACCGAACCGCCGATCACGCTGAACGCATCCATGCTACCGGCGGCGATCATGGGGTTTTCGGGACTCACCCGGGCGGCCAGCCCATGGGGCGTCCGCCGAGCACGTGCAGGTGGGCGTGGAACACCGACTGCCCCACCCCGGCCCCGGTGTTCAGCACGCCCCGGTAACCGCTCTCGGTCAGTCCTTCGGCCCGGGCCACGTCGTCGGCGACGGTGAAGACCTCGGCGAGCATCTCGGGGTCGGCCGCCGCCAGCTCGGCCGCGTTCTCGTAGTGGTCGGCCGGCACGACCAGCACGTGGGTCGGCGCCTGCGGATTGATGTCCCGGAAGGCGACGGCCCGTTCGCCGCGGGCGACCAGGTCGGCCGGGATCCGACCGGTCACGATGCCGCAGAACAGGCAGTCGGAGTTGGTGGTCATGGCGTGAAACTAACCTGCGGCTGACCGGGGCGCCCAGCCGGCCCGGGCGCGGGGGTCACACCATGCGGAGCAGCTGCTCCCGGCACACCGACCAGGCGTGATGGTCCGGGTCGATCATCTCCATGTGCCCCACTCCGGGCAGCACGATCAGCCGCGCCGGGTCACCGGCGTGCTGCGCGGCGGCCACGTACCGCTCGGACTGCGAGAGCGGCACGGTGTCGTCGGCGTCGCCGTGGACGGCGACGACCCGGCCGCCGTCGCCGACGTGGGCCATCGGCGAGGCGTGGTGGTAGCGCTGCGGCATCGAGCGCGGCGCGCCCTCCATCATGGCCACCACGGCGCCGTCGCCGAGGTTCTCGTCGGCCGCAGACACCAGGTCCAGCAGGCCGGCCTGGGCGACCGCCCCGACGACCGGGACGTGCGGCTCCCCGGGACCGGCCGATCCGGCCGTCCCCCACCGCAACGACCGGCGATGGGCCAGCCAACCGGCGAGATGACCACCGGCCGAGTGCCCGACGGCGGCGACGCGGTCGAGCAGCAGCCGCCCCTCCGCGGCCTGCTGGCCGAAGAAGGCCAAGGAGTCGACGGCGCGCGCGACATCGGCCAGCGTGGTCGGCCAGCCGCCCCCTTCGCCGACGCGCCGGTACTCGATCACGGCGGCCCCGACGCCGTACCGGGTGAGATCGCGTCCGAGGGGTTCGGCCAGCTCCGCGCCGTAGCGGGCCCGCCAGTACCCGCCGTGGATCACCACCGCGACCGGGATGTGCGTCCCGGTGGGCAGGTACAGCTGGACGGTCTGGCTGGGGTGCGGACCGTAGGACCAGGTGTGCTCGTCCCGCCTCATGCGTCCACCTGCGTCCACCGGTCGGTCAGCACGCCCAGCGCGCCGAGGGCCACCGCCCCGGCCGTCGAAGTGCGCAGCACCTGCGGACCCAATCGGACGGCGCGGGCGCCGGCGGCCGTGAACGCAGCCAGCTCGTCGTCGTCGACGCCGCCTTCCGGGCCGACGACCAGCACCACTTCGCCAGCCGCAGGCAGCGGCACGGCGGTCAGGGGGTCGGTGGCCGATTCGTGCAGCACCAGAGCCGCATCGGCGGCGGCCAGAAGCCCGGCCACCTCGCGGGTGGACGCGACCGGCCGCACCGGGGGCACCCAGGACCGCCGGGACTGCTTGGCGGCCTCCCGGGCCGTCGCCGTCCACCGGGCCAGCCCCTTGGGTGCGCGCTCCGGTGACCAGCGGGTCACACAGCGGCGGGCCGACCACGGCACGATCGCGTCGATGCCGGCCTCCGTCGCCAGCTCGACGGCGAGTTCGCCGCGTTCGCCCTTGGGCAGGGCCTGCACCAGCGTGACCCGGACGGCCGGTGCCGGGACGGTCGTCGCCGCGGCGACGTCCAGCTCGACCTCTGACTTTCCGGTACCGACCACGGTCGCCACCGCGTTCCGGCCGAGACCATCGGTCAGCAGCACCGTCTCACCGGGCCGCACCCGCCGCACCGTGGCCGCGTGCCGCCCCTCCGGCCCGGTCAACCGGAACGACCCGGCGGCGGGCAGTCGGTCGACGAGGAAGAACGCCTCACCCACCACGAGTCAGCCCCATGTTCACCGGCGGGCGGCGCTCCGCTCCTCGGCGCCCTGGGGGCACCTGCGGGTGCTCACTGGCCACCGGCTCAACGCCTACGTTCGCCGGCTGGCGGCGCTCCGCTCCTCGGCGCCCTGAGGGCACCTGCGGGTGCTCACTGGCCACCGGCTCAACGACCGGCGAAGGAATCGCGGATGCGCGAGAAGAACCCGCCGTGCGCCCGGGCTGACAGCTCGGGCTGCTCCTCGCCCCGCAGCTGGGCCAGTTCGCGCAGCAGTTCGGCCTGCCGACCGTCCACCCGGTTCGGGGTGACGACCTCCAGGTGCACGTGCAGATTGCCGTTCCCGGTGCCGCGCAGCCGGGGCATGCCCTGGTTGCGCAGGGTCAGCACGGTGCCGGACTGGGTGCCGGGCTGGATGTCGATGTCCTCCACCGACTGCAGGGTCTGCAGACCGAGCGAGGTGCCGAGCGCGGCCGCCGTCATGGGCAGTTGCACGGTGCAGTGCAGGTCGATCCCGTCGCGGGTGAACCGCTCGTGCGCCTGCTCGGTGACCTCGACGTACAGGTCGCCCGGCGCACCGCCGCCGGGGCCGACCTCGCCCTGACCGGCCAGCCGGACGCGGATGCCGTCACCGACCCCGGCGGGGATGTTGGCGCGGACGGTGCGGCGGGTGCGGACCCGGCCGTCGCCGGAACACTGCCGACACGGCTCCGGGATGACCTCGCCGAAACCGCGGCAGACCGGGCAGGCGCGGGACGTCACGACCTGGCCGAGCAACGACCGCTGGATCTGCTGGATCTCGCCGGCACCCTTGCAGGTGTCACAGGTGGCGGTGCTGGTCCCGGGGGCGCAGCCGTTGCCGTGACACAGCGAGCAGAGTGCCGCGGTGTCGACGGTGAGGTCCTTGGCCACCCCGGTCGCGCACTCCTCCAGGGTCAGCTCGACGGGGATCAGCGCGTCCTCGCCCTGCCGGACGCGGGAGCGCGGGCCGCGTCCGCGACCACCTCCGCCGCCCCCGCCGAAGAAAGCGTCCATGATGTCGCCCAGGCCCATGCCACCGAACGGGTCGCCCATCCCGCCGCCGGGGCCACCGGCCCCGCCGCCGGGGGACAGCGGGTCGCCGCCTAGGTCGACGACCTGCCGCTTGGCCGGGTCGGAGAGCACCTCGTAGGCCGCGGTCACGTCCTTGAACCGCTGCTGGGCGGCCGGGTCCGGGTTGACGTCCGGATGGAGCTCGCGGGCCAGCTTGCGGTAGGCGCGCTTGATCTCGTCGGCCGAGGCGCCCTTGGACACCCCGAGCAGGCCGTAATAGTCGCGTGCCACGCTCTGCACCAATTGCCTTCCGTCAGAATTCTTCGATCAGCCGCATTGCTGTTGTTCGGTCACCACGGTGCGCCCGCGGAATGCGGGGCCTCACCGGCCCGAGACGATCTCCCCGACGTATCGGGCGACCGCCCGGACCGCGGCCATCGTGCCTGGATAGTCCATGCGGGTCGGACCGACCACGGCCAGGCCGCCCATCACCGTGTTGCCCCGGCCGTAGCCGGCCGACACCAGGGCCGACGTGGAGAGGTTGTGGTCGACGTTCTCGGCGCCGATGGACACCACGAGCGCGTCCGGGGTCTGCAACGCGGCCAGCAGCTTGAGCAGGGTGACCTGCTCGTCGAGGGCCTCGAGCACGCCCTGAAGGCTGGCCGGCGAATCGGACCAGGCCCCGGTCGCGTGGGACGTCCCGGACAGGACGAGCCGTTCCTCGGGTTGATCGACGAGGGTGTCCAGCAGGACGGCCACGGACGAGGCGATCATCGAGCGGACATCCGGTGCGGCGGACGTGACCAGTTCGGACACCGCCGCCGCGGCCTCGGGCATCGTGCGACCAGCGACCTCGGCGGCCAGCAGGGCCCGGAAGGCGGCGAGGTCGGCGTCGCTGACGTCGTCCTCCAGCTCGACCATCCGCTGCTCGACCCGGCCGGTGTCGGTGATGACGACCAGCAGCAGACGGCTGGGGGTCAGGGCGACGGCCTCGATGTGCCGGACCCGGGACCGGGTCAGCGTCGGGTACTGGACGACGGCGACCTGACGGGTGAGCTGGGCGAGCAGGCGCACCGACCGGCGCAGCACGTCGTCCAGGTCGACGCCCTCGGACAAAAAGCCCTGGATGGCGCGGCGTTCCCCGGAGCTGAGGGGCTTGACCTGCGAGAGACGGTCGACGAACAGACGGTAGCCCTTGTCGGTGGGGATGCGGCCGGCCGAAGTGTGCGGCTGGGCGATGTAGCCCTCGTCCTCCAGGACGGCCATGTCGTTGCGGATGGTCGCCGGGGACACCCCGAGGGAGTGCCGTTCGACGAGCGACTTGGAGCCGACGGGCTCCCGGGTGGCGACGTAGTCGGAGACGATGGCCCGCAACACCTCGAACCGGCGGTCGTCGGCCGTCATCGTCACCCTTCCTTCCTCCGGTGCCCCACCCCTGCCGCGCCCAGGTGGGCGCAGCACTGGATTGGCACTCTCCATTCCCGGGTGCCAAGTGTAGTCGTCGCGCTGCCCCGAACGGGTCGGACGACGGCGTCCCGGCGTACCGGCCGTTACAGTGACCAGGCCATGATCTTCCGCGACGTCCGGGACGGCCGCCCGTATCCCGATCACGGGTTCACGACCCGGGACTGGTCACGGCTGCCCCCACGCCAGGTGCGGATGGACGAACTGATCACCACCAAACGCGTGCTGCACCTGGACACCCTGCTCGACGAGGACTCGACCTTCTACGGCGACCTGTTCCCGCACGTGGTGCGCTGGCGGGGCGAGCTGTTCCTGGAGGACGGCCTGCACCGCGCGCTGCGGTCGGCCCTGCAGCAGCGGTTCGTGATGCACGTGCGGGTGCTGGACCTCGACCCGCTCTACCCGGTGCCCGGCCCGCCCCCGGTCAACTGATCGAGGCGTCGGCCAGCTCGTCCGGCAGGTGGACGGTGCCGTCCAGATAGCGACGGAACCGACCGGCGATGCGGACCCGATCGCCGACCACGGTGCAGCGCAGATTGCCGCCGCGGCGGGACAGCTGCCGGGCGGACAACGTGTCCCGTCCCAGCCGGGAGGCCCAGTAGGGCGCGATCTGACTGTGGGCCGAACCGGTCACCGGGTCCTCCCCCACGCCCGCGCCACAGCCGAACCACCGCGACACGAAGTCCGGCCCGTCGTCACCCGTCGACGACCCGGGGGCGGTGACGATGACGCCCCGCTGGTCGAGCCGCGCCAGCGCGGTGTGGTCCGGGGTCAGGGCCGCGACCTGCTCGGCCCGGCGGACCACGATGACCAGGTCCAGGGACTGGAACGTTGCCTCGACATCGTCGGAGGTGAGGCCGAGCGCGGCCAGCATCGCGTCGTCCGCCGCGGTGGGGCCCAGGTCGTCGGCCGGGAAGTCCAGTTCCAGTCGACCGGGGTCGGCGGGGTCGCGGCGGACGGTGAGCCAGCCGGACAGGCTGTGGAACCACAGGCGGGTCGCGGACGGATGCCGGTCGGTGAAGAGGTGGGCCGCGGACGCCAGGGTGGCGTGCCCGCACAACGTCACCTCGATGGCCGGGGTGAACCAGCGCAGGTGGTAGCTGGGTTCTCCCGGTTCCGGCGCGGTGACGTCGACCGGCAGCCGGTCGACCAGGAACGCCGTTTCCGACAGGTTGTTCTCCTCCGCCAGCTGCTGCAGCAGGGTGTCGGGCAGCCAGTGCGGCAGCACCATGACCGCGGCCGGATTACCGGTGAACGGGGCGTCGGCGAAGGCGTCGATCTGGACCAGGGGCAGCTGCACCGGGTCATGCAATCACGGGCTCCAGGCCGTGACGATCAACCGAGCAGATCCACGGCGATGCCGTCGGCAAGGAGCCGGCCCTCCAGGGTCAACCGTGCCACCCCGTCGTGCAGGGCGCCCCGGTCGAGCAGCCCCCGCTCGGCGGCGTCGCGAGCGGTGTCCCGGCCGGCCGGGTCGAGCCGGTGGAGCGGTAGTCCGTCGGCCAGGCGCAGGCGCAGCAGCACGTCCTCGGTGCTGCGCTGGTCGGCGTCCAGCACCTCCCGGGCGTGCCCGGGTGAGCGGCCGGCGGCCAGCGCGGCCGCGTAGGCGGCCGGGTGCTTGACGTTCCACCACCGGACCCCGCCGACGTGGGAGTGGGCGCCGGGCCCGAGGCCCCACCAGTCCTGGCCGGTCCAATAGGCCAGGTTGTGGCGGCATCGGGCGTCCGGGGTGCGGGCCCAGTTCGACACCTCGTACCAGGTGAACCCGGCGGCGGTCAGCTCGCGTTCGGCGAGCAGGTACCGGTCGGCGAGCACGTCCTCGTCAGGGGTGGGCAGCACCCCGGTGCGTACCTGCCGGGCCAGCCGGGTGCCCGGTTCGACGATGAGCGAGTAGGCCGACACGTGGTCGGCGCCGCTGGTCGCGGCGGCCCGGAGCGAGGCGGTGAAGTCGGCGTCGGTCTCCCCCGGCGTGCCGTAGATGAGGTCGAGGTTGACGTGCCCGAACCCGGCGGCCCGGGCCTGCGTGACCACGTCGAGGGCGCGGCCGGGGGTGTGGGTGCGGTCGAGGATGCGCAACACGGACGTCGACGTGGACTGCAGACCGAGGGACAGCCGGGTGAAGCCGGCGGCCAGCAGGGCGTCGAGCAGCTCGGGACCGGTGGACTCCGGGTTGGCTTCGGTGGTGACCTCGGCGCCCTCGGCCAGGGTGAAGTGGTCGCGGACGGCGTCCATCACCGCGGGCAGTCCCTGGGACCCCAGGAGGGAGGGCGTCCCGCCGCCCACGAACACCGTCGTGACCGGACGGTCGTCGCCCAGGTCGGCGAGAGTCCGTGCCGCGAGCGCGGTCTCAGCCCGGACGGCGTTCAGCCAGGATTGCGGGGACGCATCGGTGCCGAGTTCGCCGGCGGTGTAGGTGTTGAAGTCGCAGTAGCCGCAGCGCGTCGCACAGAAGGGCACGTGCACGTAGAGGGACAGGCTGCGGGCGGTCAGTCCGTCGGCCGCGGACGGTGGCAGCGAGCCGTCGGACGGGACGGGATCCCCGTCGGGAAGAGCGGAAGGCACCCGTCCAGTGTCCTCTGCGGCGCGGCCGGCCCCGACCGGTCCTAGCGGAGCTGGGTGACCAGCAGGGCGATCAGCAGCATCAGGACGAAGGCGATCGTCATCCAGCGACGGGTGACGACGGGCAAGGGGCGGCGGCTCATCGGGATCCACCCGGCGCCGTCGTGGCGGGGTGGGCGCCATGGCGGCTCTCTCGCCGGGAATGCCAGGCCAGGACCCGCTCGACGACCCGGTCGATGAGCCCGGCCAGGAACCAGCACAGCGGTCCGAGAACGGCCAGCAGGACGACGACCTGGATCCAGTAGGACTGTCCGGCGATCCACGACTCGACGGCGTCCACCACGTCGAGCACGGTCTGCCACATGAACCCAGGGTATCGGCGCCCCGGAGGGGGCGGGTGCAGGAGCCGAGTGGGTCTGCCGGGCCGGGACGGAATTCTGGACTGGTCATTCTGGACTGATCGTTCTACCGTGGACCCATGGCCCGACCCCGCTCCTTCGACCCGGCGACGGTGATCGCCCGAGCGAGGGATGCATTCGTCGCCGGCGGGTACCGCGGCACCTCGGTGGACGACCTCCTGACCGCGACCGGGCTGGCCCGGGCCAGCCTCTATCAGGCCTTCGGCAGCAAGCGGGGCCTGTTCATGGCCGCCCTGACCCGAGGGTCGGACGAACCGGTCGACCTCGACCTGCTGATGGTCGCCCTGATGGACCTGGCGGCCGACGACGCCGAGATCCGTTCGATCGCAGGAGCTCTCGTGGATCAGCTGGGCCCGGATGCGGCCGAACGACTGGGTGTCCGCCTGCTCGGCCGCGGACTGGTCACCACACTTCCACCCGTTCGAAAGGACCCGTCATGAACGAGATCACGCTGACCGCCGAGGAACTCGTCGTCGAGCCCCGCGGCCTGGACAAGCTGTGGAGCTTCACCCGGGAACTGCGCATCCCCCTGACCCACGTCCGCGGGGCCACCGCCGACCCGGGGGTGGTCGACGAACCCCGTGGGATCCGCGCACCGGGACTGGCCGTGCCCGGCAAGTACGCCGGCACGTTCCACCGGGGCGGCGAAGCCACCTTCTGGAACGTCAGCGACCCCCGTGACAACCTGGTCGTCGAGCTCCGGGACGAGAAGTACGTACGGCTGGTACTGACGGTCGCCGATCCGACGGGCGAGGAACGACGGATCAACGCTGCCGCTCAGGGCGCGAACTGACGCTTTTGCGGAGTTACTGATCCGTGGCGTCAGTCGAACTCCCCCAGGAAGTCGAGCAGCGCCGCCCAGGACCGCCGGTCGGCGGTGGCGTCGTAGACCGCCGGCGGGTGGTTCGACCCGGGGACGGTGAAGGCGTGCTGCACGCCGCTGTAGAGATGGACCTGCCAGTCCGCCACCTGTCCGTCCCGCATCGCGGCGACGAAGTCGGCGATCTCCTCGTCCGGCACGATGGGGTCGTTCGACCCGGTCAGCACCAGCACCTTGCCGCGGATGTTGCGCGCTTCCTGCGGTCGGTCGGATTTCAGCGAACCGTGGAAGGTGACCGTCCCGGCGACGTCCGCGCCGGTGCGAGCCAGCTCCAGTGCGACGAAACCGCCGAAGCAGTAACCGATCACGACGACGCGGTGACGATCGACCCCGGGCTGCGCGAGCAGCTGCTCCAACCCCGCGGCCGCCCGGGCGCGGGTGAGGTCCGGGTCGCCGTAGAAGCTCCCGGCCACCTCCGGCGCCTGCTCCGGGGTGGGGCGGGTGTCGGCGCCGAAGATGTCGGCAGCGAACGCGACGTAGCCGAGCCGGGCCAGCATCTGCGCCCGCATGATCGCGGTGTCGGCCACCCCGAACCAGTCGTGCACGATCAGCACACCGACGCCGTTCGCCCCCGCCGAGGGCCGGGCGAGATAGCCACGCAGCGCGGACCCGTCCTGCCGGTAGTCGACGTCGGCGGTCTCGACGGTGAAGTCCGTCGGCTCGGGCACGGTGGCCAGCAGGTCGGCATGGGCGCCGGAGAGTTCGGTCATGGCCGGTCAGTGCCCCGGCGGCGGACCGACCAGACACCGGCACCCGGAAGCGAAGCTCCCCCACTGCACCCGTCAAAGCCCCGGGGCCGGTCCGGGCGGGGACCAGCGCTGCACGGCGAGGAGCTGCCGCGCCACCACCCGTTCCGGGGCCAGCCGCAATGCGGCGTCGCGCAGCCGGGACGACACCGGCCCGGCGGCCTGCAGCACCTGACCGAGCAACGCCGCCTGGCGAGCGACGCGCTGGGTCCGCGGCCGACGCAGTCGGTCGTAGGCGGTCAGCGCTGCGTCGATCCCCCGCCCGTCGACGCGACCAAGGCCGGACAGCAGCACGCCGAGGGTTGCCGCGTCCTCCAGCGCCTGGTTTCCGCCCTGCCCGAGATTGGGCGTCATGGCGTGGGCCGCATCGCCCAGCAGCACGCAGCGGCCCCGCCGGAACGAGGACACCCGACCGGCCAGTTCCTCGATGGGCAGCCCCTGGCGGTCCGGCGGCGGGGTGGCCGCCAGCAGGGCCGGGATCGGGTCGTGCCACCCGGCGAAGCGCCCCAGATCGTCCGAGGACGGCTCGCGCACAGCAGGACCGGAGATGGCCGCGAACCAGTAGACGCAGCCCGACCGCGTTCCGCCGTCGATCGGCGCGATCCCGAAACGCATTCCACGGCCGACGGTCTCACCGACCACTCCCCCGACGTCGACCGGCTCGGCCGTCACTCCGCGCCAGGCTCGGTATCCGCTGTACCGCATCCCGGGGTCGCCGGGCCAGCCCGCACGTAGGCGGCTGCGGATGCCGTCGGCGGCCACGACGACGTCGAACTCCTGTGACCGCCCGGACACCATCACCGTGCGGCCGGCCGCGTCGACCCCGGTCACCGCGTCCCCGGTCGTCACCGTTCCGGGCGCGACGGCCGACAGCAGCAGATGGCGCAGCTCGGACCGATGCACCACGACGACGGTGGCCGCCACCGAGGAGGGGAGCCGGGACAGCAGCCGCCCGTCCGGGGCGCGTTGACCCGCGGCCCCCGAGGCGATCACGCCGCCGGACTCGCCGCTGCTGACGATTCCCCGGTCGCGCCGGGCGGCGCGCAGCCCGAGGGCGTCGAGTGCGGCCAACCCGTTGCCGAACAACGACAGTCCCGACCCCTCATCGGAACGAGGCTGTGCCCGCTCGAAGACCGTCACCTCGGCGCCCGCGCGCTGCAACCCGGCGGCGACGGCCAGCCCACCGATACCGGCGCCGACCACACCGACCCGCAACGGAGCGTTCATCCCCCCACTCTCCCGGACGCCCGGCCCGCCGTGCGTCCGGGAAGCCCGCGGGCGACGGGCATACTCCGGTCGTCCCCCGATGTTCCGCACACCGCTCTGGAGTCCCGCGTGACCAGCCGCACCCTGACCTGCTCGGCCGTCCTGTTCGACTGCGACGGGGTCCTGGTCGATTCCGACGCCAGCGTGATGCAGGCCTGGGGCGACTGGGCCGTGCACCACGGGCTGGACCCGGTGACCGTGGGCGAGATGGTGCACGGCCGACGCGCCGCGGACACGGTCGCCCTGCTGATCGACGAGGTGGGCCGATCGGAGGCGGTCGAGCTCATCAACCGGCTGGAGATCGACGGAGCGGTCGCCGTGCCCGCGATCGCCGGGGCGCCGGAGCTGACCCGCAGCATCCCGGCCGAGCAGTGGGCCGTCGTCACGTCGGGCACCCGGCTGCTGGCCACCGCTCGGATCACCGCCGCCGGCCTCGCCGTCCCCGACGTCCTGGTCACCGCGGACGACGTCCGACTCGGCAAGCCGGACCCGGAGGGCTTTCTGGCCGCCGCTGCTGCGCTGGGCCAGCTCCCGGTGCAGGCGGTGGTCCTCGAGGACAGCCCGGCCGGGGTGGAGGCGGCCCGGGCGGCCGGGGTGGGCGCGGTCATCGGCATCGGCGAGCGCGCCCTTCAGACCGACGCGGACGTGGTCGTCACCGACCTGACCGCGCTGAGCTGGACCGGCAGCGGGCTGCGCGCCGAGAATCCACTCCGCGCCTGAGCCGTCACCGTCCGACCCGGGCGTACCCGGGTCGGGTCGTCTACTTCTTCTCCTTGCCCCCGGAGCCGGCGGGCACGGCGTCGGTGGACAGCGCGGCGATGAAGGCCTCCTGCGGGACCTCCACGCGGCCGACCATCTTCATCCGCTTCTTGCCCTCCTTCTGCTTCTCCAGCAGCTTGCGCTTGCGGGTGATGTCACCGCCGTAGCACTTGGCCAGGACGTCCTTGCGCATCGCCCGGATCGTCTCCCGGGCGATGACGCGCGACCCGACCGCGGCCTGGATGGGCACCTCGAACTGCTGACGCGGGATGAGCTCCCGCAGCTTGCCCGTCATCGAGACCCCGTACTGGTAGGCCGATTCCCGATGCACGATGGCCGAGAACGCGTCCACCGCCTCGCCCTGCAGGAGGATGTCGACCTTGACCAGATCGGCGGCCTCCATCCCGATCTCCTCGTAGTCCAGCGACGCGTAGCCCCGGGTCCGGGACTTCAGGGCGTCGAAGAAATCGAAGATGATCTCGCCGAGCGGCATCGTGTAGCGCAACTCGACCCGGGTCTCGGACAGGTAGTCCATGCCGCCTAGCTGCCCCCGCCGCGACTGGCACAGCTCCATGATCGCGCCGATGTAGTCGCTCGGGCTGATGATCGTGCACTTGACCATCGGCTCGGTGATGGTGGCGATCTTGCCGGCCGGCCAGTCCGACGGGTTGGTGACGACGTGCTCGGACTTGTCTTCCATCGTCACGTGGTAAACGACGTTGGGCGCCGTCGAAATCAGGTCGAGTCCGAACTCCCGCTCCAGCCGGTCCCGGGTGATCTCCAGGTGCAGCAGCCCGAGATAGCCGCAGCGATACCCGAATCCGAGGGCGGCGGACGACTCCGGCTCGTAGGTCAGCGCGGCGTCGTTGAGCCGCAACTTGTCCAGCGCATCGCGCAGCAGCGGGAAGTCGGAGCCGTCCAGCGGGTAGAGCCCGGAGTAGACCATCGGCCGCGGATCGCGGTAACCGCCCAGCGCCTCGGTCGCGCCCTTGGCCGCGGAGGTCACCGTGTCACCGACCCGGGACTGGCGGACGTCCTTCACCCCGGTGATCAGGTAACCGACCTCACCGACGCCCAGGCCGGCCGTCGGCACCGGTTCCGGGGAGATGACGCCGACCTCGAGCAGCTCGTGGGTCGCCTTGGTGGACATCATCTGGATCCGCTCGCGCGGAGTGATCTTGCCGTCGATGACCCGGATGTAGGTGATGACGCCGCGGTAGATGTCGTAGACCGAGTCGAAGATCATCGCCCGCGCGGGGGCGTCGGCGTCGCCGACCGGCGCCGGGATCTCGGCGACCACCTTGTCCAGCAGCTCGCGCACGCCCGCGCCGGTCTTGCCCGACACCCGCAGCACGTCGTCCGGCGAACCGCCGATGATGTGCGCGATCTCCTCGGCGTACCGCTCCGGCTGCGCGGCCGGCAGGTCGATCTTGTTGAGCACCGGGATGACGTGCAGGTCGTTCTCCAGGGCCAGGTACAGGTTGGCCAGGGTCTGCGCCTCGATGCCCTGCGCCGCGTCGACCAGCAGCACCGCGCCCTCGCAGGCGGCCAGCGACCGGGAGACCTCGTAGGTGAAGTCGACGTGCCCGGGGGTGTCGATGAGGTTCAGGACGTGGTCCTGCCCGTCCACCACCCAGGGCAGCCGCACGGCCTGCGACTTGATGGTGATGCCGCGTTCGCGCTCGATGTCCATCCGGTCCAGGTACTGGGCCCGCATGGAGCGGTCGTCGACCACACCGGTCAGCTGCAGCATGCGGTCGGCCAGGGTCGATTTGCCGTGGTCGATGTGCGCGATGATGCAGAAGTTCCGGATGCGCTCCGGCGGCGTGAACGTACGCACGCGGTGGGTACTCGAGGTCACGAACGAATCACTCTCACCAGGGGGACGACGGGGGCGGCACCGCCGACTGACGACCACCGCGCCGTCCATCGTCCCACGCACGGCTCCCGGCCCGGTCCCGTCGGCCGGGTGGGGTGCGTCGCTCGCTCCGGTGTGATCTTTCGCGACGCGAAGCGTCCGGTGGCCGTCCGCCCGTTGCGGGCGGCCGCAATCGGGAACCATGAGCCGGTGACGACGCAGACGACCACCGGCTCCCGCGCCGGCCACGGCCCGGGCCCGGACGACGACCACACCCCCGACCCGCGTCGGTGGAAGGCGCTGACCGTCTGCCTGGTCGCCGGCTTCATGACCCTGCTGGACGTCAGCATCGTCAACGTCGCTCTGCCGTCCATCGAGACCGGGCTGGGCGCCGGCGAGAACGCCCTGCAGTGGATCGTGTCGGGTTACGCCCTGACGTTCGGCCTGCTGCTGGTGCCGTCCGGGCGCATCGGCGACGCCCGCGGTCGGCGTTCGGTGTTCCTGGCCGGGGTCATCGTCTTCCTGCTGGCCAGCGCCGCCTGTGGGCTGGCCCCGAACGGCGCCGTCCTGGTCGCGGCGCGGCTGCTGCAGGGCTGCGGTGGCGCCCTCATCACACCCCAGGTCAGCGGGTTCATCCAGACCCTGTTCCGCGGGCAGGAACGCGGCAAGGCCTTCGGCTTCTTCGGCGCCACGGTCGGTCTGTCGACCGCCGTCGGCCCGCTGCTGGGCGGGGCGATCATCTCCCTCTTCGGGTCTGATCTGGGCTGGCGGATGGTCTTCTTCGTCAACCTCCCCGTCGGCGCCCTCGCCATCGTCCTGGCCCTGCGCTATCTGCCCACCCCGCCGAAGAAGTCGGGAGCCGGCCGGTCGGCCGACCTGGACCCGATCGGCGTCGTCCTGCTCGGCACCGCCGTCCTGGCCGTCCTGCTGCCGTTCATCGAGCAGCGGTCCTGGCCGTTGTGGCTCCGGCTGATCCTGTTCCCGGTCGCCGCGGTCACCCTGCTGGTCTGGGTGCTGCACGAACGCCGGTACGGGCGGACGAAGGAGCCGGTGGTCAGCCTCGACCTGTTCCGCATCCGCTCCTACGTCCTGGGCGCGGCGGTGGGCCTGGCCTACTTCGCCGGCTTCACCGGGGTCTTCTTCATCTACACCCAGTACCTGCAGTCCGGCCTGGGCTACTCGGCGCTGCAGGCCGGTCTGGCCACCACCCCGTTCGCCGTCGGCGGTGCCCTCACGTCGATCGTCGGCAGCCGCAAGGTGTTGGCGCTGGGGCGCGGCCTCATCGCCGCCGGGCTCGCCACCGTCATCGTCGGGCTGTCCGCGACCTGGGTGGCGGTACTGCTCGTCCCCGGGCAGAACGTCGGCTGGGCCGCGGCGGTGCCGCTGCTCATCGCCGGCCTGGGCGGCGGGCTGGTCATCTCCCCCAACCAGACACTGAGCCTGTCGCAGGTCCCGGTCAAGCGCGCCGGCAGCGCGGGCGGTGTCCTGCAGACCGGGCAACGCATCGGGTCGGCGGCCGGTATCGCGGCCACCGGCAGCGTCTTCTACTCAGCAGTGGCCAGCAGCGAGGGCGACTTCGCCACCGCTTTCCGGCACGGCCTGTTCGTGATCGTCGGGTTCGTCGCCGTGGCGCTCCTCCTGGCCCTGGCCGACAGCCTGACGTCGAAGAAGACACCGTCGTCGGAACCTGACGCGCCCACCGAGCGGGCCCCCGGCGTCGCGCAGGACCCGGACGGCGCCCCGACGGAACGGCACGCCGACGGTCGGCATCCCGACGGCTACCACCCGGCCATGCCCGACGCTGCACACGGCCGGCACGCCGCCGGTCACCATGCGGCCGGCGGATCATCGACGCCATGACCGACACCCCGCTCCACGCCGCACCCGGGGGCGACTTCGCCGTCACCGACGCCTTCGTGGTCCCCATCGAGGGCGTGCCATTCACCGGCACGGTCCTGGTGATGGACGGCGTCATCGCAGCCCTCGGCGCCGACCTCCGGCTGCCGGATCTCACCGAGGGCGGCGAACCGCTGCCCGTCGTCGACGCCGGCGGTCGCTGGCTGCTGCCCGGCTTCGTGGACGCGCACACCCACCTCGGCACGCACGAGGAGGCGCAGGGCTGGGCCGGCAACGACACCAACGAGCTGACCGACCCGAACACCGCGGCGGTGCGGGCCATCGACGCCATCAACCCGTTCGATCTCGGATTCGACGACGCGCTGTCCGGCGGCATCACCGCGGTCAACGTCAACCCCGGGTCCGGCAACCCCATCGGCGGGCTGTGCGTGGCCCTGCACACCCACGGACGGGTCGTCGACGCGATGGTCCTGCGGTCCCCCTCCGGCCTGAAGTCGGCCCTGGGCGAGAATCCCAAGCGCGTCTACGGCGACCGCAAACAACTGCCCTCGACCCGGCTGGGCGTGGCCGCGGTGATCCGCTCCGCGTTCGCCGAGGCCCGCGACTACCTCGACCGCCGCTCGGCCACGGGTCCGGAGGCGGCCCCCCTGCCGACCGACCTTCGGCTGGAAGCACTCTCGGCCGTTCTCCGCCGAGAGATCCCCTGGCGTCAGCACTGTCACCGCGCCGACGACATCGCCACGGCGCTGCGGATCGCCGAGGAATTCGGCTTCCGGCTGATCATCGACCACGGCACCGAGGCGCACCTGATCGCCGACCTGCTGGTCGAGCGGGAGATCCCGGTACTGATCGGCCCTCTGATGACGTCACGGTCGAAAGTCGAACTGCGCGAGCGGTCTTTGGCGAACCCGGGCCGGTTGGCCGCCGCCGGGGTCGAGATCTCCATCATCACCGACCATCCCGTGGTGCCGGTGCAGTACCTGGTGCACCAGGCCACCCTGGCGGTGAAGGAGGGTCTCGACCCGGTCACCGCGCTGCGCGCGATCACCCTGCACCCGGCCCGGGCCATGGGCGTCGACGACCGCATCGGGTCGCTCGCCGTCGGCAAGTCCGCCGACCTGGTGCTGTGGTCCGGGGATCCATTGGATGTCATGCAGCGGGCCGAACAGGTGTGGATCGCGGGGCGGCCGGTCTACCGGTGGGACGCCCAGCAGCGGGTCGGGGTGGTCGCCCCCCGGGCGTAGCCCCCTAGGTGATCAGCTCGAGCGTGGTCGGGCCCGTGCGCTCCACCCGCAACCCGGCCTTGCGGGCGACCCGGACCACAGCGGCCGCGTCGGCCATGTCGGCGCGGCTGGCCACCAGGGCGCGGGCCAGCAGTCCCTTGGCGTGCTTGGAGAAGTGGCTGACCACCGACCGGGTGGTCGGGTCGCCCGGTACCGCCTCGGACAGCACGCGCACCGTGATGGCGCCCGGGGCGGGCGCGAACGCCGCGTAGGCACCGGAGCGCAGATCGACGACCGGCGCGCCGTCGGCCAGCAGATCGGCCAGCACCGGTCCGAGGGGGGCCCGCCAGTCGGCCGCGACGGGGCCGCGCCCGGGAAGCCGGGAGCCGGCCGAGAACCGGTAGGCCGGAATCGCGTCGTCCCCGCGGACCATTCCGAACAGGGCGGAGGCCACCAGCAGCCGGGCCCCGGCCCGAGCCTGCCCGGAGCGGGGCAGGGACGCGAGATCCAGGGCGTCGTAGAGCACGCCGGTGTAACGCTGCAGCGCCGGCCGAGTCGCCGCGGTCCGCAGCTCCGCGGTGGCCTCGATCTCGGCGTCCTTGCTGGCTGCCACCCCCAGGGCCGCGCGAGCCCGGGCGCGGTCGCCACCGCACAGGGCGCTGAGCTGGCCGATGAGCGTCTGGCGGGTCGCGTTCAGGGCGGGGAAGGCCAACGCGTCGAGGTCCAACGCCGGGCCGTCACCGCCGGGCGCCTTGGTCTCCGACGGGGGCAGCAGGACGTACACGACGGGCGACCCTACGGGCCGGAGACGATCACGCGCGACGGGCGACCCGGACCGCGGCCAGCACCAGCGGCGCCTGCAGGGGCAGCCGGGCCCACGCGACGACGCGGTACCAGACGGGCCGGCGGGAGCCGCGGGCGGTGGACCGCAGCGCCATCGAGACGTTGGCCGGATAGACCCCGACGAACAACGCGGCGGACGCCCAGCCCCCGACCCGCCGGGTCTGTGGGACGGCCAGCAGCGCGGCACACCCGATCTCGGCGGCCCCGCTGAGCGCCACGAGCGCCTCCGGCCGGGGCAGACTGCGGGGCACGATGCCGATGAACGGTCGCGGCGCCACGAAGTGCAGGACCCCGGCGCCGCCGAGCAGGGCGGCCAGCGCGGCGGGCAGGCGGTGCGGCGTACCGGTCATGGCCCCATGATCACCCGCCTGTCGCTTCCCGGCACCGGCCGGACCGCGGTGGCCCCGTCGGCCGGGGCCGGACGACGGGCCGATGACCAGGACGGTTGGGCGCCGCGGTGTCCGGCTGGTAATCTTGAGTGTCGCGCGTGCCGCTCGTTGTGGCATGCCCGTCGGTCGGTCGTACGGATCGACGGAAACACCCACCAAGACGACGAAACGAAGGCAATCCGGCGTGGCCAACATCAAGTCCCAGATCAAGCGGATCCGCACGAACGAGGCGGCCCGTCTGCGCAACAAGTCCGCGAAGTCGGCGCTGAAGACCGCCGTCCGTCGCGTCCGCACCGCCGTCGCCGCGGGCGACAAGGAGACCGCGACCGTCGAACTGAAGGCCGCCGGCCGCAGCCTGGACAAGGCCGCCTCCAAGGGCATCATCCACAAGAACCAGGCCGCGAACCGCAAGTCGGCGCTGGCCCAGCAGGTCAACGCTCTCTGACCTGATCTTCACGCAGCGACGCCGGGCACCCACGGGTGACCCGGCGTTCTTGCGTTTGCGGGTTGTTGGTCCCCTCGACGCCGTTCGGGAGCTCACCGAAGCCACCCGGTCGGCGGGACACCGCCGGAAAGACCAACTTCAGCGGGGGCGACGGGCCGCCAGCAGGTCCAGGACGGCCTTCTCGACGGCGTATTCCGGGTCGGCGGCGACGCCCTTGACCGCGGCGTTGAGGTCGGCGACCACCCGGATGCCCTCCGCCAATCCGTCGGCACTCCACCCCCGGGCGGCCGTCCGGGCCTTGTCGATCTTCCAGGCGGGCATCCCCAGCTGACCGGCCAGCGCGTAGGAATTGCCGCCGCCGCGGACCCCGGAGACCTTTGCCACCGTGCGGATGCCGTCGGCCAGTGCGTCGGCGATCAGGACTGGGGCGACACCGATGGTCAACGCCCAGCGCAGCGACTCCACGGCGCCCCGGACGTCGCCGGCGACGACGGCATCGGCGACCGCGAAACCGCTCACTTCGCCCCGTCCGCGGTGGTAGCGACGGACCGCGGGCAGGTCCACGGTGCCGCCGGTGTCGGCCACCAGCTGCCCGGCGGCGGACGAGAGCTCCCGAAGGTCGGAACCGACGGCGTCGATCAGCGCGGCCACGGCCTCGGCCGTGCTCGTCCCGCCGGCCCGCCGGATCTCCTTCACCACGAAATCGGTCCGCTCGGCGGGACGGGTAATCTTCGCCGCGGTCTGGACGTCGGCACCGGCCTTGGCGAACGCGTCGGCGATGGCCTTGTTGCGGGCGCCGCCACCGTGGTGGATCACCAGGGTGACCCCGTCGACCGGGTCCTTGACGTACCCGGTCAACGCGGCGGCCAGATCCTTTGCCGACTCGTGCACCCCGCGGACCACCACCACGCGAGGCTCGGCGAACAGGCTCGGCGCCACCAGGTCGGCGAAATCGGCCGGGCTCAGACCGGCGGCCACCGCCTCCCGCCGTTCCACCGCGGGGTCGGCCTTGCGGGCCGCGGCCAGGGTGCGCAGCACGGCGCGGTCGACCAGGAACGGCTCGTCCCCGGTGACGAGGACCAGGGGCGCGGGGGCGGTTCCGGCGGGCACCGCGTCATCGTGCCAGGTGCCACCGACACCCGGCCTCCGACGGTTCGGTCCGGGGAACCACCCGGCTCTGCCGGTGACAGAGGCCACGGCCGGGAGGGTTGCGCGGCTGAGTTATCCTGACCGGACAACTGCATCACCCACTCATCCAGAGGGGCAGAGGGACACGGCCCGTTGAAGCCCCGGCAACCACTGCCGATGACCGGATCGCCACAAGCGCCCAGTGCGGCGCGGCGACGGACGTCGACGGCAGGTGCCACTTCCGTCCCGCCACGGCGGGAAAGATGAGGAGAGACCTCGCGATGACCTCTGTCCTGACCCCGGCGCCGACCGCTGCCACCTCCACGGTGGACCTCGGCCCTGCTGTCGCCCTGTCCTGCCGCGAGTGCGGTTCGCGCATCGAGCTGGGCCCCTACTACGCCTGTACCGAGTGCTTCGGCCCGCTCGAGGTGGCGTACGAATTCACCGAGCGCGGCGAGGCACTGCGCAAGAAGATCGAGGCCGGTCCCGACAACATCTGGCGTTGGGCCTCGCTGCTGCCGGTCCCGGCCGGGATCGCCGACACCCCGAACATCAACCCGGGCCAGACCAAGCTCGTGCGGGCCGACAACCTGGCCCGCGAGCTCGGCATGAAGACGCTGTGGGTCAAGGACGATTCGGGTAACCCGACCCACTCCTTCAAGGACCGGGTCGTGGCCGTCGCCCTGGCCGCCGCCCGCGAACTCGGCTTCACCGTCCTGGCCTGCCCGTCCACCGGCAACCTGGCCAACGCGGTGGCCGCGGCGGCCGCCCGCGCGGGGATCCGCTCCGTCGTGCTGGTGCCCGCGAACCTCGAGCAGCAGAAAATCCTCACCACCGCCGCGTACGGCGGGACGCTGGTCGCGGTCGACGGCAACTACGACGACATCAACCGGCTGGCCGGTCAGATCGCCGCCGAGCAGGACGACTGGGCGTTCGTCAACGTCAATGTCCGGCCGTACTACGCCGAGGGCTCCAAGACCCTCGGTTTCGAGGTGGCCGAGCAGCTCGGCTGGCGGCTGCCCGAGCAGGTCGTCATCCCGATCGCCTCGGGCGCGCAGCTGGTCAAGATCGACAAGGGCTTCCAGGAGCTCATCGATCTGGGCCTGGTCGACAGCTCCGAGTACAAGGTGTTCGGGGCGCAGGCCACCGGGTGCTCCCCTGTCGCCACCGCGTTCAAGGCCGGCACCGACACCGTCCGCCCGGTGAAGCCGGACACCATCGCCAAGTCGCTGGCCATCGGCAACCCGGCCGACGGGCCCTACGTCCTGGACGTCACCCGCCGGACCGGCGGTGCGGTCGAGGACGTCTCCGACGAAGAGGTCATCGAGGGCATCAAGCTGCTGGCCCGGACCGAGGGCATTTTCGCCGAGACCGCCGGCGGCGTGACCGTGGCGACGCTGCGCAAGCTGCTGGCCACGGGGCAGCTCGATCCCGAGGCCGAGACCGTCATCTTCAACACCGGCGACGGGCTCAAGACCCTCGACGCCATCGCCCACGTCGTCGGGCCGACCGCACGCATCGCGCCGACGTTGGCCGCCTTCGAAGAGGCGGGGCTGGCCTGACGATCGGGCGGCCCCATCACCGGGTCGACACCGCTCGGCGAGCGGTGCAGCCACAGTTCGAGAGAGCTGTCGCTGCACCATTCGTCGGCCGTGGGCCACTGGGTCAGTCGGCAGCCCGCCGCACCAGGTCGCGAAGCTGCCGCTCCACGTCGTCGGTGACCTCGAGCACCGCGAACGAGGTCGGCCACATCGCCCCGTCGTCCAGGCGGGAGTCCTCTTGGAAACCGACTGTCCCGTAACGGGTGTCGAACTTGGAAGCGGGCTGGTAGAAGACCACGACCCTGCCGTCCCGGGCATAGGACGGAAAGCCGTACCAGGTCTTTTGATCCAGCTGGGGCGCCTCCTCGGTGACGATGACGTGCAGTCGCCGGGCGATCGCCTGATCGGATCCGGTGAGGGCCTCGATCGCGTCCAGGCAGGCCTGCGCCTCCCGCTCCTTCTTGGCTGCCCCCTTGCCGCCCTGGGCTCGCAACTCCGCCGCCCGCTGCTTGATCGCGGCCTTCTCGGCGTCGCTGAAACCGGTGTCGTCGCCGTTCTGTCGGGTGTCCGCGCTCATCGGTCGTCCTCTCCCCAGTCGTCCGAAATCCATCGACGACGGTAGGGGGCCGACCGGCAGCTCCGCTTCTCGATTCCTGCTCGGTTCGCGGGCTCGCCCGGTCGGAGGGCGTGTCATCCGCGGGGTCGGCAACCCCGCCAGCAGCGCGGGGGTGACCGGGATCGCCGCCACCGGCGGTGTTCCCATCGGCTGACGCGTGCGGTCGACCCGTCAGGCGGGGCGGGTGGCCTTCGCCGACACCGGGCCGGCCGGGTGCGCGGCAGCGTGGCCCTCGATGTCGATGCCGAAGAGGGTGTGCAGGGCGCTGAGGTAGCCGGCGCTGTCGCCCGACAGCGCCAGTTCCTTGGCCCGCATGGTCGGGGTGTGCAGCAGCGACTGGGTCACCCGGTGCATGGCGCGTTCGACGTCGGCCGCGATGTCGGCCGGGTACTTGGCCCGCAGCCGCTCGAGTTCCTTCGTCACCGTTCCCGAGACGTGCTGGCGCAGCGCCACCACCGCGGGATCCAGACGACGCTGGGCGAGCTGATCCTCGTAGTCGGCGACGGCCGCGATGACGATGTCCTGGGCCGCGGTGATGGCCTCGATGTGCGGAGAGTCGGCCTGCCCGGCGACGCTGCGCAGATCCACCACCCGCACCCCCGGGACCGCCCGGGCCTGGGGGGTCAGATCGGAACGCAGCGCGAGATCGACGATCGGCAGCGGCGCGCTGCGGCGGGCCACGACCCGCCGGACGAGGAGTTCGTCGATGACCGGATCGCCGGCGCCGCTGCAGGTGACCACGAGGTCGGCGGTGGCCAGTGCGTCCGCGAGAGCATCCGCATCGACCGGGGTGGCACCGTGCCGGTGGGCGAAGGCCGTGGCCCGACCACTGGGCGAATGCACAAACAGATCCTGACCGCCACGAGCCCGGACCTCGGCGGCGACCACCCGCGCATAGGCGCCGGTCCCCACGATCAGGGTGCGGGTGCCGACCAGGGGGTCGCCGGTGCCGACGGCCAGATCCAGCGCGACCGAGGCGACCGAACGACCCGCGGCGCCGAGACCGGTGACCGTGGCCACCCGCTTCGAGGCACGCGCGGCACCCTGGAAAAGTTGATGCAGCGCCGGTGACGTCGTACCGGCGGTTTGCGCGGCCCGGAAGGCGCGGGAGACCTGACCGGCGATCTCGGCCTCACCCACCACCATCGAGTCCAGGCCGGCCGCGACGCCGAACAGGTGGGCCGCGACCGGGGCGCCGACCCGGACCTGCAGCAGGGCGCTGGCCTCCGCCTCGGGGATGCCGGTCGCTCCGGCGACCGCCGCGGTGACCGCGTCGATGGCGTCATGGAACCGCACGGCGTCGGCGTAGATCTCGAGCCGGTTGCAGGTCGCGAGGAGCACGACCCCGGTCAGGGGGCCGTCCGGGACGGCGACCAGATCGGCGAGACGGGCGGCGAGGATCTCCCCGCCAGCCGCGAGGCGTTCCAACTGGGGGAGCTCCAGGTCGTGGTGACTGGCACCGAGAACCGTGAGCATGACGAAAATGTAACCGCGAGGGGCTGTCGCGTTCCACGAAGGCTACCCTCACCTGGTTCGCCTTCAGGCCGCTGACCTGCGGTGACGACCGGCGGGTGGGCCGTGGTCCGGTGTGTTACGTCGGTGACATCGATCCGTCACCCGCGCGTGGCAGACCTCTCGCGCCGGGACGTCCGCGGGCAGGTCATCATGGATCATCATGTCTGCGCTTCCTGCCGGCCCGGCGATCTCCGGGACTCCCCTGCCCGACGACCATCCGCTGACGTCGGGCCGCACGGCCGACTCGGCGTTGATCCGTTCCTATCGTGGGGAACGGGCCGAGCGACCGGCGGTCTGGTTCATGCGGCAGGCCGGTCGATCCCTGCCCGAGTACCGCGCGGTCCGCGCCGGGACGGCCATGCTCGACGCCTGCCTGACCCCGGATCTGGTCACCGAGATCACCCTGCAGCCGGTCCGGCGGCACGGCGTGGACGCCGCGATCTTCTTCAGCGACATCGTCGTGCCGCTCAAGCTCGCCGGGATCGATGTCGAGATCCGCCCCGGGGTGGGTCCGGTGGTCGCGGACCCGATCCGCACCGCCGCACAGGTGGCCGCGCTGCCGGAGCTCACCGTCGACCAGCTGACACCCATCGTGCAGGCGGTCCGCGGCACGGTCGCCGAGCTGGGATCCACGCCGCTGATCGGGTTCGCGGGCGCTCCGTTCACCCTCGCGTCGTACCTGGTGGAGGGCGGCCCCAGCCGGGAGCACCTGCACACCAAGGCGATGATGCACGCCGCCCCCGAGCTGTGGAACGAGCTGGCCGGCTGGGTGGCCCGGACCACGGCCACCTTCCTGCGGGGTCAGGTGCTGGCCGGCACCTCGGCGGCACAGCTGTTCGACTCGTGGGCCGGGGCGCTGTCGCTCGCCGACTACCGCACCTTCGTGCAGCCGCATTCGGCCCACGTGCTGACCGCGGTGGCCGACCTGGGAGTGCCCCGCATCCACTTCGGCGTAGGCACCGGTGAGCTGCTGGCCGCCATGCACGAGGCCGGTGCCGACGTGATGGGGGTCGACCACCGCATCCCGCTGGACGTCGCGCAGCAGCGCCTCGGCGGCGGGGTCCCCGTGCAGGGCAACATCGACCCCGCTCTGCTCTTCGCCGGTCGGGACGCACTCGGCGCCGCCGCGACCGCAGTGCTGGCCGCCGGCCGCACGGCGCCCGGCCATGTCGTCAACCTCGGCCACGGCGTCCCCCCGGAGACCGATCCGGACGTGCTGACCTGGCTCGTCGACCTCCTCCACTCCTCCGGCCCGGCCGGCGGAGGGAGCGCAGGGTGACCGACGCGAGCGTGCCCGACCGCCCCGTCGTCGTGGGCGGCGGGATCGCCGGACTGGTGGTGGCCTGGGAACTCGCGCGGGCCGGGCGACGTCCGATCCTGTTCGAGGCCGAGCCCGAGGTGGGCGGGGTCGTCCGCGGCCACACGGTCGGCGGCCTGCGCCTGGACGCGGGGGCGGAATCGTTCGCCGTGACCCGACCCGCCGTCGGTGCGCTGGTCGACGAGCTGGGGTTGGCCGACGAGGTCGTCCGTCCGGAACCGACCGGGGCCTGGGTGCGCTGGGCCGGCGGCACCGCGCCGCTGCCGGTCGGAGGCCTGCTCGGCGTTCCCGGCCGCCCCTGGGCCGCCGACGTGCGACGGGTCGTCGGCGTCACCGGGGCCGTCCGGGCCTGCGCCGACCTGGTGCTCCCCCGCCGGGTCGGACGCCAGGGGTCCGGTTTGGGCGGGCTGGTCCGCGGACGCATGGGCGGCCGCGTCGTCCAGCGGCTGGTGGAGCCGGTGGCCGGCGGGGTCTACGCCGCCGACCCGGACGCCCTGGAGGTCGCGACGGTGACGCCGGCTCTGGCCCGGCCGGACGTCCGGTCGCTCGCGCTGACCATCCGGAAGTCGGCAGGCAGCCGGCCCCGGCCGGGCAGCGCGGTCGCGTCATTGCGCGGCGGCATGCACCGGTTGAGCGAGACCCTCGCCACGGCCGTCCGCGCGGCGGGGGGCGAGATCACCGTCGGTACCGTCGTCCGCTCGGTGACCCACGCCGTTGGCACCTGGACGGTGACCACCGACTCCGGCCGGGTGCTCCGGACGGACACGCTGGTGCTGGCCGTCCCCGGAGCGGTCGCCCGGGACCTGCTGGGTCCGGCGGCCCCCGCCGACCTGTCCACGACCGTCGCCACCCCACCGACGCCGGTGCGCCTGGTCACCCTCGTCCTCGACGACCCGCAACTGGATCGCGCTCCTCGCGGCACCGGGGTACTGGTCGCCCGCAGCGTGACCGACGTGGCGGCCAAGGCCATCACCCACGCCACCGTGAAATGGGACTGGCTGGCCCGGGCGGTCGGACCGGGCCGGCACGTCGTGCGACTGTCCTACGGACGGGATGACGACAGCGGCGGGCGACCCGCCGACGACGATGCCCTGATCGAGGTGGCCCGCCTGGACACGGGGACGCTGCTGGGCCTGGACCTGGACGCCCGGTCCCTCCGCGCCAGTGCGGTGGTCGGGTGGCCGGCCGCCCTGCCCGTCCCGCGGCCCGGACACCAGGCCGCGGTCCGTGACCTGCGCGCGCAGCTGCGGTCGATCGGGGTACTGCTGGTGGGCGGTCCCGCGGCCGGCACCGGCCTCGGCGCCGTGGTCGCCGACGCCCGGGCGCAGGCCCGCACGCTGCTCGATCCCGCTGCCGCAGCGGGTCGCCACGACCGACCAACGAACGTCACAGATGCCCGCGACGAAGGTCCCGCCGGGAGAACTCCCGCGGCTGGAAGGATGAACACATGACGTCTGCGCAACCCCCGGCCCGCACCCGGCCGACCGCCCGCGAGATCAACGCCCAGATCCGCTACACCGGTTTCGCCGTCTACCGGCGAAGCGCCGATCTGGACGGCCCGGCGGACAAGGCGACCGCCGAACTGACCGACCTGGTCGCCGCGCTGGCCGAGAAGGACGTCGTCGTCCGCGGCTTCTACGACGTCTCGGCCCTGCGCTCCGATGCCGACCTGCTGGTCTGGTGGCACGCGTCCACCGCGGACGAACTGCAGGAGGCTTCCCGCGCCCTGCGCCGGACCACGGTCGGCCGCAGCCTGACCGGAACCTGGTCGGCCATGGGCCTGCACCGGCCGGCCGAGTTCAACAAGGGCCACGTCCCCGCCTTCCTGGCCGGCATGGACGCCCGGAACTGGGTCACCGTCTACCCGTTCGTCCGGTCGTTCGAGTGGTACCTGCTGCCCGACCAGGAGCGCCGCGGCATGCTCGTCGAGCACGGCATGATGGGCCGCGAGTACGACCAGGTGCTCTCCAACACGGTGGCCGCGTTCGCCCTCGGCGACTACGAGTGGCTGCTGGCGCTGGAAGCCGACGAACTCCACGACACCGTCGACCTGATGCGCCACCTGCGCGCGTCCGGCGCCCGGATGCACGTGCGCGAGGAGACGCCGTTCTTCTCCGGTCGGCGGATCGACGAGGCCGGCGTGGTCGAGGTCGTGCGATGAGCACCGTCGCCTCGACGCAGCCGGCCGAGGGGACGGCCGATCCGACCCGGCCCGGTTACGACGCGATCCTGCTGGCCGGCTTCGGCGGGCCCGAGGGCCCCGACGACGTGATGCCGTTCCTGCGCAACGTCACCCGCGGCCGCGGCATCCCCGACGAACGACTGGTCGAGGTGTCGCACCACTACCAGGCGCTCGGCGGCCGGTCCCCGATCAACGAGCAGAACCGTGCGCTGCGGGCCGCCCTGGAGACCGAACTCCAGCGCCGTGGGGTCGACACCCCCGTGCTGTGGGGCAATCGCAACTGGGCGCCCTACCTGTCGGACGTCGTGACCGAGGCGGCCGCCGCCGGCCAGATCCGCCTGCTGGGCCTGGCCACCTCGGCCTATTCGTCGTACTCCTCCTGCCGGCAGTACCGGGAGGACTTCGGCCGCGCGCTGGCCGACACCGGCCTGGTCGGCCGGGTGCGGATCGACAAGGTCAGCCCGTACTTCGCGGTGCGTGGGTTCGTCGAGCCGTTCGTCGACGACACGGCCGCGGCTCTCCGTTCGGCCGCCGAGGCCGGGCTGTCCCCCGCGGATGTCCGGGTCATCTTCACCACGCACTCGATCCCGAACACCATGGCCGACACCTCGGGTTCGGCGTCCCTGGGCGACCACCAGCCCGGCGGCGCGTACGTCACCCAGCACCTGGCCGTCGCCCGCACCGTCCTCGACGGCGTGGCCCGGCAGCTGCCCGAGACCGAGGGCATCGGGTGGCAGCTGGTCTACCAGTCGCGGTCCGGTCCGCCGTCGGTGCCGTGGCTGGATCCGGACATCAACGATGTGATCGAGGGTTTGGCGGGTGAGGGCGTCAAGGGCGTCGTCGTCGTGCCGATCGGCTTCGTCTCCGACCACGTCGAGGTCATCTGGGATCTGGACCACGAGGCCGCGGAGACCGCACAGGAGCACGGTCTCTGGTTCGCCCGTGTCCCGACCCCCGGCACCGACCCCCGGTTCGTCGCCGCGCTGGCCGACCTCCTGGTCCGCCGGCTCGACGGGTCCGACCCGGCCGACGACGCCCCGGGCGGCCGGGTGGTGGCGGCCACGGCGCGACCCGACTTCTGCGCTCCGGCCTGCTGTGTCAACGCCCGGGTCCGTCGGCCCACCACCGCCGCGCAGGATTCCGCGGTCGACTGGGACGGTCTGGACGTTCGCCCGGCTCAGCTGGTCGCCTCGGGCATCCCGGGGGTTGCCGCATCGTGAGCCCGGCGATCGATCCCGTCGGGGCACCGCTGCTCCGGCTGGGCACCCGCGGCAGCGCCCTGGCCCTGGCCCAATCGGGCATGGTGGCCCGGCAACTGGCCGAGCTGGCCGCCGGATCCGGTGATGAGCGCGTACCCGGAGTCGAACTGGTCCGCATCAAGACCGAAGGCGACGTCAACCAGGGGCCGCTCGCCCAGATCGGCGGCACCGGGGTGTTCGTCGGCGCGGTGCGCACCGCGCTGGCCGACGGTCGGGTCGATGTCGTCGTGCACTCCTACAAGGATCTGCCGACCGCCCCGGCCGACGGCATCGTCGTCGGCGCGGTGCCGGTCCGCGAGGACCCGGCCGACGTCCTGTGTGCCCGGGACGGACTGACGGTGGCCGGGCTGCCGACCGGGGCCCGGGTCGGCACCGGGTCGCCGCGTCGGTCAGCGCAGCTGCGGGCGCTGCGACCGGACGTCGAGGTGGTGCCGGTCCGCGGCAACGTGGACACGCGTCTGCGGCTGGTGACCGACGGCCATCTGGACGCCGTGGTGCTGGCCGCCTCCGGGCTGGCCCGGCTGGACCGGTCCGCGGCGATCACCGAGCGCCTGCGTCCCGAGGACATGCTGCCGGCCTGCGGTCAGGGCGCCCTGGCTGTCGAGTGCCGGACGGTGGATCGTCAGACCGCCTGGTACGCCGGTGCCCTGAACGCCCTGGACGATCCGGCCACCCGCGCGGCCGCCGACGCCGAACGCAGCCTGCTGGCCGCGGTCGAAGCCGGTTGCGTCGCCCCGGTCGGTGCGCACGCCACCGTGGACGGGGCGACCCTGCGCCTGACGGCGGCCGTCTTCTCCGCCGACGGGCAGGAACAGGTGCGGGGGTCGGTGACCGGTCCGCTGGTGGACGCCGTGGCGCTCGGGGTGGAGCTGGCCGAGGACCTGCTGACCCGCGGCGCCGGTCGCCTGCTGGCCGCGCCGCGGTGACCCGACCCGGTCCCCCCACCCCGGCGCGGGTCGAGCGAACCGACAGCGAGACCCTCGACGGGGTGACGGTTCTCGTCCCGGCGCCGGCCGATCCCGGGGCCGGGCCGTCCGGTCTGCATCGTGCCCTGCTGGCCGCCGGCGCCGAGGTCACCGCGGTTCGGCTCATCACGGTGGCGGCACCGCCGGACACCGCGGCGCTGGACGCCGCGGTACGACGGTGGGCGGACGGCCGGTACACGTGGATCGCCTTCACCTCGGCCAGCACCGTCGCCGTCTGGTCCGCCCGCCTGGACGCCCTCGGCCTGCCGAGGTCCGCGGCCTCGCGGATCGCCGCGGTCGGGCCGGCCACCGCCCGCGCGGTCGGGGACGCCGGATGGCCGGTCGACCTGGTCCCGGCGACCGGCGGGTCGGCCGAGGACCTCGCCGCGATCTGGCCACCGCCGGCGGACCGGCCGACCGCTACCGCGGACGTCCTGCTCCCCCACTCCGACCGGGCCGCGGCCACCCTCCCGGAGGCCCTGGCCGACGCCGGCCATCGCATCGAGACCGTGGTCGCCTACCGCACCATGATCGGCCCGCCCGCGCCGACGGTGGTCGAGCGCCTGGTGGGTGGCGGTTTCACCGCGGCCCTGTTCACCTCGCCCAGTACCGTGCAGGCGATCGGGCCGCGACGACCGGCCGCAGCCACCGTGATCGGGGCCATCGGCCGTCCCACCGCCGAGGCGGTCCGCGCGGCCGGATGGCGCCTGGACTTCACCGCCGCGGCACCCACCCCGGCCGCCCTGGTCGACGGGCTGCGGAGGGTCCTGCATCGGCCGCCGGACGAGCCACCGACGACCCCCTGACGATCAGCACGCCCGCTTCTGCACCCTGTGAAAGGTTCCGCCCCGTGACCACCACCCCGGTCCCCGCCCCCGCCTTCGTTCCCGCCGACCGTCCCCGTCGGCTGCGCCGCACCCCGGCGCTGCGCCGGCTGGTCGCCGAGACCCGGCTGGATCCGGCCGATCTGGTGCTGCCGATGTTCGTCAAGGAGGGCCTGACCGAGCCGTTGCCGATCAGCGCCATGCCCGGGGTCGCCCAGCACAGCCGGGACTCACTGCGCCGGGCCGCCGCCGAAGCGGTGACGGCGGGAGTGGGCGGCCTCATGCTGTTCGGCATCCCCACCGTGCGTGACGCGGTCGGGTCGCAGGCCACCGAACCCGACGGCATCCTGAACGCGGCGCTGCGTGATCTGCGGTCCGACCTGGGCGATTCCACCGTCCTGATGGCCGACCTGTGCCTGGACGAATTCACCGACCACGGCCACTGCGGGGTGCTCACCCCGTCCGGCGCGGTCGACAACGACGCGACCCTGGTCCGGTACCAGCAGATGGGGGTCGCCCAGGCCGCGGCCGGCGCCGATCTCGTCGGCACGTCCGGGATGATGGACGGCCAGGTGGCCGCCGTCCGGGCGGCGTTGGATGCCGAGAACCACCTCGACACCGGGGTTTTCGCCTACGCGGCGAAGTACGCGTCCGCCTTCTACGGCCCGTTCCGGGAGGCGGTCGACTCCGCCCTGCAGGGTGACCGGCGGACCTACCAGCAGGACCCGGCCAACCGGCGGGAGGCGGCTCGGGAGGTCGCTCTCGATGTCGCCGAGGGCGCCGACCTGGTGATGGTCAAACCGGCGATGAGCTACCTGGACATCGTGCGGGACGTCGCCAACGACCCGACGGTGAACGTCCCGCTGGCCGCGTACCAGATCTCCGGCGAGTACTCGATGATCGAGGGCGCCGCCGACCGCGGTTGGATCGACCGGGACCGGGCCATCCTGGAGTCCCTGACCTCCATCCGCCGGGCCGGCGCGCAGATCGTGCTGACCTACTGGGCGACCGAGGTCGCCGGCTGGTTGCGCGCGTGACCGGCGGACCAGACGACGATCAGCCCGGCCCGAGGAGAGACCACATGAGCGACACGACACCCACCGGTGCGGCCACGGCCGACGAGATCCACGAGAGCGCCCCGGCCGAGACCGACCAGGTTCCGACCGATACGGCGAAGGCAGCGGCCCGGTCCGACGAACCGGTCCCGGCCAGCGCCGCCCTGTTCGCCCGGGCCTCGGCGGTCACGCCGGGCGGGGTCAACTCGCCGGTACGGGCCTTCCGTTCCGTCGGCGGCACCCCCCGGTTCATGCGTTCCGGTCGCGGCCCGCACATCACCGACGCCGACGGCAACACCTACGTCGACCTGGTCGGGTCCTGGGGTCCCATGATTCTGGGCCATGCGAATCCCGCGGTGCTGGAAGCGGTGTCGGCGGCCGCGGCTCGCGGACTGTCGTTCGGGACGCCCGGTGAGGGCGAGGTCGCCCTGGCCGAGGCCATCGTCGATCGGGTCCCCGGAGTGGATCGGGTCCGCCTGGTCTCGTCCGGCACCGAGGCGACCATGTCGGCCATCCGGTTGGCCCGCGGGTTCACCGGACGACCGAAGATCGTCAAGTTCGCCGGGTGCTACCACGGTCACGTCGACGCCCTGCTGGCCTCGGCCGGTTCCGGCGTGGCCACCTTCGCCCTGCCCGACTCGGCCGGGGTGACCGCCTCGACGACGGCCGAAGTGATCGTGCTGCCCTACAACGATCTCGACGCCGTCCGCGCCGCCTTCGCCGAGCATCCGGGTCAGATCGCCGCCATCATCACCGAATCCGCCGCCGCCAACATGGGTGTCGTCCCACCGCGGCCCGGCTTCAACGCAGGACTCGCGCGGATCGCCCACGACGACGGCGCGCTGTTCATCATGGACGAGGTGATGACCGGGTTCCGGGTCAGCCGGGCCGGCTGGTACGGCCACGAACGGTCGGTCGAGACCTCGGTGAGTGCGGTCGGCACCGCCGATCAGCCGTGGGTCCCGGACCTGTTCACCTTCGGCAAGGTCATCGGCGGTGGCCTACCGGTCGGCGCGTTCGGCGGGCGGGCCGACGTCATGGCGATGCTCGCCCCGAACGGACCCGTCTACCAGGCCGGCACGCTGTCCGGGAACCCGATCGCCACCGCGGCCGGGTTGGCCAACCTGACCGGCTGCACCGCCGACGTGTACGCCCACCTGGACCGGACCGCCGGCACCGTCGGCGATCTCGTCGACCGGGCCCTGGACGAGGCGGGGGTGCCGCACCGGCTGCAGCGGGCCGGCAACCTGTTCTCGGTGTTCTTCACCGACGCCGAGGTGCCGGATTACGACGCGGCCCGCACACAGTCGACCGCCGCGTTCGCCGCCTTCTTCCACGGAATGCTGGAGGCCGGCGTGTACCTGCCGCCGTCGGCGTTCGAGGCGTGGTTCGTCTCGGCCGCGCACGACGACGCGGCGCTGCAGACGATCGCCGACGCACTACCGGGGGCCGCTCGCAAGGCGGCGCAGGCCCTGGGCTGAGCCCGCCCGTCGGGGGGCCGGCATCGACGTTCGGCCGGCCGGGGTCAGGACGGAAGGGGTTTGCGCCAGTCGGTGACGAGCACCCGGATGCGGTCGTCCGGGTCGCCATCCCACTCGACGGTCAGCCCGTGGTCGCGCAACGCCGTCGCCACGATGGTGCCCACCTCAGTGTCGGTCGCCACCCGCACGCGTCGACGGGCATCCTCGTCGCCGGCACGGGCGGCCTGCAGCAGGGCCGGATCGAGACGGGGGCTGGCCCGGAAGGCGCTGTAGCTGAGGAACAACACCGCGGGGACGTCGCCGAGCCGTTCGGCGTCCTGCTGGTGGAAGAAGGTGTACGCCCACTCCCGCCACGGGTACTGGCCGCCCCCGGGATCCGGCGTGCGCTCGTCGTCGATCTCGTCGGTGCCGCAGTTCTGACAACAGGTGAAGTTCATTCGGGCGACCACCCCCTGCCGTCCGAGGTGCGCGAACGCAGCGGCCAGTCGGTCGTGGTCCCCCGATCCGCTCCACGTCTGCTGCTCCACGGTCCGGTCGTGCCACGCCCGGTCGACCGCGGCGGCAGGCCCGGGATCGGACTCGCCCAGGCCGGACTGGTCGCGCACCATCTCGACCGCGTCAGCCCGGTCGACGAAACCGGATCGGATGATGGCCTCGGCCAATTCGAGCAGCGCAGGATCCGGCGGGCCCGCGGCCGGTTCCGGGCGTCGACGGCGCAACAGTCCCATCGGGCCATGGTGCCACCGGTCTGCGCGGGCGAGCGGCCTGTCCGGGTCTGACTGTCGGTGGCGGATGGGAGGATGCGCCGCATGCCTCCCCGCCGACGGACCACCGCCCCCGAGCCCCTCGACATCGACCGGCTGCGCGCCGATCTCGCCGCGGGCAAGACCGTCCGGGTGGCCATCGCATCGTCGGCCCAGTTTCCCGACGGGGCCTCCGGACGGGTGCGCGGGGTGGGCGACCCGGACGTGGTCGGTGCGGAATTCGTGGAGGTCGAGGTGACGGTCAACGGCGTCAAGGACGTCGTGCCGTTCGCGCCCGCCGATTTGGCCCCGCCCACGGCGCGCCGCCGGCCGGGCCCAGCCGACCAGTCCGGCGAGCCGGCACCGGCGCCACTCCCCGCCCAGCGGACCCCCGCGGCGGTCGCGCCGTCTCCGGCGCTCCGTCCGCTGCCGGCCGCGCCGCCCCCGCCGCCGCTCACCCCGGAGCGCGTCGACCCGAGCCCGGCCACCGCCAGCGCGAAACCTGCGCCGGCCCGGCGGTCGACCGCTGCCGCCCGCCCGGGCAAGGCCATCAGCGTCACCGTCGCCACCAGCGACGCCGATCCCACCGCCTGGCGGGTGGAGGCGCGCATCGGCTCCCGGGTCGTCATCAAGCCGACGCCGATCTCCCCCGCCCGGGCCTGGGATCTCGTGCAGTCGTTGGACAACGAGCCACTCAGCACAGCCGTCGGCGCGGTGCTCGAGCAGCACCGGCAGGCCACCCAGGCCCGAGCCCAGGCCCTGGCCGCCGAATTGCAGGCACTGCAGGCCGAACTGGCCGCACTTCCGGCCGCCGGTGACCCGCCGGCGGCCGGCTGACCGACGACGGGGTTCAGCCGGTGGGCAGGTAGGGCTTGCTCTTGAGGAGGCCGGCCAGATGGGCGGCGTTGGCGGCGGCGGCGACGGTCGCCGCCGCCGTCTTCTCGGGTGTCTCGTCGAGGTCGTTGTAGTCGACCGTGTGCATCGCCTCGCCGTTCCAGTACGTCACGCCGGCGGCCGGCAGGGTGAAGCCCACGTCGTTCAGTGCCTGCATGAGGTCGGCGGTGATCTTGTGGGCGCCGTCCTCGTTACCCACGACGACCACCACGGCGACCTTGCCGTAGGTCTGCAGCCGACCCTGCTCGTCGGTCTCGGACAACTCGGCGTCCAGTCGCTCCAGTACCCGGTGGCACACGCTGCTGGCGTGACCCATCCAGGTCGGGGTGGCCAGCACGAGGATGTCGGCCGCCATCAGCTGGGCCCGGATGCCGGGCCAGGCATCCCCGGCGCCCATGTCCAGCTCGACCCCGGGTTTGACGTCGTGGTCGACCACCCGGACGACCCCGGCGGTGGTGACGCCGTGGCCGGTCAGGGCGTCGAGCACCTGGGAGGCGAGCAACTCACTGCTGGACGGGGCCGGTGAGGGTTTGAGCGAACACACCAGGGCGAGCGCGGACAGCAACGGTCTCTTCGTGTCTTCGCTGGCGGCAACGGGGTTGGTGGTGGTCATCGCACGTCCTCTCGAAGGTGGCGTGCGTGCGGTACCCGAGTCGGCCG
Organism: Nakamurella flava; assembly: GCF_005298075.1. Taxonomy (NCBI): domain Bacteria; kingdom Bacillati; phylum Actinomycetota; class Actinomycetes; order Nakamurellales; family Nakamurellaceae; genus Nakamurella; species Nakamurella flava. Next base: position 1,623,335 of record NZ_SZZH01000001.1, read on the forward strand.
GGGCCCGAAACCGCCCCGCCCGGCGATCGTTCGTCGTTCGTCAGCCGTCGCAGAGGTGGGCCACGGCGGTCGGCAGTGCGGCGCGGCCCGCGTCCGACGCCGGCGGGGGCACGGAGGCGACATCGTCGGCGAGGAACTTCGCGCAGCCCGAGTCGTCGCGGTAGTCCTGCACGGCCGCCAGCGCCGGGACCAGGTCGGTGGTGATCCGGTCGAGGACCGGGCGTACCTGCGTGGCCAGGTCCGGCGCGGTGGTGGGTGGGGTCCCCGACCCCGCGGTCCACCCGTCGAGGATCTGCTGCTGGGCCTGTTTGTTGGCGGTGATCTGGTCGCCGAACACGGCGGTGACGTAGTCGAGGTCGGCGCCGACCTGTTCGGCGCGTGCGGGGGCCGCGGCGAGGACCACCGCCTCCCGGGCCGGGTCGGTCACCGGCTGCTGGGTGACCCACTTGGCGGCGGCGACGGTGTCGGCGGTGTCGAGTCGCTGCACCATCAACGCCAACACCGGATCGAAGGCGCCCTCGGGCGGGACGTCGGCCGGTGTGGGTTGCCCGGCGGGAACCGCCGTCGGAACGTCCGGCGACGACGGGGGCGTTCCGCTCGAAGTGAGGGACGCCGGAACACCGGACGTGGCGGAGGTGGCGGCCACGCTGCCCCCGCAACCCGTGGCCCCGGTCGTCACCAGCGCCGCCCCGAGGACGGCCACCACCGCATGCCTCGTCCGTCGTCCCGCCATCAGCCGAGGGTGACCCCTCGTCGACGGGCGCGGGGGTCGACGCACCCAGGTTTCCCCGATCGGGCGCCCGCATCCGGCGAGGCGCCGCGTGGTCGGCCGGGATCATGAGGAGGAGCCGCGGACGGGTGGCGACACCGGATCTCGCCAGTCGGACAGGATCGGCGCACCTCGCGGTCGGCGCGGCCTATGGTGATGTGATGACGGAGACAGTCACCGCCGACCTCCGACCCGCCGCCCCGACCGCCCCGGAACGCCGGGCCGCCGTCGCCGAGCTGGCCGCGTCGTTACCCGAGGGCATGGTCGTCACCGACCCGGACATCCTGGCCGGGTACCGGCAGGACCGGGCCCAGGATCCGGACGCCGGCACCTCCCTCGCCTTGGTCCGCCCGACCACCACCGAGCAGGTGCAGACCGTGGTCCGATGGTGCGCCGCGCACGGGGTGCCCATCGTGCCGCGCGGAGCGGGCACCAGTCTGTCCGGTGGCTCGACCGCCGTGGACGGCGCGATCACGCTGTCGACGGAGAAGATGCGCGCCCTGACCATCGACTCCGCGACCCGCACGGCCGTCGTCCAGCCCGGCCTGTTTAACGCCGAGGTCAAGGCCGCCGCCGCCGAGCAGGGCCTGTGGTATCCGCCGGACCCGTCGTCGTTCCAGATCTGTTCCATCGGCGGCAATGTCGCCACGAACGCCGGCGGACTGTGCTGTGTGAAGTACGGCGTCACCACCGACTACGTCCTCGGGTTGCAGGTGGTGATGGCCGACGGCCGGGCGCTGCGGCTCGGCGGCAAGCAGTTGAAGGATTCGGCCGGTCTCCCGCTGGTCAAGATGTTCGTCGGCAGCGAGGGCACGCTCGGCATCATCACCGAGATCACCCTGCGGCTGCTGCCGCCACAGGCCCCGGCGTGCACGGTGGTCGGCAGCTTCGCGTCCGTGCACCAGGCCAGTGAGGCCGTGCTCGCCATCACCGCCCAGATCCGCCCGGCGATGCTCGAGTTCATGGACTCGGTGGCCATCAACGCCGTCGAGGACCAGTTGCGGATGGGCCTGGATCGCAGCGCCGGGGCCCTGCTGGTCGCCCAGTCGGACGCCGCCGGTCCGGCCGGCGCGGCGGAGATCGCCCTGATCGAAGCGGCGTTCACCGAGCACGGGGCCACCGAGGTGTACGCGACGAGCGACCCGGAGGAGGGTGAGCAGTTCGTCGTGGCCCGCCGCATGGCCATCCCGTCGGTGGAGAAGAAGGGGTCGCTGCTGCTCGAGGACGTCGGCGTGCCGCTCCCGCAACTGCCCGCGCTGATCGACGGCATCGCCGAGATCTCCCGCACCAACGACGTCGTGGTGTCGGTGATCGCGCACGCCGGCGACGGCAACACCCACCCGCTGCTGGTCTTCGATCCCACCGACCCGACCGAGCACGACCGGGCGCAGCTGGCTTTCGGGCAGATCATGGATCTGGCCATCGCTCTCGGCGGCACCATCACCGGAGAGCACGGTGTGGGTCGCCTCAAGAAGGGCTGGCTGCCGGACCAGGTCGGCGCGGACGTCATGGAGCTCACCGCGACCATCAAGCGCGCCCTGGACCCGCAGGGCCTGTTCAATCCGGGTGTCATTCTCTGACCGACACGGTCGTGATCACGCCGTCGGGTCCCCGCACGCGGGTGCCGAGGCCGCCGCCGGCCGGGTCGACGACCACGGCCGCGTCGCCGTGCAGGTCGGTCCGCAGCACGGTTCCGGTTCCGGCGGATGCCAGCGCGGCCAGCAACTTCGGGCTGGGGTGTCCGTAGTCGTTGTCGAGACCGACGCCGATGACGGCGATGTCGGCGTCGACGGCGCGCAGGAAACGGTCCAGGGTGCGGGCCGATCCGTGGTGCGGGATCTTCAGCACGTCGGCCCGCAGCGCCTCCGGGGACCGGAGCAGGGCCTGCTGGGCCGGCGGCTCGATGTCCCCGGTGAACAGCATCCGTCGTCCGTCCATCTCGGCCCGCACCACCAGGGAGTCGTTGTTGGGGTCGGACTCGGTGCCGTGGAACTCACCAGTCGGTCCGAGCACGGTCAGCGTGAGCGCTCCGACCCGATAGGTGGAGCCCACCGGTGGGGTCGACACGATGCTGCCGGTGACGTGGGCGGCGGATTCGATGGCGTGCCAGGTCCCGGCCGGGTCGCGGCCCGGACCGGTCAGCACGGGGCCGACGAGCCGGCCGTCCAGGGCTCCGGCCAGGCCGGCGACGTGGTCGGCATGCAGGTGGGTGAGCATCAAGACGGCGACGGTGGTCACGCCGAGGCGGTCCAGGCAGGCATCCATCACCACCGGGTCGGGGCCGGTGTCGACGACCACCGCGGTCCCCGGATCCCCGGTGGACAGCACCATGGCGTCCCCCTGGCCGACCTCGCAGGCGACCAGCAGCCACCCCGGGGGCGGCCAGCCCACACCGACGACCTTCACCGGCAGGAGCACCCCGAGGACCCCGACCAGGGCGGCCAGGAGCAGGTGCCGTGGTCGGCGGCGCCGGAGCGCCGCCACGGCCCCCAGGAGCAGCATCACCAGGACGGTGACTCCGGCCGGGGTCGCCGGCCAGGGCAGGGCGGCGACCGGCCAGCGGGCCAGGGTGTGGGCGACGGTGGCCATCCAGTCCAGCAGCCACCCCGCGACGGCGACGAGCACCTGGGCCGCCGAGGGCCACCAGGGACCGCACAGCGCGGCGGCCATGCCGACGAGCAACGCCGGAGCCACCACGGGCGCGACGAGGACATTGGCCAGCACGCCGACCAGCGAGATCGACCCGCTGATGGCGACGATGACCGGAAGGGTGGCCAGCTGGGCGGCGACCGGGATGCACAGGAGCTGGGCCCACCCGCGGGGCACCCCGCGGTAGTGCAGCGCGGCCACCCACCACGGGGCGACGAGCACCAGTGCACCGGTGGCCAGTACCGACAGGGCGAACCCGGCCGACCGGGCCAGGGCGGGTTCGACGAGCAGCAGGAGCAGCACGGCACCCGCCAGGGCCGGGACACCGGTCCGGCGACGGCCGCTGAGCAGTGCGACGACGGTGACCAGACCCATGACGGCCGCCCGGAGGACGGACGGTTCCGGGCCGACCAGCACCACCAATGCGATCACCACGGCCAGGCCGCCGAGGGCGGCCACCCGGGGTCCGGCCGCGCCCAGCAGCAGGACGGCCAGCCCGCACAGCAGCGCGAAGTGCGACCCGGACACGGCGAGCAGGTGGGTCAGACCGGCGGTCCTGGCGTCGGCGTCCAGGCGGTCGTCGATGCCGCCGGTGTCCCCCACGACCAGTCCCGGCACCAGGCCGGCCGGGTCGGGCGGCAGCGCCGACGCGTGGTCGCGCAGCGTCGACCGCACCGCGCCCGCGGCCTGGTACCACCAGGGCGGCGCGCTCTCGGGTCGCGCGTCCCGCCGGGACGTCAGGGTGGGGGGAAGGTCCGCCCGTGCGGGGGACGCCAGCCGGCCGCTGACCGAGATGGCCTGCCCCGGCAACAGAGTGGCCCACGTGGGACCTCGCCCGTAGACCGTGACGGGACTGTCCAGCTCCGCCCACTCCACCCCGGACACCCGACCGGCGTGCGCGGTGATCGTGACGGCCCAGCGCTGCCCGTCGCCGGCCGCCCCGGAAGTGGACCCCGGCCCCGCTGTCGGGTCCGCGGTCGGGCCCGCCGCCGAGTTCGCAGCCGGGTCGGTGAACCGCGAGGCGACCGGACGGGGGTAGCCGTCGACGGTGCCGGCGACACTCGCCGATCCACCATCGGCGGCGGCGACGCGGAGCGGGTCGGCCGCCCGTTGCGCCGAGTGGAGACCGGCGACGAGCAGGCCGGTCAACAGCCCGAGAAGGGCAGCCAGCAGGCCGGCCCGCCACCGGGGTCGGCGGACGGCCAGACCCAGCAGCACCGCCGCCGCCCCGGCCGCAGCGATCACGGCCGGGGGGCCCGGCGGACCGCCCGGCGGGACGAGCAGGCACCCCGCCCAGGCGGTGAGCGCGATCGGGACCAACCGGAGATCGGGCGGATCCGGTCGATCGTCGTCGGCGCACCCGGGGCTTGCGCTCCTCGCCCCGTCGCCGTCCGGATCGGTCGGCGCCGGGTCGGCCGACGGGATCCGGGTGCCCCCGACGGTCACGCGACGACGACCAGCTCGGCCAACTGCGCGTACCGGGCCGGGCCGATCCCGGAAATCTCCTGGAGCTGCTCGATCGAGGTGAACGGCCCGTTCTGCTCCCGCCAGGCGACGATGTTGCCGGCCATCACCGGTCCCACCCCGGGCAGGGTGTCCAGCTCGGTGACGTCGGCGGAGTTCAGGTCGATCCGCGCACCACCCGGACCCGCCGAGCCGAAACTGCCGGTGGCATCGCTCGCGGCCCCCGCCCCGGACACCGCACCGCCGGTGCCGGTCACGATGACCGAGGCCCCGTCGTCCAACCGGGCGGCCAGATTCAGACCGGTCACGTCGGCGGCCGGGGCCAGTCCGCCGGCGGCGTCGATCGCCGCGGCCACCCGGGATCCGGCCGGGAGGGTGACCACTCCCGGCCGGATCACGAGACCGGTGACGCTGACGATGATCTCGGCATTCGCAGTGGTCTCGGTCGCGGCGAGTGTGCCGGTGCGCGCGACCGGATCGCTCGACGGTGGACCGGACGGTGACGTCGTGACCCGGTCGGTGGCCGGGTCCTCGGCAACGACGGACACCGTGGCCGACGACGCCGGCTGCGGCCGGTCGCGCCAGACTCCGACGGCGGTGATCGATGCCGCCAGCGCCGCGACCAGCAGCAGGGCCATCAGGCCCCGACGACCGGGATCGACGCGGGCCCCCTGCAGCGCCTGCGGTACCCACAGCTCCGCGGACCGGGCGAACCGGCGGCGCAGCAGCACCCGCCACCGGGGTGCCGCGCGGCGCCTCCGAGGTGGGTCCGGGTCCGCGTCCGGAGTCTCGTCCCCGCCGCCGAGGGCAGGGTCGCCTTCGCCCGGATCGGTCAGCCGTGAGCTCGCGTCAGCCGGCCGACCCGGCCCCGGGGCGGCGTCGACCCCGTCGTCGAGGGCACGGCCGTCGTCCGGAACCCACCCGGGCGAGCCGCCCGTCATCGAGGGCGGCGCAGCCGGACCCGCGCCAGTCACGGCCGCCGGTTCCGCGACCCCACCGGCACCAGGGGTCGGCCCGGCACCGAGCGACCGCATGCGGTCCAGCCGCTGCCATGACTCCGAGGTTCCCTGCACGGCCAGGACGGTAGGAAGGAGGCCGATGTCCCGGCCACCTCCACCGGTCCGCTGTGGACACCGGCCACGGGATGTGCACAGCTTCCCGTAGCCGGTGTCGCACTGTCGGACCCGACGATCAGTCGCCCTTGACGTTCACGATCTGCCGCAGCGTGTGCCGCACGGTCACCAGATCGGCGGCGTCGGCCATCACGACGTCGATGTCCTTGTAGGCCTGGGGTATCTCGTCCAGGAACACGTCACTGTCCCGGAACTCGATGCCGCGCATGGCTTCCCGAAGCTGGTCGTGGGTGAACGCCCGCCGCGCGGCCGACCGGCTGTAGGCCCGGCCGGCCCCGTGCGGTGAACTGCACAGCGCCTGCTCGTTGCCCAGGCCCTCGACCACGTAGCTGGCCGTCCCCATCGATCCGGGGATCAGCCCGGCCACCCCGCGGTGCGCGTCGATGGCGCCCTTCCGGCTCAGCCACACCCGCTGCCCGAGGTGCTCCTCGGGCACGGTGAAATTGTGGTGGCAGTTGATCCGCTCCACCTCGTCGACCGGCGCGGGCGCACCCCCCGGACCACCCAGCCACCGACCGAACTCGGTGACCACCCGGTCCATCATCTCCTCCCGGTTCAGCAGGGCGTAGCGCTGCGCCCACTGCATCTGCGCGATGTATGCGTCGAACTCCGGGGTGCCTTCGGACAGGTACGCCAGGTCCCGATTGGGCAGGGTGACCCCCTCCCGCTCCATGATCTTCTTGGCGATCGCGATGTGCCGCGAGGCGATCCGGTTGCCCACCCCCCGGGACCCGGAGTGCAGGAACAGCCAGACGGTGTCGTCCTCGTCGAGTGACACCTCGATGAAGTGGTTGCCCGATCCGAGGCTGCCCAGCTGGTACCGCCAGCTCGCCGCGTCCACATCCGGGTCGAAACCGGGCCGCGCGGCTAGGTTCTCGAGCTCGGCCAGCCGCGGCTCGGCGGTGGCCGCGATCCGCTGGTTCCGGCCGCCGGCCGACAGCGGCACGGCCCGTTCGATCGCGGTCCGCAGCCGGGACAGCGGGTGACCGGCTGCCACGACGGCGTCGACGTCCGCCTTGGCGTACCGGGTGCGGACCGCGATCATTCCGCAGCCGATGTCCACTCCGACCGCGGCCGGCATGATCGCGCCGACGGTGGGGATGACCGACCCGACGGTCGAGCCCTTGCCCAGGTGGGCGTCGGGCATCAGGGCCAGGTAGGGCGCGATGAACGGCATGGTGGCCGTCTGCTCGGCCTGCGCACGGGTCGCCGGCTCCAGCAGGGATGCCCAGTTGAGCAGCTTGTCGTTGATGACTTCCGGTCCGGTGGTGCCGGCCGGCGGGTGCGAGGTCTCAGCGCTGTCCTGCGACAGGCTGACGACCTCTTCGATCTCGTTCACGTCCTCGTCCGATGTTCTGGCCGGAACCCGCACGGGGCCCGGCAATGTCGCGCGGATCCCGGGCCCGCGCAATGAGCCGGACCAGTGTGGCTGCCGCCGGTCGAATGCGCCCGTCATTAATCGACCGCGGCAGGGCGGCCGGCGTACGGCCGCACGCCTCGTCCCACTGACGGTCTTTCGTATGAGCCCGGTGCGATATACCCGATATGCGACGGCGGCGGTGTCATCCTGACGCCCGATGGTGGCCACTCGGACCGCCCGTCGGAAGGATCGGTCGTTCTATGAGCACTCCCGCTTCGGGCGTACCCGGGACCATCGCCAGGTCGAAATGGCTGGCCCTGACCGCGATGATGTTCGCGGTCGCCATGACGTTCATCGACCAGACCATCGTCGCCATCGCGGCGCCGGACGTGCAGCAGGAACTGTCCCTGTCCTCCGGTGGCGTCACCTGGATGGTCAATTCCTACATCCTCGCCCTGGCCGCCGGTTTCGCCCTCGGCGGCCGCATCGCCGACGTCCTCGGCTCCAAGCGGGTCGTCCTTATCGGCATCATCGGTTTCGCCGTCTCCTCGGCGTTGTGCGGGGCCACCCCGGCCTCGTCGCTGGCCGAGCCCTGGCTGATCGTCTTCCGCGTCACCCAGGGTCTGTCGGCCGCACTGATGATCCCGGCGGCCCTGGCCGTGGTGGTGGCCGCCTTCCCGGTCGGTGAACGCGGCAAGGCGCTGGCCATCTTCTTCGGCGTCAGTGGCGGACTCACCGCCGTCGGCCCGATCGCCGGCGGCTACCTGACCCAGTGGACGTGGCGGGCGATCTTCTGGATCAACCTGCCCATCGCCCTCGTCGCCGTCGTCCTGACGATCGCCGCCGGCATCCACACCAACGCCCGCCGCGAACCGATCGACTGGCCGGGTGCCTTCCTGGTCGCCCTCGGCATGGCCCTGTCCGTCCTCGGTTTCGAGCAGGCCCGCAGCTGGGGCTGGGACAGCCCGTGGACGTGGGCGTGCATCGTGGGCGGGTTGGCCGTGCTCGTCGTGTTCGTCCGCTACGAGCTGCGGACCCCCCATCCGCTGATCAAGCTGCAGATCTTCCGGGGTCGGGCGTTCGCGGTCGACAACGGGGTGTTGTTCTTCTGCATGGTCGCGTTCATCCCGGTGTTCTTCTTCGCCAGCGTCTATTCGCAGGTCTCGCTGGGCTACGACGCGAGCAACGCCGGGCTCTACCTGCTCTGCGTCTTCGCCGGGTTCGCCCCCGCGGCGCAGCTGGGCGGCAGGATCCTGGACGAGCGGGGACCGAAGCCGGCGCTGCTGCTGGGTGGCCTGGTCGGCGCCGTGGGTTTCACCCTGTGGGCGCAGAAGATCACCGACCTGTCGCTGGGCGACCAGTGGTGGGCGATCGTGCTGGCCGGGGCCGGGATGGGTCTGCTGGTCGGCCCGGCGAGTACCGACGCCACCAACCGGGCCATCGACGCCTCCTACGGCGAGGTCACCGGCATCACGCAGACCGTCCGCAACTACGGGTCGGCGCTCGGCCTGGCCGTGCTGGGCACCGTTCTCGGACACGTCTTCTCCCGGCGCCTGACTGATTCGCTGACCGGGTTCGGGGTGCCGCCGGAGCAGGCCGCCCAGATCGCGGCGGGCGCCTCGGACAGCACGAGTGGTCGTGCGGCCGCCGGGACCGCCTCCGACATCCCCGCCCAGGTGCAGGCCCAGATTCAGTCCGCGGTGTCCGCCGACTTCGCCCTGGCGACCCAGTGGGTGCTGTACGGGATGGCCGTCGCCCTGGGGGTCTGCTTCCTGCTCGCGTTGCTGCACCCCGGTGACCGGGTGGTCGACGCTTCCGGCCAGACGAGCAGCGGCAAGCCGACCCCGGCCGCCGCCTGACCGATCCAATGCGCAAGAGCAACCGACCCCCGCGACCGCGCCCGTCTCCGGGCGGCGCGGGGGTCGGTCTCCACCCTCCCCAGGGGGCCTGTCGGGCGTCGGCCCGCGATCAGACTACCTGAGAATTGTTCTCGTTAGCGACATCAGGTGCCGGCGACCTGGTCCTCGCCGTGGGGTAGCACGACACCGCCGAGACCGGCGTTGTAGGAGTGCAGTCGCCAGGCGCCCCGGTACCGGTGCAGGACCACCCAGTGGCAGTTGCCGATCCCGATGAGCGTCGACCAGGTGGTGTCCGGCAGATCGAGCAGCAGGCCGGTCAGCCCGACAATCGTGCCGCCGTGGGAGGTCAGCAGCGCACGCTGCGCGTCGCCGGCGTCCAGTTCGTGGACCACCTCGATGGCGCGGGTGGCCACCTGGCGGCGGGACTCGCCGCCCGGCGGGGAGGCGTCGGGTGAGGTGGTCCGCCACGCGTCCCACTCGGCCGACCAGTCCACCACGACCTCGTCCCGGGTCATGCCCTCCCACTTGCCCATCGACGTCTCCCGCAGGCGTGGGTCGACGGCCACCGGCAGGCCGGTGACATCGGCGACCGCACCGGCGGTGTCCCGGGCGCGGCGCAGATCGGAGCTGACGATCACGTCCGGCCGCAGGGCGGCGACCGACGGGGCGGCCTGGACCGCCTGCCGGCGTCCGGCGGCATTCAGGTCGATGTCCCGGTGACCCTGCAGTCGTTGCTCGGAGTTCCAGTCGGTCTGGCCGTGCCGCAGCAGGATCAGGTGTTCCAGCGTCACCGGTCGGTACCCTCCACAGCCTGCTCGTCGTCCGCCTCGACGCTGGGCTCGTCCTGCTCGTCGCCGGCCCCGTCCACGGACGCTCCGGCCTCCGGCGTAGCCCCCTCGGGCAGCGCGGCGTCGACGAACGGGATGGTCGGGCAGTCCTTCCACAGCCGATCGAGGGCGTAGTAGACGCGTTCCTCGGAATGCTGGACGTGGACCACGACGTCGACGTAGTCCAGGAGCACCCAGCGTCCGTCGCGCTCCCCCTCGCGGCGCACCGGCTTCTCCCCGGCCTCACGCATGGCCTCCTCGACGGCGTCGACGATGGCGCCGACCTGGCGCTCGTTGGTGCCGGTCACGATGACGAAGCAGTCGGTGATGGCCAGTCGGTCGGAGACGTCGACGATCGAGATGTCGGCCGCCTTCTTGTCGGCCGCGGCCTGCGCGGCCACCTGCGCGATCGACAGGGCACGGTCAGTTGCGGTCATGAGATGTCCTTCGTTGCAGTGAGTGTCGAAATCTGGGCGGCCCCGGGCGCGGCCTGGTCGACCGCGCTCTCGCCGGCCGGGCCGCCGTCGCCCGCGTAGAGGCCGTGCTTGGCGATGTACTGCACCACCCCGTCCGGCACCAGGTACCAGACCGGTCCCCCGGCCTGCACCCGACGGCGGCAGTCCGTGGAGGAGATGGCGAGGGCCGGCACCTCGATGAGCGTGACCGCGCCGGACGGCAGATTGAGGTCGGAGAGCTGGTACCCGGGCCGGGTGACCCCGATGAAGTGGGCGAGGTCGAACAGTTCCTCGTAGTTCTTCCACCCCATGATGGCCGCGAGCGCGTCGGCCCCGGTGATGAAGAACCAGTCCGCGTCCGGCTCCTGACGACGCAGATCGACGAGGGTGTCCCGGGTGTAGGTCGGCCCCGGCCGGTCGATGTCGACCCGGGACACCGTGAACCGGGGGTTGGACGCGGTGGCGATGACGGTCATCAGGTAACGGTGCTCGGCGACCGTGGTGCCGGTCTTCTGCCAGGGCTGTCCCGTGGGCACGAAAACCACCTCGTCCAGCGCGAACCGGTCGGCCACCTCGGAGGCGGCGACCAGGTGTCCGTGGTGGATCGGGTCGAACGTGCCGCCCATGACGCCGATCCGCCGGCGCGGCCGGCCACCCGCCGCCCGGGATCCGAGCGACCAGACCCCACCCGGACGGTTGCCGTCCGCCATCACCTGCGGCGACAGCGGCAGACCGGAGGCGACGTCGTCGTGGGCCCGGCCGTCGATCCCGTCGGCTCCGCCCCCCGTCGGCGCGATCACGAGGACGCCCGCACCTGACCCGCACCGGTGACCACGTACTTGGTACTGGTCAACTCGGCCAGACCCATCGGGCCCCGCGCGTGCAGTTTCTGTGTGGAGATGCCGATCTCGGCACCGAACCCGAACTCCCCGCCGTCGGTGAACGCGGTCGAGGCGTTGACCATGACCGCGGCGGCGTCCACCCGGGCCACGAACCGATCGGCCGCGGCGAGCGAGCCGGTGACGATCGCCTCGGTGTGCCCGCTGCCGTGCGCCGCGATGTGCGCGACCGCGGCGTCCAGGTCGGGCACCACGGCGGCGGCGATGTCCAGCGAGAGATACTCGGTGTCCCAGTCGGTCTCGGTGGCCGGGACCACGGTGGTGGCGTCCGGGACCAGGGCGGCGAACGCCGCGTCCGCATGCACGGTGACGCCCGCCTCGGCCAGGGCGGCCACCGCGGCCGGCACGAACCGTTCGGCGACATCGGCGTGCACGAGGACGTTCTCGGCGGCATTGCAGACCGAGGGACGGCGGGCCTTTGAATTGATCAGCAGTTCCAGCGCCATGTCCAGGTCGGCGGCCGCGTCGACGTAGACGTGGCAGTTGCCCACCCCCGTCTCGATGACCGGGACGGTGGAGCCGTTGACGACCGCCTGGATCAGACCGGCACCGCCCCGCGGGATGATCACGTCGACCAGGCCGCGCGCGGTCATCAGGTACTTCACCGACTCCCGGTCGGTACCCGGGACCAGCTGGACCGCGTCGGCCGGCAGACCGGCCCGCTCGGCCGCCGCCGCCAGCACGTCGACCAGAGCGCGGTTCGAGTGGTAGGCCGAGCCGGAACCCCGCAGCAGGGCGGCGTTCCCGGACTTCAACGCGATACCGGCGGCGTCCGCGGTGACGTTGGGGCGGGCCTCGTAGATGATCGCGACGACGCCCATCGGCACCCGGATCTGTTGCAGGCGCAGACCGTTGGGCAGCACCGACCCGCGGACCACCTCACCCACCGGGTCGGGCAGCGCGGCGAGATCGCGCAGACCACCGGCCATCGCGGTGACCCGCGGACCGGTCAGGCGGAGGCGATCGATGAGCGACGCGGGGGTGCCGGTGGCTTCGGCCGCCGCGACGTCCTTGGCGTTGGCCTGCAGGATGGCATCGGCGGCGGACTCCAGCGCGTCGGCCATGGCCAGCAGCGCCGCGTCCTTCGCCGCCCGCGGTAGCACCGCGAGATCGGCGGCGGCGGCCCGGGAACGGCGAGCGGCGGCCAGCACGTCCTCCCGGGTGGCGGCGCCGGATCCCGGTTCGACCGCGACCGCCGGGGAGCCCACGGCGGCGCGAGGTTCGCGACTGTCCAGGACGGTCATGACGGCACTCCTTCGGCAGACGGGACAGCGATCAGATCGTCGGCGTGCACCACGGGGTGCCGCAGGCGGTCGGGCAGAGCGGACAGGGAACGCCCCATCATCTCCGGCAGTTCGGCGGCGTCGTGCCCGACGAAACCGCGGGCGACCACCCGGCCGTCGGGATCGAGCAGATCGACCACGTCACCGGACTCGAAATCACCGAAGAAGGCGGTGATCCCCGCGGGCAGCAACGACTTGCGCCGACCCACGACGGCGGCGACCGCGCCGGCGTCCAGGCTCAACGAGCCGGAGGACGTCGCCGCGTGCTGCAGCCAGAACATCCGCGCGCTGGTGCGTCGTTCCGCCGGGGCGAAGGCGGTCCCGACCACCGGGTCGGCGACCAGCGCGGCGGCGGCCTGCTCGGCCGACGTCAGCAGCACCGGGATGCCGGCACCGGTCGCCGTGAGCGCCGACGTCAGCTTGGACTCCATGCCCCCGGTCCCGACGTCGCTCCCCCGCTGGGCGACGCCGACACCGACGAGTTCCGCGGCATCGGCGACCTCGGGGATGGGGCGGGAATCGGGCAGCCCGGGGTGGCCGGTGTAGAGGGCGTCGACGTCGGACAACAGCACCAGGGCATCCGCACCGACGCAGTGCGCGACCAGTGCGGCCAGCCGGTCGTTGTCGCCGAACCGGATCTCCGCCGTGGCCACCGTGTCGTTCTCGTTGACCACCGGCACCACCCCGAACGACAGCAGCTTGCCGAAGGTGCGCTGGGCGTTGCGGTAGTGCGCGCGGCGGACCACGTCGTCGCTGGTGAGCAGCACCTGGCCGACGGTCAGATCGTGCCGGCCGAACGAGTCCGCGTAACGCTGGGCCAGCAGTTGCTGGCCCACCGAGGCGGCCGCCTGCTGGGTGGCCAGGTCACGGGGACGACGACGCAGGCCCAACGGACCCAGGCCGGCCGCAATCGCACCGGAGGAGACCAGGACCACCTGCGAGCCCGCCCGGACCCGGGCGGCCAGCGCGTCGACGAGGGCATCGAGCCGGGCCTGGTCCAGACCGCGACCGGACCGCCCGGCCGAGGCCGAGGTCAGGGACGACGAACCGACCTTGACCACGATGGTGCGGGCGCGACCGATGGCCACCCGGGTCCCCGACAGGGGCACCCCGTCGGCCGCGACACCGTCACGGCCGCGCGACGCGGTGGCCACGGTCATCGACCCGGCTCCGCGCCGTCGGCGCCGTCAACCTCGCCGTCCGTCCAGGTGTCCGCCGGCAGCCGACCCGGGCCCGAGATGAACTCCTCGTCCAGATCGTGACCCTCGACGTCCAGGCCCCGCCGCAGCCGGTGCATGGCCTTGCGCTCGGCCGCGCCGACCCGCTCGACCCGGTCCAGCCGGGCGTCGGTCCCGCGGCCGGTCGGCGTGACGTCGACCCCGGCCAGGGTCGTCGGCTCCCAGTCGAGAACGACGTCGGCGATGGTGACCGGGGCACCCGGCCGGGCACCGGCCTTGGCCAGGGCCTGCTCGACGCCCAGCCGGGCCAGCCGGTCGGCGAGGTACCCGACGGCCTCGTCGTTACCGAAATCGGTCTGCCGGATCCAGCGTTCGGGCCGGACGCCGCGGACGATGAACCCGCCCTCGGTCTCCGGGTCCTCCGACACCGAAAAGTGCTCGGAATCGACCGCTTTCGGTCGCAGCACGATGCGGGCCGCCGCCGCTGCGGGCCGATCGGTCCGGTCGGCGGCGACGATCTCGGCCAGGGCGAAGCGCAGCGCGCTCAACCCCTCGTGGGTCGCGGCGGACACCTCGAACACCCGGTAGCCGGCGGCCTCGATGTCGGGACGGACGAACTCGGCCAGCTCGCGCGCCTCCGGCACGTCGATCTTGTTGAGCACGACGACCCGCGGACGCTCGCTCAGATCGGTCGGCAGCGAGGGGGTGTACTGCGCGAGTTCGTGCTCCAGCGCCTGGATGTCGGACATCGGGTCGCGGCCGGACTCGAAGGTGGCGCAGTCCAGGACGTGGACGAGCACCGAGCAGCGCTCGATATGGCGCAGGAACTCCAGGCCCAGCCCGCGACCGCTGGCCGCTCCCGGGATGAGCCCGGGGACGTCGGCGATGGTGAAGACCTCGGAACCGGCGGTGACCACCCCGAGGTTGGGCTCCAGGGTGGTGAACGGGTAGTCGGCGATCTTCGGACGGGCGGCCGAGAGCACCGACACCAACGAGGACTTGCCGGCGCTGGGGAAGCCGACGAGACCGACGTCGGCGACCGACTTGAGTTCCAGCACCACGTCGGCGGCCTCGCCCGGTTCGCCGAGCAGGGCGAACCCGGGAGCCTTCCGGGCCCGGGAGGCCAGGGCGGCGTTGCCGAGCCCGCCGCGACCGCCGTGGGCGGCGACGAAGCGGGTGCCGGGGCCGACCAGATCGGCCAGCATCTCACCGTCGGCCGAGAGCACGACCGTGCCGGCCGGGACGCGCAGCTCCAGGTCGGCGCCGTTGGCGCCGTCCCGGTTGTCCCCCGCACCGGGGCGGCCGTTACCGGCCCGGGCGTGCGGGCGGAAGTGGAAGTCCAGCAACGTGTGCACGTTGTCGTCGACGATGAGGATCACATCACCGCCGTTGCCGCCGTTGCCCCCGTCCGGGCCACCGAGCGGCTTGTACTTCTCACGATGCACCGAGGCACAACCGTGCCCACCGTCACCGGCCTGCAGGTGCAGGACGGCCCGATCGACGAACCTCGCCATCGTCTGGGACTCCGTTCTCGTCACTGGTGGAACCGCCCCGGGACGGGGCGGGTTCCGTACCGCCTGCGGCCGGGACCGGGAAGCGGTGGTGCGCCGGTGCTGACACCGGCCGGGAAATAGCACGAGGGGCGGTCCCGGTGATCGGGCCCGCCCCTCGGCTGTGGCTGGGAAACAGCCGGGGTCAGGCCCCGGCCGGCACCGCTTCGTCGACCTCGACATCGGTGGTCGCGACCACGATGTTGACCGTCTTGCGGCCGCGCTTGGAACCGAACTCGACGGTCCCGGCGGTCAGCGCGAACAGCGTGTCGTCCTTGCCGCGGCCGACACCGGCACCGGGGTGGAACTTGGTGCCGCGCTGCCGGATCAGGATCTCACCGGCGCCGACGACCTGGCCGCCGAACCGCTTCACACCCAGGTGCTGGGCGTTGGAGTCGCGACCGTTACGGGAGCTGGATGCACCCTTTTTGTGAGCCATGGAAAGCTGCCTTCCTCAGGTCGATGCCGGTGGGTCAGGAACCCAGGGCGATGGAGGTGACCTTGACCTGGGTCAGCGGCTGACGATGCCCCTGACGCTTGTGGTAACCGGTCTTGTTCTTGAACTTGTGGATGACGATCTTCGGACCCTTGGTCTGGGCGACGACCTCACCGGAGACGGTGACCTTGGACAGGGCATCGGCGGCGGAGGTGACGGACTCGCCGTCGACCACCAGGACCGCCGGGAAGGTCACCGCGGTGCCGGCAGCACCCTCGACCTTTTCGACCTCGATGACGGCGCCCTCGGACACCTTGTACTGCTTGCCGCCGGCCTTGACGATCGCGAACATTGTCGTCGCGCCTTTCCTGCTGTTCATGGCTGTTGCCCCAGGGGACAACCGCTCGTATCCGTCCATCTGCTTCGTCGAACTCTCCGGGCACGCCCGCCGCCCCGAATCCACGCACCGGAGAGCTGAAAACCCTGGGCACGTCAAAACCCGCTGCCGGGCAGCGTGCCGACCGTTTACTGTACTTGGCTGCCGCCGACCGGGCAAACGACCCACCGGTCCGCCATCGCTCTACTCACCCGCCGGGACGGGCTCGGACGGGGTGTCCGCGGCACCGGAGCCGTTCGCTCCGGCCGCCGGACCCGCCGGCCGGGAGGCCGCCCGACGCCGTCCGGTGGGGGCGGGATCGGACGAGTGGACGACCGTGCCGTTGGCGACCGGAGCCGCCGACGTGGTCGGCGCAGCGGCGTCGATGACGATGTCGACCGCGGTGGCCGTGGCCGGTGCCCCCGCGGCGCGTCCGGCGGCTCGTCGCCGCGGCCGGGTGGCCGGTGGTGCCAACGCTGCGGGCGCGGTCGGAACCGCAGGTGTGGTCGAGACCGGCGGCACGGCCGCAGGTTCCGGTGCTGCCACGGGGTCGGCCGCCGCCGGCGGTTCCGGCGACGCCTCGGCATCCGGGCCCGTGGCCGCCTCGACCGGCCGGACCCGGCCGGAGACCGGCGCCCGCAGGGCCGCGGTCACCGCGGCGACCGCGTCACCGGCGTCGGCCCGGGCGAGCTCGTCGGGATCGTCGTCGCGGTAGCCGTCGGCACCCTCGTTGGTCACGTCCGCGGCCGGCTCGTCGGCCACCGGGACGTCGTCGCGGGCGGCGGGGGAATCCGCGGCCGCGCTCACCGCACCGACCAGCAACGCCTCGGCCACGTCGTCCGCGTCGGCACCGGCCGGCCGGACCACGGTGGTGACGCCGTCGTCCTCCGCCACGCCATCCTCGACGGCCCCGGCATCATCGGACCGGAACGACGGCGGCTTCGGCCCGCGCGGGTCCGGCCGCAGCCCGGCCGGCGGGACGCGCGGCGCCGCGGGCCGTTCGATCTCCTCCGGCTCGTTCCGGCGGTTGCCCCGCCGGTTACGACCCCGCCGCTCACCGCGCTCGGAACGGTCCCGGACGGGCGTGGAATCCGCGGGCTCGGTGGTGGTCACCGCTGCGGGGACGTGCAGCTCGTGCAGCACGATCCCCCGCCCGGAGCAGTGCGGACACGGGTCGGAGAAGGCCTCGACCAGCCCGGTGCCCATCTTCTTGCGGGTCATCTGGACCAGGCCCAGCGACGTCACCTCGGCGACCTGGTGGCGACTGCGGTCGCGGCCCAGGCACTCGGTCAGCCGGCGGAGCACCAGGTCGCGGTTGGACTCCAGGACCATGTCGATGAAGTCGACGACGATGATGCCGCCGATGTCGCGGAGCCGCAGCTGCCGGACGATCTCCTCGGCCGCCTCCAGGTTGTTGCGGGTGACCGTCTCCTCGAGGTTGCCGCCGCTGCCGGTGTACTTGCCGGTGTTGACGTCGACCACCGTCATGGCCTCGGTGCGGTCGATGACCAGCGACCCCCCCGACGGCAGATGCACCTTGCGGTCCAGCGCCTTGGCGATCTGCTCATCGATCCGGAAGGCCGCGAACACGTCCGCCCCGGTGGCCGACTCGTAGCGCTCGACCCGGTCGGACAACTCCGGCGCGACGGCGTCGACGTACTCCTTGACCGGCCGGTAGGCCCCGTCGGCGGTGTCGTCGCTGTCGATGACCAGCCGGTTGATGTCGGAGTTGAACAGGTCGCGGACGACCTTGAGCAGGGTGCCGGGCTCGGCGTAGAGCCGGGTCGGGGCCGACGACTTCTGCTCGGCGCGCCGGGAGATGTCCTCCCACTGCGCCTTGAGCCGTTCGACGTCGCGGGCCAGCTCCTCCTCGGAGATCCCCTCGGCGGCGGTACGGATGATCACGCCCGCGTCCTCCGGGACGATCCGGTCCAGGATCGACTTCAGGCGCTTGCGCTCGGTGTCCGGCAGCTTGCGCGAGATACCCGTCGCGCCGCCGTTGGGCACGTAGACCAGGAACCGCCCCGGCAGGGCGATCTGCGTGGTCAGCCGGGCGCCCTTGTGACCGACCGGGTCCTTGGAGACCTGCACCAGCATGCTGTCGCCGCTGGAGAGCGCGGTCTCGATGCGCCGGGCCTTGCCCGCGAGACCGGCCGCATCCCAGTTGACCTCACCGGCGTACAGGACGGCGTTGCGTCCCCGGCCGATGTCGACGAACGCGGCCTCCATCGAGGGCAGCACGTTCTGGACGCGACCGAGGAAGACGCTGCCGATCAGCGAGTCGGCCCCGGTCTGCGAGACGAAGTGCTCGACCAGGATGCCGTCCTCGAGAAGGGCGACCTGGGCCAGATCACCGCGCTGACGCACGGCCATCACCCGGTCGACCGCTTCGCGGCGGGCGAGGAACTCGGCCTCGGTCAGGATCTGCGGGCGTCGACGGGACTCACGGGAGTCGCGGCGGCGCTGACGCTTGGCCTCCAGCCGGGTGGAACCACGCAGGCCCTGCACCTCGTTGGCGCCGGTCCCACCGCTGGAACGGGACTCGCGCGCCTCGCGGGGCTCGCGCACGTGCACGACGGTGTCGGCCGGATCGTTGTCCGAGCTCTCGGCGGCGTCGTCCGCGCCGCCCCGGCGGCGACGGCGGCGGCGCCGTCGGCTGCCGTTCGACCGGTCCCCGTCGGACTCGGCGTCCGCTGCGTCCGCCGAGTCGTTGTCACCGTCGGTCTGATCGGCATCCTCGTCGGCCGACTCGTCCGCCGACGCCGCCGGCTCGTCCGACGCGGTCGGCGCCTGGTCGTCATCGCCCTCGGTGGCGTCGGTGGCGTCGTCGGCGACCCGACCGCGACCCCGCCGTCCGCGGCGCCGGCGCCGGCCGCGGCCCCCGTCGGCGTCGTCCCCGGACGGCTGATCCTGCTCCGGGGCGTCGGCGACGCTGTCGTCCTCGTCGGCCTCGGTGACCGGGGTGGCGGCCGGCGCGGGCGTCGCGGCGTCGTCCGCGGTGGGCGCCGGGACCTCGGCGGGGGGCGCCGTGTGCGCCTGCTCACCGGACTGACGACGGCCCCGGCCGCGGCGACGGCGACCGGCGGTCGGCGCCTCGTTCTCGGCCGGCCCGTCCTCGGTGGCCGGCACAGCGGACGACCCCGCGTCGGACCCGCTCGCCTCCGCGGAGACCTCGGACCCGCTCCGCGGGGAACCGGACGGCACGGTCACCGGCTCGGGGGCCAGGAAGAGCGGATTGATCGGGGCCGCCGCCGGCGCCGCCTCGTCGGGCGCCGCCGGTGCGGCTTGCGGGCCCGGCGAATCCGGCACGGCCGCCAGCACGTCCTCGGTCGGGAGATCGGCGGCCGTGCCGCCGGGCACGCCGTCGGAGTCGGCTGCCTCCGCGGCACCGAAATGCGCCTCGATGAGGTCGCGCGCCACGGCGGCGGGCACGGACGCCGAGGCGCTCCGAACCTCGAGACCCCGCTCGGCCAGGACGGCGAGCAGTTCCTTGTTGCTCAGTCCGATGCGGCGGGACAGTTCGTGCACCCGGGGCTTGGCGGGCAGATCGGCCAACGCTGCTTCACGGGTGATGGGAGATGACATGGAGGTACGTCCTTCCAGAGGTTCCCCGGGCGCGTACTGGACGCGACCGCGCAGGGACCTCGACACGTTCGGAACCGCGACCGGGCGAGCCGGCCGGCGGAAGTCTGCGGGTGGGCCGAAGCGCCCCGGCCACGACCGCGGTCTCTCGCGCCGACCGACGACTGTCACTCGTCAGGGCGCGGGCTGCACGCGTTCACGGCCCGATCACTCCGGGAGCCGGCGGAGGACGAAACCCACCACCGACCCCCGCAGTATCCCACACACCGTCCGTCGACGACCGGAGGCACGGATCGGACGCCCGCGAACGGGTCGCGAACACCCGCCCCCGCACCACCCGGGAACCGGACGACCCCACCCGTCGACTCAGTCGAGAACGGCGAACGCCCGCACCGGGAAGGTCGCCATCCCGACGACCGCCGGCGGCGCCGCCGTGAAGCGGAACCCCTCGTCGGGCAGTTCGTCGAGCCGGGTGAGGTGCTCGACCACCGGAATCCCGGCCGCCAGCAACCAGCTGTGCGCCGGCCGCCGCCCGGTGTGGGTCCCGTCGATGTTCAGCGAATCGATGCCGACCAGCACCGGTCGCAGGGTCAACAGGTACTCCACGGCGCCATCGGTGAGGTGGGGATGGTCACGGAAGTAGCCGGGCTGGCCCCACTTCGCGCTGTGTCCGGTCTCGATCAGCAGCGCCCGACCGGTGACGACCCGGTCGCCGATGGCCGACTGCAGGCGCAGCTCGTCGACGAAGACCGACGCGGGGTCGGCCGCGGCGTCCGCGGGGCCCACCCGCACGACCAGCCCGTCCAGATCGGCCATCCGTTCCAGCGGGAAGGCGCCGAGATCGTCGCCGTCGCGGTAGCGGTGGGCCGGAGTGTCCAGGTAGGTCCCGGTGTTGGCCGCCAGGGAGATGGTGCCGATCTGGAACTCCGTGCCGGTGGCGTAGTGCGCCGCGGACTCCTCGAACGTCAGGTGTGATCCCAACGTCGGTCCCGGGATGCCGGGGTAGGTCGTCATGCCCTCGGTGATCGGGTGGGACAGGTCGATCAACCGGCGGCGCCGTTCCGGGTCCGGCTCGACGATGGGCTCCACCGGACCGGTCGGATCGCCACCGGCGGCCGGTGGGATCGGCCCCGGCACCGGCACGGTCGTCGTGGCCGTCGGATCGGCGGGCGGTTCGGCGGTGAGCGAGTCGGTCATGCCGTCCATCCCAGCAGAAGCTCGTCGCGGGCGGGCGTCTTCGCGCCGTCCGGACGCCGCCAGCCGGGTCGACGGCCCCACTCGGCGAACCCGCGACGTCCGAAGAAGTCGGCCTGGTCGGGATCGACGGCCACCTCGACCCGGTCGATGCCGGCCTGGCCGGCGGCGTCCAGCAACGCGGCCAGCAGACGGTCGCCGACACCGGTCCGCAGATGCTCGGGGTCGGTGAGCAGCAGCGGCAGGGTCGCGGTGTGCTCGGCGGAGCCGTGGCCCGGGCGGAGCAACCCGAAACCCACCAGTAGGCGGCCCGCGTTGACGGCGAACCCGACGGCTCGACCGGTGCGCAGTTCGTCGACCAGCGGTGGGACCAGCCGGGCGATGCCACCCCGGTCGGCGTCGACGGGGAAACCGCCGGCCGGCCCGGCCCGGACGACCCGGTGCCAGAGGGTCACCAGGGCGACCCCGAAGGCGTGGTCGGAGGCCAGGGCGCCACCGGGGCCGACCCGGCGGAGCACCGGCTCGGACGGATCCGACGACTCGGCCGGGACGGCCTCGGGAGTGGTGCGGGGGTCCGTCACAGGTTCGGGAACCAGATGCCGATCTCGCGGGCGGCGGACTCGGGCGAGTCCGATCCGTGGACCAGGTTGAACTGGGTCTCCAGACCGAAGTCGCCGCGGATGCTGCCGGTCGCGGCCTTCTCGACCGGATCGGTGCCGCCGGCCAGCTGCCGGAACGCCGCGATGGCCCGCGGGCCCTCGACGACCGCGGCGACCAGCGGCCCGCCGGTGATGAAGTCGAGCAGGCCGGCGTAGAACCCCTTGCCCTCGTGCTCGGCGTAGTGGGTCTCGGCGACCGCGCGCTCGGTCGTCCGCAGCTCCAGGGCGACCAGCTTGAGGCCCTTGCGCTCGATGCGGGCGAGGATCTCGCCGACGAGGCCGCGGGCGACGCCGTCGGGCTTGATCAGGACCAGGGTGCGTTCGGACACGGTGTGGGCTCCTCGGGCGGGGTCGTTGTCGGGGTGAACCGGGCCGGACGGTCCGGCGGCACTGCTGCCGCTGGGCGGCGGGGCCGACGGCACCATCGGTCGGACGGGTCTCAGTCGGCCGGGCGGTTCTGGCTGGGGAGCGTACCGGCCGCCAACCGCCGCCGGTATTCGTAGCGGAACCAGGCAATGGTCCCCCAGACCGCGCCGAACACCACGCCCATCACCCCGAGCGAGGAGTTGATGAACCAGCCGGCGACGACGAACACCTGCAGGGCCAGGACCGCGGCCAGGGCCCACGGACGCTTGACGTAGACGCAGCCCGCGATGTGCAGCACGGCCAGCAGCAGGATGACGGTGACCCCGACCGGGCCGACCCCACCGCTGGTCTTGGCCGCCACCGGCAGGGCCAGCAGGATGGTGAGGGCCTCGAGCACCAGAGTGGCCGACATCGCCCCCCGCAGCCCGCGTTCGGGGTCGACGGGACGGGCCGCCGGCTGGGCCGGCGACGGTTCTGAGGTCCCGTCGCGGCCCTGGAGTCCGTCCGCGCCCGACGGGTCGACGGCGGTCACGCCGGCGCCAGGCCGGCGAGGGCCCGGCCGTCCCCGGCCGAGACCACCGAACCGGTGATGACGACGCCCGTGCCGGAGACGTCGTCGACGTCCTGCTCGGCGAGGTCGACGGCCATGGCGATGGCGGTGTCCATCCGGTCGGCCGTGTGCACCTTGTCCTCGCCGAACACCTCGACCGCGATCTCGGCGAGGTCGGCCACCGGTAGTGAACGGCGTGAGGAATTGCGGGTGACGACGACCTCGTCGAAGGAGCCCGACAGCGCCTCCAGCACCCCGCGGACGTCCTTGTCGCCCAGTACGGCGAGCACGCCGACCAGCCGGCTGAACGAGAACTCGGCGGCCAGGGCGGCGGCGAGAGCGGTGGCGCCGTGCGGGTTGTGGGCCGCGTCGACCAGGATGGTGGGCGAGCTGCGAACCCGTTCCAGACGGCCCGGGGAGGCGGCCGACGCGAACCCGTCCTGTACCGCGCCGACATCCAGCTGGCGCTGCGCGCCGGCCCCGAAGAACGCCTCCACCGCGGCGAGGGCGGTGACCGCGTTCGCGGCCTGATGCTCACCGGACAGCGGCAGGAACACGTCCTCGTAGACGCCACCCAGCCCCTGCAGCGTCAATCGCTGCCCACCGACGGCGAAACTGCGCTCCAGGACGGTGAACTCGCTGCCGTACCGGGCGACGGCGACATCCTCCTGCACCGTGCGGCGCAGGATCGCGGTCATCGCGTCGTTCTGCTGCGGACCGACGATGGCCACCGTCTCGCCCTTGATGATGCCGGCCTTCTGCCCGGCGATGGCGGTGAGGGTGTCGCCCAGGTAGTCGGTGTGGTCCATGCCGATCGGGGTGATCACGGCGACGTGCGGGTCGACCACGTTCGTCGAATCCCAGGTGCCGCCCAGTCCGACCTCGACGACGGCGACCTCGACCGGCGCGTCGGCGAACGCGGAATAGGCCATGGCCGTGAGGATCTCGAATTTCGACAGCGGCACCCCGCCGGCTTTCGCACTGCCGGCGTCGACCATGTCGACGAACGGTGCGATGTCGGCGTAGACGCGGACATAGGTCTCGTCGTCGATCGGGTGGTTGTCGATCGCGATCCGCTCGGTGACCCGCTGCAGGTGGGGCGAGGTGAACCGACCGGTGCGCAGACCGATCCGGGCCAGCAACGCGTCGATCATCCGGACGGTCGAGCTCTTGCCGTTCGTCCCGGCGACCAGGATCACCGGATAGCTGCGCTGCGGATTGCCGAGCAGGTCCAGCAGGGCCGTGATGCGGCCCAGCGTCGGTTCGATCTGCACCTCGTTACGGCGCTGGTCGAGCAGGGCCTCCACCATGGCCAACGTCATCGGCGGGGCGTCCGGGACGATGGTGTCCCCCGGTCCCGGTTCGGCGTCCAGATCCGCGGTGGCCGAGGTGATCTGGTCGTTCCAGAGCTCCTCCTCGACCTGCCGCGCGATCTCCCCGGCGTCGAGGTCACGGGCCTCGAAGGTGTTCACGTCGACCGGGTCGACGAGGGCGTCGAGCGGGTCGAACCGCTCGTCGTGGGCCTCGTCGTAGTCGCGACCGTCCCAGTCGTCCTCGTCCAGGTCGGATCCGTCGTCCCGCGGTGCGTGATCGGTGGTGTCCTCGACCTCGTGGTTCTCCCGGCCGGGCCCGGAACCGTCGTCGGGGGTGCCCTCCGGAGCACGGCCGTCCCACTCGTTCTCGTCGCGGTCCCGGGTCACGATGCGCCTTCCAGCTCGGTCAACCGCGCGGTGATGCGCTCGACGGCGTCGTCCGCCCGGGCCGCCCGATCCCGGATCTTGCCGACGACGGCGTCCGGGGCCTTGGCCAGGAACGCCTCGTTGTCCAGCTTGCGCGCGGTGTCCTGCTGCTCCTTGGTCGCCGCGGCCAGATCCTTGCGCAGCCGGGCGATCTCGGCGCCCTTGTCGATGGCGACGGAAGTGTCGAGCACCACGGTGACCCGACCGGCGGACCGCAGGGTGCAGTCGAGTGTCGCGGTCGACTCGATCTCCTCGGGCAGGGTGAGCCGGGTCAGCATCGCCACGGTGGCGGCCATGTCCGGGTCGACCCCACGGAGCGCGGCCGGGACCCGACGGTTCGGGTCCAGACCCTGCTCGGACCGGAACCGGCGCACCTCGGTGACCAGATCCTGGGTGTCGGCCACCCACGCGGCCGCCCCGGGGTCGGCCGTCCGGCCACTGGACTGCGGCCAAGCGGCGACGACCACCGACTCATGGCCGGTCAGCGAGGTCCACAGGGTCTCGGTGACGAACGGGACGAACGGGTGGAGCAGACGCAGCACGCCGTCCAGGACCGTGCCCAGCACCTGCTGGGTCGCGGTGACCCGCGCAGGGTCGGGGCTGTCGAGCTGGACCTTGCTCATCTCCAGGTACCAGTCGCAGAACTCGCCCCAGGCGAACTGGTACAGCCCCTCGGCGGCCTTGCCGAACTCGAAATCGGTGAGCAGCGCGGTGGTCTGGTCGGTCAGCTGGTCGAGTCGACCGAGGATCCACCGGTCGGCCGGGGTGAGCGTGGCGACCTGCTCGTCGGTCAACGGCTCGTCCGGGACGACCGCACCCTTGATGGCGGCGAACCGGGCCGCGTTGAACAGCTTGGAGGCGAACCGCTTCGACCCGGCCACCCACTCCTCGGCGATCGCCTGGTCGGCGCCCGGGTTGGATCCGCGGGCGAGGGTGAAGCGGAGCGCGTCGGCGCCGTACTCGTCGATCCACTGCAGCGGGTCGACGGTGTTGCCGCGCGACTTGGACATCTTCTTGCCGTACTGGTCGCGCACGAGCCCGTGCAACGCCACGGTCTGGAAGGGGACCTGCGGGGCGCCCTGCTCGTCCGCGGTGCCGTACAGCCCGAACATCATCATCCGGACGACCCAGAAGAACAGGATGTCGTAGCCGGTGACCAGCACGGACGTCGGATAGAACGCCTTGAGGGTGTCGGTCTGCTCCGGCCACCCCATCGTCGAGAACGGCCAGAGCCCCGACGAGAACCAGGTGTCCAGGACGTCCGGGTCGCGGGTCCAGCCCTCCCCCGGCTCTTCCTCGTTCGGCCCGACGCAGCGGACCTCGCCGTCCGGCCCGTACCAGACCGGGATGCGGTGCCCCCACCAGAGCTGCCGGGAGATGGTCCAGTCGTGCATGTTGTCGACCCAGTCGAAGTACCGGGGCGCGAGTTCGGGCGGGGAGATCACGGTGCGGCCGTCCCGGACCGCGGCCGCGGCGGCCGCGGCGAGCGACTCCACCTTGACGAACCACTGAGTGGACAACCGCGGCTCGATGACGTCGTCCGAGCGCGAGCAGTGGCCGACGGCGTGCACGTACGGCAGTTTCTCGGCGACGATGCGGCCCTGCGCGCGCAGCGCCTCCTTGATGGCGGCGCGGGCGGCGAAGCGGTCCAGCCCGTCGAATTCCGTTTCGGTGTTAGTGATCTCGCCCGCTTCGGTCAGGATGGTCGGCATCGGCAGATCGTGCCGGCGGCCGATCTCGAAGTCGTTCGGGTCATGGGCCGGGGTGACCTTGACCGCGCCGGTGCCGAACTTCGGGTCCACGTGGGTGTCGGCGACGACCGGGATCTCCCGGTTCACCAGCGGCAGGGTCACGGTGCGGCCGACCAGGTGCCGGTACCGCTCGTCGTCCGGGTGGACGGCGATGGCGGTGTCGCCGAGCATCGTCTCGACCCGGGTGGTGGCCACGACGATTGAATCGGCGCCGTCGAGCGAGCCGTAGCGGATCGAGACGAGTTCGCCGGCGTCGTCGGCGTGCTCGACCTCGATGTCCGACAGCGCCGTCCGGCAGCCCGGGCACCAGTTGATGATCCGCTCGGCCCGGTAGATGAGGCCGTCGTCGAACATGCGCTTGAAGATTGTCTGGACGGCCTCGGACAGGCCGTCGTCCAGGGTGAAACGCTCCCGGTCCCAGTCGACGGAGTCGCCCAGCCGCTTCATCTGGCCGAGGATGGCGCCACCCGATTCGGCCTTCCAGTCCCAGACCTTCTGGACGAACAGCTCGCGGCCGTAGTCGTGCCGGGTCTTCCCGTCGACCGCCAGCTTCCGCTCGACGACGGTCTGCGTCGCGATCCCGGCGTGGTCCATCCCGGGGAGCCACAGCACCTCGTCACCGGACATCCGGTGCCAGCGGGCCAGGATGTCCATCAGGGTGTGGTCGAGCGCGTGACCGATGTGCAGGTTGCCCGTGACGTTGGGCGGCGGCAGCACGATCGAGAAGGGGCGACGCTCACCGGAGAGCACCTTCTTCTCGTCCGCATGGAAGTAACCGGCGTCCAGCCAGCGCTGGTAGGTCGTCACCTCGACGGCCGCGGGGTCGTACTGGGTGGGTAGCTCGGCATTCACCGGCCCAGTCTAGAAGTGGCCCGCGGCCGCCCGGGCCATCGCGCGGCCCGCCGGCGGGCCACTTGCGTTCCCCCTGTGAGACGGAGTATCACTTCGGTGGTACTACGTTCCACACGAGCCGGCGGTGGCGTCCGGCCGGGAAGGCGGACACGGATGAGCGAGCCGGACCCGACCGCAGCCGGCGGCCACCTGGCCACGACCGCGGCGAAACTGGCCGATCTGGAACGGCGCTACGACGAGGCCGTCCACGCCGGGTCGGCCGCCGCCCTGGAGCGGCAGCACGCCAAGGGCAAGCTCTCCGCTCGCGAGCGGGTCGAACTGCTGCTCGACGAGGGATCGTTCCTGGAGCTGGACGAGTTCGCCAGGCACCGCTCCACCGCCTTCGGGCTCGAGACCAACCGGCCCTACGGCGACGGCGTCGTCACCGGCTACGGCACGGTCGACGGTCGCCCGGTCTGCGTCTTCAGCCAGGACGTGACCGTGTTCGGCGGCAGCCTCGGCGAGGTGTACGGCGAGAAGATCGTCAAGGTGCTCGACTTCGCCCTCAAGACCGGCTGTCCCATCGTCGGCATCAACGAGGGCGGCGGCGCCCGGATCCAGGAGGGCGTCGTCTCGCTCGGTCTGTACGCGGAGATCTTCCGTCGCAACGTGCACGCCTCCGGCGTCATCCCGCAGATCTCCCTGGTGATGGGCGCGGCCGCGGGCGGCCACGTCTACTCCCCCGCCCTCACCGACTTCGTCGTGATGGTCGAGGGCACCTCGCAGATGTTCATCACCGGACCGGAGGTCGTCCGCTCGGTCACCGGCGAGGACGTCACCCTCGACGAGCTCGGGGGCGCACGGGTGCACGCCACCCGCAGCGGCAACGCCCACTACCTCGGGGCCGACGAGGCCGACGCCATCGAGTTCGTCAAGGAACTGCTGTCGTACCTGCCGAGCAACAACCTGGATCCGGCGCCGACAGTTGAGACCGCCGAGGTCGGCTTCGATGTCACCGACGACGATCTCGCGCTGGACACGATCATCCCCGACTCGGCCAACCAGCCCTACGACATCAAGGACATCGTCACCGCCCTGCTGGACGACGGCGAGTTCCTCGAGATCCAGGAACTGTTCGCGCCGAACATCGTCGTCGGGTTCGGCCGGATCGAGGGGCGCCCGATCGGCGTGGTCGCGAACCAGCCGCTGCACCTGGCCGGTTGCCTGGACATCGACGCCTCCGAGAAGGCGGCCCGCTTCGTCCGGACCTGCGACGCTTTCGACATCCCGGTGCTGACCCTGGTCGACGTCCCCGGATTCCTGCCCGGGGTGGGCCAGGAGCACTCCGGCATCATCCGGCGCGGCGCCAAGCTGATCTACGCCTACGCCGAGGCAACCGTCCCGCTCATCACCGTGGTCACCCGCAAGGCGTTCGGGGGCGCGTACGACGTCATGGGGTCCAAGCACCTCGGAGCCGACGTCAACATCGCCTGGCCGACCGCGCAGATCGCGGTGATGGGCGCCCAGGGGGCGGCGAACATTCTGCACCGCAAGCGGATCGCTTCTTCTTCTGATCCAGAGGAGCTCCGGGGCCGGCTCATCGCCGAGTACGAGGACACCCTGGTCAACCCCTACGTCGCGGCCGAGCGCGGGTACGTCGACATGGTGATCCCGCCGTCGCAGACCCGTTCGGTGGTGACGCGCTCGCTGCGGCTGCTGCGGACCAAGCGGGAGTCACTGCCGCCCCGCAAGCACGGGAACATCCCGCTGTGACCGGGTTGCCCCCCCGACCGGACGGGGCCACCGACGCCGAGGTCGCGGCGGCCCTGGCTGCCGTCCTGGCCCTGCGGGTCGCCGGCGACGAAACCCTCCCCGCGCCGCCCACTGCCGCGTCTGGATCGGCCTGGCGCCGCGCGTCGGGACCGTGGCCCGCGGTCGGGGGCGGGTGGCGGGGCCCGGCCCGACCGCGGTCGTGGTCATGACCGCAACCGCGCTCCTCGCCGGCCCGGCCGCTCCCGTCGCCGTCATCGAAAGGACGGCTGTGCGGCGCTGGCCGGCCCACACAGCAGCAGAAGCGTCTTCTCGATGCACCATCCGATCAGTGGAGGTCCTGTGCGCACGATCCTGATCGCCAACCGCGGCGAGATCGCGGTGCGGGTGATCCGCGCCTGCCGCGACGCCGGTTACGGCTCGGTGGCGGTCTACGCCGACCCCGACCGGGACGCCCCCCACGTCCGGCTGGCTGACCAGGCGTTCGCGCTGGGTGGGGACACCCCGGCGACGTCGTACCTGTCGATCGAGAAGCTGCTGCACGCGGCGCAGCGGTCCGGGGCCGACGCGGTCCATCCCGGGTACGGGTTCCTGTCCGAGAACGCCGATTTCGCGCAGGCCGTGCTGGACGCCGGGCTCACCTGGATCGGCCCGTCACCCCAGGCCATCCGCGACCTGGGCGACAAGGTGGTGGCCCGGGAGATGGCCCGCCGCGCCGGGGCCCCGCTGGTCGCCGGCACCCCCGACCCGGTGTCCGGGGCGGACGAGGTGGTCGCGTTCGCCGATCAGCACGGGCTGCCGATCGCCATCAAGGCCGCGTTCGGCGGCGGCGGCCGGGGCCTGAAGATCGCCCGCACCCGGGACGAGATCCCCGGCCTGTACGACAGTGCGGTCCGTGAGGCGGTGGCCGCGTTCGGTCGGGGCGAGTGTTTCGTCGAGCAGTACCTGGACCGCTCCCGGCACGTCGAGGCGCAGGTGCTGGCGGACACGCACGGCACCGTGATCGTGGTCGGCACCCGGGACTGCTCGCTGCAACGCCGCAACCAGAAGCTGGTCGAGGAGGCGCCCGCGCCGTTCCTGTCCGACGGGCAGCGCGAGCAGATCCACGCGGCGGCCACGGCGATCTGCCGGGAGGCCGGCTACCACGGCGCCGGCACGGTGGAGTTCCTGGTGGGTGCCCCGGCCGCCGACGGCACCCCGGGCCCGGTCAGTTTCCTGGAGGTCAACACCCGGCTGCAGGTCGAACATCCGGTCACCGAGGAGACCACCGGCATCGACCTGGTGCGCGAGCAGTTCCGCATCGCCGAGGGCGAGAAGCTGCGCTACGACAGCGATCCCGCACCGCGTGGCCACGCGTTCGAGTTCCGCGTCAACGGCGAGGACCCCGGGCGTGGGTTCCTGCCCGCGCCGGGAACGGTGACCAGCTACCGCGAACCGGCCGGCCCCGGGGTGCGCGTGGACTCCGGGATCGAGACCGGCTCGGTCGTCGGTGGCGCGTTCGACTCGCTGCTGGCCAAGCTGATCGTCTGGGGGCCGGACCGGGACACCGCCCTGGCCCGGGCCCGCCGGGCGCTGGACGAGTACGTCGTCGACGGGATGGCCACCGCCCTGCCGTTCCACCGGGCGGTGGTGCGGGATCCGGCCTTCACCGACGCCCCGTTCCGAGTGTTCACCCGCTGGATCGAGAGCGAGTTCGACAACACCATCCCCGCGTTCACCGGCGCCGCCCCGGCCGACGGCGACGGCGCGGAGCGCCAGACCGTGGTGGTCGAGGTCGACGGCCGGCGGATGACCGTGACCCTGCCCGGCGACCTGGCCGTCGGACCCCGCCGGCCGGCCGCCGCCCCAACCCGGCGGTCCCGGTCCGGTCGGTCGAGCGGTGCCGCGCGCCCGGCCACGGGCGAGGACCTCACCGCCCCCATGCAGGGCACCGTGGTCAAGGTCGCGGTGGCCGACGGCGACCAGGTCGCGACCGGCGACGTCATCGTCATGGTCGAGGCCATGAAGATGGAGCAGCCGCTGACCGCGCACCGCGACGGCATCGTGCAGGGACTGACCGCCGCGCCGGGCGAGCAGTTGGCGTCCGGCGCCGTGGTCTGCCGCATCGTCGACCCGGCCTGACCCCGGACCACCGGCCCGGTCCGGCGGGAAGGAACCGTTCAGCGACTCCACTCCGCCGAAAACCGCGCTGGATCACCGTCGGCGAGATCGGCGCATCCGCGAAGCGGACGTCACCAGCACCCCACCGGCCAGCAGGAAGATCACGGCCGTCCTGACCCACGACGCGACATCCACGCCCGTCACCGGGAGGGAACCCGTGGGCACCGCGGAGCCCACTCGCTGCGGGGCGACCACCGGCGCCGCGGCGGCGACGGTCAACGGCGCCAGGGTCACCGGCGCGATGGTCACCGGGGCGATCGTGACGGTGGGAACGGACACCGTCGGGACAGTGACCGTGGTCGACGGGTCCGGCACGGGGGTGGTCGTCGACGGATCCGACGGGGTCGTCGGCGGGGTCGTGGTCGAGGGGTCCGGGGCGGCGGCGACGGTGTATGCGTACCGGAACACGGCCAGCACGTCCCCGCTGCGGTCAGCCGGTGACAGCTGATCAGTGGCCGCCCCGACCTGGGCGGGCACGGTCAGGGCCAGGAACCCGGACACCCGGTCACCCGGGGCACCGCGGACGGGCAGGGTGACCGGAACGGCGAACCGACCGCCCGCCGGGACGAGCGTCGGCCGGACGCTCACCGCGGGTCCGGTCGCGGTCACGAACGGCTGCCCGGTCGCGTCGGTCACGGTCGGGTCGTAGGCCGCCGTCTCGACCCGGGCGGCGACGGTCGCCGAACCGTCCGGCGTGGGTGCGGTCGTCGGCCCGGGCGGCATGAGCCAGATCGACCACGGGCCCGGGGCCTGCCCGGCGTCGGCGACCGTCACCACCGCTTCGGTGGAGGTGCTGGCCGGGCCGCCGGCCCGCCCCACGTCGGACTGCACGGCGGGGGAACCGGCCGGGGCGATCGCGGCGAGCAGCACCGGGACGGTCGACCGGGTCGACACCGACAAGCGAGAACTGAACGGCGGCACAACGACTCGTGGCAGTGCATCGCCCCCGTTCGAGGGCAGGTAGCGCTGGATGGGCAGGGTGACGGTGGGACCGGTGCCCACCACCGGCAGATCGACCTCGGAGCGGGCGTCGGTGCGCGCGTCGACCGCCACCGACAACGGTGCCGGACCGGGGTTGTCCAGGCTCAGCGTGACCGTGCGGGTGGTCCCCCCGGTGAGGGTCTCCCCGGCCGGCAGGCCCGTCGCCGCGGCGCGGCGACCGTCCAGCGCCAGCGACACCCGGAACGCGGCCGCGGTCGCCGGGGCGGACCACGACGTGCCCCAGAGCCCGAGGACGTACCGCCATCGACCCGGCTCGGGCGCGACCACCGACTGGTCGACGGCGGAGCTCGCACCGACCTGGTCGGCGTTGGTGTTGCTGGTGGTCGACCGGGCCAGGCCGTCCGGACCGATCAGCACCCCGGTCAGCTGCGCCTGGGCCGGCGCGTCCAGCACCGCGGACACATCGACGGACCGATGACCGGCCGGTACGTCGAACTCCCAGATCGTCTGCTGGGACGGCGCTCCGCCCCGTCCGTTCTGCGGGCGGGCCGTCCCGCCGAGCGTGACCGCACCGCTCGACAGGTCGACGGGTACCCGCAGGACCACGGGCAGGGCCAGCTGGTCGGCCACCCGCAGCGTCGCGGCGGCGTCCCCCGCTTCCCCCGGCATCGGCACCGAGGACCGCAGTGTCGTCGTCGCCCCGGGGAGCAGCACGGCCGTGTCCGGCTGGACGGAGGCGATCACCTGCCGCTGCGTCCGTTGCACCGACAACTCGCCGCGGAAGTCCAGGATGGTCGGAGCCTGCACGACCGCGGTCCACTCACCGGCCGCCGGTCGCGGCACCTTGACCTGCAGGCCGCTGCTGCTCGACGCGTAGGCCACCGGCGCCCCGCTGGGGTCCAGGACGGTCAGCTGGGCGATGTAGACGGCGATGTTCGGGTTCTGCGGCACTCCGGCCACCGCCAGGTCAATCTGGGCGGCGCCCGGCTCGACGGTGAAGGTTTGCCGCGTCGAGGTCATCGGGAGGTTGTAGCTGCCGTCGGTGAACGTCGGCGCCTGCGCATCGAAGGCGATTGGGAAGGTCTGCCGTCCGGTGGGTACGTCGCGGGTGACGGCCGAACCGTCGAGGACCACCGGGGCCGACCCGGTGTTGGTCACCTGGGTCGTCAGATCCAGCCGACCGGTCCCGGTGAGGGTCTGCTGGGCGGCGTCGGCGATCAGGGTGCGGGCCGGCGGGGACGCTGCGGGTACCACCGCGGCCGGCGCGTCGAGACTGCGGGCGGCCAGGACGGCGGCGTGCGCGTCCACGAGCCCGGACCCCTGCACCTGCGCGGGCAGACCCAGGTCGGCCGCCGTCCCGGTGAGGATGCGCTGCACCTGGTCCGGCGTCGGGCGGGTACCGGCGTGGGTGTCCCGGTACGCCTGGATCACCAGGGCGGCGACCCCGGCGACGAACGGCGCCGACTGGCTGGTCCCACCGAACGGCACGACATCCGCCGACGGAGCACCGCCCCCGACCGGCAGGCAGCCGGTGTACAGCAGGTTCGTCGTGCACACGCTCCAGTCGGAGTCCCCCGGGGCCAGCAGATCGACAGTCCCGCCGTCGACGGAGAAACCGGACGACGAGATCACCGACGAGGTACCGCTCGGCCAGGCGCCGTTGCCGAACCGGGTGAGGCCCTGCGCGCCGACCTGGGCGGCGAGTCGGCCGTCGATGCTGGCCCCGACCGCGATGACCCGGGGGTCCGCCGCCGGTCCGATGATCGTCGAGTTGGCGCCGGCGTCGCCGCTGGAGGCGACGACCGTGACCCCGGCGTTGATGGCCGCCGCGTCGGCCGCGACGATCGCCTGCAGCAGAGAGGCGTCGGGCGCGTCGTTGAAGCCGAACGACTGGGACAGCACGTCGGCCCCGGCGGCGACCGCGTCGTCGATGGACCGGACGGCGGCGCCCACCGTGATGGTGCTGCCGTCGTAGATGTTGGATCCGATGACGTCGGCGCCCGGCGCCGCCCCGACGATGCGGATCCAGCAGTGCCCGTCGGGCAGGGTGACCGCCGCCGGGTTCACGACGGTCGCGAGGTCATGGGTGACGGCGCCCTGGGCGACGATCGCGGACACGTCGCCGAATCCCTCCAGGGCCGTGCCACCGGCACCTGGTCCGCCCGAGACGTAGCTGCGGTAGTCGACCACGGCGGAACTGCCGTCGGGCCGGCGGAAGTCGGGCACGTCAGGATCGAAGGCCGTGGTGAGGATGCCGACGGTGACCCCGGCGCCGTCGTAGCCCAGGCTCGCGGCCGTCGGCTCGGCCGGGTCGTCGGAGCGGACCCGCAGCGTGTCCAGGGCCTGCGGTTCGAGCTGTCCCCGGTCGGCCGTGCCCGTGCAGGCCGCGGCCGGGGCGGCGGTGGGCGGCAGCGCCGGCGGGATCTCCGTCTCGGCGGCCGCGGACCGTTGGGTGGCAACGGGATCCGTCGCCAGCGGCGCGTCGACCGCGACGGCCAGCACCTCCGGGCGGGCGGCCAGTTGCCGACGCTGGTCCGCGGTCAGGTCCGCCAGCAGCACGTTGCCGGTCGCCAGCTGCGCCTGCACCACCGGCCGCGGCCCCGGCAGGGCGGCGAGCGCGGAGTCCTGGACCTCCCGCCACCCCGACCCGACGGGCTGGAACGTGACGACCGACGGCACGGCCGGCTCGGAGGGTTCCCGCGCCGACGCCGGGGCGCTGCCGAGGACGAAAGCCGCCACGGCACCGACGACGAACAGCCGTCGTCCCGTCCGCCGGCCACGGTCGACCGTCCACCACGCCATGGTCCCCCCGTGCCGCTCGGCGAGCCCGGAGTCCCATGCGAGCGACGGACCCGGACCTCACTCCCCCGCAGCGGATCCTAGGTGCGTCGGTGCCGACGCCCCGGGATGGCCACGATCGGGTGACCCGGCCCCCGCGGCATCCGCTGCCCGAGGTTGACCGACCCCGTCGCCCGGGGCGCAGCCGTCGGGGCCGCAGATCGGACCGGATGGCCACCCGGATGCCAGGACCCGCAGAGGCCGCACCGGCGAAGCGTCGGTCATCGGACCGTCTCCGCGGCCCCGTCGAGCTCGGCGGCCACCTGGCCGAGCGCCGACGCGAAGACGTCCGGGTCCTGGGCACCGGAGATGCCGTACCGCCCGTCGATGACGAAGAACGGCACACCCTGGATGCCGTAGGCCTGAGCCTGTTCCTGATCGGCCCGCACGGCGGGCAGGTACTCGCCGGCGGTCAGGGCGCGCTGGACCTCGTCGGGGTCCAGGCCGATCTCGGCGGCCAGCTCGGCCAGCGAGTCGATCCGGCCGATGTGCCGGCCCTCGGTGAAGTAGGCCCGGAAGAGTCGTTCGGCCATCTCGGTCTGCCGGCCGTGGGCCCGGGCCAGGTGCAGGAGCTGATGGGCCAGCACGGTGTTGGTGTGCTGCAGCCGGTCGAAGTCGTAGGTCAGACCGGCGTCCCGGGCCACCTCGGTCACCCGGTCCAGCATCTGCTGCATGACGTTCCGGGGCTGCCCCTTGTAGGCCGTGAGGAAGTCCAGTTCGGAACCGTCGAAGTCGACGGGGGTCTCGGGTGACAACTCATAGCTGTGGTAGATGACGGCGACGTCGCCACCGAACCGCCGCACGCCCTCCTCGAACTTCCGCTTGCCGATGTAGCACCAGGGGCAGGCGATGTCGGACCAGATGTCGACGGCGAGGGGCGCACTCATGTCCGTCCACAACACCGGCGGTCGCCGATCATTCCCGCGGCCGCCGGCGTCACCCGGTCAGGCTGGCCCGGAGGCGATCGAGCAGGTCGAGAGCAGCCTCGGCGATGACGGTGCCCGGCCCGAACACCGCGGCCGCACCAGCCTCCAGCAGCGCCGGGACGTCGTCGGGTGGGATGACCCCGCCGACGACGATCATGATGTCCGGCCGGCCCTGCGCGGCGAGCTCGTCCCGCAAGGCCGGCACCAGGGTGAGGTGACCGGCGGCCATCGAGCTGACGCCGACGATGTGCACGTCGGCGTCGACGGCCTGCCGGGCGACCTCGGCCGGCGTCGAGAACAGCGGGCCGACGTCGACGTCGAACCCGAGGTCGGAGAACGCGGTGACGATGACCTTCTGCCCGCGGTCGTGCCCGTCCTGCCCCATCTTCGCCACCAGGATGCGGGGCCGGCGGCCCTGCTCGGCGGCGAAGTCCCCGGTGGCGGTCAGCGCCCGGTCGATCGGGGAATCGTCGGGCGTGCCGGCTGTGCTGCCTGATTCCGTCGCCACCCGGGCCTCCTCCGCTCGCGCCGCCGCCTCCGACCTGTACACCCCGGACACCGTCTGGATCGTCGCGGTGTAGCGACCGTAGGCCTTCTCCAGCGCCGCGGAGATCTCGCCCACGGTCGCGTGGGCGCGGGCGGCGACGACCGACAGCGCCAGCAGGTTGCCCGCCTCGTCGAACGCTCCGGGGTAGGCCGCCCGGCCGGCCACCCTGGTCAACGCCGCCAGGGCGGCGTCCACGGCCGACTGGTCCCGCTCGGCCCGCAGCTGCTCCAGCCGGGCCACCTGGGCGGCCCGGACGGAGGCGTTGTCGATGCGCAGGACGTCGATTGGCTGGTCCCCGCCGTCGGACCTGGGCACACGGTGGGCGTTGACCCCGACGACGGTCTGCGCGCCGGTGTCGATGCGGGCCTGGGTGCGGGCCGCCGCCTCCTCGATCCGCAGCTTCGGGATGCCCGCCTCGATGGCCCGGGCCATGCCGCCGGCCCGGGCGATCTCATCCAGGTGCACCTGGGCGCGGGCGGTCAGATCGGCGGTCAACCGCTCGACCGTCCACGACCCGCCCCAGGGGTCGATGACGTCGCCGACGCCCGCCTCCTGCTGCAACAGCAACTGGGTGTTCCGGGCGATCCGGGCGGAGTGGTCGGTGGGCAGCGCGATGGCCTCGTCGAGGGCGTTGGTGTGCAACGACTGGGTCCCACCGGCGGTCGCGGCCAGCGCCTCCAGACAGGTGCGGGCCACGTTGTTGAACGGGTCCTGCGCGGTCAGCGACCACCCGGAGGTCTGCGAATGGGCTCGCAGCACGGTCGATTTCGGATTCCCGGGCCCCAGCTCGGACACCATGCGATGCCACAGGGCCCGGGCCGCCCGGAGTTTGGCGATCTCGGTGAGGACGTTCATGCCGATGGCCCAGAAGAACGAGAGCCGGGGCGCGAAGGCGTCGACGCCCATCCCGGCCCGGATACCGGTCTGCAGGTACTCCAGACCGTCGGCGAGGGTGTAGGCGAGTTCCAGATCGGCGCTGGCCCCGGCTTCCTGCAGGTGGTAGCCGGAGATCGAGATGGAGTTGAACTTCGGCATCCGCGCCGCCGTGTACCGGAAGATGTCGGCGATGATCCGCAGCGATGGTTCCGGCGGGTAGATGTAGGTGTTGCGGACCATGAACTCCTTGAGGATGTCGTTCTGGATGGTCCCGGCCAGCTGCTCCGGCGCGACGCCCTGCTCCTCGGCCGCGACGATGTACAGGGCGAGCACGGGCAGCACCGCCCCGTTCATCGTCATCGACACGCTCATCCGGTCCAGGGGGATCTGGTCGAAGAGCTGGCGCATGTCCAGGATCGAGTCGATGGCCACCCCGGCCATGCCGACGTCCCCGGTGACCCGCGGGTGGTCGGAGTCGTAGCCGCGGTGGGTGGCCAGATCGAAAGCGACCGACAGGCCCTTCTGACCGGCGGCCAGGTTACGGCGGTAGAAGGCGTTCGACTCGGCGGCGGTGGAGAAACCCGCGTACTGCCGGACGGTCCACGGCTGTGTCGCGTACATCGTCGGGTACGGGCCGCGCAGGAACGGCGGCCGGCCCGGGTAACTGGCCACGTCGGCCAGGCCGGCGACGTCATCCGCCGCGTACCGACGGGGAACGGCGATCCCCTCGGGCGACAGCCAGGCCGGACCGGCCGCGTCCGGGGGCGGGACGACCGGCGCCCCGTCGGCGCGCAGGGGCAGACCGGCGAAGGAGCCGGGCACGGCGGCCACAGCAGGGTGCGATGTCACGAGGCGTCCTTTCCGGACGGGACGTCGGCCGGTTCCCAGGTCCGCGGGGGCGGCCACCCGGAGACGGGCGGCGGCCCCGGCGGCTCCGCGGTGGCCGGCGGGTGGACGGTGACGCCGATGAGGGGCTGCCGGCCGTCGGCGATGCGGCGGTCCCGTTCGTCCGCCGCCGCGGCCCAGCGCCGCCCCACCGCGCCCTCGGCCAGGGCCGCCCGGGCGCCGCCGGCCGCCTCGATGCGCCCGAACTCGGCCCAGGCGGCCTCGGCCAGGGTCTGCGTCAGTTCCTCCACCGCGAACGCGCCGGCCGCCGGGTCGACCGCCTGCCCGACGTG
The DNA here is from genome assembly GCF_005298075.1 of Nakamurella flava. NCBI lineage: Bacteria > Bacillati > Actinomycetota > Actinomycetes > Nakamurellales > Nakamurellaceae > Nakamurella > Nakamurella flava. Next base: position 1,661,482 of record NZ_SZZH01000001.1, read on the forward strand.
CGACTCGGCGATCAGCAGGTGCGAGATGTTGCGGGCCCAGCGCCGGGCCGCCGCACCGGATACCCGGGCGGCGTGGTCGTACGGCAGCACGGTGACGGCGTCGGCGCCGCCGGCCCCGGCGGCGAAGGCCGCGACGGTGGTGCGCAGCAGGTTGGTCTCCGGATCCCGCCGGGTCAACATCGGACGGGAGGTGACCGCGTGCAGACGCGCCGGGACGCCCGAGACCCCGCACAGCTGCAGCACCCGGTCCCACAGCACCCGCGCGGCCCGGAACTTGGCGACCGTCGGGTACAGCTGCACCGTCGCGGCCAACCGGAACTCGATGCGCCGGGCGGCGGCGGCGACATCGGTGGACCCAGAGGTCATCTCGCGGAGCAGGGCGACCCCGACGGCGAGCATCCAGCCCAGTTCACCGGCCTCGCCCGCCCCCGCGTCGTGGGCGGCGGTGCCGTCGGCCGCGATCGACCCGACCCCCAGCGTGTCGGCCGCTTCGGTCAAGGCGCGGACGGCGGCCGCGCACTCCCCCGCGGCCGGCACCGCACCCCCGGATCGCACCGCCGCGGCGAACGGGTCCACCCCGACGACCGTGTCCGGGTGCAGCCGCACCCCCGACCCGACCGCCTCGACGAGGACCCGCGCGGCCGCGATGCTGTCGTCGGCGTCGACGGCCAGACACCGGCCGTCCAGGGGCATCCCGGCCAGACACCCGGCCAGGACATCCAGGGACTCGTCGGGCGGCAACCGCAGCCACAGCGAGGTGGATCCGCCGGCCGACTCGCGACGGGCCTGGTCGGCCGGCGCGTCCGTGCTGCCTGTGCCGTCCGTGACGAGGATGAGGGACCGCACATCCCAGCCGACCCGCTCCGTCACGGGTATCGGGCTCGATCCGACGGGCTCGCAGGTCGCCGGGGTGCCCAGCACGGGCACGGGCAGACCCTCGACCGTCGTGCGGGTCAGGCTCCGCCGCACGGTCGCCGGCGTGGCGTCCGGGTGGTTCCGCCGCAGGACCCCGGCCGCCAGCTCGCGCCAGGCCGACTCCTCGGCGACCAGGGCAGCGCCGTCGGCGTCGAGCCGGGCAGTACCGTCCGCGCCCAGTCGGGCGGTGTCGATGGCCACGTCAGATCTCCTCGAGAGTGCGCCGCAGCGCGGGCAGCACCACGTCCACCGGATGGGCGGACGACAACACGACGACCGTGGTGGACCCGTCGACGGACGGGACGGTCGACGACCGGACCGGCTGCGTGACGTCGGTGGACCCGGCGAAAAGGTCGACGACCGCCCGCAGGGCCCGGTCGACCTCCTCCAGCGGCGCGGTCGCCTCCGACCGCAACCAGCGACGCAACACATGGTTGTGAGCGGCGACGACGGCCGCGGCCATCAGCTCGGCCCGCAGCGCCGCGCCCGGTTCGTCACCCATCCACTCCGCGATGAACTCCCGGAACAGCCGCTGGTACTGGGCCTGGCTGGCGAACTCCCGGTCCCGCAGGGCCGTCACCCGGCTGGTCAACCGGTAGCGCAGACGGGCCCGTTCCCCCTCGGCCAGGTAGTGGCGCAGGACCAGCCGGACGGCGTCCGACACGGCGACGAGAGCGGTGTCCCCGGTGGAGGTGTCGAGCCGGCTGCGGATGGCGGCGAGCAGTTCGTCGTGCGCGGGGAAGATCACGTCCTCCTTCGACCGGTAGTTCCGGAAGAAGGTGGACCGGCTGACGCCGGCCCGTTCGGCGATCTCCTCCACCGTCGTCTGCTCGTAGCCACGCTCGGCGAACAGGGCGAGCGCGGCGTCGACCAGCCGGTCGGTGGCGGCGGGCGGGGGCTCGGGATCGCCAGGACGCGACACGGGACCTCCCACGGCGGATCGGGAACGCGGCGCCATCGCCACATCTGAAACGCAGTATCGCTCTCACGGTACTGAGTGTCAAAGGTGCGGGGTCGCTGGGCCGTCAGTAGGACCGGGGCAGACCGAGGGTGTGCTGGGCGATGTGGTTGAGGACCATCTCGCTGTTCACCGGGGCGATGCGCAGCAACCGGGCCATCCCCCAGAGCGGGATCAACCCGAAGTCGGCCGACAAGCCGTTGCCCCCGTGGGCCTGGATCGCCGCGTCGATCGCCTGCCCCGCGGCCTCGGCCGCCGCGTACTTGGCCATGTTGGCGGCCTCCCCGGCCGGCTCGGACCGGTCGTGCAGCCAGGCTGCCTTGGCCGTCATCAGACCGGCGAGGTCGACTGCGATGCGGGCCCGGGCCAGCGGATGCGACACCGCCTGATGGGTGCCCAGGGCGCTGCGCCACACCGACCGGTCCCGCACGTACCGCGCCGCCGCGTCCACCGCGTACCGGCCGATCCCGACGGCCAGCGCAGCCGCGATGACGCGTTCCGGATTCAGGCCGTCGAACAGTGGACGCCAGCCACCGCCGACCGGGCCGATGGCCGCCGCCGCGTCGACCGCGACGTCGTCGAAATGCACGGTGAACTGACGATCCGGCAGATGGGCGTCCATCTCGATGGGCGTCCAGCTCAGCCCGGGCGCATCGGTCGGGACGAGGAACAGCGACAGGTCGGCCCGGTCGGACGTCTGGTCCGTCCCCGTCCGGCACACGGTCAGCACGGCGGCGGCCTGGTCGATACCGGAGATGTAGTACTTGCCGCCCGAGATGCGGAACGTGCCGTCGGCCGCCTGGGTCGCGGTGGTCCGCAACCGGTGGGTGTTGCTGCCCGCGTCGGGTTCGGTCACCGCGAAGGCCAGCAGCGTGCTGCCGTCGGCCAGACCCGGCAGCCAGGCCCCGCGCTGCTCCGGTGTGCCGTGACGACGGAGCACCTCCACCCCGATCGCACTACTGACCAGCATCAGCAGCAGGGGGCATCCTGCCGCTGCCACCTCCTCGGCCACCACGGCGAGCTCACTGAGCCCGGCGCCACCGCCCCCGTACTCCTCCGGCACATTGACGCCCAGGAACCCGGCCTCGCCGAGTTCCCGCCACAGGGCCGTGAGCGCCTCGCCGCTGCGCCCGTGGGCGGCGTACGCCGAGATCCCGTACCGGGCGGCGATACCGCGGACCGCCGCCCGCAGTTCGACGTACTCCTCCGGTTCGCTGAAGTCCATCGCCCCAGCATGCGACGAAGGCCCGGTTCCCGCACCAGCTCGCGGGATCGGGCCTTCATGGAACGGCGCGGAACGTCGCGCCGGAAATCAGGCGGCAGCCAGGGCCATCGGGCCGTAGACCGCGCTGTGGTCGTTGAAAAGGCTGACTTCGGCGACACCGGTGTCCAGCAATTCCGCGAAGGAATCGGTGAGCCATTCCTCGGCCGCCTCCTGCGAATCGAAGGCGATCGCGGGCCCGTCGGTCACGACGCCCGCCTCGTCGGCGTACCTCCACTGGTAGACCATGGTTTTCCCCTCTCGCTCGGCGTCTCCGACCCACGGCCCGGAATTCCGGGTCCGACGTGTAGCGAAAACGACACCTGCACCCCGGCGGGGTGTCCGTGCGTGTGACCGAGTGTAATTCCAGGGCCCCGACCAGGACGAGGGGGCGCCATTGATTCACAAGGGTTTGTCGTGCACCGCACCGTCCGTGCCGATGCAGCACCTCGAACGGGTCGGCCCGTCAGCAGATCCGGGGTCACCCGGACCGGGCACACCGCGGGTGCCGTCGCCCGTTCGATGACCGGGACCGGGTGTCCGCCGGCGACCGGCCCGGGACCGGACGGGATACTGCGAAGCACGCGGCGTCACGGCCCCCGGGGAACGTCCCGGGAACCCGACCCGCCGTCGACGCACGACGACCGCTCTGGAAAGGCCCCGATGCCCCCGGTGGATCTGCCTCCCGTCCCCGCCCCGGACGAAGCCGCCCTGGCGGCGTCGCGGGAGCATCGGTCTCACCTGCCGTCCGGCGCGCTCGGTCGCTGGGCCGAGGTGCTGGACCAGCTGGCCGCCGTCCGCGGCCGCGGAGAAGCCACCCGTCGCCCCAGGCTGGTCGTCCTCGCCGCCGAACACGGGGTGGCCGAACTCGGGGTGTCCGCCTACGAGCCGTCGGCGACCGCCTCTCGCGCCGCCGCCGCGCGGGCCGGCACCGGACCGGTCGCCGCCGTCGCCCGGGCGGCCGGGGTCGGCGTCGTGGTCGGCGATCTCGGCGTCCTGTCGGCCACGGATCCGGACGCGCCGGAGGCCGAGGACCACGAGGAGACGGACGGGCTGCGGGTGGGCCCCAGCGACCCCATCGACGCCGCGGACGCGCTCGGCGAGGACGAGGTCACCGCTGCCATCGCCCGGGGACGGGCCCTGGCCGACCGCGAGATCGACTCCGGGGCCGACTTTCTCGTCGGCGCCACCTGTGGCGTGGGAGTCAGCACGCCGAGCGCGGTCCTGCTGGCCGCAGTCACCGGGATGGAACCCGTCGACGCCACCGGGCGGGGTTCCGGCATCGACGACGCCGCCTGGATCACCAAGGCGGGCGTCGTCCGGGACGCCCTGTTCCGGGTCCGCCGGGCGGCCACCAACGCGGACGTGCCGACGCTGCTGCGGGTGGCGGGCGGAGCCGATCTGGCCGCGCTCACCGGGCTCATCGCCCAGGCCGCCGTCCGGCGTACCCCGGTGGCGATCCACGACCTGCCGTCGGCGGTGGCCGCGGTGCTCGCCCACCGGCTGGCCCCCGGCGCCGACACGGCCATGATCGCCCTCACCGCCGGGTCCGACCGCGGCACCCGCCGCGCCCTGAAACTCCTCGGCCTGCGTCCACTGACGGACTGGGCGACCGCCGGGGACAGCGGACTCGGCGCCCTGCTCGTCCTGCCGACGCTCTGGGCCGCCGAGACGGCCGCCTACGGGCGGTCCGATGGGGACGATCCGGGGAGCGGTTCCGCGCTCGAGAACGACAGCGCCCGTTCGGCCCACGCGGTCACCGCCTGGGACGCCGAACTGCTCTGACCCGGCCCGCACGGACGGGCGAGTCCCGCCGCGTCCGACGGCCCCCGGACACCCCCGCTCTCTAGGGTGGGGCCGTCCGGCGATCGACGGACGGACCGGCCGGCACCCAGGGGGCGCAGTGACGACGTCGGGCACCTCGGCCGCGCAGCCGGCGGGAATGGACGTCCGGGCCGTCCTGCGGTCCCGGAAGTACCTGGTCGGCGTTTTGCTCGCCGCCCTGATCGGGATACCGGTCTCCGCCCTCGCCTACGCCTTCCTGGCCCTGGTGACCCTGCTGCAACGGCTGATCCTGACCGATCTGCCGACCTCGCTGTTCGGGTCCACCCCGGCCTGGTGGCCCATCCCCTGGCTGGTGCTCGGCGGCGTCCTCACCGGGCTGACGATCCGCGCGCTCCCTGGTAACGGCGGCCACTCACCCGCCCTGGGCTTCCAGTCCGGTGGCGCGCCCACCCCCCGCGAACTGCCGGCCGTGGTGCTCGCCGCTCTGGCCTCGCTGAGCCTCGGCGCCGTCCTCGGCCCGGAGGCCCCGCTCATCGCCCTCGGCGGCGGTCTCGGTCTGCTGACCGTCCGGCTCGTGGCCCGCCGCGGCCGGAACGTGACCGCGGAGGCCGGCGCGATGGTCGCGGCCGCCGGCACCTTCGCGGCCGTCAGCACCCTGCTCGGCTCCCCGCTGATCGGGGCCTTCCTCATCCTGGAAGCCGCCCCCGTCGGCGGCGCCGCGCTCGTCCTGGCCACCCTCCCGGGCCTGCTGGCCGCCGGGATCGGCAACCTGCTGTTCGTGGGCCTCGGCTCGTGGACCGGGCTCGGGCCGCTCAGCCTGAGCCTTCCGGCGTTGCCCGATCCCGGATCGCCGACCCTGGCCATGCTCGCCTGGGGTGCCGCCTTCGGCGTCGTCGCCGCCCTGCTGGCGTTCGTGATCCGCCGGGGGGCACTCGCCCTGCGTCCGATCGTCCACCGGTCCCGGGTGCTGGTCACCGGGCTGCTCGGACTGGGTATCGGGCTGTGCGCGCTGGTCTTCGCCCTCGTCTCCGGGGACACCCCGGTGGAGATCCTGTTCTCCGGTCAGGAGGCGCTACCCGGTCTCATCGCGCACCTCGACGAGATCACCGTCGGGACCGGCCTGCTCCTCATCGCGACCAAGGGCGTCGCATACCTGTTGTCGCTCAGCGCCTTTCGAGGTGGGCCGATCTTCCCGGCCATGTACCTCGGTGCCGTGCTGGGGATGATGGCGACGGCTCTGCCCGGTGTCCCGGCGGCCGCCGGCATCGCCATGGGCATCGGGGCCATGTGCGCGGCCATGCTCGGCCTGCCGCTGACCTCGACCCTGCTGGCCACCCTGCTGCTCGGCCGGCAAGGGCTCGAGGTCATGCCGGCGGTGATCGTCGCCGTGGTGATCGCCTACCTCGTCACGGCGCGTCTGCCGGCGCCGGGCCGTCCGGACCCGACGGCCGTTCCTGGGAGCGACGGGCCCGCCCCCGCTGCACCGCCCCGGTGATGAGACGCAGCAGCAGACCCAGCACGACCAGGTTGAGCAGCATCTGCACGCTGACCAGAATGCGCATTCCGTCGGACTGCGGGGTGATGTCCCCGAAGCCCACCGTGGCGAACACCGTGATGGTGAAGTACAGCGCGCGGACGTGGTTCAGCGGCTCGGAGAACGCCGCCGGGTCCCCCAGGCTGTTGGACAGGTACAGCCGCGCGAACAGCACCAAAAACAGGGTGACGATGACGGTGAGCGCCTCGATCGCTCGCAGCATCGGCCACCGCGACCGCAGGATCGCCGGGATCTGCCAGCCGGCGACCCCGGCGTAGACCACCAGCGCCAGGATCACCCACGGGACATCCGAGGTGCCCGTCTCGCCCCGGGTCGGCAGCAGCAGATAGGCCAGCAGCAGACCGGTGACCGTCACGCACAACCGGGCCACCGTCCACCCCGTCGCGCGGACGAATCCGTCCGGGCGACCACCCGCCGGATCACCCGCGGAGACCCCGTCCCGCTCGCCCATCGCGGCTCCCTCGCGCCCGGCCCATCGGATCGGGCCGCCCCGGGCCGACCCTAGCGACGGGGCGCCCCGATGGCGGCGATGCTCGCCGCGACCACACATCCGGTGATGACCACCGCCATCGCGCCGGTCCACCCGCCCCGGTCGTAGACCGCGGCGCCGGCGAACCCCACCAGGCTCGATCCGGCGTAGTAGGCCAGTGAGTAGGTCGCCGCGACCTGAGACCGGGCGCCCGGGATCCGTTCCCCCGCCCAGGACGCGGCGATGGCGTGGGCCGGGAAGAAGGCGAAAGTGGCGACGACGAGCCCGGCGATGATCAGCCACAACGACGGGGCCAGGGTGAGGGCCACCCCGCCGGCCATCGCGAACCCGGCCGCGACCAGCACCCGGCGGCGACCGAATCGGCCCACCGCCCGCCCCACCCCGGACGACCCGACCGTACCGACGAGGTAGGTCAGGAAGAGCAGGCTGACCACCGAGGCCGGGAGCCGGTACGGCTCGTCGAGCAGCCGGAATCCCAGCAGGTTGTAGATGGTCACGAACCCGCCCATGAGCAGGAACGCCTGGGCGTAGAAGACGGCGACGGTGCGGTCGGTGAACGCCGCCCGCAGGCGCGCCCCCGCCCCCAGGGTCGTCGTCACCGGCGGTCCGCCGGACGGAGTCGCCCGCGATCGCGGTTGACGTCGGTCGTCACCGCGGCTCAGGACCACGAAGACCGCCACCGCGACGGCGACCAGCACCGCCGTCACCGCGACTCCCCAGCGCCATCCCCAGCCGGCGGCCACCGCCCCGGTCACCACCCGTCCGGACAGGCCGCCGATGGTGGTGCCGGCGATGTACAGGCCGCCGATGGCGGCCACCCGGGCCGGTTCGGCCCGGGCCACCAGATGGGCCATGGCCAGGGCCGGCAGGGCGCCGAGCGCCACCCCGGACACCGCCCGGAGCGCCAGCAGCACGCCGAAGCTGGGTGCGAACGGCAGGGCCGTCGCGCAGACCGCCGCCGCCACCGCGGCCCAGCGCATCGCCCGGGCCCGGCCGACCCGGTCGCCCACGAAGGCCCACGGCAACACGGACAGGGCCAGCGCACCGGTCGCGACCGAGACGGCCAGGCTCGCGGTGGACTCGCTCAGCGAGAACTCGGCGGCCAGCGCCGGCAGCACCGCCTGCACCGCGTACAGCTCGGCGAAGGTGGCGACTCCCCCGGCGAAGAGGGCCGCGGTCAGCCGGTGGGTCGACGACGGCGCCGGAGCACCGGTCGCGGTCACAGCCGCCAGTCGACCGGAGCAGCCCCGCGCGCGGTCAGGTACTCGTTCGTGCGGGAGAACGGGCGGGAGCCGAAGAAGCCGCGATCGGCCGACAGCGGAGACGGGTGGGCCGACGCGATGACGTCCACGCCACCGGCCTGCAACGGCTTGGTCAGGGTCTGGGCGTCCCGGCCCCACAGGATCGCCACCAGCGGGGCGTCCCGGGCGACCAGGGCGTCGATCGCGGCCGCCGTCACCACCTCCCACCCCTTGCCCCGGTGGGACGCCGAACGGCCCGGCTCCACCGTGAGCACCCGGTTCAACAGCAGCACTCCCTGCTCGCCCCAGGTCGACAGGTCGCCGTGCGGGGCCGGCGGGATCCCCAGGTCGGACTGCAGCTCCTTGTAGATGTTGGTCAGCGAACGCGGCAGGGGCCGGACGTGCCGTTCGACCGCGAACGAGAGCCCGATCGGGTGGCCCGGAGTCGGGTACGGGTCCTGCCCGACGATGAGCACGCGCACCTGGTCGAACGGCTGAGTGAACGCCCGCAGGACGTGCGGACCGGCGGGCAGGTACGTCCGGCCGGCCGCGACCTCGGCGCGCAGGAAGTCGCCCATGGCGTGCACCTGCGGCTCGACCGGCGCCAAGGCGGTGGCCCAACCGGGATCGACGACGTCCTGCAGTGCACCTGGCATGCGCCGCAGGTTACCCACCGCGACCGGGTTCACCCGCCCGGTGCGACGCGATCCCGGTCACGGCCGGGCGGCGGGCTCAGGAGGTGAAGTGGTCCCAGCCGCCCGGGGTGTCGCGGGCGGCACCGTCGACCGTGACCACGCCGGCGTCGGAGTCGGTGACCACCCCGATGACCACCCACCCGTCCGGCACGGCGTCCGGGGCGAAGGTCGCCGCCAGGGCGTGGTCGTCGCCGCCGGTCAGCACCCACTCCAGGGGGTCACGGCCGAGCGCCGACGCCACCTCCGCCAGTCGCGGGGCGACCGGCAGCTGCGCGGTGCGGACGTCCACACCCACGCCGGACGCGACCGCGATGTGACCGAGATCGGCCAGCAGCCCGTCGGACACGTCGATCATCGCGCCGGCTCCGGCGGCCGCGGCGACCGGTCCCTGGGCCAGCGGCGGCTCCGGCACCCGGTAGGCCCCCACCACCGCCGCCGGCGAGCGGAAACCGCGGGACAGCACGGTCAGACCGGCGGCCGCCCAGCCCAGCCGACCGGCGACGGCGACCACCTGACCCGGTCGCGCCCCCGACCGGGTCACCGGCGCCGCGCCGCGCAGATCGCCCAGCACGGTGACCGAGATCGTCAGCACCTCGGAACGGGTCAGGTCGCCGCCCACCAGGCCGGCCCCCACCGCGGCGGCCTCGGCGTCCAGACCGCGGCCGAGCCCGAGCACGAGGTCCTCGGGAATGTCGGCCGGCGCAGTCAGCCCGACCAGCAGCGCCGTGGGAACCGCCCCCATCGCGGCGATGTCGGCCATCGACGCCAGCGCCGCCCGGCGACCGATCTGCTCGCCCGACGCCCAGTCGGTGCGGAAGTGCACCCCGTCCACCAGGACGTCGACCGAGGCCACCACCCGACCGTCGGCCGCGGTGATCACCGCCGCGTCGTCACCCGGTCCGAGAGTGGTCGCCGACCCGGGGGCCAGGCCGGCGGTCAGCCGACCGATGACGGCGAACTCTCCACGGGCGCCGACGCTGCCCGGCGCCGGGGCGGCCGTGGAAGCGGACGGGACGGACGACGAGACGGACCCGGAGGACCGGAACGAGCTGGTGATGGGACACCCACCTTCGGGCTGACGGACGTGACCCGAGTCATCCTGCCGCACCGGCGCTCCGCCACCGGGGCTCCACCCGGGGCGGCACGAGGTTGGTCCCGCGTGAAACCGGGCACTCGTCCCGCTCGGACGAGAGGAGCAGCCGGTGACCGAGAACATCGACCAGAACGAGGTGGACCGCCGCAAGGCGCAGGCCGCGGCGGGGGCGGGTGACAACCAGGGCGCCGGTCTGGACGGGGACGGCACCAGCCACGCCGACCGCGACGCGGACCTGGGCACGCCGGGCCAGGACGAGGACGACTCGGCGGGCTGACCCCGGGGTCGCCGTGTCTCGCACAAGGCGGCGAGACTCGCTCTTCCGTGCCTTCTGGCGCCCGTCGCAAGCTCGGGCGACTAGGGTGGCGAGGCCGCGCCGACCGTGGTCGTGGCGTGATCCCGTCGAAAGGGGCTCATCGTGGTGCAGGCGTTCATCCTCATCCAGACCGAGGTGGGTCAGGCCGCGAGCGTGGCCCGGGCCATCGCCGAGCTGCCCGGGGTGACCAGCGCCGAGGACGTCACCGGCCCCTACGACGTCATCGTCCGGGCCGAGGCCAACACCGTCGACGAGCTCGGCAAGCTGGTCGTCGCCCGGGTGCAGAACGTGGCGGGCATCACCCGCACGCTGACCTGCCCGGTCGTCCACCTGTAGGCGTGCCCGACCACGTCATGCCGGACGACGCCGAGCGCGAACGCCGTACCCGCGGCGGGTCCGTCCCTGAGTCGGCCGACGACCGGCCGCCCGCGTGGCGCCTGATCGCCGCGATCGCCGTCGGGGTGCTGGCCGTGGTCGCGGTCATCGTCGGTTCAGTCGTCGCCCGCTCGGCCAGTGCCCCTGACCCGAACGCCCCGCTGGCCCTTGGGCCCGTTCCGGCCCCGGGCGCGGCCGACCCGGCCTGCGTCGCCCTGATGCGCGCCCTCCCCGACCAATTGGCCGGGCTGGATCGCCGCACGGTCAGCGGTCTCGGCGCGCTGCCGGATGTCTCGGGCTCGGCCACATCGGCTCCGGCCGATCAGGCCGACCTCGACGTCGGTGCGGTCGCCGCCTGGGGGGAGCCGCCCGTCGTGCTGCGCTGCGGCGTGCAGACCCCGACCGAACTGACCTGCAGCGCCCCGGTGCAGGTCGTCGACGGCGTCACCTGGCTACCGCTGACCAACGTCGCCGACCCCACACGCGGCACCACCTACCTGCTGGCCGACCGGAGCGTGCGGGTGGCCCTGACCATCCCGCCCACCGCGAACAGTGGGCCGTGGCAACAGGTGTCGTCGATCGTCGCCGCGACGCTGCCGGCCGAACCGGTGTGCACCGACGGGGTGCTGCGCGCGGCGGCCGGCGAGTCCTGACCGGCTCGCGCCGGGTCAGCGCAGGCCGGTCCCCCGGGCCAGCGCCGTCCGTACCAGGGTGGTCAGCAGCTCGGCGTAGTCGATGCCGGCGGCGGCCCACATCCGCGGGTACATGGAGATGGGCGTGAATCCGGGCAGGGTGTTGACCTCGTTGATGACCAGATCACCGTCCGGGCGGACGAAGAAGTCGACCCGGGACAGGCCCTGGGCGTCCAGGGCCCGGAACGCGCGGACCGACATCTGCCGGATCTGCTCGGCCACGGCATCCGGCAGCTCCGCCGGGATCGAGAAGGTGGCCACGTCGTCGAGGTACTTGGCGTCGAAGTCGTAGAAGCTGTGGTCGCCGCCGACCGCGATCTCGGCGACCGGCGAGGCCTTCACCCGACCGTCCGGGAACTCCAGGACACCGCACTCGACCTCGCGGCCGACCACGGCCTTCTCCACCAGCACCTTGGGATCGGTCTGCCGGGCCACGGCGATCGCGGCGTCGAGGTCGGCCCAGTCGTCGACGCGGCTGACACCGAGGGAGGATCCGGCGCGGGCGGGCTTGACGAACGCCGGCAGACCGATGAGGTCCTTCTCGTCCGCGGTCAGCGTGTCCCGTCCGGGACGCAGCACGACGAAGGTGCCGACCGGCAGCCCCTCGGCGGCCAGCAGCTTCTTGGTGAACTCTTTGTCCATCCCGGCCGCGGAGGCCAGTACCCCGGCCCCGACGTACGGGACGCCGGCCAGCTCCAGCAGACCCTGGATGGTGCCGTCCTCGCCGTACGGCCCGTGCAGGACCGGGAAGACCACATCGAAATGCTGGGCGGTGACGCCGGTCTCGACGCCACCGGCCGGCCGGATACCGGCAGCCGTCTGACCGTTGGTACCGAACAGCGGGACGACGGCCGCCGCGGTGGGGTCGGCGGTGAGCACCACGGAGGTCCCCGCGGTCACCTGGGGCAGCTGCCGGTCGTGCACGACGGGCAGGGTGGTCGGGTCGATCTGACGCCAGGATCCGTCCGGGGTGATGCCGATCGCGCTGACCTCGAACAGCTCCGGATCGAGGTGGGACAGCACACCGGCCGCCGAGATGCAGGAGACGGCGTGTTCGCCGCTGCGGCCTCCGAACACCACGGCCAGTCGGATCTTCTCGGACGTCATGGGCGGTAAGCCTAGTCGCCGGATCGGGTGACCCCGCGAGCCACGGCCGGGGCCGGAGGTGATCCTGACCGTCGGGGAACGGTCAGGCCACGACCTCGGGCGTGTGGGGCTGGTCCATCAGGTATCCGAGCATCTGCCCGGGCGGCAGGTGCCGATAGCAGACCTGGTAGACGCTCTCGGTGATCGGCATGTCGATGCGGTGCCGGAGCGCGAGGTCACGCACCGACCGGCAGGTCACCAGGCCCTCGGCGACCTGACCGTCGGACGCGGCCAACGCCGCTTCCAGACCCACGCCGGTCGCCAGCCGGTTGCCCAGCCGACGGTTGCGCGACAGCGGGGACCAGCAGGTCGCCACCAGGTCGCCCAGACCGGCCAGACCGGCGAATGTCTCGGCCCGGGCGCCGAGTTCGATGCCCAGGCGGGTCATCTCGTGCAGACCGCGGGTGATCAGGGAGGCGGCCGTGTTGTACCCGAGCCCCAGTCCGTCGGCGATGCCGCAGGCCAGCGCGATGATGTTCTTCCCGGCTCCGGCGATCTCGGCCCCGATGACGTCGGTGATCGTGTAGGGCTTGAAATACGAGGTGGCGCAAGCCATCTGGACGGCGACGGCGCGTTCGTGATCGACACAGGCGAGCACCGAGGCCGTCGGTCGGCCAAGGGCGATCTCCACCGCCAGGTTCGGCCCGGTGAGGACGACGATGCGGGCCGGGTCGATCTGGCCGACCCGCTCGACCACCTCGCTCATCCGCAGCCCGGTGCCGATCTCGACGCCCTTGGCCAGGGAGACGACCGGGACCCCGGCCGGCAGGGCGTCGCGGAACACCCGCAGGTTCTCCCGGAGCGACTGGCTGGGCACCGCGAGCACCACCGCGTCGGCCCCGTCGAGGGCCTCGTCGAAGTCGGACGTGGCCGAGAGCGACGACGGCAGCACGACGTTAGGCAGGTAGTCCGGATTGACGTGCTCGTCGGAGATCGCCGCGGCCAGGCTCTCCCGTCGGGCCCAGAGGGTGACGTCACGACCGGCATCGGCCAGCACCTTGGCGAACGTCGTCCCCCACGACCCGGCCCCCAGCACCGCGACACGATGCACGGACCCGACTCCCGGCGCACCCGCCGTCGGTTCCGGCGGCGCGCCGGCCGCGGCGGCCGCGGCGACCCCGCCGGCCAGGGGCGAGGTGTCACCGGCCTCGGGGTCCCACCCCGGCTCGGTGACCGTGGGCTGCTCGGCCGTCACCGGGCCGCCCCGTCCTGACCCGCCGCCCCCGGCCGGCCGGAACCGTCGCCGGTCGAGGTCGCCGGGCGGGCCGCGCCCTTCTTCGGGTCGTACCAGGTCTTCGGGGCGGCCTCCCCCCGGACGTCGGCCAGCAGGTCGCGGACGGCGCCCATGATCAGCAGGGTGGCCTCCAGGGTGGTGCGCGCGTCCACCGGGCGGGACCGCAGCTCGCTCAGGTCGATGGGCGGACCGACCTTCACCTGGATGTCCTTGCGCGGCCACGGCCGGAACTTGCGGCCCTGCGCGTAGCTGTCGTAGACGGCGTGGGTGCCCCACTGGGCCAGCGGGATGACCGGGAAGTCGCCGGCCAGCGCGAGGGACGCCACCCCGGGGCGGGGCCGCATCGGCCAGCGATCCGGGTCCTTGGTGACCGTGCCGTCGGGGTAGATGAGCACGACCTGACCGGTGGCCAGGGCCTCGGTCGCGGCGGTCAGGCTGGCCTGACCGGCCCCGCGCGGCCCCCGTTCGACGGGAATCTGGGCGGTGCCCCGCAGGGCGTTGCCCAGCACGGGCACCTTCCACAGCGACGCCTTGGCCATGAACCGGGGGATGCGGCCGTGCTTTTTCATGATGACCGCGTCGTACAGCGGGTCGAGGTGCGAGATGTGGTTGGCCACCACGAGATAGCCGCCCGACCGGCGCAGATGCTCGCCACCGCTGACCCGTTCCCGCCCGAGCAGGAAAGCGGCCGGATACATGATCGTCTGGCAGAAGCCGATCCAGAGGCCGCCCCGCTCCGACGGACGGCCGGTCGACGATCTGCGCGCCACGGTGGCTCCTTCGCGGTGGGACGGTGACCGCCGGCCGGCCGGGAGTTCCCGGGCCGGGGCGGTCGACGGGTTCGGGCCTGGTCAACCCTAGAGCAGGGCGCATTCCCCGTTCGGACGATGCCCCACCAGGTCCCACCCGACGGCGGCACCCCCAGGACCCGCCGGGGCACCCACCGTCGCCGGGACCGCCGCGAGGCGGGACAATGACGCGGTGACCTCCAGCGACACCGCTCCCACCCCGGCGAACGACCAGACGGCCGCCCCGGCGACCCCCGCGACCCCGGCGGCCGCCGCGAAACCGGCCCGGACCGGGGTGAAGCCGGAGGCCAAGGCCATCGAGCCGTTCCACACGAGCGCCGGCGACCGGGCGCTGGTCAGCGCCCCGGCCGTGGAGGAGATCGAGTCCGAACCGCTGCCCGCCGACCGGTTCTCCAACCGGGAGCTCAGCTGGCTGGACTTCAACGCCCGGGTGCTCGCCCTCGCCGAGGACGCCGGCCAACCGCTGCTGGAGCGGGCCAAGTTCCTGGCCATCTTCTCCTCGAACCTCGACGAGTTCTACATGGTCCGGGTGGCCGGCCTGAAGCGCCGCCAGGAGATGGGCCTGTCCGTCAAGAGCGCCGACGGGCTGACCCCGGCCGAACAGCTGACGCTGATCAGCGCCCGCACCCAGGAGCTGGTCGACCGCCAGGGGCGGTGCCTCGAGGACGAGGTGCTGCCCGCACTGGAGGCCGAGGGCATCCGCATCGTGCACTGGAAGACCATCGACAAGCCCGACCGCAAGCGGCTGTCGGAGTATTTCAGCGACCACATCTTCCCGGTGCTCACCCCACTCGCGGTCGACCCGGCCCACCCGTTCCCCTACATCTCCGGGCTGTCGCTGAACCTGGGCATCGTCGTCCGCGACCCGGTCACCAAGGAGGAGCGGTTCGCCCGGGTGAAGGTGCCCGACAACGTCGACCGGTTCGTCCGGGTCAAGCCGGGGGTCGACGACTACCTGCCGCTCGAGGACCTCATCGCCGCCCACCTGGTCGAGCTGTTCCCCGGGATGGACGTCATCGAGCACCTGGTCTTCCGGGTCACCCGCAACGCCGACCTCGACGTCGAGGAGGACCGCGACGAGGACCTGCTGCAGGCGCTGGAACGCGAGCTGGCCCGCCGCCGGTTCGGGCCGCCGGTCCGACTGGAGATTAACTCCACCGGCAGCAGTGAGGTCATCACCCAGCTGCTCGCCGAGCTGGACGTCGACCAGGGCGAACTGGTCGAGGTGGACGGCCTGCTCGACCTGTCGAGCCTCTGGCAGTTCTACGGCCTGAATCGCCCGTCCCTGAAGGACGCGCCGTTCGTCCCGGCCACCAACCCGGCCTTTGTCGAGGGCGAGACGCCCAAGAGCGTCTTCGCGACCCTGCGGGCCGGGGACGTCCTCGTGCACCACCCCTACGAATCCTTCGCCACCACGGTGCAGCGGTTCATCGAGCAGGCCGCCGCCGACCCCAAGGTGCTGGCGATCAAGCAGACCCTCTACCGCACCTCGGGTGACTCCCCCATCGTCGACGCCCTGATCTCCGCGGCCGCCGCGGGCAAGCAGGTCGTGGCGCTGGTCGAGATCAAGGCCCGGTTCGACGAGCGGGCCAACATCTCCTGGGCCAAGACGCTGGAACGGGCCGGGGTGCACGTCGTCTACGGTCTCGTCGGCCTCAAGACCCACTGCAAGACGGCCCTGGTCATCCGCCAGGAGGGGCGCACCCTGCGCCGCTACTGCCACATCGGCACGGGCAACTACAACCCGAAGACGGCCCGCATCTACGAGGACCTCGGTCTGCTCACCTGCGACGAGGACATCACCGCGGACCTCACGGACCTGTTCAACGTGCTGACCGGGTACTCGCGGCAGACCGAGTACCGCAACCTGCTGGTCGCTCCGCACTCGATCCGCAGCGGGGTCATCGGCCGCATCGAGCGGGAGATCGAACACCAGCGGGCGGGCCGGCCGGGCCTGGTGCGGCTGAAGATGAACTCCATCGTCGACGAGCCGGTCATCGACGCCCTCTACCGGGCGTCGCGGGCCGGTGTGCAGGTCGACGTCACGGTCCGCGGGATCTGCGCACTCCGCGCGGGCGTGCCCGGGCTGAGCGAGAACATCACCGTCCGGTCCATCGTCGGCCGGTTCCTCGAGCACTCGCGGATCTTCCACTTCCGCAACGGCGGCGACGAGGAGTACTGGATCGGCAGCGCGGACATGATGCACCGCAACCTCGATCGCCGGGTGGAGGCGCTCGTCCAGGTCAAGGCACCGTCGGCGACGGCCCGGATGGCCGGCCTGTTCGATCTCTACGCCCGGCCCGACACCCGGTGCTGGCTGCTGGGTCCCGACGGCTGGGAACGCTCGCCCGGTGCGGAGTCGGGCCTGGCCCCGGTCGACATCCAGCACGAGCTGCTGCGCAGCGGCGCCGCGCGTTCGGAATGACGCCGCCGCCCGACGGGGTCGTGCAGGCGGCGGGGACGGTGCTGTGGCGGCCGTCGCGCCGTCATGGCGTGCTGATCGCGCTCGTCCACCGTCCCCGCTACGACGACTGGTCGCTGCCCAAGGGCAAAGCCGAACCCGGTGAGCTGGCCCCGGTCACCGCCGCCCGGGAGACGGTCGAGGAAACGGGCTTCACGACGGCCATCGGCCGTTCGCTGACCACCGTCTCCTACCGGACCTCGGCCGGCCCCAAGGTGGTGCAGTACTTCACGGGGCGGTGCCTGACCGGTGAGTTCACCCCCAACAAGGAGGTCGACCGCCTGGAGTGGCTGCCGCCGGCCAAGGCTCGCGACCTGATGACGTACGAATTCGACCGGGCGGTGCTCAACACGTTCGGTCTGGAGGACCCGGCGCTGCCGGGAGTGCTCCTCGTCCGGCACGCCCGCGCCGGCTCCCGGGACTCGTGGGACGGTCGGGACGCCGACCGGCCGTTGGACGGCAAGGGCCGGCGGCAGTCCGCCGCTCTGGTGCCCGTCCTGCGGGCGTTCTGCCCGACCGCCGTGCACACCGCTCCCCTGGAGCGCTGCTGGGCGACCGTCGATCCGACGGCTCGGGCGTTGTCCCTGCCGGTGACCCCGCAACCCGCGCTGAGCGAGGAGGCCTACCGGGACGACCCGGCCGGGGCCCGCCGGGTGATCGTCGAACTGGCCACCAGCGCCGCACCGGGGAACACCGTGGTGGCCTGCAGCCAGGGCGGGGTCATCCCCGGGGTCATCAAATCGTTGGCCGGGCGCTCCGGCGTGCCGATCGGTGCCGTGGGCACCCCGAAAGCCGCCTCCTGGTATCTGTGCTTCGAGGGGCGCCGGCTGATCCAGGCGGACGCCTACCCCGCCCCCTCGGTCTGAATCGGCCACCGCGCCGACGCTGCGCGACCCCCGGGATGACCCGGTGGGTCGCGCAGCGACGCGGAAGGGGCCGCCCGACTACTTGGCGGCGGCGGCCCGGGTCCGCCGGGCGGCCGGCTTGGCGGCCGTGGTGGACGGGGCCGCCGTCTTGGTGGCGCGCGGCGCCTTGGCCGCAGCGGCGCCGTTGGACGCCGCCGCGGTCGCCTTGGTCGCCCGGGTGCGGGTCGTGGTCGGCGCGGCCGGCGCCGCGTCCGCGGTCGCCTTGGTCGCCCGGGCCCGCGTCGTCTTCGGAGCAGCGGCCGCAGCGGTGCTCGTCTTGGCCGCAGCGGTACCGGACGCCGCCCGGGAACGCGTGGTGGTCTTGGCCGGAGCGGCTGCCTTGGTGGCCGTGGTCTTCGCGGCCGGGGTGGTCTTGGTGGCCCGGGCGGCCTTGGCCTCGGCCGCGGCTTCCGCGGCGGCCTTCGCGGCCGCGGCGGCGGCCCGCGCGCTCAGCGGCTGACCGGTCGCCTTCGGCAGCTTGACGGTGCCGGAGATGATGTCCTTGAAGTACTTTCCGGGCCGGAACGCCGGCACGGTGGTCTTCTTGACCTTCACCGACTCGCCGGTGCGCGGGTTGCGCGCGGTGCGAGCGGCGCGGGCGCGCTTCTCGAACACGCCGAATCCGGAGATCGACACGCTCTTGCCTCGCTGCACCTCTCGCTGGACGAGGTCGATGAAGCCTTCGACCGCCACCTGAGCGGTCTTCTTGTCGCCGTCCAACCGCTCAGCGAGCTGGTTGATCAGGTCGGTCTTGTTCACGGTGCCCCTCCCGGCGTCGCGCGGCCCGCGGCAGTGCTGGGGCCGATGGCGCACACGCTAAACCCGCAACCGGCCGCAGCGCCAGCGTGGCGCGCACAGAACCGACTGTCGGGTAACGCTTCTCGTCGCCCCCGTCACCGGATCGGGGAGTGCCTGCCGGAGCTCCGAACGGCCCGGGCGAGCCGGACGGAGGGGCCAGATCCGTTGTCAGATAACGGTTCTCGGTGAGCTAAATCGGTCCCGACGGCCATTTGTTGGTGGCCGCCGGGACCCGAGAACCGGTCAGCGCGTGGTGGGGGTGAAGGCCGGGCGAGCGGCCTCGAAACGCTCGATCTCGTCGGCATGTCGCAGGGTCAGGGAGATGTCGTCCCAGCCCTCGAGCAGCCGCCACCGGGTGTAGGGGTCGATCGAGAACGGCACGGTCAGCGCCTTGCCCGACACCGTCTGCTTGACCAGGTCGACGGTCAGCTCGGTGCCCGGCTCGTTCTCCAGGAGCTTCCAGATGAGCTCGACGTCATCCTGGGCGACCTCTGCCGCCAGCAGGCCGCCCTTCCCGGAATTGCCCCGGAAGATGTCGGCGAAGCGGGACGAGATGACGACGCGGAAGCCGTAGTTCATCAGGGCCCAGACCGCGTGCTCCCGCGAGGATCCGGTGCCGAAGTCGGGTCCGGCCACGAGCACCGAGCCCGACGAGAACGCCGGCTGGTTCAGGACGAAGGTCGGGTCGTTGCGCCAAGCGGCGAACAGGCCGTCCTCGAAGCCGGACCGGGTGATCCGCTTGAGGTAGACGGCCGGGATGATCTGGTCGGTGTCGACGTTGCTGCGGCGCAACGGGACTCCGACGCCGGTGTGCGTGGTGAAGGCTTCCATCGGGATTCTCCGGGAGGTGGGGCCGCCCCGCGTCGTACGACGGGCGGGGCGGGAGGACTGGCGGGTGCGGGCGGTTCTTCGGGAACCACCCGCCCGCGGGGACGAAGGGCCGGGTGGATCAGGAAGCGCCGACGAGGTCGCCGGCGGGCTCCAGATCGGCCGGGGAGGAAAGGGTTCCGCGCACCGCGGTGGCCGCGGCCACCAGTGGGGACACCAGATGGGTCCGTCCGCCCTTGCCCTGCCGGCCCTCGAAGTTGCGGTTCGAGGTGGATGCGCTGCGCTCCCCCGGAGCCAGCTGGTCGGGATTCATCCCCAGACACATCGAGCAGCCCGCCATCCGCCACTCGGCCCCGAAATCGGTGAAGACCCGATCCAGCCCCTCGGCCTCGGCCTGCGCCTTGACCCGCATCGAGCCGGGAACCACCATCATGCGGACGTTCTCGGCGACCCGCCGGCCACGGATGACGTCCGCCGCCGCGCGCAGGTCCTCGATGCGCCCGTTCGTGCAGGAACCGAGAAAGACGGTGTCGACCCGGATCTCCCGCAGCGGCGTGTTCGCCTCCAGGCCCATGTACTCCAGCGCGCGCGAGGCGGCCAGCTTCTCGTTCTCGTCGGTGATGTCGGCCGGATCCGGCACCCGGTCCCCGAGCGGCACACCCTGTCCCGGGTTCGTGCCCCAGGTGACGAACGGAGTGAGCTCGTCGGCGTTCAGGACGACCTCGGCGTCGAAGACGGCGTCCTCGTCGGTGACGAGGGTCTTCCAATACTCGACGGCGGCGTCCCAGTCCGCCCCCTTCGGAGCGTGTTCCCGGCCCTGCACGTAGGCGAAGGTCGTCTCGTCCGGCGCGATCATGCCGGCCCGGGCACCCGCCTCGATCGACATGTTGCAGATGGTCATCCGGCCTTCCATCGACAGCGCCCGGATGGCCTCGCCGCGGTACTCGAGCACGTAGCCCTGGCCGCCGCCGGTGCCGATCTTGGCGATGACGGCCAGGATGATGTCCTTGCTCGTCACCCCGGGGGCCAGCTCACCCTCGACGGTGATGGCCATCGTCTTGAACGGCTTGAGCGGCAGCGTCTGGGTGGCCATGACGTGCTCGACCTCGCTGGTGCCGATGCCGAAGGCCAGGGCACCGAACGCACCGTGCGTGGAGGTGTGGGAGTCGCCGCAGACGATCGTCATGCCCGGCTGGGTGAGCCCGGTCTGCGGGCCGACGACGTGCACGATGCCCTGCTCCCGGTCGCCCATGGGGAACAGCCGGACGCCGAACTCCTCGCAATTCTTGCGCAGGGTCTCCACCTGCAGCCGGGAGACCGGATCGGCGATGAACAGGTTGGTCGAACGGCCGCTCGGGCCGCCGGCACCGGACTCGGGGAACAGGGTGGGGACGTTGTGGTCCTCGGTCGCCACGGTCAGGTCCGGGCGGCGGATCTGGCGGCCGGCCAAGCGCAGGCCGTCGAAAGCCTGCGGGCTGGTCACCTCGTGGACGAGGTGCAGATCGATGTAGAGCAGGTCCGGTTCGTTCTCGGCCGAGTGCACGACGTGTGCCTCCCAGACCTTCTCGGCCAGTGTCTTGCCCATGTGCCGGACCTCCTGCTGCGTCGCTGCGAGGTGTTGTCGCCTCGGTGCCGTCCCGTCGTGAGGGCCACCACGGGTCGCGATGCCGGCGGGCCGTATCGGCGGACGGCGGGCCGGCGGACGATCCCCGCCCTGCGAAGGGCCCGTCGCCGACCCGGGATGGGTCTGGACTGGCAGTCTCAGCATTCGGGAATCTAGTATCGCTGTATGGGACAGCTTAGCGGCATCGGCGTGCTCGACAAAGCGGTCGAGGTGCTCCGGGCGACCAGCACCACACCGCTGGGTCTGGCCGACCTCTGCACGACCACCGGGCTGCCCCGGGCGACCGCCCACCGCCTCGCCGTGGGTCTGGAGACCCACGGCCTGCTGGCGCGGGACTCGGCCGGCCGCTGGTGCCCCGGCCCGTACCTCGCCACCCTGGCGGCCAAGGCCCCGGACCCGCTCGTCGAGGCCTCCGGCGAGGTCCTTCCCCGGCTGCGCGACCGTACGGGCGAGAGCGTCCAGCTGTACCGGCCGGACGGCCGTCAGCGCGTCTGCATCGCCGTCGCCGAACCGGTGTCCGGCCTGCGCGACACCGTCCCGTTGGGGGCGCGGCTGCCGATGACCGCCGGCTCCGGGGCCAAGGTGCTCGCCGCCTGGGCCGAACCTGCCCTGATGCGGGCCCTGCTCAGCGATGCGGAGTTCACCGAACGATCACTGGCCGAGGTCCGCCGACGGGGGTGGGCCCAGTCGGTGGCCGAGCGGGAGGCCGGCGTCGCCTCGGTGTCGGCGCCGGTCCGGGACCGGCGGGGAGCCGTCATCGCCGCCGTCTCGGTGTCCGGACCCGTCGAGCGCATCGGACGCCGCCCGGGTGCCCGCTGGGCGGGCGATCTCATCGAGGCGGCCGAGGCGCTGACCCACCGGTTGTGAGGTCTGCCCGCCAGCCGGCAACGGCAGCCCCCAGTGATGAGCAACGCGCGTGTGCGGGGGACGATGTCGGGGCATGACGAAGTCCGGAAAGGACCAGGTGGGGATACAACACAGCGCCCCATTCCCGAGCTGGGAATGGGGCGCTGCCGTGGTAGCCCCGAAGGGATTCGAACCCTCGCTACCGCCGTGAGAGGGCGGCGTCCTAGGCCGCTAGACGACGGGGCCCTAAGACTGGAACAACGACCGATCAACTGGGCTGACCTGCGGTGTTCCGGTGGACGATGTTACACGATCTGCTGGTCTGTTCCGAATCGGACAGCTGCGGTGACCGGTCTCCTCGTTCCGCTGGGGTACTAGGACTCGAACCTAGAATGACGGAATCAGAATCCGTAGTGTTGCCAATTACACCATACCCCAAGGTGACTCACCGTGACCGTCGGTCTCGGGCGCCGGTGGAGTACTTTACCGGTCGCACCGCCGGGAACGAAATCGGCAGCTCAGGGCCGTGATCCGTGCCCCGGGCCGGCACCGGAGGCGCGTCCGCCCGCCCCTAACGACCACCCGCTGCGCGGCCCGCGACGTCGGTGCCAGACTGGCGGCATCCCGGTTCAGCGTCCGGCACCGGACCCGTCCCGTCGACGGCCGTCCGACCGGACCGACCGGGTGGACACGGATGGTCCGATGGCCACCGTGTCCGGATGCAGGCAGGAGCGGGCACGGCGCCCGCCGAGTGTGGGAGGTCCGGTGGCCCCGTCCACGTCACACAACCGTCCCGGGTCCGACGAGACACCGGCCGCGCCGGTGTCCTGGTGGCGCCGGTTGCTCTTCGGGCCGGGACAGCCCGATGCGGTGCCGGCCGCGGTCCAGGCGCCCGAGGAGGATCCGCCGCTCGGCGTACCCGATTCCGTCCTGGACCCGGACGGCGTTCGCGGCGAGGTCGACGGCGACCGGTCCGGCCAGTGGTACGAGGCCGACGTGACCGTCCCGTCCTCGCCGGACGGCGACCCCGAATCCGCCGCTGGAACGCCGGCGGCCACCGACCACGCCGAGGCCGCCCCGCCCGCGTCCGACGACGCGCCGCCGGTCGACTCCACCGACCCGGTGTCCGGCGTACGCCGGCTCAGCAACCAGGCCGTGCTGGCCGGAGGGGTGACCGCCGGCCCGGACAGCCCCGTCGCCGGGGCCGTGCTGGTCGTGCTCGACCCGACCGGCACCGAGGTCACGCGCGGCCGCAGCGACGAGAACGGTCGCTACCAGCTCACCCTGCCGACCGGGGGCAACTACCTGGTGGCGGTCAACACCGAGGGCCATCGGCCGAGCATCGCGTCGGTCACCGTCGCCGCCGACCGGGTCGACCGTGACTTCACCCTGTCGGCGATCAGCGCCCTGGGCGGGGTGGTCCGCGCCGCGGACGGCACCGGTTGTCCCGACGCGTCGGTCACGCTCATCGACGCCGGCGGCGACGTGGTCGCCGTGGCCCGGACCGGTCCGGACGGCGGCTACGAACTGAGCGACCTCTACCCGGGCGAGTACACCCTCACGGCCATCGTCCCGGACGCCGGAACGACCGCCCGGCCGGTCCAACTGGCCGGATCGGCCCGGGTGACGGTCGACGTCGACCTGCCGGCCACCGGCACCGTCCTGGGCGTCGTGACCCGGCAGGGCAGCGACGAACCCATCGCCGACGCGCAGGTCGCCGTCCTGGACGCGGCCGGTCTGCCCGCCGCCTCCGCGGTCACCGGGGACGACGGCGCGTTCCGCATCGACGATCTGCCGTCCGGCACGTACACGGTGGTAGCGAGCGGCTACGCCCCCACCGCCCGTCCGGTGCGGGTGCAGGCCGGTCCGGGCGAGATGGTCGACCTGTCCATCGGGCACCAGGCCGACACCACGGCCCTGCCCCGCGGGCGCCACGCCCGCACCGACACCGCGTCCACCACCGACGGGGACGGCTCCGCGACGGACGCCGCCCAGCAGAGCCCGGTGGGGTCCCGGTGACCCCCGCCGCGACCCTGCGCGCCCAGGTCACCGGGGCGCAGGGCTGGCCGCTGGCCGGGCTGGCCGTCACCGTCCTGGGACCCGACGGGTCCAGTCGGGGACGCGGCCACACCGACGACGAGGGCCGGCTGACGATCGCCCTGACCGACGGCGCCGGACCGGTCACCCTGGTGCTGGCCGGCGCCGGGCTGGCCCCGGTCGCCCGCAGCCTCGCCCTGCCCGCATCCGGGGGCGATCTGGACGCCGGGATCATCGCGCTCCCGGACGCCGGCGGCCGGCGCGAGGCCGGCCGCGGCCGGTGGGTCCTGGATCCGGATCACACCATCATCAAGGCCACCGCCCGGCACCTCGGGTTCTCCCGCATCGAGGGGCGTTTCACCGAGTTCGAGGGCGTCATCGAGATCGCCGATCCCATCGAGGGTTCGTCGGTGACCGTGTTGATCGCCACGGCCAGCCTGACCACCGGCAGCGCGATGCGCGACGGCCACCTGACGTCGGCCGACTTCCTGGACGTCGAACGGTTCCCGGCCTTGACGTTCCGCAGCACCACCGTCCGCGACCTCTCCGGCGCGGGTGAGAAGCTGGCCATCGACGGCGATCTCACCATCCGGGACATCACCCGCCCCGTCACCCTGGACACCACCCGGGCGGGGACCGGACCGGACCCGTGGGGCGGCACCCGAACGGCGTTCACGGCGACGACCACGCTCAACCGGCGGGACTTCGAGATGGACTGGAACATGGGCATTCCCGGCGGCCTGCTGCTGCTCGGGCCCACCCTGACCATCGACCTGGACGTCCAGGCGGTCCTGCAGACGTGATCGGTGGGCCGGCGGGCCACGGGTCCGCCGGCCCACCGTCGTCTCACGGGGCCGGGATCGCCGCCAGCGCCGCCCGCAGCCGGTGGACGGACTGGTCCCGCCCGAGCAGTTCCATCGATTCGTACAGCGGCGGGGACACCGTGCGGCCGCTGACGGCCACCCGCACCGGCGCGAACGCCAACCGCGGCTTGAGTCCCAACTCGTCGATGAGCGCCGCCTTGAGCGCCGCCTCCAGCGCCGGTGCGGCGAACTCCGCCACCCCGTCGATCGCATCCAGGGTGGCCTGCAGCACGGGCGCGGCCGCCGGCTTGAGCGTCTTGGCCGCCGCCGCCTCGTCCACCACGAAGTCCGCCGGGTCGACCAGCAGGAAGTCGAGCATGGACGCGGCCTCGGACAGCAGGTTCGACCGTTCCTGCACGAGGGGGGCGGCCGCGACCACCAGGGCCCGCTGCTCGGCGCTCGGATCGGCCGGCAGCCGCCCGGAGGCGACGAGATGGTCGGTCAGCCGCCGGGCGAAGTCGTCGGCCGCCAGCTGCCGGATGTGGGCGCCGTTGATGGCGACCGCCTTGGCCCGATCGAACCGCGCCGGGTTGCCGGAGATCCGGGTCCCGTCGAACGCGGCCGCGAGATCGGCCGCGCCGAAGATGTCGCGGTGCACCAGCTCGCCGGTCTCCGGATCGGTGGTGGCCGGCAGCGACCAGCCGAGCAGGGCCAGGTAGTTGACCATGCCCTCGGGCAGGAACCCGTCCTCGCGGTACTGGAACAGGTTGGACTGCGGATCCCGCTTGGACAGCTTGCGGTTGCCCTCGCCGGTGACGAACGGCAGGTGCCCGAACTGCGGGACCGCACTCGCCCGGCCGATGGCGATCAACGCCTCGTAGAGCGCGATCTGCCGCGGGGTGGACGGCAGCAGATCCTCGCCGCGCAGGACGTGGGTGATCCCCATCAGCGCGTCGTCCACCGGGTTCACCAGCGTGTACAGCGGCTCGCCGTTACCCCGCACCAGCACCGGGTCGGGAACCGTACCGGCCGGGAAGGTGATGGGGCCACGGACCAGGTCGTCGAAGGAGATGTCCCGGTCGGGCATCCGCAGGCGGTACACCGGGGAGCGGCCGGCGGCCCGGGCGGCGGCGATCAACTCGGCGTCCGGGGTGCGGTCGTAGTTGTCGTAGCCGAGCTTGGGGTCGCGCCCGGCGGCGACGTGCCGGGCGACCGCGTCCTCCGCCGTGGACCACGATTCGTACAGGTGGCCCGCGGCGATCAGCTCGGCCGCCACCTCGCGGTAGGTCCCGCCGCGCTGCGACTGCCGGTAGGGCTCGTGCGGCCCGCCGACCAACGGCCCCTCGTCCCAGTCGAGCCCCAGCCACCGCATCGCGTCGATGATCGCGGCGTACGACTCCTCGGAGTCCCGGGCGGCGTCGGTGTCCTCGATGCGGAACACCAGGGCCCCGCCGTGGTGACGGGCGAACGCCCAGTTGAACAACGCCGTCCGGGCCAACCCCACGTGCGGGGTACCGGTCGGCGATGGGCAGAACCGGACCCGTACATCGGAACCGGTGGCGGGAGCGGTCGGGTGCAGGGGCGCGGCAGTGGCGGGAGCGTCAGTCATGGCACCGCTCATGCTAGAAGGGCGGGGGCCGATCGGTCGCCGTCCGGCCCCGATCGCTCCCCCGCCCTGCCCAGCGCTGGACCGGTACCTACCGGTCGACGACCGGGTTGCTGAGCGTTCCGATGCCCTCGACGGTGACCGACACCGTCTGACCGGCCTCCATCGGGCCGACCCCGGCCGGGGTGCCGGTGAGGATGACGTCGCCCGGCAGCAGCGTCATGATCCCGGAGACGAACTCGATGATCTCGCCGATGCCGAAGACCATGTCCGAGGTGCGGCCGTCCTGCTTCACCTCGCCGTCCAGCTCGGTGCGGACACCGACGTCGGACGGGTCGAACTCGGTCTCGATCCACGGCCCCAGCGGACAGAACGTGTCGTACCCCTTGCCCCGGGTGAACTGCACGTCCGCCTTCTGCTGGTCGCGCGCGGTCACGTCGTTGGCGACGGTGTAGCCGAGGATCACCGAGGCCGCGTCGTCGGCGCGCACGTCCCGGCAGGGTCGCCCGATGATCGCGGCCAGTTCACCCTCGTAATCGACCCGCTGCGACGAGGCCGGCCGGGCGATCGGCACGTCCGGGCCGATCACCGACGTCGACGGCTTGAGGAAGATGATCGGCGACGTCGGCACGTCGTTGCCCATCTCGGCGGCGTGGTCGGCGTAGTTGCGGCCGATCGCCACCACCTTCGACGGCAGGATCGGGGCCAGTACCCGGACGTCGGCCAGCGGCCAGCGCCGGCCGGTGAACTCGGGGGCGCCGAACGGATGATCGGCGATCTCCCGGACGGTCACCCGGCTCAGATCGCCCAGGGGTCCGTCCACCGCGACGAAGGCCACTCCGTCCGGGGTCGCCACGCGGCCCAACCGCATCAGCTCACCTGCTTCCTGCTCGGGCCCCGGCCAGCGGGGCGTCCTGATGACCACTCACGTTCCCGGTACCCGCGGCACCGGTTTCCGCACCGGCGTCGCCGCCCGGCAGCGCATACAGCAGGGCGTCGACCAGCGCCTGCCAGGATGCCTCCACCACGTTGGCGTGCACGCCCACGGTGGTCCATTCCTTCGGACCCGACGGGCCCTGATCCGCGCTCGTGACGAGCACCCGGGTGATGGAGTCGGTGCCGGCGTTCCCGGCGAGGATACGGACCTTGTAGTCGGTCAGCTCCACGTCGTCGAGTTCGGGGAACTGCTCGACGACCGCGGCCCGCAGGGCCGAGTCCAGGGCGTTGACCGGACCGTTGCCCTCCGCGGTCGCGATGATCCGCCGGCCACCCACGTGCACCTTGACGGTGGCCTCGGAGTTGACGACCGGCGGCTCCGACGGGCCGGCGGCGAACAGGTCGCTCTCGACGATGACCCGGTAGGACTCCAGCCGGAACGGACGCCCCCCGGCCGACGGGGCCTGCCCGGTGCCGCGCTGCAGTTCGTCGCGGATCAGCAGCTCGAACGAGGCGTCGGCGGCCTCGTAGGACCAGCCGGCCGCCTCCCGGCGCTTGACCTCGTCGACGATCCGCCCGACCACGGCCGGCCGTTCGGTGAGGTCGATGCCGAGCTCGCGGGCCTTGAGCTCGACCGAGGCGCGTCCGGCCATCTCGGTGATGAGGATGTGCTGCGCGTTGCCGACCCGGGTCGGGTCCAGGTGGTTGTACAGCTCGGGGTCGACCTTGATCGCCGAGGCGTGCAGGCCGGCCTTGTGGCTGAACGCCGACGCCCCCACGTAGGCCTGGTGGGTGTCCGGGGCGATGTTGGCGAGCTCGGCGATGGCGTGGCTGACCCGCAGCATGTCGGCCAGTCCACCCTCGGGCAGCACCGGCCGGTCGAGCTTGGTGACGAGGTTCCCCACGACGGCGAACAGATCCGCGTTGCCGGCCCGCTCTCCGTACCCGTTGGCGGTGCACTGGACGTGGGTGGCCCCGGCCTCGACGGCGGCGACGGTGTTGGCGACCGCACAGCCGGTGTCGTCCTGGCAGTGGATCCCGAGCCGCAGACCGGTGCGTTCGCCGACCTCGGCGACGATCCTGCCCAGGCCCATCGGCAGCATCCCGCCGTTGGTGTCGCAGAGCACGATGACGTCGGCCCCGGCGTCGGCCGCCGCGGCGGCCACCCGGACCCCGTAGTCCCGGTCGGCGTGGTACCCGTCGAAGAAGTGCTCGCAGTCCAGGAACACCCGGCGGCCGTGGTCGGTCAGGTACCGCACGGTGTCGGCGACCATGGCGAGGTTCTCCTCGCGGGTGGTGCGCAGGGCCCGCTCGACGTGCCGGACGTCGGACTTGGCCACCAGGGTCACGACCGGGGCACCGGAATCGAGCAGGGCCCGGACCTGGGGATCGTCCTGGACCCGGACCCCGGCCTTGCGGGTGGCCCCGAAGGCCACCAACTGGGCCGACCGCAGGTCGAGTTCCCCGCCGCGGAGCGCGCGGGCGAAGAACTCGGTGTCCTTGGGCATTGCGCCCGGCCAGCCACCCTCGATGAACCCGACGCCGAGCTCGTCGAGCAGGGTGGCGACGGCCAGCTTGTCGGCGACCGAGTAGCTGATGCCCTCCCGCTGGGCGCCGTCGCGCAGGGTGGTGTCGAAGACGTGGAAGGCATCGCCCAGCGGGGACGGACGGCTGATCGCCGACCGCACCACGGCGGGGATCGGCGACGACAGGTCGGCGGCAGGCGGGCGCGAACCGGGGTCGGTCATGACGGGGTCAACTCCTGGACAGGCGGCGGGGGTGGTCGCACCCACACCGGCCGGCCGGGCGCGCGCCGCCGTCCAGTATCCCGCCACCGGGCCTTGGCCCGCGCCACGAGCATCTCGGAACCCGTGACAGCACGACGCCCGCCCCGCGCCGGAGCGCGGGACGGGCGTCGGGGAACTGCGGTCAGCTGGAGGCCAGCGCGGCCAGCCGGTCGCCGATGGCCGTGGTCCGGGAGACCGAACCGGACTGGCGGGTGGCCAGGTCGAACGCGACCGCGGCCTCGACCCGACGGGCCGCTTCCGGCAGGCCCTGGTGGTCGAGCAGCAGCGCGATGGACAGCACGGTGGCCGTCGGGTCGGCAGTCCCGGTTCCGGCGATGTCCGGGGCGGAACCGTGCACCGGCTCGAACATGCTCGGGTTGGTGCGGGAGACGTCGAGGTTGCCGGACGCGGCCAGGCCGATACCACCGGAGACGGCGGCGGCCAGGTCGGTGAAGATGTCGCCGAACAGGTTGTCGGTGACGACCACGTCGAACCGGGCCGGGTCGGTGACCAGGTAGATCATCGCTGCGTCGATGTGGCAGTAGGCCACGGTGACGTCCAGGTACTCCATGGAGACCTCCTCCACGACCCGGCTCCACAACTGCCCGGCGTGGGTGAGGACGTTGGTCTTGTGGACCAGCGTCAGGTGCTTGCGGGGCCGGCGGGCGGCGCGCTCGAAGGCGTCCCGCACGACCCGCTCGACCCCGAAGTAGGTGTTGAGCGACACCTCGGTGGCGATCTCGTGCGGGGTGTCCTTGCGCAGCAGACCGCCGTTGCCGGCGTACGGGCCCTCGGTGCCCTCCCGCAGCACGACCAGGTCGACGGCCTTGTCGCCGGCCAGCGGCCCGGCGACCCCGGGGTACAGGCGGGCGGGACGCAGATTTACGTGGTGGTCGAGTTCGAACCGCAGCCGCAGCAGCAGACCGCGCTCGAGGATGCCGGACGGCACCGTCGGGTCGCCGACCGCACCGAGCAGGATCGCGTCGTGCTCGCGCAGTTCACGGAGCACGGAGTCCGGCAGCAGCTCACCGGTCCGGTGCCAGCGCGCCGCACCGAGGTCGTACTCGGTGAACTCGGCGGTCGGGACGACGCCCTGAAGGACCTTGAGCCCCTCCCGGACGACCTCGGGCCCGATGCCGTCACCCGGGATGACCGCGAGCTTCATGGGAGAACCTTTCTGGCCGACGACCCGCGCACGTGCGCGGCCGGCGGAACACCTGTGTCGTCGCGGTCGGACCCTGGTCGGGTCGCGTTCCCGCAGTGGGACGGTCGGGATGCAACTGGTCTGCGAAGAGTGGTGCGATGGCGGCCGAATCCGGCCCCCGCCCCGGACCCCCCGGAGGGGTGATCGCCCGCCGGATGCCGGCTCAGATTACCTGGCCGGGGGTACGGAGTCCCGCGAACGGCGCATCGTGTCACCCGATCGGCGGCACGAAGGAGTGACGCAGCTCGCAGCGCCGCGAAGATCGCCGCCGGCCGGCTCAGCCGGCGGGGATCGCCCGGATCGCGTTGGCGTCCACCGCCGCCGCGATCCCGTCCAGCAGGTCGGACGACGGCGGGCCGTCGACCCGCAGGACCATGATCGCCGCGCGGCCGGTCAGCTCCTGGGAGATCTGCGCGGCCTCGATGTTGACGGCGGCCTCGCCCAGCAGCGAGCCGACCTTGCCCATGACGCCCGGGCGGTCGGCGTAGGCCAGGACGACGAGGTTGCCCTCGGCCCGGATGTCGAAGTGCCGGCCGTTGACCTCCACCAGCTTGGCCACCTGGCGCGGCCCGGACAGCGTGCCGGTGACGGTGCGGGACGACCCGTCGGCCATCGCGGCCCGCAGCCGGACGACCGACCGGTAGTCGCCGATCTCCTCGGTCGAGGTCCCGGACAGGGTGAGCCCGTGCTCGGCGGCCAGGGTCGGGGCGTTGACGAAGGTGACCGCCTCGGTGATGACGCCGGCGAACACCCCGCGGACGGCGGCGAGCTGCAGGATCGTGGTGTCTTGCGCGGCGAGATCGCCGCGGACCTCGACGACGAGCTCCTTCGGCACTGCCCCGGCCACCCCGGTGAGGATGGTGCCCAGCCGGGTCACCAGCGGCAGCCAGGGGCGCAGCTCATCGGAGACCGGACCGGCCGCCTGCACGTTGACCGCGTCGGGGACGAAATCCCCGCGCAGGGCCAGCCGCACGGAGCGGGCCACCGCGGTGCCCGCCTTGTCCTGGGCCTCCGTGGTGGAGGCGCCGAGGTGCGGGGTGAGCACGGTGTTCGGGGCGGAGCGCAGCGGGTTGTCGGCACCGAGCGGCTCGGTGGCGTAGACGTCGATACCGGCACCGCCGACCCGGCCCTCGGTCAACGCGTCGGCCAGGGCCTGCTCGTCGATGAGACCGCCGCGGGCGGCGTTGACGATGAGCACCCCCGGCTTGACCAGCTTGAGCTCCTCCGCGCCGATCAGCCCGAGGGTCTCCGGGGTGCGGGGCAGGTGGATGGAGATGGCGTCGGCCTCGGCCAGCAGGGTGTGCAGGTCGACCAGGCGGACCCCGAGCGCGGCGGCCCGCGCCGGCTGCAGGTACGGGTCGTAGGCGATGACGTCGGTGCCGAAGGCGGCGATGCGGGCCGCGAACAGCTGACCGATCCGGCCCAGCCCGACGACGCCGACGGTCTTGTCGGCCAGCTCCACGCCGGTGAACTTGTTGCGCTTCCACTCCCCCGCGCGCACCGAGGCGTCGGCGGCCGGGATGCGGCGGGCGACGGCCAGCAGCAGGGCCAGCGCGTGCTCGGCGGCGGTGATGATGTTGGACTGCGGGGCGTTGACGACCAGCACGCCGCGGGCGGTGGCCGCGGGGACGTCCACGTTGTCCAGGCCGATGCCGGCCCGGGCGACGACCTTGAGCTGGGGGGCGGCGGCCAACGCCTCGGCGTCGATCTGGGTGGCCGAACGGATCAGGACGGCGTCTGCGTCGGCCAGAGCCGGCAGCAACGCGGACCGGTCGGCGCCATCCACCTGCCGGATCTCGAACTCGGTACCGAGGGCCTCGAGGGCCGACGGGGCGAGTTGCTCGGCGAGCAGCACGATGGGCTGAGGCACGGTGGTCATCTCCGTCTGGTCGATCTGTCCGCGGCGTGGTCGTCCCGACCGATCGACTTTCTCGCGGCGTGGTCACGTCGTGGTCGATCTGCGCGCGGCGGTCCGGCGGCTGATCCTAGTCGGCGGGCCACCCTGCCCCGAACCGTCACGGTGGCCCCGCAGACCGGTCCGAGCCGGTCAGGACCGCTCCCGACCCACCGGTGGTGAGCCAGCCCACAACCGGGATCGGACTCCCGGACCCCGACGTGCCGATCCGAGACCGACGCCCCCGTGGCCGGTGCGACCGACTCATATACAGATCGAGGTATTTCCCCGAAAGATTCTCACTCTCAGTGATCACCAGGACTACGCTTCGACGAGTCCGACATTCCGCACACAGATCGGGAAGCGACATGACCACGTCCGGCTCACCGGAACCGAGCAACTACGACCCGCAGGCCTACGGTTCCGCCGGCGCCCCCGGCGGGCAGACTCCGGGCAGCTACCCGCCTCCGCCGTCGGCCGGTGACTATCCCCCGCCGTCGGCCGGTTCCTATCCCCCGCCGCCGGCCGCCGGGTACCCGCCCGCACCACCCGCCGGCGGGTACGGCCAGCCCGGCTACGGACAGCCCGGGCACTACGCCGCCGCCCCCGGCTACCCGGTCGGCTCCGTCGGGGCCCGACCCGGGGTCGTGACCGCCGCCGGGGTCATGTCGTACATCATCGGCGGCCTCTCCCTGCTGCTGGGCATTCCGCTGCTGTTCGGCGGCGGCATCATCGCCGGCGCCGGGTGGCTCGGCGGGGGCGGCTTCGTCGTCCTGATGGCCATCGTCGTCATCGCCCTCGGCGCCCTGCACATCTGGGCCGGGAAGATGGCCATGGACGGCAAGGACTTCCGGATCCTGCTGGTGGTGTCGGCGATCTCCGCACTGGTCTCGCTGATCCAGCTCTTCATGGACTTCCGCGGCAACAGCCTGCTCAGCCTGGCCATCCCGGTGATCATTATCGTGCTCCTGCTCCGCCCGGAGGCGACCGCCTGGATCAAGGCCCGCGGCGGTCAGACGTTCCAGAACTGACGCCCGCAGACGACGACGGCCCGGCTCCCCTGGTGGGGGCCGGGCCGTCGTCGTTTCTGGCGGGCGGAGCGTCAGCTCCGGGCCGCGGTGCCGGTGTAGTCGTCGTTCTGGGCGACCCAGCTCATCAGCGGACGGAGCTTGCGCCCGGTCTCCTCGATCGGGTGCTTCTCCTGGTCCTCGCGGAACTTCTTGAACTCCGGAGCGCCGGCGTCCTGGTCGGCGATGAACCGGGCGGCGAAGGTGCCGTCGGTGATGTCGGCCAGCACCGCCTTCATGTTCTCCTTGACGTGGTCGTCGGCCACGCGCGGGCCGGAGACGTAGTCGCCGTACTCGGCGGTGTCGGACACCGACCAACGCTGCTTGGCGATGCCGCCCTCGTACATGAGGTCGACGATCAGCTTCAGCTCGTGCAGGCACTCGAAGTAGGCGATCTCCGGCTGGTAGCCGGCTTCGACCAGGGTCTCGAAGCCCTGCTGCACCAGGCGGGACATGCCGCCGCACAGCACGGCCTGCTCACCGAACAGGTCGGTCTCGGTCTCCTCCGGGAAGGTCGTCTTGATGACGCCGGCCCGGGTGCCGCCGATGGCCCGCGCGTAGGACAGCGCCAGCGCCTGGGCGTCGCCGGACGCGTCCTGCTCGACGGCGATGAGGCAGGGCACGCCCTTGCCGTCGACGAACTCGCGGCGGACCAGGTGACCCGGACCCTTGGGGGCGATCATGATGACGTCGACATCGGCCGGGGGCTTGATGTAGCCGAACCGGATGTTGAAGCCGTGGCCGAAGGCCAGCGCCTTGCCCGCCTTCAGGTGCGGCTCGATCGCCTCGGCGTACACGTGCCGCTGCACGTGGTCCGGGGTCAGGATCATGATCACGTCGGCCTCTTCGGCCGCCTGCGCCGGGGTGACGACGCGCAGACCCTGGTCCTCGGCCTTGCTACGGGACTTGCTGCCCTCGGGCAGACCGACCCGCACGTCCACGCCGGAATCCCGGAGGGACAGCGAGTGCGCGTGGCCCTGCGAGCCGTAGCCGATGACGGCGACCTTACGACCCTGGATAATCGACAGATCGGCGTCGTCGTCGTAGAAGATCTCAGCGGCCATGAACGTCCTGCTCTCCTTGAGTGATGTGCTCGCCACACCGTGGCCCCGGAGGGACCGGTCGGTGTCGCAACGATCGGGTCGCCGCGGGGAACCCCGTGGCGGTGGTACGAGCCCGGGACAGTCTGCCCTGTCCGCGAGCGGGTCGGTGACCGGCCGACCGCCGCGGCCCCCGGCTGCGGGGGCGGCGGCGACCGGGCACCGGTCAGGCCGAGAGCGTCCCCGGCACCGCGGACAGTCCGGCCGGGGCCCCGGAGGCCCCGCCCGAGGTGATGGCCCGGGGACCGCGCCCCAGCGCGACCATGCCGGACTGCACCATCTCGCGGATGCCGAACGGTTCCAGCATCTTCAGCAGCGCGTCCAGCTTGTCGCTGGTGCCGGTGGCCTCGATGGTCACCGACTCGGGAGCGATGTCGATCACCCGCGCCCGGAACATCTCGACGATCGAAACGATCTGCGGCCGGCTGGTCGAATCGGCGCGGAGCTTGACCAGCAGCAGCTCACGCTGCACGGTCGCGGCCGGGGCCAGCTCGACGATCTTCAGCACGTTGACCAGCTTGTTGAGCTGCTTGGTCACCTGCTCCAGGGGCAGGCCGGTGACCGAGACCACGATCGTCATCCGGGAGACGTCCGGGTTCTCGGTCGGTCCGACGGCCAGCGAGTCGATGTTGAAGCCGCGCCGGGAGAACAGCGACGACACCCGGGCCAGGACACCGGGCTTGTTCTCGACGAGGACGGACAGCGTGTGGCGGGACATCGGGTCAGTTCTCCTCGTCGAACAGCGGGCGGATGCCGCGGGCGGCCATGATCTGGTCGTTGCCGGTGCCGGCGGCGACCATCGGCCACACCTGCGCGTCCTTGCCGACGGTGAAGTCGACGACGACCGGGCGATCGTTGATGGCCATCGCCGCCTCGATCGTGCGGTCGACGTCCTCCCGGGACTCGCACCGAAGACCGACGCAGCCCATCGCCTCGCTCAGCATCTTGAAGTCCGGGATGCGGTGCTTGTGGGTGCCGAGGTCGGTGTTGGAGTAGCGCTCGCCGTAGAACAGCGTCTGCCACTGCCGGACCATGCCGAGGTTGCCGTTGTTGATGACGGCGACCTTGATCGGGATGCCCTCGATGGCGCAGGTGGCGAGTTCCTGGTTGGTCATCTGGAAGCAGCCGTCGCCGTCGATCGCCCAGACGACCTTCTCCGGGGTGCCCATCTTGGCGCCCATGGCCGCCGGGACGGCGTAGCCCATCGTGCCGAGCCCACCGGAGTTCAGCCACGTGCGCGGCTTCTCGTACTTGACGAACTGCGCGGCCCACATCTGGTGCTGGCCGACGCCGGCGGCGTAGACGGCGTCGGGGCCGGCGATCGCGCCGAGCCGTTCGATGACGTACTGGGGCGAGAGCGTGCCGTCGGCCGGCTCGTCGTAGCCCAGCGGGAACGTCTCGCGCAGCTCGTCCAGCTCGGCCCACCAGGCGGTGAGGTCCGCGACCACCCCGGCGGCCTGCTCGGCGGAAACGGCGGTGATCAGCTCGGTGATGACCTCCCGGGCATCGCCGACGATCGGCACGTCCGCGACCCGGTTCTTACCGATCTCGGCCGGATCGATGTCGGCGTGGATGATCGCCGCCCGGGGAGCGAAGGACGACAGCTGGCCGGTGACCCGGTCGTCGAACCGCGCGCCGAGGGCCACGATGACGTCGGCCTTCTGCAGGCCGGCGACCGCCGCGACGGTGCCGTGCATCCCGGGCATGCCCAGGTGCTGGACGTGCGAGTCGGGGAACGCCCCGCGGGCCATCAGGGTGGTGACGACGGGAATGCCGGTCAGCTCGGCCAGCCGCAGCAGCTGGGCGCTGGCCTCGGCCTTGATCACTCCACCACCGACGTAGAGGACCGGACGGCGGGCGGCCGCGATGAGCTTGGCGGCCGCGGTGATCTGCCCGGAGTGCGGGCGGGTGACCGGCCGGTAGCCGGGCAGGTGGATCTCGTTGGGCCAGGTGAAGGTGGTCTGCGCCTGCAGGATGTCCTTGGGGATGTCGACCAGGACCGGGCCGGGACGACCGGTGGAGGCCAGGTGGAACGCCGCGGCGATGGTCCGCGGAATCTCGGCCGGGTCGGTGACCAGGAAGTTGTGCTTGGTGATCGGCATGGTGATGCCGCAGATGTCGGCCTCCTGGAAGCCGTCCGTGCCGATCAGCGGGGTGCCGACCTGGCCCGTGATGGCGACCAGCGGGACAGAGTCCATGTAGGCGTCGGCGATCGGGGTGACCAGGTTGGTCGCCCCCGGCCCGGAGGTGGCCATGCAGACGCCGACCTTGCCGGAGGCCTGCGCGTAGCCGGTGGCCGCGTGTCCGGCGCCCTGCTCGTGGCGGACCAGGATGTGACGGACGCGGGTCGAGTCGAGCAGCGGGTCGTAGACCGGGAGCACCGCGCCACCGGGGATGCCGAAGACGATCTCCGCCCCGACCTCCTCGAGCGATCGCACGACCGACGCCGCGCCGGTCACCGATTCGGAGATGCGACCGGATGCGCTCGTCGTCGTGGGCGGAATGACCGCGGTCCGGCTGTCGGCCGCGCGGGTCTGCGTCATCGCTACCTTCTTCGTCCGTGTTCGGAGATCTGTGGGTGGCCGGCCGCGGTGCGGAGGTCCGCTGCGGCCGGCCCCACCAGGGTCCTGCTGGGGGTGGTGCGGGTACTGCCTGTCGTGCGGTACAGCGGCGGTGCCGGTGCGGCCGGTGGGTGGTGGCCACGGTGTCCCGTTCCCCGGGGTTCGGGACGGACTTCCGGGATCTCCGGGAGCAATCGTCCTGGCCCTGGGCAACAAAAAACCCCTTGCCACGGGTGGTGGCGAAGGGGTGAGCGCGTCGGTGCCGGGTCGGCGACGACGCGCTAGCTGATTACGAGGAGCTGGGACACACGGGCAGAGTAGGCCGGGGCCGGCGAACGTGTCAAACATGTAAAACGAATGTCCCACATCGTGGGAACCGCTGGCCGCCGACGGACCGGCGCCCGGGTCGCGAAGACGCTTCCCGCACCGCGGGGCCGATCGGGTCGGTCGCGATGACACCATGGCCGTATGGCTGCCCGCAGTGACGCCCCCTCCACCGATCCGTCGGCCGAGCCGGCCCCGCAGCGGGCCGTCTTCCGGATGCCGCTCATCGCCGTCGTCCTGCTGCCCGTGCTGGCCGCGTTCTGCCTCGGGCCCATCGCCACCGTCAACGTGTGGTGGTCGCTGCTCCTGCTGGTTCCCGTCCTCATCGGTGTCGCCGTCCTGCTGACCCGGACCGTCGTCGACGGGCAGGCCATCAGCGTGCACGGGCTGCGGCCGACCCGCCGGTTGCGGTGGGAGGAACTGGACCGGCTCGAATTCTCCGGTCCGCGCTGGGCGGTGGCGGTGGGCACCGACGAACGTCGCATCCGCCTGCCGATGGTCCGGCCCCGCGACCTACCGGTGCTGGCCGCGGTCTCCGGTGGTTATCTGACCTTCACCGCTCCCCCCGAGCCGGGGAGCGAGGCCGAACCGGCGGACGCCGACACCCCGGACGGCGAGACCCCGCCTGCACCGGCCCCCGCGGCGACGCCGCTGGCCGAACCGGCCGAGCCGACGACCCCGTCCGGTGGACGCACCGGCTGACCGGCGTCCGGCGGCCGGTGGATCGGCCATCGTGCTGATGGGCCACCGGGTCCGGAGGGGGGTCACATGACTGCATCACGATCGATCGACACCGGCGGCGGGCGGTTCGCCGATCAGGTCGTCCTGGTCACCGGAGGCGGGTCGGGCATCGGCCGGGCGACCGCCGTCGCCTTCGCCGCCGAGGGCGCACGGGTGGTCGTCCTCGGTCGCCGCGCCGAACCCCTGGCCGAGACCGTCGAACTCATCTCCGCGGCCGGCGGCGTCGCCGACGCCGTGACCGCTGACATCACCGTCGAGGACGACGTCCGGGCGGCCGTGGACCACACCGTCACGACGTTCGGTCGGTTGACCATCGCGTTCAACAACGCGGGCGCCGTGCTGGCCGGCCCGCTCACCGATCTGGACCGGGCCGCCTGGACCGCCAATCTGGATCTCACCGTCACCGGCACCTGGCTGTGCCTGAAACACGAGATCCGGGCCATGCGTGCGAACGTCGACCACGGCGACGGACGAGGCGTCATCGTCAACACCGCCTCCAACCTCGGGGCGCACACCGTCCGGGCCGGGATGGGGGCCTACGTGACCGCGAAAGCGGCGGTCAGTGCCCTCAGCCGGGTCGCGGCGGTGGAAGCGGCCGCCGACGGGATCCGGGTCAACGCCATCAGCCCGGGACCGGTCGACACCCCGATGTCCCTGCGGCCCGGCGAGACCCCGCAGGACCGGGCCGCCCGCCTGCGGGATGCCAGTCCGTTGGGCCGGGCCGCCACCCGCGACGAGATCGCCTCGGCCGTGCTGTGGCTCGCGTCGCCGGGTGCGGGGCCGGCGATCGGGCACGACCTGGTGCTCGACGGCGGCGCGTCGCTCTAGCACCCGAGCCTGCGAGGGCCAGAACGCACAGGAGAGCGATGTCCCCCTTCGTGTCCGACCGGCGGTACCGGCCGGCGGGCCACGACCAGCCCCTAGCCTTGGCCGAATGACCCGGCCGACGAGCACCCCGCCGCCGGACCCGGGGACCGGGCACCGGCTCGCGGGCGACCGACCCGGGGCGCGCCGCCGACTGCCCGACCGGGTGGTGCCCTGCTGGCGATGGGCCCTCGTCGCCGCCCTGATCCCCCCGGTGGGGCTACTGGTCGCGGTGGCCGTGCTGGTGCCCGACGATCTGACCTGGATCGCCGCGGTGGCCTGGTCGCTGGCCGGTCTGCTCGTCGCGCTGGGCGCGGTCGCCGTGGTCGTCGTCCCGCCCGTCCGGCACGCCGTCTTCTGGTACGCCCTGTCCGACGACGAACTGGACGTCGGCCACGGCGTGCTGTTCCGGCGCCGCACGGTCGTCCCGATGGCGCGCGTGCAGAACCTGCGGACCGCGCGCGGGCCGTTGGCCCGCTGGTACCGGCTGACGACCGTCCGGGTCGGCACCGCGGCGGGTGCCGTCGTCGTCAACGGCCTCGAACTGGACGAGGCCGACCGGATCTGCGCGCTGATCAGCCGGCTGGCCAACGTGCACGACGACCTCTGATGGCCACAGCCGTGGACCGGGAGGCACGGTCGGATGCGGGCACGGTGCCGAGCACCCGGCTGCACCCCATCTACCTGCTCACCGAGACCGCCCGGACCGCACGACGCGCGATCCCGTTCCTGGCGGTCACCGTGCTCGGCGGCGCACCGTGGGCGGTCAACGCCGCCCTGTTCGGCCTGATCATGGCTGTGGCCGTGGCGGAGTGGTCGGTGCGCCGGTACACGGTGACCGCGGGGCTGTTCCGGTTGTCGAGCGGACTGCTGCACCGCACGGTCCGCACGGTGCCGCTGAGCCGCATCACGGCGGTCGCGGCCAACCGCAGCCTGACCCAGCGGCTGGTCGGGACCTGGACGCTCCGGATCGGGGTGCCCGGTGACCGACGCGGCGCGCTGGTCACCCTGCCCAGCCTGTCCACGCGGCGGATGGTCGAACTGCGACAGGCGCTCACCGATCCTCGGCGCGCCGGCCGGCCGGTCGGTGACGAGCCGCCCGCCGTCCCGCCGGTCACGCTGTCCCGGCTGTCCACCGTCGACCTGCTGGTGGCCGCGGCGACCAGCGCCCTCGTCCCGGTCCTGATCGTGGCCAGCGTGATGGGCTGGCTGTGGTTCTCCCGCTTCGTTCCGCCGGTCCCGCGCACCTTCATGGAGACCGCCGTCGAACCCCGGGGGCAGGCCGCGGTGCTCGGTGCGCTCGTCGCCGTCGGGCTGGTCGCCGCGGTCGGCTGGACCGTGTCCCGCCAGTTCCGCTGGACGGCCGTCCGGGACGGGCCGCTCCTGCGCACGACCGCCGGACTGGTGACCCACCGGAGCGGGGTGATCGAGGTCGATCGGGTCCACGCGGTCCGCATCGTCGAGGGACTCTGGCGCGGCCACCTGGGCTACTGCGCGCTGCAGGCCGAGGTCGCCGGGATGGGCCGGGTCAGCCCGCTGCGCAGGACGGTCGTGCCCCTGCTGCGCACCGATCGGATGGCCACCTTCCTGCCGGCCGCGATTCCCGAGCTGGGGTGGCGGCCGACACCGCTGCACCAGGTCCCCCGCGAGCTGCGGCGGCGCTACCTCACCGTGCCGACGGCCTGGGGCGCCGGGTTCGGTGTCCTGGCGACCGGCGGGTTGCTGCTGGTCGGCGCGGGCCCGGCGGCCGCGGCCGGTGCGGTGTTCCTCCCGCTCGGAGCGCTCCTGGGGTGGGTCCGGGCCCGGGAGGCGGGCTGGCGGATCGACGACGACGTCGTCGTGTTGCGTGCGCGGCGAGTGCTGAGCCGGCAGACCGTCATCGCCCGGCGGGGCGGGATCCAGTCGGCCCGGCAGCAGGCGTCACCGTTCAACGTCCGACGCGGCGTCAGCGGCGTCACCGTCCGGTTCTCCTCCCGCCGGTCGGCCACCGTCGCCTACCTCCCCGACGCCGTGGTCGCCGACCTGCTCGCAGCGATCCATCCGGGCCGTCCGCGACCACCGGCCGTGGAGCCGCCCGACCAGGTCACGACGCGCCGGGTGGCGCGGCGAGCTGCGTACGGTGGATCGTGATGTCGACGACCAGTCCGGGACCCTCCGCCCGAGCGCCGCGGTCCGCGCGCGCCGGCCGCCGGGCCGCCCGTCTGCTCGCCGCGTCGGGCGTGGTCGCCCTGCTGCTGACCGGGTGCGCCGACTTCTCGGCCGAGGAACCCACCTTCACGGTGCAGCCGTCGCTGACCGCGCGGGAGGTCGAACCGCAGCAGGAGACCCGGGTGGTCCCGTCGCCGGGGGCCACCACCGCTCCGTCCACGTCGGCGTCCGACCAGAGCGCCCCCGTGCCGTCCGGGTCCGCCTCCGCTGCACCGGACCCGTGCGCACCGACCGATGCCGCCGTCATCGCCACCTGCCTGGCCGCGCCGTGGGGGCTCGCCCCGCTGCCGGACGGCAGCGCGGCCCTGGTCGGCGAACGGACCACCGGGCGCATCCTGCAGGTCGCACCGCAACAGGACGCCCAGGTGCTGTTCGAGCTGAGCACGGTGGGGATCGACTCCGCCGGCGACGGCGGCCTGCTCGGGCTGGCCCTGTCCCCCTCGTACACCGAGGACGGGCTGCTCTACGCCTACGTGACCACGGCGACCGACAACCGGATCATCCGCATCGCCGCGGGAGACGAGCCCAAGGCGATCTTCACCGGCATCCCCAAGGGCACCGAGCACAACGGCGGTCGCATCGGGTTCGCCGCCGATCGCAGCCTGTACGTCGGCACCGGGGACACCGGCAACCCGGCGCTGGCGGCCGATCCGACGTCGCTGGCCGGAAAGGTGTTGCGGCTGGACGAGTTCGGCAAACCGGCGGCCGACAACCCCACTCCGGGATCCGCCGTCTACGCGTCCGGCTTCACCCAGGTCGCCGGGGTGTGTCCCCTGACCGACGGGACCATGGCCGCCCTGGACCGGCGCACCGACGCCGACGTGCTGCTACCGCTGGCCGCCGGCGGGTCGTACGCCACCCCGGCCGCGGGAGCGGTGCTGTGGACGTGGCCGCGAGCGGAGGGCGGGGCCGCTGACTGCGCGATCACCGGCACCACCCTGGCCACCACATCGCTGGACAAGCAACAGGTCTCGGCGCTCCGGCTCAATCCCGACCGGACCTTTTCCGGCACCCCGACCCAGGTGCTCGACAACCGTTACGGCCGGCTGCTGACCGTCACCCCGGACAGCAAGGGCCTGCTGTGGGCCACGACGTCGAACAAGGACGGGTTCGGCACCCCGGTGCCCAGTGATGACCGGGTGATCGTCATCCCGACCGACGGCGGCGGGGCGGACGGCGGACCGGACTGATCCGCGCGCGGCCGGCGAAGGGTTGTGCCCGGCCGGGACGCCGCGTGCGGCTGAGGCCGACACCCGACTTTCCGCGTGCGACTGGGCGGAACACGCCGTCTCCGCGACAAAACAGCGTCAGGCTTTACCAAGTCGGACGGTCAGGTGTCGCGTCCGGGCGCGGCGAGTGTCAGAAGCGGCGGTTGACCAGCACCGGCAGTACTGCCCGCACCTGGGCGACGCGTTCGAGATCCAGGTCGACGACCAGGGTTCCGGGGGCCTCGTCGAGCTGGTCGACCATGCTCCCGTCCGGGGCCACGACGATGCTGGCCCCGATGCCGGTGGGCGCCGTCCCGTAGGTGGGCACCCCGGCCGTCGCCGGTCGCGCCTGGTCGCAGGCGGCCACGAATGTCGTGGAATCCAGGGCGCGGGCCCGGGTCAACAGGTCCCACTGTTCCCGCTTGCCGGGACCGGCCCCCCAGGACGACGGCATGACGACCACCTCGGCGCCGCGGTCGGCAAGGGTCTGGAACAGGCCCGGGAACCGGACGTCGTAGCAGGTGGCCAGGCCGACCGTGACGCCGTCGACGGTGAACGTCATCGGCGCGGTTCCCGGCGCCACCGTGGTCGACTCGCGGAACCCGTGGGCGTCGTACAGATGGATCTTGTCGTAGCTGGTCTCGACCCCCCGGCCGGTGGCCAGCAGGGTGTTGCGCACCCGTCCCCCCGACGCGGGGGTGAACATGCCCACCACCGCGCACACGTCGTGCTCGTCGGCCACCTCCCGGACGGCGGTCGCCCACGGGCCGTCCAGCGGTTCGGCGACCGGGGCCAGCGCCACGCCGAACGCGCACATCGCCGCCTCCGGGAAGACGACCAGCGCGGCGCCGGCGTCGGCCGCCGCCCGGATGCCGTCGGTGACCAGCCGCAGGTTCACGGCCGGGTCGATCCGACTGGCGATCTGGGCGACGGCGATGCGCACGGAGCGGCCCCCCTCAGCCTTCGACGCCGAAGCGCTTGAGGATCAGCGCGCGGACCTTGGCCGCATCGGCCTGTCCCCGGGTCGCCTTCATCACCGCGCCGACGATGGCGCCGACGGCCTGGACCTTGCCGGAGCGGATCTTGTCGGCGACGGCGGGTTGAGCCTCGATGGCCTCGTCGATCGCCTTCTCCAGGGCCGAGTCGTCGGAGACGACAGCCAAGCCGCGGGCGGCGATGATCGCGTCCGGTTCACCCTCGCCGGCCAGCACGCCGTCGACGACCTGCCGGGCCAGCTTGGTGGTCAGCGAACCGTCCCCGACCTTGCCGATGACGACAGCCAGCTGGGCCGGCGTGATGGCCAGCTCGGTCAGCGGGATGCCGCTCTCGCGGGCCTTCTGACCCAGGTAGGACGTCCACCAGGACCGCGCCTCGCCCGGAGTCGCGCCGGCGGCCACCGTGCTGGCGACCAGGTCCACCGCACCGGCGGCGACCAGGTCACGCATCTCGAGATCGCTGTAGCCCCACTCGTTCTGCAGCCGGGCCCGCCGGACCCACGGCAGCTCGGGCAGGTTCGCCTTGATCTCCGCCACCCAGGACGGGTCGGGGGCGATCGGCACCAGGTCGGGCTCCGGGAAGTACCGGTAGTCCTCCGCGGTCTCCTTCTTGCGTCCGGCCGACGTCGTCCCGGTGGACTCGTCGAAATGCCGCGTCTCCTGGGTGACGGAGCCGCCGGCATCGAGAACCCCGGCCTGCCGGGAGATCTCGTACCGCACCGCCCGTTCGACCGAGCGGAGCGAGTTGACGTTCTTGGTCTCGGTGCGGGTGCCGAACACCGGGTTGCCGGCCGGGGTGAGCGAGACGTTGGCGTCGCAGCGTAGCGACCCCTGGTCCATCCGGACGTCCGAGACACCCAGCGACAGCAGCAGATCGCGCAGCGCACCGACGTAGGCCCGGGCGACCACCGGAGCGGACGCCTTGGTGCCGACGATCGGCTTGGTGACGATCTCGACCAGCGGGACACCGGCCCGGTTGTAGTCCAGCAGCGAGTACTCGGCGCC
This sequence comes from Nakamurella flava, assembly GCF_005298075.1. Classification (NCBI taxonomy): domain Bacteria; kingdom Bacillati; phylum Actinomycetota; class Actinomycetes; order Nakamurellales; family Nakamurellaceae; genus Nakamurella; species Nakamurella flava. The sequence continues at coordinate 1,705,849 of NZ_SZZH01000001.1, forward strand.
GTGGATGCGCCCGGTGGACCCGCCCACGTGGGTGGACTTGCCGGTGTCCTCCTCCATATGGGCACGCTCGATCTCGACCCGCACAGTCTCCAGACCCCCGTCGGGGGTGGGCACCTCGACGTCGAGCCAGCCGCCGTAGGCGATCGGCTCGTCGTACTGGGAGGTCTGGAAGTTCTTCGGCATGTCCGGGTAGAAGTAGTTCTTCCGGGCGAACCGGCACCAGGACGCGATCTGGCAGTTCAGCGCCAGACCGATGCGGATCGCGTACTCGATGGCCCGGCTGTTGACCGCGGGCAGCGCCCCGGGCATCGCCAGACACACCGGGCACACCTGGGTGTTGGGCTCGGCGCCGAACGTCGTCGGGCAGGCGCAGAACATCTTGGTGGCCGTACCCAGCTCGACGTGCACCTCCAACCCGAGCACCGGGTCGTAGCGCTCGATCGCGTCGTCGTAGTCGACCAGTTCCGTTGCCACGGCGCTCACGCCACGACCTCCAGATCGGGAGCAGCGTCCGGGACGAGCCCGGAATGGGTTGCCGCGTAGGCGGTCTCGAAGGCGGAGGCGACCTGGTACATCGCCGTCTCACCCAGCGCCGGGGCCATGATCTGCAGGCCGACCGGCAGTCCGGTGTCCGACGCGAGCCCGCTGGGCACGCTCATGGCCGGGATGCCGGCCAGCGAACCCGGAATGGTGGCCAGGTCGTTGAGGTACATGGCCATCGGGTTGTCGACCTTCTCGCCGATCCCGAACGCCGTCACCGGCGACGACGGCGAGATCAGCACGTCGGCGGCGGCGAAGGCGGCCTCGAAGTCCTGCTTGATCAACGTGCGGACCTTCTGGGCCGACCCGTAGTAGGCGTCGTAGTAGCCGGCGGACAGGGCGTAGGTGCCCAGGATGATGCGGCGCTTGACCTCGGCGCCGAACCCGGCGCCCCGGGTGGCCGACATGACCTGCTCGGCCGACACCGGACCGGCCTTGCGGGCGGCGGCACCGGTCGGCTCAACACGCAGGCCGTAACGCATGGCGTCGAACCGGGCCAGGTTGGACGAGCACTCGCTGGGCAGGATCAAGTAATAGGTCGCCAGCGCGTACTGGAAGTGCGGGCAATCGACCTCGACGATCTCCGCCCCGGCCGCCCGCAGTGTCTCCACCGCGGCGGCGAACGACTCCAGCACGCCGGGCTGGTAGCCCTCGCCGGACAGCTGCCGGACGACGCCGATGCGCATCCCGGCCACGCCCTCGGTGGCGCCGCGGCGGACGGCGTCGACCACCGCCGGCACCGGGGCCGGGATGGAGGTCGAGTCGTGCGGGTCGTGCCCGCCGATCACCTCGTGCAGCAGCGCGGTGTCCAGCACCGTCCGGGCGCAGGGCCCGACCTGGTCCAGGGAGGACGCCAGCGAGATGACGCCGTAGCGGGACACCCCGCCGTAGGTGGGCTTGGCGCCGACGGTTCCGGTGACCGCGGCCGGCTGGCGGATCGATCCGCCGGTGTCGGTGCCGATGGCCAGCGGGGCCTCGAAGGCGGCCAGCGCGGCGGCCGAACCGCCGCCCGAGCCGCCCGGGATGCGGGACAGGTCCCACGGGTTACGGGTCGGCCCGTACGCCGAGTTCTCGGTCGAGCTGCCCATCGCGAACTCGTCGAGGTTGGTCTTCCCGAGGATGACGACCCCGGCGTCGAGCAGCCGGCGGGTCACCGTGGCGTCGTACGGCGGGATCCAGCCCTCGAGGATCTTCGAACCGGCCGTCGTCGGCACACCCTGCTGGACGAGGATGTCCTTGAGCGCCAGCGGCACGCCGGCCAGCGGCGACGCGGCCGGTTCCCCGGCGGCGACCTGCTGGTCGACCGCGGCCGCCTGGGCGAGCGCCGACTCACCGGAGACGTGCAGGAAGGCGTGCACCGCGCCGTCGACGGCGGCGATCCGGTCCAGGTGGGCCTGCGCGACCTCGACCGCGCTGACCTCCTTGGCCTGGATGGCGGCGGCCAGGTCGGCGGCGGTGCGGCGGGTCAGGTCGGTGGTGTTGTCCACTGCAGTCATCTCATTCCTCGCCGAGGATCTGCGGCACGCGGAACTGGCCGTCCTCGGCGGCCGGCGCCTGGTCCAGGGCCTGCTCACGGGTCAGGCCGGGGCGCACCTCGTCGGCCCGGAACACGTTGGTCAACGGCACCGCGTGCGATGTCGGCTCGATCTGCTGGTCACCGACCGCGTCGGTGACCTCGGCGACCGAGGACAGGATCACCGACAGCTGATCGCCGTAGCGGTCCAGCTCGGAGTCGGTGAGCTCGAGCCGGGCCAGGTGGGCCAGGTGCGCGACGTCGTCGCGGGTGAGTGCGGGGCGTGACACGGTTCTCCCGGTGGGGTCGGACGCCGGGCGGTGCCACACCGAACGCGGCAACCGGACCCGGACGGACTGCTGCGGGCTGTCGGCCCACAGCGCTCCGATGCTATCCCGCGCCGCCGCGCCGACCGGCGTTGTCGCCCGGCCCGCTCGGCGGGCCCGGCTCGCAGCGGGCCGTCGTGCGCTTCGCCACACCGACGCCGGCCCGTCCGGCCGACGGGAGTCACCCGCTGTCCTGGCGAGCACCCCATCGGACGAATCGGACACCGCCGCTGTCCCACCCCGATGGCCCCGCCACCCCTTCGAGGGGTGTCCGGAACGAGGATCACCGGGGCCGCAGCGTGTCCGACGCGTCCCGGTGATGTGTCGGAAACGCGAAACGAGGACACTTCAGCCGCGACAATGGAACGGCATCCGGCGGGACGACGGCGTCCCGGCCCGGAACGCACCGACGTCTTTGGGAAGTGAGCGACCGCTATGTCCTATGTCCTACGCCTGGAACTCCCCGACCGTCCCGGCACGCTCGGGGCCGTGGCGACCGAGCTGGGCAAGGTGGACGCCGACATCCTGGCCATGGACATCGTGGAGCGCTCCCCCGACCTCGCGGTCGACGACATCGTCGTGGAGCTGCCCAGCGGGCGGCAGCCGGACGTCCTGATCACCGCGGCCGAGAGCGTGCCCGGGGTCCGGGTCGAATCCGTGCGCCCCGATCCCGGCGTCGCCGCCCGGCACCGCGAGTGGGAACTGGTCGAGGCGATCGCCGCCGATCCCAAGAACGCCGTCGCCACCCTCGCCCGCATGCTCCCCCAGGTGCTGCGGGCCGGCTGGGCCGCGGTCGTCCGGGTCGAGCGCATCGGTGACCGGCATACCGTCGAGCTGCTGGCCGGCGGGGGCGGCACTCCCGATCTCGAAGGGGTGGAGCCGGGTTGGGCCCCGGTGCAGCACGCAACGGTGCTGGATCCCGAGGCTGCCTGGGTCCCGGACGACTGGAAGGCCGTCAGCACGGAGATGGCCGCCGCCCCGCTGTGGGACCCGGACACCGTGGTGCTGGTCGGCCGACCCGGCGGGCCGGCCCTGCGCGACTCGGAGATCGCCCGCCTCGGCCACCTGGCCGGGCTCACCTCGGTGGTCACCGGGCGGTCGCCGGCCGCGCTGTTCGCCGACTGACCGTGCGCCGCACCCCCTCGGCCCCGTCGGTCAGCCGGCGGTCGGGTCGAAGGCGGCGACGGTCCCGACGACGGTGATGGCCGGCGGGCGGATCCCGGCCGCGTCCCCGACCTCGGCGATCCGGTCCAGCGTCGCCCGCACCACCCGCTGACCGGGCAGCCCGCCGTCGGCGATCGTGGCCGCCGGCGTGTCCGCCGGTAGTCCGTGCTCGATGAGCGTGCGGGCGATCGCCGGCAGGGTCCGCACGCCCATCAGGATGATCAGCGCCGTGCCGGTGCGGGCGAGCGCCGGCCAGTCGAGGTTCGACCGGGGGTCGCCGGGCGGGACGTGCCCGGAGACCACGGTGAATCCCTGGTTGAGGTCGCGGTGGGTGACCGGGATGCCGGCCAGACCGGGCACCGCCACGGCCGACGACAGGCCCGGGATCACCGAGACCGGTAGACCGGCGGCCGCGCAGGCCTGCCACTCCTCGGCGCCGCGGCCGAAGACGAAACCGTCGCCACCCTTCAGCCGGACGACCACCTTCCCGGCCAGACCCCGCTCGACCAGGATCCGGTTGATCTCGTCCTGACCGGTCGTCGGCCCGGCCGGCACCTTGGACACGTCGACGATCTCGGTGCCCGGCCGGACCTCGTCCAGCAGGGCCAACGGAGCCAGCCGGTCGGTGACGACGACGTCGGCCTGCCGCACGGCCCGTCGGCCGGCGACGGTGATCAGGTCCGGGTCGCCAGGCCCGCCGCCGACGAGAACCACCCGGCCGCCCCGCTCGGTCACGGGCCGGTCACCGGGTGCCGTCGTCGCGAACCCGCTCACCGCGGGCAGGCAGAGGAGCCGATGGGTCGCCGCGGTGGCCGCGACCGCGGCATCGCCGGTCGGGTCACCGGTCGCGGCGGCGACAAGCCACGGTGTGGTCCAGTCCCCGGGGTCGGTCGGTCGCCGATGCAGTCGGAGCAGGCCGCGATCGGCGAGATCGGTGACGGCGTCGGCGACCTCACCGTCGCCGCCGCCCGGTTCGGACAGCCCGGTGGTCACCACGACATCGGCACCGGCGGCCCGCAGCCCGGCGATGCGGGGCAGTGCGGCGGGACCGGCCCCCACGACCAGGACCTCGCGTCCGGTCAGGTCCAGTGCGGTGCGCAGCGGTGCCGTCTCGGCCATGGTGCTCCTGTCGTCGGCGGTTCCGGGACCGGTGCGGGGGTTGGTGTGCGGCTCCTGCCTACCCGGTCGCGGCCACCATCCTGGTCGATGGGCAGGCGCGCCGGCGCACCGGGCGGTGCGGCGGGCCCGCTGCGGGATCCACCCCACCGGGTGAACGTGAGAGGGTCGGGAGGTGCCCAGCAGCCTGCGGATCGAGATCTTCGTCCAGGACGTGAACGCCTCCGTGCGCTTCTACGTCGACACGCTGGGTTTTCGCATCGCGGTCGACCAGCGCGCCGAGGCGCAGCCCTACCTGGAACTGGTCCGGGACGCCGTCCGGATCGGTGTGGTGGCCCGACCGGGCGAGGGGCTGCCGCAGTTCCGCCGACCACCGACCGGGGTCGAGATCGTGCTGGAGGTCGACTTCCTGCACGCCGAACGCGACCGGCTGCGGCTGGCCGGGTGGGTGATCGACGAGGACATCCAGCGGCGGCCGTGGGGCCTGCAGGACTTCCGGGTCTTCGATCCCGACGGCTACTACCTGCGGTTCACCCACCGGCGCCGCTGAGCGGTCCCGGCGCCTGGTCGACCGGGCAGTACCGCGGCGGTGGGGTGTCCGCCGGGGATCAGCGGAAGAAGACGACAAACGCGATGTAGACCAGAGCCAGCAGCACGAGCGTCATGGCGACGAGCAGGACGATGCCGCTGGCGGACCGTTTGGCGGCCGGCGGGCGACCGTCGGCGGTGTGCAGGATCAGCGGATACCGCTCGGTGAGCGACTCCGGGGTGAACGCCCCGGACAGTCGGTCGACGGTGGCCGGACGGATGAGATCGACGATGTCGTCGAAGGTCTCGGCCGCGAAGAGCAGACCGGGGACGAGCAGCAGGGTCCGTCCGCGCGCATCGAGCAGGATCAGGTCGGTGGTCCGGGGCAGGGTCGCCCGCCGGCGCAGGCCCTGGACGATCACGGCGGTGCGGATCTCGGCCCGGTCACAGGCGTTGCCGGTCTTGCCGTTGCTCACGGAGACGACGTCGTCACTGACCTGCACGCGGATGAGGCGGGCCCGGGTCATCCCGTAGAAGTACGCGGCGAGAATGGCCAGCGGCGTCGAGACGGCCAGCAGGATGCCCAGCAGTGGGAAGAAGAACGCGAAGATCACGGCGATGACGAGCAGCCCGAGAGCGATGGGCCATCCGTTCAACGCCATCGCCCGGTAGGGGTGGTCCGCCGACCGTTCGTAGAAGTCCGGCACCTTGCCCGACGGCGAGGGCTGGTCCCAACGGCGGGCGGGCTGCGGCGAAGCGGATGTCACCCAGGTCACGCTACCCGGTCGGCTGATCCGGTTCAGCCTGTTCGTCACCTTCTGCCGCTCCCCCGCCGCCGTCGCCGATCTGGGCGACCGCCCGCGCCGCGTCCGGCCCCTCGCCGAGCAGGACCCGGAAACCGTTCTCGTCGAGAATCGGTACCTGCAGTTGCACCGCCTTGTCGTACTTGGAGCCGGGGCTGTCCCCCACGACCACGAACGCCGTCTTCTTGGACACCGAGCCGGCCGCCTTCGCGCCGCGTTCCAGCAGAGCCGTCTTGGCCTCGTCCCGGGAGAAGGTCTCCAGGCTGCCGGTGACCACCACGGACAGGCCGGTGAGGGTCTGCTCCGGGCGGTCGGTGACGTCGTCGGCCATCCGCACCCCGGCCGCGTGCCAGCGGTCGACGATGCGGGCGTGCCAGTCCTCGGTGAACCACTCGATGACCGCGGCGGCGATCGTCGGCCCGACCCCTTCCGCGGCGGCCAGGTCCTCCTCGGAGGCCGCCCGGATCGCCTCGAGTGAGCCGAACTGCTGAGCCAGCGCCCGCGCGGCCGTCGGCCCGACGTGCCGGATGGAGAGCGCCACCAGCACCCGCCACAGCGGCTGGTCCTTCTGCTTCTCCAGGTTGGCCAGCAGCTTGCGGCCGTTGGCCGAGAGTGCGCCGGCCTTGGTGGTGAACAGCGGCACCTGCAGCAGGCGCTCCTCGGTCAGCCCGAAGGGCGGTCCGTCGGCCGGGTCCGCCGGCCCGGGAAACACGTCACCCTCGTCCTGCACCACCCCGGCGGAAAGGAGAGCCGCCGCGGCTTCGTACCCCATGCCCTCGATGTCGAAGGCGCCCCGGCCGGCCAGGTGGAACAGTCGCTCCCGGAGCTGGGCCGGGCAGCTGCGCGCGTTGGGACAGCGGATGTCGACATCGCCCTCCCGCATGTGCCGCAATGCGGTGCCGCATTCCGGGCACTGCGTCGGCATGACGAACTCGCGCAGCTCCCGCCCGTCGCGCAGGTCGACCACCGGGCCGAGGACCTCGGGGATGACGTCACCGGCCTTGCGGATGATGACGGTGTCGCCGATCAGCACGCCCTTGCGCTTGACCTCCTCCGCGTTGTGCAGGGTGGCCAGCCCGACGGTCGATCCGGCCACCAGCACCGGTTCCAGGAAGGCGAACGGGGTCACCCGACCGGTGCGGCCCACGTTGACGCGGATGTCCTTGAGCAGGGTGGTCGCCTCTTCGGGCGGGTATTTGTAGGCGATCGCCCAGCGGGGGGCCCGCGACGTCGAGCCCATCCGCCGCTGGGCGGCGATCTCGTCGATCTTGACGACCAGACCGTCGATGTCGTGGTCGAGGTCGTGCCGGTGCTCGCTCCAGTAGGCGACCCGGTCGGCCACCTCCGCGGCGGTCCCGACCACCCGGTTGTGGGTCGAGATCGGCAGCCCCCAGGCGGCCAGCCGCTCGTAGGCCTCCGACTGCCGGGTGATGTCGAAGCCGCGCCGCGCACCGATGCCGTGGCAGAGCATGGTCAACGGGCGGGACGCGGTGATGCGGGGGTCCTTCTGGCGCAGCGACCCGGCGGCGGAGTTGCGCGGGTTGGCGAACGGCGGCTTGCCGGCCGCCACCAGTGAAGCGTTGAGGGCCTCGAAGCCGGCCAGCGGAAAGAACACCTCGCCGCGCACCTCGACCAGCTCGGGGATGTCGTGACCGCCGTCGTCGCGCAGGTGCTCGGGCACCGCGGCGATGGTGCGGACGTTCAGGGTCACGTCCTCACCGACCCGGCCGTCACCCCGGGTGGCGGCCCGCACCAGGCGCCCCCGCTCGTAGGTGAGGTTGACGGCCAGGCCGTCGATCTTCAGTTCGGTCAGCCAGGTCACCGGTCCGCCGGCGTCCCGCCCGGCGCGTTCCAACCAGGCGGCCAGTTCCTCGGCCGAGAACACGTTGTCCAGGCTCAGCATCCGCTCGGCGTGCTCGACGGCCTCGAAACCGGTGGCGTAGCCGGCGGTCCCGCCGACCCGCTGGGTCGGCGAATCCGGGGTGACCAACGACGGGTGCTGCTCCTCCAGCGACTGCAACTCGCGGAGCAGCTCGTCGAACTGGCCGTCCGACAGCGTCGGCGAATCCAGGACGTAGTACCGGAACTGGGCGTCCGCGACCTGCTGCGCCACCTCGGCGTGCCGGGCCGCAGCCTCGGCCGGTGCGTCCACGGTGGGGACGTCGGCCAGCTCGGCGACCACCGCGGGATCGACGGTCTCCGGTCCGGAATCAGGACGAGCGCTCATGGGCTGCAGCCTAGATCGGGGCACGGACAGCGGGTTTCCCGACGAGACCCCGGTCAGACCCGTCACCATCGACGGACACCGGTCGGGAGGAGTCTTCGTGGTCCAGGTCGACGCACCACCCCCGGCCGACGGCCGCCGCCGGTGGCTGGCACTCACCGGCACCCCGCTGTCGCCGACCATCTGGACCGCGGTGGCCGACCGCCTCGACGGGCCGCTGTGGGCGCCCGACGTCACTCCCCCCACCGACGTCACCGATCCGCAGCGGCGGGTCGCCGAGCGGATCGCTGCCCGGGCCCGGGAGGGGGGCGGGACCTGGTCGGTCGTCGGGCACTCGTTCGGTGGTCAGGTCGCCCTCGAACTGGCGTTGGCCGCTCCGGAACTGGTGCAGCACCTGGTGATCATCGGCAGTCGGGACACTCCGTTCCCACCGTTCGCCGCGGCGGCCGACGCCCTGACGGCCGGGCACCCGGTGGACGTCGACGGTGCACTGGCCCGCTGGTTCCGGCCGGCCGAGCTCGATCGGTTCCCGGGTGTCGTCGCCGACATCACCGGCCAGTTGCGGCGGGCCGATCGGGCGGCCTGGGCGACCGCCCTGCGAGGCATCGCGCGGTTCGACGCCGCGGACCGGATCGGCGCGATCACGGCGCCGGTGGCGGTGATCGCCGCCGAGTTCGATCCGGTCTCGCCCCCGGAGGTGATGACGGCGATGGCTCGACGCATCCCGGGGGCCACCGTCGACGTCTGGCCCGATGCGGCCCATCTCTCGCCGCTCCTCCATCCGGACCGGCTGGCCGGCCTGCTGCTCGGTGGGTGAAGAGCGTCACGCTCCGTCCCGGAATGTCCTACGCATGGCTAGAGTTTGAGTATTCAACTACATGCCGTCGGAGGTTCGCCATGAGCACGTTGAAGATCGTCGTCAGCTCCACCCGTCCCGGACGCATCGGCGCCGCCATCGGAGCGTGGGTCGCGGAACGGGCCCGGACCGTAGGCGCCTTCGACCGCGTCGAGATCCTCGACCTGGCCGAGATCGCATTGCCGCTGTTCGACGAGCCGCACCACCCGCGCAGCGGCCAGTACACCCAGCCGCACACCCAGGCGTGGGCGGCCGCCGTCGCTGACGCCGACGCGCTGGTGATCACCACCCCCGAGTACAACCACTCCTTCCCGGCCACCATCAAGAACGCGCTCGACTACCTGCACGCCGAATGGCGCGACAAGGCTCTCGGACTCGTCGGCTACGGCGGTGTCTCCGGCGGCCGCGGCGCCGTCCAGGGCCTCACCACCGTGACCGACGCCCTCGGCCTGGTGCAGGTCGAGCCCGTCGCCCTGGTCAAGGCGATGACGTTCGTCGTCGAGGGCGAGTTCCTCGGCTCCGAGCAGGACGCCGCAGCGGTCGACGCGATGATCACGCAGCTCGCCGACCTCGATCGGGAGCTGGCACCCCGCCGCTCGGCGGCCGCGCTCGTCTCCTGACCGTTCCCACGGCACCCACTGAGGCCGATACCCCGCGACCCACCACTCGTCGCGGGGTGTCGGCCTCCGTCGTCCCGTCGGGGCCCGCCTGGCAGGGTGGGCCCGTGAGCATCGACCCCCACAATCCACCGGCCGACGTCCTGCAGTTCCTCACCGACCGCCACCTGGCGTCGCTGACCACGGTGCGCCGCAACGGGTCGCTGCACGTCGTCGCCGTCGGCTTCACCTACGAGCCGGCCACCGCCACCGCCCGCATCATCACCTCGGACGGGTCGGTGAAGGTGCGCAACGCCGAACGCCCCGGGCCGGACGGCGCCGCCCCCCGAGCCGCGGTCTGCTCGGTCGACGGCCCCTCGTGGATCAGCCTGGAAGGCCCCTGCCGCGTGCTACGGGAGCCGGCGGCGATCGCCGACGCCGAGCGCCGCTACGCCGCTCGCTACCGGGAGCCGCGTCCCAACCCGCGCCGCGTGGTCGTCGCGATCACCGTCGAGCGGATGCTGGGGTCAGCCCGACTGCGCTGACCCCGGCGTGGTGTCACGGCCGGTCGACGTGCTGCCGCCGGCGCGCCCGCGACCGACCACGGCCCAGCACGACGATGCCGGCGAGGACGCCGGCCAGACCCAGCACCGACAGGCCCCACCCCGGAGCCACGAACCCCTGGCGCAGGGCGAAACGACCACCGGCCAGCACGATGGCCCCGAACAGGACGAGGACCGATCCACCCACGACACTGGATCGCGAGGCGGCCGGTCCGGTCAGGGCAGCCGCGGACCGGCCGTCGGCACCGAGGCCCGTGACCCACCAGGCCCCGTCGACCCGGCGGCGGACCGCCGCCACCCGTCCGTTCGACCAGACGTCGAGCTGGTCACCGACGGCCGGCGGCCGGGTCGACCCGCCGGCCGTCGGGGCCTCCAGCATGACGACCGTCGACTCGGCGTCGACGGGCTGTCCAGTGCGGACCGGTACGACCTGGCCGCGGTGGGCCGGTGCGAAGCGGGATGACCGGAGCCGGACCCGGTCGCCGGGACCGACGACCGTCATCCTCTGCGGCTCGGCGACTCCGACCAGTCGCGGTAGTGACGACCAGGCCCGGGAACGCCACCAGAACATCGCCGCGACGACCAGACCGATCAGCGTGAACGCTCCCGCCAGAGCAAGGACCCACCAGGCCTCGCCGGGCTTCTTCATCGTGATGTCGTCGCCGTACACGCCGATCTCGACCCGCTGGCCGACCACGTAGGGGGCGGCGGCAGAGGTCACGATGTCCGAGCCCTCGTGGGGGGAGCCGTCAGCGCCGGTCCAGCTGACCGTCACCGACCACCGCGGACGCTTGTTGGAGCTGTCCCGCAGGCGCTGGCGGTCGACGACCTGGACGACGGCCGGGATCCGCTCGGTCAGTCCGACCGCGTCCGCTGCGACCGCCGGCACGATGAGGACGAGCAGCACCGGGATGAGCAGGACGACCGCCAGGAACAGCAGCGCCGCCCGGCTGTATCCCCGCCCCGCCGATCGGACCGCACTCGACAAACCCTCAACCGACCACCCGGCGCTCGGCACACTGCTGTTCTGCACCGGGACAGGGTCACCCATCTGCTGCGACGCAAGGAAATCGTGAGCCGAGCCGGATTCGGTCGCTCACCAGCCGGCCGGCGGGTCGCTCAGCGCCCGGGCCAGCTCCTGCGCGCGTTTCATCGCCGCGGTCGCCCAGGCCGGGGTAGCCCCGGCCAGACCACAGGTGGGCGCCGGCACGACGCTGTCGGGCAGCCGTTCCCGGCTGAATCCGAGCCGGTCCCAGACGGCGAGCAGCGGGTCGACGGCCTGCCGCAGGGTCGGCGTCCGGCCCGGGGCGGGAGCCGTGACCGGCACGATCCCGGCGACCAGCACACCCCCGTCTTCGATCAGTTCGCCGATGGGGTCCAGCCGCGCGGCGCTCGACCCGATGATCGTCAGGTCGAGGGCGACCGCGTCGAACCCGACCGATCGCAGCAGCCGCACCGGCGAGTCCGCTGCGCAGCAGTGGGCAAGGGTGGGCCGATCGGCCACCCCGGCCCGGGCGGCGGCGAGCACCGACTGTGCCCGCTCGGAACCGACGGACCGCAGGGTGCCGAACCCGGACGCCGTGGGTATCCGGGCGGCCAGCACGCCGGGCAGGGCCGGTTCGTCGAACTGGACGACCACCCCCGCGCCGGGCACCCGGGCGCTCACCTCGGCGACGTGCGCGGCGACCCCCTCGGCGAGCGACGCCGCCAGGTCGTCGACGGCGCCCTGGTCGATGAGCATGCGGTTGCCGTCCGGCAGTTCGAGCATCGCAGCCAGCGTCCACGGCCCGCACACCTGCACCTTGACCCAGCTCGCCCCGGCGTAGTGCTGCTGCACGGCGTCCAGGTCCCAGGCCATCAGGTCGGTCGCCCTCCGCAGGTCGCGACCCGGGCGCCGGGTCACCCGCCAACCGGACGGCACCACTTCGGCGGCGATGTCGACCAGCAGACCGGCGGTCCGGCCGATCAGGTCCGCACCGACCCCGCGAGCCGGGAGCTCGGCCAGGTGCGGCAGTTCCGGCAGCTCGCCGGCGACCATCGACGCGGCCTCATCGGATGACGTGCCCGGCAACGAACCGATCCCGGTCGCCGCGCCGCGATGCCACGGCCGCACCGGTGCCGGGGCATCGACCCCCGGCACGTCCTGTGGAGCCCCCACCACCAGACCGCTCACGTCACCGTCACCTTCAGCTCGTCCGGATGATCGTCCCGGCCCCGATGACGTACTCGTCGTCCGGGTCGTACAGCACCGCCGTCTGTCCCGGCGCGATGCCGCGGACCGGGTCGTCCAACGTGATGACCAGCCGGCCGTCGACCAGCTCCACAGTCGCCGGCACCGCGGCGCCGTGGGCCCGCAACTGCACCCGGCTGCGCAACGGCATCGGCGGCGGCGCCCCCGTGGAGAACACCACACGCTGCGCGGTGAGCACCGAGACGTCCAGTCCCTCCGCTGGTCCCACCGTGACCGTGCCGGAGACCGGCTCGATGCCGAGCACGTACCGCGGTCGACCGTCCGGTGCGGGACGGTCCAGACCGAGACCCTTGCGCTGGCCGATGGTGTACCCGTGCACGCCGCCGTGGCGACCCAGCACCGCGCCGGTGGTCGCGTCGACCAGTTCGCCGGTGCGGGCGCCGAGCTTCTCGGTGAGGTACTCCTGCGTGTTGCCCTCGGGGATGAAGCAGATGTCGTACGAGTCCGGCTTGGCCGCGACCGCGAACCCGCGGCGGGCCGCCTCCGCGCGCACCTGCGTCTTCGTCCATTCGCCCAGCGGAAAACGACTGTGCGCCAACTGGTCTGCGGTCAGCACGGCCAGTACGTACGACTGGTCCTTCGCCGCGTCGGCCGAGCGGTACAGGATGCCGTCCCGCAGCTTGACGTGGTGCCCGGTGACCACGGCGTCGAAGCCGAGCGCCACGGCGCGGTCCAGCAACGCGGCGAACTTGATCTTCTCGTTGCAGCGCAGACACGGGTTGGGTGTACGGCCGGCGGCGTACTCGGCCAGGAAGTCGGCCACCACGTCCTCGGCGAACTCGGCGCTGAAATCCCAGACGTAGTAGGGGATGCCGAGCAGGTCGCAGACCCGCCGGGCGTCGAACGCGTCCTCGACGGTGCAGCAGCCGCGCGATCCGGTACGCAACGTCCCGGGCGATCGGGACAACGCCAGGTGGACGCCGGTGACGTCGTGCCCGGCATCGACGGCCAGCGCCGCGGCCACGGCGCTGTCGACTCCCCCGCTCATGGCGGCCAGCACCCTCATCGTCGATCGACCCCCGACGACGGACCCCCGGTCGGATCGCCGTTCACGGCCGTTCGGCCGCCGCGGCGACCCGGGCACGACGGGCGGCCGCCGCCTGCCCGGCCTTGCGGGCCCGCTCCACCACCGGACCGATGACCGCCAGCACGGCTTCCACGTCCTGCGCGGTCGAGGACGACCCGAGCGAGAACCGCAGGGCACCGCGGGCGTCGTCCTCGGGGACCCCCATGCCGATCAGGACGTGCGACGGCCGGGAGACCCCGGCGGTGCACGCCGAGCCGGTCGAGCATTCAATGCCGTGGGCGTCGAGGAGCATCAGCAGCGAGTCCCCCTCGCAGCCGGGGAAGCGCAGATGTGCGTTGCCCGGCAGCCGCGACGGGCCGCCGTCGACGAGGGACTGGCCGGGATCGCCGGACAGCGCGGCATCCGGCACCTGGGCCTGCACCCCGGCGATCAGTTCGTCACGCAGCCCGGTCAGCCGCGCCGACTGGGAGGACAGATCGCCCACCGCCGACTCGGCCGCCACGGCCAGACCGACGACGCCCGCCACGTTGAGCGTCCCGGACCGCACTCCGCGCTCCTGACCGCCCCCGAACAGCAACGGCTCGACCACGGCGTCCCGACGGAGCAGCAGTGCCCCAACCCCGGTGGGTCCGCCGAACTTGTGAGCCGACAGCGACAGGGCGTCGGCCCCGCAGGCGGCGAAATCGAGCGGAAGCTGGCCGACGGCCTGGACGGCGTCGGTGTGCAGCGGGACGCCGGCCGCGTGGGCGACCGCGGCCAGCTCGCGGATGGGGTTGACCGTGCCGACCTCGTTGTTGGCCCACATCACCGAGACCACCGCGACGGTCTGCGGGTCCTCGGCGATCGCCGCGGCGAGGGTGTCGGCGTGGACGCGCCCGAAGTCGTCGACCTCGAGCCAGCCGATTTCGGCCCCCTCGCGGGCCGCGAGGTGCTCGACGGTGTCCAGTACCGCGTGGTGCTCGATGGCCGGGACCAGGATCCGTCGACGACGGGGGTCCGCGGCCTGGCGGGCCCGGAAGAAACCGGTGACGGCGAGGTTGTCGGACTCCGTGCCGCCCGAGGTCATCACGACCTCGCTGGGCTGCGCCCCCAGGGTGCCGGCGATCCGCTCACGCGACTCCTCGACCCGGCGACGGGCGGCCCGACCGGCCGTGTGCTGCGACGACGCATTACCGGTCTCGCGCAGGGCGGTCGCGACGGCGTCGACGACCTCCGGCAGGACCGGGGCGGTGGCAGCGTGATCGAGGTAGGGCATCAGGGTCCAGAGTAGGTCGCCGGCGGCCGTCAGACCCAACCCGGCGCCGATCCAGGTCGCGACAGTGACGGACAGTCACCACCCGTTGGGAGGGTGAACAACCGTTGTCCGTCCCCGCGCACACCGTCATGCTGGGGCGGCACGACGAACCGCCAACCCGGCACCGGCCGGCCGCGGTGTCGCCGCTCCTGGGGGGAACGACATGGCCGTCTCGGTCGACTTGGCGAAGGCGCTCGACAAGGCATGGGAAGACAAGTCCCTGCCCGAGATCCTGGCCGCGCCGCCGTCCGCCCTCGCCGGGTTGACCCCGGCCCACGATCAGGCCCTGGCCGACGCACTCGGCATTCGCACCATCGCCGATCTGGGCTCGAACAAGTACTTCGCCTTGGCGGGCGTCCTCGTCGCCTTGGGCAACAAGACCGGCTGAGCCACCGCCGGACGCGTGCTTCGCCGGACGGCTGTTCGGCCGGGACGCGTTTCCCCGGTTCGATGCCCGGGCATTGACCGGTCTGCCTCCGCCGGAGTCCCCCGGACTCCCGGAGCCCCGATTTTCACCGACTCTCCGCCGAGAGCACGCGACCGTGGGTGCGCCCGCGGTCGCGTGCTCAATATTCGCCGGGTGGTCGTCAGGCCTGACGGGCCTTCACCGCCTCGGCGAGCTGCGGGACGACCGTGAACAGGTCCCCCACGACACCGAGGTCGGCGATCTCGAAGATGGGCGCGTCCGCGTCCTTGTTGACCGCCACGATGGTCTTGCTGCTCTGCATGCCGGCGCGATGCTGGATAGCCCCGGAGATGCCCAACGCGACGTACAACTGCGGGGCCACGGTCGTCCCCGTCTGCCCCACCTGGAACTGCGGCGGGTAGTAGCCGGAATCGACGGCCGCCCGGGACGCACCGACCGCACCCCCGAGGGCGTCGGCCAGTTCTTCGACCACGGCGAAGTTCTCGGCCGAACCGACGCCCCGACCGCCGGAGACGACGACGGAGGCCGCGCCCAGCTCCGGACGGTCACCCACCGGTTCCGGGTGCTCGGCCAGCACCTTCGTGGCCGTGGCCGGGTCGACCACGAGTTCGACCGTGGTCACCTCGGGCGAAGCGGCCGCCGGCTCGTCCGGGACGGGGAAGGAGTTGGGCCGAACGGTCACCACGGCCGGTCCGGCCGACTGCGAAGCGGCCCACCGCACGGTGTACTCCCCGCCGAAGACCGACTGGGTGGCGACGACCTGACCGTCGGCGAGCTCGAGGTCGACCGAGTCGGCCAGCAGGCCGCCCCCGAGCCGGACGGCCAGCCGGCCGGCGATCTCGCGTCCGGTGACGGTGGCCGGCACCAGCACGGCGATCGGATCGGCCACCGCGGCCGCCGCCGCGAGTCCGGCGACCTCCGGGGTGATCAGGTGGGTGCCGACCTCGTCCGCCTCGGCCGCGTACACGGCGGTCGCACCCAGCGCTCCCAGCGCGGGGGCGAGCGCGGCGGCCGTGCCCGGGGCACCGACAACCACCGCGGCGGGCTCACCCAGGCGGGCCCCCGCGGCCAGCAGTTCTGCGGTCAGCTTGCCGATGGTGGTGGGGACGGTGGCGGAGGTGGTGGCATCGACCAGGACGAGGACCTGTGCCATCTCGAGGAACCCTTCGGGAATCGGGCCGGCGTGGCCCGGAGTACGGAGACTACGGAGGAGGACGGGGCGATCAGCCCGGTCAGACGAGGCGGTGGGCCACCAGGAACTCGGCGACCTTCGTGCCGGCGGACCCGTCGTCGGCGACCTTCTCGCCGGCCGTCCGGGGCGGCTTGGCCGCGCCGTCCACCGGCTGGGTGGCCGATGCCGCGCCGCCGACGGATGCCGGGTCGAGCCCGAGATCGGCGACCGTGAGGGTCTGCACCGGCTTCTTCTTCGCCGCCATGATCCCCTTGAAGTTCGGGTAGCGGGGGTCGTTGATCTTCTCGGTCACGGAGACCACCGCCGGCAGCTGAGCGCTGACCTCGCTCCACCCGGTGTCGTGCACCCGCTCGGCGACGACGGTCGACCCGTCGATGGTCAGCTTGCGGACCGCGGTCACCTGCGGACGGCCGAGGCGCTCGGCCAGCATCGCCGCCAGCGCACCGGTGCGGCCGTCGGTGGACTCGTTGCCGGTGATCACCAGGTCGGCACCGAGGGTCGAGATCGCGGCCGCCAGCACGGCGGACGTCTGGACGGCGTCGGCCCCGGCCAAGGCGTCGTCGACGACGTGCACGGCCTTGTCCGCGCCCATCGCCAGCGCCTTGCGCAGGGTCTCGGTCGCGCGGTCCGGGCCCATGGTCAGCACGGTCACCTCGCCGCCGTGCTCCTCCACCAGCTGCAGGGCCGCCTCGACCCCACGGCTGTCGATCTCGTCGATGACGGCGTCGGACGCGTCCCGGTCGATGACCCAGGTGTCCGGTACGAGCTTGCGCTCGCCCCAGGTGTCGGGCACCTGCTTCACCAGCACGGTGATGTCCATCTCTGCCTCGCCTCCAGCTGTTCGTCCCGGCGGGAGCTGCGCTCCTACTCCGGGGTCATCGGCCGCGGGGCTCGCCCCGAGCGCCATGTGACGTGCGCCGGGGGCGCGGACACGCTCCCCCGGGTTGACCATTGTGCCTGGTGCGGGGACTGACCCGCGGCCCGGGCCTCATGTTACTGGCCAGTAGCTTAGGTCAGCCTACTCCCGACTCAGCGCGACCGGTCGGACGCGACCCCGTCCGCCCGGCAGGTCCCGATCGCTAGGCTCGCGGTCCCACCGTCTCCACCCTCCGGGAGGGCCCCGTGGCCGAGCCGACACCGATTCTGCTGGACGTCGACACCGGCATCGACGACGCGTTCGCCCTGCTGTTCGCCGTGCGGTGCCCGGATCTGGACCTGCGCGCCGTGACCTGTGTGGGCGGCAACACCGGCGTCGACCAGGTCGTCGCCAACACCCGGTACGTCCTGGACGCCGCCGGGGCCCCCGACGTCCCCGTCGGACGCGGCGCCGCTCACCCGCTGCTGCACGACGCCCCCGACAGCGGCGCCTTCCACGGCGTCGACGGACTGGGCGGGTTCTCCCGGCCGTCCGATCGGCGGACCAGCCCGTTGGCCGCCATCGACCTGCTGCGCCACGAACTGCAGTCCGCCATCGCGAACGGGGAACCGGTCACCCTGGTCGCCACCGGCCCGCTGACCACCGTCGCCCTGCTCCTGCGGGCCCACCCGGACGTCGCCGCCGGCATCGAGCGCATCGTGTTCATGGGCGGTTCGGCCTCGCGGGGCAACATGACACCCGTCGCCGAGCACAACGTGCTGCACGACCCGGAAGCCACCGCGATCGTCCTGGCCGCCGCCCGGGACCTCGACATCCCGATCACGATGTACGGCCTGGACGTCTTCGACCTCCCGCGCATCCCGCTGGACCGGGCCGGTGAACTGGCCGACCGACTCGACCCGGCCTGTCAGCTGGCCGCGGCGCTGCTGCGGTTCCGGGGGCGGGGCGAGGACAGCGCCGGGATCGGGGACGCCGGCACGCTGTGCGCGCTGGTCCGACCGGAAGGACTGACGGTCGAACGGCTGCCGGTCACGGTCGACACCGGCTTCGGGCCCGGGCGCGGACAGACCATCGTGGACCGGCGTCCCGGCTTCGTCGGACGGTCGGTCACCGACCCGTTCAGCACCCATTGGACCTCGGTGGACGTCGCCGTCGCCGTCGACGCCACTGGCTATGCCGACCTGTGGTGGTCGACCATCACCGGCTGACGGTGCCGGGCCGGGCCCGCCCGACGGCCAGAGCCAGGGCCCACCGGGCGGGTCGCCGCGCTCAGGCCAGACGGAGGTCGGTCAGCCGGCTGAGCTGCTGGTCCCGCTCCACCCGTTCGGTGACGTCCAGCTGGTAGCCGATGTAGTGGGTGAGCCGGCCCGCCTTGTTCCGCACCGGGGACAGGTGGAACTCGTTCCAGAACTCGGCACCGTTGCGCTTGATGTTGCGGATCAACGTATCGATCGAACGCCCGGCGACGATGGCGTCCCGGATCTCGTGCCGCAGCCGGGGGTCGCCGTACGGCCCCTGCAGGAACCGGCAGTTGCGGCCCAGCACCTCCTCGGCGGAGTACCCCGTCAGCCGCTCGAACGCCGGGTTGACGTACACCAGCGGCTGGTCCTCGGCGAGGATGTCGGCCACGGTGATCGCCACCGACGCCTCGTGCGTGGCCCGGGTCAGGATGCCGGGCAACAGGGCCTGCGGGATGAGACCGGAGGTCGGCGAGGACCCCGTCTCGGCCGACGGCGCCGACCACCCCTCGGTCAGCGGGGCCGGACTGCCCAGTCCCTCGAAGACCGCGGACACCCGCTGCCGCAACGGCATCCCCGGGTCGGCCACCGCCCAACCCTCGACCAGGGCGGCGCCCAGATCGCGCAGCTTGCGGTTGGTGTGGGAGGAATGCCACTTGAGCAGGTCGAACGCCTGCTCGGCGTCGAGATCGTAGGCCGCCATGATCATGCCCTTGGCCTGGTCGATCTGACTGCGCGTCGCCGCCGAGGCGCGCACCGCCTGGGTGATCTCCGAATCGGTGGCCGCGCGCAGACGGTTGGTCAGATCGGTCACCACGCCGGTCACCGTGCGGGTCCGGCCGATGGTCGGACCGGCCGCGAAAGTCGTCGTCGCCGTCCGCTCGCTGCGGTCGGCGGTGACCAGCCGATGACCGATGACCACGGCCTCACCGGTGGTCAGGCACCGCTGGAGCGCGGTCTGCCAGGCCACCCGGTCGACCGCGTGCACATGAGCGGACAGCATGACCGCCGTGAAGAGCACCTCGCCCGGGGTGAAGCCCAGCACCGTCGCCAGATCGTCGGATCCGCTGAAACGCGACACCTCGCCGTCACTGTCCACCTCGACGACGAATGTCCCGAACGACAGCCGTCCGGTCGGTTCGTCCACAGTGAGCAACGGTCACACCTCCAGCCTTCAACCACCGGCGAACGGCCGTCTGTTTGACCGAAGCACTCCCAGCTTAGTTGGCCCCTGGGTTTCGTGGGTGCGGAACGGGGCAGGGCCACACGGAACGGCCCCCAGACGAAGCACGGCGGGTCCGCCCCTGCCTCCCCCGGGTTCCGCCGTCCCTAATGCGACAGGCTCCGTCCCGAGCCGGCGGGGCGACCGGCAAGTCGGGCCGCGCGGGCGTACTCGCCGTCGAGCCTGGTCAGGACGGTGGCCCAGGCCGTCGGCGGCTCGGTCCGGCGGTTGTGGCGCTGGATCGACCGTCGCAGGGTCTGGTCGGTGGCCAGCCGGACGATCGCCTCGACCATGCCGTCGTCACCGTCGGCGATGAGGCCCTCCCGGCCGTCGGCGACGAATTCGGTGACGCCGGTGTCGCTCATCGCCACGACCGGCAGACCCGCACACCGGGCCTCCAGGGCGGCGATCCCGAACGACTCCAGGAAGGCCGGGGCCAGGAACAGGTCCGCGGCGGCGTACTCCGTCAACAGGGAGGCCCGATCGATGCGGCCGGCCAGCCGCACCGCGCCGGTCAGGCCCTCCCGACGCAGGTACCGCTCCATCCGGGGGCGCAGCTTGCCGTCACCGAACACGGTGAGCCGCAGATCGACGCCGGACCGATCGGCGGCCAGCCGGTCACGGGCGGCGGCCACGATCTTCAGCAACGGCAGCGGTCGTTTCCGGACCGACAACCGCATGGTGGCCACCGCATGGACGGGTGTCGTCCCGACCGCCCCGGCGGGGGCCGACGGTTCACTCGCCCCGTCGACGGCGGCGACCCGCCACTCGCCGGGATCGAGGCCGTTGGGCAGCACCGTCACCGGCACCCCCGTGCGCTCCCGCAACGGGGCGGCGGCGGCCTCGCTGACCGCGGTGAGCGCGAACCCCGGGGCCAGCCGGCGGTCGAGCCACGGGGTGAGGATCAACGGCAGTCGGAAGGGCGGCCGCAGACAGTGCACCGTCACCACCGTCGGCAGACCGAGGTCCAGGGCGACCCGCAGACCGGCGGCCGCGAAGGGCGACCCCACCCCGGCGTGCACGTGCACGGCGTCGAAGTTCCCGGCCCGCAGCACCTTGCGGATCGGGCGGGACGGGAACGGGTTGTTGGCGATCTCCGCGGGGATCGGCAGACCGGAACGGTGGATCGGCACCCGCGGGTCGGCTCCCGCCGCCCCGGCCGGCCCACCGGGCGTCGCAGTGATCACCTCGGGATGGTGCCCGGCCGCCGCCTGCCGGCGGGTGAGGTCGTTGACCTGCATCTCGATGCCCCCGAGACGGGGCAGGAAGCAGTCGGAGACGTGGGCGATCCGCACCCGGTATCCGCCTCCCCCGCGTCCGGTGGCCCACGCCGGCGCTCGCCGGGGTGGCCCCCGGGCCGATCGGGCCTGGGTCATGCTAGCCCCGTGCCGCTGCCTTCACTCCGTCGTCGCCCCACATCGCCGCCCGATCCCGACCCGTCGCTGCCCACCGCCGTCTTCCTGCACGCCCACCCCGACGACGAGGCGCTGCTGACCGCGGGCACCATGGCCACGCTCGCCGCGCGGGGGCACCGCGTCGTTCTCCTGGTGGCCACCGCCGGCGAGGCCGGCCTGGCCGACGCCGCCCTGCAGGCCACGGACCTGGGGGCCCGACGCACCGCCGAACTGGCCGCCTCGGCCGCCGCACTGGGCGTCGCCCGGACCGAGGTCCTCGGGTACGCCGATTCGGGGCTGGGGCCCGAACCCGGCCCGGTCCCACCGCCCGGGCACCTCCCCCGCCTGGCCGACGCCGCCGTCGACGACGTCGCCGTCCGGGTCGCCGCCGTGCTGGACGCCGAGGACGCCGCCCTGCTGACCAGCTACGACGCGGCCGGCGGGTACGGACACCCCGACCACGTCGCCATCCACCGGATCGGCGCCCGGGCCGCCCAGCTGGCGGCACGCACCCCGGTGCTGCTGGAGGCCACCGCTCCGCGCGACCGGCTGCTGGCCGCCGCGACGCGCGTCAACCGGCTGCTGCCCCGCCGCCACCGGGTGGACCTGGGTCCCTGGCAGTCGGCCTACAGCGCGACCACCGACATCACCCACGTCATCGACGTGCGCGGGCAGGCCCGCGCCCGGCGGGCCGCGATGGCCGCCCACGCCAGCCAGGCGACGGGCGGCATCCGCACGCTCGGGGTGTTCCGCCGGATCCCGTCGCCGCTGTTCGGCTGGGCGTTCGGCCGGGAGTGGTACCGGCAGCCCGGACTGCCGCCCCGGGACCCCCGGGACCGTTACCGGGACGTGTTCGCCACGCTCTGAACCGTGCGGCCCTGGCGTCCGGACAACCAGACCAGCCAGGCGATGACCCCGAACGGGATCTCCAGGACGTGCGTGAAGATCGTGAACAGCAGGACCCCACCCGCCGTGGCGGCCGGGTCCGCGCCCATCGCGACCAGCAGCGCCACTGTTCCGGCCTCGACGACGCCCAACCCGCCCGGGGTGACGGCCACCGACGTCAGCAACCGGCCGAGCGCGAACGCGGCGAGCAACGAGCCCACCCCGGCCGAGACTCCCACCGTGGCCAGGCACCAGCAGAACAGGCCGAAGTAGACGGCGAAGTAGCCGGCGGTGCCCAGGCTCATCGGCAGCCAGCCGGCCGTCAGGACGTCCCGCGTCTGCCGACGCAGCTGTTCGACGCCGTCCTGCCAGGCCAGCCGGCGGGGCCGGCCCACCGCCCGCAGCACCGCCTGGGTGGCCCGCTGCGCACCACCGGTGATCCGTCGTGCGGCCGTCGGGCTGATCAGGACCACCACGAACAGCACCAGCACGGCCGACAGGGTCAGCACCCCGGCGATCGCCGCGTCCCGCAGGGTGTCGCTGAGGGTTCCGCCCTGCAGCACGAGGGCGGCCAGGCCCAGCAGCGGGACGACGATCTTCCCGGCGCTGGCGAAGACGCCGCCCAACACCACCGACACCCCGATGGCCGACCGCGAGAACCCCCAGGACCGGCAGAAGGCGTACGTCACGCCGACCCCGAGCGCCCCACCGAACGGCAGCGTGTTGGCGACCAGCGACCCGGCGAGGTTCACCGTCAACGCCTGACGGTGGGTGATCCCCGGGAGGGCGCCGGTGATGGTGAAGGTGAAGGCGATCAACGCGCTCAGCTGCAGGGCGGCCAGGCCGGCCACCTCGATGCCGGACAACCGGCCGAGCGGGGCGACGATCTCCGCCCACCCGACACCGGCCACCCGGGGCAGGCCCCAGATGAGGAGAGCGGCCGCGGCGCCGAGGGAGACGAGGTCACGCAGCACCCGGAACCAGATCCGCGGGCGCCGCCACCACGGCCGGAGGTCAGCGTCGGGCGCGGCCGGACCGATCGGGCCGGTCCGATCGTCGTCCGCACCGGATCCGTCGCCGGCCGATCCCCCCGGATCGATCACCGTCCCACCGTCTTGCACGCGGTCACACTCTCATGCGCCCCCACCGGATCGGGGCCGAGTCGCGTCGGCCTGTCGGTGGCCGCGGTTACCGTGACGACCGTGTCCGCCGCTCCCTCCGGCTCGGATGCGCCCGCCGCGCAGTCCCCGTCCGTTTCGCCCTCCACTCCTTCGCCGACGTCACCCGGGTCACCGACGGCACCGCCCGACCAGGGCAGCCGATGGATCCGCCGTATCTGGTCCTACTGCTGGCGGCACCGCACCATCACGCTGCTCGCGGCGCTGTCCGCGGTCGTCGGGGTCGGTCTCGGCGCGCTCGTGCCGTTGCTGACCCAGGTGGCGATCGACGACGCCACCGCGGGGTCCACCGCCGGCCTGGGCTGGGTGGTCGCCGGCCTGGTGGGCCTCGCGGTCGTCCAGTTCGGTTCCTCGTTCCTGCGCCGGTGGGCCGGCGGTCGACTGTCCCTGGACGTCCAGCACGACATGCGGCAGGACGTCTTCTCCGCCCTGCAACGACTGGACGGCGCGGGCCAGGACCGGCTGCAGACCGGTCAGGTCGTGTCCCGCGCCTCGTCGGACCTGCAGATGGTGCAGTCGCTGCTGGCGATGGTGCCGTTGTCGGCCGGCCAGGTGGTGCTGTTCGTCGCCTCGCTAGCGATCATGCTCACGCTCTCGCCGCTGCTCACCCTGACCGCGCTGATCGTGGTGCCGGCGGTGGTCGTGGTGAGCCGGGCCACCCGCACCGTCCTGTTCCCGGCGACCTGGTCGGCCCAGCAGTCGGCCGCCGAGGTGGCGGGGATCGTCGAGGAGAACGTCACCGGGGTCCGGGTGGTCAAGGGCTTCGGGCAGGAGGAGCGGGAGGTCGGCCGACTGGACGCCGGCGCGCGCCGGCTGTTCGCCGACCGCATGCGGGCCGTCCGGCTGACCGGGTCGATCACCCCGGCACTGCAGGGCCTGACCGCGCTGGGCCAGGTCGCCGTCCTCGGGATCGGCGGGTATCTGGCCCTCAACGGCACCATCACCCTCGGGACCTTCCTGGCCTTCACCCTCTACCTCGCCCAGCTGGTCGCCCCGACCCGGATGCTGACCCTGCTGCTCGTCACCGCCCAGCAGGCCCGCGCCTCGGTGGAGCGGGTGCTGGAGATCATCGACACACTGCCGGTGATCACCGACCCGGAGGATCCGCAGCCGTTGCCGGACGGGCCACTGGACGTCGCGTTCACCGGCGTCCGCTTCGGCTACGCGCCCGACCAGCCGGTCCTGGACTCCTTCGAGCTGCACGTGCCCGCCGGCCGCACGGTCGCCGTCGTCGGGTCGTCCGGGTCCGGGAAGTCGACCCTGTCGCTGCTGCTCCCCCGGTTCTACGACCCGCAACGCGGCACGGTCGCCGTCGGGGGGCGGGACGTCCGCGCGGTGGGCCTGCAGGAGCTGCGGGGCAACGTCGGGGTGGTGTTCGAGGAGGCGTTCCTGTTCTCCGACACGATCGCGGCGAACATCGCGTACGGCCGTCCCGACGCCGACCGCGAGCAGGTCCGGGCCGCCGCCCGGGCCGCCGAGGCGGCGGACTTCATCGAGGCCCTCCCCCAGGGGTACGACACCGTGATCGGCGAACGCGGTCTGACCCTCTCGGGCGGCCAACGCCAGCGCCTGGCGCTGGCCCGGGCCATGATCACCGACCCGCGGGTGCTCGTCCTGGACGACGCGACGAGCGCGGTGGACCCGGTGACCGAGGCCGCCATCCTGGCCACCCTGGGCCGGCTGACGGCGGATCGCACGACCCTGCTCATCGCCCACCGCCGGTCGACCCTGCTGCTCGCCGACGTGGTCGCGGTGATGGACCGCGGCCGGGTCGTCGACATGGGCCCACACGACGAACTACTCACCCGATGTCAGGCCTACCGCGACCTGCTGGGCGGCGCCCTGGCCCCGGCCGAGCCGTCGGGACCGGCGCCGGCCCCGACGACCGCCCCCGATCCGGTGCCGGCGGAACCCGCCGACGCCGGATCGGATCCGACCGGTCTCACCCCCGAGCTCTGGCCCGACCCGACCGACGCCCCGGCGCCCGGACGGGCCGTCCGCGCCGCGGCCGAGCGCATCGGCCCGCGGGGCGGCGGTGGCATGGGCGGGTTCCTCGGCTCCGGACCGGCCACCCCGGAGCTGCTCGCCCGGGTCGACGCGCTTCCTGCTGCCCGCGACGAACCGCTGGCCCTCAGCGGGCCCACCGACGACCCCGGCGACGAGTCCGCACCGGTCGAGCCCGGCACCCCGACCCCGCCGTTCTCGTTGTGGCGCACCCTGCGGCCGGTCCGCTGGCTGCTGGCCCTGGCCCTGCTGCTCGTCGCGCTGGACGCCCTGGCCGGGCTCGCCCTGCCCGCCCTGGTCCGCTACGGCGTCGACCACGGCGTGTCGGCCGGTTCCCTCGGGGTCATCCTCGGCGCCACCGGGGTGAGTCTCGTCGTCGTCGGGGCGACCTACCTGATCCAGCGCTGGCAGTACATCGCCGCCGGCCGGGCCGGGGAGAACGTCCTCTACCGGCTCCGGCGGCGCGAGTTCGTCCACCTGCAGCGGCTCGGGCTCGACTACTACGAGCGCGAGATGGGCGGCCGCATCCTGACCCGCATGACGACCGACGTCGACGCCCTGTCGACGTTCCTGCAGACCGGGCTGGTCACCGCGGTCGTCTCACTCGCCACGTTCGTCGGGATCGCCGTCGTCCTGCTGGTGATGAACGCGGGTCTCGCGCTGATCGCGTTCAGCGTGCTGCCCGTGGTGCTCGTCTCCACCATCGTCTTCCGCCGGTACTCCGCCCGCGCCTACAACGACGCCCGCGACAAGGTCAGCGTGGTTAACGCGGACCTGCAGGAGAACGTGGCCGGGCTCCGGGTGGCGCAGGCCATGGGCCGGGAGCGGACCAACGCGGACACGTTCGCGGCGAGGTCCGAGGCCTACCGGCGGTCACGGATGCGCGCCCAGACGGCGATCTCGCTCTACTTTCCGCTGGTCGCGCTGCTCTCCCAGCTGTCTGCCGCGGCCGTCCTCGGTATGGGCACGGTCTGGGTGGTGGCCGGGACCCTCTCGGTCGGGACACTCATCGCGTTCGTGCTCTACCTCGACTCCTTCTTCACACCCATCCAGCAGCTGTCGCAGATCTTCGACTCCTACCAGCAGGCCCAGGTCGGTCTGCGCCGGATCGGCGAGCTGCTCGACACCCCGACCACCACCCCGCCGCATCCGAACCCCATCGCGGTGACCCGGGCGGACGGCGACGTCCGGGCCCAGGACGTGACGTTCCACTACGGCGCCGGGCCGGTCGGCACCGCGGCGTCCGGTCGGCCGGTGGACGGCGGGCAGCGGTCGGCCGCGGCCCTGGACGGGGTCACCCTCGACCTGCGGTCCGGCAGCACGGTCGCCGTGGTCGGCTCGACCGGCGCCGGGAAGTCCACGCTCGTCAAGCTGATCGCCCGCTACTACGACGTCACCGGCGGGGCCATCCAGGTCGACGGCCGTGACATCCGCACCTTCGACCTGCCGTCCTACCGCCGCCGGCTCGGGGTGGTGCCGCAGGAACCGCACCTGTTCAGCGGCACCGTGCGCGACAACATCGCCTACGGACGTCCGGACGCCACCGACGCCCAGGTGGAGGCGGCGGCCCGCGCCGTCGGAGCGATCGGGGCGATCGGCCGCCTCCCCGGTGGCTTCCGCCATCCCGTCGACGAACGCGGCCGCAACCTCTCGGCCGGGCAACGGCAGCTGCTGTCCCTGGCCCGGGCCGAGCTGGTCGACCCGGACATCCTGCTGCTCGACGAGGCCACCGCCGCCCTCGATCCGGCCGCCGAGGCAGCGGTCCTGACCGCGACCGAACGGCTGGCCCGGGGGCGGACGACCGTGGTCGTCGCCCACCGGTTGACGACGGCGGCGCGGGCCGACCAGATCGTGGTCATGGAACACGGGCGGGTGGCCGAGGTCGGGCGCCACGACGAGCTGCTGGGCACCGGCGGGGCCTACCACCGGCTGTACGCCGAGCTCACGGCGGCCAGCGGAGGACCATCCCCCACCGACGGGACCAACTCGGTCGGCCCAGTAACCAACCGGAGCGCCGGCGAGGCGTCCATCACCTCGATCGGTTCAGCCCCGTGACGCCCCCGGTCTCCGGCAGCCACGGGACGACGCCGAGCGATAGCCTGAATGCATACACCCTCTAACTCACATCGACCACACACCTAGCCTCAGAACGGGCGGAGAAACGTAGTGTCGTCAACGACCGCGCCAGAGTTCGGACCCAACGACTGGTTCGTCGAGGAGAAGTACCAGCAGTACCTCGCCGACCCGGACAGCGTCGATCCGATCTGGCGCGAATTCTTTTCCGCCAACTCCGGGGGCGCCGCCGCACAGGCGGCCAAGGCCACGTCCGCCCCGACGAACGGTGCCTCCGGCAACGGGGCCACCGCCCCCGCTGCCCCCCGCCCGTCGACCCCGCCGCCGCCCCCGCCGCCCGTCCGGAGCGCTGGCAAGCCCGCGGCCGCTCCCCCCTCCCCGGAGGCCCGGCCCGCCGACTCCCCGCCCGCCGCCAGCAACGGCAGCGCCGCCAACGGCGCGGCCCGGTCCCGCCCGGCCCTGGCCAACACCCAGACTCCGAAGGCCGGCGGCAAGGAACTCGCCGACGCCCCGCCCGCGGCCCGTCGCCGTTCGGCCACCGCCACGCCGAACGACATGGTCGCCGCCTCCGCCGCGACCGCCGCCACCGCCGCGAAGGCGGCCGAGGGCACCGGCGAGACCGCCACCCCGCTGCGCGGCGCCGCCGCCGCGGTCGTCCGGAACATGAACACCTCGCTGGAAGTACCGACCGCCACCTCGGTCCGGGCCGTGCCGGCGAAGTTGATGGCCGACAACCGCATCGTCATCAACAACTTCCTCAAGCGGAACCGCGGCGGGAAGATCTCGTTCACCCACGTCATCGGGTACGCGATCATCCGGGCGGTCCGCGACCTGCCGAACATGAACCGCCACTACGGCGAGGTCGACGGCAAGCCGCAGCTGATCACCCCGGCCCACGTCAACCTCGGCCTGGCCATCGACCTGCCCGGCAAGGGCGGTACGCGCAACCTCGTCGTCGTCCCCATCCGCAACGCGGAGTCGATGACGTTCACCCAGTTCTGGAACGGCTACGAGCAGCTGGTGCGCAAGGCCCGCGCCGGTCAGTTGACCGCCGAGGACTACGCCGGCACCACCATCTCGCTGACCAACCCGGGTGGCATCGGCACCAACCTGTCGGTGCCGCGGCTGATGGCCGGCCAGTCGGCCATCGTCGGCGTCGGGGCGCTGGAGTACCCGGCCGAGTTCCAGGGCGCCTCCGAGCAGACGCTGGTCGACCTGGGCATCTCCAAGATCGTCACGCTGACCTCCACCTACGACCACCGGGTCATCCAGGGCGCCGAGTCGGGCGAGTTCCTCAAGCGCATCCACCAGCTGCTGATCGGCGAGGACGGCTTCTACGACGACATCTTCGCCTCGCTGCGGATACCCTACGAGCCCGTCCGCTGGGTCCAGGACCTGGACTCCGGCCGCTACGGCGCCGCGGTCGACCGCACCGCCCGGGTGCTGGAGATCATCGACGCGTACCGCACCCGCGGTCACCTGATGGCCGACACCGACCCGCTGAACTACCGCCAGCGCAAGCACCCCGACCTGGACGTGCTCTCGCACGGCCTGACCCTGTGGGACCTGGAGCGCGAGTTCCCGGTGGGTGGCTTCAACGGCCGGCAGTACATGAAGCTGCGTGACGTCCTCGGCGTGCTGCGCGACTCCTACTGCCGCACCGTCGGTGTCGAGTACATGCACATCATGGATCCGGCCCAGCGGCGCTGGATCCAGCAGCGCGTCGAGGTCAAGCACGACAAGCCCGCCGTCGAGGAGCAGAAGTACATCCTCGGCCGGCTGAACAGCGCCGAAGCGTTCGAGACGTTCCTGCAGACCAAGTACATCGGCCAGAAGCGGTTCTCGCTGGAGGGCGGCGAGACGGTCATCGCGCTGCTCGACGCGGCGCTCAACCGCGCGGCCGAGTGCGGCATGGACGAGGTCGTCATCGGGATGGCCCACCGTGGCCGGCTGAACGTGCTGGCCAACATCGTCGGCAAGCCGTACTCGCAGATCTTCCGCGAGTTCGAGGGCAACATGGACCCGGGGCAGGCCCACGGTTCCGGTGACGTCAAGTACCACCTGGGCGCCGAGGGCAAGTACATCCGCCCGTTCGGCGAGGGCCAGGTCGAGGTGACCCTGACGGCCAACCCGTCGCACCTGGAGGTCGTCGACCCGGTGTTGGAGGGTGTCGCGCGGGCCAAGCAGGACCTGATCAACCTCGGCGAAGAGGGCTACACCGTGATGCCGCTGGCCATCCACGGTGACGCCGCGTTCGCCGGGCAGGGCGTGGTCGCCGAGACGCTGAACCTGTCGCTGCTGCGCGGGTACCGCACCGGCGGCACCGTGCACGTGATCATCAACAACCAGGTCGGGTTCACCACCGCGCCCGAGCAGTCGCGGTCCAGTGAGTACGCCACCGACGTGGCCAAGATGATCCAGGCGCCGATCTTCCACGTGAACGGTGACGACCCCGAAGCCGCCGTGTGGGTGGCCAAGCTGGCCGTCGACTACCGGCAGGCGTTCGGCCGGGACGTCGTCATCGACATGATCTGCTACCGCCGGCGCGGTCACAACGAGGGCGACGACCCCTCGATGACCAACCCGCTGATGTACCAGATCATCGACGGCAAGCGGTCGGTCCGGCGTCTCTACACCGAGGCGCTCATCGGGCGCGGCGACATCACGCCCGAGGACGCCGAGGAGGCGTTGCGGGACTACCACACCCAGCTGGAGCGGGTCTTCAACGAGGTCCGCGAACTGGAGAAGGCGGCGGCGGCACCGTCGCCGTCGGTGGAGTCCGAGCAGGCCATCCCGCCGCGGGTGGAGACCAAGGTGTCGAAGGCGACGCTGGAGCGCATCGCGGACGTAGCGCTGGACTACCCGGAGGGCTTCACCCCGCACCCGCGCGTCAAGACGGTGCTCGAACGCCGGGTCGAGATGGCCCGTCAGGGCGGGGTCGACTGGGCGTTCGGCGAGCTGCTGGCCTTCGGTTCGCTGGCCATGGAGGGGCGGCTGGTCCGGCTGTCCGGGCAGGACTCCCGGCGCGGCACCTTCGTGCAGCGGCACTCCGCGCTCATCGATCGCAAGACCGGCGCGGAATACCTGCCGCTGCAACACCTCTCGGACGACCAGGGCCGGGTCATGATCTACGACTCGGCGCTGAGCGAGTACGCGGCGGTCGGCTTCGAGTACGGCTACTCGGTGGCCAACCGCGAGGCGCTCGTGCTGTGGGAAGCGCAGTTCGGGGACTTCGTCAACGGTGCCCAGTCGGTCATCGACGAGTACCTCTCGTCCGGTGAGGCCAAGTGGGGCCAGCAGTCGGGTGTCGTGCTGCTGCTGCCGCACGGTCACGAGGGCCAGGGCCCGGACCACACCTCCGGCCGGATCGAGCGCTTCCTGCAGCTGTGCGCCGAGGGCTCGATGACGGTGGCCGTGCCGTCCACCCCGGCCAATTACTTCCACCTGCTGCGGCGCCACGTGCTCGACGGTGTCCACCGGCCGATGGTCGTCTTCACCCCGAAGTCGATGCTGCGCAACAAGGCCGCGGTGTCGTCGGTGGAGGACTTCACCGAGGGCAAGTTCGAGTCGGTCATCCCGGACACCGCCCTGGACCCGTCCGAGGTGAAGCGGGTCCTGCTGACCAGCGGCAAGCTCTACTACGAGCTGGAGAACTACCGGCGGACGCACGACATCACCGACACGGCGATCCTGCGGATCGAGCAGATCTACCCGGTGCCCCGCCGCAAGCTGGCGCACTACCTGGAGGCCTACTCGGGGGTCACCGACGTGCGGTGGGTGCAGGAGGAGCCGGCCAACCAGGGTTCGTGGCCGTTCCTGGCCCTGGCGCTGCCGGAGATGCTGCCGCAGCTCGCCGGGATCAAGCGGATCTCCCGTCGCGCCATGGCCGCCCCGTCGGCCGGTTCGGCCCGGGTGCACGAGGTCGAGCAGGCTGCGGTGATCGCCGCCGCGTTCCAGGCCTGATCCACCCGCGAAGGGCGGGCGCCGGCGACGGTGCCCGCCCTTCGCGCGTTCCGGGGGTTCCGCCGTTCAGCGTCCGTTGATGACCGCGTCGGCCTCGATCTCGACCAGCAGAGCCGGGTCGATCAACGCCGCGACCTGCACCATCGTGGCGACCGGACGAACCGCGGCGAAGAACTCGCCGTGCGCCCGGCCGACCTCCTCCCAGCGCGCGATGTCGGTGACGAACATCCGGGTGCGCACCACATCGGCCAGGCCCGCGCCGACCTGGTCCAGCGCCGCGGCGATCCGCCCGATCGCCTCCCGGGTCTGACCGGCGGGATCGCCCGGAGCGACGACGCCGCCGTCCGGTAGCGCCGCCGTCGTCCCGGCGACCCAGACGTGATCACCGACCCGGACCGCCCGCGAGTACCCGACCGCGGCCTCCCAGGGACCACCGGATCCGACTGTCCTGCGCTCGTCCACCATGCCGAGCACAGTAGAAGGCCCGGTCGGCGCCCCGGTCAGATGGACTCGAGGTTCGGCGGGCCGTAGCGGATCACGCCGTCCTGCAGCACCGCCCAGGTCAGCGGAGCGCCGGGACGGAACACCAGGTGCTCGACGAAGGGCGCGTCCAGCACGTGCAGGTCGGCCCGGGAACCGACCGTCAGACGACCGACGTCCGACCGTCGCAGAGCCTGCGCCCCGCCCGCGGTGGCCGCCCAGATGGCCTCCTCCGGCGTCAGCCCGCACCAGCTCACCCCGAGGGCGACGACCAGGTTCATCGCGAACGACCCGACGGACCCCGCATTCCCGTCCGAGGCCAGGGCGAGCGTGGCACCGGCGTCGGCCAGCGCGCGGCCCGGGGGCGGCGGGCGCCGCGTCGCGAGATTGGACAGCGGCAGCAGGGTCGCCACGGTGCCGGGGGCGCCGTCGGACCGGTGCACCGAGGAGGCGAGATCGGCCACGTCCCGCTCGGACAGGAAGGTGCAGTGATCGACCGCGGCGGCACCGGTCTCGACGGCGATCCGCACCGCTGCCCCGAGAGCGTGCTGCTGGCCGTGCACCCGCAGGCCCAGACCGACCCGCTGCCCGGCAGCCAGCACCCGGCGGGTCTGCGCCTCGTCGAAACCGTCCTCGTCACAACAGACGTCGATCCACCGGACGGACGGGGCGACCACGTCCAGCATCGGTCCGCACACCAGGTCGAGGTAGGTGTCCGGGTCGTGGAACTCGACGGGGACCACGTGGGCGCCGAGGAAGCTGATCTCCTCGAACCCGGCGGCGGCCGCGGCGGTCGCCGACCGCGTCTCGTCCCGGGTGGTCAGCCCGTAACCGGTCTTGGTCTCGGCGCAGGTCGTCCCGCCCCGCAGCATCTCGAGCCGGCGCGCCCGCGCCAGCGCGACGAGGTCGGCATCGGCCGTCGCCCGGGTGGCGGAGACCGTCGCCCCGATCCCCACCTGCTCGGCCCGGCCGTCGGTGGCGGTCTCGTCGACACTCGGCGCCAGCCGGTCGGAGCGACCGCCGAGGCGGACAGCGAACTCCGCGGCCCGGTCACCGGCGTGCACGGCGTGGGTGTGGCTGTCAACCCAGCCCGGGAGGACGGCGCGACCCTCGACGTCCAGGCGCAGATCGGCGGCGGGGGCGTCACCGGCGGCCCCGATCCAGGCCACGACACCGTCCTCGACGACCAGCGCGACCGGCCCGTCGCCCCCTCGGCGTCCGAGCTCGCCGGGCCGGGTGGAACCGTCTCCGGCGTCGTTGGTCACCAGGTCGCCGATGCCGGTGACCAGGACGGCCTGACCGGAACCGGATGCTCCCGCGTGTGTCACGGGTCCCCCTCTCCAACCCGGCGGGAGGGTCCTCCGGGCGACGCAGCTGCCGTACCCGGCCAAGGGCCCCGCCACACCGCCCGGGCCCGGGGGTTCCCGCTCAGACGAGCGTCTGCAGCGCGTCGGTGAGCCGATCCACGGCGGCCACGCAGTCGTCGGGGTCGAGGTACTCCTCGGGTGCGTGCGAGATGCCGCTGGGATTGCGGACGAAGACCATCGCGCTGGGCACCGAGGGGGCCAGCACGCCGGCGTCGTGGCCGACCGCCGACGGCAGGACCGGCGCGTCGAGAGCGGCCGAGAGCTGCAACCCCAGGCCGGTGTCGAGCAGCGCGTTGTCCTGGAGGCTCTCCCGGCGGACCACGACGGTGCACCCCTCCGCGGTGGCCCGCTCGCGGACCGGGGCGAGGATGCGGTCGACGACGACGGCGGTCCGGCGGGCCGACGGCGAGGTCACGTCCAGGACCAGTCGGACGGCGCCGGCGATCACGGCCGGGTCGTCGGGTTCGGCGCGCAGCCGGGCGACGGTGGCCCGGACGGAGTGGTCGGCGTCCGTCGCCTCCCGGGCGGCGAGGACGGCCGCGGCGGCCGGGATCATCGGGTCGCGCCGATCCCTGGACGCCGTCGCGGCGGCGTGATCGGTGCGCCCGGTGACGAGGACGGACCACCGGCCGCGGGCGGCGATCTCGGCGCCGACGGCGACCAGCGCTCCCGGGTGCCGGGTGGTCATCTCGCGGCCCTGTTCCAGGTGCAGCTCGACGAACGCCCCGAGGGTGGCGATGCGCACGGGATCCGGACCGAGATGGGTGGGGTCGACGCCGGCCCGCCGGACGGCCTCGGCCAGCGAGCAGCCGTGATCGTCGTGAAGGCGGCGGGCGGCGTCCGGGTCGAGGGACCCGGTCAGCAGGCGGGACCCGAGACCGGGCACGCCGAACCGGCCCCCCTCGGTCTCGGTGAAGCAGACCACCGCCAACGACCGGCTCGGCCGTACCCCGCGTTCCCGCAACCCGTCCACGGCCAGCAGACCACCGACGACGCCCAGGGCCCCGTCGAAGGCGCCGCCGCCCGGGACCGTGTCCAGGTGCGATCCGACGGCCACCGCACCGGGTTCGGGATCCCCCCACCAGGCCCAGAGGTTGCCGCTGCGGTCGGTCTCCGTGGCCAGGCCCCGGCGTTCGGCCTGTTCGACGAACCACTCGCGCAGCGACAGGTCGGCGTCGTCGAACCCGTGGCGGTGGTACCCGCCGGAGCGGTGGTCGCGTCCGATCCCGGCCGGCCCCGACCAGGTGGACAGGAAACGGGCGCGGGCGGCGGACATCGGCGGCTCCGAGGGGACGGCCTGCGGTGCGGACGGGCGACCAGTGTAGGCGCCCGGGCGCCAGCTGGTCAGCGGGTTCCGGGCACTCCCTCGGCCCGGGCGGCCACCGCGACGGCCTCGGCGACCAGGTCGGCCAGCCCGGGGGTGAACGGGTCGGGGACGATGCGGTGCCGGCTGGCCCGCCCGGAGACGGCGGCGCAGATCGCTCCGGCCGCGGCCACCTTCATGCCCTCGGTGATGCGCTGGGCCCCACTGTCCAGGGCGCCGAGGAAGATGCCGGGGAACGCGAGCACGTTGTTGATCTGGTTCGGATGGTCGCTGCGGCCGGTGGCCACCACCGCCGCGCCGTGCCGGGTGGCCTCCGCCGGGTCGATCTCCGGGGTGGGGTTGGCGAGCGCGAAGACGATGGGCTGCGGGGCCATCCGCTCGACCAGGGCCGGGTCGACGGAACCACCGGAGACGCCCAGGAACACGTCGGCCCCCGCCAGGGCCTCGGCCAGCGTGCCGGTGATCCCCCGCGGGTTCGACCAGGCGGCGAGCCGGGCCTTCTCGCTGTCCGGATCGGCCACCAGGTCGGCCCGGTCGGAGTGCAGCACTCCGCGGGAGTCGACGACGACGATGTCCCGCACCCCGGCAGCGTGCAGGATCTTCGCGCAGGCGATCCCAGCCGCACCGGCGCCCATCACGGTGACCTTCAGGTCGACCATGACCCGGCCGACGACCGAGGCGGCGTTCATCAGCGCGGCGAGCACGACGACCGCCGTCCCGTGCTGGTCGTCGTGCATGACGGGGATGTCCAACGCCTCGGTGAGCCGCCGTTCCACCTCGAAACACCGTGGGGCGGAGATGTCTTCAAGGTTGATCGCCCCGAACGAGGGGGCCATCGCGGTGACGGTGGCGACGATGGCGTCGACGTCGGTGGTGTCCAGGACGATCGGCACCGAGTCCAGCCCGGCGAACGACTTCATCAGCGCCGACTTGCCCTCCATGACGGGCAGGGCGGCCTTGGGTCCGATGTCGCCCAGGCCCAGCACGGCCGTGCCGTCGGAGACGACGGCGACCACCCGACCGGCCCAGGTGTAGTCACGGGCCGCGGCCGGCTCCTCGGCGATCAGGCTGGAGATGGCGGCGACGCCCGGCGTGTACAGCAGGGACAGGTCCCGCTTGTTGCGCAGCGGGGCGCGCAGACCGACGGTGAGCTTGCCGCCCAGGTGGGCCGAGCGCACCTCGTCCTCGGTGATGGCCCGGGCGGCCCGGTGATCGGCGGAATGGTCGGCGGAATGGACTCCGGGCACGGTTTCCTCGGCGATCGACGGGACGGCGTCGGGCCGTCGGGGGGTCAGGGAGGGCTCTAGGGAGGGGTGGGTGGGCTCAAGGTAGGGGTGGGTGGGCTCAAGGGAGGCACGGGCGGAAGCGGGGGCGGGCATGGTGTTGCCTTCGGATCGGTCGGACGCGCCGGCCGGGACGGACCGCCGACAGCGGCCGGGCCGGCGAACCCCGGTCCGGCGCCGGGGTGCGGGCGGCGGACGGTCGACGTACTGGTCCGGCGGGCAACCCGGTGGGGCTCCGTCGAGGCACTGACGTCGGAGGTACGGACGGGTCACCGCTGGTCTGGCCGGTGACCGGCGATCATTGTGCCGCACCGGCGCGGGGAGGTCCGGGACCGGCGCTCCGGGGGCGGTCCCCCAACCGGCCCGGGCCGGTCCGGGGCGCCGACCGCCCCAGGTCAGGACCCCGGGGTCTGGAATCCGGCCGCCAGCAGCCCGTCGATGGTGGTGGCCAGGGTCACGTCCCGGTCGGTCAACCCGCCGGCCGAGTGGGTGCTCAGCGCGAACCGCAGCGTGCGCCAGCGGATGTCGATGTCGGGATGGTGATCGGCGGCCTCCGCCCGGATGGCGACCGCGGAGACGGCCGCGATGGCGGCCGGGAAGTCGGGGGCGGTCACCGTCCGCCGGATCGTCCGGCCGTCCGCATCGAGGGTCCACGCCGGGTGACGGGCCAGGAACTGCCGCACCTGCTCCGGCGACAGCAGGCCCGGATCGTTCGCGGCGGCGGTTCCCATTCCGGTGACCGTGCCCGTCGGTCCAGGGCTGGTCAAGCCCGGGACCGTAGACTTCGCATCCGTGCAGGTCCGAGCCCTCGCCGTTCCCGGCGCCTTCGAGTTCACCCCCGTCCAGCACGGGGATTCCCGCGGCCTGTTCCTGGAATGGTTCAAGGTCGACAAACTGTCGGAGGCGGTCGGCCGGCCGCTGGACCTGCAGCAGGCCAACCTGTCGGTGTCGCGGGCCGGGACGCTGCGCGGCGTGCACTTCGCCGACGTCCCGCCGGGGCAGGCCAAGTACGTGACGTGCCCACGGGGCGCGGCGATCGACTTCATCGTCGACATCCGGGTCGGGTCCCCGACGTTCGGCGCCGTCGACGCCGTCCGGCTGGACTCCGAGCACCGCCGGGCCGTGTACCTGGCCGAGGGCCTCGGCCACGCGTTCCTGGCCCTGGAGGACGACACCACGCTGACCTACCTGTGCTCCACCGGGTACTCCCCCGGCCGCGAACACGGCATCAACCCACTGGACCCGGCCCTGGGCCTGCCCCTGCCGTCGGGGGCGGAACTGGGCACCGAATTCCTGCTGTCGGACAAGGACACCTCCGCGCCGACCCTGCAGGAGGCGGCGGACTCCGGTCTGCTGCCCACCTGGGAGGCGTGCCGGCCCTACCTGGCCGCCCCCCGCACGACAACCGGCGAGTGACGGGGCAGGATGCCGCCATGTCCTCCACGCCGACACCCGCGGCCCGCATCGCCCTCGTCCGTCACGGTCAGACCGAGTGGAGCAAGTCCGGGCAGCACACCTCGACGACCGACATCGACCTGACCGACGAGGGCGTGCACCAGGCGGTCTCGGTGGCCAGTCTGCTGTGGGGCCTGGACCTGCAACCGCAGACGGTCTGGAGCAGTCCTCGGCGCCGGGCGCGCCGCACCGCCTCGCTGGCCGGCCTGCACGTCGACGAGATCGTCGACGATCTGGCCGAGTGGTCCTACGGCGAGTACGAGGGCCTGACCAGCACACAGATTCACCGGACCAACCCCGGCTGGTCGATCTTCACCGACGGCGCCCCGGGTGGCGAGACGCCCGAGCAGGTGGAGGTGCGGGTCGACCGGGTCCTGGCCCGGGCGCGGGAACGACTGGTCGACGGTGACGTCGCCCTGTTCTGCCACGGTCACATCTCGCGGGTGCTGGCGGCCCGCTGGGTGGGCCTGCCGGTCTCGGCCGGCGCCTTATTCCTGATGAACCCGGCCGCCGTCACGGTGCTCGGGATGTACCACGACGCCCCGGCCATCGAGCACGCCAACGTCGTCCCGTTCCGCCCGCCGCGCTTCGCGCACACCGCGGAGGCGGCCGGGTCGGAAGGGGCCGACGCCCGATGAGCGGCACGCCCGCCCCGACCACCGACCGAGCGGTGATCTCCGCGATCCAGCCCGATGACGTCGAGGCCGTGGTCGAGATGGTCTACGAGCTGGCCGAGTACGAGAAGGCGCGGTCCTCCTGCCACCTGACGGCCGAGCAGCTGCGGGACGCCCTGTTCGGTCCCGCCCCGGCGCTGTTCGGCACGGTGGCCCGCACCGGACCGGGCGCACCGGTGGCGGGGTTCGCGCTGTGGTTCCTCAACTACTCGACCTGGGAGGGCGTGCACGGCATCCACCTGGAGGATCTGTACGTCCGCCCGGGGACCCGCGGATCGGGGCTGGGCAAGGCCCTGCTGACGGAGCTGGCCCGCATCGCCGTCGAGCGGGGGTACGCCCGCGTCGAGTGGGCGGTGCTGGACTGGAACACCCCGGCGATCGATTTCTACCGCTCGCTTGGGGCGGAACCGATGGACGGGTGGACGACCTTCCGGCTCAGCGGGTCGGCCCTGCGGGCGGCGGCGTCGGGTCGAACGGCAGCGGGAACCGGCTGATCCAGGCGTTGGCCGGGGGGCTCAGCAGCAACCCGGCGATGATCAACCCGGAGACCAGCACGAGCGGACCCCAGACGTACTGACCGCTGGGCGCGATGAGCCACACCCCGATGAAGACCAGCACCACCTCGAGCACCAGGCAGGGTGTACGACCCCAACGGCGCCCCCGCAGGATCCCGGAGGCCGCCGCCGCCATCAGCACCGCCACCACCAGGTAGTAGCCGGTCTGGGCCAGGGTCCGCCCGACCGGCGAACCGCCCTCCGGTCCGGCCGCCAGCCCGGAGACCAGGGTGACGACGGCCAGCACGACCACCCCGACGGCCTGGGCGAGCACACCCCAGCCGGCCCACCGGACGGCCGGCGGTGGGGGGATCGTGATCGGCGGCGGATCGGCGGGCACACTCACGCCGCCCAGGCTACGGGCCGGACGCCCCGCCGCCGCGCGACGGACACGAGCCGGCGGGGTGGCCCCTCGGACGACGACGGTGCTGGCGACCGCACGGTCGCTAGAGTGCGGGATTGATGCGAGCCCTGTTGATCGTCAATCCGCACGCGACCTCGACCAGCGAGCGTCGCCGTGATCTGCTCGCCCATGCCCTGGCCGGGGTGGTGTCGCTGCGCGTGGCGCACACGGCGAGCCGCGGACACGCCGCCCATCTGGCCGCCGCGGCCGCGGACAGCGGTGTGGACCTGGTGGTCGTGCACGGCGGGGACGGCACGGTCAACGAGGTCGTCAACGGGTTGATGTACCGGGGTGTGCGGCCGGACATCCCGTTGCTGGGTGTGGTGCCGGGCGGGTCGACGAACGTCTTCGCGCGGGCGCTGGGGTTGTCGAACGATCCGACGGTGGCCACCGAGCAGATCCTCGAGGGGTTGTCGGCGGGCCGGTCACGCCGGGTCGGGCTGGGCCGGGTCAACGACCGGTACTTCACGTTCAACGCCGGCCTGGGCCTCGACGCCGAGACGGTGCGCGAGGTGGAGCGGCATCGCAGCAAGGGCCGCAGCATCTCGAATCTATTGCACGTGCGCATGCTGCTGCGTCAGTACCTGGCGACGGACAAGCGCCACCCGCGGCTGCGCCTGGAGATCCCCGGCCGGCCGCCGGTCGACGGGGCGTTCCTGGTGTTCGCCTCGAACGTGGACCCGTGGACCTACCTGGGGCAGCGCCCGATCCGGACCAACCCGGAGACGACCGCGGAGGGCGGTCTCGGTCTCTTCGCGGTGACGGGCCTGGGTCCGCTCACGACGGCGGCGGTGTCGCTGCAGTTGCTGCGAGGGACGGAGCACCCCCGGTCGCGGCGGGTGTTTCGGGCCGATGACACCGCGGGGGCCACGGTCACGGCGGATCGCCCCGTCGATCTGCAGGTTGACGGCGATCATTTGGGGCAACGTACGGAGGTCACCTTCGACGCTATTCCCCGCGCTGTACGAATTGTTCTGTAAAAGCTGATCGCCCGTCCCTTTTCGACGGTGACGGGCCGCTCCCGGGGCTCCCCCGACGAGTGGCCCTCCGTGTCTGAATCGTGGTGAGCAGGCACCATGCGTGGCCATGCGGGGGTTGTGCAGGGGTGACCTTTGTAACCTCCGGGGAACAAACTCTTGACAGTCGGGGGCTATGTGAAACCATTCACAAGGCCTTCGGGTGAACACGAAGGCTGACCGTGACGAGCCGGCGTAGTCGATCCGGCGAACTGAGGAGTAACACCAATGGACTGGCGTCACCGCGCGCTCTGTCGCGATGAAGACCCGGAGCTGTTCTTCCCCGTCGGGAACTCCGGCCCGGCTCTGCTGCAGATCGCCGAAGCGAAGGCGGTCTGCCAGCGTTGCCCGGTGACCAGTGAGTGCCTGGGTTGGGCGCTGGAGACCGGCCAGGATGCCGGCGTGTGGGGTGCCATGAGTGAGGACGAGCGTCGCTCGCTCAAGCGTCGTCGCGCCCGCGCCCGCGCCCGCAGCCTCTAGATCCACCTCGGGGGCCGGCGATCGGCCTCCGCCCCCTGACGGAGACGTTGCACCGGCCCCGATCGGATTCCCGATCGGGGCCGTTCTGCACCCGGCGCAGAGACACCGGATTCCCGATCGGGGCCGTTCTGCACCCGGCGCAGAGACACCGGATTCCCGATCGGGGCCGTTCTGCATCCGGCGGAGGGTCAGGTGCGGCGTCGCAACGGCATCGTCAGGGTGACTGTGGTGCCGCCGTCGGCCCCCGGGCCCATCTCGATGGTGCCCAGGAGTTCCGATGCCACGAGGCTGCGGACGATCTGCAGGCCGAGCCCGCGGGCCTTCTCGATGCTGAACTCCGCCGGCAACCCCACGCCGTTGTCGGTGACCGCCACCTGCAGGTTCTTGGCCGACCGTTCGACGACGATGGACACCTGGTTCTCCGGCGCCCCGGTGTCGACCATGCTGGCCGGCGCGGCGGCATCCGCCGCCCCGTCCACGTCGTCGGTTGCGGGGTCGGCGACGAAGGCGTGCTGCAGGGCGTTCTGGACGACCTCGGCGAGCACCATGACCAGCGGGGTGGCCCGGTCGGCGCCGAGGATGCCGAAGGAACCGATCCGGCGGACCCGGGCGGAGGTCTCGGCCGCGGCGACGTCGGAGATCATCGATGACAGCCGGTCCACGATCTGGTCCAGGTCGACCCGGTCGTCCGGCGACGTGGACAGCGTCTCGTGCACCAGCGCGATCGACGCCACGCGGCGCACGGACTCGCTGAGGGCCTGCCGCACCGACGGATCGGCCGAGCGGCGGGCCTGCAGGCGCAGCAGGGCGGCGACGGTCTGCAGGTTGTTCTTCACCCGGTGGTGGATCTCCCGGATGGTCGCGTCCTTGCTGATCAGCGCACGGTCCCGGCGACGGATGTCCGTGACGTCGCGGACCAGGACCAGGGCGCCGGACGGCCGGTCGTGCGGCCGCAACGGCAGCGCCCGGAACAGCACGGTCGCGGCCTTGCCCTCGGCCTCCATCCGCAGGCCGCTGTTGCCGGCCACCGCGCCCTCGATGTGGGCGGCGAGGTCGGCGGCCACGAACGGGTCGACGATGAGCGACCGGCTCAGTTGGGCGAGGTCCACCCCCACCAGCTCGCCGTTGAAGGTCAGCCGGTGGTACGCCGAGAGCGCGTTCGGGCTGGCGTAGACCACCCGGCCGTCGGCGTCGAGCCGGATGAACCCGTCGCCCGCCCGGGGGCTGGAGTGCACCTCGACCGGGCTGTCGGCCGGCGGGAAGGCGCCGTCGGCGACCATCTGGAACAGGTCGTCGGCGGCATCCACGTACGCCGTCTCCAGCTGGCTGGCCTCCCGTCCGACCAGGCTGCTGGTGTCCCGTTCGAGCAGGGCGATCAGTCGCCCCCCGTGCGGGACGGGGATGACCTCACGGCGGATGAACGACGCCGGGGCGTCGACGGGCGGCGGCTCGACGACGATCCGCTCCTCCTCCCACGCCCACCGCAGCAGCGGGAACTCCCGCGAGGTGATGGTGGTGGAGACGCGGTCGTCGGGGAACGCCGTCGACCCGGTGGTCGGCCGGGCCTGGGCGACGCAGACGAACGAGCCGGGCACGCCGTCGACCGGCCCGGTGGGCAGCCAGAGGGAAAGGTCGGAGAAGGACAGGTCGGCGATCAGCTGCCATTCCGCGGCCAGGGCCTGGAGATGGACGACGGCGGAGCCGGAGAGATCGGAATGTTCGGCGAGCAGATCGGACAGCGTCGACATCGATCAGGAGATCTCGGCGATGAGGTCGCCCTCCTGGACGACACCAC
This sequence comes from Nakamurella flava, assembly GCF_005298075.1. Classification (NCBI taxonomy): domain Bacteria; kingdom Bacillati; phylum Actinomycetota; class Actinomycetes; order Nakamurellales; family Nakamurellaceae; genus Nakamurella; species Nakamurella flava. The sequence continues at coordinate 1,747,934 of NZ_SZZH01000001.1, forward strand.
CCTCGGCGACCGCGACGCTGGTGACGGTGCCGTCGACCTCGGCCAGGACGGGGATCTCCATTTTCATGGACTCCAGGATCACCAGGGTGTCGCCGTCGGCGACCTGGTCGCCCTTGTTCACCAACACCTTCCAGACGTTGGCCACCATCTCGGCGCGCACTTCCTCAGCCATCTTCGGCTCCTCGACATCAGTGACGGGACAGGCACAGGCGCCCCGCTTCGACCCGGCAGGGGCGCGGGCGGATCAGGGGCCCGCGGATTGTCTCACCGTCCGCACGCCGGGTGGCGAGGCTGGCCGCGGCTCCCGGCGACGGAACGGTCGACCGCCGGAGGTGGTTCGCCCCGCCGGGAAGGCATGGGAGGATTGATGGTCGCGTCATCGGGTGGGCGACCATACGAGGGCACCTCGACCGACCGGGACCCCGAGTTCCGGGGCAGCACCGCACAGAAGGGATCACGGTATGAGCAAGCGCGGACGCAAGCGGAAGTCTCGCAAGAAGGGCGGCGCGAACCACGGCAAGCGCCCCAACGCCTGAGCCGGGTTTCACGCCGAACGGTGCGGCCGGTCCCGGCCGTGCGACCGTCCTGTCAGGCCGGGTCCGTTCCACGGACCCGGCCTTTCGACTCTGTGGGGCCCGCTCAGTCCCGCGGCGCGGGCGGCGGGGCCAGCGAGACGGACTCCGTCGTGGTCCGGGTCTCGACGACCACGGACGAGCCGTCCTCGAACACGGTGGCCACCCGGGCCAGGCGCGCGGTCAACCGGACCCGCAGGTCCTCCGGTGCGACGTCGCCGCCGCAGGTGCGGTGCAGCAGTCGCTTGAGCTTGAGGTCCAGTCCGGCCTCGACCAGACACGGCGAACAATCGTCGAGGTGCTGCTGGACGACGGCCCGGCGTTCCGGGTCCATCTCGTCGTCCAGGAAGAGCCAGACGTCGCGCAGCACCTCGTCGCACTTGCTGCCCGACGGGAACTGCGAGGCCCCGCACGGGTCGTGACCGGTGGAGTCAGCGATGGGCGTCATCGGAACCCTCCCGTCCGGTGGTGGCGGCGACCGCTTCCTCGCGCGCCGGGCGCAGGAATCCGCGTTCGGTCGCGTACTCGGTCAGCTTCTCCCGCAACTGGCGGCGGCCACGGTGCAGGCGCGACATCACGGTGCCCAGGGGGGTGCCCATGATCTCGGCGATCTCCTTGTAGGCGAAGCCCTCGACGTCGGCCAGGTAGACGGCCAGCCGGAACTCCTCGGGGAGTTCCTGCAGCGCCTCCTTGACGTCGGTGTCCGGCAGCCGGTCCAGCGCGTCCATCTCCGCCGACCGCAGGCCGGTCGAGGTGTGCGACTCGGCGGCCGCGAGCTGCCAGTCGGTGATCTCGTCGGTGCCGGTGACCTGCGGCTGTCGCTGCCGCTTGCGGTAGCCGTTGATGTAGGTGTTCGTCAGGATCCGGTACAGCCAAGCCCGCAGATTCGTGCCCTGCTTGAAGGACCCGAAGGCCGCGTACGCCTTCAGGAACGTCTCCTGGACGAGGTCCTCGGCGTCACTGGGGTTGCGCGTCATCCGCATCGCCGCCGCGTACAGCTGGTCGAGGAACGGCATCGCCTGCTCGGTGAACCGCGCGCCGAGCGCGTCGGCGGTCTGGTCGAGAGTGCCGGACGACGTGTCGTCGGGCTGCGTTCCGGCCACGTCGGCCACCGGAGTCACCTGCTCCCCGCTCGCACGTCCCCCGCCGGTCGCGGTGGGAGTGCGGGCCGCGGGGGGCGCCGGACGGACCGCCGGGCGCCGACCGCAGGTTACCCGCCCGGCGGGGCGGTCATGCGCGGGTGAGCCGCCCGGCGGACGGGTCCGGTCGCGCTCCCGCTCCCCGGCGACTCGTCTGGAGATGGTGGTGTCCACGCCGCGCACCCTCCTGTTTGTCGTGATCGGTGGTCCCGTCCGCCACGCCGTCGGCACCGTTCCCGCCGCGGGGAAATCGGGCATCGAGGTGTGCGCGGATCCGGTCGGGACAACCGACCCGACGGGCCGGCTATTCCCCGGTCACCAGGTGACGGGCAGCGTCTCGACGCTGTAGACGATCGAGTTGTCCCGGTAGGCGAGCTCGTCGGCCGGCCCGGCCAGCCGCAGTCCGGGGAAGCGGCGAGCCAGGGCCGGGAAGGCGATGCGCAGTTCTATCCGGGCCAGTTCGGCGCCCACGCAGCGGTGGATGCCGTAGCCGAAGGCCAGGTGAGAGGTGGCCGGGCGGGACGGGTCGAAACGGTCGACGCCGGGCCCGGGCGAGTCGGCGGCGAGCGCGGGGTCGCGGTCGACGGCGGAGTAGGAGCACAGCACCATCTCCCCCGCGCCGATGGTCACCCCACCGACGGTGACGTCCTCGCGGGCGAACCGGGGGAACGCGACCTGCACGACGGACAGGTACCGCAGGAGCTCTTCGACGGTGCGGTGCACCGTCTCGGCGTCGGGCTCGCCGGCCAGCGCCGCGTACCCCTGCGCGTTCTGCAGCAGCGCGAGGACGCCGAGCGACAGCGTGGAGGCGGTGGTCTCGTGGCCACCGGTGAGGATGCCGTCGGCCAGACCGGCCAGCTCCCGGTCGCTGATCTGGTCGCCGTACTCCCTGATCAACATGCCGAGCATGCCCTCGCCGGGGTTGCGGCGTTCCCGCTCGACCAGCCCCTGCAGGTAGTCCAGCGAGGTGCCGATGGACCCCAGGGTGTCGGCGGAGACGTCGAAACGGGCGGTGGACAACGCCTGGAAGGTGTCCCGGTCGGCGTAGGGCACGCCCAGCAGTTCGCAGATCACCAGGGACGGGATGGGCAGGGCGAACATCGACACCATGTCGATGGTCGGCTGCTCACCGGCGGCCACCTGCGTGTCGTACCGGGCCTGCATGTCGTCGAGCAGGGACTCGACGATCTCGGTGATGCGCGGCTCCAGCCGCCGCAACCGGCGCATGGTGAATTCCGGGGTCAGCATCTTGCGGAGCCGCGTGTGGTAGGGCGGGTCGGTCATCCCCAGGCCGCCCGGGTCCTGGTCCTCGTCGGCGCCGAGGTTGCCGAAGGCGTTGCTGAACGCATCGGCGTTACCGAGCACCGCCTTGGCCTCGGCGTAGCCGGTGACCAGCCAGGCGGAGATGCCGAACGGGAGTTCCAGCTTGCCGATCGGCTCGTCGGCGCGACGGTCCGTCAGCTCGGCGACGGGGTCCAGCCCGTTCCGGGAGAACAGCATGGGCATGAAGAGGGCCTCGGTCACCGGGTCATCCTCCCGCACGCGGGCGGCGAGATCCGGTAGCACGATCGAGTCACCTGCACCACAGACGTGGTGCGCCCCGGCTTCGGTCCGAGGATCGGTGGGTACTGTGCGACCACCGCGTGAAATTCCGGCCGCCACGCCCCGTGGCGCCACGGCACCCCGAAGGGCGATCCGTGATCAGTTTCCGCTCGGTCTCCAAGGTCTTCCCGGACGGCACCGCCGCCGTGCAGGACCTCACCGTCGAGATCCCCACCGGTCGCATCACCGTGTTCGTCGGTCCGTCCGGCTGCGGCAAGACGACGTCGCTGCGCATGATCAACCGCATGATCGAGCCGACCGCCGGCACGATCGAGATCGACGGCCGCGACACCCGCAGCATCGACGCGCCCACCCTGCGGCGGGGCATCGGCTACGTCATCCAGAACGCCGGGTTGTTCCCGCACCGCACCGTGCTGGACAACGTGGCCACCGTCCCGGTGCTGCAGGGCACCTCCCGACGGGAGGCACGCGCCGCGGCGTCCGAGCTGCTGGAGCGGGTCGGGCTGCCGGCCGCGATGGGCAAGCGCTACCCGGCCCAGCTGTCCGGCGGTCAGCAGCAGCGCGTCGGGGTGGCCCGCGCACTGGCGGCCGACCCGCCGGTGATGCTGATGGACGAGCCGTTCTCGGCGGTCGACCCCGTGGTCCGGGGTCAGCTGCAGGACGAGTTCATCCGGCTGCAGTCCGAGCTCGGCAAGACGATCGTCTTCGTCACCCACGACATCGACGAGGCGGTGAAGCTGGGCGACAAGATCGCCGTGTTCGCGGTCGGCGGGCGGCTGGCCCAGTACGCCTCCCCCGACGACGTGCTGCGCCGCCCGTCCGACGACTTCGTCGCCGACTTCGTCGGCCGGGACCGGGGGTACCGGGCGCTGTCCTTCCTGGACTCCCCCGACCTGCCGTTGCACGACGAGCCGACCGCCACCCTGGGCAGCGCCCTGACCGCCGACGCCGGGTCCACCGGGGAAGGCGCCGAGGAGACACGCACCGACGGTCCGGCGACCCGCTGGCTGCTGGTGCTGGACGGCGAGCGTCGGCCACGGGGCTGGCTGGACACCACGAACCTGGCCCCCGGCACCACCGTCACCGACCAGCAGCTCGTGCTGGGTGGTGCGTTGGCCGGGCCGGGGTCCTCGCTGCGGACCGCCCTGGACGCCGCGCTGTCGTCGCCCTCGGGGCGGGGAGTCGCGGTCGACGCGGACGGCCGGGTGGTGGGTACGGTCCGCGCCACCGAGGTGCTGACCGCGATCGAGAGCGCCCGGGTCCGGTCGGCCGCCGAACGCACCGGAGCCCACCGGCTGCCGGCCGGCGCGCTGACCAAGTCCGGCACGGGGGGTGACCAGCCGTGAGGTGGGACTGGCTCGACCGCAATTCCGACCAGATCATCTCCTGGTTCCTGTCCCACGTCTGGCTCGCCGCGGTCCCGACGGTGCTCGGTCTGCTGCTCGCGCTGCCGCTGGGGGCCGTCGCCCACAAGTACCGCTGGTCCTACAGCGTCCTGATCACGGTGGCCGGTCTGCTCTACACGGTCCCGTCGCTGGCTCTGTTCGTGATGCTGCCCGGCCTGCTCGGCACCCGCATCCTCGATCCGATCAACGTGGTCGTCGCCCTGACGCTGTACACGCTGGCCCTGCTGGTCCGGGTCGTCGCGGACGGCCTGGACTCGGTGGACCCGCTGGTCGTGCAGAGCGCGAAGGCCATGGGCTACAAGACGTTGCCGATGCTTATCCGGGTGCAGCTGCCGCTGGCCATCCCGGTCATCGGGGCCGGCCTGCGGGTCGCCGCGGTGTCCAACGTCAGCCTGGTCTCGGTGGCCGCGCTGCTCGGTGTGCCGCAACTCGGGCAGCTGTTCACCGTCGGGTTCCAGCTCGACTTCTTTACCCCGATCATCACCGGGCTGGTGCTCTGCCTGGTCATCGCCGCGATCTTCGACATGCTGATCCTGCTGGCCATCCGGCTGAGCACCCCCTGGATCCGGGCGACCCGGAGCAGCAAGCCGGTGTCCGAGCCGACGGCTGCCGACGCCGACCAGAAGTCGGCCGACGCCAAGGCGGTGACCGCGTGAACGCCGGATGGCGGTGGTTGACCGACGGCAGCCACTGGACCGGCGCCGACGGGGTGTGGACCCGGCTGGGCGAGCACCTCTGGTACACGCTGCTGGCCCTGGTCATCGCGGCGGTGATCGCGTTGCCCATCGGCGCGTTGATCGGCCACACCGGTAAAGGCACCGCCCTGGTGACCGGCCTGGCGAACGCGTTGCGGGCCATCCCGACGTTCGGTCTGCTGATCCTGCTCGCCCTGTACGGACTGACGAATCTGCGCGGCGAGTTCGCGCTGCTGGGCCCGACGATCGTGGTGCTGGTGATCCTGGCCATCCCGCCGATCCTGTCCAACACCTACGCCGGGATCGCCGCCGTCGATCCGGCGGTCCGGGACGCCGCCAAGGGGATGGGGATGACCGGCCGGGGTGCACTGTTCCGGGTGGAGCTGCCGTTGGCCCTGCCGCTGATCCTGTCCGGTCTGCGGTCGGCGTTCCTGCAGGTGGTGGCCACCGCGACGATCGCCGCGTTCGTGTCCCTTGGCGGGTTCGGCCGCTACGTCGTCGACGGGCTGGCCCAGCAGGACTACGCCAAGGTCGTCGGCGGGGCGGTGCTCGTGGCGCTCCTGGCCATCATCGGCGACCGGCTGATCGCGCTCGTGGGCCACTTCGTGGTCTCCCCGGGCCTGACCGGCCGGCGGGTGTCCGGCCGGGCGACCACCGCCGATCTGGTCGTCCCGGCCGAGAGCGACAAGCCCCAGGACAGCGAGGCCGCGGTGCTGCGCACCGTCGACGCCGGCGGCAAGCACTGAGACTCGTGGGTCGCCACGATTCCCGGAACGGCGCGATGTAGCTCACTTTTCGTGTTCCAGAACGGTCACGGTTGCGGCCGTCCCGTTGCCCTGGCCGCCCAGGCGGGTAGGAAGACCCCATCACCCGAAGGAGATTGACGTGACTGTGCGATCCCTGTTCTCCCGGTCGTCCTCGACCGGCCGCCGGCGCCTCGCCGGTATCGCCGCGGTCGGCACCGCGGCCGCGCTGGCTCTGACCGCGTGCGGCGGGTCATCGGACCCGCTGTCCGGTGGCGGCACCTCGGCGTCCTCGACGGCCGCCAGCAGCGGTGGCGGGGGCGGCTCCCTGGTCATCGGCTCGGCCAACTTCCCCGAGAGCGCGCTGCTGGCGAACATCTACGCGAAGGCCCTGGACGCCAACGGTGTGCAGGCCACCACCAACCTCAACATCGGCAGCCGCGAGGTCTACCTCAAGGCGCTGGAGGACGGTTCGATCAACCTGGTCCCCGAGTACTCCGGCGTGCTGCTGCAGTACTTCGACACCAGCGCGACCGCCGTGTCCTCCGAGGACGTCTACGCGGCCCTCCTGGAGAAGACGCCGACCGACCTGCAGGTGCTGGACAAGTCCCCGGCGCAGGACAAGGACGCCGTGGTCGTCACCCAGGACACGGCCAGCAAGTACAACCTGAAGTCGATCGCCGATCTGCAGCCGGTCGCCGGTGAGATCGTGCTGGGCGGGCCGCCGGAGTGGGCGACCCGGCAGACCGGTGTCCCGGGTCTGAAGGAGAAGTACGGCCTGGACTTCAAGGAGTTCAAGGCGCTCGACGCCGGCGGCCCGCTGACGCTCAACGCGCTGCTCGGCGACCAGATCCAGGCCGCCAACCTGTTCACCACGGATCCCGCCATCCCGGCCAACAACCTGGTCGTCCTGGAGGATCCGCAGAACCTCTTCGCGGCGGAGAACATCCTGCCGCTGATCGCGAAGTCCAAGAACAGCCCGGTCATCACCGACACGCTGAACCAGGTGTCGGCCAAGCTGACCACCGAGGACCTGACCGCCCTGCTGTCCCGGGTGACCGTGGACAAGGAGGACTCGGTGGCCGTGGCCGAGGACTGGGTGAGCAAGAACATCACCGCGGGCAGTGGCTCGTCCGGCTCGTCCGCAGCGAGCTCGACCGCCACCAGCGGCTGAGCCCCCTCGCTCCGGCAGCGGCCCGGACCGGCACCCGCCGGTCCGGGCCGTTCGCTGTCCGGGCCCGGCCCGCTCCCCTAGGCTCATTTCTCGTGTCCGGACGCTCCCGCTCCTCCAGCCCGAACCGTGGCGGTGCCGGCGGCACCCCGGCCGTCACCGCCCTGACCCGGCTGGGCATCGACCACACGCTGCTGCCCTACCACCACGACCCGGCGTCGACGGCCTTCGGGGACGAGGCGGTCGCCGCCCTCGGCCGCACCCCCGACGAGGTGTTCAAGACCCTCGTCGCCGAACTGGACGGCAAGCTGGTCGTCGGGGTCGTGCCGGTCAGCCACCAGCTCGACCTCAAGGCCCTGGCCGCGGCTCTGGGCGGCAAGAAGGCGGTGATGGCCAAGGTGGCCGACGCCGAACGGTCCTCCGGGTACGTCGCCGGGGGGATCTCGCCGCTGGGCCAGAAGCGGGCGCTGCCGACCGTCGTCGACGCCACGGCGATGGATCACGAACGGGTGCTGGTCAGCGCCGGCCGCCGTGGGCTGCAGGTCGAACTGGCTCCCGCCGACCTGATCCGGGCGATGAACGCCACCGTCAGCAGGATTTCTGCCGCCTGACGTCCGAAACGGCCGGTGGCCGGCTCCTGCACGCGCCGCAGCCGCCCGGGTCCGTCCTGGTGATCCACCCCGGTGGCCGCGGCCACGACAGTGGCAGCCCCACCGGTCCGATCGCACCGTCGACCCCACCCTGCTGGGGCGTCGCCGCGGGCCGGCGACCCAGGAGGACTCGACATGAGCGGACCGCCCGAGCGGCCGACGTACGCAGGACCCGGCCCCGATCCGGCCGCGCCCACCCAGGTGTACCGGGCCGGCGTGGAGGCCCCGCCCGCCCCGGCCGGTGTGCCGAGCGTGGTCGGGGACCTCACCCCCGAGCTGGTCGCGACCGACATCTGGACCGACGAGATGGTGCGGCGGGCCGGTATCCCCATCATCGACACGAAGTTCGTCACCGTCGGCGGCGGTATCGGCTCGTTCGTCACCACCGACTTTTTGCGCCTGTACGGCGTCCCGGCCAGCAACATCACCGTGCTGACCCAGCTGGACACCCCGTGGTCCAGTTACGAGTACCTGACCCGGGTCTCGCAGATCCCCCGCGCCGAACGGCTCCGGTCGGACTCGGCGTCCACGCCGGACAACATCTGGGGCTTTCCCAGCTACGCGGTCCGCGAGGCCTTCGGGGCGAAGTCGGTCGGCGACTTCGTCAAGCCGTTGTGGAACGTGATGACCGAGCCGATCCTGGCCGACTACTACACGCCCAAGGCCGGGCAGGCGTTCGAGACGATGGAGCGCGAGTACAAGCGCATCGGCTACCAGCAGTGCGTCCGCAAGGGACAGGTCCGGATGGTGCGGCGCCGTCGGGAGGGCGGCTACTTCACCATCCTCACCCCGCCGGCCGGGGCCACCCCGACCCGGCGGCTGGCCTACCGCAGCCCCTACGTGCACGTCGCCATCGGCTACCCGGGCCTGAAGCTGCTGCCCGACCTGCAGCGCTACCGCGAGTACTACCGGGACCCGTCCAAGGTGGTGAACGCCTACGAGCCGCACGAGCACGTCTACGAACAACTGCGCCGGCGGCCCGGGACCGTCGTCATCCGCGGCGGTGGCATCGTCGCCTCCCGGGTGCTGCAGCGCCTCGTCGACGACCGCGACAAGTCCGGCCTGCAGACGCAGATCGTGCACCTGTTCCGCACGTACGTCACCGGCGCCCACGGTCCGAACGTCTTCTCCCGCCGCAAGGGTGGTGACGGCTGGGCCTACCAGGGCTTCAACTACCCGAAGTCGGTGTGGGGCGGCCAGCTCAAGGCCAAGGTCCGCAACCTCGAGGGCGAGGAACGGGCCGCCGCCTACAAGGAGATGGGTGGCACCAACACCCCGGTCCGGCGGCTCTGGCAGTCCCAACTGAAGCGGGGCCGCGCCGAAGGCTGGTACCGCACGGTCGTCGGCGAGGTGAAGGAGCTGCAACCCGGTCCGCAGGGTCGGGGTGTCGTCACCTTCCTGCGGCCCACCCAGGGCCCACCGCCGGCCGGCACGACCCCGCTGACCCCCGGCCGGAACGGGCTCGCCGAGATCACCGCCGACTTCGTCATCGACTGCACCGGCCTGGAGGCCGACATCCGGGAACACCGGGTGCTGGCCGACCTGCTCGACCACAGCGGCGCCGGACGCAATCCGGTCGGCCGCCTCGACGTCGACACCACGTTCGAGGTGATCGGCACCCGCAGCCAGCCCGGCCGGATGTACGCCTCCGGCAGCGCGACGCTCGGTGGCCCGTTCCCCGGCGTCGACACGTTCCTCGGTCTGCAGATCGCCGCCCAGGAGATCTGCGACGACCTCGCCAAGCTCGGCTTCGGCAAGCCCATCGGCCCGGTCCAGTCCGCCAGGCAGTGGTGGCGCTGGGCCCGCAACAAGCAGATCTAGGAAAGAGTCATGGTTCCCACTCTGTACGGGCGGATCCAGACCCGCATCGTGCTCACCGCGATCATCGGCGGACTCTGGACGCTGCTGATCACGCCGATCCTGCCCACCGGGGCGCCACTGGGCGCCTCCTACCGCGCGACCTTCCTCGTCCTGGCCTGGGTGATCGTCCTCGGCATCGCCTGGGAGTTCCTCTACCACTTCCTGCAGCAGTTCCGCTGGGAGAAGGACTGGCCGACACTGTTCGGCCTGCTCACCGCGATCAACGAGGGGGTGGTGCTCTGGTTGCTGGTGAAAGCCGGTGTGCTGCCGGGCCTCTCGGCCGGCGTCCCGTTCTCGGCCTTCCTCATCCAGTTCCTCACCACCTGGGTCGTCGTCTGGCTGTGGGCCAACGGACCCATGCGGATCTTCTTCCCCCACTGGCGTTTCCGAGGAGGACGACTGTGGTGACGTGCACCCGGCCCGATGCGCAGCCGTCACACGCGCACTGCCACTTCCCAGGAGGACGACTGTGGTGACCCCCGCTGCCACTCCCCACCCCGCCCCGCCGGACGGCCCGGGCGGCGTCCCGTTCGACCGCGTCCCGGGCGAGGTCCTACCGGGTGATCATCTGGTGATCCGGGTCCCCGGGATCGCGGCGGTCATCCGCACCGGCGATCTGACCGGCGCCGACCCGGGCGCGGCCGCCACTGCACTGTCCGGGGCCGCGCTGACCACCGCGACCGAGCTGCTCGAACTGCTGCGAGCCGTCGCCGACGAGCACGGGGCGGCGCCCGGCCGTCCGCTGGCCCACCGACTGACCCAGTGGGTCGTCGGGACCGCGGGCGTCCCCGGGTTCGGCACCGTCGCCGCGACCGATGACGGCATCGCCGTGTTCCTGCACGGCGACGTGTCGCTCGTCGAGTTCCCGACCACCGGCGCGGCCGGATCCGTCTCCGCCACCGGCCGCAGCGTCACCCCCGCCGTCGACCTCGTGCACCTGTCCGGCCGCACCGCCGCGTTCACCGTCGACCGCCTGCTGCCCTGGCCGGCCGGGGCGATCGCGCTGTCGGCCAACGACGACCCGGTGCGCCCGCCGGCGTCGCCGTTCGCGGCCCTGGGTTTCGGCGGTCTGGTGAACGGTCTCGTCCCGGGTGACGGCATCGTGCTGGATCCGGCGGCCGTGCCCGACGGCCGCCGGGACCAACCCGACGGAACCGCCGGTCGGCACGCCGCCCCGGCGCTACCGGTCGCCGCCCCCGGGGTGTCGCCGGTCCCGCGGGCCGGGGACGCCGGGGCGGCCGCGGTGCTGCCGCTCTCCGCGACACCCGTTGCCCCGCCGGCGACGTCGACCCCATTGCCTGCCCCGCGGTTGTCCGCCCGCATCGACACCTCCGACGACGACGTCGCTCCCCGGCGTCCACTGCCGGTGGCCGGGGCATCGGCCACCCCGCCGGCGGACCCGGCGCGACCCGACCAGCGGGCCGACCGGGGACCGGGGAAGCCGGCGGTCCCGCCAGGGAAGTCGGCGAAGTCGGGGCCCCCGGTCCCGGCCCACGCGATCGTCAAGGGGTTCCGCTGCTCCCGGGGCCATCTCAACGATCCGCGGGTCTCGTTCTGCTCGGTGTGCGGGATCCGGATGGACCAGGTGACGGGCATCCTCGTCGACGGCCGCCGTCCGCCGTTGGGACTGCTGGTCCTGGACATCGGGGCGACGTTCGTCCTGGACGACGACTACGTCCTCGGCCGCAATCCCGAGTCCGATCCCGAGGTACTGGCCGGACGGCTGCGACCGATCCGGCTGGACGACGACAGCGGCACACTCTCCCGCGTCCACGCCGAGATCCGCCTGCAGAACTGGGATGTCGTCCTCATCGACCGTGGATCGGCGAACGGCAGCTACGTTGCCGCCGCCGGCCAGGCCGGCTGGACCCGGCTGGCCCCGCGACAGCCGGTGGTGCTGACCCCGGGCCTGACCGTGCGGGTGGGGCGACGCACCTTCACGTTCGAGTCGTCGGCGGCGCGACTGTAACGGCACCACACCGACGAAAGCCCCGGTGGGCGTGGAACCTCCACGCCCACCGGGGCTTTCGTCATTCCCACCGGCCTGGGCTCGGATCACATGCGCCCCGACCCCGGGTCGTCCACACCGTCGACCCCTGGACCAGAGGCACCAGAGACACTCCTGCCTCGGAGCCAGCGCCGATCCCGCCAGCGCGACGATGTCACAGCCCCCGCCCGGAGCATCCGGACGGGGGCTGTGGACGAGCAGCCAGGCGTCAGGTACCGGTCGGCACCAGCTCGGCCACCTGCTCACCGAACTCGACATCGCGGTCCTGCTGACCGGCCCGCACCCGCAGCACGGTGTGCACGTGGGTGCCGACCGGTGTGCGGCCTCCGACGATCCACATCGCGACGGCGTCGAGATCGCCACCACTGTTGGGGATGTCGGGACCGCCCTCGACGGTGCGGACGTCGAGCCCGCCCTCCCGCACGGGTGCCAACGCCCCGGACAGTTTCCGGGCCGGACGGCCGGCCCCGACCGACGAGAGCAACAGTGGCCCCCGGACGCTGGACGCCGCGGCCGCACCCAGCAGGGCGGCGGTCCGGGCGTCGGCGTCGGACGTGGCCGCCACGGCCACCGGGCTACCGGCCGCCGGGGTCACGCCGAGTCGCGCGGTGACCAGGGTGAACGGCAGGTCCAGGGCGCCTTCGGGGAGGTGACCGGCGGCCCACTGCTCGCTCACCACAACGACGTCGGCCTCGACGGCCTCGGCCTGGGCCAGCAGATCGGTCCAGGGGTCGGAAGTGAACCGGGCCAGCACCGACGGCGGGGACCCGAGGTCGGTCGATCCGGCCACCGCGGCGGCCAGCTGCTGGAGGTCGTCCACCGTGCCGGCCATGCGGGCCAGGTCGGGAACGACGGCCGCGCCCAGTTCGAGCGGCGCCGACGCCCGGCGGATCAGCCGGCTGAGCACGAGTTGGGCGGGGCGACGGCGGCCGAGCAGCAGCGCCCCGACCCCGGCGATCCGCAGCGCATCGACCCGGGCCGCATCGGGCGCCGCGTCGCCGGTGACCTCGTCGACGAGGGTCAGCACCCGGTAGTAGTCGACGACGCCGAGGCTGGCGCGCTCGGCGGCGGCGATGTCCCGCTGCTGCTGACGGTCGGAGTACACGAGCTTGAGCAGGGGCCCGGTCATGGCGGTCGTGACCAGGGCCATGATCACCATCATCGTGAACAGGTTCCCGTCCAGGACGCCGACTTGCAGGCCGACGTTGAGGATGACCAGCTCGGTCAGGCCGCGGGTGTTCATCAGGACGCCGACCGCCGAGGCGGTGCGGTGCGGGACCCTCATGGCCCGCGCCCCGACGTAGGCGCCGACGAACTTGCCCACGACGGCGACCACCAGGATGAGCCCCAGCTCGCCGAGACCGCCCAGGTCCAGCCCGCCGACGTCGGTCTTCAGGCCCGTGACGACGAAGAACAACGGCAACAACAGCAGCACACTGACCTGTTCCAGCCGCTCCAGGATCTCGTGGGTCAGGGTCGCCGCGCCCGGGGTCAGTGCCTCGCGGGGCATCACCGCGCCGAACACGAACGCCCCGAAAATGGCGTGGATGCCGATGATCTCGGTGGTGAACGACGACACCAGCACACCGATCAGGACGACGGCGAGGATGTCGGGGGTCAGGCGTCCCGCGCGGTCCCGCCAGGCGACCAGATGTCGCAGCAGGGGCCGAACGAGCCCGAACATCACGGCGGCGAACAGCGCGGTGAGTGCGACGATCCGCAGCACCTCCATCGGGCTGCCGCCCTGCACGACGGCCACCACGAAGGCCAGCAGCGTCCACGCGATGATGTCGTCCACGGCCGCGCAGGCCAGCGCGAGGACGCCGATGGTGGTGCGCTGCATGCCCCGGTCGGCCAGGATGCGGGCCAGTACCGGGAACGCGGTGATCGACATGGCGACACCCATGAACAACGCCAACCCGAGCACCGGGACGGGGCCCTGGTCGGTCTGGGCGTGGTTGCCGTGCAGCAGGAGCGCCACCCCGGCACCGAGAGCGAAGGGCAGCGCCACCGAAGCGGCGGAGATGGTGCCGGCGACCTTCTCGCGGCCGCGGACGAGCAGGACGTCCAACTCGAGACCGACGATGAACATGAAGAGGATCAGACCGAGCTGAGCCAGCACGTTGAGGAACGGCAGCACGTCCGGCGGGAACAGGAAACCGACCGGGTCGCCGGGGAGCAGGCCGAGCAGGCTGGGTCCCAGGGCGAGACCAGCGACGATCTCGCCGACCACCGGTGGTTGTCCGACCCGGATCGCGAGCCGCCCGAAGAGGCGGGCCGCGACCATGATGATGGCGATGTCGACGAAGACGATGGCGATGGTGTGCATCGGGTTCCTGACGGGCGGGCGGCCGGGCGTCCGGCGACCGTGAGCTGAGGTGGGCCGGAGCGGTCACCGAAGGCCACGGTGGATCGCTCCCTGGGTATCGCCGGGCCGGTCCGCGCCTCTGGACTCTGCGCGTGACCGCCACTGTCGACGAGGGAGAAACCCGTGGTTCTGTCTGATACGCCCCCTGCGCCGCTCCCGGTGCTGGCCGACTTCGAGGTCGTGCGACTCATCGGTGACGGCAACCACGGCCGGTTCTACCTGGCTCGGCCGCCGGCCCGCCTCGGCATCGACGACGAGTATGTGGCCGTCAAGGTGTTCGCCGGCCAGTGCAGCGAGGACGCCTACCGCCGCGGTACCCGGGAGCTCCGCGCGTTCGCGGCGGTCGCCTGCCCGCACCTGGCCCGCGTGTACGACGCCGTGCTGGAAGAGAATTTCCTCTACGCCATGGAGTGGTTCCCCCTCGGTTCGCTGGCTGCGCCGGCGCGGCCGCTCGGCCACGACCACGCCCTGCGGGCGGTCCGCGACGCGGCGCTGGCCGTCGACGCGCTGCACGAGGCCGGGATGGCGCACGGCGACATCAAGCCCGGCAACGTCATGCTCACCGAGACCGGCGGCAAACTCTCCGATCTCGGCCTGGCCCGGGTGTTCACCGCGGGCGCGGCGCTGACCGGGATGGCCCCGGAGACGTCCGTCGAGTACCTCGACCCCGCTCTGCTGCTCGGCGAGTCACCGTCCCGCGCCACGGACATCTGGGCGCTGGGCGCGACGCTGCACCGGGTGCTGGCCGGATCCGGGTTGTACGGGGAGCTGCCGGAACGCCAACCGCTGCTGGCCATCCGGGCCGTGCAGTCCCAGCAGCCCATTGTCCACGCCTCGCTCGGGCCGGACGAGGGCGATGTCGTCCGGGCGTGCCTGGCCCCCCTCGGAGAACGGCCCGGCACCGCGGGCGAGGTGGCCGAGCGAATCACCGGTCTGCTCGCCGACTGACCGATGAGCGCGAGAAGGGGCGGGAGCCAACGGCTCCCGCCCCTTCGTCGTTCCCGGCCCGGTCCCGGTGGAGGCCCTCCAGCCGGCGGTCAGAACGGCGCCGGCAGCCACCAGGTGTCGTACAGCTCCTGGCCGGTGTGGTCCTGCCACTCGGCGTAGATGAGGTAGTTCTGCCGTTCCGGGGCGGAGAACGAGGTGTAGATGGTCGGCACGCCCTCGGCACCGTCGGGCGAACGGTAGAGCTGCCCCTCCACGACCCCCTGACGGTCCCAGTCGGTCGCCGTCGAGGTGGCGTAGTCCCGCGCGAGGTAGGCCTTCCAGGTCTGCGTGTCGGGGAAGTGCATGACCTCGGTGTAGACCCCGTCCGCGTCCTTGCAGCCGATGATGGCGTCGGCGCCGCTGCCGTAGCTGTCGCTCTTGACCGTGCACGTCGACTGGTTGTAGCCGGAGCCGGCCGGCGACGTGGGGAGCAGGTCCGGGAACTGCTTGACCAGGAAGGCCTCGCTGCCCCACGGCCCCTTGGGCACGGTGACCGCGACGGTCGCCGCCGGCGACCGCTGCCCGTTCACGTTGCTGGCGGTCACGGTGTAGGTGTGGCCGCCGACCTCCACCCCGGTCCCGCCCTGCGCATAGCCACCGTCGTCGGTGAACGACGTCGCCGGCCCCTGGTAGACCTGGGTGCCGTCCCGGCTGACCGTGTACCCGGTGGCCCCCGCGGGCGCCGACCAGGTCAGCGCGACCGTGAGGTCCTCGGCGCCGGTGGCCGCCAGATTGCCGGGCGCGGCGGGCGCGACGGGGTCGGACGTCCGGGTCGCGAAGAAGACGGTCGTCCCGATGGCCGCGACGATCACCACCGCCGCGGTCGCCAGCCACAGCCAGCGCCGCGACGACCGTCCGGCCGGCGGGCGGCCGACCGGCATTCCCGGTCGATTCCCGGGGACGCCGCCGTGCGGGCCGGTGCCCACCAGGGCCTGCGGACCTGACGGGTGGGTACCGCCGCCGGTGTTCGGGAAGGAATGCGGACCGGTCCCCGACCAGCCCGACCCGGGAGCGGACGGCAGCGGACCCGACGGGTGGGCACCGCCGTAGCCGCCGGCCGTCCCGATGGCCTCGGTCGACTGGTAGGCCTGGCCGCCCAGCGGCGGCACGGTCCCGGTGGGGCTCCAGCCCGGATAGGCCGCGCCGGTGGCCAGCGGATGCAACTCCACCCACCCGGCGTGCCGGCCCATCAACCGGATCAACGCGTCCAGCTCGGTCGCGTGCTTGGACCCCTCCCGCTCGAACACCACCGTCCGACGCAGCTGGGCGTTCTCGACGGTGATCTCTTGAAGGACGTCGTCGGCGACCACGAACTCCAGAGGCAGCCGGGGCGGCAACGAGAAGAAGTTCGACACCTCCAGCAGCCGTTCGAGTTCGACGCGGTCGACGGCGGGCAGGACGGCCGACCGCACGGGACCCATTTCCTGGACCCGGCCGCCCTGCCGGAACGTGCGGCGGATCGTGACGGTGAACGGCGGTCGCGGCCGGGTCAGCCCGACGGCCTCGGCCGGGGCGACCATCGGCCCGTTCTCGGCGGCCGGCTGCGGCTGTCGCGGCGCGGCCATACCCAGCGGACTGGTCTCGGCGCGCGTCGGTGCGGCGTACGCGCCGGCCGGGGCGGTGCTGACCGCGGCGAGGGCGGCCCGGCAGGCCAGGGCCATCTCGCGGCAGGAGGCGTAGCGGTCGTCGGGATTCTTGGCCATGGCCTTGGCCACGACGTCGTCGAAACCGGGGGGCAGCCAGCCGACCCGGGCCGACGGACGCGGCGGCGGCTGCTTGAGGTGGGCGGTCATGGTGGCGAAGGGCGTCGCCTCCGGGAACGGCACACTGCCGGTGAGCAGTTCGTACAGCACGCAGCCCAGCGCGTAGATGTCGACCCGGCGGTCCAGGGGACGGGCCTCGATCTGTTCCGGGGAGGCGTAGGCCAGGGTGGCCAACAGGTTGCCGGTGCCGGTGAGGTGCTGCACTTCGTCGGTCGACTTGGCGATGCCGAAGTCGGTCAGCAGGACGTGCTCGGCCTCGTTGGGGTCGTCCGAGGCGGCCAGCAGGATGTTGGCCGGCTTGACGTCCCGGTGCAGCAGCCCGGCCCGATGGGCGTGATCCAGTCCGGCGCCCACCTCGCTGATGATGTTGACGACCCGTTCCGGGGTCATCGCACCGTCGCCGGCGCGCGCGGCGACCGCGGCGTCCGTGCCGGCGACGTACTGCATCGAGATCCACAGCTGCCGGTCGTCGGGGCCGGCGGCGCCCCGGTCGTAGACGGCGACGATGTTGCGGTGCACCAGACCGGCGGCCAGATCGGCCTCCCGCTCGAAGCGCGCCCGGAAACTCGGATCGTCGGACAGGGTCGGGCTGAGCAGCTTGAGCGCGTCGCGGCGCGGCAGGCGCGGATGCTTGGCGAGGTAGACGGCGCCCATGCCACCCGTGCCGAGGACCGCCTCGATCGTGTAGCCGGCGAAGTCGTCCCCTGGGGCGAGAACCACGAGCGGAGCCCCCGTTCAGTTCGATGAGTGTGAGCGACCGACCACCGGCACCGCGATACGGCGGCCGGGGCCCGGGTGCGCCCATGGACGTACCCGGAAATCGGGAGACCCCGCCGCATCCGGTGATACGTGCGCCTCGACGTCCCGCTCAACGGGGGTTGGGGAACTCCAGGGACAGCTGTTCGCCCGATCCGGCCGCAGCCGGATCCCGGTCACGGTGGGCCTGAACCGGCTCTGCGTCGTCGGCCCCGGCCGGGGTGACCGGGCGCAGCAGGTCGGCGTCGTCGTTGACCACCGCGCCGACCCGCGGACCGACCGGACGCAGTTCCAGCGCATCGACCAGGGCCGCCGGTGTGGGGGTGAGCAGCGGAGTGGGGTCGATCGCGGGCGACAACCAGTCGGTCCATTCCGACGACGGCAGCACCAGCGGCATCCGTTCGTGGATGTCCCGCAGCGGGCCGACCGATGCGGTGGTCACGATGGTCATGCTGACCACGGGCGCCGGGTCGTGTTCGTCGGCCGGGTCCCCGGCGGGCTTCCAGTACTCCCACAGCCCGGCGAACGCCAGCACGGACCCGTCCTGCGGGGTCATGTAGTACGCCTGCTTGGGCACCTTGCGGTTGCCGGCCGGCTCCCCCAGCTTGCGCCACTCGAACCAGCCGCTGGCCGGGATCAGGCAGCGTCGCTTGGCCAGGGCCCGCCGGAACGCGGGCTTCTCGGCCAGCGACTCGGCCCGCGCGTTGAACATGCGATTGCCGACCGACACGTCCTTCGCCCACGACGGCACCAGACCCCAGCGCATCGGCTCCACCTGCCGGCGGCCCCCACCGTCGGCGTGCTCGGCGGTCCGCCGGGGGTCGAGGCGGACGACCGGCACCGTCACGGTCGGCGCGATGTTGTAGCGGGGCCGGGGGGCGTCACCCCCGTACAGGGCCGCCGGTCCACCGACCCCGTCATCGAGATCGGCGGCGAAGGTCCCGTACAGGACCTCGGGTTCGACGGTGAGGGCGTAGCGACCGCACATGCGGTGATTGTGCCCGTCGGGACCGCGCGGCCGCCCGGCCGGTGGACGCACCGACCGATGACCGCGCGTGCTCGTGCGTACCGGCGGCCCCGCAACGTTTGGGAGGATGCAGGGGTGACGGCACCCGATCGCATTCCGCACGACGCCGACCAGCCGGCCGGGAACGCCTCCGGGCCCGGCGACGGGGACGGTGGGTGGAACGCGCCGACGGTGACCGGCCCGGTACGGGCGGTGGTCTCGGTACCCGGCTCCAAATCGCTCACCAATCGGGCGCTGATCCTGGCCGTGCAGTCCACCGAGCCGTCGACCATCCCGGGCGCCCTGGACAGCCGCGACACCCGCCTGATGGCCGAAGCGCTGGTCAGCCTGGGTGCGGACGTCCGTCCCGGGGGCGGCGAGGGAGACGACTGGACGGTCGTCCCCGCGCCGCTCGCCGGTCCCGCGACCATCGACTGCGGCCTGGCCGGCACCGTGATGCGGTTCGTGCCGCCACTGGCCGCGGCCGCGTCCGGCGCCGTCACCTTCGACGGCGATCCCGCCGCCCGCCGCCGCCCGATGGGCACGGTGCTGGACGCCCTGCGCGGCCTCGGTACCACGATCACCGACCCCGACGGCGGCCCCACGGACGCCCTGCCGTTCGTGCTGCACGGTGCCGGTCGGCTGACCGGCGGCACCGTCGTCATCGACGCGAGCGCCTCGTCACAGTTCGTCTCCGGGCTGCTGCTCTCCGGCGCGTCCTATCGCGACGGGGTCCGCGTCATCCACCGCGGGGCGCCCGTCCCGTCGCTGCCGCACATCGAGATGACGGTGCAGGCCCTGCGCCAGGTCGGCGTCCACGTCGACGACGGCACCCCCAACCAGTGGTCGGTCTACCCCGGCCCGGTGCGGCCGTGGACGGCGCCCATCGAACCCGACCTGTCCAACGCCACCCCGTTCCTGGCCGCCGCGGCCATCACCGGCGGTGAGGTCACCGTGCCGCACTGGCCGGCCAGCACCACCCAGGCCGGGGACGGCATCCGCGACCTGCTGGCCGCCATGGGAGCCGGGGTGGAGCTGACCGGCGGGGGCCTGCGGGTCACCGGCCCCGACGCGCTCGAGGGTCTGGACGTCGACCTGCACGACGTCGGCGAGCTCACCCCGACCGTCGCCGCGCTGGCCCTGTTCGCCCGCTCGCCGTCCCGGCTGCGCGGTATCGGCCACCTCCGGGGTCACGAGACCGACCGGTTGGCCGCCCTGGCCACCAACATCGGCGCCATCGGCGGGTCGGTCACCGAGGAGACCGACGGACTGACCATCCGCCCGGCCGCCCTGCACGGCGGTCCGTGGGGGGCCTACGCCGACCACCGGATGGCCACCGCGGGTGCGATCGTCGGCCTGCGAGTGCCGGGCGTCGTGGTCGACGACATCGACACCACCGCCAAGACGCTGCCCGGGTTCGCCGGCCGCTGGGATCGGATGCTGCACGGGTGAGCCGGCTCGGGGAGTCCTGGGACAACGACGACGTCCGGGTCCGGCCGTCGCGGAGCACCCGGCCGCGGACCAAGAACCGCCCCCGCCACTCCGACGCGCTCTCGGGATTCGTCGTCACCGTCGACCGGGGCCGCTACACCTGCCTCGTCGAGGACGGCACCCGGCGGGAGCGGCTCGTCACCGCGATGCGCGCCCGGGAACTGGGCCGGCGGGCGGTCGCGGTCGGCGACACCGTCGAGCTGGTCGGCGAGACCGACGGCAGCATCGACAGTCTCGCCCGCATCGTGCGCATCGGTGACCGGCGCAGCGTGCTCCGCCGGTCGCAGGACGACTCCGCCGAGGCCGGCGCCGGTCCGGGCGGCGAGAAGATCCTGGTGGCCAACGCCGACCAGCTCGTCGTCGTGGCCGCCGTCACCGACCCCGAGCCCCGGCCCGGTTTCGTGGACCGCTGCCTGGTCGCCGCCTACACCGGCGATCTCGACCCGGTGCTGGTGATGACCAAGACCGACCTGGCCGATCCGGCCCCGTTCGCCGACGCCTACGCCGCACTCGACCTGCCCGTGCTGACCATCGGCCGGGCGACGGGCCGCGCACTCGGACCGGACGACCTGGCCGCGGTGCGCGATCTGGTCACCGACCGGGTGTCGGTGCTGGTAGGGCACTCGGGCGTGGGCAAGTCGACGCTGGTCAACGCGCTGGTACCGGACGCCGACCGGGCCACCGGCGGGGTGAGCGGCGTCGGCAAGGGCCGGCACACCTCGACCTCGGCCATCGCCCTGCGACTGCCGGGCGGCGGCTGGATCATCGACACCCCCGGCGTGCGGTCCTTCGGGCTCGCCCACGTCACCCCGGACGACCTGCTCGAGACATTCGACGACCTGCTCCCCGGGACGGTCGGCTGCCCGCCCGGGTGCGACCACAGCGGACCCGACGGCGGCGAGGGCAGCACCGGCGCGGCCTGCGCGCTGGATGCCTGGGTGGCGGCCGGCCACGCGACCCCGGAACGGCTGGCCTCGTTCCGTCGCCTGCTGGCCTCGCGCGGCACCACCGACTACTGACCGGGCCGACCAATGGTGACCCAGATCACAGCCAACTCCCCCGATCGCGGTCCTGACAGTTGAGCGTTGAAGGAATAGTCTCGGACGCAGGTTGTTGAGCCTTCATGTAACCGGCTCCGCCGCCACCGACCTTCACCTGGGAGAAGCCATGACTGCCACCCTGTCCGCCCCGATCGTCTCCGCCGGCACCTGGACCGCCGACGCCGTCCACTCCGACGTCTCGTTCAAGGTCCGCCACATGGCCGTCGGCAAGGCCAAGGGCACCTTCGCCCTGCAGTCCGCCACCCTGACCGTCAGTGAGGACGGCGCGGTCGCCGTCACCGCTGTGATTGATGCCGCCAGCGTCGACACCAAGCAGGAGCAGCGCGACGAGCACGTCCGCTCGGCCGACTTCCTGGACGTCGCGAACCACCCGACCCTGACCTTCGTCTCCACCGGGGTCAAGGAGCACGACGGTGACGAGTTCATCCTGGTCGGCGACCTGACCATCCGCGACGTCACCCAGTCCGTCGAGCTGGCCACCGAGTTCCTCGGCGAGACCGTCGACGCCTACGGCGCCACCCGGGTCGGCTTCTCGGCCAGCACCTCGATCAGCCGCAAGGCCTACAACGTCTCCTTCGACGCCGCCTTCGGCGCCGGCAACGCGGTCGTGGGCGACAAGGTCGAGATCGCCCTGGAGCTGGAGTTCACCAAGGACGCCTGAGCCGGACGTCGACCTTCCTGGTCGGCACCCGCATCGCTGACACCCGTCCGCTCCGTCACCCGGCCCTGATCCGGGCCCGACGGAACGGGCGCGTGTTCGTCGTTCGGCGGGTCGTCAGAGCTGGTCGTCGAAGAGGTAGCGCACCTCGCCCGGGGCGTACCAGGCCAGGTCGAAGTCCTGGACGGAACCCATGGCGAACTCGGCGTCGGGATCGCCGAGGTCCGCCGCGTCCACCAGCGGCAGCGCCGCATCCACCGCCGGACCGGCATCCGCGCCGTCCACGTGGACGGCCGCCACCTGGCGCCACGCCACCGCACCGGTCAACCGGACGGCGGCCCGGTCCAGGTCCGAGCGCACGGTCACCGCCGCCTCGGGGACGTCGACGGCCACCACCACGCGCAGGGACGGTCCGTCCGTCGCCACGGGCGTCTCCCCCTCGGTCCGCTCGGCCGCCAGCAGACGCAGCGAGGCGCGCGCGGCGTCCTGCATGGCCAGGTATTCGAGGTCCTCCTCCGTCCAGTCCGGGTACTCGCGCTGCAGCGCGGGACTCACCGCGAACGCCGTCCCCCCGGCCACCGGGACCTGCTCGTCGGTCAGCGCCGCCCGCAACCGGGACAGGGTCGCCGGCACATAGACCCGCAGGTCGCCGGACGGGGCCCGGCTCATCGCGCGTCCCCCGACGAACCGCGACGGGTGGCCGGCCGCGTCCCGGCCCGGCTGCGGGACCGGGTCGGCCGTTTCTCCGGCCGCGCGTCGGGGGCCGCTCGGTGCTGGACTGTGGGGGGCACGGTGGACCGCAATTCTTCGACCGCCTCGGTGATGTGGATGCTGAAATCGTCGATGTCGGGGATGGCCTCGCGGTCGGCGGTGACGCCGAAGAACACCCCGCCCCGGTAGGACGTGCAGGACACCGCGATGGCCTGCCCGAGCCCCAGCGGCGCGACCGGGTACATGGCCTCGACCGGATAGCCGGCGGCGTACAGCGGGATCTGCGGACCGGGGACGTTGGTGATGAGCAGGTTGTACAGCCGCCTGGACAGCTGCCCGGCCATCCGGGCGCCCAGCGCGTGCAACGTCGGCGGGGCGAATCGCCCCAGCTCGACCAACGCGTCCGCGGTCATCGGCGAGCCGGTCTCCAGCTGGCTCTCCATCGCGAACGAGACCTGGTGCAGCCGCATCACCGGGTTCGCCTCCGCGACCGGCAGGTCCAGCAGCACCGACTGCACGCCGTGGCCACCGCCCTCCCCACCACCGGCCGACGCCGGACCCAGCAGCGGGGACACCGACACCGGAACCATCGCGCGGACGACCGTGTGGGTGGCGACGGGTTCGCCGTGGGCCAGCAGCCATGACCGCAGCGCACCGGCCACCACGGTCAGGATGCCGTCGTTCACCGAACCGCCGTGCGCCCGCCGCACCGCCTTGAAATCGGCCAGGTCGGCCCGCACGGTGACGAACCGTCGCTGACCGGACCGGGCGTCGTTGAGCAGTGAGCGCGGCGCCGGAGCCACGGTGCGGGCCAGCACGGAGAGCACCCGACCCGCGGTGTCCACCACCCGACCGGCAGCGGCCCGGGCGTCCAGCGCGGAGTAGCGCACGACTTCGAGCACGTCCGTGGGGCGGGTGGCCAGATCGGCGACCGCGTCCACCACCAGGTCGATGTCACTCGGGGACGGGTCCGGGATCCACGGCTGCTGCGGCACCACCCGCGCCTGCCGGCTGACGTCGAGGATGGCCGCGGCCACGTCGACCGCACCGATCCGGTCGACCATCGCGTGGTGGGTCTTGTTGACCAGGGCGACCCGCCCGCCCGACAGGCCCTCGATGACGTAGACCTCCCACAGCGGCCGGCTGCGGTCCAGCGGCCGGGAGATCAACCGGCCGATCAGATGGTCCAGTTCGGCGTCCGTCCCCGGTTTCGGCAGCGCCGAGCGCCGCACGTGGTAGGTGACGTCGAAGTCCTCGTCGTCCACCCAGACCGGGCGGGCCAGTCGGCCGGGGACGAACCGCACCTTCTGCCGGTACCGCGGGACCAGCGAGAGCCGGGACTCGATGAGCGAGACGATCTCCTCGTACCGGAACCCGACCGGGGCGGCCCCGCCGTCGGCGCCCTCGGAGGCCCGGGTGGGGCCCAGGATGACCACTCCGCCGACGTGCATCGGCGACCCGGCATCCTCGGCATACAGGAACGCGGCGTCAGTCGCCGACAGCCGGTCCGTCACCCGCACATCGTGCCATCCGCCCCCGACACCCGGGCCGGGCCCGGCCGCGGGATCGACCCCCGGCAACCCAGAACGGCGGCGGCGCGAGCCGGCAACGGCGAATCCGCCCCGACCGCCGCTGTTACCGTCGTGGACGGCCCAGCCCCGACCGCGAGAGGAGTTGCCGCATGGTCGAGCCGTCGCCGTCGGCTTCCGCCGGCCTCGACTCCCCCGGCACCCCCCGCACCGGTCCCCCCGCGGAACCGGTGAGCACCGGTGGCCCGGAGGCACCGTCCGGGTACTTCGCCACCCGTCTGGCCCCGCATCCGGAACGTTCCCGCATCTGGGGCTACATCTGCGATTACCTGGCCCGCTGGATCCCCGCCGACGCCGAGGTACTGGAGCTGGGTGCCGGCTGGTGCGACTTCGCCAACCAGGTCACCGCCCGGCGCGTCGTCGCCCTCGACCAGGACCCGACCGTCCAGCTCGCCGCGGCCGACGGCGTCCAGGCCGTCGTCGGCGACTGCACCGACCTGCACATGTTCACCGCCGACGAGTTCGACGTCGTGATGGCCTCCAACCTGCTCGAGCACCTCGATCGCGCGGCGTGCGACGCTCTGCTCGACGAGGCCGCCCGGGTCCTGCGACCCGGTGGCCGACTGGTGCTGGTGCAACCCAACTTCCGGCTCAACCCGGGGCGCTACTTCGACGACTACACCCACGTCTCGATCTTCACCGACCAGTCGCTGGGCGACTACCTGGCCTCCCGGGGCTGGACGGTGCAGCACTCCGAGGCGCGCTTCCTGCCGTTGACCATGAAGTCGCGGGCGTCGTCCCTGTCGTTCCTGGTGCCCTGGTACCTGCGGTCGCCGGTACGCCCGCTGGCCGGTCAGATGCTGTTCGTGGCCACCCCGCCGACCGGCCCGCGGCCGGCCTGACCGGGAATCGCGACCATGGCCTGGAACCAGCAGACGGTGGCTGTCGTGCTGCCCACCTACAACGAGAAGAACAGCATCGCCGGCGTCATCAACGAGTTCGCCAAGCTCGGATACGTCGACGACATCCTCGTCGTCAACAACAACGCGGCCGCCGGCACCTCCGAGGAGGTCGCCACCACCACCGCGCGGGAGGTGCACGAATCCCGCCAGGGCTACGGCGCGGCCATCGCCCGCGGGCTCCGCGAGGTCGACGCGGATCTGGTGTGCATCTGCGAACCCGACGGCACCTTCCGCGCGTCCGACCTCAACAAGCTGCTGGCCTTCACCCCCGAGTGCGACATGGTCGTCGGCTCCCGGACGGTCTCCAACTTCATCTGGGACGGCGCCAACATGGGCTGGCACCTGCGGTGGGGGAACTGGGCGCTGGCCAAGATCATCGAGGTGCTCTACAACACCGCGTACCTCTCGGACGTCGGCTGCACCTTCCGCGTCATCCGCCGCAACTGCGTCGCCGACGTCCTCCCCCGCACCCACGACGCCGGATCGGCGTTCGGCCTGGAACTGCTGCTGGTCACCCTCATCCGGCGGCACCGCGTCGTGCAGGTGCCGGTGAACTACCAGGAACGGGTCGGGGTCTCGTCCGTGACCGGGCACCTGCACCGGACTTTCGCACTGGGCGCGAAGATGCTCGCCTTCGTCCTGCGCATGCGGCTGCGCCGCCGCGCCATCCGGGCCCAGTGAGGTCCCGTCCGATCCCACTGGAGCCCCGCCGATGACCACGCCCGACGCCGACCCCTCCGGTCCCGGACCGATCGACCCGGTCTCCGGTCGGGCTCTGCCCCGGGTGATCCCGGCGGCGGCCCCGCCCGCCCAACGGGCCCCGCGTCCGGACCGCCTCGGCCGCGACCTGCTGCTCGCCGCGTTGCCCGTCGTCGTTCTTGGCCTGCTGGTCCGGCTCTGGATCGGGCACACCCCGCTGGTCATCGCCAACTCCGACGAGGCGCTGGTCGGCCTGCAGGCGCGGGAGGTGCTGCACGGCACCTTCCGCCTCATGGTGGCCGGCAACGACTACGGCTCGACGACCGAGTCCTACCTGCTCGCGCCCCTGCTGCTGATCGGGTCCGGCACTTGGCCGCTGCGTCTGCTCGCCGGCATCCTCTGGTTCGCCGTGGCGCTGGCCGTGGTGCGACTGGCCCGGCCGATCGTCGGGCCCGTCCCCGCCCTGATCGCCGGACTGCTCACCTTCACCTTCTCCAGCGCGGTCGTCATCCTCTCCTCACGGCCCTACTTCGGCTATCCGACCGGGGTGCTGGCCGAGGTGGTCGCCCTCATCGCGGCCGGTGCGGCGATGGCCGTCCCGGTGGCGCGCCGGCGGTCCCGCCCCCGCCCGAACGCCGCGGACGCCGACGACGCGGCGGACGCTGATCCTGTCGCGTCGGAGCAGCTCGAACCGCCGGCGCGGCGTCTGTGGCCGATCGCGCTCGTCGCCGGTCTGGCCGCCGGTTTCGCGATCTGGAGCCACCCGATGTTCGGGTTGATGGCGCTGATCGGCCTGCTGCCCCCGACGGTGCGGCACTGGCGGCGCTGGGGCCAGTGGTGGCTCACGGTCGCGGTCGGCGGGGTGGCCGGCGTCAGCCCGTGGCTCATCTACATCACCCAGAAGGGCCGACCCCAGGCGGCGTATTCGGCCAGCGAGTCCACCTATCCCGAGCGCATCGGCCGGTACCTGTCGGAGCTGCTGCCCCGGATGTTCGGGGCCGAGACCTTCGACGGTGACTGGGTGCGGCCCGCACCGGCGGCGGTGGCGGTGTCCGCGGTGCTGATCGTGGCCGTCTTCGCCGGTCTGGTCCTGCTGGTGGTCCGTCGTGGTGCGGTCGCGTGGCCCGTCGCCCTGGTCGGGGTGGCCGGTATCCCGGCCCTCGCCCTCTTCCCCCAGACCGTCTACGTCAACGACGCCCGCTACGCCCTGCCACTGCTGCCGGCCGTGGTCCTCGGCCTGGTGTTCTGGTCGACCCTGCTCCCGGGCTACCGGCCCGCCGACCTGGCCGGGCCCGCGGCCCCGGGACGGCCCCGTCGTCCCCGGTGGCCGGTGGTGGTGGTGCCGGTGATCTGGATCCTGCTGACCTGCGTCCCGGTCACCGTCCAGCAGACCGGGTGGACCTGGGGCGACCCCGACGCCAACGCGAAGGCCACCGCCGACCTGCTGGTCGACAACGGCGTCCGCTTCGTCCGCGGCGACTACTGGACCACGTACCTGCTCGACTACTACGCCGACGGCGCCCTCCAGGTGAGGCCGGACTTCACGATGCGGCTGGCCGACGAGGCCGCCGCCGTCGACCGGGCGTCGCGGGACGAGCCGTACAAGGTGGCGCTGGTCTACGAACAGGGCGACCCGCCGAAGCTGGTGCTACCGGCCGCGGACTACCAGCTGCTGCGGGTCGGCACGTACGACGTGTACCTGCCCCAGGTGTCCACCGGACGCTGACCCGTCCGGTCGACGCGGCCGGTCAGCCGCGGCGGCCGCTGGTGGCGAGCGGACGCGCCAGCGCCGCAGCGAGGTTCCGGAACGCGCTGGTCAGTGCCGACGACGGGGCCGCATCGGCCAACGGCTGGCCGCGGCGCCAGGCCCGGTCGGTCGCCGTCCGGTCCTCCGGTAGGCGGGCCAGGACCTCCAGGCCGAGGAACCGACGCACCGCGGCGGTCGCCTCATCGGCCCCGCCCGCCGCCGGGCGGCAGCGGTTCAGGACCACGCGGGGGTCGACGTCGGGGACGGCCGCCGTCAGCTCCGCCACCCCGCGCACCAGTCGCTCCAGGCCCGGCGGGTCGGCCGACCCGACGACGACCACCTCGTCGGCCTCCGCCAGCACGGCCAGGGTGGCCCCGTTGCGCCGGGGGGCGACGGTGTCGAAACTGATCTCCTCGTCGGCCTCGACGGCGAACCCGCAGTCCACGACGACCAGCGCGGCGATCTCCCGGATCTGGCCGAGCACCGTGGGAATGGCGGATGCCCGCACCTCCGGCCACCGGTCGGCGCGCGCGATCCCGGTGAGGAGCTGCAGATCGGCCGTCACCGACCAGCACAGATCGAGCAGGACGGTGCGATCGAGCCGGCCGTTGGCCGCCTGCCGGCAGGCCCCGGCGAGCCCCGGGGACTCGTCGAGCAGCCCGAAGGCGCTGGCCAGGACGCCGCCGTAGACGTCGGCGTCCACCAGGACGGTCGGGGTCCCGGCCGCCGCCGCGGCGGTGGCGATACCGGCGGCGACGGTGGTGCGCCCGGGCGCGCCGGTGGGGCCCCACACGGCGACCACCCGACCCGCCGGCGCCGGCTCGACCGGCGGTTCGGGCTGCTCGGTGCCCGTCGTCGCCGGGGGTGGGAGCGACCGGCGCGGGTCGGCCACCGACGGGATCGAGCCGGGGTGGTCGGCCGCGGGGGCCTGCAGTTCCTCGTACGCGGTCCACGCGGCGGTGACCACGGCGTCGGTACCGGCGTCCTCGGCGACCAGGGCCGAGATGCCCATCCGCAGGAGGCGCTCGCGGGCGGCGGTGTCGCCGACCGGATGCACCCCGACCACCGCCACCCCGGCGGCCCGTAGCCGGGTGACCGCCTCGGTGTCCAGACGGCGCAGGCCGGCCGCGAGGACGGCGACCGCGGCCTGTCCGGTACCCGCGATGGCGAGCACGTCTCCGAGGTCCACGCAGCGGCGGAGCACCGTCATGGACGCGCCGGGGCGGTCCAGGGCGGCGACGAGTTCGTTCTCCCAGTTCTGCCCGCTGCCCGCGGTGACCAGTGCCGTGCTCATCGCCGTCAGCTCGTTCCGCTGACGAGGACGACGGTGGCCACACCCTTGGGCAGCAGCTTGACCAGTTCGTCGGCCTTGGCCGCGGGCAGTTGCACGGCCAGCTGGTACTGGTTCGACGAGGCCCCGCTCAGCCCGCCGGTGGCGGGCGCGGTGACGGCCTGCACGGTCAACGACCCGCCGACCCGGTCGGTGGTGGTCCCCCCGATCGTGGCTCCGGCGGTCGGCTCGACGGTCAGGTACAGGTCGATGACGGAGCCGTGGACGACCCCCGGGGGCAGCCGGTCCGGGTCGACGCCGATGGCGACGACCCGGCTGTCCGGTACCGGACGCACCGCGGCCGCCGGCAGCAGTGATCCCTGGCCGATCCGCTCCCCCAGCACCAGACCCACCGGCGAATCACCGCCGGGCCCCAGGTACAGCGACCCGGTGTCACCGAGGTTGACCTCGGCCGGCCGCAGATCGTCCTCGGTGAGGACGGTGCCGGCGGCGAGGTCGCGGCTGGCGGTCCACACCGGGGCGGTCCGGCTGCTCGCCCCGACCACCCTTGCCCCGAGCACCACGGCGGCGACGACCAGCACGATCCCGCCGACGACCCGGACGTTCAACCAGCGGGGTCGGGTCAGCCGTCGAGGGCTGCGTGCCGTCATCTCCACTCCTCGAAGGTCGGTGATCGCCGGTGTGCGGACGCGACGAAAGGACGCCGCCCGGTCCGCTGTGTGGACAGCTCCCCACCGGCCGAACGGACGTGCCAGGATGCCTGGGTCGTTCGGGCAAATTACCTCACCGGCCGACAAGCGCCGGCAATCGCCAGCAACCGCTCTCAAAGATGATGGCCCGAACGGTTAGGCTGCTGTCAACCAGCCGGGTGGTGGCGGCCGCCGCCAACCGCGACGCTCGTCGCGGCGGTCTGCCCACCCCCGGGCGCCGAGCCGGAATTGTCGGAAGCCACCCCCGGACGGGGGATGCCGAGATTTCGCCGCACAGGACGGAAGGAGCCGACATGGCGTCGGATCGGTTTTTGACGCTCGGTGACGTCGCCGAGATCCTCAACATCTCGGCGTCGCAGACGTACGCGCTGGTGCGCAGCGGCGAACTGAAGGGCATCCAGATCGGCGGTCGCAACCAGTGGCGGGTCGAGCGGTCGATGCTCGAGTCGTACATCGACGAGGCCTACCGCCGCACCGCGGCCAACCTGTCGGATCTACCGTCGGCCCTGCCGTCGGACGTCTGACCGCCAACCGGACCGACCGGGGCCGCCTCACCCCGTCGGCAGGGTGCGCACCACCGCGATGGCCCGCAGCGGCACCAGGCAGACACTGCGCACCAGACCGGCCCGCCGGGGTTCGCCGACAGGATGGACGGCGATCTCGATGAAATCGGCACCGACCCGGTCGACGGTCCCCCAGATCTCCGGTCTGTCCTGATCGATCTGCCCCTGGCCGGTCGACACGGCCACCACGGCGCGGTCCCGGGCCACCGACCGCAGTGCCCGGCGCAGATCCAGCCGGGTCGGTCGATCCGGCAGCTGCGGGGCCGTGCCAGCGGTCAGACCGGACACTGCCGTCACCGCATCCAGGGCAATCAGCAGGTCGCGTCCGAAGTCGTCCTCGATCAGCAGGAAATCCCGGCCGACCCGGCGCAGGAGCCCTTCGTGCTCCCGCCCACCCAGCACCGTGACCCGCATCCGCCGGTCGAGAGCGCCGCCCAGTCGTTGGACCACCGTGACCGCGCCGGTGGCCACACGGTCCCGGTCCGCCTGCTCGGCGGCGGCCTGCTCGTCGGCGAGGTCGTCGAAGCGAGCCTCCAGATCGGCGAACAGACGGTCCCAGCGCACGCGGCACTGTAACGCCGGACGCCCGACCGGCATTCATCCACGTTCACCGCCGACGGTTGACAAGAGCCAAAGGTTCCGATCAAGCTCTGAGGCGTGCCAAACGATGTCAAACGCAAGCAAAGCCTGGTGATCGCCTTCTTCGAGCCCGAATCCGGCCGAGTCCGACGGCCCGGGGGCCGGCCGCCCGTCGACGAACGGTCCGGGGGCGCGGCGTCGGCGTGGCTTCTGCTCGGCGTGCTGCTCGCCGGCCTGACCGGTCTGCTCGCCTTGCTCCCGCCGCCCACCGCGGTGTTGACCCTGACCGGTACCGGCACCCGGGGCCTGGACGCCGCGGTACTGGCGGGCGCGTCCGTCCTGGTCTGGGCGTTGAGCGCCTGGGTGGCGACGGTCGCCCTAGTCGCCGCGATCGGCGTCCTCCCCGGAGTGGGTGGCCAGGCGGCGCGGGCCCTGCTGCGGGTCATCGCCCCGCGGGTCGCCCTGCGCCTGGTCGCGGCGGCCGTCGGAGCCTCCGCGCTGGCCAGCACCACCGCTTGCGCCGCGCCGATCTTCGCCGAGCCGGCACAGGCGGCGATCTCGACCACCAGCACGCCCGCCGCCGCCCTCCCGACGTCGACGGCCATCGCCGGTCCGACGGCATCGGCCACGCTCCCATCGTCGGCAGTCCCGGCATCGACCACCGTCCCCTTCGCGATGGACTGGCCGGAGTCGACACCGACCGACTCGGTGGTGCTCGACATCCAGTGGCCCGACACCGAAGTCGACGGTCCGACCGTCACGACTGCCGTCGCTTCCCCGGCGCCGACAGCAGCACCGGGCCACAGCGGCCCCGCCGCCGCTGCTGAGCCCGAGACGTCGGCTCCGCTGTCGTCGGCCCCCACGACGGGACAGGCGGCCGAGGAGGTCACCGTCCGACCGGGCGACACCTTGTGGTCGCTGGCACAGCGGTCACTGCCCGCCGACGCCGACGACGCCGCCGTCGACACCGCCTGGCGTCAGTGGTTCGCGGCGAACCGGAACGTCATCGGTGACAACCCCGACCGTCTCGAACCAGGCCAGATCCTGCTTGCCCCGTCGGCGGACGGGTCGACGCCATGACACCGGACGCCCCGCATCACCGGATTGCCCGCACCACCGACGAGAGGACCTCGCGATGACGACCGCACTCGCCCCGAGCCATCCCGACCCCCGGGTCGCCGTGCGCCGCCGGCCCTACCTCGTGCCGGTGCCGGACTGTGAGCCGCCGTTCGACGACGAGGCCGTCGGTTGCCCGCACCACACCGGTCCAGCCGCGAGCCCGGACGATGACCGCCCGGAATTCGCCGTGCGCCACGGTGTCTGGCGGGGCGGAGTGACGGCGGTCGCCCCCCAGCCGCTGCCCGGTTCGTCCGTGGGCTCGGGTCCTGTCCGTCACCTGGCCGCCGTCCGACCCGTCGTCCACGGCCCGGCACCGATGCGTCGGGCACCGGAACCGGGTTCGGCCGATCACAGCGCCCGCATGCTCGCGCGCGCGCTCGTCGAGGTGCTGGCCGGCCATCGGCCGGCCCAGCAGCTGCGCGGGTTCTGCGCGCCGGCAGTCTTCGCCGAACTGCAGCGCGGCGAGCGTCGGCGGACACCGGCGCTGCCCCACGTCCTCAGTGTCCGCGTGTGTGAGCCGGCGCCCGATGCGGCGGAAGTGGCCACCGTGTACCGGCGGGGCGATCGGGTGCGCATGGTCGCCTTCCGCCTGGAACGCCCGGCCGGGGACGGCGTGGGCGGCGCGGCGAAGTGGTGCATCACCGCACTGCAGGCCGGGTGAGTCCCACCGGCCGCGTCGGCGCCACCCCGCCCGACACGACACAGGGCCCGACCCCCTGAGGGGGCCGGGCCCTGTGACTGGAACGGTGCGTCGATCAGACGTCCGCGGTCTTACCGTGGCACTGCTTGTACTTCTTGCCCGAGCCACAGGGACACGGCGAGTTCCGACCCGGCTTCGTCGCCGTGGCCGCACCCGACCCATTGGCCGAGGCACCGTCGGTGACGACCTTCGGACGGGCCCCGCCGTCCTCGTCGGGCGCACTGTAGGACAAGGCGTCGCCCGCATGCTGGGGTCCGAGCCCCTTGGCCCGCAAACCGGGCACTGCCCCGTCGACCGCGGGGGCGGCGGCAGCCGCCTCCTCGGTGGGGAGCTTCTCGATGGGCCGCACCCGCCGCTGCACCGGAGGGGCTGCGGCGGGAGCGGGAGCCGCCACCGCGGCGGCAGCCGGCACCGCACCGGCCGGAGTCGCCGTCACCGTCGGCGCACCCCCGAGGGACACCCCGGCGGCAGCCCGGCCGTCCGGGACCCCCGGAGCGGCCGCGGCAGCGGCCGGCTGAGCGGGGACCACCTGCACCTGCAGGTTGTAGAGGAAGCCGACCGACTGCTCCTTGAGGGAGTCGAGCATCGCGGCGAACATGTCGTAGCCCTCACGCTGGTACTCGACCAGCGGGTCGCGCTGGGCCATCGCCCGCAGACCGATGCCCTCCTTGAGGTAGTCCATCTCGTAGAGGTGCTCGCGCCACTTCCGATCCAACACCGACAGCACGACCCGACGCTCCAGCTCGCGCGTGATCGGCGGGGTCAGCGCCTCCTCACGCTTGCGCCATGCCTCCCGGGCGTCGGCCAGGACCTCCTCCTTGAGGTTCTCCCGCGTCAGCGCTCCATGCTTCTCGGAGATCTCCTCCGGGGTGATCGACACCGGGTAGAGGGTCTTGAGCGCCGTCCAGAGCGTCTCGGTGTCCCAGTCCTCCGCGTAGCCCTGGGCGGTCGCGCCGTCCACGTACGCGCCGAGGACGTCGGTGATCATGTTCTGCACCTGGACGTGCAGGTCTTCGCCGTCCAGCACGCGGCGCCGCTCGTCGTAGATGACGGTGCGCTGCTTGTTCATCACCTCGTCGTACTTGAGCACGTTCTTACGGGTCTCGTAGTTCTGCTGCTCGACCTGCGTCTGCGCACTCTTGATCGCCTTGGAGACGAAGCTGTGCTCGATCGGGACGTCGTCCGGCATCCGCAGCCGGGTCATCAGCATCTCGACGGTGCCACCGCCGACGCGGCGCATCAGGTCGTCACCGAGGGAAAGGTAGAACCGCGACTCGCCCGGGTCGCCCTGCCGTCCGGAACGACCGCGCAGCTGGTTGTCGATGCGCCGGGACTCGTGCCGCTCGGTACCGAGCACGTAGAGACCGCCGGCCTCCCGCACCTTCTCGGCCTCGGCCTTGGACGCCGTCCGGGCCTCCTCCAGCGCGTCCGCCCAGGCGGCCTCGTACTCCTCCGGCGTCTCCGCCGGGCTCAGGCCCTTGGCCCGCAGCGCCAGGTCGGCATTGAACTCGGGATTGCCGCCGAGCACGATGTCGGTGCCACGGCCGGCCATGTTGGTGGCCACGGTGACGGCACCGGTCCGCCCGGCCTGGGCGATGATCGCCGCCTCCCGGGCATGGTTCTTGGCATTGAGGACCTCGTGCGGGATACCGGCCCGGAGCAGGAGCTTGCTGAGCAGCTCGGACTTCTCCACCGACGCCGTACCCACCAGGACCGGCTGGCCGTTCTCGTGCCGTTCGACGATGTCCGCGACGACCGCGTCGAACTTGGCATCCTCGGTCTTGTAGATCAGGTCGGCCTCGTCCAGACGCACGACCGGGCGGTTCGGCGGGACGGGCACCACGCCGAGCTTGTAGGTCTGGCTGAGTTCGGCGGCCTCGGTCTGGGCCGTGCCGGTCATGCCGGCGAGCTTGCCGTACAGGCGGAAGTAGTTCTGCAGGGTGATCGTGGCCAGCGTCTGGTTCTCGGCCTTGATCTCGACGCCTTCCTTGGCCTCGATCGCCTGGTGCATGCCTTCGTTGTAGCGCCGGCCGTGCAGCACGCGACCGGTGAACTCGTCGACGATGAGCACCTCACCGTTGACCACGATGTAGTCGCGGTCCTTCTTGTAGAGCTCCTTGGCCTTGATGGCGTTGTTGAGGAACCCGACCAGCGGGGTGTTGACCGACTCGTAGAGATTGTCGATCCCGAACGCGGCCTCGACCTTGGCCACGCCGTCCTCGGTGACGCCGACGGTCCGCTTGGACTCGTCGACCTCGTAGTCGACGTCGGCCCGCATGCGCGGCACCAGGCGGGCGAACTCGGTGTACCACTTCGACGACTGGTCGGCCGGACCCGAGATGATCAGCGGGGTCCGGGCCTCGTCGATGAGGATGGAGTCGACCTCGTCCACGATGGCGAAGTGGTGGCCCCGCTGCACCAGGTCGTTCTTCGACCAGGCCATGTTGTCGCGCAGGAAGTCGAAGCCGAACTCGTTGTTGGTGCCGTAGGTGATGTCGGCCTCGTAAGCCGCCCGGCGGACCTCCGGCGGCTGGTTCGCGAGGATGACCCCGACCTCGAGCCCGAGGAAGCGATGCACCCGTCCCATCCACTCGCTGTCGCGCTGGGCGAGGTAGTCGTTGACCGTGACGACGTGGACGCCCTTGCCCTCGAGGGCGTTGAGGTAGGCCGGCAGCGTCGAGACCAGGGTCTTGCCCTCACCGGTCTTCATCTCGGCGATGTCCCCGAGGTGCAGTGCGGCACCACCCATCAACTGCACGTCGAAATGCCGCATGCCGAGCGTCCGGTGGGCCGCCTCGCGGACGACGGCGAACGCCTCCACGAGCAGGTCGTCGACCGTCTCGCCGTTGGCCAGGCGCTCCTTGAACGCGGCCGTCTGGGCGCGGAGCTCGTCGTCGGACAGGCCGGTGTAATCGTCCTCGATGGCGTTGATGTGGTCGGCGATGACCCGCAGGCGCTTGAGCGTCTTGGCCTCACCGATGCGGAGCAGTCTGCCTAGAACCACGAACTCACCCTCTGAGAAGTCGACCTGTGGTCGACGGCCGTACCGCGTGTCTCCCCGCTCGTGCCGAGCTGCCGCGACGACCGCCGGACGCGCGGTGGGAACCGGCGGATCCATCCACCGGGCCGCTCCGACGCCCCCGCAGTCGCGCGCGACGTGGTCGGTCCCACGGTGGACCGGCCGGTGCCCATGGTAGGCGCACCGTCGGGTGACCCGGTGGGAGCAGCCTGTCCTGGGCCGGTGAGTCGCCCGCTCGGGTGCCCCGCCCGGCCGCGGACGCCGCCACCCGCCGGCAGTCCCGGTCAGGGCCGACCCGGACTGCTCCGTCGAGGAGCAGCCCGGGACGGACCGGTGGACTCAGGAACTCAGCCGCAGGAGTCCGTAGTCGAAGCCCTTGCGGCGGTAGACGACCGACGGCAGCTGGGTGTCGGAATCGTTGAACAGGTAGAAGTCGTGTCCCACCAGCTCCATCTGGAACAGGGCCTGGTCGACGGTGATGGGCTCCGCCGGGTGGTCCTTGACCCGGACGATCCGACCGGGCCCGTCCTGCTCCTGGTCGACGCTGTCGTCGGACGTCTCGTCGGCCAGGGCCACCCCGTTCACCGCGTCGAAGGTGGCGATGTCGGCCAGCCCGGGCACGGCACCGGCGGACACCTCGGCGGCGGCCACGCCGACCGGCAGCCGGTCGTGCTGACGGTGGTGGCGTCGGTCGGCCGAACGACGCAGGCGGGTCTCGAGTTTGGTGACCGCGGCATCCAGGGCGGCGTAGAAGGAGTCGGCGCTGGCTTCGGCGCGGATGGCCGGACCGCGGCTGCTCAACGTGATCTGCACCCGTTGGCAGGTCTTCGACTGGCGTCGGTTGGTCTCGTGGGAGAGCTCGACGTCGACCCGGATGATCTTGGGGTCGTAACGCTCCGTTCGGGCCAGCTTCTCGGTGACATGTGTCCGGAAGTGCTCCGGGATCTCGACGTTCCGACCCTTGACCACGACATCCACGACGGTCCTCCTCCTTCGGGTGACCGGACCCCGACGGATCCGGTGCAGGCTGGCACATCGACCGCCTCCCGGCGGCCGGGGGTGCTGCTGACCTCCTCCGACTCGAACCCACTCCCTGGCAACGGCTCTCGGACACCGTGCCCAGCCGGTGGCGGGTCGGGATCGTTCAGCACGAGATCACTCGAACCTACCGTCCGACGGGCGGGCCGCAAGTGCTGAGTCGATCTTGATCGACACACCT
This sequence comes from Nakamurella flava, assembly GCF_005298075.1. Lineage (NCBI taxonomy): Bacteria > Bacillati > Actinomycetota > Actinomycetes > Nakamurellales > Nakamurellaceae > Nakamurella > Nakamurella flava. The sequence continues at coordinate 1,784,679 of NZ_SZZH01000001.1, forward strand.
GACCACGCCCCGGATCAGCGACAACGCACGGTCGGGGAAGGTCCTTGCCGGTTGTCCGTTCCGTCGGGAATTCGTATGGGACAGTGCCCGGGTCAGGGGTACGTGACGCCGGTCGCGGGCAGATCGGATCGCGGCGGAGCCCGCCCCGGCAGCCAGGAGGGGGTTGTCATGTCCGGACTCGTCGTACTGCTGGTCGGAGCGGTGCTGTGTTTCCTGGGCGTCGGTTCGGTCCACTGGGCCGTCCTGGCTTCCGGGTTCGGCGCCGGCTGGGTCCTGGCCGACCTGTTCGGCACCTCCGTGGCCGTGACGTTCCTGGTGGCCGCGGCCACCGCGGTCATCGCCTGGGTGCTGGCCACCCTGGTGTTCAAGGTCGCGTCCTTCGTCGTCGGACTGGTCGCCGGGGCCCTGGTCGGCGCCCGGGTCTTCGCCGCTGTCGGCGGGCGGGGCAGCACGCTGCTGCTGGCCATCGTGGTGGTCGTCGCCGTGGCGCTGGTGACCGGACTGTTGGCCGACCGGTACCGCGAACGGGCCCTGCTGTGGGCGACCGCGCTCGGCGGCGCCGGGCTGGTGCTCAGCGGGCTGGGGCTGCTGTGGCCGGGGGGCCTGGGCTTCCTGCGCGATCCGGGTTCGGGCTGGCAGCAGGTGCTCTCGTCGTTGATCTGGGTGGCGCTGGGTGTCTTCGGATGGATCACCCAGCGGCGTCTGTTCCCCGAGAAGCTGCGTCTGCGGTCCCGTGAGGAGCGGCGCACCTGATCGCGCTGGGCCGGCGCTCGACCCCGGGCCCTCTGGCGCCCCGGGCCCGTCCGCCCCACGGTGCGACGAGCAACGGTCGGCGTTCCCCCCGCGGTCTGGACCGATCCGAACCGCAGGCGGCCACCTCGGGCGCGGCGACCGTCGCCCGCGTCAGCCATCCGGCGCCCGTCGATACCGGGGGCCGGCTGCGTGATCGAACGGAACCGCGCTGGCCACCACGAGCGCTCCGCGTACGGCCAGCCCCCGATGTCGCAGTACCTCCGCCGCGCAGGCGATCGTCGCCCCGGTGGTGAACACGTCGTCGACGATCAGCACGTCCGACCCCGCCGGTGGCGCCGCTCCGGCCGACCACCGGACGCGGCGGCGGAGGTTGTCGGCCCGCTCACGGGCGTCCAGACCGACCGAGTCGGCCGCCCGCCAGTCGGTGAACAGGCACGGCGCAACTCCGCAGGGCTGGTCGATGGTGGCCACGGCGACAGCGGCGGCCCGGCGGGCCATCAGGGTGACCGGGTCGCCACCCCGGCGTCGGGCACTCGTCCGCCGGCTGGGCGCCGGGACCAGCCACAGCGGGGCCGGTAGGGCGCTCACCCGGATCAACCGGCCGATGGCGAGCCCGAGTGCCTGTCCGAGCCGCCCGGGGAGGTCGCGACGTCCATGCTCCTTGCCGGCCAGGATCGCCGGCCGGACCGGATCCGTATACCGCGCGAGCGCCCAGACCTCCGGAGGTCCGGGCGAACGTCCGGGCGACCGGCCCGGTCCCGTGCTCGACGTGGGCGGCGGGTCCGGCTCGACGTCGACCGTCAGCGGCCACGGAACCCGTTGGGCTGGTCCGCTCAGCGCCGCTGCGCATCGGGTGCACCACGGCGCCGGGTCCCCGCACCCGGGACAGGGGCGGGGCAACACGAGATCCAGCCCGGCGGTGAGCGTTTCGCGGAGACTGCTGGAGCCGGCTGCCCGCCCGACCCGGCGTGGTGCTGTGCGGTGGGATGTCATCGATCCATCTGGCGATGCCGGGCCACCCCGGCGCCACTCCGGTCAGGAGCCTGTGGACGCATCGACGGGATGTGGACAACCAGGCCGACCGACGGTCGGATGTCGGTGTCCGCCGTCAGGGTTCGGCTCATGACTGCTTCGATGGACACTTCGACCAGCCCGTACGTGGACGGCCGACCAGCCTGGCGGGTCGGCCGGTCAGCCCAGGGCCCGGCCGATGACGAACAGCAACGCGCGACCGTACGCCTCGGTCGCGGTCCCGCCCTCGAAGGGTTGCTCGGGCATCTCGCCGCCGCCGCCCGTCATGCCCGGTCCGTCGTTCTGCGGTTCGGCGTCCTGTGGACCGGCGTCGGTGACTGCCGTGCCCGGGACATTCGCGACGGTGACGTGGAAACGACCCTCGTGGACCTCCAACCGGCGGAACGACCGGCCCAGCAGCCGACGCAGCTGTCCTTCCCGCGGCAGCCAGAGGGTCGCCTCGAGAGGCACCGAGTCCAGCGCCCACTCGGTCGTCCCGTTGAACCCCAGCACCTGTCCCCCGCTGCCCTCGCCGATGACCTCGACGACCATGTCCGACACGGTGAACACGTCCCCGTCCAGCGTCCCGTCGGTGACGACGAACCGGTCACCGGCGGCGGGCTGCCAGCGCAGGCCGGCCGCCCGCAAATCGGCGGCCAGCGGCACGGGCAGATCCTCGGAATCGGAGGGGATGGCCATCAGGCTCCTTGTCTCGGGCCGCCCGGGCGGCGGGTCGTCCGGTCAGCGGGGGTAGAAGGGCGCCGCGCCGTTGACGAACGGGCGATCGGTCAACGGGGACGTCCACTGGCCGTCGGCCTGCGAGCCCTGCAGGCGCCACACGCGACCGCTGAAGGCGACCAGCAGCGGCTGCCCGGGGGCGACGGCGATCGATTCCACGTCGTCGAAGATGCCCTGGTCGCTGATCGCGCGCCGGGTGTATCCGTCCAGCGAGACGGCGCGCAGGGTCCGGTAGCTGGTGGCGGTGGTCGCGGCGGCCACGACGAGCTCTCGCGAGCTGGCGAACTGCACTGCGCCCACCTTGACGAGGTCGGGCTGGATCGCGAGCAGGTTGCTCACCTGCCAGGTCGTCCCGGCCGATCCGGTCGGGTCCGGCGAGTCCCCGGGGGCGACGGACCCGTCGGAGGCCGCCGGGCTGATGACCCCCACGTACAGCCGTTCTCCGGCGACGAAAGCGATGTGCACACCGTCGGGCGAGAGCGCCACGGCCGTGACGGTTCCCCGCCCGACGAGGGCGCTGGAGCCGACTCGTTCGCGGCTGGTCCCGCCGCTGGTCGAGACGCGGTAGATCTCCGGCTTGACCGAGGCGCCGTTCTGGACGACCCAGGCCTGATCGCCGTCCCGGGAGAAGGCCGGTGGCGTGAGGGTGTCGGCCTTGAGGGCCGGGGAGGCGTTGTCACCGCCACCCGGCTGGGTGACCATCAGGACCTGGCCGCCACCGGCGTCGTCGATGACGGCGGCCACGGCTCCGGTGGCCGAGGACATCGCCGCGGACCGGACGACGGGGTTGCCGCTGCCGAGCGGGCCGGGCAGGGAGCTCAGGGTGTCCAGTCCGAGCACGGCCCCCTGGCTGATGAAGTACGGGTCGCTGGTGACCTGCCCGGTCCCGGCCAGCCGGTCGGGGTCGAAGGATGCCACCGAACCGATGGTCAGGACGGGCTGCGCCGGGTCGAGCGGGCTGCCGTCGACGGTGATCGTGATCCGGGGGGCCGTGGGCGACAACGTCCACACCACCATGGCGGCCAGCTGGCGGCGCAGATCCGGGGTGGAGACGTCGACGCCCGTGAGGTCGATGGCCAGGACGCCCTCGGGGTCGACCGTCGGGTTGGAGCGCAGGGCGGACTGTGCGGCGAACGGTGTCCGAACGGCCCCGACCACGGCCGCCGAGGGTCCGTCGAGCAGCATGGCCATCAGCCGGCTCGCCCGGTTCGCGGTGCTCTGCCCGACGACGACGTGGCGGGGATCGGGCACGACCACCGATCCGGTCTGGTCCAGGAAGTACAACGTCCGTTCCCGGAACGCGGTGCCGAAGTCGCTCTCGGTCACCAGCAGCTCGGTCGGTGGGTCGGAGATCCGCCACTGCCCGTCCACCTGCTGCAGCGTCAGGGTCCGCTCGTAGTTCTGCGAGGTGGCGCGGTAGGCGCGATCGACGTCCAGGCCGCCCATTGCGATCCCGCTGACCGTGACCGAGGCCGTGTCACCGGTCGTCGCTTCCGTCCGGTACCCGTCGGTGAGTTCCACGACCGGCAACGCCGACGGCTGCCAGGTGGACTGCGCCTCGGGCGTCAGGTACTCGCGGGCGGCGGCGAAACCGGAGCCGGCCGCGGAATCGAGATCGGTCCGCGCCGTGGCGGCGATCCATCCCCGGACGATCTGGTCGGGCTGCTGGCCCGGTTGAGGGGCCTGCGGGGCGATGGGCCCCTGCTCCTCGACCACCCTGGTCACGTCGACGGCCGCACTGGTGGTCGGCACGCCGGAGCACCCGGCGATCACGGCCAGCGCCAGGAGCAAACCGCACAGAACGGGAACCGATCGCCGGCCGGGACGGGCCCCGCCGCGAGGTTCGGGGCTGACCCGGCTCATGGAGTCCTCCCGGCATCATCTCGTCGCACGCGGTCGGCGACCGGAGGCGATCCCTGCGCGGTCTGCGATGGGCCGTCGCCGCGGGCCATCTCCAGGCCCTCGGTGAGGTCGGCCAGCTCGACCGGTCGCGCCGCCGTGGTCCGGACGGTCGGCAGGGTGGGGTCGGCGGCAAGGCCGAACCGCCGCGGCATCTCCGTCGTTCCCGGGACGGTTCCGGCGGTGCCCGCGGCGGCTCGGGCGGCCGCGGCCACGGCGGCCAGGACGTCGGCGGCGTCGCGGTCGGTGTGGTCGGAGTGGTCGTCGGACGGTCCGCCGGTCTCCGCCGCGTCGCCGGTCTCGTCGCTGTCGGCCCATAGCGGCAACGGCGACCCGGCGATCAACGCGCCCCGGCGGCGGGGCAGGGTGAGCCGGAAGCGGGCGCCGAGGCCGGGACTGCCGGACGCCTGCAACCACCCTCCGTGCAGCCGCGCGTCCTCCAGGGAGATCGCGAGTCCGAGACCGGTGCCACCGGTCTGGCGCTGCCGGGAGGGGTCGGCCCGCCAGAAGCGGTTGAACACCAGTCCGGCCTCCCCCGGTCGTAGGCCGACACCCTCGTCGGTGACCGCGACGGCCAGGACGTCGTCGTCGGCGGCCAGTTCCACCAGCACCGGACGCCCTTCCGCGTGGTCGATGGCGTTGTTGACGAGGTTGCGGACGATCCGGTCGACGCGACGCGTGTCGATCTCGGCGACGACCGGTTCGGCCGGCAGGGTCATCCGCAGATCGATCCCGGACTGCTCGGCCAGCGGCTGGGCGGCGGCGACGACGGAGGCGATACGCGACCGGACGTCGATGGGCTCGGCGCTGAGCTCGGCCATTCCGGCGTCGTGGCGGCTGATCTCGAGCAGTTCGGCCAGCAGCGCCTCGAACCGGTCGAGTTCGTCGACCAGCAGCTCGGTGGAGCGGGCCAGGGGGGCCGGGAAGTCTTCCCGGCTGCCGTGCAGGACGTCCGCCGCCATCCGGACGGTGGTCAACGGTGTGCGCAGTTCGTGGGAGACGTCGGAAGTGAATCGCCGCTGCAGGGTGCCGAACTCCTCCAGCTGGCGGATCTGCGCCCGGATCGCGTCGGCCATCCCGTTGAAGGACCGGGCCAGCGTGGTCAGCTCGGCCGGACCGGACACCGGCATCCGCTCGCCCAGGTCGCCGGCGGCGAGTTTGCCGGCGGTCTCGGCCGCCCGTCGGACCGGGCGAACCACCTGGTGGGCGACCAGGCCGGCGATCAGGGTGACGGTGACGGCGAGTCCGGCCCCACCGAGAGCGAGCGTGCGCTGGACCACCTGGACGGTGCCGAGTTCACCGCCCAGCGGGAAGATCAGGTACACCTCGAACGAGTCGGTGTTGGTGCGCGCCGGGCTCCCCACGACGAGCGCGGGAACGGCCTGGCCGTCGCGGCGGATGGTCGTGTACTGGTAGGAGACGTTGCCCTGGCTGACCCGCGCCCGCAGTTCGGCCGGCACGTCCCCCAGCGGTTGGTCGAGATCGAGATCGGTGTCCGCGCCGACCCGGCTGGGGACGATGACCGGCTCGAAGACCCCGGCCGCGGCTCCCCCCACCCCGGACGCACCCCGTTCATCGCGACCCACCTCGGTCAGCGCGACCCGCAGCTGCTCGGACAAAGAGGTGGGGTCCGAATCGGCCCCGGCCAGGCTGCTCTCGACCGTCGTCCGGGCGGCGGCGATCTCGGTGACGGCGGCGTCGATCTTCGACTGCAGCAGACCGTTGGTGATCTGCTGCTGGATGATGAAGCCCAGCATCAGCATGGCCAGGCTGGTCAAGACGAACGTCGCGACGATGGTGCGGACCAGCAGCGAGCGGCTCAGTCCCAGGATGCGGCGGCGCCCCCGCGAGACGACGGTGCGCCACCACGCCTTGGGGCGCGGGCGGTCCGCGTCAGCGGTGGCCGGACCCGACGGCGGCCCGGCCGGCGCGTCGTGGCCGGGGCTGCGGTCGGGCATCACGTCGTCTCCATCGTTCGTCGACCCGCTGTGCCCATGTGGCGGCGACACCGGGACCGGCGCACCGCCGGCGGCGGGGCCGGTCGGCTCAGGCGTTGCCGGCGCGATAACCGACCCCGCGGACGGTCACCACGACCTCCGGCCGCTCCGGGTCACGCTCGATCTTCGAGCGCAGGCGCTGCACGTGCACGTTCACCAACCGGGTGTCGGCCGCGTGGCGGTATCCCCACACCTGTTCCAGCAGTACCTCGCGGGTGAACACCTGACGGGGCTTGCGGGCCAGGGCGACCAGCAGGTCGAACTCCAGCGGGGTCAACGAGATCGGCTCGGAATCGCGGGTGACCTGGTGCCCGGGGACGTCGATCTCCACGTCGGCGACCCGCAGGCGCTCGGCGGTGCCGACGTCGGCGCGCCGCAACCGGGCCCGGATGCGCGCGGTCAACTCCTTGGGCTTGAACGGCTTGACCACGTAGTCGTCGGCACCGGATTCGAGTCCCAGCACCACGTCGACCGTGTCGGCCTTGGCCGTCAACATGATGATCGGAATGCCGGATTCGGCCCGGATCTCCTTGCAGATGTCCAGCCCGGAGGTCCCGGGCAGCATGAGGTCGAGCAGCACCAGGTCGGGATGCAGGTCGCGGAAGGCGTCGACGGCCCGCGAACCGTCGCGCACCACGGACGGTTCGAACCCCTCACCACGCAGCACGATGGTCAACATCTCGGCCAGGGCGGGGTCGTCGTCGACCACGAGCACGCGAGCTCTCATGGTCTCCATGGTGACATCCCGGGCGCTGGTCCCCCGTGAGCCCATCACGCGCGCCGGTGGTGACCGGTTCCGCCGGTCGGACGAGCTGCCACCATGGGGTGGTGACCCAGCCCCCGTTCCTTCCGTCCGGCGGCGGGTTCCCGTCGGGCCCCCCGGGTTCCGGACGGGGACCCACCGCACTCCCGTCCCCGGGCCCGATCCCGCTGCGACCGCTGACCGTCGGCGAGATCCTCGTCCAAGCCGTGCAGGTGGTGCGACGGCACCTCGCGCCCCTGGCCCTGCTGTCGGGCGGGTTCGGGGCGTTGTCGGCGGCCGCCCTGCTGGGCGTGCTGGCCGGGACGGATCAACTCGGCGTGTACGCGTCGGCCACCTGGCTGCAGGACGTCGTCGACGGCCGCAGTACCACCCCGCCGCTGTCCATCCTGCTCGCTTCGATGGTGTCCCTGCTGATCGGCGCCATCGGCACCGTCCTCGTCAGCGGGGTCGCCGCCGCGTGCGCCGGGGCGGACGCGATGGGTCGCACCGACCGGGCCGCGGCCGCCGGGCGGCTGGCCGGCCGGTGGTCGGCGCTGGGCGTCGTGGCCGTGATCGTCGGCTCCGCCGTCGCGGTCGGGCTCGTCGTGCTGATCGTTCCGGGGGTGCTCGCCTATCTCGCGCTGGGCTTCGCCGGCGCCGTGGTGGTGATGGAACGGGCGACGCCGGGCGTGGCGCTACGCCGCTCGCTGGTCGTGGTGCGGGGCCACCGGGGCCGTCTGCTGGGTGCGACCGCGGCAGCGCTGTTGGCCGGTGTGGTGATCGACACGGTGGTGTCCATGCTGGTCTTGTCGATCTTCGGCATCACCGACGGGACGACCTCGATCGTCGTCCAGCAGGGTGTCGGGGTGCTGGTCGGTGCCGTCACCGGAGCCTGGTTCGCCGCCGTGGTCGCGCTGGCCTACATCGACGCGCGGGTGCGATCGGAGGGCCTCGGTGAGGCCCTGCGCCGCGCGGCGACCACTGGTTCCTGACTCAGGGCGTCAGCGCCTCGGGCAGCTCCGCTTCGTCGCCGGTCAGGACGGTCCACGGACAGAGGTAGGACTGGTCGGCCAGTCGCCGGTACATGCGGTCGACCCGGGCCTGTAGTCCCCCGTCGCTCTCGAAGGAGTCGAGCGCCCGGTCGTCGGCCTGGACGGAACGCCGCCGCGCACGGTCGGCGGCCACGGTGACGGGCGGGGCCAGCAGGATCTGGTGGGTCGGGACGGGCACGCCGAACCGGTCGATCTCCAGTTCGCGGACCCAGTCGGGGAAATCGGACGGGACGTCGGGGGCCCCCTGCCGCGCGGCGCCGTAGGCGGCGTTGGAGCTGACGTAGCGGTCCAGCAGCACCAGGTCGGCCTCCGCCAGTGCGCCGCGGATCTCGTCCGCGGCCGCGCGCCGGTCGAGGGCGAACAGCACCGCGGGGCCGTAGACCGAGTCGGCGAGGTCACCGAGGCGGCCGTACAGGGCGTCCCGGACGAGGTCGGCGTGCACGTCGACGCCGTACCGCGGGAACCCGAGGGTGACGATGCGGGCGCCGGCCTGTGACCACCGGTCGGCCACCCGCCGCGTCAGGGTCTGCTTTCCCGAACCGTCGATGCCTTCGATCGCGATGAGTCTGCCCACGGCAGAGCACCCTACGGTTCGCGGCTCCGGCGTCAGTTCCTCGACAAGGTGGTCGTCGGTGTCGGCGCGTGGCCGACCCGTCACATTCCGGTATACCTACTCGTCAGAGCTCCGCCGTCGCGCATCGTCGGATCGGTCCCCGGAGGCAGTGATGAGCACGCATGACGACCATCAGGCCGGGTCGACCATCCCGCCGGCCGGCACTGCCCGGGTCGCCGCCCATCTCGGCGTCGACGACCACTCGTTCCTGGGGCAGCCCAGACAGCTCGCCACCCTGTTCACCGTCGAGGCGTTCGAACGTTTCTCCTTCTACGGGATGCAGGGCCTGCTGCTCTTCTACCTGTACTACGCCACCGCGGACGGGGGCCTCGGGCTCGACAAGGGGCAGGCCACCAGCATCGTGGGCGCCTACGGCGGGCTGGTCTACCTGTCCACGATCCTGGGGGCGTGGCTGGCCGACCGGATCCTGGGGGCCGAACGGACCCTCTTCTGCGCCGCGGTCCTCGTCATGGCCGGGCACATCTCGCTGGCCGTCCTGCCCGACCTCCTGGGCGTCGGCGTCGGTCTGGTGCTCATCGCCTTCGGCAGCGGCGGCGTGAAGGCCAACGCGACATCCCTGGTCGGCACCCTGTACGACGAGCAGGATCTAAGGCGGGATGCCGGCTTCTCGATCTACTACTTCGGCATCAACCTGGGCGCCTTCGCCGGTCCGTTGCTGACCGGTCTGCTCTGGGGCTGGCAGGGATTCCACTGGGGCTTCGGGCTGGCCGCGGTCGGCATGGCGGTGGGCCTGACCGTCTACGCACGGGGCCGCAAGAACCTCCCGGACGACGGCGACGTCGTGCCGAATCCGTTGCCGCCGGCCGGGCGCCGACGGATGGCGCTGATCGGCGCCGGCGTCGTGGTCCTGGTGGCCGCGCTCGCGCTGTCCGGCGTCCTCGCCGTCGATCGACTGGCCGCCGGCGTGGTCACCGTCGTGGTCGTGGCGTCGATCGCCTACTTCGTGGTGATCATCAGGTCGAAGGGGGTGACCCCGGTGGAGCGGCGTCGGGTCATCGCATTCATCCCGCTCTTCGTGGTGCTGGCGGTCTTCTGGTCGCTCTATCAGCAGCAGTTCACGGTGGTGGCCGAGTACGCCGACAAGCAGCTCAACCGCGACGTGTTCGGCTGGGAGATGCCGCCGAGCTGGGTGAACTCGATCAACCCGGTGTTCGTGATGATCCTGTCGCTGGTCTTCGCGGCCGTCTGGACCAAGCTCGGCGACCGGGCCCCGTCGACCCCGATCAAGTTCGCGGCGGCCGTCGCCGTGATGGGTGTGGCGTTCCTGCTCTTCATCCCGATGGCCAGCTCGGTCCCGAACAGCGCGCCGCTGTGGGGTCTGGTCGGGGTGCTCTTCGTCTTCACCGTCGCCGAGCTGCTGATCTCGCCGGTCAGTCTGTCCCTGGCGACGAAACTGGCACCCCAGCGGTTCACGACCCAGATGGTCGGTCTGCTGTTCCTGGCCAGTGCCCTGGGCACGGCGATGGCGGGGGTCCTGGCCCGCTACTACAGCGACCAGGTGCAGGTCACCTACTTCAGCACGCTCGGCGGCGTCGCCATCGCCGTCGGGGTCGGGCTCGCCCTGTTCGCCCGGCCGATCAGCCGGCTCATGGGCGGGGTGAAGTAGCCCGGCCCGGTGTCGGTGTCGGTGCTCTCGTGTTGGATAGCGGCATGGCAGATACCAATCAGTCCAAGCCCGTCGTCGAGTTCCCCGGCGGCGATGCCCCGAGCGAGCTGCAGATCACCGACCTGGTGGTCGGCGACGGCGCCGAGGCCGTGCCCGGCGGCAAGGTCGAGGTGCATTACGTCGGCGTCGAGTTCGACTCCGGCGAGGAGTTCGACTCCTCCTGGAACCGCGGGGAATCGATCGAGTTTCCGCTGCGCGGCCTGATCAAGGGCTGGCAGGACGGCATCCCGGGGATGAAGGTCGGCGGCCGTCGCCAGCTGGTCATCCCGCCGCACCTGGCCTACGGCCCGGCCGGCAGCGGTCACCGGCTCGGCGGGAAGACCCTCGTCTTCGTCATCGACCTGCTCGACGCGTCCTGATCCTGTCGTTTCCCGGCCGCTCGGCCACTGTTTTGTCGTCCCGTGAGAGAGCGGTGGCCGAGCGATCCACCTCCCCCTACCTTCCAGTCATCACGATCGTTCGTCCACGCATCCCACTTCCATGCGCCGCACGGGTGACCGGGCGCAGGCAGCCGCTGTTGTCTGACCACGGAACACAGGAGTCAACGATGACCGCCCCCGACACCCCCACCACCGGTTCCCAGCCGGCCGTCGAACTCGTCGTCCGCACGATCGCGCAGACCGCGATCGACAACGAGACCTATTTCGGTGAACTGGATGCCGTCGTCGGTGACGGCGACTTCGGCTATTCGCTGGCCCGCGGGTTCGAAAAGGTCCTCGAGCAATGGGACGAGATCGACCGCAAGGACCCGGGCACCTTCCTGAAGAAGACCGGCATGATCGTCAGCTCGCGCATCGGCGGCACCTCGGGGCCGATCTGGGGCACTGCATTCCTGCGCGCCGGCACCACCGCCGGGTCGGACACCCAGCTGACCGGCGAGCAGGCCGTGGCCATGCTGCGGGCCGCCGTGGAAGGCATCAAGGCCCGCGGCCAGTCCGACGTCGGCGACAAGACCCTGCTGGACGCGGTGGTCCCGATGACCGACCGGATCGAGTCCGAACTGCGGGCCGGCAGCGCGCCCGCCGAGGTGGCCGCGGCGGCCGCCGAGACCGCCCGCGAGTCCGCCGAGAGCACCAAGGACCTCATCGCCAAGCGGGGCCGCGCCTCCTACACCGGTGAACGCAGCATCGGTTCGGTCGACGCCGGAGCCATGGCCGTCGCCGTCCTGGCCGAGGCCATCGCCAAGGCGTGGAAGGACAACCCACCGGCCTGACGGAAAGGCCCCGCCGGCACTTACCCGGCGCACCCAGCAGAACGAGCCCTCGTCCCGTCCGGGTCGAGATCACCGTGCCACAAGGGAGTGTCATGAAGAAGTTCGTCAACGACCCTAAGGCGTTCGTGCCCGAGATGCTCGAGGGCCTGGCCCTGGCCAACCCGGACACGCTCACCTACGTGCCCGAGTACAACCTGATCATGCGGGCCGACAGCCCCCGCAACGACAAGGTCTCCATCGTCCAGGGCTCGGGCTCCGGCCACGAGCCGGCGCACGTCATGGCGGTCGGCAAGGGCATGCTCGACGCCGCCTGTCCGGGTGATGTGTTCGCCGCACCGCCGATGGATTACGTCTACGAGACGGCGAAGCGCCTGGCCTCCGACAAGGGCGTGCTGTTGCTGGTGAACAACTACACCGGCGACCGGATGGCCTTCGACATGGGCAAGGAGATGGCCGACGCGGACGGTGTCCGCACCGAGCTGCTCTTCATCAACGACGACGTCGCGGTCAAGGACTCGCTGTACACCATCGGCCGCCGCGGCGTCGCCGGGAACTTCTTCGTCATCAAGGCCGTGGGCGCCGCCTCCGAGGAGGGCGCCGACCTTGACGAGTGCATCCGCATCGGCAAGAAGGTCAACGACGTCACCCGCACCATGGGGGTCGCCCTGACCGCGTGCACTCCCCCGGCCAAGGGTTCGCCGCTGTTCGAGTTGGCCGACGACGAGATCGAGATGGGCGTCGGGATCCACGGCGAGCCGGGCCGCGAACGCAAGAAGATCGCCCCCGCCGACGCCATCGTCGACGAACTGCTCGACGCGATCGTCGGCGACCTGCCCTACAGCAGCGGGGACCGGGTCGCCCTGATGGTCAACGGCCTGGGCGGCACGCCGATCAGTGAGCTGTACATCCTGTTCCGCCGCGCCCACCAGCGGCTGGCCGACCAGGGCATCACCGTGGCTCGCAGCTATGTCAACGAGTACTGCACGTCGCTGGACATGGCCGGTGCGTCGATCACCCTGGTCAAGCTGGATGACGAGATCGAGCGGCTGCTGCAGGCCCCGGCTGAGATCGGCAACCGCATCTTTTGATCCCACGGCCGGTCGGGACGGATCGCTCAGGACCGTCCCGGCCGGGCCGTCGGGCGACCGCGTCATTGCCCCGGTGACGTCCAGCGCGGGTTGCGCCCGGCCTGCCCGAGGACCCGGTCCCAGCGGGTCGCGGGGGCCGGCAGCGTGACGGCAGGTCCGAAGAGCCCCGCGCGGTTGTCGTCGTCGAACGACGCCACGAACTGCTGGACCACCGGCAGCGTCGCCGGGTCCGGCTCGTAGTCCTGTCCGGTCGAGACGGCCAGATCCCAGGCGTGCAGGGCGATCTCGTCGATCGCGACGACCGCTGCGACTTCGGCCGGCATGTCGATCCCACCGGCCCGCCGCATTCCCGACCAGGCCCCGGGCTGCCGCCAGGCGTGGGCCAGCGCCGGCAGGTCACGGGACAGCCGGGCCCGCCAGTCGGCCGGCAGTCGAGCGGCGTCCCCGGCCGGCGGTTGATGACCACCCACGTCGGATGGCGGCACCGGCGCGGCGGCTTCGGTGAATGCGCGGGTGAGACCGATGACGTGTTCCAGCAGGTCCCCCACGGTGTAGTCCGGGCACGGCGTGGGTGCGCTCAGCTGGTCGTCCCGGATGCCGGACACGACGCGGCTCAGGCGGTCAGCGGCCTCCCCCAGGTCGAACCCGGGTGAGGACGATGACGGGTCGGTCATGAGAACCCCTCTCGGTGCAGACGAATCGGGGCGGTGACGGCACCCCGAAGGGTTGACCGCCACCGCCCCGTCGATTCATCGGCCCGGCGGGAGCAGGCTCAGTACCGGTAGTGCTCCGGCTTGAACGGGCCCTCGACATCGACGCCGATGTACTCGGCCTGGTCCTTGGACAGCTTGGTCAGCTCGCCACCGAGGGCCTCGACGTGGATCTTGGCGACCTTCTCGTCGAGGTGCTTGGGCAGACGGTAGACCTCCTTGTCCCACTCGTTCGGCTTGGTGAACAGCTCGATCTGGGCGATGACCTGGTTGGCGAACGAGGCCGACATCACGAACGACGGGTGGCCGGTCGCGTTGCCCAGGTTGAGCAGTCGTCCCTCGGACAGCACGATGAGCGACCGTCCGGACGGGAAACGCCACTCGTGCACCTGCGGCTTGATCTCGATGCGGTGCACGCCCGGGATGCGGGCCAGCCCGGCCATGTCGATCTCGTTGTCGAAGTGGCCGATGTTGCCCAGGATCGCCTGGTGCTTCATCCGCTGCATGTGGTCGATGCGGATGATGTCCTTGTTGCCGGTGGTGGTGATGACCAGGTCGGCGCGCTCGATGGCCTCGTCGATGCGGGCCACCTCGTAGCCGTCCATCAACGCCTGCAGGGCGCAGATCGGATCGACCTCGGAGACGATGACCCGGGCGCCCTGGCCGCGGAGCGACTCCGCGGCGCCCTTGCCGACGTCGCCGTAGCCGGCGACCAGCGCGACCTTGCCGCCGATGAGGACGTCGGTACCGCGGTTGATGCCGTCGACGAGGGAGTGGCGGATGCCGTACTTGTTGTCGAACTTGCTCTTGGTCACCGAGTCGTTGACGTTGATCGCCGGGAACAGCAGCTCACCGGCGGCGGCCAGGTGGTAGAGCCGGTTGACACCGGTGGTGGTCTCCTCGGTGACGCCGATGATCTCCGGGGCGTTGCGGGTCCAGAACTGGCCGTCACCGGCCAGTGACTCGCGCAGCAGCTCGAGGATGACCGCGTACTCCTCGGAGTACTCCGGGTCGCTCTCGTCCAGGCTCGGCACCACGCCGGTCTTCTCGTACTGGACGGCCTTGTGGATCAGCAGCGTGGCGTCCCCGCCGTCGTCCAGGATCATGTTCGGGCCGGTCTCGGTGCCGTCGGCACCCGGCCAGCGCAGCATGCGGTCGGTGCACCACCAGTACTCGGGCAGCGTCTCGCCTTTCCAGGCGAAAACGGGAACACCCGACGGGTTCTCGACGGTGCCGTGCCGTCCGACGACCACGGCGGCCGCCGCGTGGTCCTGGGTGGAGAAGATGTTGCAGGACGCCCACCGCACGTCGGCGCCGAGATCCACCAGCGTTTCGATGAGGACGGCGGTCTGCACGGTCATGTGCAGGGAGCCGGAGATGCGGGCGCCGGCCAGCGGACGGACCTCGCTGTACTCCCGGCGCAGGGTCATCAGGCCGGGCATCTCGTGCTCGGCGAGGGTGATCTCCTTGCGGCCGAACTCGGCCAGGGACAGATCGGCGACCTTGTAGTCGAGGTCGCCGGCGCGATCGACGGTCAGGTGATCGACGGATGCGGTCACGGTTCCTCCGGGTGGGGCGGGTGGCCGCACCGACCGGACCGCAGGCGGCCCGGCGCGGCGGAGGCCACGCGATGGCCGGACTCGGGCTGACGATTCTCAGCGTGCCCTGCACCGGACGCCCCGGACCCCCCGGGACGTGCATGTCGGGCACCAGTTTAGAGCGTCGACCGCCCCGGCCCGGCGACCGAGCCCCGTGACGCGGGTTTGTCGGCGATCGGCGCGGGCACCAGGGTGCCCAAGCGGTCCGGCGTCTACGCGCCCGCACTCATGACAGCCGACCTCAGACGGAAGGCGAGGCATGCCCTCCTCCACGAACCCCGGCCGATACCCGCGGACGGTGGGGCGTCCCGGATGGCGTTCGCTGCTGGCCGGCGCCCTGTTCGGGATCGGGGTGGCGTCGTTCCTGGACGAGATGGTGTTCCACCAGCTGCTGCGGTGGCACCACTTCTACGACGGCGCCGGGCCGGACGTCGGGCTCATCTCCGACGGGCTGTTCCATGCGGGCGGGTGGATCGCCACGGTCGTCGGACTGTTCCTGTTCGCCGATCTGCAACGCCGGCAGCTGACCGTGCCGCGGCGGGTGTGGTCCGGCGGGCTGCTGGGCTGGGGAGGTTTCCAGGTCTACGACGGGCTGTTCCAGCACAAGGTGTTGCGGCTGCACCAGATCCGGTACGACGTCGACCTGGTGCCTTACGACATCGCCTGGAACGCCGTGGGGGCGGCCGCCGTGGTGGCGGGACTTGTCCTGCTGCGGACGCCCGGCCGGTCCCGGCGCGCAGACACCCGACAGTGACCCCCCATCCGGCGGAACACGCGACTACCGCTGCCTCGGTCAACGGATGGCTGGTCCTGCTCGGCGCCGTCGGGGCCAGCGGCTACCTGATCGGTCTCTTTCAGCCACGCCGGCGCAACCGTCGCTGGCCCGCCACCAGGACCGCGTGTGCACTGGCCGGCTGCGGCGCGGTGGCCTCGGCCGCCGTGGTCCCGTCGCACCCGTTCACCGGCCATGTGGCCGGACACCTGCTGCTGACCATGCTCGCCCCGCTGCTGCTGGCGCTGAGCGCCCCGGTGCTGCTGGCGCTGCGCACCCTGCCGCCCGCACCCCGTCGCGCCGTGACCGCCGTCCTCCGGAGCCGGACCGTCCGAACGGTGACCCGGCCCGCCGTGCTCGCCCCGCTGGTCGTGATCCTGCAGGTGGGGGGACTGTTCGCGTTCTACCTGACCCCCTTGTTCGCGCTGGCGCACCAGCACCCGATGCTGGGCGCGCTCGTGCATCTGCACATGTTCCTGGCCGGCTACCTGTTCAGCTGGTACCTGGTCGGGCGGGACCCCCGCCCGCATCGGCCGTCCACCGTGCTCGCCCTGGGTGTGCTGGTGATCGTCGCCGTCAGCCATGACGTCCTAGCCAAGCTGCTGTATGCCCGGCAGTTGCCGACAACGGCCGGTGACCCGGACCAGATCCGGGCCGGCGCCCAGCTGCTGTACTACGGGGGCACCGCGATCGAGACGGTAATCGCCGTGCTCGTGATGGCCGACTGGTACCGCCGCGGGGCGCGCCGCCGACCGCGGGGTCAGGACTTGCCGGAGGCCACCGTGGTCGTGCGGGCCGGCTCCCGGGCGGCCCCGGACACCAGCCCGGCGATCACGATGAGCACCAGCACGGCGAGAAGGCCGTTGAGCAGGCCGAAATGCTCGCCGAGGAAGCCGATGAGCGGCGGGCCGACCAGGAACGCCAGATAGCCGATGGTGGCCACGGCGCTGACCCGCTCGGCCGCGCGCGCCGGATCGTCGGCAGCCGCGGACATGCCCACCGGGAAGCCGAGCGCCGCACCCAGACCCCACAGCACGACACCGAACGCGGCCAGGACGATGCTGGGCGAGAAGATCACGATGCTCAGACCGACCACGGCGAACACCGCCGAGACCCGCAGCACCGGCACCCGCCCGTACTTGTCGAGCAGGCGGACGCCGGCCACCCGGCCGACGGTCATGGCCGCGACGAACAGTCCGATCCCGACCGCCCCGACGGTGTTGCTGGTGCCGTATCCGTCGACCAGCGACAGGGCCAGCCAGTCGTTGGCCGACCCCTCGGCGAAGGCCATGCCCAGGACGATGAGACCGATGAGCAGCGTGCGGGTGTCGGCCCAGCGGGCGAACCAGGACCGCTTGACCACCGGTTCGGTGGTCGTGTCGGCGGCGTCCTCCACGGCGTCCACGATGGGCTCCCGCGCGTAGCGCACGCACCAGACCCCGACCACCGCGGTGACCAGTCCGGCCAGCGGCAGGTGCACGGCGACCGGGACCTGAAGGAACTCGGCCAGGGCACCGATGCCGGCCCCGACGACCGTGCCCATGCTGAAGGCGGCGTGGTAGAGCGGCATCACGGTGCGGCCCAGCGCCCGCTCGTTCGCTGCGCCGGAGACGTTCATCGCCACGTCGCAGGTGCTGTTGCCGATGCCGTAGACGGCTAACGCGGCGACGACGAGCGGAAAGCTGCCGAGCGCGGCTCCGACGCCAGCCCCGGCGAGCCCGAGGCCGCCGGCGGACAGGCCGAACACCATGATCGCCTTGGTGCCGAACTTCTCGATGACGGTGCTGGCGGCGAGCAGGCCGAGGATGGCGCCGCAGGACAGGCCGAACACGACCAGACCCATCTGCCAGGTGCTGGCCTGCAGCGAGTCGCGGATGGTCGGCGTCCGCGCGACCCAGCTGGCCATGCCGACGCCGACGACGCCGAAGATGACGAACAGCGCGTTGCGCCACGCGGTCACCTGCGACCGGGTCAGGGCGCGGGGGTCGGCGAACGGTTCGGGAGTGGACATGGCACGGCCTTCGGGGCTGGTGAGTCGCGTCGGATTTCGTATCGATTCGAGGCTGGTCAGGCCGGGGCCTCGTGCGATCGAATCGTTTCGACTACGCTATGCCCGAGCAGGTCGGTGGTCAAGTGCGGCACCGGCTGGGAACCGACGTTGGACGACCTGGCGACAAGGAGGGGAACATGGCCGCTCGTACCACCCTCGCCGATGTCGCCACCCGGGCCGGCGTGTCCGTCTCCACCGCCTCGCTGGCGTTCAGCGGGGCCGGCCCGGTGTCCGCGGCGACCCGGGACCGGGTCCTCTCCGCGGCGGCCCTCCTGGGGTACGTGGGCCCGGATCCCCGGGGCCGGTCGCTGCGATCCGGGCGCTCGGGCATCGTCGGAGTGGTGCTGGAGGACCGGGTCCTCGAGGCGTTCCGCGATCCGATCATGATCGCTTTCCTGGACGGCATCGCCGCCGAGGTGTCCCCCGGCGGGCGGGCGCTGTTGCTGCTGGCCGACGTCGGCGAGAGCCCACATGTGCTGAGCACCGCACCCATGGACGCCGTCATACTCGTGTCCTGCAGCCCGGCCACCACCGCCTCGGCCGAGACGGTCATCCGCCGCGGGATGCCCATCGTCGTCCTCGGCGGGTCGGTGCCGGCCGAACTCGACGACGTTCCGTCCGTCACCCTGGACGACCGGGCCGCCACGGCGACCTCGGCCCGGCATCTGTTCGCACTGGGTCATCGCGACATCGCGGTGGTCGCCCTGCCGACCGACATCGCCCGCCGTCCGGGGCCGTTGACCGACGAGCGCATCGCCGCCTGCACCACCGCGGTCACCACCGAACGCATCCTCGGCGCCCGGGACGTGTTCCCCGACTTCACCGGGGAGATCGCCACCGGCAGCTACGTCGAGGAGGGGGTGCGCACCGGTCACCTGCTCCTGGCCGACCCGTCCCGGCGGCCCACGGCGATCATCGCGCAGAGCGATCTGCTGGCCGCCGGTGTCATCAAGGCGGCCACCGAACTGGGCCTGGACGTCCCCGGGGATCTGTCGGTCGTGGGATTCGACGGCGTGCGGGTCGATCACGTCATCGACCACGACCTGACGACCCTGGTCCAGCCGGCCGCCGAGGAGGGCCGCACCGCCGGACGCCTGGTCCTCGAGCAGTTGGCCGGGGGGGACGTCGAGTCGGTCGCCTTCACGTGCGAGTTCCACCCGGGCGGGACCACCGCGCCGCCCCGCTGACCAAGCCCACTTGTCGGCGGACGCTCAATTCACCAGGGCGTCCTCCAGGAGAGCGATCGCGCCTCGGCGGGCCCGTTCGACGATCGCCGACTCGGCCCCGCAGATGCGCAGGCAGGCGCCGGCGATGGCGTGCGCGTCCTCGGGTCGGGGCTCGCGTGTCCGCCGGAGTTGGATGACCGTCTCGGCCAGTTGGATGAGCAGATCGCCCAGCAGGCCGTCGGTCTCACCGAGCGTCGCACCACCGGCGGCCCGGGACGCCGCCCGCCCCAACCGGTCGTAGGTGACCCGCAAATCCTCCCGTTCGGCCCGGAACGCGTCGAACCGCTCGTGCTGGATCTCGGGCAGCAGGTAGAGGGTGCCGACGTTGTGCGAGGTCGCGGCCAGGGTGCGGACGTCGATGAGCACGGCGGCGTAGAGCAGGGCGCCCCCGTCGATGGTCCCGCCCGCCGCCGACCTGTCCTCAAGCGCCCGGATGCGGTCCAGGCTGGGCCGCACCGAGGAGCTGAGCAGGTCGGCGAGGATGTCGTCCTTACCGGCGTAGTGGTAGTACAGCGACGCCTGACGGATGCCGACGCGTTCGGCGATCATCCGGGTCGACGTGCCCGCGAACCCGTGGGCGACGAACAGAGCCGCTGCGGCGTCGAGGATCTGGTCCCGCGGTGACAGGGTCCCGGTGTCCGGGACGCGACGGGGCCGACCGGGTCGTCCTCGTCCACCGGAGTCCCCCATGTCCGGCATCCTGCCACCCCCGGAGCCGTTCAGTTCGACCTGCGCACGGCCTGTGCGGTCAGGTGCGCCCGCCAGCCGCCGTGGTGGCTGATGTCGGGGGCGTCCCGCACGGCGACGGGCTCGACCAGGAAACCCGATGACTGCCGGCCGTCCTGCAGGTCGACGGTGCCGATGGCCATGGGGGCGGGGACGGCGGCCACGAAGGTGCCGAACCCGGCCGCCGGTATCCGCCACACCTCCCCTTCGATGGGGTGTCCGCTCTCCCCCTCGGCGACCCGCACGAGACCCGGCTTGGCCGGCAGGGTGTCCAGGGCGTGCAACCGGTAGCGATCGGTGGTGCGAGCCGGGCCGACGAGGGTGCCGCCGGCCGCCACGAGCTGGGCGTTGAGCGGTTGACCAGTGAGATGCGCACCCACCACGAACATCTCGAGGGTCGGGTTGGCCAGGCGACCCGCGAGCACGGCGAGCGCACGGTCGGAGAAGGCCGGTCCGGTGAACATCACGCCGAACGGCCGGCCGTCGACGAATCCGGCGGGAACGGCGAGTGCGGCCATGTCGAGCAGGTTGGCGAAGTTGGTGAACCGCCCGAGCCGGGAATTGGCGCCGACCGGGTCAGCCGCCACTTCGGCCAGGGTGGGATGTCCGGTGGTCGTCGGGGTGAGCAGCGCATCGCACCCGGTGAGCAGGTCCCGTCCGCGGGCCCCGAGCTCGGCCAGCCGGACCGTGTCGGCGGCCCAGTCGGCCGCCGAGAAGCGGCGCGCGCCGAGGATGATCGACGCCACGGTCGGGTCGATACCTTCGGCCTGTTCGCCGACGGTTTCGAGGTGTTCGCCGACCGCGGCGAACCGTTCGGCCACGAAGGCACCCTCGTAGAGCAGCCGGGCCGCGTCCAGGAGCGGGGTGATGTCGACGGGAACGATCTCGACCCCGGTGGCGGCCAGTCGGTCGACGGTGGCGGTGAACGCCTCGGCCCAGCCGGTCGCCAGTCCCTCCAGGTGCTCGGCGGTGGGGACGGCGATCCGTGGCCTCGCGGCCGGCGCCGGACCGGGCTGGTCGAGGCGACTCAGCGGGTCCACCGGGTCGGGGCCGGTCATGATCTCGGCGGCGATGCGGGCCAGCGTCAGGTCCCGGGCGAAGACGGTGACGCAGTCCTGGGTGTAGCAGGCGGGGACGACACCGGTGACCGGCACCAGCCCCTTGGTCGGCTTGACCCCGACGAGTCCGTGCAGGGCGGCCGGCACCCGTCCGGACCCGGCGGTGTCGGTGCCCAGGGCCAGGTCGGCGATGCCCAACGCAACGGCCACCGCCGAGCCGGACGACGATCCGCCGGAGATGCGGTCGGGGTGGAAGGCGTGGCGGACCGCGCCGTAAGGGCTCCGGGTGCCGACCAGGCCGGTGGCGAACTGGTCGAGGTTGGTCTTGCCGAGGACGATTGCACCGGCCGCCCGCAACCGGGCCACGGCGGTGCTGTCGGCCTGGGGCTCGTACGCGTAGGTGGGGGCCGCCGCCGTGGTCGGCAGTCCGGCCACGTCGATGTTGTCCTTTACCGCGACGAGCAGTCCGGCCAACGGCCGGGTCGGGTCGACGGCGGCCGCCTCGGCGACCAGCTCGTCCTCGGGACGCAGGGTGATCCACACTTCGGGCCGGTCGGCCGTGCGGATGCGGTCGTAGGCGGCCCGGACCCGGGCGACGGCGGGGCTCTGCACGGTCACGGCGGTCATGGTCGCACCGCCGCGAGCAGCTGCCCGGCCCGGACCTCGTCACCGGGTCGCACGTAGACCTCCAGCAGGGTGCCGGCGACCGGGGCGGGGACGCGGGTCTCCATCTTCATGGCCTCCAGAGCCAGGATCGGGTCACGGTCGGCGACGGTAGCGCCGGGTTCGGCGTTGAGCTGCCAGACGGTGGCGGTGAAGGGAGCGGTCACGGCGATCGCTCCGGCGGGCAGGTCGATCTCGGAGCTGTCGGTCGCAGGCGGTTCATGCCGGCGGTCGAATTCCCCCGCCGCACGCCAGCGGTCCTTCTCCTCGTCGAAGGCCCGGCTCTGGCGCTCCCGGAAAGTGCTGATCGAGTCGGCGTTGTCGGCCAGGAAGCGCTCGTATCCGGAGATCGAGAAGGTGCCGTCGGTGGTGTCGACCGGGCCCCGCCCGGCGTCGGTCTCGGCGCGGAGTTCGAGCAGTTCCTCCGCCGACACCGGGTACCACTCGATCCGGTCGAAGAACCGCAACGCCCACGGGTTCTCGGCGAACAGACCGCCCCGCCGGAACCGGTTCCAAATCTGGGTGGTGCGGCCGACGAACTGGTACCCGCCGGGACCTTCCATGCCGTAGATGCACAGATAGGCCCCGCCGATGCCCACGGAATTCTCCGCCGTCCAGGTGCGGGCCGGGTTGTACTTGGTGGTGACGAGCCGGTGCCGGGGGTCGAGTGGGGTGGCGACGGGGGCGCCGAGGTACACGTCGCCCAGTCCGAGCACCAGGTAGGACGCGTCGAAGACGGTACGGAAGACGTCGTCGACCGAGTCGAGACCGTTGATCCGACGGATGAACTCGATGTTCCACGGACACCACGGCGCGTCGGACCGCACTCCGGCCATGTAGCGCTCGGTCGCGAGGCGGGTGGCCGGATCGTCCCAGGACAGGGGCAGGCGGACCGTCCGCGAGGGCACCACCAGTTCCCGGGTCGGGGGAACAAGGTCCTCGAGCTCGCCGAGCAGCCGACCGAGGTCCCGGGCCTTGAGCACACTGGGATCGCTATGCACCTGCAGGGAGCGAATCCCCGGGGTGACGTCGACGATGCCGCGGGGGGCGTGCTGGCGCAGCACCTCCTGCAGGGCGTGCACCCGCATCCGCAGACCGAGATCCAGGGCCATCGGCCCGTACTCGACCAGGACGTTGTCGTCCCCGTCCCGCCGGTACGTCACGGACGGCCGGTCGTCGCCGGCTTCGCGGCGGGCCAGCACACCGTCGTCGCCGTCACCGCCGAGGCGCGGCACCGTGAGCCGGGACCGCCGCTCGACGAGTCCGGCGGCGGCCGCCTCCGGCACCGGAACGAACCGCAGGCGGTCCCCCGGTCGCAGCTGGCCGAGCTTCCACAGCTCTCCGCTGGCCACCACGGCCGGGCAGACGAACCCGCCCAGGGACGGACCGTCCGGCCCGAGGATGATCGGGGTGTCGCCGGTGAAGTCGAGAGCGCCGATGGCGTAGGGGGTGTCGTGGATGTTGGACGGGTGCAGACCGGCCTCGCCGCCGTCGGTGCGCGCCCACGTGGGTTTCGGGCCGATCAGCCGGATACCGGTGCGGGCCGAGTTGTGGTGGACCTCCCACTCGGCGGCGTAGAGCTGTTCGATGTCGGCGCGGGTGAAGAAGTCGGGCGCGGCGTGCGGTCCCTCGGTGACCCCGATCTGCCAGTCGTGCGTGAGGGCCAACCGACGGTCGGCCGGGGCGGGCCCGGCAATCGTCGTCAGGCCGGGATTCTCGGCGGCGTCGGCGGAACGGGGGCGCAGCACGTCACCGACGACCAGGGCCCGCCCGCCGTGACCACCGAACCCACCGAGGGTGAATGTCGCGGTGCTGCCCAGGTATTCGGGGACGTCCAGGCCGCCGCGGACGGCCAGGTAGCTGCGCAGGCCGAGTCCGGTGGCAGCACCGACGGTCAGCACGCCACCGGCCGGGATCTCGATCGGCGCCCAACCCGCAGCCGGTTCGCCGTCGAGGGCGATCTCGACCTCGGCCCCGGCGACCGCGACGACGGACGCCGTGGAGAAGCGCACGGTGATGCCGCCGCCGGTGATCTCCAGGCCGGGGGCGGACGACGGGTTGCCGACCGCCCGGTTGGCCTCGGTCAGCGAGACGGGGTCGAACGGACCGCTCGGCGGGACCCCGACGTGCCAGTAACCGAGACGACCGGGCAGGTCCTGCACGGTGGTCATCGGCCCGACCGCGAGGACGTCGATGCGCGCGTCCGGGTCGGCGGTCTCGGACAGGGTGCTGGTCGAGTGCACGGCAGCCCGCAGATCGATCTCGTCGGTCAGGGCGCGCAGCAGCCCGAGGTTGGTGACGATGCCGTCGATCCGGCTGGCCGACAGGGCCTCGCCGAGCAGATCCAGGGCGGCGTCGCGGTTCACTCCGGTGGCGATCACCTTGGCCAGCATGGGGTCGTAGAAAGGCGAGACCTCCAGGCCGGTCTCGACGTAGCCGTCGACGCGGACGCCGGACATCGACGGTGATCCCTGCCCGGGGAGGGACGCGTGGGTGACCAGGCCGGAGGACGGCAGGCAGTCGCGCCCCGGGTCCTCGGCGTAGACCCGGGCCTCGATGGCCGACCCGTCCGCCACCCACTCGCGGGTGAACACGTCGGGCTCCACCTGACCGTCGCGGGCCAGTCGCAGCATGAGGTCGACGAGATCGACGCCGTAGACCTCCTCGGTGACGGGGTGCTCGACCTGCAGCCGGGTGTTGACCTCCAGGAACGCGGCCTCCTCGCGGACCGGGTCGTAGACGAACTCGACGGTTCCGGCGCTGCGGTACCGGACGGCGGCCAGCAGGTCGTGGGCACTGCGGTGCAGCGTCTGGCGCACGTGATCGGGCAGCGCAGGCGCCGGCGCCTCCTCGATGACCTTCTGGTTGCGGCGTTGCAGGGAGCAGTCGCGGTCGCCGATCACGGCGATGCGGCCGGCGCCGTCGCCGAACACCTGGACCTCGACGTGTCGGGCGGGCCGCACGAGCCGTTCCAGGAAGACCCCGGCGGACGAGAAGTTCTGGCGGGCGAGGGCGGCGACGCGACCGAAGGCGTCGCTGACGGCGTCGGCGTCGGCGCACGCCTGCATGCCGATGCCTCCGCCGCCGCCGGTGGCCTTGACCATCACCGGGTAGCCGATGGCGTCGGCCGCGGCGACGGCCGCGTCGACGTCGGCCAGCAGGTCGGTGCCGGCGAGCATCGGCACCCCCGCGTCGCGGGCCAACGCCCGCGCGGTGTGCTTGGCCCCGAACGCGACGATCTGATCGGCCGTCGGACCGGCGAAGACGATGCCGGCCTCTTCCAGACGCCTTGCGAAATCGGCGTTCTCGGAGAGGAACCCGTACCCGGGATGGACGATCGTCGCCCCGGTGTCCTGGGCCGCCTGCAGGATCAGGTCGGTGCGCAGGTAGGAGTCACGGGCCGGAGCCGGGCCCAGCCGCACGGCCTGGTCGGCCTCGCGGACGTGGGGGGCGGCGCGATCGGCGTCGGAGAACACGGCGACGGTGCGCAGCCCCAAGTTCCGGGCGGAACGGATGACCCGGCGGGCGATCTCGCCGCGATTGGCGACGAGCACGGTGGGCGTCATCGGTCGCTCCCAGCGATGGTCTCCGGCCGGACCACGATCATCCGCAGCGGCGTGGGGTTGAAGTCGTTGCAGGGGTTGTTCATCTGGGGGCAGTTGGAGAGGATCACCAGAACGTCGACGTCGGCCCGCAGCGCGACCCGGCGGCCGGGGGCCGATCGTCCGTCGACGATGCCGAGCGCACCGTCGGCCTCGACCGGGACGTTCATGAACCAGTTGAGGTTGGACACCAGGTCGCGGGCTCCCAGCCCGTGCCGGGCGGCCTCGGTCAGGAAGTTCTCCCGGCAGCCGTGCTGGTAGGCCACATGGTGCCCGTAGCGCAGGGTGTTGGACTCCTTCGAGCAGGCCCCGCCGATGGTGTCCTGGTGCGGCACCTCGTTGGCGACGACCGTCATCAGGGCGCGACCCTCGTTGCTGCGCAACACGGTTCCGGTGTCGACGTAGGCGTTGCGCTGGGCGGCGAGCGTGTCCGGCACGCTGTACCGCTCGTCGGGATCGTCGGCCCGGTAGATCAGGCAGTCGGCCGACTGGTTGCCGCCGACGTCGACGATGGTCAGCACCTGACCGGCCGGGACGACGGCCGACCACGGCGCATTGGGCGCCACCCGGTCGTCGCGGACGACGGTGCCGGCGACCGCACTCTCGCTCCAGTCCAGGGGCGAGTCGGGCGTATGGACGGCGCCGACCGGGACGGTGCTGGCGACGCGTTCGATGGTCATGGTGGGGCTCACTGAATTCCTCGCGCGTCGCAGTAGTCGATGGAGTTGAGGTAGGCCCGGTGCAGTTCGGGCGTCGCGGTGAAGCGACCGTCCTGCGGTCCGGTAGCGACCCCACGCCAGGCGTGCACCCGCAGCGGGCCCACCCGGTAGTCGGGGTCGGGGTCGAGCGGGTGGGTGACATTGGCGATCAACACCAGCAGCGGCAGTTCGGCGATGAGCTCGACATGCGTTCCCGGGCCGGCGCTTCCGACCCACTGGAGGGTTCCCTCGCCGTCGACCCGGACGCCCTGGAAGAAGGAGACGCTGGGCGGGAGGTCGCGCCGGGTCAGCCCATGCTTGGCCGCGGCCTTGACGAACAGCGACCGACCGGACGGCGTGGGACCGTGTGGGTCGGCGTTGCCGTACTTCGTCTCGACGACGCCGTCGGTGGTGGTGCCGCAGAAAGCGTCGTGCCGCCCGGAGGTGTCGGCGGAGATCGTGGCCAGGATGCGCCCCTCGCCGGACAGCAGCGGGTGCCCGGAGCCCAGGTAGGCCTGCCACGGGATCTTCTGGGTGTCGGCCACGTTCAGCCGCTCGACCGGTTCCAGGGCGTTGAACAGCACCACGTGGGCGCACGCGTCACCGGTGGGATCGTCCAGCCGTAGCCGACTGCCGCGGGCCAGCACCTTGTGGGTGTAGCCGCCGGGGGCGACGGTCTCGGCCCAGGTGAGCGCGGCCGGGTCGACCCCGTCCGGGCACCAGGGGCTTTCGGAGGCGGGCAGGTACGGCATCCACTCGCTGCGACGGCCGCCCTGGGCCCGCGCGTCGGCCCGCGCGTTGCCGACGCTGTCGGTGAGATGCTTAGCTCGGACGTCGATCTCGCTGATGGTGGTCATCGAGCGTCTCCGGTGGGGGCGATCATGCCGTCGACCTGGTGGCTGTGCGGGACGTGCCGCAGCTCGATGGTCGTGTGCAGGCGGCGGGTGAGGAAGTAGGCCGCCCCGGCCAGGACCGTGGCGCCGACAAACAGCAGGGCGCTCCAGCGCAGCCACCAGGTCTCACCGGTGAGGTCGTAGATCTCCGGCCGGGGCCACAGCAGGTTGACGGCCATGCCGACCTGATAGAGCACGGCGGCGACGTTGATGGCGATGCCCCAGCGGCCGAGGGAGAACAGCGGCTTGCCGTCCTCGTCTAGACCGGAAGGCAGACCGCCGCTGCGGCGCAGTCGGATCCGCTGGATCAGCAGCGGCAGGGTGACGCCGAGGTAGGCCAGGTAGAGCATGGCGATGCACAGGCTGGCCAGCGCGGTGAAGATCGCCGACTGGTGAATGTTGACCAGCAGGGCCAGCGCGGCGCCCACCCCGACGACGATCGAGGCGCTGATCGGGGTGCCGGTGCGGGGCGAGATCTTGCTCAGCCAACGGTGTCCCGGGAAGGCGCCCTCGCGGGCCATGGAATACATCATGCGGGCCCCGGCGGTCTGGACGGCGAGCGTGCAGACCAGGACGGCCACGGCGACACAGCACAGCAGCAGCCGGCCGATCACGTCGCCCAGCCGCTCGGTGATGATCCAGGGCAGACCGCCGAGCGCGAGCTCGCCGTCGGTCAGACTCGGCGCGGCCATGAGCGCCGCCAGGATCAGCAGGGCACCGCCGATGCCGGACAGGATCAACGCCCGCAGGATCGTCCGCGGGGTGGTGCGGCGCGGGGCGTGGGTCTCCTCGGACAGTTCGCTGGCCGAGTCGAATCCGACCATGACGTACGCGGCCATCAGGGCGGAGGCCAGGAACGCCGGCAGGTACGCGCCGTCACCGGTCCAGCCGTCGGTGGTCATGACGACCGACGGCCCGCGTTCGGAGAGCGCAAACAGGACGCCGATGAGGACGACGACGCCGACGATCTCGACGGTGACACCGGCGCTGGTGGCCATCGCCATCTGCCGAACACCCGAGATGTTGATCAGGGTGGTGATCACCAGGATGGCCACACCCAGCAGGACGGCGTTCTGCGCGCCAGTGGCTGACGCAACCGATGGGTCGGCGTCCGAGCCGCCGACGATCTGGAAGCCGGACCAGATGCTGGGCAGGACGGCCTGGGCAGCGATGGCGGCCACGGCGACGGTGAGGATCTGTCCGATCACCATGATCCAGCCGGTGAACCATCCCCACGTGGTGCCGGCCAGCCGGCTCGCCCACTGGAAGATGGCGCCGGAGATGGGCCAGCGCGCCGACAGTTCCGCGAAGCAGAGGGCGACGAGCAGCTGCCCGGCGAAGACCATCGGCCAGGCCCAGAAGAACGCCGCACCGCCCAGGCCGAAGCCCAGACCGAACAGCTGGAAGACGGTGGTGAGGATCGAGACGAAGGAGAACCCCGCCGCGAACGACGAGAAGGATCCGACGCCGCGATGGAGCTCCTGGCGGTAGCCGGTGGACGGTTCGGACGAGACAGCGGTTCCGTGCTGGGTGGCAGTCATGGCGGACTCCGGGGCCGTGGGGCTAATAGCTGTCGATTGACAGGTAACTCCCGAGAAGAGTCGGCCCGGCATGTTGCGCCGGTCGACTGCCAGCGTTAATTCGAGGTAACGGCAGTCCGGGTTGTCGAGTTCGCCACCGACGACCACGTCCCGACAAGGACGTACGGCGATCCACGGGACCGACCCGTCGATAGCCATCCGATCGAACATGCGTCGGACCATACACACGTTCGCTTTCTGAGCTATGGTGGGCCTATGTCTCCGACCAACCCCACTCTGCCGAAGTGGCGCTCCGCTGTTGCGGTGGCCCCGGCCTCTGAACTGTCCCCGTTGTTGGGGTCGCGGCCGGAGCGTCCGGTGGGGTGTTCGGCGCGAGAGTGGGCCAACGTACTGCTGGATGCGGTGATCGCCCGGCAGCGGTGGGTCGCGCACGAGTCGGCGCGGCAGGTGCATGACCTGGTCGAGCTGTCCGCCGCGGCCGGGGAGGACTCGGCCGGGGTGGAGGAGTTCCTGGCCACCGAGTTGGCTCTGGCGCTGGGGGTGGCCGAGTCCACGGCGGGCCGGTATCTGCTGGAGGCGGCCGAGTTGACCGCCCGCTGCCCGGCCACTCTGAACGCTCTGGAACAGGGCCTGATCTCGCCGGGGAAGGCGTCGGTAATCTGCCGGGGCACCGCTGATCTGACCGTCGAGGTGACCGCGCTGGTGGAGGCCGATGTCCTGCCGGCCGCCGGGTCGTCGACGGTGCCGGGTTTGCGGAACGCGGTCGCCCGGTCGGTGATCCGCCGGGACCCCGACGGGGCGCAGCGCCGCCACGAGCAGGCCCGCCGCCGACGCTCCGTGTCCCGGCGTAGCGATCTGGATGGGATGGCGTGTCTGTCGCTGTACGGCACCGCCCAGGACGTCGCGGTGATCTGGGACTGCCTGACCGCCGCCGCCGACGCCGGCAAGACAGAGGGGGATGACCGTTCGGTCGGGGAACGGCGGGTCGATGCCCTGGTCGACGTGTGCACCGACATCCTCGACCGCGGCCTCCTACCCACCGATCAGCCCCTACCGACCACGCAGCGGCGCCGCCCGCACCTGCTGGTCACGCTCCCCGCGTCAGCTCTCGTGGACTCGGAGTCCGGGCGTGGTGAGGTCGCCGAGCTGGTCGGGCACGGACCCATCACCCCTGCCCAAGCCAGGGTCATCGCCGCCGACGCGACCTGGCGGCGCCTGGTCTGCGACCCCACCAGCGGTGCGCTGCTGGACTACGGCCGCACCACCTACACCCACCCTAAGCGCTCACCGACTTCGTCCTCACCCGCGATGCGAGTTGTGTCATGCCGGGCTGCCGGTAACCCGCCCACCGCTGCGACGTCGACCACCGCGAACCGTTCCACCCCGGCCACACCACCGGCGGCGACACCAGCGCCGAGAACCTGGCCGTCCTGTGCCGCCGCCACCACCGCGCCAAAGACACCGGCGGCTACCAACTGCGCCGCACCCCCGACGGCGACCACCACTGGACCACCCCCCTCGGCCGCACCTACACCCGACACTGGCCCCCACCCGAAACCAGCTCCGCGACGGCACTTCTCGAGAGGGAGGCAGGTGACGATGACCCGCCACCGTTCTGAGCGTCCCGAACAGGACATGGCGCGGGTGTCGACGACAGAGGGGCCTTGCTACCCGTGGGGACGCCGGCCGGGGTTGCGGTGGGCCGCCCGTCTAGTCAGCCTTGCTCAGGCATGCACTGGCGTGCGGCATCCCGGCATCGTCGACCTGCGCCAGCATCTCCCCGTCGGCGTCGACGATCATGGACGTCCCGACGGTCACCGGGAACAGTGGCGTCGACCCGCGGTAGTGCGCGATGGCGACCGGTGCGCGCAACGCCCGGGCCGTCACGAAGGTGCGGGCGATCCGTTCACCCTCCTCGCCCGGACCGTCGAGGACGCCGGCGGCGTACAGATCCACCCCGCGCCGGGCCAGCTGAGCCGTGTGCTGCTGGACGTTGGTGTCGAAGCAGATGGCCAGACCCACCGCCCAGCCGTCGACGTCGATGACGGCCGCCTCAGTTCCGCAGCTGAATCGCTGGTGCTCGCCGCCGTGCACCCACACCTTGCGCGCCGCCACCGACGCCCCGTGCTCGTCGACCCGGAGCATCGCGATGAAGTCACGGCCGCTCTCGGTGATCGGCGCCCCGACCAGCGCCACCGCGCCGGATGCCCGGCACGCGTCGATCAGCGGACGCAACACCGCGTCGGTCGGCGCCACCGACGGCGCGTCCAGGTCGTATCCGGTCAGCGACAGCTCCGGGAAGACGACCAGCCGAGCCCGGGCGGCGCGGATCACCTCGAGGTGGGTGGCGATGTTCGTCGCGAGGTCACCCACCACGATCTCGGCCTGAGCGACCGCGACGGTCAACGACGGCTGCGACATTCGACTACCCCTCCCGCGCCTGGCCCCACGGGGCGATCCGCACCGTCGTCTCCGGGCCGATGTCGACGTGGTCCTCGGCACCGAGCGGCAGGGTCGCCGCACGCTGGCCGTCAGCGAACTGCACGACCAACAGTGACGCAGGCTCGTCGTAGGCACCGCCCAACGACCCGGTCCACTCCAGGGCGGCGGCGGCATGTCCGCCCGGCCCGACCATGACCGGGACCGCGGGATCCGCGGGTGGTACCCCGATCGGATTCGCCTCGGGCTGGTTCTGACCGACCACCGTCGTGAACGGTGTCCCCCACTCACCCCGGATCCCCATGCCCGGCCACCCCTGCACCTCGCACGAGCGACCCGAGATGTTGGTGGCCAGCAGGCGGCCGAAATGGTGCCCGGCCGCGGCGTCGGGACTGTCCAGTGACAACCGCAGATCGCCTGCGGTGCAGGAGTTGTCGGTCGACGGCACGGACGCCACGCTCATCAGCAGCGCGTCCAGCTGCTCGCCCGTGAGCTCCGCGTCCGGTGTCGCCGGCGCCCCCTCCGGGCGGTTCGCACCCCGCGGCAGCTCGACCCGGGAGGTCGGCAACACGCTGGAGTAGTAGACGTCCGACGGCAGGACGTCCGTGGCTCCGGCGGACGCCGCCGGAGGCACCGATCCCGGCTGCGCGCACCCGGCCAGCAGCACTGCACCCAGGACGACGGGCAGCGCCCGACCCGGGGTCAGCTGCCCACCGCCGCGCGCACCTGCTCGACCACGCGGGCCGCCGCGTCCCGCAGACCGCCGACCGACGGGCCGTGCTGCAGCACGTCCCGACTGCTGGTGGCCAGCACGTTCCGCCGGGCGTCGCCGAACACCCGCTGCAGGTCCTCGGCGGTGGCGCCCTGGGCGCCCAGGCCCGGGGCCAACAGCGGCCCGTTCACCGCGGCCAGGTCCACGTCGGTGGACCCGATCGTCGCGCCCACCACCAACCCGATCGATCCGAGCGGGTCGGCCCCGACATTGATCTCCGCCGCCTGGGCGGCGATCGTCGCCGCCACCGTGCGACCCGACTCGTCCACCGCATGCTGAACCTGCGGCCCCTCCGGGTTGGACGTCAACGCCAGCACGAACAACCCGCGCCCGGACGCCAGGGCCGCCTCCACCGCCGGCGCCAACGAGCCGAACCCGAGGAACGGGCTGACGGTCAACGAGTCCGCGGCCAGCGGGCCGTCACCCGTCAGGTAGGCCGTCGCGTAGGCCGCCATCGTCGACCCGATGTCACCGCGCTTGGCGTCCAGCACCGACAGCGTGCCCACATCCCGGCAGTCGGCGAGAACGCGCTCCAGGACGGCGATCCCCGCCGACCCGAACACCTCGAAGAACGCCGACTGCGGCTTGACCGCGGCCACCGACGGGCCGACCGCCTCGACCACCGTGCGGGCGAACCGCTCCACCCCGGCGGCGCTGAGCGGCAGATCCCACGCCGACAGCAGCCCCGGATGCGGGTCGATACCGACGCACAACGGCCCGCGCGCAACCATGGCCTCGGCCAGCCGCCGCCCGAACGGAACGGGCACGCCTGCCGCTTGAACCGCGCTCACGACGCCACCCCGACCGGGGAGCCCGCCGCGATCCGGCGGTTCAGACCCGTCACCAGATCCGGTCCGGCATAGATGAGCCCGGAGTAGATCTGCAGCAGCGCGGCCCCGGAGTCCAGCAACGCCAGACCGTCGTCGACGGACATGATGCCGCCCACCCCGATCACCGGCAGATCACTCCGGGAGGCCACGAAACGCACCACTTCACGGGCCCTCTCGGTCAGCGGCCGACCCGACAGACCGCCGGCCTGCGCACCACCGACCTCCGCATCGGCCGGAGTCAGACCGTCCCGGCCCAGCGTCGTGTTGGTGGCGATGACCCCGGCGATCCCCCGGTCCGCGCACACCTGCAGCACCTCGGCGATGGCCTGATCGGTCAGGTCCGGGGCGATCTTGACCAGCACCGGCACCGGCCGGCGGGTCCGGCCGGCCGGGCCGGCGGCGGCCAGGCAGGCCGCCTCCTCGGTGAGCGCGCCGAGCAGTTCGTCCAGCGGCCCGCGGTCCTGCAGGCTCCGCAGGCCCGGGGTGTTCGGGCTGGAGACGTTGACCGCGATGTAGTCGGCGAAGGGATGCACCGCCCGCAGGGACGTGAGGTAGTCCCCCACGGCCTGATCGACCGGCGTGATCTTGGACTTGCCGAGCGAGACCCCGATGGGGACACCGATCGGCCCGGTCCGCTCGAGGGTCCTGGCCAGTACCGCCGCCCCGGAGTTGTTGAAGCCCATCCGGTTGATGATCGCCTCGGACTCCTTGAGCCGGAACATCCGCGGCTGCGGGTTGCCCGGCTGGCCGTGCGCGGTCACGGTGCCCACCTCGACGAAGCCGAAGCCGAGCGCCGGCCACGCCTTCAGGGCCAGGCCGTCCTTGTCCATCCCAGCGGCCAGGCCGACCACCCCGGGGAAGTCGACCCCGAACACGGTGCGGGGAGCGGCATCCAGCCCGTACAGCTTGTGCAGCGCGGCCAGGGACGGCCGGGACCGGCCGACCCGGCCGAGCAGACCCAGGGTGCGGTGATGAGCGACCTCGGGGTCACCCCCACCCATCCGGAACAGCACCGGACGTGCCAGGTGTCCGTACAGACCGTTCATGCCCGCTCCCCTGTCATCCCTTGCTCCCCGCGTCTCAGGCCTGGGCCACCGCGGCGCGCAGCCGCTCCTGCAGCTTCTGCAGCGGTGCCACCCCGACGTCGGAGCGGGTCAGCGCCTCGATGCCCTGGATCGCCGCCGCGGCCCCGGCCACCGTGGTGATGCAGGGGATGTCGGCGGCCACCGCCGCGGTCCGGATCTCGTAACCGTCGACCCGGGGACCGGACTGCCCGTACGGGGTGTTGATCACCAGGTCGATCTGGCCGGCCTTGATGAGGTCGACCACGGTGTCCCCGCTGCCACCGGCCGCGGCGCCCTCGAAGTACTTCCGGACCACGTCGACCTGGATGCCGTTGCGCCGCAGCATCTCCGCGGTGCCCTCGGTGGCCACCACGCGGAATCCGAGGTCGGCCAGGCGCTTCACCGGGAAGACCAGCGACCGCTTGTCGGCGTTGGCGACCGAGACGAACACGGTGCCCGAGGTCGGCAGCGAGCCGTAGGCGGCGGTCTGCGACTTGGCGAACGCCGGACCGAACGCCGTGTCGATGCCCATCACCTCGCCGGTGGACCGCATCTCCGGCCCGAGCAGCGAGTCGACCCCGGTGCCGTCGGCCCGGCGGAACCGGTGGAACGGCAGCACGGCCTCCTTCACCGCGACCGGCGCGCCCATCGGCAGGGTGCCCCCGTCGCCGGTGGCCGGCAGCAGGCCCTCGGCCCGCAGCTCGGCGATGGTCGCGCCCAGCATGATCCGCGCCGCGGCCTTGGCCAGCGGCACCGCGGTGGCCTTGGACGAGAACGGCACCGTCCGCGACGCCCGCGGGTTGGCCTCCAGTACGTACAGCGTCTGGTCCTTCAGCGCGTACTGAACGTTGAGCAGACCGCGCACCCCGACGCCCAGGGCGATGGCCTCGGTGTGGGCGCGGACCGTCTCGATGTCACTGCGGCCCAGGGTGATCGGCGGCAGCACACAGGCCGAGTCGCCGGAGTGGATCCCGGCCTCCTCGATGTGCTCCATGACGCCGCCGAGATAGACCTCGGTGCCATCGCACAGCGCGTCGACGTCGATCTCGATGGCGTCGTCGAGGAACTTGTCGACCATCACGGGACGGTCGGCGCTGACCTCGGTGGCCCGGGAGATGTAGTCGTCCAACGACTTCTCGTCGTAGACGATCTCCATGCCGCGGCCGCCGAGCACGTAGGACGGGCGGACCAGCACCGGGTATCCGATGCGCTGGGCCGCGTCGTTCGCCTCCGGGAACGAGACCGCCATGCCGTAAGCGGGGGCGGGCAGGTCGGCCTTGCGCAGCAGCGCGCCGAACAGGTCGCGGTCCTCGGCCAGGTCGATGGCCTCCGGCGAGGTGCCCAGGATCGGCACCCCGGCCGCCTCCAGCGCCGCGGCCAGCTTGAGCGGGGTCTGGCCGCCGAGCGTCGGGATGACCCCTACGACGGTGCCGGACTGCCGCTCGGAGTGCACGACCTCCAGCACGTCCTCGACGGTCAGCGGCTCGAAGTACAACCGGTCGCTGGTGTCGTAGTCGGTGGAGACGGTCTCCGGGTTGCAGTTGACCATCACGGTCTCGTACCCGGCGTCCCGCAGCGACAGGGCCGCGTGCACGCAGGAGTAGTCGAACTCGATGCCCTGGCCGATCCGGTTCGGGCCGGAACCCAGGATGATGACCTTCGGCCGTTCGGTCTGCGGCGCGACCTCGGATTCGGCCGCCGGGTCGGTCTCGTAGGCCGAGTAGTGGTACGGCGTGGTCGCCGCGAACTCGGCCGCGCAGGTGTCCACCGTCTTGTAGACCGGGCGCACGCCCAGCGACCAGCGCAGCTCCCGCACGGCGGCGTCATCGGCGAGATCGTCGCGCAGGGCGGCGATCTGCTCGTCGGACAGCCCGTACCGCTTGGCCATCCGCAGCGTGTCGGCGTCGAGGATCGCGGCGGTGCGGACGGTCTCGCCGACCGACCGGATGAGCTGGATCTGGTCGAGGAACCACGGGTCGATCCCCGTGGCCTCGTGCACCTGCTCGACGGTGGCGCCGAGCGACAGGGCCTGCTCGACCCGGTAGATGCGGCCGTCGGTGGGGACGGCGATCTCGGCCAGGATGTCCTGCACCGAGTCGGCCGGCAGCGGCACCCCGGTCCAGAAACCACCGCGCTTGGTCTCCATCGACCGCAGCGCCTTGCCGAACGCCTCGGCGAACGAGCGGCCGATCGACATGGCCTCGCCCACCGACTTCATGGTGGTGGTCAGCGTCGGGTCGGCGCCGGGGAACTTCTCGAAGGCGAACCGCGGGATCTTGACGACCACGTAGTCCAGGGTCGGCTCGAACGCCGCCGGGGTCGCCTTGGTGATGTCGTTGGCGATCTCGTCCAGCGTGTAGCCGATGGCCAGCTTGGCCGCGATCTTGGCAATCGGGAACCCGGTGGCCTTGGAGGCCAGCGCCGACGACCGGGACACCCGGGGGTTCATCTCGATGACGACCATCCGGCCGTCCTCGGGGTTGATGGCGAATTGGATGTTGCAGCCACCGGTGGCCACACCCACGGCCCGCAGCACGTCGATGCCGACGTCGCGCATCCGCTGGTACTCGCGGTCGGTGAGCGTCATCGACGGGGCGACGGTGATCGAGTCACCGGTGTGCACGCCCATCGGGTCGAGGTTCTCGATGGAACAGACCACGACGGCGTTGTCCTTGCCGTCGCGCATCAGCTCCAGCTCGTACTCCTTCCAGCCGAGCACGCTCTCCTCGATGAGGACCTCGTGGACCGGGGAGGCGGCCAGGCCGGTGCCGGCGATCCGCTCGAGATCGTCCGGCGTGTAGGCCATCCCGGACCCGAGACCGCCCATGGTGAACGACGGCCGGATGACGACGGGCAGGCCGAGTTCCTCGACCGTGGAACGGACCTCGTCCATCGTGTGGCAGACCGCGGAGCGCGGCACGTCGCCGCCGATGGAGCGGACGACGTCCTTGAAGATCTGCCGGTCCTCACCACGCTGGATGGCGGGGATGTCGGCGCCGATGAGCTCCACGCCGTGCTTGGCCAGGATGCCCTGCTTGTCCATGGCGATCGCGGTGTTCAGCGCGGTCTGCCCACCGAGGGTGGCGAGCACGGCGTCGACCGGGTGGCCCTGGGCGGCCTGGTCGGCGAGAACCTTCTCGACGTACTCGGCCGTGATGGGCTCGACGTAGGTGGCGTCGGCGAACTCCGGGTCGGTCATGATCGTCGCCGGGTTGGAGTTGATCAGCGAGACCCGGATGCCCTCCGAGCGGAGGACACGGCAGGCCTGGGTCCCGGAGTAGTCGAATTCGCAGGCCTGTCCGATGACGATCGGCCCGGAGCCGATGACCAGGACGTGCGAGATGTCGGTGCGGCGGGGCATCAGGCGTTCTTCCCTTCCGGGGTGTTGCTGTCCATGAGCTCGACGAAACGGTCGAAGAGGTAGCCGGCGTCGTGCGGGCCGGCGGCGGCCTCGGGGTGGAACTGCACCGAGAAGGCGGGCTTGTCCAGGCATTCCAGTCCCTCGACGACGTCGTCGTTGAGGCAGGTGAAGGCGACCCGGGCCGGGCCGTAGGGGGTGTCGAAGTCGCCGTCCCGGGGGGCGTCGACGGCGAAGCCGTGGTTGTGGGCGCTCACCAGCACCTGCCCGGTGCGGCGGTCCTGCACGGGCTGGTTGATCCCGCGGTGTCCGAACTTCAGCTTGTAGGTGCCCAGACCCAGGGCGCGGCCCAGGATCTGGTTGCCGAAGCAGATCCCGAATAGCGGGATGCCGGCCTCCAGCACGTCGGCGGTCAGCGCGACCATCGCGTCCGCAGTGGCCGGGTCACCCGGGCCGTTGGACAGGAACACCCCGTCGGCCCCGACGGCGCGGACGTCCTCGATGGTCGCGGTGGCCGGCAGCACGTGGGTGGTGATGCCGCGGGCGGCGAGCATCCGGGGGGTGTTGGCCTTGATGCCGAGGTCGAGCGCGGCGACGGTGAACTTCTGCTCACCGGCCGCCGGCACCGTGTACCGCTCGGTGGTGCTGACCTCGCCGGACAGGTCGGCGCCGGCCATCCCGTCCGTGGCCTTCACCGCGGCCACCATCGTCTCGACGTCGGTGACGTCCGACCCGGAGAAGATGCCGCAGCGCATCGCCCCGGCGGTGCGCAGGTGCCGGGTCAGCGCCCGGGTGTCGACCCCGGCGATGCCGACCACGCCCTGGGCGGCCATCTCGTCGGACAGCGTGCCGGTGGCCCGCCAGTTCGACGGGCGCGGCGCGAGATCGCGGACCACGAAGCCGGCGACCCAGATGGCCTTGGACTCGTTGTCGTCCGGATCCTGCGGGCCGGCGGGGACGTCGGCGCGGACGCCTTCGGGCAGCGCGGTGGTCTGCCGGTCGCGGGAGCTGCCGGCCACCCAGCCGGTGTTACCGATCTGCGGAGCGGTGGCGACCACGATCTGCCGGCGGTACGACGGGTCGGTCAGCGTCTCCTGGTAGCCGGTCATCCCGGTGGTGAAGACGGCCTCGCCGAAGGCGGTGCCGGTGGCGCCGAAGGCGGTGCCGCGGTGCACTCGCCCGTCCTCGAGCACCAGGACGGCCGGTACCGGGGTGGTCGGGGTGGTGGCCCCGTCGGGTGAGGTGCTGGTCACGCCTGTTCTCCCTCTGTCTTCGTGTGCTGTGGTGTGGTGGGCAGCAGGGTGCGAGCCGCCTGCAGCCAGGTCTGCTGTTCGTCGGGATCGTCGGCCCGGACGCCACTGTCGAGCGCGGTGCCGTCCAGGTCCCAGGTCAGCAGCAGGACACCGCCGGCCTGGCCCATCACCTTCCCGGCGATCCCGGGGGCGGTGCCGATGGCCCGGAGGGCGGATCGGGGCAGGAACAGCGGTTCGGAGTTCTCGCGGTCGATGAGGACACCGGCCGGGGTCGCCCGCACCAGGGCGCGGTCGCGGACCCCCAGCCCCTGGGCCACGATGCGGTCCTGCCAGGAGCCGGAGCGGGTGGTGGAGACGTACACGCCGGCCAGCGGTGGGGTCATCTCGTCGCCGGTTTCGGCGGGAACCGCGGGCAGGGCGGGGATGTCGGCCTGACGCTGGGCCCGGTGCTGCCAGCCGCGGTACAGGCCCCAGAAGGCCAACGCGACGAACACCACCATGGCCAGCGTCAGCAGCAGCCGCTCCATCAGGCGGCCCCACCGGCGGGAGCCGTGGCCAGAGCGACGGTGTCGACGCCCCGCAGGTAGGTGGCGACCACCCGGCCGGGCAGCTCCATCCCCTCGAAGGGCGTGTTGTCGCTCAGCGAGGCGAGCTCGGCGCCGCGCACCGTCCAGGTGGCGGACGGGTCGATGAGCACCAGGTTGGCCGGTTCACCGACCGCGATCGGCCGGCCCTGATCGACGAGACCGCCGATCTCGGCGGGCTTCTCGCTCAGGACCCGGGCCACCCCGCGCCAGTCCAGCAGCCCGGTCCGCACCATGGTGGCGACGACCACCGACAGCGCGGTCTGCAGGCCGAGCATGCCCGGCTTGGCGTGGTCCCACTCGGTTTCCTTGTCCTGGCTGGCGTGCGGCGCGTGGTCGGTGGCGACGATGTCGATCGTGCCGTCGGCCAAAGCGGCGCGCAGAGCCTGGATGTCGGTCTCGGTGCGCAGCGGCGGGTTGACCTTGAACACCGGGTCGTACCCGACGGCGCGCTCGTCGGTGAGGATCAGGTGGTGCGGGGTGACCTCGGCGGTCACCGCCGTTCCGCGCCGCTTCGCCGCGGCGACGACCTCGACCGACCCGGCGGTCGACAGGTGGCAGACGTGCAGCCGGGATCCGACGTGGTCGGTCAGCAGGCAGTCGCGGGCGATGATCGCCTCCTCGGC
Source organism: Nakamurella flava (assembly GCF_005298075.1). NCBI lineage: Bacteria > Bacillati > Actinomycetota > Actinomycetes > Nakamurellales > Nakamurellaceae > Nakamurella > Nakamurella flava. Next base: position 1,823,935 of record NZ_SZZH01000001.1, read on the forward strand.
CACCGCCGGCCAGCCGGTCATCCCGAGCCGCGCGGAGACGACACCCTCGTGCATCTGGGCGCCCTCGGTGAGCCGGGGCTCCTGCGCGTGCTGGGCGATGACCCCGTCGAAGGCCTTCACGTATTCCAGGGCCCGGCGCATGAGCAGCGGATCGGAGACGCAGTCGCCGTCGTCGGAGAACACCCGCACCTGGGCGGCCGACGACGCCATCGCCCCGAGCTCGGCCAGCCGCTGGCCCTGCCGGCCGACGGTCACCGCGCCGATCGGGTGGACGTCGACCAGGCCGACCTCCTGCCCGAGCCGGAAGACCTGCTCGACGACGCCGGCGGTGTCGGCGGTCGGGTCGGTGTTGGGCATCGCGAACACGGCGGTGTATCCACCGAGAGCCGCTGCAGTAGAACCGGTCTCGACCGTTTCGGCGTCTTCGCGGCCCGGCTCTCGCAGGTGGGTGTGCAGATCGACCAACCCGGGCAGCAGCACCAGGCCGGCCGCGTCCACGATCTCCGTGTGGTCGGACGCGGCAACCTCCGCCTCAGTACCCACCGCGGTGATGACGCCGTCGACGATCAGGACATCGGCCGGCGCCTCGCCGTAGGGCGCGGCACCCCGAATCAACACGCTCACAGGGCTCCCTCGGATCCGGACAACAGCAGATACAGCACGGCCATCCGCACGGTCACGCCGTTGGTGACCTGCTCGACGATGACGGAGTTCGCGCCGTCGGCGACCTGCGGGGTGATCTCCATCCCGCGGTTCATCGGGCCGGGGTGCAGCACGATCCCGTTCGGAGCCAGCAGGTCGCGCCGGCGGCCGTCCAGGCCGTAGCCGCGCGAGTACTCGCGGGCAGTCGGGAAGAAGGCGCCCTGCATGCGCTCCTGCTGCACGCGCAGCATCATCACCGCGTCCGCGCCGACCAGCGCCCGGTCCAGGTCGTAGGAGACGGTGGCCGGCCAGTCGCTGACCCCGACCGGCAGCAGAGTGGGCGGGGCGACCAGGGTGACGTCGGCACCCAGGGTGCGCAGCAGCAGCACGTTGGAACGAGCAACCCGGGAGTGCAGGACGTCGCCCACGATGACGATGCGGCGGTCCTGCAGTCCGCCGAGGTGCCGGCGCAGGGTGTAGGCGTCGAGCAGCGCCTGCGTCGGGTGCTCGTGGGTGCCGTCGCCGGCGTTCACCACATGCCCGTCGACCCAGGCCGAGAGTTGCTGCGGCGCACCGGACGAGGAGTGCCGGCAGACGACCGCGTCGGCTCCCATGGCCTGCAGCGTCCAGGCGGTGTCCTTGAGCGACTCGCCCTTGGACACCGACGATCCCTTGGCCGAGAAGTTGATGACGTCGGCCGACAGCCGCTTGGCCGCCAGCTCGAACGAGATGCGGGTGCGGGTCGAGTCCTCGAAGAAGAGGTTGACCACGGTCCGCCCGCGCAGCGTGGGCAGCTTGCGCACCTCCCGGCCGGCGATCGCCTGCTCGATCCGGGCGGCGGTGTCGAGCAGGTGCTCGGCGGTCGGCCGGTCCAGGTCACCGGCCGCCAGCAGGTGCCGGGGCATCGCCGGGCCGAACGGTTCGGCCGGTACCGAGGCGGAGCCGGCCTGTTCGGTGGGGCGTGCCGCACTGGTGGTGGTCATCGGATCTCCCCCGCGGTCGGGGCGGCGCGGACGAGTTCGACCGCGTCCCGGCCGTCGGTCTCGGCCAACCGCACGGCCACGTCGTCGCCGAGTGCGGTCGGGATGTTCTTGCCGACGTAGTCGGCGCGGATCGGCAGTTGCCGGTGGCCACGGTCGACCAGCACGGCCAGCTGGACCACCGCCGGCCGGCCGTGGTCGCGGAGGGCGTCCAGGGCCGCCCGGATGGTGCGACCGGAGTACAGGACGTCGTCGACCAGGACGACGACGGCGTCGTCGATACCGCCGCCGGGGATGAGCGTCTCCAGCAGGGCCCGGGGCGGCCGACGCCGCAGGTCGTCCCGGTAGAGGGTGATGTCCAGGGAGCCCACGCCGACCGGCTCGGAGCCGGCGGCGAAGGTGTCCAGCCGCTCTCCCAGCCGACGGGCCAGGTACACACCGCGAGTGGGGATGCCCAGCAGGACGACCGGCCGGTCCCCGTTCCGTTCGAGGATCTGGTGGGCGATGCGGTCGATGGTGCGCGCGATGTCACCCGGACCCAGGATCTCGGTGGCGACCGCAGCAGCGTTCTCGGCGACGGGCGTGCCGGAGCCACTGGCTCCGGACGAAGGCACTGTCACGCGAGACCTCCTTTCCCGCCTCACCGGACGGTCCTTAAAGGATGTCTTCCCGGCCCGCTTCCCCTGAACGGGTCGGCAAGCCGTCGACGATCCTAACAAGCCGTGGGGTCCCACCGGGGCCCCGCCCGCGGACCACCCCGTCATCCGAGCGGTTGGTTTGTCCGCGCACCACCGGTTCGGGTTGACGTCACGCGCTGTGTAGCGACTACTCTGCGTATAGATTGATCGTCTGAACTGCAGGACGCGGTCGCCGGACCACTGCGATGGGGCCGCGGCACCACGGGAAGTCAAGGAGCCTGGATGTCTGCCGACTACGCACACGCGCTGGGAGCGCGACTGCGCGCGATCCGGGCGCAGCAGGGCCTGAGCCTGCATGGGGTCGAGGAGAAGTCGGACGGCCGCTGGAAGGCCGTCGTGGTCGGCAGCTACGAGCGCGGCGACCGCGCCGTGACCGTCGCCAAGCTGGCCGAACTGGCCGAGTTCTACGGGGTTCCGGTCGCCGAGTTGCTGCCCGACGCCCGGGCCGCCCGCCGCGGCGCCCCCAGCCCGAAACTGGTCATCGACCTGCAGCGGCTCGCCGAGTTGCCGACGCACCAGGCCGGGCCGCTGGCCCGATATGCCGCCGCGATCCAGTCGCAGCGGGGCGATTACAACGGCAAGGTCCTGACCATCCGGTCCGAGGACCTGCGGTCACTGGCCGTGATTTACGACATGACGCCGGAAGATCTCACCGATCAGCTCGTGCACTGGGGTGTGCTTCCGGCCGGTACCGAGCTGGACTGAGCCACCCACCGCGGGTCACGGACCCATCAGGTCGCCCGGCCCGAGCCCGAGATGGCGCTCGAGGTCGGCGGCTGAATGGGTGCTGAGGTAGTCCACGAATTTGGCCGCCACCAGATTCATGTGCTCCTCCGCGGTCCGTCGGCTGATGTACAACCGATCAGCAATCGCCTGGAACGACTGGCCACGGGCCCGGCCGGAGAGCACCTCTCGCTGCCGCGGGCTCAGGGCCGGCATGCCGCCACGTCGTTCGACCACCTCGGCCAGGCCCACGAGAGCGGGCGTGATGACCGTCCCACCGGCGGCGACGGCGGTGATGGCCGACACCAACGCCGGCATCTCCTCGGCCTTGTGGATGACCCCCCGGGCACCGGCCGCCAGGCACCCGGCGAGAACCTCCCGTCGGTGCTCATTCGTGTAGATCAGGGCCCGGTACCCGGACGCGGCGACCGCCCGCACTCCGGCCGCTCCCTGCCGCACACCTTGTCGTCCCGTCCCCGAGAGGACGAGATCGACGAGGACCGCATCGACCTCGGGAGCCGCATCGAGGAAGGTCTCGACATCGGCGAAGGAACGAATGGACCGGGCCGGTGGGAGCAGTAACGGCAGCCCCTGCCGGATGACCGTGTCGTCATCGATGACGGCCACCGCAAGTGTCGACCACTCGACTGTCATCGGCCGACGGTTCCGTGGTCAGTGATGGTGATCGTGGTGCCCTGACCCGGCCGACTGTCGATGCGAGCGCACGCACCGATGCGCTGGACCTCGGCCATAACCTGCCTCCGCAGGCCGAAACCCCACTCCTGGTCCGCCGGGTCGAACCCGACCCCGTCGTCGTTCACCGTGACCTCCCAGGAACCACCCGGTCCACCGTCCGCATGCACGATGACCTGACGCGCATGCGCGTGGACACGGACGTTGTGCAACACCGTGCAAACGGCCGCCCCCAACACCTTGGCCCGCTCATCGTCGAGGACGACGGAAGCGGCGAGGTCGACCGAGATCGTCAACGGGAGGTCGCCGAATCCGGATGCCGCCTGCAGCACGGTGTCTGCGACCGAGCGGTCGGCGAGGTCCGTGGAGGACACCGGGTCCGCCACCCCACGGGCATCACCGAGAAAGATCCGAATACGCCCGGCGGCGGCAGCGGCCTCCGAGCGGAGCAGTCCCGCCAGGGCGGGGTCGAGACCGGGCTGGGCCAGCAGGCGCAGGACGGTGGCCTGGTCATGGAGCAGGAGCCGGTGCCGATCGAGCATGGCCTGCGCCGCTGCTTGCGCCGCGTCGGCCCGGGCCTGATCGGCGTCGCGGCCCAGCCGCCGGAGATAGCTGCTCAGCAACCGGCCGAAGAGCCCGAACGCCGGGAAGGCGAAGGTGTTGCTCCAGACGGTGGCGAGCTCCCCGGAGTCCCTGACCGCCGGGAGGCTCACGGCGAGGTATGCGCCGACCAGCACCGTCACTGCCGTCAGCGTCTGCCCCCGTCTCGGGAACCCGACTCCCGCGGCCAGCGCGGCGCCGACACCGACGGGATACCCCCACGCCACCCACGTCCCGATCCGCGTCGCCTCCGCCGTGAACCACGGTTGGGCGACCATCACCACCGTCGCGACCGTGAGATCAACGGCCGTCCAGGGGGCGCTCAGAAAACGTCGTCGCCGGATGGACACCACCGCGATCGCGACGGACTCCGCCAGGTAGGCGACCATCAACCCGCCGTCGAGAGCCGGAGCCGTGGACGACCGCAGACCGCCCGGTACCGACACGGCAAGTTGCACCAGATCGGTCGAACGAAGGACCAGAAAGATCGTCAGCAGACCGATCTCGACCCCGGCCAGCGTGGTCGGCAGCAGGGAACCCGCACGCCACCAGGCATGGGTCACGGGTCGCGAGATGTCCTCACCCGTCCGATCGACCGTGAGCTGTGAAGCGACCACTGGCGCAGATCCCTGCCTCAGGACCGGGGTCCCTGTCGCATCCGCCGGGTGACGGGGCGAGCGACATCGTGCCACCCGACCGGGTGGCGGTCCACCCCGTAGGTCTACGGATGGACACCTAGCCCTCCTGTGGCTACCTTCAGCGGTCCCGACGGAAGTCGGCCCCGTCGACGTCGCTACAGGAGACTGTGATGGCATTCGCAATAGGACAGAACGTCATCGCCCGGACCCGACTCAGCAACGGCGAATTCGCTGTCGAAAAAGGTGCTCGAGGCGTGGTCACCGGAACGTCCGGCTTCTTCTCGACGTCTCACGTCGTCCACTTCTTCGGAAGAAAGGGCGAGGCCATCATCGGCAACGTGAAGGGGTCGGCCCTTCAGGCGGTTCCGGCCGGGACCAAGATCGGTCGACCGGCATCTGGCGCACCCCGCAGGCGTTGAACCCCGGCCGGACGGTGACCGGAGGACCCCCACCCCCGGTCACCATGAGCGGCTAGCGCTGGCAGTACCAGGAGAACACGTCCCACCGGTTCCGTAACCCGGACCAGGCGCCCGGACCGTACTGGTTGGCGCAGGCCCGGTTGACGTCGATCCCGCCGCGGTATCCCCACGGCGCCGAACAGCGCCAACTGTAGGCGTCCCAACGGTTTCCGTACGTAGCCGTCAGACCCCAGCTCGACGGGTACTGCATGGAACATGCTCGCTGCATGTCTACTCCACCGACCGGTGTGGCCGCACTGGCCGACGGCGCGACACCGAGCGACAGCGCTGCGGCCGCCGCGAGACCGGCCGCCCCGACGACCAGACGCCGACCCCAGGTGGAGGACGGACGCTGCTCCCCAGTGGCTCTGTTACCCACGGATCTGACATTACCCATCGTTTCCACCCTTTCCTGTCCGCCGCTGTCCGGCGAATTCAGGAAAGGCTAAAATGAGCACCCCCCGCGCACTACCCGTAAAAGGACGGGGTGCTGATCGAACGCACGCGATCTCAGTCGGATCGGAGACCGAAACCAAACCCGAGCACTATTCTCGTGCTGCCCGGGTCCAGCCCACGCAGGTGCTCGAACGGGACGACCACCCGGCCCCTGTCCAGCGCTTCCCGGGCAACCGGGTCGCCGGTGTCCTCGACGAACCGCCGCAGGTCGGCCGTGACCCGATCGGGCAAGTCGTCCATCAGGTACTGATACCGACCGCCGGTCTCCGCCAGCACTTCATCCAGGAGGCGTCCGTCCGGGTTCGGGGATCCCCCCGCGGCCCGCTCCCGCGCCATCTCGGGCGTGACCACCTCGGCGTGGGTGCGGAATCGCTGCCGTGGCTCGCGGCGCGAGCCGTCGTCGTCAGGTCCGTCCTGCGCCATGACATTCTCCCTGGCCTCTCGGGGCTGCTACCCGATGCCCAGGGTGCCATGGCCCCCGCTGTCCAGGCTGCGGACCCGCGACCGCGTCCCGCCCACCGGAATACCGGCCGGTGATCATCTGTTGCGGCTGACGTGAGTCCCGACTCCGTCGCCCTCGAGGACGCGCTGTCGTCCCTGGACGTCCATCTCGGTCAGACCCGGCGGTGGAGTCTGTCCCCCGGCGGGACCGTCGATCTCGACCGCGGCCGCACCGTTCTCGGCTACGTCGCCCACGGCGAGGTCAGGGCCGACACCCTTGGTCGTACCGCCTGCGCGGTCGCGGTGTCGACCGGTGCGGCGACGCCGACGGAAGCCGGGCGGACCCTGATGGCCGGTGACGCGTTCCTCAGCCTCGGCTGCGACGCCCTCACGCTGCGGTCGCCCGGCCCGGGTCGGCTGGCGACGGCGGTCGTGCGCTTCGCCCCGCCGGCCGGTCTGCCCCCGCTGCCGCCCGTCGTGTACGTCCCCGGGTTCGTTCGCCTGGAACCGGCCGCGGCCGCCCTGGCCGCTCACCTGGGACCCCGGGAGCAGTACCCCACCATCTCGCAGGCCGGCGACCCGGTCATCTGCCGGCTCATGGTCACCACGGTGCTGTTGTCCGTCATCCGCGCCTGGGCGCAGACGGTGCACACCCCAGGTCCCGGACTGGCTCCGAGCGGCGATGCGTTCCTCGACCGCGTCGCCGCCGCCGTCCGGGACGACCCGGGCCGGGACTGGACCGTCGACCGGCTAGCGCTCGTCGGCGCCATGTCCCGGACCGTCCTGTCCGAACGGTTCCGCGCCGCCTTCGGGCGCAGCCCGGCCGGGTACGTGACCGAGGTGCGCATCCGGCGGGCCATGGACCTGTTGCAGCTGGGCCATTCGGTGTCCGAGACCTCCCGCGCCCTCGGGTACGCCTCCGACGAGGGATTCAGCCGAGCGTTCCGGCGGCACGTCGGGCAGGCCCCGTCGTCCTGGCGGGACCAGCGACGCGGCGTCCCGCCGGCGTGAGCCGCGGACGCCGCGCCGGTCAGCCGACGGCCGGGACGGGCTTCCGGGCGGACGCGGAGAACAGCGCGGCTCCGACCAGCAGCAACACCACGCCGAGCAGGTAGTTCGCCGTCACCCCGACGCTGTCCAGGAGCAGCCCGCCGACCCCCGCGGCGAGCACGATGCCCGTCTGGAAGCCCAGGACGACCAGGCTGCCCCCGGCCTCCAGCCGATCCGGCATGCGCCGCCCCACCCACACGTTGACGATGATCAACCAGGACGCGAACACGAATCCCCACACCGCGACCGACACCCCCAGCGCCACCGACGACCCGGTGACCGTCAACACCGCGACCAACGCGGCCGCGATGGTCACCGGCGCCCCCACCGCGAACGTCCGGAACCGGCGGTCGGCGACGGCCCCCACGACCACGTTGCCGACCAACCCGCCGGCCCCGAAGACCGCCAGGAGGACGACGATCTGCCCGGCGTCGAGGTCGCCGCCGCGTTCCAGCGCCGGGCGGACGTAGGTGTAGGCCACAAAGTGCCCGAGCACCACGAACACGTTGCCCACCACACCGGACAGCACACCGGGCCGGCGGAGGACCTCCGCGAGCACCCCGGGACCGGCCGTCGGTGCCGCCGGGACACTCGGCACCAGCATCCGCAGGGGAATCGCCAGGACGATGGTGAGCGCCCCGACCAGGCCGAACGCGGCACGCCAGTCGATCCACTCGCTGAGCACCACGCCCACCGGCACCCCGGCCACCGTCGCCAGCGACACTCCCGCCGAGGTGAACATGGTCCCGCGGCCCACCCGGTCCGCACCGGCGACCCGCGCGACGACCGTGATCGACATGGCCCAGAAGGCGCTGATGGCCGCACCCAGCAGGACCCGGGCCAGCAGGAGCAGCACCAGGTTGGGGGCGAGCGCGGCCAGGACCCCGGACGTTCCGGCGGCGACCGCCAACCCGACCAGCAGCGTCCGCCGATCCAGACGGGGGAACAGCAGGCCGATCGTGGGGGCGACCAGCAGGCCGACGAAGGCGGTCACGGTCACCGTCTGACCGGCCTGCCCCGGGCTGACGCCGAGCCCCCTGGCCATCTCGGTGAGCACACCGTTGGGCAGGAACTCGGCGGTCACCAGCGCAAAGCTGAGGAACATCAGGGTGCCGAGGGTGAGGTACGGCAGCCGCCCGGCTGCGGTCACCGGGGCGGACGGGCAATCGGTCGACGACATGGTCTCCACCCTGGGACGGCCCGACCCCCGGCGCCCGACCGGACGTCCGGGCGGACCGACCGATCGTCCGCGCCGACCGTGACGCAGCGGCGAATCAGTTGCCGCGCAGTCGCGGGGCGATGGCCAGGATCTGGCCGAGGACCCCGTTGACGAAACGGGGCGAGTCGTCGGTGGACAGCGTCTTCGCCAACTGCACCGCCTCGTCGACCGCGACCGGCGGCGGCACGTCGGCGTCGTAGGCGAGCTCGTACACGGCGATCCGCAGGATCGTCCGGTCCACCGCGGGCATCCGGTCCAGGGTCCAGCCGTGGGCGTGCTCGGCGATCAGGCCGTCGATGCGGTCCATGTGGGCGGTGACCCCGCGGACGAGCGCCTCGGCCCAGTCCCCCAACGGCACCCACTGCTGGGTCTGCGGGCCGGTCGGCGGCTGCAGCCGCTCGTCCAGCACCGTCAAGGGGTCGACACCCCGTGCCTCGGCCGCGAACAGCACGTCGAGCGCCCGCTTACGGGCCTTGCTCCGGGCAGACATCTGGCCATTCCCCACTGCGTGATTCGCGCTGTCTAGAAAAATGCGGCAGGCCGCGCCGGCAGGAAGCCGACGCGGCCGGGAGGTCGGAACGTCAGTTCACGCGACCGAGGTAACGGCCGTCGCGGGTGTCCACCTTGATCTTGTCGCCGGTGTTGAGGAACAGCGGCACGGCAATCTCCGCGCCGGTCTCCAGGGTCGCCGGCTTGGTGCCGCCGGTGGACCGGTCGCCCTGCAGGCCCGGGTCGGTGTGCTGGACGACGAGCTCGACCGAGGCGGGCAGCTCGACGTACAGGACCACACCCTCGTTCTGCGCGACCAGCGCGACCTGGTTCTCCAGCAGGTAGTCGGCGGCCGAGCCGACCGTCTGGGCCGGGATGTGGATCTGCTCGTAGGTGTCGCCGTCCATGAAGACGAAGTCGGTGCCGTCCTTGTAGAGGAAGGTCATGTCCCGCTTGTCGACGGTCGCGGTGTCGACCTTGACGCCGGCGTTGAACGTCTTGTCGACGACCTTGCCCGACAGCACGTTCTTGAGCGTGGTGCGGACGAAGGCAGGGCCCTTGCCCGGCTTGACGTGCTGGAACTCGGTGATCGTCCAGAGCTGGCCCTCGAGGTTGAGGACGAGGCCGTTCTTGAAGTCCGCGGTGGAAGCCATGTGCTTGCAATGCCTTTCGATCAGTTCGGTGGCGACCCGGTGTGCCGGGCCGGCTGGTGGGACGGCGCCCGCGCCGACCGGGCGACTACAGGATCCGCAGTTCCCGGGCGGTCAGCGTCAGGACGAGGTAACCGTCCGGACCGACCACGCCACTGTCCTCGATGCGCACTCCACCCCGGCCGGGCAGGTACACCCCGGGTTCGACGGTGACGCACATGTCGGCGGCCATGATACTGGCCGATCCGGCCGCCAATGATGGCGCTTCGTGCACCTGCAACCCCACCCCGTGTCCGAGTCCGTGGGTGAAACGGTCGCCGTAGCCGGCGTCGATGATCACGCCGCGACTGGCCTGATCGATGTCCGCGCCGTTCGCGCCGACCACGCAGGCCTCGCGCCCGGCCCGCTGGGCCGCCAGCACCAGGTGGTGGATCTCCCGCTGCCAGTCGGCCGGTTCACCGAGCACGACGGTGCGGGTCATGTCCGAGTGGTAGCCGTCGACGGTCGCGCCGAAATCGAACTTCACCAGATCGCCGGCGCCGAGGACGGCGGCGGTGGGACGGTGGTGCGGGATGGCGCTGTTCGCGCCGGTGGCCACGATCGTCTCGAACGACGGATCCGAGGCCCCCAGCACCCGCATCCGCTGGTCGAGGTCGAGGCCGACCTCACGTTCGGTGCGACCGGGCCGGATGCCGCCCGCCTCGATCAGTTCGGCGAACGCCTGGTCGGCCACCCCGCAGGCCCGCAGCAGGGCGTCGATCTCCCCCGGGTCCTTGACCGCCCGCAGCTCCTCGACCAGACCGGACGTGGCCGTCAGCTCGACGTCACCACCCCGGTCGTCGACGACCCGGCGCAACGCCCCGTGGGCGGACACGCTGACCGCATCGGCCTCGAAACCGATGACGCCCGCCGCGGTGGTCCGCAGCAGGGCGGTGTCGACCGGCCGGCCGATCAGCCGGGGCAGGTCCGGGACCTCCGCGGCGGACTGGGTGGTGTACCGGCCGTCGGTGCAGAACCGGGTGCGGTCGCCGTCGGCCACCCCTGACGCAGAGTCCGGGCCCGACGAACCGGCGTCGTCGGGCACTAGGTCGCCGTCGTCCGCGTCGTCGTCGGCCATCACCAGCAGCGCACCGTTGGACCCGGTGAAACCGGTGAGGTAGCGGACATTGACCAGGTCGGTGACCAGCAGACCGTCCAGGCCCCGTTCCCGCAGCACCGCCCGCAGGCGGGCGCGGCGGGTACTGGTGGGCGACCCGGTCGAGGTGGCCGACGCCGCCGGCGGCGACGGTACGACGGGTGGGCGGGAGTCGTGCTGCGAAGACGTCATCGCTGCTCATCCTAGGCGGCGGGGCACCGCCCGGACCCGGCCGGAACGGCTCAGCCCGTCGACCGGGCCGCATCCAGTCGCTGCTCGATCACCGGCGCGAGCGCGTCGACCATGGCCGCCCCCAGATGGTGCACGTCGCGGTAGAGCAGGCGGTTGCCGGCGATCGGGCCGCAGGTGGTGTCGGTGCACAGGTGGTCGAGGAGGTCGACCATCGGCACTCCGGCGGCCGCGGCGGCGGCCGCGCTCGCTTCCCGGATCTCGCCGTTCAGGGCCTCGGCCCTGGGCAGCGCACAGGCCGCGGTGTCGTCCAGATGGGCGGCCAGGCAGTTGCTCGGGGCATCGGCGAAGTGGGGCGTGTCGGCCATCATCACCGTCCGGCCGGCGGGCAGCCGTTCCAGCGTGCGCTGCACACCGGCCCGCCAGGTCGGCAGGTCGTCGGCCGAACGCCGCCCGGCCAGGAAACCGAACGAGTCGTAGTTCGAGGTCACCACCAGGGCCGGGTCGAGGGCGTCGATGCGGTCCAGGACCGCGCTGCGCCAGGCGTCGCACTGCGGGTAGGCCCCGTTGGGCGAGGACATCCGGACGTCCGCCGCGGGACAGGCGGAGCGGGTGAAGACGACCAGCGTGGCCTGGCGGTCCAGCGCGTAGCGCTCGACGGCCGGGAACCACTGGGCGGCGTGCGAGTCGCCGAACAGCACGATCGTCGACGTGCCGTTCGGGTCGCCGTAGGTGCAGTCGGGGATGCGGGTGGTCACGAAGTCGAGCACGCACCCGTCGCCGTACAGGACGGGGACGTCGGACGAGGCCGCCCGCAGCGACGGCACCAGGTTGTCCGGGACGTACGGGGTGAAGACCGGCGGTGCGGTCGGTTCCCCGGTCGCCGCCGGGCGTCCCGCGTCGAGCTCTCCCCGGCTGGCCAGCTTGCCGAGGCCGACGAAGCCGGCGGCCAGCACCAGGGCGGTGACCAGCGCGGCGACGATGACCGTGCGGGACGGCAGGCCGGCCCGGAAGGACCCGGCACCGAAACCGGAGCGGAACGGTTCCTCCACGAACCGGTAGCTGGCCATCGACAGCAGCACGGTGACCGCGAGCATCACGGTGCCGGACAGGAGCCCGGGCGGCCCCCAGAGTTCCGTGGCGAAGACGATCACCGGCCAGTGCCAGAGGTAGACGCTGTAGGAGATGCGGCCCACGAACTGCATCGGCGCCCGGTCCAGCAGCACCCCGCCGCCCCCGGTCACCGGCCCGAACGACCCGGCCGCGATCACCAGGGCGGTGGCCGCGACCGGCAGCACGGCGGCGGAGCCGGGGAAGGTGGTCTGCGCGTCGTAGACCAGGGCCACCCCGACCAGCACCAGCAGGCCGAGCCAGCCGGCCGTCGCCCGCACCGGCGCGGGGACCGACCAGCGCTGATCGCCGGCCGCCCGGGCCAGCAGCAGCAGGGCCAGCAGCGCGCCGACGCCGAACTCCCAGGCGCGGGTGGGCAGCGAGAAGAACGCCCAGGCCTGCCGGGTCGGGGTGAACCAGACGCTGGCCGCCAGGGAGACGAGCACCAGGGCCGTGACCCCGACGCCGAGCAGCCGCCACGGGCGACCCGACCGGCGGCGGGCCAGCAGGAACAGCCCGACCAGCAGCGCCGGCCAGATCAGATAGAACTGCTCCTCCACCCCCAGCGACCAGTACTGCTGGTACGGCGACTCGTTGCTGTCGGTGAGGTAGCTCGTGCCGTTGAGGGCCAGCCACATGTTGGGGACGTACAGCGCCGCGCTGGCCGCGTCGGCGGCGATCCGTTCCAGGCGCAACGGCGAGGACACCAGCAGGGCTACGGCGAAGGTGGCCACCGCGACGACCAGCGCGACCGGGATGATGCGCCGGATGCGGCGGGCGTAGAACCGGCCGAACCGCAGGCGGCCGGTGCCGGTCACCTCCCGGGCCAGGTGCGAGGTGATGAGGAACCCGGAGATGACGAAGAAGACGTCGACCCCGACGTAGCCGCCGGGCAGGAACGGCACCCCCAGGTGGAACAGCACCACGAGGCCGACCGCGACGGCGCGCAGGCCCTGGATGTCGGTCCGCAGCTCTCGTCGGGGCGCACCGTGGTCCGGCGGGTCGATCGGGGTGGCGGCTCGGGTCCGCACCTGGAACGCCACGGGCACTCTCCTCGCCGCGTCGGGACCAGCCCTTCGCTTCGTCAACCACGACCTCGAACGGGGGAACCCTAGCGGGCGACAGGCAGCGCTGAGTGACGTCAGCGTTTCCGAGAGTGGTCACAAGGGAGAGAAACCGCACAGCCCGTGCCCGGGGGCGCTTCCCGACCGTGGTCGGCCCGGCCGCCGACGACGGAATACGCACGGCTCGGGCCAGGTTGGTCGAGTCGCCGGGCTGACCTCACACCGTTTACCCCGCCCCGGATCCGGTCACGGAACGATCGAGCAGCCGCCCCACTCCCACCCCCACCCCTTTCGGAGGTCCCATGTCCCCCCGCGTCCTTCTCGTCCTCACCAGCCACGACGACCTCGGCGGCGTCCGCAAGACCGGGTACTTCGTCGGCGAGGCCGCCCATCCGTGGAAGGAATTCGTCGACGCCGGTTTCACCGTCGACCTCGCGTCCATCTCCGGTGGCACCCCGCCGCAGGACGGCTACGACGACAGCGACCAGATCCAGAAGGACTTCCTGGCCGATCCGCGGATGGCCGAGCAACTGGCCGACACCCGCAAGCTCGACGAGGTCGACCCGGCCGAGTACGACGCCATCGTGCTGGTCGGCGGGCACGGCACCATGTGGGACTTCCCCGACAGCCCGGCACTCGCCGCGCTCGGCCGCTCCGTCTGGGAGAACGGCGGCATCGTCTCCGCCGTCTGCCACGGCCCGTCCGGCCTGGTGAACATGACCCTGTCCGACGGCACCCCGCTGATCGCCGGGCGCCGCGTCGCCGGGTTCACCAACGAGGAGGAGGCCGCCGTCGAGCTCACCGACGTCGTTCCGTTCCTGCTGGCTGACCGGCTCACCGCCGCCGGGGCCGAGCACGTCCCCGGCCCGAAGTTCACCGAGCAGGTCCAGGTGGACGGTCGTCTGGTCACCGGCCAGAACCCGCAGTCCGCCGCCGCCCTGGGCCGCGAGGTGGTCACGCTGCTGCAACAGCGCTGACCGGACGAACGTCCCGGACCGTGGTGCTTCCGACGGCGGTCCGGGACGGCCCGGGTGGTCCACCGGGCCACCGTGGGCCCAATCCTGGGGATTGCCCGCGGTCGCCGTGGCCCGCGACGCTGAGCCCGGGTCCGATGATCAGCGGGGCCCAGTGTCTTCACAGCAACCCCTCAGGGTCGGAACCGGCGAGAAACTCAAACGTTCATCTAGCGTGGTGTCGTCGCGGTGATGCATTCCGTCACCGCCGACGCAACGACTCCGCCCCGTCCGACGAGGACGTCGGGGGCCGGCGCATCCCGGGTCCGGGCTTCGGGCCCCCGAACACCAGCAGGAGCCACCACATGACGAACGACCACTCCCCCAGCACGGACAGCCCGGTCGCCCCGGCCGAGCTCGCCCGGGGTCGCCAGGCCCGCCGCCGTCGGACGACCTACGCCTCGCTGGCCGGGTGGACCCTGCTCGGCGCCCTGAGCACCGGCATCGTCGCCTGCAGCTCGACCCCCACCACCACCGCCGGCGCGACCACCACGGCCGCCCCCGCGTCCACCAGCGCCGCCGCCACCTCCGCCGCCTCCTCGGCCACCAGCAGCGCGGCGTCATCCTCGGCCGCCGCCAGCTCCGCCGCACCGGCCTCCACGAGCGCGGAGAGCAGCGCCGCCGCCGCGGCCACCGAATACAAGGACGGCACCTACACCGCCACCGGCAGCTACCAGAGCCCGGGCGGCGAGGAGTCCGTCGAGATCACCCTGACCATCGCCGGCGACGCCATCACCGACGCGACCGGTAAGAGCAACGCCACCCGGCCACAGTCCGTCGAGTACCAGGGCCAGTTCCTGGCCAACTTCGCCGGGCAGATCGTCGGCAAGAACGTCGACGACGTCTCGCTCAGCAAGGTCGCCGGCTCGTCCCTGACCTCCGGCGGCTTCAACCAGGCCCTGCAGACCATCAAGACCGATGCCAAGGCCTGACGGCACCGCGGTCACCGGGTCGGTCGACACCGTCGACCGACCCGGTCCCCGGCCGTTCCGGCGGGACTTCGCCGCCCTGGGGACCCGGTGGCAGATCGACACCGACCGGGCGCTGTCCGTCGCCGAATGGACCGACATCGATGAGCGCATCGACACCTACGACCGCTGCTACTCGCGTTTCCGGGACGACTCGCTGGTCAGCCGGCTGACCGCCGGACCGGGCACCGTCGAGTTCCCCCCGGACGTCCTGCCCCTGCTCGAGCTCTATCGGCGGCTCTACGACGGCACCGGCGGAGCCGTCACCCCGCTGATCGGCGGCACCCTGGCCGACCTCGGTTACGACAGCGACTACACCTTCCGACCGGTCGCCGCCCCCCGCGCCACCCCGGCCTGGGACGAGGCCATGACCTGGGACGGACCCGTCGTCACCACCCGGCGCTCCGTCGTGCTGGACGTCGGGGCCGCCGGCAAGGGCCACCTGGTGGACATCGTGGGCGACCTGCTGACGTCGTTCGGGATCGACTCCTGGGTGGTCGACGGATCCGGAGACCTGCGTCATCGAGCCCCGTCCGGAGACCCGGACGACGCCCTGCGGGTGGGCCTGGAGCATCCGTTCGTCCCCGACCAGGTCATCGGCGTCGCACCGCTGTCCGACGACGCACTGGCCGCATCGGCCGGCAATCGCCGCCGGTGGTCGACACCCGAAGGGCCCGGGTCCGGCCGGGTGCTCCACCACATCGTCGACCCCCGCACGGGCGCGCCCACCTCGGCCGTGCTCGCCACCTGGGTGATCGCCGGTTCGGCCCTGGTGGCCGACGGGCTGGCCACCGCCCTGTTCTTCACCGATCCCGTCGCGAGCCGCGACCTCGCCGAGGCGTTCGGCGCCGATTGGGTGCGCGTCGCGGCCGACGGATCGGCCACCTGGTCGCCCACCTTCGAAGGAGAGTTGTTCCGATGAGCGTGAGCACGAACCGCGGGAGCTCCGCCGCCCCCACCGCGCCGCCGCTGGTGGCGGCGCGCACCACCCTCGACCGACTGCTGGGGCGGGTCACCATGTACCGGCTCGTCGTCCTCGGCCTCGCCGCGCTCGTCGTCCTCTCGTTCGTACTGTCGTTGACCGGGGCGATCTTCTACACCCCGGCCGCGCTGGCCCTGACCCTGGCCGTGCTCGTCGTCGTCACCCTGGCCTCGGGACGGCTCTACGGCGCGCTGTTCGGCGTCACCCCGCACACCGAGTCCGCGCTGGTCACCGCCGGACTGCTCTACTTCCTGCTCTGGCCGAGCACCGAACCGCTGAAGCTGCTGGCCATCGCACTGGCCGCGTTCGCCGCGTCGGCCTCGAAGTACCTGGTGGCCTGGCGCGGCCGGCACATCCTCAACCCGGCCGCCGCCGGCGTGCTGCTGGTCACCCTGCTCGGGCTGACCGGCGGGGTGTGGTGGGTGGCCACCGAGCCGCTGCTCTACCTCGTCGCGCCGCTGGTCCTGCTGATCGCCTACCGCACCGGCAAGCTCCCCGTCGTCGCACTGTTCATCGTCGTCGCCGGGGCGCTCACCGTCGTCTTCAGCATGTCCGGCGGGACCGACCTCGCCGGAGCGCTGCAGTACGCCTTCGTCGCCAGCCCGATCGTCTTCCTCGGCGGGTTCATGCTCACCGAGCCGCTGACGCTGCCCCCCACCCGCGGCCAGCAACTGGCCGTCGCGGCCCTGGTCGGCGTCCTCGTCGCCCTGCCCACCCTGGTCAGCCTGCACGTCGGCCTGCTGTCGCTCACCCCGGAGACCGCGCTGCTGGTCGGGAACGTCGTGGCCTTCGCGCTGGCCCGGCGGCGGGGTCTGAGCCTCACCCTGTCCGGGCGACGCTCGTTCGGACCGACCACCACGGAGTTCGTCTTCACCCCCGATCATCCGGTGCGGTACCGGCCCGGCCAGTGGCTGGAACTCACGCTGCCCCATCGCAAGGTCGACTCCCGCGGCTCCCGGCGGGTGTTCTCCATCGCCTCGGCCACCCCGGACGGGTCGTCGGTCGCCGTCGGCATCAAGCTCCCGCCCGGCCACACCAGCTCATTCAAGCGGGCCCTGGGCGACCTGCCTGTCGGCACCCACCTGCGGGCCACGACCGTGGCCGGTGAGTTCACCCTGCCCACCGACCGCAGTCAGCCGCTACTGCTGGTCGCCGGCGGCATCGGCATCACGCCGTACCTGACCCAGCTCGCGGAATGCGTGCAGCAGGGCCGTGACGTCGTCCTGGCCTACGGGGTCACCGACCCCGACGAGATCCCCTACCGGGACGACCTGGTCGACCTGGGTGTCCCGGTGGTGCTGGCCGCCCCCCGGGTGGCCTCGGTGGATCTGCCCGACGGCTGGGTGCCGGTGGAAGGGTTCCTCACCGCGGACACGTTGCGCGAACACGTCCCGGACGTCGACCGCCGCGTCGCCTACGTCTCCGGCCCACCGGTGATGGTGAACGCGTTGTCCGCCACCCTGCGTCAGCTCGGCGCCCGGAAAGTGCGGACCGACGCCTTCGTGGGGTACTGAGCCGCAGCGAGCGAGCATCGCAGGCGCCCCCGGCGCCGAGGAGCGCAGCGAGCGCCAGGCGAACATCAGACACTGAGCCGCAGCGAGCGCCAGGCCCACTTCGGGGCAGGGGGTCGTGTGGTTACCGTGGTCCGGTGATGGACGTGCGCTGGACCACCGCGTTTCTCGACTTCCCGGCGGCTGTTCACCCGGCGGGAGCCCGGTTCTGGGAGCGGGTGACGGGCAGCACGCTGTCCCCGTCGCGCGGGGATCACCGGGAGTTCGCGACGCTGGTCCCCGGTGCGGGCGACGGGTTCCTGCGGGTGCAGCGGCTGGCCGACGGGCCCGCGCGAGTGCATCTGGATCTGCATGTCGCCGACTTGGAGGCCGGGACCACGGCGGCGGTGTCGTCCGGAGCGACCGTGGTGCACCGGTGGGACGACGGGGACGTGGTGGTGCTGCGCTCGCCCGCCGGACTCGTCTTCTGCCTGGTGCCGTTCGCCGCCGCACCGGGCACGCGCTGGCATCGCCCGCCGCCGTCGCCGTGGGCCGGGCACCTGTCGCTGGTCGACCAGATCACCGTCGACGTCGCCCCGGACGACGCCGATCGGGAGGTCGGGTTCTGGGCCGCCCTCACCGGTTGGGAGCCGTTGCGGCCGCACTGGGCGGGGCCGTTCCGGCCGCTGCTGCGACCGGAAGGCCAGCCGCTGCGCATCATGCTGCACCGGCTAGACCGGGGTCGCGGGCCGGCCACCGCACACCTGGACCTGGCCAGCACCGACCGGGCGGCGGAGACCGAGCGGCAGACCCGGCTAGGCGCCGTCGTCCACGCCGTGCACGACGACTTCACCGTGCTGACCGACCCGGCCGGGCTGGCCTACTGCATCACCGACCGCGACCCGGTCAGCGGGTTGTCACCCGACTGACCGGGTCGCGCCGCGCACCCGGTCAGACCGGGAGAGCCCACCGCTGGGCCGCGCTGCCGTTGCAGTCCCAGATCTGCAGGCGGTTCCCGTTGGCCGGGTTCCCGGCCGGAACATCCAGGCACTTGCCGGACTGCGGGTTCCGCAGGGTGTCGCCCTGCTCGACCCAGACCTGGGCACCGCTGCCGTTGCAGGTGTAGATCTGCAGGGCCGAACCGTTCGTCGTCCCGCCGCCGGCCACGTCCAGGCACTTGCCCTGGGCGCGAAGGGTGCGGTCGCTCGAGACGTTCCACTGCTGGGCCTTGCTGGTGTTGCAGGCGTACAGCTGCACGGGGGTCCCGTCGTCCGTCCGGGCCTCCCGGACGTCCGCGCACTTGCCGGCGAGCCCGATGATCTGCCCGACCGCGATCGACGACACCGGCAGCGACCAGCGCTGCGCCACCGTGCTGTTGCAGTCGTAGAGCTGCAGCGCGACCCCCTTGGCCAGGTTGCCGCCCGGGATGTCCAGGCAGCGACCCGACTGCGGGTTCTTCAGCGCCAGTCCCTGCTGCACCCACACCTGGGCACCGGATCCGTTGCACGTCCAGATCTGGACCGGCGCGAAGTTGACGGTCCCGCCGCCGGCCACGTCCAGGCACTTGCCCAGCGCGCGGACCGTCTGATCGCTCCCGACGTTCCAGGTCTGCGCCTCGGTGCCGTTGCAGTCCCACCGCTGCACCCGGGCGCCGTCGGTCGGGTTGCCGCCGCGGACGTCCAGGCAGGACCCTTGCGGCCCGACGACCGGACCGGAGGCGATCACGCTGCTGGCGACCCGCCACTGCTGGGCGCCCGAACCGTTGCAGTCCCACAGCTGCAGACGCTGGCCGTCCACCGCGTTGCCGCCGGGGACGTCCAGGCAGCGGCCGGACTGCGGGTTGCGCAGCGAGCCGTCACCCTGCGGCACCCAGACCTGGGCGCCGGAGCCGTTGCAGCTCCACAGCTGCACGGGGGTGCCGTTGGTGGTGCCGCCGCCCGCGACGTCCAGGCACTTCCCGAACGCCCGCAGGCTCTGGTCCGACCGCACGGTCCACTTCTGGGCCCCACTGCCGTTGCAGGTGTAGATCTGCACCGGCGTCCCGTCCGCCGAGCGCGCCTCCCGCACGTCCAGGCACTTGCCGCCCGGCCCGACGACCTGCCCGGCCGCCCCGGACGTCCCGGTGCCGCGGACCTGCACCTGCTGGGCGCCCTGGCCGTCGTTACCCGTGATGATGTACGTCCCGGTGACCTCGCCGGACGCCGTCGGCTTGAACGACACCGCCTGCCGGATCGTGTCGAGGGGCTCCAGTTCCTGTCCCTCGGCGACCGGGTCGGCCACGTCGAACGGTGCGGCCGGCGGGGCCGCCTTGTTCAGGGTGAGCGCGAGGTTGCCCTCGTTGACGATGTCGAAGTACTTGGTCGCCGTCTGCCCCACGGGCACCGCCCCGAAATCGATGACGTTCGGCGTGAGGGTCAGCTTCGGTGCGCCGACGACCCCCTCACCCGACAGCGGGACCCGCACGGTTCCGGTCGACGAGCGCACGACCAGCGCGGTGTCCACCGTGCCCGCCGCGGTCGGCGCGAACGCGATCGGCACCGACACCGACTGTCCGGCGGCGATGGTGGAACCCACGGTCGGCGGTGCGGCCACCCGGTAGGGCGCCGGTGGCAGGTCGACCCCGGTGATGGTGGTGCTGGTCGTCCCCGTGTTGGTGATGTTCGCGCTCAGGGTCACCACGCCGCCCGTCGGGACCTCCTCGAAGTCCAGCGACGCCGGGGTGGACAGCAGACCGTCCCGGGTCCCCAGGCCGTGCAGGTCGAAGCCCAGTGGCCCCGCGCTGGTGGCGAAGTTCAGGGCGCCGGACAAGGAGGTCGGAGTGCCCGGGGTGAAACTGACCGGGACGGTCAGGGTCTGCCCGGTCTTCAGCTGGGCCGGAACGGTGACCCCGCCCGCCCGGAACCCGTCGCCCGAGGTGGAGACGCCGGTGACCGTGACGTCGCGGACGGCGGTGACCGTCACCGACTTCGTCGCCGTCGCACCGACCGCGACCGAACCGAAGTCGGTGGGCGACCCGGACAGCGCGACCGTCGTCGGCCGGCCGAACCCGAACACCACGCCGTCCCGCGTGCCGGTGTAGACCCGGCCCCCGTCCGTGGCCGGCTTGGCGAACTTGGTCGCGGTGCCGATCGGCGCCGAGTAGCGCAGCACCATCTGGCCGTTGCGCGGCACCGCCTCGAAGGCCCGGATCTGACCGCCGGAACCGTTCGACCCGCTGCTGTACACGGCCCACACCAGGGCGGTGCCCGACTTCGTCCCGTCCGACGTCACCGCCGGGGATCCCGAGGTGTAGCCGAACCAGCCGGTGCTGGTCCCGGTCCGGGTCAGCGACGGCAGGCCGTTGCCGGCCACGCCGATCTTGAACGCCGACAGCGGCCCGCCGTTCGTCACCATGTAGACGTAGCCGCCGTCGCCGCCCCAGAACGCGGGATGTCCCCAGACGCCGTTGTAGGGGCCGACGGTCTGCAGCACGGCGTCGGTCTTGCCCGGCCCCTGCCCCATCCCGCCGAGCTTGTCCCGGTCCAGCAGGAACACCCGACCGTCCTTGCCGACCTGCACCATCAGGTGGGGATTCGCGGCCGTGCCGAAACCGTCCGGGATCGCCATCGGCGAGCCGGATCCGAAGTCGACGTCGTCGCGGTCGAGGTTGGTGTTGTTGACCGGGCTGAAGAAATCCTTGGACACCAGGGAACGGTCCGAGTTGACCTGGAGGCGAACGACCGATTCGCCGAGGGTGCCCGGCGGGGACTGGCCCGGACCGGGCGGCGGCGAGACGCCGTTGCCGGTGGTGAAGAAGATGCGACCGGGCCCGTCGGAGACCAGCCCACCGCCGGAATGCCAGATGCCGGCCCCGTCGCTGGACGATCCGGTCTCCGTCGCCCACATGGTGGTTTGGCGGCCGCTCGTCGCGTCGAAGCCGATCACGTAACCGACGTAGGCGCCGTAGTCGCAGTGACTGGCGAAGGAGGCGTAGACGACCCCGTCCAGCAGCAGCAGACCCGGCCGCTGCATCGCCGTCTTGGCGTTGAACGTGTTGGCGGGGTTGTTCGTCGGGCTGCCGGCGATCTTCGTCGGGAAGCCGGACCGTTCCCGGCCGGTCGTGATGTCGACGGCGTGCATGTACCAACTGGGCTGGTCGACCGTCGGGCCGTCGTTGACCTTGGACGTGAAGTACGCGGTTCCGGTAGCCGGGTCGACCACCGGCGTCGCGGTGATGCCGATGTTGGGAACCAGGTCACCGCACCCGATGGCCGAGGCCGGCCAGGGGCGGCCGACGTCCCGGGTCCACCGGATGGCCCCGCTCTTCGGGTCCAACCCGTAGGCCTTGTTGTTCTCGGTGACCGCCAACAGGGTGTCCTTGGCGATCACCGGCTGCGCGTAGATCTGGCCGTCGAGCTGGGTCGCGAACAGCTGGCCGAAGTCCGCCGCGGAGACGTCGGACGGCCCGAGTCCCGGCTGGTTCGGGTCCCATCCGGTCCGGTTGTTGTCGTACGACACGGTGGTGTTGTCGGCCGCCGCCGGGATGGACCCCGCCAGCGTGCCAGTGACGACGAGTGCGGTCGCCGACAGGATGGCGACCGCTTTCCGTCTGACGCGCTCTACCCGGATACGGATGGTCTGCATACGTGGTTCCCCCCACCTGCCGAAAGCCATTCGGGTGTCAGTCGTCTGTGACCGACAAGGGGAACGTACAGGAGCGTGGTGGACGGGTGACGAAGTTCGTCGACGCCCGCACCTGGAAGACGTTTTGTCGACTTTGTCCGAGCGTCAGCCCAGATCGACGGTGCCCGGCCGCTTGCGCTGACCGGCGACCACCGAGTAGGCGGCCGCGAGCAGGGACGGGTCCGGGCCCTCCAGCCGGCCCGGGCGGGCCAACCCGTCGAGCACGACGAACCGTAGCGTGCCCGACCGGGTCTTCTTGTCCGAGCCCATGATCGTGACCAGCTCGGAGAGCGCGTCCGGGTCGTAGGTGGTGGGCAGGCCCAGGGCGTGCAGGACGGTCAGGTGGCGGTCGGCGGTCTCGTCGTCCAGCCGTCCGGCGGCGCGTCCCAGCTCGGCGGCGAACACCAGGCCGACGGAGACCGCGGCGCCGTGCCGCCAGCGGTACCGCTCCCGCTTCTCGATGGCGTGCGCGAGGGTGTGCCCGTAGTTGAGGGTCTCCCGCAGGTCGGATTCCTTGAGGTCGGCGGCGACCACCGCGGCCTTCACCGCGATCGCCCGCCGCACCAGTTCGGCCAGCACCGGCGACGCCGGGTCCAGCGCGGGCGGCAGCGTGGACGAGTCGACCGACGCCGGGCCGTGTTCCTCGATGAGATCAAGGATGACCGGATCGGCGATGAACCCGGCCTTGACGATCTCGGCCATCCCGGCGACCAGCTCGTGCCGGGGCAGAGACTCCAGCGTGGCGAGGTCGACGATCACCGCGGCCGGTTCGTGGAACGCGCCGACCATGTTCTTGCCGGCGCCGGTGTTGATGCCCGTCTTGCCGCCCACCGCGGCGTCGACCATCCCGAGCAGTGTGGTCGGCACCTGCACCACGGCGATGCCACGCATCCAGCTGGCCGCCGCGAAGCCGGCGAGATCGGTGACCGATCCCCCGCCGAGCCCGACGACGACGTCGCGCCGGTCGAGACCGACCTGACCGAACACGTCCCAGCAGAAGCCGAGTACCTCCAGGGACTTGGCGTCCTCGGCGTCCGGGACCTGCACCATGTGGGCGTCCAGGCCGCCGTCGGCCAACGCGGCCTTGACCGCGTCCGCCGTCAGCTCCAGCGTCGGCGGATGCAGGATCGCGGTCCGGGTCGCCCCGGTGGCGCGGACGGCGGCGACCAGCTCGTCGAGCAGTCCCCGACCGATGACGACGTCGTAGGGCGCACCGGACTCCACCCGGACGATCTCGGGCGCGGTGGCCGGGCCGTCCGTGGCCGGTGCGGACTCCTGCGGTGTGCTCATGCCAGTCCCAACTTCTCGATGATCACGTCGGCGACCTCGTCGACCCCCAGGTCGTCGGTCGCCACCTCCACGGTCGCCACCTGCCGGTAGACGGGCATTCGGGCCGCGAGCAGGGCGCGGTACGTCGCCCGCGGGTTCACCCCGGCCAGCATCGGCCGGCCGGCCCCGTCCAGTCCGGTGCGCCGGACCCCGGTGGCCGCCGTCACCGTCAACAACACCACGGCGTGACCCCCGAGCACCGCCTGGGTCTCCGGCGCGAGGACCGCCCCGCCTCCGAGCGACAGCACGCCCGGGTGCTCGGCCACCGCCCGGGCCACCGCGGCCCGCTCCAGCGCCCGGAAGACCGGTTCGCCGTCGGTGGTGAAGATGTCGGAGATCGACCGGCCCTGTTCGGCGACGATGTCCGCGTCGGTGTCCCGGAGCGCGACCCCCAGACGAGCGGCGAGCACCTTCCCGACGGCCGTCTTGCCGGAGCCCATGGGTCCGACCAGGACGGCCAGCGGCCGCGTCATCCGGTGGCGACGGGCAGCGTCTGGCTCACGGTGTCCAGGTAGGCACGCACGTTGCGGGCCACCTCGGCCACGGAGTCGCCGCCGAACTTCTCGGCCACGGCGTCGGCCACCACCAGCGCGACCATCGCCTCGGCGACCACGCCGGCCGCCGGCACCGCGCAGACGTCGCTGCGCTGGTGGATCGCCTGGGCCTGCTCGCCCGTGGCCACGTCGAGCGTGGACAGCGCGCGCGGCACGGTCGAGATGGGTTTCATCGCCGCGCGGACCCGCAGGACCTCGCCGTTGGTCATGCCGCCCTCGATGCCGCCGGCCCGGTTGGAACGGCGGGAGACGCCATCGAGGCTGCCGTCGGTCCCGGCGACCGGCACGATCTCGTCGTGGGCCTGCGAGCCGCGTCGATGGGCGGTGGTGAAACCGTCGCCGACCTCGACGCCCTTCATGGCCTGGATGCCCATGAGCGCGCCGGCCAGCCGGGCGTCGAGTCGACGATCCCAGTGCACGTAAGAGCCCAGCCCCGGGGGCAGCCCGTAGACCAGCACCTCGACGACCCCACCGAGGGTGTCGCCGTCGGCCTTGGCCGCGTCGACCTCGGCGACCAGCGTCGCCGTCGAGTCCGGGTGGAAGGCCCGCACCGGCGACTCGTCGATGGCGGCCCGGTCGGCCGGGGTGGGCAGCACATCGGCGACGGCCTCGGCCGCACCGATCGACACCACGTGCGAGACCACCTCGGCGCCCACGGTGGCCCGCAGGTAGTGCTGGGCGATGGTGCCCAGGGCGACGCGGGCCGCGGTCTCCCGGGCCGAGGCCCGCTCGAGGACCGGGCGGGCGTCGTCGAAGCCGTACTTCTGCATCCCGGCCAGATCGGCGTGCCCGGGCCGCGGACGGGTCAGCGGAGCGTTGCGGGCCGAAGCCAGGACGGCGGCGGCGTCCTCGTCGCTCAGCGGATCGGGGGCCATGATCTTTTCCCACTTGGGCCACTCGGTGTTGCCGACCTGCACGGCCACCGGGCCGCCCTGGGTGAGGCCGTGCCGCACCCCGCCGATGAGGGTGACCTGGTCCTGCTCGAACTTCATCCGGGCGCCCCGGCCGTAGCCGAGGCGGCGACGTCCGAGTTCGACGGCGATATCGGCACTGCTCACCGGAATTCCGGCGGGCAGTCCCTCGATGACGGCGACAAGAGCGGGTCCGTGTGATTCCCCCGCGGTGATCCAACGCAGCACGGCCGCCATCCTTCCATTGATTGCCGGCGTCAGTGCGCGGCCTCCCAGGCGGCGTACGCGTCGTGCACGACCCGGACCATGTCGTCGACGTCGTCGGTGACGTGAAGCAGACCCAGGTCTGGCGGCGAGATGTTGCCGGCCCCGGCCACCGACGTGCCGATCCACTCGACGAGTCCGCCCCAGTACTCGGAGCCGAACAGCACCACCGGGAACTTGGTGACCTTCTTGGTCTGCACCAGGGTGAGCGCCTCGAACAGCTCGTCCAGGGTGCCGAAGCCGCCGGGCAGGCAGACGTAGGCCTGCGAGTACTTCAGGAACATCGTCTTGCGGGCGAAGAAGTAGCGGAAGTTGATGCCGAGGTCGACGTAGTCGTTCAGGCCCTGCTCGAACGGCAGCTCGATGCCCAGCCCGACCGACAGCCCGCCGGCCTGCTTGGCGCCCTTGTTGGCCGCCTCCATGATCCCGGGGCCGCCGCCGGTGATGACGGCGAAGCCCTCCTCGGCCAGTGCCTGGCCAATCTGCACGGCGGTCTCGTAGTACGGCGTGCCGGGCTTGGTCCGGGCGCTGCCGAAGACGGTGACCGCGCGGGGCAGGTCGGCCAGCGCACCGAAGCCCTCGACGAACTCGGCCTGGATGCGCAGCACCCGCCACGGGTCGGTGTGCACCCAGTCGTTCGGACCTCGGGAGTCCAGGAGCCGCTGGTCGGTGGTGGTCGCCGGGATCTGCTGATCCCGCAACCGCACCGGTCCGCGGAAGCGTTCCTCCTCACCATCGTGGGTGGAGGAGCGAGCCGCGCGGGCGGTCGCCGCCGCCGCGGCGGCCTCGACGTCTTCGGGTGGGATGAATTCGGCCACCTGATCACACTAATCACGGCGAGGTGTCCTCCGGTGGCGCAGCGCGCCCACCGGCGGCGGGTTCACCCCCTGTTCATGGCCGACCGTCAGATCAGGAAGGTCCGCAGGGTGTCCGTCATCTGCCGGATCTGCGCCCGGGACACGTGTTCCTCCCGGGTGTGGGCCAACGACGGGTCGCCCGGCCCGAAGTTGACGGCGGGCACCCCCAGCGCGGCGAACCGGGAGACGTCGGTCCAGCCGAACTTGGCCTGCGCCGCTCCCCCGGTGGCGGCGACGAACTCCGCGGCGGCGGGCGCGGACAGGCCGGGCAACGCCCCGGCCACCGCGTCCAGCACGGTCACCTCGTAGCCGTCGCACACCTCCCGGACGTGGTGAAGGGCCTGGTCGACCGACCGGTCGGGCGCGAAACGGAAGTTGAGGCGGACGACGCACTCGTCGGGGATGACGTTGTTGGCCACGCCACCGGAGATGTGCACGGCGTTCAGCCCCTCGCGGTACAGGCAGCCGTCGATGTCCACCGACCGTGCCTCGTAGGCCGCCAGCCGCGCGAGCAGCGGTGCCGCGCCGTGGATCGCGTTGACGCCCTTCCACGACCGGGCCGAGTGCGAACGGCGACCGGGGACGGTGACCGCGACGGTCGCCGTGCCCTGACAACCGGCCTCGACCACCCCGTTCGTCGGCTCGCCGAGCAGGGCGAGGTCGGCGGTCAACCAGTCGGCGTGCTCGGCCTCGATGCGGGTCAGCCCGTTGCGGTCGTGCTCGATCTCCTCGCAGTCGTAGAAGACGAGGGTCAGGTCGCGAGACGGTTCGGCGGGCTCGTCGGGGGTCCCGAAGAGGGTGGCCGCCAGGTGCAGGATCATCGCGTCGCCGGACTTCATGTCCGTGGTGCCGCAACCGTGCAGGATGTCGCCGTCCCGACGGGACGGCACGTTCCCCGCGATCGGCACGGTGTCCAGGTGACCGGCCAGCAGCACCCGGGTCGGGCGGCCGAGATGCGTGCGGGCCAGCACGGCGTTGCCCGAACGCAGCACCTCGTACTGCCCGAGCTCGCGCAGGGCCGCCTCGACCAGATCGGCCAGGGGTTCCTCGTTCCCGGACACCGACGGGATGTCGACGAGCGTGGCGGTGAGATCGGCCGGATCGGACCGCAGGTCCAGCGACGGCGGGACGGTGGCAGCAGGATCGGTCACACCGCGGCACAGTACCGTCGGCGGCGTGCGTCGCTCGGTGTCGGTTCCGCTGTTGGTCGTCGGTGTGCTGCTCGTCCTGGCCGTGGCGGGTGTCGGCGGGTTCCTGCTGCTCCGGTCGTCGTCGATCGCCGGACCCGAGTGCACGGTGGCCGGCGACGCGGCCGACCAGGACCGCACCCCGGACGTGGACCTGACGGCCGCCCAGTTGCAGCACGCCTCGACGGTCAACGCCGTGGGCCTGCGGCGCGGGCTGCCCGAGCGGGCCCGGGTGATCGCCCTGGCCACGGCGTTCCAGGAGTCCAGCCTGCGCAACCGGCCGGACGGCGACCGCGATTCCGTCGGCCTGTTCCAGCAGCGTCCCTCACAGGGGTGGGGCACCCCCGAGCAGATCCTCGACCCGGTGTACGCCTCAGGCCGGTTCTACGACGCCCTGGTGGAGGTGCCCGGGTGGACGGACCTGCCGCTGACCGAGGCCGCCCAGGCCGTGCAGTACTCCGGTCACCCCGACGCCTACGCCAAGTGGGAACCGCAGGCGACGACGCTGGCCCGGGGTCTCGGCGGCCGCACCTTCGTCCCGCTGGGCTGCCGGAACGGGGCGACCGACCCGGCGCCCATCGCCGCCGAACGCGCCGCCGTCGAGGGGCTGTCCGGGGCCGACCCCCGGTTGACCACCCTGCTGGAGGCCGCACAGGCCGAGTTGGGCGGGGTGGCCGTGTCCTCCGTCGGTGACGACGGCCGCACCGCGACCGTCACGGCGTCGGTGCCCGACCTGGACCCGACGGCGGCGGCCACCGCACTGGCCGCCTGGACGGTGGCCCACGGGACCACGGCCGACGTCGCCACGGTCACCACCGCCGGGCATCGGTGGGCCGGTCACGAGTGGGTGGGCGGCGACACCGCCGTGCCCGTGGGCTCGGTCACGGTGACCGTCGCCTGATCCGCCGGGGTCGGTGTCGGTCGCTGACCGGCCGATAGGCTTCGGCCATGACTGACGTCGACCCGTTCGCCCTGATCACCGACGGCGCCGAGGGCGCCGGACTGGCCACCGTCGCCGCCGACGGCACCGTCCTGGACGTCTGGTACCCGACCCCCTCGCTGCGCCACTCCGCCGGCGAGCCGGTCGAGGTGGCGACCGCCGCCCCGGCCACCACCGTCGACGACCTGGCCGCCGCCGAGCGGCACGACCCGATCCGCGACGTGACCCTGACCGCCGTGCAGACGGTCGTCTCCTCCCTCGCCGACCCGCCGGCCGACACCACCGACGCGTACCTGCGTCTGCACCTGCTGTCCGCGCGGCTGGTCCGGCCGCGCACCGTCAACCTCGACGGCATCTTCGCGGTACTGCCGAACAACGCCTGGACCAGCCTCGGCGCGGTCCGGCCGGACGACGTGGAGACGGTGCGGCTCCGGCTGCTCGCCGCCGGCGGTCGCCTGTCGGTCTTCGGCATCGACAAGTTCCCGCGCATGACCGACTACGTCGTGCCGTCCGGGGTGCGGATCGCGCACGCCGATCGCGTCCGGCTCGGGGCGCACCTGGCCTCCGGCACCACCGTCATGCACGAGGGGTTCTGCAACTTCAACGCCGGCACGCTCGGCACGTCGATGGTCGAAGGCCGCATCTCGCAGGGTGTCGTGGTCGGGGACGGCAGCGACATCGGCGGTGGGGCGTCGATCATGGGCACCCTGTCGGGCGGCGGCAAGGAACAGGTGACGATCGGTGCGGGCTGCCTGCTCGGCGCCAACTCGGGCGTCGGCATCTCCCTCGGTGACGACTGCGTGGTCGAGGCCGGCCTGTACCTGACCGCCGGTACCAAGCTGCTGCTGCGGGCCGACGGGGAGGAACGGGTGGTGAAGGCCCGCGACCTGTCCGGCACCGCCGGCCTGCTGTTCCGTCGCAACTCGCTGACCGGCGGCGTCGAGGCCGTGCCGCGGTCCGGCTCCTGGGGTGGCCTGAACGCGATCCTGCACGCCTGACCCGTGCCCGCCTGACTGCAGGCTCAGCTCACCGCGGCCGGGTCGGCGGCCCGGCCCACCGGGTCGGGCCGCCGGTTCGGCAGCGCCAGCGTCGCGAGCAGTCCGACGACCAGGAACCCGGCCGCGACGTAGGCCGCGAAGCTGGTGCCGTCCGAGAACGCGGTCTTGGCCGCGTCAGCGACCGCCGCCGTGTCCGGGGCGGCGGCCAGCTGGCCGATCGCCCCGCCGGCGCTTTCGACCACGACGTTGACGAGCTGGTCGGCGGCGGCAGTGGGCAGCCCCTGGTCGGTCAGCCGGTCGCCCAGGGCATTGCCGGCGCTGACGAAGAGGACCGTGCCCAGCACGGCGATGCCCAGCGCCGAACCGACCTGCCGGGCGGTGCTCGAGATGCCGGAGCCCTCGCCGCTACGGCGGACCGGGACGTCGGCCAGCACCACCCCGGTCAGCTGGGCGGTGGCCAGCCCGACCCCGAACCCGTAGACGAACAGGAACGCCACCAGCGCCGGCCACCCGGTCGTCGGCGAGACCACCAGGCCGATGCCGACGATCTCCGCCGCGATGCCGATGCGGACGACACCGACCGCCCCGATCCTGGCCGGCAACCCGACGGACAGACCGCTGGCCGCGAACGATCCGACGGCCAGGCCCAGGAGCACCAGGCCGGTCTGCAGGGCGCTGTAGCCCAGGACGTTCTGCAGCCAGATCGGCAGCGACAGCAGGATGCCGAACTCGCCGAGCGAGACGATCAGGGCGGCGACGTTGCCGTTGCGAAACCCGGAGATCGAGAACAGGCCCGGGTCGATCAGGGAGGGCCGGCCGGCCCGGGTCCTGCGCTGGGCCCGGACGACGAACACGACGAGGGCGATGGCGCAGACGGCGAACGCGACCGGGATCGGCGACAACGGGGCGGACCAGGACCAGCTCCCGATGCTCAGCGGCCGCAGGGACGTCCACCAGCCGTACTGCCGTCCCTCGATGAGACCGAAGGCCAGCAGACCGAACCCGACGGTGGTGAGCAGCGCGCCGACCCAGTCGACCCCGGTGGTGTGTTCACCCCGGGACTCCGGGACGAAGAGCACCACCAGCGCGATGATGGCCAGCCCGATGGGCAGGTTGATGCCGAAGGCCCAGCGCCAGGAGAAGGCGGTGGTCAGCCAGCCGCCGAGGAGCGGACCGACGGCGGCCATACCGCCGATCGTCGAGCCCCAGACGGCGAAGGCGATACCCCGCTCGCGGCCGGTGAAGGTCGCGTTGATCAGCGACAGGGTGGTGGGCAGCATCATCGCGCCGCCGATGCCCTGGACGACGCGGGCGCCGATCAGCAGCGCTCCCGTCGGCGAGACCGCGCACAGGACCGATGCCAGCAGGAACAGCGCGGTTCCGGTGAGCAGGATGCGGCGACGGCCGTAGCGGTCGGCCAGCGCCCCCCACACCAGCAGGGTGGCCGCGAACACCAGCGTGTACGACTCCTGCACCCACTGGACCTCGGTGGAGGACAGGGTCAGGTCGCGCACGATCGACGGGACGGCGACGTTGACGATCGTCGAGTCGACGATGATCAGCGCGACCGCGAGGCTGATGCCGATCAGGCCGATCCACCGGTTGCGGCCGGCGGGTGCGGTGGTGGTCACGGTGACCTCCCGGGAGGCTGGACGGACCGGGGGCGCGGCGGCGTGACCCGGAAGTACTACGGAAACCGTACTACACGGAAGGTATCATCACATCATGACCGGACCCCCGGCGGCCGCGCGGCACAGCGAACCGGAGACCCAGCTCCTCCGGCAGATCCAGGTGGCCGGGTCGATGGCCGAGCAGGTCATGGCCCGCCGGCTGGAGGTCAACGGCACCGACCTCGCGGCGATGGGACACGTCAGCGCCGCCGAGCCACCGATCGGCCCCCGGGAGCTGAGCCAGCGCCTGGGCCTGAGTCCGGCCGCCGTCACCGAGGTGGTCGATCGCCTGGAGTCCGCCGGTCACCTCGTCCGTCAACGGGACACCCGTGATCGGCGGCGGGTGCAGCTGCGGCCGTCCCCCACCGCCGTCGGCCGGGTGCTGACCGAGATCGCCCCGCTGACCCGGGAGCTGGACAGGTTGGCCGATTCCTTCGACGACGCCGAGCGCGCGGTGATCGGGCGGTACCTCACCGGGGTGCTGGTCGCGTACGAGCATTTCGGCCGGGACTGACCACCCGCCGACCGGCAGCAGGTCGCCCGGACCCGCTTGGGATACTGGCCCGGTGCCTCCGCGACGACGAACCGCCACCGTGACCGCTGCCACGCCGGGGAAGACCCCGGCGAAGCCCCGGGCCAAGACCCCGGGCAGGACGACGAAGGCCGCCCCCGCTGCGCAGCCCGCGGCGGCCGACGCCGTCGCGCCGCCCGGCCCCGCGGCCGGCCGTCGGACCACGACCAGCCGGCCGAAGCGCGCGCCCCGTCCCGCGCCGCTCAAGCCCACCGATGGCATCACGCCGGTCGCCGACGATCCGTCACCGGCCGGCGCCCTCCCGGTGGACGCCGACGCGATCGCCCCACCGCGGCCCGCCCCCCGCCGTCCCGGGTTGATCCCCACCGACATCGCCGACACCATCCGGCCGGTCCTCGGTAAGGCCGTCGCCGACATCCGCGCCCACGAGGAGGGCAGCCGCCGCGGCGGCGACATCGAGAACGTGCACAAGATGCGCGTCGCCACCCGCCGCATCCGCGCCTACCTCAAGGCCGCCCGGCCGGCCCTGGACCGGGTCGCCGTCGACCGGCTGCGCGACGACGTGCGGGAACTGGCCGGCACGCTCGGTGTGCTGCGCGACCACGACGTGATGATCGACCGGCTGCACACCGAGGCGTCCCGGCTCGGCGAACCGGATACGGCCGCGCTCGAGCAGTTGATCGCCCGACTGGACGCGGACCGGGTCCTCGCCCGGCGACGTCTGGTGGCCGAGCTCGACGACCCCGCCTACGCGGCGCTGCTCACCGAGTTGGACGAGGCCGTCGCCACGCCGCCGGTCGCCGACCCGTGGGCCGACCTGGTGGCGCTGGCCGCGGCCGAGTGGCGGGTGCTGGTCAAGCAGCAGCGCCGGCTGCAGCGCCGGTTCGGCGACGACCCGCCCAACGACGACCTGCACGACCTGCGGATCTACGGGAAGCGCGCCCGGTACGCCGCCGAGCTCCTGCCGTCGGAACCGAGGACCGTCGCGTTCCTCGGGGCCCTGGCCGAGTTCCAGGAGGTGCTCGGCGACCATCAGGACGCGTGTGTGCTGGAGGACCAGCTGCGCGAGCTGCTCGGCGGCGGTGCGTCACCGGGGGGCGCTGCGGACGTCGACCTGGCTGCGGCCGGGATCGCGGCCGGCCGGGTCATCCAGGGCTGCCGGGAACGCCGGGTCACGGCACGGGCCGACTACCCGGGGGCCTGGAAGAAGGTCAAGGCGGCCGGTGACGCCGCCTTCGGCGACGCCTGATCGAACACCGCACGGGGCTCCCGCCGGCCGGCTCACCGGCCTGCGGGGGCCTTCGTCGTTCCCCGGGCCGACGGCCGGGCAGGTGGTTCAGCGCCGGTGGTTCAGCGCCGGCGACCCGCGCGGAGTCGCTCGGCGGCGGCCTCGACCCGCTCGTCGGTCGCCGTGACGGCGACCCGGAAGTGCTGGGAACCGGCCGGCCCGTACATCGAACCCGGGGCGACGATGATGCCCAGCCCGGCGAGCCACTCCACCGACTGCATGGCCGGTTCCCCCCGGGTGCACCACAGGTAGAGACCGGCGTCCGACTCGGCCTGCACGCCGGCCGCCTCGAACGCGTCGATGAGCGTCTTGCGGCGGTTCTTGTAGCGGCTGCGCTGGGCCAGGACGTGCCCGTCGTCGGCCAGCGACGCGGCCGCGGCCGCCTGGATCGGCGTCGGGACGATGGCGCCGAGGTGGCGGCGCAGCGCGACGAGACCGGCGACGAGGTCCGGATCACCGGAGACGAACCCGGCCCGGTACCCGGCCATGTTGGAACGCTTGGACAGCGAGTGCACGGCCAGCAGGCCGGTGAAATCGCCCCCGCACACCTCCGGATGGAGGATCGAGACCGGCGTGACGTCCCAGCCGAGGTCGATATAGCACTCGTCGGAGGCGACGATGACGCCCCGGCTGCGCGCCCAGGCGACCACCTTGGCCAAATGTTCCGGGGGCAGTACCCGCCCCGTCGGGTTAGACGGCGAGTTCAACCACACCATGGAGACGCGGTCCGGCCCGATGGCCGTCAGGGAATCGGCCCGCAGCGGGGTCGCCCCCGCCATCAACGCACCGATCTCGTAGGTCGGATAGGCGATCTCGGGGATGACGACGATGTCGCCGCTGCCCAGCCCCAGCTGGGTGGGCAGGGAGGCCACCAACTCCTTGGAGCCGATGGTCGGCAGCACGGCCTGGGGGTCGACGTTCGGCACGCCGTGGGCGCGGGCCAGCCAGGAGGAGTACGCCTCCCGCAGGTCCGCGGTGCCGTGGACCGTCGGGTAGCCCGGACAGTCCGAGGCGTCGCCCAGCGCGCGACGGACCGGCAGGGGGACCCGATCGACCGGGGTACCGATGGACAGGTCCACCGGGCCGTCCGGGTGCTGGGCGGCCCGTTGCCGGGCCGGCACCAGGCTGTCCCACGGGAAGGCGGGCAGCCGGTGAATGGGACTGCTCCCCCGGCTCCGCCCGCCCGGCCCGTTCGCCGATCTCCCAGGACCGGCCGGAGGAGGCGCGGATCCCGGGGCGGCGGACGGGCTGGACGGG
This sequence comes from Nakamurella flava, assembly GCF_005298075.1. Taxonomy (NCBI): domain Bacteria; kingdom Bacillati; phylum Actinomycetota; class Actinomycetes; order Nakamurellales; family Nakamurellaceae; genus Nakamurella; species Nakamurella flava. The sequence goes on from NZ_SZZH01000001.1 coordinate 1,858,072, forward strand.
GAGCCGGGGGCGGGAGTCACGGGGTCAGTGGTCCTCACCCATCGGGGGCAGGCCCGCGACCATCGGGTCGTCCTTGGCCACCTTGCCGGTCTTGGAGGCACCGCCCGGGGAGCCGAGATCGTCGAAGAAGTCGACGTTGGCCCGCGTGTAGTCCGCCCACTCGGCCGGGACGTCGTCCTCGTAGAAGATGGCCTCGACCGGGCAGACCGGTTCGCAGGCCCCACAGTCGACGCATTCGTCGGGGTGGATGTACAGCATGCGGCCACCCTCGTAGATGCAGTCCACGGGGCATTCCTCGACACAGGCCCGGTCGAGCACGTCGACGCAGGGCTCGGCGATCACATAGGTCACGTCAGTTCTCCGACTGTGCAGGTGCTGCGGTGCGAGCGTTCCGGGTGGTTCCCGGCCCGGTCCGGACGGCCCGGGACACCCCCCGGCGGCGGGCGGCGGACATCACGGACTCGACCGTCAAAGGTACGGCACCGCGGAGCACCCGATCACCCGGCCGGTGGGCTGCGCTGCGCCGGAGCCGGATCGCCCGCCGCCTTCCCGGCGGCCGGCGCGGACGCCGCGACCTGCTGGCGCACGTGCTCGCCCCAGATCAGCGACAGCGCGGCCGCCCCGGTCAGCGCGCCCAGCCCGAGCAGCAGCATCACCCGCCACTGACCGTCGTGCACCGCATACGGCTGACCGGGCAGGATGCCGTTGCGGGCGATGCTCAACCAGCCCGCGGTGATCAACCAGGCCGCCGCGGGCAGCACCGCGGCGAAGACGGAACCGGTCAGCCGATGGACCGCCCGCGGCGCCCACCACAGCACGATGGGCCCGAGCAGGACGCTGATCGGCAGGGGCACCGACCCGACGTACAGCGGCAGGAACGCGGTGCCGACCAGAGCGGTGGCCGCGGCCAGCAGGATGATCCAGATCACGACGGCCCAATCCGCCACCGGCTCCGGCGCCGGTCCCTCGGTCGGGGACGGCACCACACCCTCAACCGATGGCTCCGGTGTCGTCACCGGCGGATCCGCCCCGGCCCACCGGAGGAGTCCGATCCCGCGAACAGGTCGGTGGCGGGCCGTTCGCCCGCCGGGTAGTCCGGTCCGGCCAGCAGCTGGAAGCTCTCGTGCGGCAGCAGCGGCTGCACCCGCTTGTTGGAGAGGACGAAGCCGTCCGGGACGCGGGCCGCGACCTCCAGATGGGGGTCGCCGCCGAAGACCGTGACCTGGGTGGCGTGCGCCCGCAGAGCGGCGGCCCGGGCTGCGGCGGCGTGGGGGCCGACGGGGACGGCGACGTCCACCGCGGCGTCGTCGACGAGGAACCCGAGGTCGTCGGCCGGCACCCGGGTGAACCCGGCCGGCACGGTGAGGCCGGCCAGGGCGGCGGTGAACGCCTTCCGGGGGCGGGCGACGGCGAGCAGCCGGGCCGACCGAATGCCGTCGGCGGTCCACTGGGCGAAGGCCGCGGCCGTGACCTCGTGGGTGGCGATGTGGTCGGGATGCCCGTACCCGCCGTCGGCCGCGTAGGTCAGCACCACGTCGGGGGCCACCTCGTCCAGGACGCCCAGCAGCGCGGCCACCGCCAGATCGTGGTCGGGGCCACCCGGGCGGGCCCGGACGAAGGCCCGCGGGTGTGCCGCGGAAGGGGTACCGACCATGCCCGAGTCCCGCCAGGCGCCCACGCCGCCCAGCAGCCGCCAGTCGGCGACCCCGAGCGCGGCCACGGCCGCCCGCAGTTCTGTGTACCGGTAGCCGCCCAGCTGGTCGGCCCGGTCGGCCACCAGCCCCTGCAGCTCGTGCCCGATGACCTCGCCCTGCTCACCCAGGGTCGCCGTCACCAGGGTCACCCGCACCCCGGCGGCGACCGCCCCGGCGAGGGTCGCCGCCATGGTCAGCGACTCGTCGTCGGGATGGGCGTGGACGGCGAGCAGGGCAGGCATGGCCCCGAACCTACTGCGTGGAACCCACCGGGTCGGGGACCGGACCGGTGCCCGCCCCCCGGGCGACGGCCGCGATCTCGGCCTGCGGGTCGTCCACCGGGAAATGGCAGGCGGCCAGGTGCGGGCCGGCCGTCCCACCGGCGGGGTCGACCAGCGGCGGTTCCTCCCGAGCACAGATGTCCTGCGCCTTCCAGCAGCGGGTGCGGAAACGGCATCCGGACGGTGGGTTGAGCGGACTGGGCACGTCACCGGTGAGGATGATGCGCTGGCGGCTCCGTTCGAGCCGGGGATCGGCCTCCGGCGCGGCCGACAGCAGGGCGACGGTGTAGGGGTGCCGGGGGTTGGTGTAGACCTCGTCCTTCGGACCCGTCTCGATGACCTTGCCGAGGTACATGACGGCGATCCGGTCCGAGATGTGCCGCACCACCGACAGGTCGTGGGCGATGAAGAAGTAGGCCAGGCCGAGCCGCTCCTGCAGGTCCTCCAGCAGGTTGACCACCCCGGCCTGCACCGAGACGTCCAGCGCGGAAACCGGTTCGTCCAGGATCAGCACCTCCGGTTCCAGGGCGAGCGCCCGGGCGATGCCGATGCGCTGGCGCTGCCCGCCGGAGAACTCGTGCGGATACCGGTTGCCGTGCTCGGGCGACAGACCGACGAGCTTGAGCAGCTCCCCGACCCGGGCCAGCCCGGCCGCGGTCTTCCCGCCCCTGGCACTCTCGGATCCGCCGGCGGTGTCCCACAGGCCGTGGATCTTCAGGGCCTCCCCGATGATGTCGTTGACCGGCATCTTCGGGTTCAGCGAGGCGAACGGGTCCTGGAAGACGATCTGCAGGTTGCGGCGCACACCGCGCAGTTCGTCGGCGTCCATCGTGGTCAGTTCACGACCCCGCAGCTTGACCGACCCGGACGTCGGCTTGTGCAGCTGCAGGATGGCCCGGCCGGTGGTCGACTTCCCGCACCCGGATTCGCCGACCACGCCGAGGGTCTCCCCCGCGTCCAGGTGCAGCGACACCTTCGACACGGCCTGCACCTTGCCGACGGTGCGGCGGACGAAGCCCTTGCCCTTGACCGGGAACTCCATCACCAGGTCGGTGACCTCGAGCAGCCGTTCACCGCCGGCCGGCCGGCCGGTCGACCCGGAATCGGCGGGCTTGGTCGAATCCGTCATGCGATACCCCCTACGGGTGCGCCCGCCGCCCCGGCCACGGTCTCGGTCCCCGGCCCCTCGCGGAAGAAACGGGTGGGGTCGTCGGTCGCGGCCAGCCGGTCCCAGTGGTGGCAGGCGGCGAGATGGTCGGGATCGTCGGTCGGAGCCAACGGCGGCTCCTCCTTCGTGCAGATGTCGGTGGCCACCGGGCAGCGGGGCGAGAACGGACAGCCCGGCGGCAACGAGATCAACGACGGCGGAGCGCCCTTGATCGGACGGAGCCGACCGGTGTCGCCGGCCGACGGGATGGACCCGAGCAGGCCCGCCGTGTACGGCATCCGGGTGCGGTAGAAGATCTCGTCGGTCGAGCCGAGCTCCACCGGACGACCGGCGTACATGACCAGGGTGCGGTGGGCCATACCGGCCACCACCCCGAGGTCGTGGGTGATCAGCACGATGGCCGCGTTGACCGCGTCCTTGACCTCGATGAGCTTCTCGAGGATCTGCGCCTGAACCGTGACGTCCAGAGCGGTGGTCGGCTCGTCGGCGATGATCACGTCCGGGTTGTTGATCACGGCCATGGCGATCATCGCCCGCTGTCGCATGCCGCCGGAGAACTCGTGCGGGTAGGAGTCGAGCCGCGTCTTCGGCTGCGGGATGCCGACCAGGGCCAGCATCTCCTCGGCCCGCGCCAGCGCCTGCTTCTTCGGCATCAGTTCGTGGCTGAGAACGGCCTCGGCCAGCTGGAATCCCACGGTGTAGACCGGGTTCAGGGCGGTCATCGGATCCTGGAAGATCATCGCGATGCGCTTGCCGCGCAGGCCCCGGCGCTGCCGGGCCGACATGCTCAACACATCCTGGCCGCGGAAACTCACCTTTCCGGTGATCCGCGCCGACTTCGGCAGCAGACCCATCACCGCCATCGACGACACGGACTTGCCGGAGCCGGACTCGCCGACGATTCCCAGCACCTCGCGTTCCTTCAGGGCGTAGGACACTCCGCGGACGGCCTTGACCAGTCCGTCCTCGGTGGGGAACGCGACGGTCAGGTCCTCGACCCGCAGCACCTCGGGAGCATCCGCCGGGACCGGGTCGGCCAGGCCCGAGGACACCTGGACCCCCTCGCCGGCGACCCGGTCGCGGATCTCCAGCCCCTTGTCGATGGCATCCGGCTCGCCGTACAGCGTGCCCGAACTGCCCTCGTCCTCCATGCGGTGGTCGTCGGCCGGGCCCAGGCCCGGCAAGCTTCCCGTCATGACCTCACTCGATTCTGGCGGGGGTCGAACGCGTCGCGCAGACCGTCACCGATGAAGTTGACGCACAGCGCGATCACCACGATGAACAGACCGGGCCACCAGAAGAGCCAGGGCCGGGTGGTGAACGCGTTCTGATAGGTCGAGACCAGCAGGCCCAGCGAGGTGTCCGGCGCACGGACGCCGAAACCCAGGTAGGACAGGGCGGTCTCGAGCAGGATGGCGGTCGCCACCGAGAGGGTGGCGGCGACCGTGATGACACCCACCGTGTTGGGCATGATGTGCCGGAAGATGATCCGCGTCGGCTTGGCCCCCAGAGCCCGCGCCGCCTCGACGAATTCCTTCTCCCGCAGTGACAGGAACTCGCCGCGGACCAGGCGGGCCAGCGTCATCCAGGTCACCGAGCCGACGACCAGCGCCAGCACGATCGGCCCGCCGTCGCCGTACTTCTGGCCGAGCACCGCGGCGATGACCAGCACCGGGATGGTGATGATGACGTCGGTGAACCGCATCAGGACGGTCTCCACCCGGCCGCGGTAGTAGCCGGCCAGCGCTCCGATGACGGTGCCGATGACGGTGGAGAAGATGCCCACCACGAAGGCGATGAGCAGCGAGATCTGCGCACCGCGCATGGTCAGGGCGAAGTAGTCGCGGCCCAGGTCGTCCTGCCCGAACGGGTGCTCGCCCCAGGCCAGCCCGTCCCCGCCCAGGAACGTCGGCACCACCGACAGGGTCGGGGCGCCGCGGTTGACGACGATGCCGGATTCCACGTAGCCGTACTTCCACCAGCCGGGGATCCCGAGCACCCCGATGGAGGTGGTCGCCAGCAGCAGCACGATGATCAGTACGGCCAGCGAGATCATCGCCGCCCGGTGCCGGAAGAACCGGCGCCGGACCAGTTGGCCCTGGCTGCGGGCCACGACAGCCAGGCCCTGCGCGGCGGTGTCGGCCTGGCCGGCCGGAGCGCCCGGAATCGGAGCGCCGGTCCCGGCGGTGTCCGGGACGGTCTTGTTCTTCTCGGTGGTCATGACTTCCCTCGCTCGCCCGTCACGACAACCGGATCCGGGGGTCGAGAACCCCGTACAGGATGTCCACGATCATGTTGAACACCACCACCGCGGTGCCGGTGACGAGGAAGAACCCCATCACCGGGTTCGGGTCGGGCACCCGTAGCGCGTCGGTGAAGAGCTTGCCCATCCCCTGCCAGCCGAAGACGGTCTCGGTGATGACCGCGCCGCCGATGACCGCGCCGAAGTCGATGGCCATCAGGGTGGTCACCGGGATCATGGCGTTGCGGAACGCGTGCCGGACGACGACGGTCCGCTCCGTCAGGCCCTTGGCCCGGGCGGTGCGGACGTAGTCCTGGTTCATCACCTCGAGCATCGACGACCGGGTGTACCGGGTGTAGGTCGCGAAGGAGATGAGCACGATCACGATCGACGGCAGCAGCAGGTGGCCGAGGGTGTCGAGCGTGGTCTGCCAGAAGTCGCCGGTGAAGTTCGGGGTGTTGGAACCGATGGTGGCGATCAGGATGCCCCGCACCTGCTGCGAGTAGTCCGGCACGGCGACCAGCAGCCGGTCGGCGAAGATCAGCGCCCCGACCCCCAGGCCGGTGAGGATGCAGGCCTTCACCGCCTGGGACCGCAGCAGACCGCCGCCGACGAAGCCGACCAGCCCGGACACCACGACGGTCACGACGGCCAGGATGAGGATCGTGCCGAGCGTGGAGATGTCGAGCAGCCACTGCAGACCGAAGTAGCAGCCGATGCCGATGGCCGCGACGACCAGGCAGCAGATCAGCACGTTGTAGGTGCGGAAGCCGGCCAGCAGGGCGGTCGCCCCGACCGCGGTGGCCAACGAACCGACGATGATGATGCCGGGGCCGATGGCCGGCTGGGCGAACCACTTGGTCAGGTCCAAATACAGGCAGATCCCGGCCAGGATGGCCGCCCCGACCCCGAACGACAACAGCTTGGTCCGGCGGTCGCCGCCGATCAGCGTCATCAGCAGCAGGCCGCCGATCAGCGCGACCGCGACGGTGATCCACAACGGGATGATCGGGTTCAGCAGCCACGAGTTGAACTTGATGGCCAGGAACTGCTTGAGCAGCACGGCGATCCAGAACGCCGGCAGCGAGAAGAAGAGGAACGCCAGGAACGTCACCGAGTAGTCCAGGCCGGAGTACTGCCGCAACGCGGTGACGATGCCGACCAGCACGCCGAAGACGATGGCGGTCACGGTGGCGAACAGCACCAGCTGCAGGGTCGACCCGATGGCCACGGACAGCAGCCCCGCGACGGGGGTCCCGGTGACGTTGGTGCCGAGATCACAGCTGCCGACGAAGCAGCCGGCCACGCCCTTCAGCCAGATGAAGTACCGGCCGACGACGGGGGTGTCGAGATTCAGGTTCGCCGTCAGGGCGGCGAGTTTGGCCTCTCGGCTGGGGTCGGCGGACTCCAGCAGGGCCGTGCGCGGGTCACCGGCGTTCGCGACCAGCACGTACACCACGAAGGTGGCGGCCAGCAGCACGAAGAACGAGATGACCAGGCGGCGCAGGATGAAGGTGGTCAACGGTGGGCTCCTACCCGTTGCGGCGAGACGGGTGTCACGAAGGGTACGCACGCGCGGCGGCGGACGGACCCCTTTCCCCAATCGGGGCCCGTGTCCGAGTGGATTCCACTCGGACACGGGCCCCGACGAGGGTGCTGGGTCAGCTACGAGCCCAGTCCTGCATGTTCCAGGTGCCCTGGGTCTGGCCGGAGTTCAGCTCGACGCCGGTGACGTTCGAGTTGCTCGCGAGCAGGCCCGGGAAGGTGAACAGCGGGATCGACCAGTACTTCTGGGCGTAGATCTGGTCGACCTTCTTCAGCTCGTCCACGATCGTCTGCTCGTCGGTCGAGGAGTTCAGCTTGGTGAACGCCTCGTCGACGGCCGGGTCCGACCAGCCGGCGGTGTTCTGCGGGCCACCGTTGTCCTTCGACGCGTACTGCGCCGAGATGGAGCCGAACAGACCGGATCCGGCCCAGGCGAACAGCGCGACGTCGTAGTCGCCGCCGGAGCGGGCGGCACCGAAGGCGTCACTGGCCAGCGGGGTGTCCTGGATGTTGAAGCCGACCTGGTCGCAGGACGACTTGATCAGGGCGACCTCGTTGGTCCGGCGCGGGTTCGGGTCGATGTGGATGATGCGGACGGTCTGTCCGGCCGGCGCCCCGGACGCGGCGTACGCGGCCTTGGCACCGTCCAGGTCGACCTGGTCGTAGGCGCTGAACCCGGAGGCGGCGGCCACCTCGTCGTACGCCGGCTGACCCTGCTGCAGCATCAGCGAGTTGAGGATGGTGGCGTCCGGCTGCGACGGCTTGATCAGGTTGTCGATGATCTGCTGCCGGGGCACGCACTTGAAGAACGCCTCACGCAGCTTCTCGTTGCTGAACGCCTGGTTGACGTTCAGGTCGAGGTGCTCGTAGGTGAACAGCGAGCCGGACTGCACGTTGACCGCGCTGCCCAGCGCGTTCAGTGCGGCCAGGCTGTCCGGGTTGGCCTGCGGCTCGATGACGTCGACCTCGCCGGACTGCAGGGCGGAAACCTGCTGGCTCTGGTCGATGAACCGCATGACGACGGTCCCGGTCTTCGCCGGGGTGCCCCACCACTTCGGGTTGGCCTTCAGCGTGATCGACTGACCCGGCTGCCAGGAGTCGATGTAGTACGGGCCGCTGGCCGGGATGACGTCGGCGCTGGGCAGACCGGTGTCCTTGTTCAGGGCCCAGCCGGTGTTCCAGAAGTCGGCGACCTTGGTCAGGACGTCGGCCTTGTCGTTGGTGATCGCGTCGACCACGCCGGCGGTGTCGGTGCCGGCGGCCTTGGCGGCGACGTGCGCCGGAACGATGCTGCCGCCCGAGGAGGTGGCGAAGGCGGACTCCCAGTCGACGAACGGGGTCCGGTAGACCAGCGTGATCGTCTTGTCGCCGTCCTTGCAGGTCGGCTTGTTGGTGTCCTCGATACCGGTGGTGGACGCGGCGTCGAACAGGTTGGTCGAGTCGGCGGTCGGACCGTTGGGGTTGGTCGAGCCGTCCTTGTTGTAGTAGCCCGACGAGGCGGCCCACAGCATGAGCAGGTCGGCGCAGCCGATCGGCTGGCCGTCGGACCAGACGGCCTTGTCGTTGAGCGTGTACTTGACCGTCAGCGGGTCGTCCGAGGTCTTTTCGATCGTCCCGAACTCGGTGTCCAGCTGGACGGCGCCCTTGTTGTCGACGTAGGAGAACCCGCGCAGCACCTGGTTGAGCACGGTCTGGTTGGCCGTCGCATTGCCGTCCACGGTGAAGGTGTTGTACGCGTAGAAGTCCTGCTCGGCCGCGTAGGTGATGGTTCCCTCGGACGGGGCGGTACCGGTATTGCTGGTCGCGCTGCCGCTGCCGCCGGTCGGAGCCGCGGACGACGACGTCGATCCGCCGCCCGATGTCGTGCACCCGGCCACCAGGGCACCCGCGGCGACAAGGCTCAGGAGCAGTGTCCCTGTGCCCTTCTGTGTCCGTCTCAACAGTCCTCCTCGAAGGTCCTCGCCAGTGGCGGCGCCACTACCGAACGCGTCTGAAGCCTCAGCTGTCAGTGACCTGTCGACCTTACGAGCGTTCCCACTATCCGGGCGCCCTGGTAACAGAATCGTGATCGACTGTGGCCCGGGTCACCCCGGTCCGCGAGCGATTCTGCCGCAGGATTCCGCGAAACACCAATTCCAGTCCGCAAACCTTGTCGGCAAGATGACCTGCGGCAACATTACTTTTCGTCGCCCAGTAGTTACCAGAGGTTAACTAGGCCATTGTGCACCACAACGGCAGCTGCGGACGCGGACGCGCCTCAGCCGGACGGCCAGTTCTGGGCGCCCTGCAGCGGCGTGGTCCAGGTCCACCCCGCCACCGGCCCGTCCAGCAGGCTCTGCAGCCCACTGCCCACCGCGAACGTGGTGGTCGGCTGGGCGAGCGGCAGCACCGGCAGTGCCGCCCACAACGGCTCGTCGACGTCGGGTACCGTCCCGGCGGCCAACGCGGCGACCAGCCCGGGCTGGACCGCGGACGAGCACAGTCCCGACAGGTTGCCGGTGCGTGGCTCGGTGGCGACCGCGGCGGCGGCATCGGGGGTGGCTGTGGTCGTCGAGGGAGCGGTCGACGTCGACGCGGCATCGCCCTCGGGTTCGGCGGTCGTCTCCGAGCGGCCGGCGGCCGCGTCGACCAGCGGCTCGACGGCGGCCGAGGCGCCGGACGACGCCCCGGCCACCCGCGGACAGCTGAAGGCGGTGGCCGCGGCGACGGCGTCGTCGGCGCCCCGCGGGACGGTCACCAGCGCGAGGTCCAGGCTTCCGGTGGCCACCCGGGTGGCCAGCAGCGTGGTCGCGGCGTCCGCCAGCAGCACAACCTGGATCCCCGCGGCTCCGAGCTGGGTCTGCAGCGTCCGCGCCACCGCGGCCAGCCGGCGGTGGCCACTGGGGTAGCCCAGGGTCAGGGTCAGCACCTCACCGCCCCGGGTCGCGTACAGACCGTCCGTCGTCCAGCCGGCGTCGCTGAGCCGACGGCGGGCGGCCGCCGCGTCGCCGGTGGGCACGGGCAGTTCCGCGGACGACCAGTCCCCCTCGACCGCTGCGCCGTCGGACTGCGCCGGCAGGCGCACCTGCGAGCGCACCGGCAGGACCCCGGCGGCCCGACCCGCGCCCAGTTCGGCTGCGACGTCCGCGGGGACGACGGCCTGCGCGATGGCCGCCCGGACGGCCGGATCGAGCGTCAGCCGTCCTGCGGAGCCGGTGCCCCCGGCGGTCGTGGCTCCCGTGGTCGACGGGGACCCGGTCGCCGCGGCGGACGCGGTGCCCGGTCCGATCGCGGCGTTGAACACCAACTGGACGGTGGCGGGGGCGGGCACGACGACCCGTCGCTCGGCCGGCACGGCGTCATCCAGCAGCGCATCGGTCTCCGCACCGGGGGCGAGCCACAGGGCCTGCACGTCACCGCGACCGTAGGCGGCGATGAGGTCGGCCGGGCTGCCCAGCCGCAGGACCACCGCCGCCGGCCCGGGCTGCGCGCCCCAGTACTTGTCGTTGCGGGCCAGCGTGATCTGCCCGGTCACCGGGTCGTACGGGTTCATCCGGAACCGGCCCCCGGAGACCGGGATGTCGGAGGAGAGCGCACCGGCCCACCCGGCGGGGCTGTCCTTGAGGATGTGGGACGGCAGCAGCGGCGAGAACAGCGACGGGTAGCCCGGGAACGAGGTCGCGAACTCGACGTCGACCGTCTTGCCGGCGTCCCGCGACCGGATCGCCGTGATGAGCCGGTAGCCGGCCGTGTCGACGGTGGCCGGCTGGGTGAGCAGTTGATCGCGCAGGTAGGCGAAATCCTCGGCAGTGACCGGGGTTCCGTCCGACCACGACGCCTTGCGGTCGAGGGTGTAGGTGACGGTGAACGGTTCGGTCGAGGTGACGGTGACGGCGTCGACCACGTCGACGTCGATCACCGCTCGGCCGTCCCGCCCGATGGTGAACACCGACGGCAGGACCAGCCCGGCCACCGCGGCGGCCGCCGGCGACCAGTCGGCGATGGCGTACGGGTTGAACCCGGTGACCGGGACCCCGGGCCCGTCCAACCCGACCACGATGGTCCCCGGTTCCGGCGGCCGGGCGGAGGCCGAGGACTCACCGCTGGGGGCGATCGGCGCGGGCAGCCCGTACGGCGTGCACGCCGCGGCCGCGAGGGCGGCCGCGCCCAGCGTGCCGACGCGCAGCAGCCGGCGCCGGGTCAGTGTCACTGACCCAGCCTAGAGAGCGCCGGCGACGGCCGTGGCCGTCGCCGGCCGCGACTCACGCCTTGTTCTTGGACCGGTTCTTGGCCCGCTCGTTGGCGGTCAGCAGCACCTTGCGGATACGGGCGTTGACCGGGGTGATCTCGACGCACTCGTCGTCGGAGCAGAACTCCAGCGCCTGCTCGAGGTTGAGCAGCCGGGCCGGGACCAGGTGGACGAGCTCGTCACCGGTCGAGGACCGCATGTTGGTGAGCTTCTTCTCCTTGGTGATGTTGACGTCCATGTCGTCGGAACGGGAGTTCTCCCCCACGACCATGCCCTCGTAGACCTCGGTGGTCGGCGGGACGAACATCGTGCCCCGCTCCTGCAGGGAGAACATCGCGAACGGGGTGGCCTTGCCGGCCCGATCGGCCACGAGCGACCCGGTCGGGCGTGCCCGCAGATCGCCGGCCCAGGGGCCGTACCCGTCGAAGATGGCCGACGCGATGCCGGTGCCGCGGGTCTCGGTGAGGAACGCGGTCCGGAAGCCGATGAGGCCACGGGACGGGACGTGGAACTCCAGCCGCACCCAGCCGGTGCCGTGGTTGCTCATCGTCTCCATGCGGCCCTTGCGGACGGCCAGCAGCTGGGTGATGGCACCGAGGTAGTCCTCGGGGGCGTCGATGGTCAGCCGCTCGAACGGCTCCAGCTTCTTGCCGTCGACGATCTTGGTGACGACCTGCGGCTTGCCGATGGTGAGCTCGAAGCCCTCCCGGCGCATGGTCTCGACCAGGATGGCCAGGGCCAGCTCACCGCGGCCCTGCACCTCCCAGGTGTCGGGGCGCTCGGTGTCGAGGACGCGGATGGAGACGTTGCCGACGAGTTCGGCGTCGAGCCGGTTCTTCACCTGGCGGGCGGTCAGCTTGGTGCCGCCGTCCCGGCCGGCCAGCGGCGAGGTGTTGATGCCGACGGTCATCGAGATGGCCGGCTCGTCGACGGTGATCGGCGGGAGCGGGATCGGGTTCTCCGGATCGGCCAGGGTCTCGCCGATGGTGATGTCGGCGATGCCGGCGACGGCGATGAGGTCACCGGCGGTGGCCGACTCGACGGGGACGCGGGTCAGCGCCTCGGTCATCAGCAGCTCGCTGATGCGGGTCCGGGTGACGGTGCCGTCGAGGTTGATCCAGGCGACCTGCTGGCCCTTGGTGATGGTGCCCTCGATGATCCGGCACATCGCGATACGGCCCAGGAACGGGGACGCGTCGATGTTGGTCACCTGCGCCTGCAGCGGCGCGTCCGGGGTGTAGCGGGGGGCCGGGATGGTCTCCAGCAGCACGTCGAACAGGGCGTCGAGATTCTCGGCGTCGGGCAGTTCGCCGTTGCCCGGCTTGCTCAGCGAGGCCTTCCCGGCGCGGCCGGAGCAGTAGACGATCGGGAACTCGATCTGGTCGTCGTCGGCGTCCAAGTCGAGGAACAGCGCGTAGGTCTCGTCGACGACCTCGTCGATCCGGGCGTCCGGACGGTCGGTCTTGTTGATGACGAGGACGACGGGCAGCCGGGCGGCCAGCGCCTTGCGGAGCACGAACCGGGTCTGCGGCAGGGGACCCTCGGACGCGTCGACCAGCAGCACGACGCCGTCGACCATGGACAGCGCCCGCTCCACCTCGCCGCCGAAGTCGGCGTGGCCGGGGGTGTCGACGATGTTGATGGTCATGTCGCCCCGCTTGACCGCGGTGTTCTTGGCCAGGATGGTGATGCCCTTTTCGCGCTCCAGGTCGTTGGAGTCCATCACCCGGTCGTTCTGGGTGGAGCCGGCGCGGAAGGCGCCCGACTGCCAGAGCATGGCGTCGACGAGCGTGGTCTTGCCGTGGTCGACGTGGGCGACGATGGCGATGTTCCGCAGATCGTCGCGGGACGCCGGTCCGGTGGATCGCACGGACGGGACGGGATGGGCACTACCGGGCACGGCTCAGTACTCCTCAAGGTGGTGGGGGCCGGGCCCGACGCGGTCGTCGCGGCGGTCCGGCAGGGGTCAGCCACCTCGCAGCACGGCAGCACAACAGGCCCATTCTAGTCGGTGGAGCTTGCGATACCGCCAGACAGCACAGTGAGCCGGGCGACCACGCCTGGGCGACGAAGGAGCCCGGCGCGATCGACCGGCTAGTCAGGCGAGCGGCGGCGACGCGAGTCGGCGCCCGAACCGGTGGTGACCGTCACGTCCTGATCCGGCAGTGCCCGCCGACCCGTCATGATCTCGGACAGGACATCCCGGAGGCGGCCATGACCAGCAACGATCGTTCCTCTCACCCGGATCCGGCGGACCCGCCGGAGTCGGCGGCGGACCCGGTCGAGCGGCTGGGCGCGCCCGCGGGCACCGTGGCGGGCGCGTCCCGTTCCAGCGATCCGATCGTCTGTTTCGACCTCCCCGGTCTGCCCGGGTCGGCACCCGGCGAGCCGGCCGCAACGGACCCCCGTCGCTGGTGGGTGCTGGCGGTGCTGGGCCTGGCCCAGCTGATGGTGGTGCTGGACGGCACGATCGTGAACATCGCGTTGCCGTCGGCCCAGGCCGACCTCGGGTTCGGCGACCAGTACCGGCAGTGGGTGATCACCGCCTACGCGCTCGGGTTCGGCAGCCTGCTGCTGGTCGGTGGGCGACTGTCGGACCGGTTCGGTCGCCGGGAGATGTTCCTCGTCGGGCTGGTCGGTTTCGCGGTGGCCTCGGCGGTCGGCGGTACGGCCACCACCATCGGCCAGCTGCTCGTCGCCCGGGCCGTGCAGGGCGTCTTCGGGGCCCTGCTGGCCCCCGCGGTGCTGTCCGCACTGACCACGACGTTCCCCGATGTCAGGGAGCGCGGGCGGGCGTTCGGGGTGTTCGGCGCGGTGGCCGGCTCCGGCGCGGCGATCGGCCTGCTGCTGGGCGGGGCGCTGACCGAGTGGTTCTCCTGGCGCTGGTGCCTGTTCGTCAACCTGGGGTTCGCCGCCGTCGCGTTCGCCGGCGCCTGGGTGCTGCTCCCCCGCGGGCAGGAGCGCAATCGCACGCCGATGGACTGGCCGGGGGTGGTCAGCGTCTGCCTGGGGCTGTTCGCGGTGGTCTACGGGTTCTCGTTGGCCGAGACGGACGGCTGGCTGGCCGCGCAGACCTTGTCGATGCTCGCCGCCGGGGTGGCGCTGCTGCTGGCGTTCGTGGTGGTCGAGAGCCGGTCTGGCCACCCGCTCCTGCCGCTGCGGGTGGTCGCCGATCGGGACCGCGGCGGGGCGATGCTGTCGATCTTCCTCACCGGGCTGGGCATGTTCGGGGTGTTTTTGTTCCTGACCTTCTACATGCAGCAGATCCTCGGCTTCTCGCCGGTCGTCAGCGGGGTCGGGTTCCTGCCGATGGCCGCGCTGATCGTGGTGACCTCGGCGGTCAGCGGCTCCCTGCTGGTCCCCCGGTACAGCCCCAAGCTGATGATGCCGATCGGGATGCTGGTCGCCGCCGCCGGGTTGATCCTCTTCACCCGCATCACGGTGGACGGCGAGTTCGTCACCCACGTGCTGCCGGCGTCGCTGGTCTTCGGCCTGGGACTCGGGCTGGTGTTCTCCTTCTCCACCAACGTGGCGACCCGGGGCATCCGACCGTCCGACGCCGGGGTGGGATCAGCGATGGTCAACGTCGCCCAGCAGATCGGTGCGGCCATCGGCACGTCGCTGCTCAACACCGTCGCCGCGAACGCCACCATCGCCTGGCTGACCGACCACCGACCAGGCCCCGACGCCACCGCCGCCCAGGCCGCGCGACTCCAGGCGGAGGCCGCGGTCAGCGGCTACAGCACCGCGTTCTGGGTGTCGGCCGCCGTCTTCGCGGGCGGGGCGCTGCTGACTGGTCTGCTGCTGCGCCCCGGCGTCGTCACCCCCGACCCGGACGTCCCGACCGCGGTCGGCTGAGCAGCCACCCGATCAGCACGCCGTCAACGGCACCCGGGGCGGCACGGTCGGACGGGAGCGGACGGCGATCGCCGTGCCGTCCCGACGAGCGGACCGGCGCACGGCCAGCACGGTCTCCAGGACGTGCGCGGCGATGCCCGGGTCGGCCTGCGCCGGACGGCCGGTCGCGATGGCGTCCGCCAGGTCCAGCACCCCGGAACCGCGGGCGGCGTCCACCGCCCCGGCCCGGTCCGGCAGGTCGGTCCACTGCCGCTCCCCCAGGCGGCGCAACCGCACCGTGCCGGCGAAGTGGTTGGGGTCGGGTACCGCGATGGAGCCTCTCGTGCCGTGGATCTCGATCGGTGGCGCCAGTGTGCCCACGCCGTCGAAACTGATGGTGACGGTGCTGACCGCGCCGCCGGCGTGGCGCAGCAGCGCCGTCTCGTGGGTGTCCACCTCGACCCCGAATTCGTCGCCGGCCCGCGGACCTCGCCCGATGCGCCGCACCGGCCGTGGTCGGGTGCCGATCCCGTTGACGGTCGCCACCGGTCCGAGCAGATGCACCAGCGCGGTGAGGTAGTAGGGCCCCATGTCGAGCAACGGTCCGCCACCAGCCCGGTAGAAGAACTCCGGATGGTGGTGCCAGCGCTCGTGTCCCGGAGTGACCATGACGGCGTGGGCGGACACCGGGGTCCCGATGAGCCCGTCCGCCACGGCGGCCCGGGCCGTCTGCAGACCGGTGCCGAGCACGGTGTCCGGAGCACAGGCCAGCCGGTGGCCGGGACCGGCCAGGGCCGGGAGGTCGACGGCGTCGGCCGCGGAGATGCCCAGCGGTTTTTCGCTGAACACGTGACGTCCGGCCCGCAGGCCGGCGCGCGTGATCGCGGCATGCTCCGACGGCACGGTGAGGTTGAGCAGCAGGTCGACGTCGGCGGCGGCAAGGACTGCGGACAACGTGGCGACACGCGCGCCGGGCAGGCGGTCGGCCAGCGCGGCGGCCCGGTCCGCGCGACGGTCGACCACGGCGACGAACCGCACCTGCGGGCGGCCGGCCAGCGTGGCCACGTACTGCTCGCTGACGGCTCCGGCTCCGACGACGGCGGTGCGCAACGGACGAACGGTCACCGGGCCGCCCAACGCAACCCGCGCTGTACGACGGCCCGGGTGACCGGGTGGTCGAGGTCCTCCGGGGAGTGCCCGAGGGTGCAGACGAAAACCCTTCCGTGGCCCCAGTTCCTGGTCCAGACGGCCGGACAGGTCACCGGCCGGTCCCACTGCTCCCCCGGCGCGATCGTGGTGGTGGCCAGCACGTCGTTGTAATCGTCGGCCAACACCCAGTACTGCTCGGTGTGCACGGCGAACGAGGACGGCAGGCCGGCGACGATCGGATGGTCGGCCCGTTCGGGAACCAGTTCGATCCGGTGGTCGACATGGCCGCCGGGGTGGGCGACGAACTGGCCGCCGACCATCTGCAGGTACTCGGGCCGGGAGCGGAACGCATCGACGACACCGCCGTGCCAGCCACCGAACCCGACGCCGCTCGCGACCGCACCGGTCAACCCCGCGCAGTGCTCGGCCGACATCCGGCCCAGCGTCCAACACTGCACGATCACCGAGAGGTCCTGCAGGCGAGCGGCATCGAGGTAGACGTCGAGGTCGTCGGCGATCTCCACCGAGTGGCCGGCGTCGCGCAGCACGGGTACGACCAGGTCCGTCGTCTCCTCCGGCGCATGACCCGGCCAACCACCTCGGACGACCAGCGCCCGGCGTCGTGGTGCGGTCACGGCGTCCTCCCGGCTCGGCAATGCGTGGACTGGGTCCCCGCTCAGCGGACTCGGACGGGGTTGCGGCCCACCTCACACGAGATCGGATAGTTGCGCAACACTTACGAGCCCGCGATGATCAGCCGGTGTCCACGCCCGCCCGTCGCCGTCGGTCCGGTTCCCCGACCCTGGCGGCCATCGCCGCCGAGGCGGGCGTCGCCGTGCCCACCGTGTCCAAGGTGCTCAACGGCCGCAGCGACGTCTCGGAGACCACGCGTTCCCGGGTCACCGAGCTGTTGCGGTCGGCCGGCTACCCCTTCCCCGAGCCCGAGACCGCCCCGCGGACCCCGGGTCTGGTCGACCTGGTGGTTCCGGGCATCGAGGGCTCGTGGGCCACCTCGATGCTCGCCGGCGTCGAGGAGATCGTCTCCGAGTCCGGCCGGGACGTGGTGCTGACCGTGGCGCACGGCCGCCCCGACTCGCCGGACTGGGTCGACCGCTTGATCGCGCGGCGCAGCCGGGGCGCGGTGCTGGCCCTGGTGACGCCGACGGCGGCGGAGATCCGCCGGCTCCGGGCGGCCGAGATCGCCGTGGTGCTCCTGGATCCGGGGGCCGATCCCACCCCGGGGATCGCGACCGTCGGCGCGACCAATTGGGCCGGCGGGTACAGCGCGACCGAGTTCCTGCTCGGCCTCGGGCATCGGCGGATCGGCGTGATCGGCGGCCTGAGCAGTCACCTGTACAGCCAGGCCCGGCTGGACGGGTACCGGTCGGCCCTGGCCGCGGCCGGCGAGCGCATCGCCCCCGAGCTGGTCCGGGATGCCGATTGGACCCGGACCGGGGCGTTCGCCCAGGCCACCCGGTTGCTCGCGCTGCGTCGCCCGCCGACCGCGATCTTCGCCTGTTCCGACCGGATGGCCCTGGGGGTCTACGAGGCCGCGGCGGCCCGCGGTCTGAGCATCCCGGACGACCTCTCGGTGGTCGGCTTCGACGACCTGCCCGAGGCCCGCTGGATCACCCCGGCGCTGACCACGGTGCGCCAGCCGGTCCGTGAGATGGGTGCCACCGCAGCCAGTGTGCTGCTCCGGTTGATGGCCGGCCAGACCGCGTCCAGCCAGCGTCTGGAGCTGTCCACCGTCCTGGTGGAACGGGCCAGTACCGGTCCGGCGCCGGCGCGCTGAAGGCGCGCAGAACCGCAGAAGTCGGCGGTCCGGGCGCCATCGCCGCGGGCCAGGCGAATGCCTCCGGTGTGCCGGAATGTCGAAAGTTTCGACCCGCCGCCGCGTCAGCGCCGTGACGACCGGGTCCGGCCGACCATCCGTCTGGCCGGCCGGGTCGGGAGGGCCAGCAGCGCGTGACCCCGGGCCCGCCGTATTCGCCCGCTGCGCCAGTCGTCTCCGCGCTTCGTCCCGTCCCCGCGGCCATCCCGGCCTGCCGTAGTTCGGCGGTCACATCCCGATCACGCTTCGAAATATTGCGCAACATTGCTTGACGCCGAGCGCTCGCGCCCCCCATAGTCGTCCGCATCACACCGGGCGCCGCCGTCGCCGTCCCTCACCGGAGCAGGCGGGTGCCCTCGGCGCGAGAGGCGCAGCATGACCGACCCGACACCCCCGGCCCCCGCCGGTGAACCCCTGCTGGCGATGCACGGCATCGTCAAGCAGTTCGCCGGTGTGCGCGCGCTGGACGACGTGTCGCTCCAGGTGCGGGCGGGCGAGGTGCACTGCCTGCTCGGCCAGAACGGGGCCGGCAAGTCAACCCTCATCAAGGTCCTGGCCGGGGTGCACATACCGGACGCCGGTGAGCTGCTGTGGGACGAGCAGCCCGTACGGTTCTCCGGGCCGGCCGCCGCCGTCCGCGCCGGCATCGCGACGATCTACCAGGAACTCGACCTGGTCGACGGCCTGTCGGTCGCCGAGAACGTCTATCTGGGACACGAACTCAGCACCGCCGGCTACAGCCGTCGACGGGCCACCACCGACGCCACCCGACGACTGCTCGTGCGGCTCGGCCACCCGGAGATCCACCCGGACACCGAGCTGCGCCTGCTGTCGATGGCGCAGAAGCAGGTGGTCTCGATGGCCCGGGCACTGAGCCACGACGTCCGGCTGATCGTGATGGACGAACCGTCCGCGGTGCTCGACCCGCACGAGGTGGAGAGCCTGTTCCGGCTGGTCGAGGACCTGCGGCGGGACGGCATCGCCGTCGTCTACATCTCCCACCGACTGGAGGAGATCCGCCGGATCGGCGACCGGATCACCGTCCTGAAGGACGGCCGGGTGGTCGCCGCCGGGCTGGCCGCCCGGGACACCCCGACGGCCGAACTGATCGCGCTGATGACCGGACGGTCCATCGAGTACGTCTTCCCCGCCCGACCCGGGGTGCCGGGCGACGCACCGGAAGTGCTGTCGGTGCAGGGTCTCTCGCGGCGCGGCGAGTTCACCGACGTGAGCTTCGGCGTCCGGGCCGGCGAGATCGTCGGCTTCGCCGGACTGGTCGGGGCCGGCCGCAGCGAGGTCATCGAGACCGTCTTCGGGGCCCGCCGGGCCGACGCCGGCCGGGTACTGGTCGACGGCCGGCCGGTTCGTCGCGGGTCGGTCCCGGCCGCCGTCGCGGCCGGGATGGGCCTGTGCCCGGAGGAGCGCAAGGCCCAGGGTCTGCTGCTGGACGAGTCGGTGTCGGTCAACATCGGCGCCGCCACGCTGCGGCGGACGTCCCGCTTCGGCTTCCTCGACCGCGCGCGTGAGCTGCGGCAGGCGCGCACCCAGATCGACGACCTGGAGATCCGCCCGAACGACCCGCGCCGCATCATCCGCACGCTGTCCGGGGGAAACCAGCAGAAGGCCGTCCTGGCGCGCTGGCTGGCCCGCGGCTGCCGGGTGCTGCTGCTGGACGAACCGACCCGCGGAGTCGACGTCGGCGCCCGCTCCGAGATCTACGCCGTCGTCCGGACGCTGGCCGATTCCGGGGTGGCCGTCGTGGTCGTCTCCAGTGAGGTCGAGGAGGTACTCGGGTTGGCCGACCGGGTGCTGGTGATGGCCGACGGCGCCGTCGTCCACGAGGGCCCGGCCACCGACATCGACGAGCACGGCGTGCTCGATCTCGTCATGAAAGGGACTGCCGTGCAGGGAACTTCCTCGAAGGGGACGGCGGCATGAAGACCGGAGTCCCGGCCGCGGCCGGCGCAGCCGCGACCGGACCGGAACTGTCGGGCATCGGCAGCGAGCCGCCGCCGGAGCCGCCGACCGCCCGGCGCACGAGCGTGCTGTCCGGTCCCCTGGGCCGCCATCTGGGCCTGGTCGCCGCACTGGTCGTGCTCTGCGTCATCGGTTTCCTGACCGCGGGCGACCGGTTCGGCGCCGGCTCCAACATCCGCACCATCCTGACCCTGTCGGTGGTCATCGGGGTGCTCAGCATCGGCATGACGTTCGTGATCATCGGCGGCGGGATCGACCTGTCCATCGGTTCGCTCGTCGCGCTCTCGTCGGTCTGGGCCACCACCGTGGCCACCCAGTCGCTGTCCGGGTCGTGGTGGCCGATGGTGATGGTGGCCCTGCTGGTCGGGACCATCTGCGGCGTCGTCAACGGCCTGTTCATCGCCTACGGGCCCATCGTGCCATTCATCATGACGCTGGCGACCATGGCCGCGGCCAAGGGACTGGCCGAGGTCATCTCGGCCAAGCGGACCCAGGTGATCCGCGACGACGGCTTCAAGAACTTCTTCAACGGCGACCTGTTCGGCGTCCCGGTGCAGATCCTGGTCTTCCTCGCCGTCGGCGTGATCGGCTGGGTGCTGTTGAATCGCACCACCTTCGGGCGCCGCACCTATGCCGTGGGCGGCAACCCGGAGGCGGCCCGGCTAGCCGGGATCGACGTCCGCCGACACACGGTCGGCCTCTACGCGCTGATGGGCCTGTGCTGCGGCATCGCCGCCGTGCTGATCGCCGCCCGTACCAACTCGGGCTCGTCCAACCTGGGCCTGGGGTACGAACTCGACGCCATCGCCGCGGTGGTCATCGGCGGCACGCTGCTGACCGGTGGCCGCGGCACCATCGTCGGCACCGTCATCGGGGTGCTGATCTTCACGGTGCTGTCCAACGTCTTCACACTCAACAACCTGGACACCTCGACCCAGGCGGTGGCCAAGGGCGTGATCATCGTCGTCGCCGTGCTGCTCCAGCAGCGCCTGGCCCGCAGCTCGATCTCGCCCTGACCGCCGGCACTGCCGTCGGTCCGGTCACTCCCGTTCGCCGGGCCGTACCGCCGGCGTGCCCGCTTCCGCCCCTGTCCCCGACCCGGTCATCCCAAGGAGCGCCCATGCCCACCTCCGAACCGCCACCGCCGGAACCCGTTGTGCGGCGCGGGATCCCCCGTCGCTCGTTCCTGTTCGCCGGGCTCGCCTTCGGCGGCACCGCCGTGCTGTCGGCCTGCGTGTCCAACGCCGCCCCCGAGAGTGCCGCCACCAGCACCGCCGGAACCACCGGGGCGGCCAGCAGCCCCGCCGCCAGCAACCCAGGAGGACAGATGGTCAGGATCGGTTTCTCGGCCCCGGCGGCGGATCACGGCTGGATGGCCTCGATCACCGACCAGGCCCGCAAGGTCGTCGAGCAGTACTCCGACGTGCAGGCCAGCTTCGTCGAGGGCACCAACGACGTGAACCAGCAGATCTCCCAGGTCGAGACCCTGATCAACGACGGGGTGGACGCCATCGTGCTGCTGCCCTACGACGGCGCCCAGATGACCGACGTCGCCCGCAAGGCGATGGACGCCGGCATCGAGGTCGTCAACGTCGACCGCGTCTTCTCGTCTCCACTGTCGTACCGGACCTACATCGGCGGCGACAACTACGGGATGGGCGTCTCGGCCGGCAACTTCGTCGGACAGCGGCTCAAGGACGCCGGAGCGGCCGACCCGGTCATCGCCGAGATCCAGGGCATCGCCAGCCTGCCGCTGACCGTCGACCGGTCCAAGGGCTTCGCGGACGCCCTGCAGACGTACGGGTTCTCCGTCACCAACCAGGTGTCGGCCGAGTTCACCGCCGACTCCGGTGAGGCGATCACCGCCAACCTGCTGCAGGCCGCGCCGAAGATTGACGCGATCTGGAACCACGACGACGACCAGGGGGTCGGCGTGCTCGCCGCCATCGAGGCCGCCGGCCGCAACGAATTCTTCATGGTCGGCGGGGCCGGCTCCGCCAACGTCATGCGCTCGATCAAGGACGACAACACCGTCCTGAAGGCCACGGTCATCTACCCGTCCACCCAGGCCGCGTCCGGCCTGGAGCTGGCCCGGTTGATCGTGCTGGAGAAGGGCCTGTCGGAGATCGAGGAGCTCGAGGTGCCCAAGAGCTTCACCCTGTACTCCGCCGTGGTCACCAAGGACAACGTCGACAGCTACCTGCCGTCGGCCTTCGAATCCTGATGAGCCCAGCGAGTACGGGGACCACGGTCACCCCGCGGCCGGTGCGGGTGGCGATGATCGGCTACGCGTTCATGGGCGCGGCCCACTCGATGGCCTGGCGCAACGTGCACCGGGCGTTCGAGCTGCCGGTGGCGCCCGAGATGAGCCTGCTGGTCGGCCGGGACGCCGAGAAGGTCGCCGCGGCGGCCCGGCGGCTCGGCTGGGCGCAGACGTCGACCTCCTGGCGGGACGCCGTCGAGCGGCCGGACGTCGACGTCGTCGACATCTGCACCCCCGGCGACTCGCACGCCGAGATCGCGCTCGCCGCGCTGGCCGCCGGCAAGCACGTGCTGTGCGAGAAGCCGTTGGCCAACTCGCTGGCCGAGGCCGAGCAGATGGCGGCAGCGGCCGCGGAGGCCCGGGGCGCGGCCATGGTCGGATTCACCTATCGCCGGGTGCCGGCGCTGAGCCTGGCCCGCCGCATGATCGCCGACGGCGAGCTGGGCACCATCCGGCACGTCCGGGCGGCCTACCTCCAGGACTGGATCGTGGACCCGGAGTTCCCACTGGTCTGGCGCCTGCAGGCCGAGCACGCCGGGTCCGGGGCCTTGGGCGATATCGGAGCCCACATCGCTGATCTCGCGCAATTCCTGACCGGGCAGCGGATCAGCGCGGTGTCCGCCCTGACCCGCACGTTCGTCCCGGAGCGGCCGCTGCCCGACGACGCTGCCGGGCTGGGTGCCACTCCCGGCTCGGGCCGGGGTCCGGTGACCGTCGACGACGCCGCCCTGTTCCTGGCCCGGTTCGACGGCGGGGCCGTCGGCACATTCGAGGCGACCCGGTTCGCCACCGGCCGCAAGAACGCCCTCCGCATCGAGGTCAACGGCTCGGACGGCAGTCTGGCTTTCGACCTCGAAGCGCTCAACGAGCTCTGGTACTACGACGGCCGCCGCCCGGCCGCCGGCGAGGGCTTCCGCAGGCTGCTCGTCACCGAGCCCGAGCACCCGTACCTGGAGGGCTGGTGGCCACCCGGCCACAGCCTCGGCTACGACCACGCCTTCACCCACCAGATGCGCGACTTCCTGCTCGCCGTCGCCGGAGCGGGTCGGGCGGAACCGGATTTCGCCGCCGGTCTGCAGGTGCAGCGGGTGCTGGACGCGGTGCAGCGCAGCGCCACGGACGGCACCTGGCGCGCCGTTCCGACCTCCGACCGAGTCGCGGCAACCGCGGGCTGAACCCGGTCCGTCGACCTCCAGAGCCCGAACCCGTTCGATCCGATGACAAGGACACCGCCATGGCCCGACCGATCACCCTGTTCACCGGCCAGTGGGCCGACCTGCCACTGGAAAAGGTGGCCGAGATGGCCGCCTCCTGGGGTTACGACGGCTTGGAGATCGCCTGCTGGGGCGACCATCTCGACGTGTTCCGCGCGGCCGACGAACCCGGTTACCTGGACTCCCGCCGGGAGATCCTGGACCGCTACGGATTGCGGGTCTGGGCGATCTCCAACCACCTGACCGGGCAGGCCGTCTGTGACGACCCGATCGACGCCCGCCACCAGGCCATCCTGCCGCCGCAGGTATGGGGCGACGGGGACCCCGAGGGCGTCCGCCGCCGGGCGGCCCACGCGATGCAGCTGACCGCCCGGGCGGCCGCCGGCTTGGGCGTCGACACCGTCATCGGGTTCACCGGATCGGCCAGCTGGAAGTACCTGGCCATGTTCCCGCCGGTCACCGAGCAGCAGGTCGCCGCCGGCTACCAGGACTTCGCCGACCGCTGGCACCCGATCCTGGACGTGTTCGACGAAGTCGGCGTGCGCTTCGCCCACGAGGTGCACCCCAGCGAGATCGCCTACGACTACTGGACGACGGTGGCCACGCTCGAAGCCATCGGACACCGCCCGGCCTTGGGCCTGAACTGGGATCCGAGCCACTTCGTCTGGCAGGACCTGGATCCCGTCGGGTTCCTGTGGGACTTCCGGGACCGGATCTACCACGTCGACTGCAAGGACGCCAAGCGGCAGGTCGGCAACGGACGCAACGGCCGGCTCGGCTCGCACCTGCCCTGGGCCGACCCGCGCCGCGGCTGGGACTTCGTCTCCACCGGGCACGGCGACGTGCCGTGGGAGGCCTGCTTCCGGATGCTCAACACCATCGACTACACGGGGCCGATCTCGGTGGAGTGGGAGGACGCCGGGATGGACCGCGAGGTCGGCGCCCCGGAGGCGCTGGCGTTCGTCCGGCGGATGGCCTTCGACCGACCGCAGGCCGCCTTCGACAGCGCCTTCGCGCGACAGGACTGACCAGGGCCAGGGGGGCGCGGGACGGGCGGTCGCTGACGGGCCGGCCGCCCGTCCGACGCGCTGATCGGACCGACCGGCTCTACGGTGGGCCGATGGACGACGCCCATCCCACCCCGGCCGATGCCACCCACGGCCCGGCCGGCGAGACCGCTCCCCCGCTCGAGGTTCTCGAGGCGGACGAAACCGTCCCGCCGCGGCCGGAGGAGGAGTTCGCGGACCGCGAACGGGCCCGGCCGGACCCGCACTGACCTCGGACTCAGGGGCCGTCCAGGCGGTCAGATGACCCCGCCGTGGCCCCCACGGTAGGGATCGAGGGCTGTCTCCGGGAGCACGGGCGCATCGATCTCCCCGGTCGGCGGGGCGGCGAACTCGTCGCCCTCCTGCACCGCCGTCGGGTTGAGCACCCGGGCCAGGAACGCCTGGGTGCGTTCGTGCTGCGGATTGCCGATGACCTGCTCGGCCGGTCCCTCCTCGACCACGTACCCGCCGTCCATGAACACGACGCGGTCGGCGACATCCCGGGCGAAGGCCATCTCGTGGGTGACGACCATCATCGTCATGCCCTCGGACGCCAGCCCCTTCATGACGGCGAGCACCTCGCCGACCAGTTCGGGATCCAGGGCCGAGGTGGGCTCGTCGAACAGCATCAGCTCGGGCGACATCGACAGCGACCGGGCGATCGCCACGCGCTGCTGCTGACCGCCGGACAGCTGCGCCGGGAAGGCGTCCTCGCGGTGGGCCAGACCCACCCGTTCCAGGTTCTCGCGGGCGATCTTCTCCGCCTCGCCCTTCGACCGCTTGAGCACCTTGATCTGGGCGACGGTCAGGTTCTTCAGGACCGTGAGGTGCGGGAAGAGATTGAACTGCTGGAAGACCATGCCGATGCGGCGGCGGACCTTGTCGATGTCGACGTCGGGGTCGGTCATCTCGTCGGGGCCGACGAAGATCTTGCCCCCGGTCGGCTCCTCGAGCAGGTTGACGCAGCGCAGCAGGGTCGACTTGCCGGACCCGGACGGGCCGATGACACAGACGACCTCACCCGCGTGCACGTCGAGGTTGATCTTCTTCAGGACCTCGATGGGTCCGAACGATTTCACCAGACCCTGGATGGAGATGGCCGGACGATCCGACCCACCGGGGCGGGCGCTGACAGATGCGGACACCGTGACCTCCTCAGCCCTTGGCCCGGGCGTGACGCACTTCGAGCCGTCGCACCAGCTGCGACAGCGGCAGGGTGATGCAGAGGTACAGCAGGCCGCCGACGACCAGCGGGGTCGGGCTGACGGCCTTGTTGAGGAAGTCCTGGCTGAACTTGGTCAGTTCGTACTGCGCCGTCGTGACGCCGAGGACGTAGACCAGCGACGAGTCCTTGGTGAGCAGGACGATCTCGTTGGTCAATGGCGGGATGACCACCCGGAACGCCTGCGGCAGCACGATGGTGATCATCGTGCGCCCCGGGCTCATGCCCAGGGTGCGCGCCGCCTCCACCTGCCCCTTGGGGACGGCCTGGATACCGGCGCGCAGCGTCTCGGACATGTACGCCGCGGCGGTCAACCCGAGGCCGACGGTGACCTGCCCGAGGAAGCCGCCGGGGAACTCGAACGTCGGGAACGCGTTCGGGATGCCGTAGGCGACCATGAACAGCACCAGCAGGGCGGGCAGCCCGCGGAACAGTTCGACGTAAGCGGTCGCGACCCAGCGGTAGGGGCCGACGGACGACAGTCGCATCAGGGCGATGATCAGGCCCACCACCAGCCCGAAGATGAACGACAGCACGGTGTAGAGCAACGTGTTCACCAGGGCCACCGTGAGCACCCGGGGGAACATGCGGGCGGCGACGTCAACATTCAGGAACGCGTCAGCGAACCTTCCCCAGTCGGCCGCGAACGCGATGAACACCAGGATGAGCACGAAGACCGCGTACTGCACACCACGGATTGCGCGGGTGCGTTGCCGGCGGGTCAGGGCCACGCGGGTCTCCTCAGACAGGACCGTCGTTGCGGGACAAGAGAAACCGACCGGCGGCGGGGGTCTGGTGAGGGCCGCCCGCGCGCCGGTCGGTCAGGGAACTCGGATCAGCTGGTCGGCGCCTGGCCGATCCACTTGGTGTACAGCTGGTCGTACGTGCCATCGGCCTTGGCCTTGTTGATGGCCGCGTCGGCGACGCTCTTCAGCGCGGTGTTCCCGAGCTTCATCCCGAACCCGTACTGCTCGCCCGTGTCGAACTGGGCGACGATCTTGGTCTTGTCGGGCTGTTCCTTGACGAACTCCGACCACACCGGCAGGTCGTTGATGGCCCCGTCGATCTGGTTGGTGACCAGCGCCTGCTGCTCGGACGCCAGGTCCTGGTACTCGACGATCTCGTAGCCGTTCGCCGCGGCCTGCGCGTTGGCGTAGTCCAGACCGGTGGTCGACGACTGGGCGCCGAGCTTCTTGCCCTTGAGGTCGGCCAGCGAGGTCACGGACTCGTCCGACCGCACCAGCAGCGCCTGGGTGGCGTCGAAGTACGGCTCGGAGAACAGGATGACCTTCTCCCGGTCCGGGGTGATCGTCATACCCGCGGCGGCGATGTCGCACTTGCCGGAGGACAGGTCCTGACCGGACTTGATCCCCTCGAACGGGGTGTCGACGATGGCCTGCTTGACGCCCAGTTCCTTGGCGACCAGGTCGATCATGTCGACGTCGAAGCCGACGGTGTTGCCGTCGTCGTCGTTCGACTGGAACGGTGCGTAGGGCAGGTGGGTGCAGGTGGTCAGCGTGCCCGACGCGATGAGCGCGGCCTTGGCGGCGTCGATGTCGGACTGGCTGGCGGTCGTGCTCCCGGTGCCGGGGGCCGACGAGCCGCTCGAGGAGGCGCCGCTGGAGGAGGCCCCGCTGGAGGAGGCCGCCGAGGACGGCGCGGCCGTGGTCGTGGCACCGCTTCCGCTGCTGGAGCCACCGCCGCAGGCGGAGAGCACCAGGACGCCGGCGAGGCCGGCGGCGAGGGCGACGGAACGGACGGCACGGGCCGGACGCGGATGGGATCTCACAACAGTCACAGCACTCCCCAGGAAGCGGCGGGTGATCGAACAGGGCTGGGCTGCGGACCGGGACGGTGGACCCGGCCCGGCGACAGCATCGGGCCATGCTGCCACGTGGGGCGTGACGACCGCATGACACACCTGCCGTTCACGGTCGTTCACCGGCGTCCGTTGTCCGATCGTGACCTGACAACCCGAGTCGGTGACGTCCGGTCGCCCTCGGTGACCGAACCGGGCGCCGGGTCAGGTGACGGTCAACATTTCCGTCAGGGCCGGGACCCAGTCGCGATCGGCCGCCCGCCACGGCAAAGCTTGGAGTTCGTCGGCCGCGATCCAGCGCAGTGCGGTGTGTTCCCGGGCCTGCGGATCCGGCTCGCCGTCCTCGAGGTGGGCGGCCAGCGCCCGCAGCTGGAGACCGTCGCCGAGATCGACCGGTTCGCCGACCCGGCCACCCACCACGATCCGGACCCCGAGTTCCTCGTCGATCTCGCGACGTAGTGCCTCGGCCTCGGACTCGCGGGGCTCGACCTTGCCGCCCGGCAGCTCCCACTCGCCCGACCGGCAACGACCGACCAGCAGCTCCGCGCGGCCCGGACCGGTACGGGTGATGGCGGCGGCGACCACCAGCCGGGGGGCTCGGGCGGTGCTGTCGATCAGACCGAGCAGCAGGCGCGCGGTGGCCGTGAGCCGCCGGCGGTCGGAGCCCAGCCACAGCCGGCCCGTCGTGGCGATGGCGACGGTCACCCGGGTGCCCGCACCCGCCGGCCCGACGGACACGTCGATCCGGTGCACGGGCCCCGGACCGGTAAGGACCGTCCAGGACGGCGGACCGGACGGATGGGGCCGGTCGGCGCGCAGGACGAGCGACCGGGCCCCCGGCCGCGAGCTCCGTCCGCGTCGCCGCAACCGCATCAGGTCGCCGTCGGCCACCGGCCCGGTGACTGCGGGGTGAACGTCGACGACGGCACCCCGCGCGGTGGCCGCCCGCACCCAGAGGCTCCGCTCCCCCACCACGGTGGTCACCCGGCCCGGCGAGACGGCGAGCACCGTCCCGACCGTCACGGTGTTGCCGCGCTCAGCCACGCCCCGGGTCCACCGCCCGCTGCCCGCGCCCGATGGGCACCGGGCCGTCGGTGACCGGCCGACCGGCCAGCCGGGCCAGTACGGCGAGGGTGACGAGTCCCAGCAGCGGATAGACGACGCCGAGCGCCGACTGCCACAGCGGACGCGACGCCGGCTGGTCCTCGTACTGCTGGGCGATGAGGATGCTCACGACGTAGCTGCAGGTCGCGACCGTCCAGGCGATCGCCAGCCAGCGCGCCGCGGCCGACCGCTGCCGGGGGCCGAACAGGCACCACAGCAGCAGCGGCAGCACCCACACCCAGTGGTGCGACCACGAGATCGGCGAGATAAGCAGCGCAGTGATCTGCACCGCCAGGAACGCCGCGGTCCGGTCGCCGGCCCGCAACGACCGCCACGCGCACCACAGGCCCAGGACGAAGGCCAGGGCCGCGCACACCAGCCACACTCCGACCCGGTCCTGCCCCTGCACCCGGGACAGCGCCCCGCGCAACGACTGGTTGATGGCCGACCAGATGGGACCGGTGCGGGCCGGGTCGAACATCAGCGACGTGAAGAAGCGGACGGTCTCGGACGGCGCGGCGATCCAGCCGACCGCGACGGTGGCGACGAACGTCGCCACCGACCAGAACACCGCCCACCACCGGCGTTGCAGCAGGTAGTACAGACCCGACAGGGCCGGCGTCAGCTTGACCCCGGCGGCCAGCCCGACGCTCAGACCACCCCAGAAGTCCCCGCGCCGGGTGGTTTTCGGGTCGATCATCGGATCGCCCGGGACGGCCGGCGGGCCGGCCGCCGCCGCGCCGGTCAGCAACAGCGCCGCGAGGAACAGATTGATCTGGCCGTAGTTGAACGTCGTCCGTACCGGCTCCAGCCAGAGCCCGAGGGCGATGACCGTGACGACGATGCCGCGCAGGTGCCTGACCGGGTGGGGGGCACCGGGACCGGCCCGGCCGAGCAGCTTGAGCGTCGAATACGCCATGAGACCGATCGCCCCGAAGGACGCCGCCTGCCACAGCACCCGCAGCACCGTCCACGGGATCCAGACCATCGGCGTGAAGATGAGCGCCGAGAACGTCGGATAGGTGAACGGCAGGTGCAGCGGCTCGGAGAAGAAGTCGTACAGGGTGCCGTCGAACAGGTGGCCGGCTCCGTCGTAGTAGACCTTGAGGTCCACCATGTTGAAGGCGTCCGACCCCAGCAGGGTGACGACCACGTGCAGGATCAGACTGACCGCCAGCAGCGCCCACGGCGCCCAGGTCGAGGCCACCAGGGACCGCATCGCCCGGACCATCGTGCGGGGCACCGCCTTCCATCCGTCGTCCGGTGGTGGTCGGCCGGACCGGCGCGACCGGTCCTGCCCGGTGGCGGCCATCGTAGGCAGCTCGGGAGTCCTGGGGCGGGAACACCCGCGGGGCTCATCGGGTTGCGCCCAGGGGCCGGCCCACCGCGCCGGCCTGCCAGGCATCCCACCCGGATGCCGTCCAGGTTCTCCAGAGAGGTCCGCACCGTGTCCGTCGACCACACCGCCATCAGCACGCAGATCCAGCTCGTCGCCCGCCCGGAGGGCTGGCCGACCCCCGACGACTTCCGGACGGTGACCGTCGAGTACGGCCCCCTGGAGCCGGGCCAGGTGCGGGTGGTCAACGAGTTCGTCTCGGTCGACCCGTACATGCGCGGCCGGATGAACGACGTGAAGAGCTACGTCCCGCCGTTCGCGCTCGGCGAGACGATGACCGGCGGGGCGATCGGGCGGGTCGTCGAGTCGACGGCGGACACGGTGCCGGTGGGCAGTGTGGTCTCGCACCAGTTCGGGTGGAGGGACGTCGTCCAGGAGGACGCCCGCGGCTTCCAGGTGGTCCCGGAGATCCCCGGTGTGCCGTTGTCGGTGCGGCTGGGCATCCTGGGCATGACTGGCCTGACCGCCTACGTCGGGTTGACCGACATCGCGCCGGTGAAGGACGGCGACACCGTCTTCGTGTCCGGGGCGGCCGGCGCGGTCGGCAGCGCGGCCGGCCAGTTCGCCCGGCTCCTGGGCGCGGCCCGGGTCGTCGGGTCGGCCGGATCGGCGGACAAGGTCGCCCGGCTCACCGACGAGTACGGCTTCGACGCCGCCTTCAACTACCGGGACGCCCCCGTCCGCGAGCAGCTGCCGACCGTGGCGCCGGACGGCGTCGACGTGTACTTCGACAATGTCGGTGGCGACCACCTGACGGCCGCCCTGGACGTGCTCAACCGGCACGGACGGGTCGCTCTGTGTGGCGCGATCGCCGGCTACAACTCGACCGAACGCACCCCGGGCCCGGACAACATGTCGAACCTCATCACCCGCAGCCTCACCCTGCGCGGGTTCACCCTCGGTGACCACCTGCACCGGGCCGCCGACTTCCAGCAGTGGGTGACCCCGCTGTTCGCCGCCGGGAAGATCGCCTACGACGAGACGGTGGTCGACGGGCTGGAGAACGCCGTCGATGCGTTCCTGTCGATGATGCGCGGCGGCAACACCGGCAAGATGGTGGTCCGCGTCAGCCAGTCCTGATCATCCGATGACCCCGCCGGCGAGGCCGCCCAAAAGATGGGTGACGCCCATGGCGAGGAGACCGCCGGCGACGTTCCGGACGACGGCCCGGCCGACCGGCGCCTTGCCCAGACGGGCGGACAGTGCGCCGGTGATGGCCAGCGCGACGGCCACGGCGATGACGGTGACCCAGCTGCTCGGTGCGAACGCCGCGCCGAGCAGCGGGATCGCCGCCCCGCAGACGAACGCGACGAAGCTCGCGAACGCCGCGTGCCACGGCGAGGTGAGCTCGTCCGGGTCCAGGCCCAGCTCGGCCTCGGCGTGGGCACCGAGGGCGTCGTGCTCGGTGAGCTGCACGGCCACCTGCCGCGCCAGTTCCGGACTCAGGCCCTTGCCCTCGTAGATGGCGGCGAGCTCGTCGAGCTCCTCCTCCGGCATCTCCGCGAGCTCGCGGCGTTCGAGGTCCAGGACGGCCTTCTCGGTGTCGCGCTGGGTGGACACCGAGACGTACTCACCGGCGGCCATGGACATGGCCCCAGCGGCCAGACCGACCAGCCCGGCGAGCACGATGGCGCTGCGGTCGCTGGTCGCCCCGGCGAAGCCGAGCACGATCGCCGCGGTCGAGACGATGCCGTCGTTGGCGCCCAGCACACCGGCGCGCAGCCAGTTCAGCCGGCCGGCCAGGCCGGGGTCGTGGGGTTCGTGCGGATGGGCGGGACCGTCGGTGGCCGGGTCGGCCACGGTCTTGGGGACAGTCGGGGTATCGGGGACCGCCGGGTGCTCAGGAGCGCTCACCGGACCAGCATGACCGACCGCGACCGCTTCCCGCCAGCTAGCAAAGGCTGCCCTGACCTGCGCAAAGAGGCCCCGGATACGCGGACGGGGCCGCCGTGACCGGCGGCCCCGCACCCGGGGTGGATGACTCAGCCGATGGTGCTGACGTCGATGACCGCCCGGTAGCGGACGTCGCCGTCGACCACCTTGTCGTAGTACGCGGTGGCGTCCTGGGCGTCGATGACCTCGACGGTGGCCGTCACGCCGTGCTCGGCGCAGAAGTCGAGCATCTCCTGGGTCTGCGGCAGCCCGCCGACCATGGAACCGGCGAAGGCCCGCCGCTTGGTCAGCAGCGAGAACACCCCGACCTGTTGGGGCTTCGACGGCGCCCCGACATTGACGAGCGTCCCGCCCCGGCCGAGCAGGCCCAGGTAGTCGTCCAGCGGCAGGTCGGCGGACACGGTGTTGACGATGAGGTCGAAGTGCCCGGCCAGCTCCTCGAAGACCTTCTCGTCCTCGGTGGCGTAGTAGTGGTCGGCGCCGAACTTGCGGCCGTCCTCCTCCTTGGCCGCGGTCCGGCTCAGGACGCTGACCTCGGCGCCCATGGCGGCCGCGATCTTGACGGCGACGTGCCCGAGGCCGCCCATACCGATGACGCCGACCTGCTTGCCCGGACCGGCGCCGTAGCGCTGCAGGGGGTTGTAGGTGGTGATGCCGGCGCAGAGCAGCGGGGTGGCCGCGGCCGGGTCGAGCCCGTCGGGGATGCGCAGCACGAAATGCTCACGGACGACGACGCCCTGGCTGTAGCCGCCGTAGGTGGTGGCGCCGTCCTTGTCGTGGTCGCCGTAGGTCTGCACGACCCCCTGGTCGCAGAACTGCTCCTCGCCGTCCTTGCAGGCCTCGCACTCCAGGCAGGAGTTGACGAAGCAGCCGACGCCCACCCGGTCGCCGACGGCGAAGCGGGTGACCTCGTCGCCGATCTCCGCGACGGTGCCGACGATCTCGTGCCCGGGGACGAGGGGGAACTCCATCGGTCCCCATTCCTCGCGGACCTGGTGGATGTCGGAGTGGCAGATGCCGGCGAACTCGATGGCGATGCGGACGTCGTCCGGACGCAGATCGCGGCGCTCGATGCTGATGGTCTCGAAGGGCGCCCCGGCGGACGGAGCGGCCAGTGCGGTGACGGTGGTTGTCATGCCCCCCCAGTGCCCCCGCGGGGCAGTCGTCGAACGACCGATCGGCGTGACGCTGTCGTCAGGCGGTCGGCCGGTCCGGTGTCGGCAGACCGATGAGGGCCCGACGATCGGCGTGCCGGCGGATCGAGTCGGCGACGACGTCGGGATGGGCGGCGTAGCGCTCCAGATGCGCGGCTACCACGTCGCGCAGCGGCAGACGCTCGCCCCGGAAGATCCACTCGGCCCGGTCGGGGTCCGCCGGCCAGTCGAGGGCGGCGGCCACCGCCGGTTCCAGCGGGGCCCGCCGCTCCCCCAGGTACTCGCGGTCGGGGACGGCGAAGGCGTCGGGCCCGTCGGGCAGTCCGAGCGCGGCGAGGATGCGGCGGGCCTGGGCGGCCAGCAGGGCGTTCGTCGGGTGGGTGATGGTGAACAGCGCGTCCGGTCCCAGTTCGTCGAGGAGATCGCTGACGGGGACGTCGATGTCGTGCTCGCGACGGCGCAGCTCGGCCCGGGACGCGGCGGTGGTGCGGAGTACGGCCTCGGCCGATGGCTGCGGCCACCGGTCCACCGTCTGGTCGACCGACCAGCCGCGCGCAGCCGCGTCCAGGATGCGCAGATCGTGGTAGTCGGTCATCGGCGCGGTCACCCGGTGTCCGTCGCCGTCGTGGGCGTTGACCTGGTAAGGGAACGCCCGGGTGTCGAAGGCGACCGGGAACGTGACCAGGCGCGCATCGGCGGGCAGCAGCGCGGCCAGCTGGCGGGTGCCGCACCCGGGTGTGGCGTACTCGTCACGGATGGGTTGGCTGACCAGTGCGGCCGCGTCCGCGAGCAATTCGCGGACCCGCTGCACGTCGTCGGCGTCGGCCAGGAAAACCGGTGGCACGTCCACGATCTCGCACCCCGCGGCGGCCAGCGGGGCGCGCAGCAGGTCGGCGGTCGGGGCGGCCTGGCAGTTGCCCCAGACCAGCACCGGTCGACCCCCGGACGGCAATGGCAGCGGATGACGATCCATGAGCGGACCGTAGCCCCCCGGGTGGAGGTTTGGTCCCGCCGATGCCGGGACACCTCTTCACGGTGAGCGGCTACTACATCCACCACCACGGGCATGGGCACCTGCACCGGGCCGGCACCATCGCCCGGGCGGTCGCTCGCGCCCACGGGTCGGTGGTCACCGGACTGTCGAGCCGGACCCGTCCGGCCGGCTGGTTCGGGCCGTGGGTCCACCTGGCCGATGACGCCGAGCCGGTCGCCGGACCGCAACACAATCCGTCGGCGTTCGGGCGTCTGCACTACGTCCCGACCGGTCACCCCGGGTTGCGGGCGCGGGCGGCCACCATCTCGTCCTGGATCGCCGCCACCGCTCCGCGGGTGCTGGTGGTGGATGTGTCCGTCGAGGTCGCCCTGCTCGCCCGCCTGCACGGCGTTCCGGTCGTCTCCATGGGAATGCCAGGGTTCCGGCATGACGAGGCCCACGAGATCGGTTACGGCGTCAGCGATCTGATCGTCGGACCCTGGCCGGCCGCGGCCAGCCGCTGGTTGCACGGTGGCACCCCGGAGGATCGCCTCGTCGCGGTCGGCGCGATCAGCCGGTTCGCCCCGGCCGACGGCCCGGTCGACGTCCGACCGGGCAGCGTCGTGGTGCTCAACGGCACCGGAGCCGCGGCGTCCGATCCGACGGCGTTGTCCGCCGAACTCGTCGCCGCTGCCGACGCCGTCACCCCGGACTGGTCGCTGGAGTACCTGGCCGGGGCGGGCCACTGGGTCGAGGATCCTTGGTCCCGGCTGAGCACCGCCGAGGTGGTGGTGAGCCACTGCGGACAGAACGCGGTGGCCGAGATCGCGGCCAGCCGCCGGCCGGCGGTGCTGGTGCCGTCCGCCCGTCCCTTCGACGAACAGTGGGCGACCGCACGGGCCCTGCGGGAGCTCGACCTGCCCGCCGTCGTGCTGGATGCGTGGCCGGCTGCCGAGGACTGGGCGCAGGTGCTGACCCGGGCTGCGCGGCTGGACGGGGCGGACTGGGTCCGCTGGAACGACGGCCAGGGCGCCGACCGCGCCGCGGCGCTCATCGGTGCGGTGTCCAGCCCCGCCGGGTCGACCACGACGCCCGGCGGGAGGTGGTCGGTCGTCGACGGAGACGGCCACGACCACGACGCCCGGATCGCATGACGACGCTGCGGACGGCCGTCATCACCACGGCCCACGGTCGACACGAACATCTGCACCGCCAGCAGCAGGTCCTGCAGGCCCTGCCCGACCCGGCCGACATCCGGGTGGTGGTCGCCCTCGACGATCCCGGGATCGCGGACGTCCTGCAGTCCGCCGGGGCCGGTCCGTCGACGACCGTGGTGGACGGACCACGCGGCGACCACGGCCTGGCCGTCGGGGCCGGTCGGAACGCCGGGGCCGCCGCCGCCCGGACCGCGGGCGCCGAACTCCTGGTCTTCCTCGACGTCGACTGCCTGCCGGGGCCGGGCACCCTGGCCGCCTATCGGCGATCCGCCGCCGGCGCCCGCCGCGACGATCTGCTCGCCGGCGTCGTGGCCTACCTGCCGCCACCCCCACCGGAGGGCTACGACCTCGACCGGCTGGCCGATCATCCCGGCCATCCCGGCCGACCGATCCCGGCGCCCGGCGCCGAGATCCGGGGCGACGACCCCCGGTTGTTCTGGTCGCTCTCGTTCGCCGTGCGACCCGAGATCTGGGACCGGGTCGGTGGATTCGACGAGGACTTCGAGGGATACGGCGCCGAGGACACCGATTTCGCGTTCCGGGCCGACCGGGTCGGTGTCGGACTGACCTGGGTGGGCGGGGCCGAGGCCTACCACCAGTGGCACCCCAGCGGGTCGCCGCCGGTGCGTCACCTCGACGACATCCTGCGCAACGGTGAGCTTTTCGCCCGGCGATGGGGATTCTGGCCGATGGAGGGCTGGTTGCGACAATTCGCCGAGATGGGCCTCGTCCGGCCGACCACGGCGGTCGGCGGACCGGCCGATGGCACTGCGATCCATGGATGGGAGCGAACATGATGTGGCCGACGGCGGGATTCATCGATCAGCCGGGTCACCGGCCCATCGCGCGATCGATGGCGACCGTCCCCCCGTTACGCATCGCGATCCTGGGCCATTTCCGCCACGCCATCGCCGAACCGTTCCAGGGTGGTCTGGAGGCGCACACCGCCCTGCTGGCCGACGAACTGACCCGCCGCGGTCATGACGTGACCCTGCTCGCCAAGGAGGGCAGCGTCACCGCCGCCCGGCTGCGGCCGATCGTCCCGGCCGGTTTTCACTACGGCCCGCTGCCGGGCGAGACCATCGACCGGTCGGAGATGATGGCTGACGCCGCCCTGCTCGAGGCCATCCATGAGGTCGAGGACGAGGTCGACGTCGTCCTGAACAATTCGCTGTCCAAGGTCCCGTACCTGCACCTGGCCGATCGGCCGATGCTGACGGCGCTGCACACCCCCGCCTCGCTGGAACGGGTCGTCGAGGTCATCGCGGCCACCGACTGGCGACCGGGGCACCGGCACGTCTGGGCCGGGGTGTCGCGGACCACCAGCCGCGACTGGGCCCGGTGGCTGCCCGACGTCCGCTGCATCACCAACGGCATCGACCTGGCCCGCTGGGCCCCGCGGCCGGACGTCACCGCCCGGCCCCAGCACGCGGTCTGGTCCGGTCGTATCACTCCGGAGAAGGGCCTGGTACTGGCCATCGAGGCAGCCCAGTTGGCCGGGTGGAGCCTGTCGATCAGCGGTCCGGTCGCCGACCCGGTGTATTTCGCCGAACAGATCGCGCCGCGGCTGGACGAGAAGATCCGGTACGTCGGCCATCTGCGGCACACCGAACTGCCCGCCTTCCTGCAGTCGGGTTCGGTGTACCTCTTCACGCCCATGTGGCCGGAGCCGTTCGGGTTGGCGCTCGTCGAGGCCCTGGCCGGCGGCACCCCGGCCGCGGTCCTGCCCCAGGGCGCGGTCGCCGAAATCGTCGGCCGCCGAGGGGGTGTCATCGCCGCCGGGTGCACCGCGGTCGATCTCGCCGCCGCCCTGCCGCGGGCCGCGGAACTGGACCGCCGGGCGGTGGCCGCGTCCGTGGCCGGCTTCTCCAAGACCGCCATGGTCTCGGCCTACGAGCAGGTCCTGGCCGAGATCGC
This sequence comes from Nakamurella flava, assembly GCF_005298075.1. Lineage (NCBI taxonomy): Bacteria > Bacillati > Actinomycetota > Actinomycetes > Nakamurellales > Nakamurellaceae > Nakamurella > Nakamurella flava. The sequence continues at coordinate 1,895,245 of NZ_SZZH01000001.1, forward strand.
CACTGTCGACAGTGATCTGATACCGGTTCCGGTCTCCGCGCCGTCCCGGTCCCACGAGCGCACCACCGACCGGGAGAAGGAGTCCCCATGCCGATGAGTTCCGCCGAGGGCAAAGACTGGACGCGGGAGCGCATCCAGCAGCTGTCCGAGGACCCGATCACCGTCCTGGACATCGGTCCCGGAGTGGGCACCTACGCCAAGCTGCTGGCCGGGCCGAACCTGGCGCACATCACCGGTATCGAGATCTGGGAGCCCTACGTCCACACCTACCGGCTCAAGGAGTACTACGACGAGGTCATCGTCGGGGACGCCCGGGAAGTGGAGTTCCCCACCGTCGACGTCGTCGTCCTCGGGGACGTCGCCGAGCACATGAGCGAACCCGACGCGCTCCGGCTGTGGGAACGGGCCGCGGCGGCGGCCCGCCGCGCGGTCTACCTGTCGATCCCGATCGTGCACTACCCGCAGGGGCACATCGAGGGCAACCCGCACGAGCACCACGTGGTCGACGACTGGGACCACGACAGGGTTCTCGCGACCTTCCCGGGGATCGGCGAGTCGTGGCGGGGCACCGAGGTCGGCGTCTACGAGCGGCGGACCGACGGTGGCGGGACGGTCGAATCCGCCGCCTGACCGGGCCCTGACGGCCGGGCGGTCACCGCCCGGCCGGTTCCTGGCCGACGTACTTCAGTTCGTGCGCCAGATCGACCGGACGCGTCGGCCGGGGATCGGGACGGTCGCGGCCGCCGAACAGCCGGGCGGTCACCAGCTCCACGTCCAGGGCCAGCCGGTCGGCCCATCGTCGGCTCCGGGCCTGGGCCCGGGCCGGCACCAGTCGGCCGGTCGGCAGCTGCAGCGGACCCTCACGGTACGCGCGGTCGAGGAGATCCATGACCCCGGTGATCCGCGCCGGGGCGTGCAGAGTCAGCACCGCCAGCGCACTGGCCGCGACGTCCGCCGGCACCGGGCCGGCCTGGACGCGCGGATCGCCCAGCCGACCGGCTGTCTCGACGGCGGCCTGGATCGATGCCTCGTCCATGGCGACCAGCCAGACCCCGACGTCGGCGTCCCCGGCGAACGCCGCCCGGGCGGTGGCCAGCACCTCGACCGGGTCGCTGAACGCCAGCTCCACGACCACCGCCGGCCGCGCCCACTGGCCGCCGCCCCGGGCCTCCGGATCGGGCAGACGCTCGGCCAGGACGAGGGTCTCGGCGTTCTTCGCCGCCCGGCGGTCCGGCTCCGGACGGTCGGCCCAGTCGGGCCCGTCGTGCCAGGCGACCGCGTCCCGCACGTGGGCCAGGACGGCACCGGCGGTGTAGGCCCGGTGGGTGAGCTCCCAGTCCTCGCCGCCGTAGCCGCGGAACGACTCGTCGAAGCCGCCGATCGCACGGAACAGGTCCCGCGGCACCGCCAGCACCGCCGAGATGACGGCGCGGTAGCTGCGGCGGTCGACGTGCCGCAGGTCGGCGCTGGCGGCATACAGATCGAGCAGCCACTGCGGCTCGGTGAGCTCACGAGGAGCCGGACCGAGGCCCAGCAACCAGTCGGTGATGGCGGCGGGGGTCCAGCCGTCCAGGTCGGCGTGCCGGCGGCGGCCGACGGTGAGCGCGTCCGGGCAGAGAGCGGGCAGCCGGGTCAGCCGGGTCAGATAGTCCGGTTCGGGAACGGTGTCACCGTCGAGGAACACCAGGATCTCGCCGTCCGCGGCAGCGGCGCCCCGGTTGCGGGCGGCCGCGGCCCGGAACCCGTCCCGGTCCTGGCGCACCACCCGCCCGGAGATGCCGGAGCCGTCCAGCACATCCAGGGAGGGCGGTCGGTCGCTGCCGTCGTCGGCCACCACCACCTGCACCCGCGTCCGCGGATGGGTGGTGACGGTCAATGCCGCCAGCACCTGGTCCAGCCCCGCCTGGGCCTGGAAGTACGGGACGACCACACTGACCGTGGGCGGCTCGACCGGCTCGACTCCGGCCAGCAGGTCCCACCGATTGCCCGGTAGCGCGGTCACCGACGCTCCCCCGGTCGTCGTCACCGTGACCGGCGCAGGTGCCGCACACCCGGCGAAGTGCCGGTGGTAGAACGCCGTGACCTCGACCGTCGACGGCGGGGGGACGGCGTCGGCCGGCAGCCGCGTCCGGGCGGGATCGGCCAGGGCGGCGGCGATCTCGGCCCGCAACGCCCCCGGCCGATCGGCGTCGTAGAGGCGGACGCAGCCGGGGGTGCGCTGTTCCAGCTCGCGGGCGTACGGCGAGTCGGGGACCAACGGTCGCCGGCCGTGCGCGTTCCAGGTGCTGATGGACGCGGAAGCGGCGACCCGCCGATTCGGGGCCACCGGCACCGCAGCCGCGGCCAGGGCGGCGGCGAGGTCGCGGTCGGGGACGAAACCGGTGACCTGCAGGCGGTGGCCGGCCGCGGCCGCCCGCTCACCCAGGGCGGCTGGCAGGTCCTCGTGCCCGGCGGGCGGCCGGCCGAGCGCGACCAGATCGACCCCGGGTGGCAGTTCGTCGATGGTGTGCTCGTAGCCGCGGTCGGGGAAGACGAAGCCGAGCACGGCGACCGCCCCCGCCAGCCCGTCGGGCGGGGCGGCCCCGTCCGCCGGGTCGCCCGCCCGCTCCATGGGCAGCGGGATGCAGCGGATGCTGCGGGGGCCCGGCTGGACGGGTTCCTCGGTGCCGTCGGGGGCGCCGGCCAGCAGAGTGTCGAGCAGCGCGAGTTCGCGCCACGAGTTCACGACCACGCCGTCGGCCCGCCGGACCACCTCCCGGTAGGCCGACCGGCGCCGACGGTCCCGGCCGGGGTCACCGGTGCCGTCGGGCAGATCGTGCAGCGTCACCGACAGGGCGACGCCGCGTTCCCGCCACGGGTCGACCAGGGCGGCGAAGGCGGCGGCACTGTTGGGTGCGAGATCGCCGAACAGGCGGTCGGTGAACGGCAGGTGCACGAGCGTGCCCGTCTCCGGGCGCAGGTCGGCGATGTCGGCCGCGGTCGTCCCGCGTGCGAGCCGGTGACCGCAGGCCCGGGCGACCTGGACGGCGTGGCGGACGACTCCGTGCTCGTCCGGTCCGACGACGACGTGCGTGGCATCGGTCCAGGCGGTCGGGTTCACCGGGCCGCTCCGACGAGCCGCGCGTAGAGCTCCGCGTGCTGGCTTCGGATGGTCGCGGCCTCGGCCAGCCGGGCGCCGCGGTCGGCCGGGGCGGGCGGCGGCTCGGACGCCGCCCGGGCGACCGCCGTCGACAGGGACGCCGGATCGAACCCGGCGCGCTCGTCGTTGACGAAGAGGTGCACACGGTCCCACTGGTCGCGGTAGTGACCGCAGCTGGGGGCGACGACCGCGGTGCCGAGATCCCGGGCCAGCTCCAACCACCCGGAGTGAGTGCCCCACCGGTGCGGCAGCACGGTGACGTGGGCCCGTCGCAGGTACCGCTCCAGTTCCAGGTCGTCGAACCGGTCGTGGACCGCGATCTCCAGGCCCGGACCGGGCTGCAGGCCGGCGAGCCGGGGATCGTCGACGACGTCCGGATGCATGTCGACCCGCAACCGGCCGCCCCCGGCGACCGCACCGGCAGCGGCCGCCGTCACCAGTTCCACCGGGTCGATGAGATTGCGCCGCAACGACTTCAGATGCAGGGCCACCAGACCGGGCTCGGTGTCGACGTCCGCCGTGCGGTCGGCGTCGACCAGGCTGGGGTGCGCGATGACCTGGGCGCGGCGCCCCCACCGGGAAGCGATCTCGTCGGCCGCGCCGTCGGTGAGGGTGACGACGGCGGCGGCCCGGGCGAACAGCGCGTCCAGCACGTCGGCGTGGGGGGCCGGGTCGACGTGATGCGGGTTGCGCAGATCGTGCGCGGTGAGGACCAGCGGGACGCCCGCCGTGTCCAGGGCGTCGGCCCAGCGCTCGGCCGCGGCGCGGTCGAGATGGTCGAATCCGAAGTGCAGGTGGACCAGGTCGGCGCTCCCGGCCCACTGCGGGACCGACGCCGCTTCCAGGTACGGGTCCGGTTCCCACCCGCGCACCCGGTCGATGGCGACCGGACGCACCCCGTCCGGGCGGACGGTCTCGACGTAGGGGTGCCGGGCGGGCACGGTGACGACCCGCAGGCCGGCGGTGGGCGCGACGGGCCCCACGGTCGGTCCGGCGGCGGTCGAATCGGCGGCGGTGGTGCGGGACGGCATGCTGGGGCTGTACCCCGCCGCCCGGTCGGTCAGTGCTTGACCACGGCCAGCATGTCGCGCAGGGACGCGGTCGGCAGGTACGCCCGGGTGATGGCGATGCCGATGCGCGGCAGGTCGCCCTCGTCCCGGAACGTCATCAGCATCGGCGACAGGCGTGGCTGGAACTTGGCCTTGAACGCGTGCAGCGAACGGAACCCGTAGACCGGTTCCAGGGTCTCGCCCAGGGTGCCGAGGAACTTCTCGATGGCCGAGCCGTGTTCCTCCTCGCCGTCCGAGCGGGCCAGCGGCGCCCCGGACAGCGACACGAACTGCGCACCCTGGGCCTTGAAATGCAGGCAGGACGAGGCGATGAGGAACTCCATCGCATTGCGGAAACCGCCGTCGGCCCGGCGCATCAGATCCAGGGTCCACCCGGCGATGTCGCCGCCTTCGGCGTACACCGGCATCCAGGACGTGACGCCGTGCAGCTTGCCGTCGGCGTCGACGGCCAGGCCGACCTTGACCTCCGGGTCGAGGGCCTCGGTGACCCCGCCGAGGGTGAAGCCCATCTCGGGCAGTTCCTTGTCGCCCAGCCACTGCTGCGAGAGGTGTTCGACCTGGCGCACCATCGCCCACGGCTCGTCGGACAGGGTGACCATGCGGAAGGTGATGCCCTCCTTGGCCCCCTTGTTGAGCGCGGTGCGGATGTCCTGCCACTTCTTGCCCTTGAACTCCAGGGGCGGCAGGTCGATGAGGTTGTCCTCGGCCACCTGGACGTGCTGCCAGCCCAGCCCGTCGGTGACGTCGGAGGTCAGGCGCGAGCAGGAGAAGAAGTACGGGATGAGCGACGCCTGCTCGCACATCGTCAGGAACTCGCCGATCGCGGGCGCCGTAGAACCGGGCGGTCCGATGGGGTCACCGAGGACGACAGCCACCCCGGCGTGTTTGCGGAACGCCAGGTACGACTGTCCGTCGGCGGTGATGAAGTGCCGGTTCTCCGGCCACGTCGTCATCCACGACAGGGGGCTGCCGCCCCACTGCCGCAGCAGTTGCCTGGCCATCTCGGGGTGCGAGGTGCCGCTGGCCTGCCGACGGGTCGATTTCCGGGGGACCTTGAACGCCGATCGGGCGGCGATGAGCATCGCCAGGTAGCCGCCGAAGATGACCGCCGCGGCGATGAGTTCCGGAATGCCGTCGACCTGCGCGTCCGGGTCGTCCAGCGCTCCGACGATCTCCAGGAAGAGCAACAGCGCGAAGACGGCGGCGACGGCGAGCAGCGGGATGGATGCGACCACCACCGCGACCCACCAGGCCCACCGGTAGCCGCGGCGCAGGCCGTTGGCGATGAGCAGCGCGATGACCAGGTACGGCAGCAGGTAGTACCAACTCCAGTCGTCGTCGTCGGTCATGCCGAACGGCGTCAGGTGCGACGGGAGGAAGTTGGCCAGCACGTTGGCGACGGCCAGCACGATCAAGGCGACCATGGCGATCAGCCGGATCTCGTGACGGGTGGGCAGCGCCCGTGCCTTGAGCGCACGCGGTCCGGCGAGCCGGCTGGAGAACGGCAGACTCAGGGCGACGGCGACGAAGTGTTCGGCGTCGGCCATCTGCCCGACGAAGATGATCGAGAAGACCACGTAGGTCCAGATGACGATGCGCAGCCGTAGCCGCCACGGCGGGCGCACGGTGGCCGAGGCGATGCCGAGCACGGCGAGCATGCCGGCCGAGAACCCGACGTCCGTCTCGGTGGCCCGGGTGGCCGCCCATTCCCACTGGGAATTGCGGAAGACGTAGAACACCAACGCGGTGACCAGGACCGCGACGATCTGGTAACCGAAGCACAGCAGTGCGGTCCGCCGGGTGCCGAGCTTCCATTCCGCGAAGCCGGTGAGGACGGCGAAGAAACCGACGACGAAGATGTAGTAGATCGGGTTCAGGGCGAAGAAGCAGCCCCACAGCAGGGACAGCCAGTTGCCGTCCTGCAACGCCGGCAGCCCGTAGCCGACCGTCGGGAAGAACGATTTCTCGTCGACCGGCGTCCACAGAGTGCCGAACCCGATGGCCAGGGCCAGCGTGATGACGACGTAGGTGGCCGTGAACGGCACCCGTCGAGCCAGTCTGGCCAGCGTCGCCCCGGTCCGGGCCAGCGCACCGGGTGGGGCGTCGTCGGCTGGCGTCTGCGGTGCAGGCGGCTCCGACGTCGTTCCCGGGGTCGTCCCAGGCGTCACAGTGGTCTCCACCGGGGGAACGCTAACGGCCCGATGGCCGAAAAGCCCTCGGATCGCGAATCCTTCACCGTCTTGGGACACCCGACCGGGGCCGTCGGGGCCGGGTGGTGATCCGGGCGTCCGTGAGGACCAGGGGTGCCCAGCTGGGGGCCGGCCGCCGTCCGTGGCCGGGATCCACCCCGATGATCCGCCGGCCACCGATCTCGGTGGTGACGTGCCGCCGCACCGGGTCCTCCACGGTGACGATGCCCGGTCGGTCGGTCAGGTCGCTGCGGTACTGCCGTCCGGTGGTGAAGTCGACGGTACTGCTGTGGCCGTGGACCTGATGGAAAGGGGCCGGAGCGGAGCTGGCGGCCCACGACGGCAGCAGCTCGTCGGGCGCCGAGGCCCAGAAGGGACCGGCGGACGGGTCGACCTCCCCGGTGAGCATCACCCCGGGCCGGAAGAGCGACGAGTGGCGCAAACCCCGCACCAGTCCGTTGAGGGCGGCAGCTGCCGCGGTGGCGTCGGCGGGCAGCCCCAGCAGGTGCCGCCAGAATCCTTCTGTCAAGCCGGCGTGGGTGATGAGCCAGTCGCCGTCCGGTGTGGCGACGGCGGCCGCGACGCCCATGCGCCCGGAGTGCCACCAGCCGTAGATCGTTTCGATGTCGTCCTCGTCGAGGCGCTCGGGCCAGTGGAACATCGGTGGGGCCAGGTACTGGGCCTCGTGGTTGCCGGCCAACTGGATCCACTGCTCGGGTTGGGCGAGCTGGATGCGGTCGACCAGGGCGATGGCGCCCGGGCTGTCCGGCCCCCGGTGGATGAGGTCGCCGACCTGGATGACGGTGAGGTCGTCGGGGAGCCGCCCGGTCCGTTCGTCGAATCCCAGATCGATGAGGGCATGCCGCAGTTCGTCCGCGTGGCCGCCCACATCCCCGATGACCGCCACGCGGCCGGTCGATCCAGCGACGGCCTCCGGCTCCGCGGAGCGGAGCGCCGGGGGCGCTGGTCGCGGTGGGTACGCGGTCATGCCGGGCAGTGGACCACACCGCAGCCGGCGCATCGTCCGTGATGTCCCACCGGCGGGTCGTGTCCACCGGGTCGGGGCAACCGGTCAGGGAGGCGGGAGCGACCGCGCATGGTCGAGACCGACGCGGACGTACCGTTGCAGCGCCGTTGGGTCGGCGATGGCGCTGGGGGCGACGTCCATCCAGCCGACCAGCTCGCGGCCACGCATCACCATGGGCTCCATTCCGGGCTCGGCCGCGTACTTCTCGGTGTCCTCCGGGGGAACCCGCAGCAGCAGTCCGCCCCGGCCACTCACCGCCATGGCCATGCGGCCGTGGACGAGGAACGCCAGCCCGCCGAACATCTTCTTCTCCGTGATCGCGGGCTCGCCCTCGAGGAGCTCCCGGATGCGCTCGGCCAGTTCCAGGTCGTAGGCCATGAACTGCAGTATCGCCCCGGACACCAGCATTCGGCCGGGATGGCGGGGCCGCGGTGACCGGTTCCGCCGGTCCTTCTAGGGTCTGGGCGTGCCGCACTCCGAGCCGACCCGGATCTTTCTCAATGCGCGCGTCTTCACCGGGACCGGAGAGGACGACTGGGCAGCGGCCTTTCGCGTCACTGCGGGCCGGTTCGATCGCGTGGGCGCGACGGCGGAGGTGATGGCCGACCGACCCGATGACTGCGAGATCGTCGACCTCGGCGGGGCGACGGTGCTGCCGGGGCTGCTCGACGTCCACAGTCATCCGGCGTTCCTCGCGGCGCTGGCGGACTCGACGCTGTGCTTCCCGCCCGCCGTGACCTCGCTGCGGGGGCTGGTGGAGCACCTGCGGGGAAACAGCGGGATCGGGCAGGGACCCGACGTCTGGATCGAGGGATTCGGTTACGACGAGTCGGCGTACCCGGAGAGGCGCGGACCGACGGCCGACGATCTCGATCAGGTCAGCCCGGACCAGCCGGTCTTCGTCCGCCGATGCGACGGGCACTCGGCGGCCGCGAACCACCGGGCCCTGGAACTGGCCGGGATCACCGCCGCCACCCCGGACCCGCCCGGAGCCCGTTTCGGGCGCGACGCCGCCGGCCGCCCCGATGGCCGGCTCATCGAGTCGGCGGCGACCGCCGCGGTGGCCCGGGTCGTCCCGCCACGAAGCTCGGCGGACCGTGCCCAGGATCTGGCCGGACTCGACTGTCACTTCCTGTCCCGGGGGATCGTCGGCGTGGCCGACCTGTGGGCCACCATGGTCCCGGAGCCGTTGGCCACCTTCCGCGCGGCCGAGGACCGCGGCCTGTCGGTGCAGTGCGCCCTGTACTACCCGTGGCCAGAGATCGTCGCGGCCGGACTGCAGGAGATCGGCGCGGACCAGCGGGCCGGCCGGATGCAGATCGCCGGAGCCAAGCTGTTCCTGGACGGCGCCTATTCCAACCGCACGGCCTGGACGGAACGCCCCTACCCCGGGTCCTGCGATCACGGACTGCGCACCGCGTCTGATGCCGACCTGCACGCCGCGGTCGCCTGGGCTCGTCGCAACCGGTTGCAGGTGGCCATTCACGCCATGGGGGATGCCGCCATCTCGCACGTCCTCGATCTGTTCGCCGACGTCGAGCCCTGGCTGACCGGGATGCCGTCGATCCGCATCGAACACGCCACCCTGTTCTCCCCCGCCATGCTCGACCGCCTCACGGCCGGCCGGATGCGATTCGGCGTCGTCAGCCACGCCATCTTCCTGTATGCCGAGATCGACGCCTATCGCGACAATCTCGACACCGAACAATTCGCCATCGCCTACCCGCTGCGCTCCTTCTTCGAACAGGTCGGGGATGCCGCGCTGGCGTCCGACGTTCCGGCCACCGCCTGGGCGGACGCCGACAACGTCTTCCTCTCGGTGCAGGCGGCCGTAAGCCGTCGGGCCCACGACGGCACCGACATCGGCCAGCCGCAGGCGGTGACGGTGCCGCAGGCCCTGCTGCTGTACACGGGGCGCGCCCGCACCCTCGCTCCCCTGCAAGACGTCGGCCTGATAGCGCCCGGATACGAGGGCAGCTTCGTGATCCTCGACCGGGACGTGTTCACCGTTCCGGTCGCTGACATCGCAGCCACCCGGGTGGTCCAGACCTGGCTGGCCGGGCGGCTGGCGTACGACGCCGAGGCGAGCACCCCGACAGGCTCGTGACGCCGCCGGCCCGCCGGAGGGTTTCTCCGACGGGCCGGGTGCTCAGGAGGACGCTGTGGTCAGTCCTCCGACTCCCGCTTGGCCTGGTCGGCCAGCGGACGGTTCGCGACGATCGGGTACGCACCGGTGAACCCGGAGCGCTCCTCGGCGATCGCGGTGATGCGGTCGCGGCACAGGAACCAGCCGAGGACCAGCAGCGGCACGATGATGACCAGCGAGCCGATGGTGTAGGTACCGACCGGGTAGTCGAAGCCGATCAGCACGAGCACCGCGAGCAGGAACGCCAGCGTCAGGTACGAGGTGAACGGCGCCCCGAACAGCCGGAACGACGGCCGCTCCAGCAGGCCCTTGTCGGCCCACTGCTTGAGGCGGATCTGACACAGCATGATGGTGGCCCAGCTGGCCAGGATGCCGATCGAGGCCACGTTCAGCACGATCTCGAACGCCTCGGACGGCACGATCGCGTTCAGCCCCACCCCGAGCAGGGTCACGACGGCGGTGATGGCGATGCCGCCGTAGGGCACGCCGGCCTTGTTCATGCGGCCCGCGTACTTCGGTGCCGACCCGGCCTTGGACATCGAGTGCAGGATGCGGCCGGTCGAGTACAGGCCGGCGTTGAGCGACGAGAGCGCCGCGGTCAGGACGACCAGGTTCATGATGACGTCGACGCCGTTGATGCCGATCGACGAGAAGAACGTGACGAACGGCGAGACCCCGGCCTGATAGGCGTTGTAGGGCAGCAAGAGCACCAGCAACAGCACGGACCCGACGTAGAACAGCGCGATCCGCCAGATGACCGTGTTGATCGCCTTGGGCATGACCTTCTCGGGGTTCTCGGTCTCCCCCGCCGTCGTCCCGATCAGTTCGATGGCGGCGTAGGCGAAGACGACGCCCTGGATGATCACGAACGCGGGCAGGATGCCGTTGGGCAGCCAGCCGCCGTTGTCGGTGATCAGCGAGAAGCCCACCTGCTGGCCCTCGATCGGCGTGCCGAAGATGACGAAGTAGGTGCCCACGAGCAGGAAGGCGACCAGCGCCGCCACCTTGATGAGCGCGAACCAGAACTCCATCTCACCGAACACCTTGACCGAGACCAGGTTCAGGCTCAGCACGATCACCAGGCCGAGCAGCGCCCACACCCACTGCGGCACCGAGTTGATGAAGGTGGAGTACTTGCCGAAGAACTTCATGTAGAGCGCCACGGCGGTGACGTCGACGATGGAGGTCATCGCCCAGTTCAGCCAGTACAGCCACCCGGCGGTGAAAGCGGCCTTCTCGCCGAAGAACTCGCGGGCGTACGAGACGAACGAGCCCGACGACGGCCGGTGCAGCACGAGCTCGCCCATGGCCCGCAGCACGAGGAAACCGAAGAAGCCGCAGATCGCGTAGATGAACACGAGCGCCGGCCCGGCCTGCGCGAGCCGACCGCCGGCCCCGAGGAACAGGCCGGTACCGATCGCGCCGCCGATGGCGATCATCTGGATCTGCCGGGCCTTGAGGCCCTTGTGGTAACCCGCTTCCTCCTCGGAGAAGATCTCCTTGAGGTGGGTTTCGGTCGCCTGCGGCGACGGCTGGTGGTAGCGGTGGTGCTCGCCGGGTCCGGTGGGCCCGGCAGGACCGGTGGACGTCGTCATGGAATGACCCTTTCGCGGGACGGGGGGAACGGGACGGGCGATCCGGGCGGGTGGGCGCCGTCAGGCAGCCCACCGGTGGATCACCGATGGCCTCCCGCGACGGCGCGGTGGGGGCAGCTGCGGCTTTCCCGGGGGTGGGTCGCTGCCGCAGTGACGCGTGGAACCAGAGGGGTTCGGATCAGGAAGTCAGGAGAACAGGTGCGGTACGACCGTGGCCGCCCCGACGGGGCGACCACCGCCCAGTACGACGTCCGCGGGCAGGTCGACATCGATGCCGAGCCGGCCGAGTGCGGCCTTGATCAAGGGCAACCGGGCGCGGTGCGCGCCGTCGGAGATCTTGAACGCGGCGGCGCGACCGTCGGGCAGGGCGAAAGCCTGCACCCCGTCGGCGCCGAGCTTGACCAGGATGCCGGGCACCGCGGTCATCACCTGGGTGTCGGGTGAGTGGGTGCCGCCCACCAACCAGGGGTGCGCCCGCATGGCGTCGGCCACCCGTCGTTCCGGCGACCCGACTGGACCGGTGACCAGCGCGGCGAAGCCGCGGGCCAGCGCGACCAGGTCCGTGGCGAACACCGGCGCGCCACACCCGTCCACCCCGACCGCCGACGGCTCGGCACCGGTCAGCCGGGTGACGGTCGCACGGACCGCGATCTGCAACGGGTGGTCGACGGCCAGGTACCCGACGGTCGGCCAGCCCTTGACCAGGCAGGTGCGCAGCATCGCCGCGTGCTTGCCCGAGCAGTTCATCAGCAGCTTGCGGCTGGGTACGCCGGCGAGAACCGCCGCGTCACGGGCGCTCTCGTCTTCCGGCCGGTCCGCCGGACAGCCCAGGTCGTCCTCGGACAGCCCGCCACCGGCGAGGATCCCGAGGATCCGCTCGACGTGACCCGCCTCGCCCGCGTGCGACGCCGCGGCCACCGCAAGGTCGCCGCCGTCGAGCGTCAGACCGGTTTCGAGCATGGCGGTCGCCTGGAACGGCTTGGCGCAGGAGCGGTGGAACACCGGTCGGCTGACGTCGCCGACCTGGTCGAGCACGGTGCCGTCCGCGTCCAGGATGACGAGCGCGCCGTAGTGGCTGTTCTCGTGCACCCCGGAACGGTGCACCCGGACGAGTTCGACGTCACCACTCGGAGCGCCCGCGGAGTGGGGGCCTCCCGGGCCGGCAGTCGGGGCGCCGGCCCGGGAGGAGTCGGTGGTGGCGCTCACTGGCTCGCCGGCACGGGGCGGACGGCTGCGTCGAGCAGGGCGTCGATGGCCGCACGGTCAAGCAGACCGCGGGACTCGACGATCTCGGCCACCCCGCGACCGGACAGCAGTGCCTCCTGGGCGACCGCGGTGGCGTTCTCGTAGCCGATGACCGGGCTGAGTGCGGTGACCAGGCCGATGGAGTCGGCGACCCGGGAGCGCAGCAGGTCGGCGTTGGCGGTAATGCCGTCGACGCACTTCTCGGCCAGCACGACGGCCGCGCGGGCCAGGTGCTGGAGGCTGGCGAACAGCGAGTGGGCGATGATCGGCTCGAACGCGTTGAGCTGCAGCTGCCCGCCCTCGGCGGCCAGCGTGACGGTGACGTCGTTGCCGATGACCTCGAAGGCGACCTGGTTGACGACCTCCGGGATGACCGGGTTGACCTTGCCCGGCATGATCGACGATCCGGCCTGCCGGGCGGGCAGCACGATCTCGTTGAACCCGGCCCGCGGACCGGACGACAGCAGCCGCAGGTCGTTGCAGATCTTGGACAGCTTGACGGCGACCCGCTTGAGCACACCGGACAGCTGGACGAAGTGCCCGACGTCCGAGGTGGCCTCGACGAGATCGGTGGCCGAGACGAGGGTTTCGATGCCGGTGATCGCGCGCAGCTCGGCCAGCGCCCGGGCGCGGTACTCGGGGTGCGCGTTCAGCTCGGTGCCGATCGCGGTTCCGCCGAGGTTGATCTCGTGCAGCAGCAGCCGCGCCTCGCGCAGCCGCTGCCGGTCCTCGGTGAGCGTGGCGGCGAAGGCTGCGAACTCACGGCCCAGCGTCATGGGGACGGCGTCCTGCAGCTGGGTCCGCCCCATCTTGACGACATCGGCGAACTCCTGCCCCTTGCGGGCGAACGATTCGACCAGCACGCCGAGCGCCGAGTCGAGGCGGACGACATACGCGTCGAGGGCGATGTTGACCGCGGTCGGGTACACGTCGTTGGTGCTCTGACCGAGGTTGACGTCCTGCAGCGGGTGCAGGTGGGCGTAATCCCCACGCTCGTACCCCAGAAGCTCCAGGCCCCGGTTGGCCAGGACCTCGTTGGCGTTCATGTTGGTCGACGTGCCGGCGCCGCCCTGGATCATGTCGACGACGAATTCGTCGTGCAACCGGCCCGCCCGGATCTCCTCCGCCGCCGCGATGATCGCGTCGGCCTTGGCCGGGTCGAGGACGCCGATCGCCTTGTTGGCGGTGGCGGCGGCCTGCTTGACGGCGGCCAGGGCGTTGACGAACGAGGGGTAGATGCCGAGCCGGATCCCCGAGATCGGGAAGTTGTCCACCGCGCGGGCGGTGTGGACCCCGTAGTAGGCCTCGGCGGGGACCTCGAGGTCGCCCAGCAGGTCGTGCTCGGAACGCGTGGTGGTCATGTCACCTTCCCGGCGGTGGGCCTGCGGATCGGTCCAGGCTGTCAAGTGGTCTTGCTGTCCAGCTGTCTGACAGGTGAACCATAAGAGAACCGTGAGAGTGCGTCAACGCCTTGGTGCGCCCCGTCACACTCTTTCGAGTCTCCCCAGGTCAGAGGGCTTTGGGCCGGTCTCTCGGCTACTCTGCACGCATGGACCCGTCGGACAGCTGGACAAGCGGACGGCCCGAGTTCGCCCGGGTGTCGGCCGCCGAAGCCGTGCTCGCCGACCTCCGGAACGCCATCGAGAAGGGCGAACTGGCCGTCGGCACCCGCCTGCCGTCCGAGGCCGCCCTGGCCGCCCGGTACGGCGTCAGCCGCTCGGTCGTGCGGGAGGCCCTGCGGTCCTGCGAGACCCTGGGACTGACCCGCACCCAGACCGGACGCGGCACGTTCGTCATCGCCGACCACGTCGCCACCGACCTGACGGTGGGCGAGTTCTCCAGTCGCGAGATCGCCGAGGCCCGGCCGCACGTCGAGATCCCGGCCGCCGGGCTCGCCGCACGGCACGGCAGCGAAGCCGTCCGCGCCGAGATCCGCCGGCTGGCCGACGAGATGAACCGGGTCACCGATCCCCCGCGCTGGGTCAAGCTCGACGGCGAATTCCACGCCGCCATTGCGCGGGCCGGCAACAACCGGCTGATCGCCGCCTGGCAGGCCACCATGCGCGCCGCACTGCTGCGGCAGTCCGAGACGCTCAACCTGGTCGCCCGCCGCCGGGACGCCGCCAACACCGAGCACGCGGCCATCGTCACCGCCATCGAGGCCGGGGACGCCGACCGCGCGGAGGCCGCCATGGCCGAGCACCTGGATCGGGTCCGCGAGGCGTTGGAGCGGCTGCGCGGCTGAGGCGTGGTCACGGTCACACAGCCACCGGATGACGGAATGCCTGACCCCGGTGGACGTTCGACCCGTACATGACTTCCTTGTTCGATCCGATCACCGTCGGCGGTCTCACCGTCAAGAACCGCATCTGGCTCTCCCCCATGTGCCAGTACAGCGTGGAAAAGCAGGACGGTGTACCCACCGACTGGCACCTGGTGCACCTGGGCGCCCGCGCGGTCGGCGGGTTCGGCCTGCTGTTCACCGAGGCCACCGCGGTGCTGCCCGAGGGTCGGATCAGCCCGCAGGACACCGGCCTGTGGAACGACGAGCAGGTCGCCGCCTGGCGCCGCATCGTCGACTTCGTCCACGCCCAGGACGCCGCGATCGGCGTGCAGTTGGCCCATGCCGGCCGCAAGTCCTCCACCTACACGGCGTGGCTGGGCAGCGGAACCGTGCCGGTCGACCAGGGCGGCTGGACCCCGCAGGGCCCCTCGCCGCTGGCGTTCGGCGACTACGCCCAGCCGGCCGAGCTGACCGTCGACCAGATCGCGGACGTGGTGACCGGTTTCGCCGACGCCGCCGATCGGGCCGCGGCCGCCGGCTTCGACGCCGTCGAGATCCACGCCGCCCACGGGTATTTGCTGCACGAGTTCCTGTCCCCGCTGGCCAACCAGCGCACCGACGGCTACGGCGGTTCGTTCGAGAACCGGAGCCGGCTGGTGCTGGAGGTCGTCGACGCGGTACGGGCCCGCTGGACCGGCCCGGTGGTGGTCCGCATCTCGGCCACCGACTGGGTCGACGGCGGCTGGGACGTCGCCCAGAGCGTGGAGCTGGGCGAACGGCTGCGGGAGCGTGGCGTCGACCTGATCGACGTCTCCTCCGGTGGCCTGGACCCGGCCCAGCAGATCACCGTGGGTCCCGGCTACCAGGTGCCGTTCGCCCGGGACGTCCGGACCAAGGCCGAGATCCCCACCGGGGCGGTGGGTCTGATCACCGAGCCGGCCCAGGCCCAGCAGGTCCTGGACGAGGGCTCGGCCGACGTCGTACTACTGGCCCGGGCCGCTCTGCGCGAGCCGAGCTGGCCGGTGCGCGCCGCCTTCGAGCTGGGCCTGCCGGCCACGAAGGACCCCTTGCCGAAGCAGTACGAGCGGGGCGCCTACCGCCGGGCCCACTGAGGCGTGGTCACAGCCAGCCGTTCTCGTCGGCCACCCGGACCGCCTCGGCCCGGGTGTGGGCCGAGGTCTTGCCGATCGCGGCCGAGAGATGGTTGCGGACGGTGCCTTCGGACAGGAACAGCCGCTGCGCGATGTCGCTGACCGGGGCGCCGTCCCGGGCGGCCAGCAGCACGTCCCGTTCCCGACCGGAGAGCGGTGACGCGCCGACGGTCATCGACTCGGCCGCCAGCTCCGGGTCGATGACCCGCAGGCCCGAGTGCACCCGGCGGACCGCGTCGGCCAGCAGATCGGGGCTGGCGTCCTTGACCAGCAGTCCGGACGCCCCGGCCTCCAGCGCCCGACGCAGGTAGCCGGGCCGGCCGAACGTCGTCACGATCAGCACCCGGCAGGTCGGCACCTGAGCACGGATGGCCGCGGTGGCACTGAGACCGTCCAGGCCGGGCATCTGCACGTCCAGCAGGGCGACGTCGGGCTGCAGCTCGACCGCGAAGGCCACCGCGTCGTCGCCGGTGCCGACCGAGGCGACCACCTGCAGATCGGGTTCGAGTTCCAGCAGCGCCGCCAGGGCGCCGCGGATGAGCGCCTGGTCGTCGGCCAGCAGCACCCGGATCGGCGTGCTCACCGGGCCGCCGCCAGCTCGGCGCGGACCACGGTGCCGCGGGGTTCACGGCGGGCCACCGTGAGCCGTCCACCCGCTTCGGTCAGCCGGCCGTCCAACCCGGCCAGTCCCGATCCCGTCGCGCTCCGTTCGTCCAGACCCCGCCCGTCGTCGGCGATCTCAACCCAGTTGGGGCCCAGATCGATCCGGCACGCGGACGCCTGGGCGTGGCGCACGACGTTGGTCACCGCCTCGCGCACCACGAAGCCGAACAACTCCCGGCCGTCGGCCCGGACGTTGTCCACCGCGGACGGGAGGTCGGCGGCGACCCCGGCCGAGTCCAGGACCGCCCGGGCGACGGCCAGTTCGCCGGCCAGGGTCACCGCGCGGACGCCCTGGGCGGTGGCCCGCACGTCCTTGATCGCGCTGCGGGCCAGGTCCTCGATCTCGGTCAGTTCGGCCGTGGCCCGTTCCGGGGCGATGGGCACCAGCTTGCGGGCCAGCCCGGCTTTGACGCTGATCGCGGTGAGCGAGTGGCCGAGGATGTCGTGCAGGTCGCGGCCGATGCGTTCGCGCTCGGCGGCCACCGCGGTGCGGGCCAGCTGCTCCCGCGTGGCGTACAGCTCGCGGGTCAGCCGGATGTTGCCGGCGAACCCCATCATCCACAGGGTGACCGCGATCTGGACCCCGGCGAGCTCCCAGCTCGCGCCGTCCGGCGACGACCACGAGGTGCCGACGATGACCGCCGCGACCGCGAAAGCCACCGTCAGCGACCACTTCCGGGGCAGCAGCAGTCCCCCGGCGACCGACGGGAAGATCAGCATCGACGCGGCGCCGGGGCCGATGACGAGCATCTGCACCCCGAACAGCAGGGCGGTCACCGCGACGTATCCGGCGGCCGTGCGGGTCGGCAGGCCGTCGTGCACCAGGCCGGCCGGACCGATGGCGTACCAGACCATCGCGACCACCATCAGAACGGTGGCGACGACCTTGGTCGACACCGGGGCCACCGCCTGCCAGACCCCGGTGAGGTAGAAGACCGGGAAGACCAGGGCGACCAGGGACCCGAAGACCCACTCCCTGGACCCGGGGGTCCAGCGCCATCCCGTGCGTTCGAGCAGCGCGGTCGTCCTGGCCTGCGTCATGGTCGGATTCTCCCCTGTCCTCAGGACCGCTTGCCGCTGCGCCGATAGGCGGCCACGCCGATCGCCCCGAGCCCCACGGTCCAGGCGGCCAGCACGCCGATGCCCTGCAGCGGGACCCCGCCGCCGGCCAGCACGGTGCGGCCGATGTCGGCGACCCAGTAGGCCGGGGTGTACTCGGCCAGCTGCTGGAACGTGGCCGAGAACTGGGTGACCGGCACCCACAGGCCACCGAGGATGGACAACCCCAGGTAGAAGATCATCGTCACCGGCTGCACGGTGTCGGGCTTGACCATCGAGCCGATGGCCAGACCGATGACGGCGAACGGGATGGTGCACAGCCACAGGGCCAGCCCGGTCAGCAGCCAGGTCGTCGCCGACAGCTGGACGTGCCCGATGGTCGCGCCGAGCAGGAACACCAGCACGATGGGCGGGATCGCGACCAGCAGGGCCACCGCGCACTTGCCGACGAGGTAGCCGGGGCCGGGCAACGCCGACAGCCGCAGCTGGCGGTTCCAGCCGGCCTGCCGTTCCAGGGCGACCCGGGCGCCGGAGTTGAGGCTGCCGCCGATCGCGCCGTAACAGGCCATCGACACCATCAGGTAGGCCCCGGCGGTGAGCGTCGAACCGTCCCCCGCGTCCTGGGTGCCGTAAAGGCTGTTGAACAGCAGGTACATCGCCACCGGCAGGATCGCGGTGAAGACCAGGAAGGCGGGGTTGCGGACGGCTCCCCAGGCGGACAGGGCACTGAACCGCAGTGTCATGGCGACGGGTCCGCGGGCGGCGGTGGCGCTTTCGCGGTGCACGGTGGTGGTCATCGCTGTTCTCCGATCAGGGTGAGGAACGCGGCCTCGAGAGTGGGCTGGACGACCTCGATGTCGTGGGCGTCGGGGTGGCGGGACAGCAGGGCGCGCAGGGTGTCGTCGGAGCTGGCGGTGCGGACCGACAGGCGGCCGCCGACCGGCTCGACCGCGGTGGCCCCGGGCAGATCCGCCAGGCTCTGCGGGTCGGCCCCGGGGACGACCGCCGAGACCGTCCGGCCGACCGTCCCGGCCTTGAGCTGGGCGCCGGTCCCGTCGGCGACCACGGCCCCGTCGGAGACGACGACGATGCGGTCGGCGAAGTCGTCGGCCTCCGGCAGGTAGTGGGTGGCGAACAGGACCGTGCGCCCCTGGGCGGCGAAAGACCGCATGGCCGCCCAGAACTCGCGGCGCACCTCGACATCCATGCCGACGGTCGGCTCGTCGAGGACGATGAGGTCCGGGTCGGGAACGAGGGCCAGGGCGAACCGGACCCGCTGGGCCTGACCACCGGACAGGTTCTGGGTCTTGCGCTTGGCCAGATCGGCGATGCCCGCCCGCTCCAGCACCTCGCCGATCGGCAGCGGGTGCGGCTGCAGGCCGGCGAACAGCAGGACCAACTCGCGGACGGTGAGATCGGGCAGCAGCGCGCCGGCCTGCAGCATGGCCCCGACCCGGCCGGCCGACACCGCCTGCTGCGGCGCCGCCCCGAACAGCCGGGCGGTGCCGCTGTCCGGGGTGGTCAGCCCGAGCAGCATGTCGATGGTGGTCGACTTGCCGGCGCCATTGCGGCCGAGCAGGGCGACGACCTCGCCGGGAGCGATGTGCAGGCTCAGGTCACGGACGGCGCGGACGGTGCCGAACGACTTGCTGACGCCGGTCAGGCGGACGGCGGCCCCGTCCGGCGCGGCCAGGGAATCAGAGCCCTGGATCGGTGCGGTGGAAGTCATGCGATGAGCTTCGGCCGAACGGCGGGCCCGTGCCTCGGCCGACTGTCATCGACCGACCATGACATCCGTCAGGGGTGGTCGGGCACCTCCACCACCTCGACCGCCCGGGCGTGCTCACACAACGCGGCCAGGTGCTCGGGCGGGGTGCGGGAATCGGTGAAGACGACGTCGAAGTCGGCCACCGCGCCGAGTTTGTGCAGGGCGATGCGGCCGAACTTGGTGTGGTCGAGCAGCAGGTAGCGCTTGCTGGCGATGCGCAGCATGGCCTGCTTGAGCGAGACCACCCGAGGTTCCTGATGGAACACGTAGGGCCCCGAGATGGCCGACGTGGACAGGAATGTGGCATCGACCCGGATCGAGGCGATGGCGTCCTCACACATCAGCCCGACGAACGCGTCGTGCTGCGGGTCGTAGTCACCGCCCAGGGCCATCAGCCCGACGTTGTCCAGGGTCACCAGTTCCTTCATCGCGGCCAGGAAGTTGGTGGCGATGCGCAGCGGCGCGACATCCCGCAGGTGCGGCACCATCTGCAGCACGGTGGTCGAGTCGTCGAGCACGATGGCCATGCCCGGTTCCACCAGTTCGGCCGCCCGGGCCGCGACCGCCTGCTTCTCCGCCAGTGCGGCGTTGTGCCGGTAGTTGACGCTGGCCTCGAATACCCCGGACGGCTGGGCGGTGGCTCCGCCGCGGGACTTGCGCAACACCCCGCGACGCTCGAGCTCGTCGAGGTCGCGGTGGATGGTCATGACGCTCACCGCGAACTGCTCGGCCAAATCGGCGGCCTTGACGCTGCCGTGGTCGACCACCAGGCGCTCGATCTCGGCCTGCCGCTGGGTGCGGTCCAGGGGGCGGCTGGTGGTCACCGCCTGATTGTCGTCCCTCACCGGTCGCTTCCGTCCCTTTCTGGTCGCCTTCGGGTTGTCTAAAAGTCCACCGACATATCGCTCCTAACATCTTGCCTGTTAACTTCACGCCCGATACTGTGTTCTTAACACCGAGGAGTACTTCTCGGGACATCGACCAGAGGAGATCGACATGGCTGACCAGCTTCGTATCGTCATCGGTAGCGACGACGCCGGGACGGCCTACCGCGAGACCCTGAAGAAGGACCTGCTGGCCGACCCGCGGGTGTCCGAGGTCGTCGACGTCGTCACGGACGGCCCGTTCGAGGACTCCACCGCGTACCCGCATGTGGCCGTCGGCGCCGCCCGTCGGGTCGCCGAGGGTAAGTCCGACCGGGCCCTGCTGATCTGCGGCACCGGCCTCGGCGTCGCCATCAGCGCCAACAAGGTCCCCGGCATCCGCGCCGTGACCGCGCACGACAGCTTCTCCGTCGAGCGGTCCGTGCTGTCCAACGACGCCCAGGTGCTGTGCCTCGGCCAGCGGGTCATCGGCCAGGAGCTGGCCCGCCGCCTGGTCAGCGAGTGGCTCGACTACCGCTTTGACCCGACCTCGGCCTCCGCCGACAAGGTCGCCGCGATCTGCAGCTACGAGCCCGAGCTGTCCGCCGTCTGAGTGACCGTCCCCTCGCACTGAACCAACGCGTCCGTCGCCCTCCCGCGACGGACGCGTTCGGCTTTTGCCCTGCCCGACCGATCACCCCAGTCGCACCACCCATCTCACCGAGGAGAACCGCAGTGACGCGTCTGTTCAACGAGCCCGACGACTTCCTCGACGAACTCACCGAGGGCCTCATCGCCGCATCCGGACGCTGGGTCCGCGGCGTGCCCGGTGGTGTCGTCCGCTCGACCAGGTCCCCCGAGCCGCAGGTCGCGGTCGTCGTCGGTGGCGGGTCCGGGCACTACCC
This sequence comes from Nakamurella flava, assembly GCF_005298075.1. Taxonomy (NCBI): domain Bacteria; kingdom Bacillati; phylum Actinomycetota; class Actinomycetes; order Nakamurellales; family Nakamurellaceae; genus Nakamurella; species Nakamurella flava. The sequence goes on from NZ_SZZH01000001.1 coordinate 1,916,349, forward strand.
GGCGTTCGCCGGCCTGGTCGGCCCCGGCCTGGCCCACGGCGCGGCCATGGGCAACCTCTTCGCCTCCCCCTCCACCCAGCGCGCCCACTCGGTGGCCAAGGCCGCGAATGAGGGCCGCGGCGTGCTGTTCACCTTCGGCAACTACGCCGGTGACGTGCTGAACTTCGCCGCCGCCGAGGAGCAGCTGCGGGCCGAGGGCATCGACTGCCGCACCGTTCTCGTCACCGACGACATCTGGAGCGCACCGGTCGACGAAATCTCCAAGCGCCGCGGCATCGCCGGCGACCTCACCGTCTTCAAGATCGCTGGTGCGGCCGCCGAGGAAGGTGCCGACCTCGACGAGGTCGAGCGCATCGCCCGGCACGCCAACGACCGCACCCGCTCCTTCGGCGTCGCCTTCGACGGTTGCACGCTGCCCGGCAAGTCCGAGCCGCTGTTCACCGTGCCGGCCGGCCGGATGGCCGTCGGCCTGGGCATCCACGGCGAACCCGGCATCGACGAGACCGCTGTGCCCACCGCGGCCGCACTGGCCGAGCTGTTCGTCTCCCGGCTGCTCGAGGAGGTGCCCGCCGGGGTCGAGAAGCAGGGCGCCCGCGTCGTACCGATCCTCAACGGCCTCGGCTCGGTGAAGTACGAGGAGCTGTTCGTCGTCTACCGGACGGTCGACAAGCTGCTCAAGGAAGCCGGTCTCGTGGTCGTCGACCCCGAGGTCGGGGAGTTCTGCACCAGCTTCGACATGGCCGGCTGCTCGCTCACCCTGCTGTGGCTGGACGAGGACCTGGAGCGGCTCTGGACGGCCCCGGCCGACACCCCGGCGTTCCGTCGTGGTTCCGTCACCGCCCGCGAACAGGTGTCGGTCAGCGAGACCGAGGCCGCCGCGGAGAAGACTTACGGGCAGGCCAGCGCCGAGTCCCAGGAGAGCGCCGGCCGCATCGCGGCGCTGCTCGGCTCCGCGGCCGGATCGATCGACTCCGCCGCCGACGAACTGGGCCGGCTGGACGCGGTGGCCGGCGACGGCGACCACGGCATCGGCATGCAGCGCGGCATCAAGGCCGGTGCGGCCGCGGCCCGTTCGGCCGCCGAGGCGGGTGCCGGTGCGGGCAGCGTGCTGATCGAGGCCGGCGACGCCTGGTCCGACCAGGGCGGCGGCACGTCCGGCGTGATCTGGGGCCGGATGCTGCAGGCGTTCGGCAAGTCCCTGGGCGACGAGAAGCCCGTCGACGCGGCTGCTGTCGTCGCCGCGGCGAGCGAGGCCCGCGACGTCGTGATGGGCTTCGGCAAGGCCACCGTCGGCGACAAGACGATGATCGACGCGGTCGTCCCGTTCGTCGACACCCTGGCCGCCGACGTGCAGTCCGGGCTGTCGCTGTCCGAGGCCTGGGGCCACGCCGCCCAGGTCGCCGACCAGGCTGCGAGGGACACCGCCCAGCTGGTGGCCAAGCTCGGCCGGGCCCGCTCGCACGGCGAGAGGAGCGTCGGCACGCCCGATCCCGGTGCCGTGTCCTTCGCGCTGATCGCCACCACCGTGGCCGGCGAGCTCAGCTGACCTGAGCCGCTGGCGCCATCGACCGGACGCAGATGTACGGAATCCCCCCGAAGGTTCCGTACGTCTGCGTTCTTCGTCGAACGCCCATTCCTCTGCACCTGCCCATGGTTCTTCCTTGTCGTCATCCTTTCCACCACGGATACTGGAACCATGGCACTGAACATCAAGGATCCGGAGACCGATCGGTTGGCCCGGGAGCTGGCTGCTGCCGCCGGCGAATCCATCACCACCGCGACCAAGCGGGCGTTGGAAGAACGGCTCGAACGGGTCCGAGCGCGGGCACGGGCGGAGTCGCTACCGGTGGATCTCAGTGACGTCATCGCCCGGGGGCGAGCCCGGGCAGTCCTTGATGGCCGACCCGAGGCAGAACTGCTGGGCTACGACGACAGCGGCATCCCGGCATGACCCAGGTCGTCGTTGACACCTCGGCCGTCGTGGCCGTCGTGCTGGGTGAACCGGACGCCGAGCAGTTCGCCGCTGTTCTGGTCCACCATCGCGGCGAATTGTTGATCAGCGCCACGACCCGCGTCGAGCTGGGCATCGTGGTCGAGGCACGCCATGGCCCGGAGGGAACCCGGGAACTCGAGGCGCTGTTGACGAGGCTGTCCGTCACGGTCGAGCCGTTCGACGCAGTCCAGTCGACAGTGGCGCTCGCCGCATGGCGACGGTTCGGGAAGGGACGCCACCCGGCTGGCCTCAACCTCGGCGACTGCTACAGCTACGCACTCGCCAAGTCCCGCGGCGCACCGCTGCTGTTCAAGGGTGACGACTTCTCACAGACGGATGTGGACGCCGTGCCGGGCTAATGCACTCGGGCAGCCCCAACCTCTGCGAGCCGTTCGGTGACGAACCGGTCGTTGACATCAATGTTGATCCGACTCGGACAGCCACGATCGAGCACTCCGGAGCGGTGCGGGGCCACGTCGGGGCGACGAGGAGCCAAAGGCCGGATGACCGTTGGGCTGGTGATTGACGGCGAGCCCGGTATCGACGCGACCGATGTACCCAACGCGGCCGAGCTGGCCAAACTGTTGGTCACCAAGCTGCTGGCCGAGGTGTCCGAAGGCGTCGACGAGCAGAGAGCGCGTGGTCTCGATCCTGAACGGGCTGTGATGTCACCGACTGGATGCAGATGTACGGATGATCGTCATCGGGCCGTACATCTGCGCCTGTGACTAGCTCGATCTGCTTGACGACTGCGTCTTCTACTGCTGGAAGCGCTGACGATCCGTTAGCACCTACTAGTGGTCCCGAGGGGTACCGGCTCCCACTTAGCTGGTCGGCTGACCGCCAAGCGCGGGCCGTTTCCCCGCCGGACCTCAACAGAGGGGTACCGCAACCTGCACACACGAACGCGTCACTTCCTGTCGGCCGCAGTTGACGCGGTCCTTTACTCTGCTTCGTCGTCGCTCGGAAGGGGACCAAGCGGCCGGCTGCCGAGACACATATAGCACCAGAATTCCGCGTACGAGAGCGCGGGATGCGTTGTCAATATTCGTGACGGTCTTGCGCGCGGTACTTGAAACGGGTTCGTACCCGATCAGGAAGACCTGAGACATGCACTGGGCCCCAATGCAGCATCCGTGTATCACGAACCTGCATGAGTTCATCCGTGTGTGTCAAGAACGTGCATCGGTTAGCATGCCCGACCCTGAGACTCGACACCCCGTTTGCGGCTCAGCATCACCTCTTTGAGCCAACACATTGAAATCATGCGATCCTTGCCCTAGGCTCCCGAGGTCTGCACTGTAGACACTCACGAGGGGGACTGCAATGGACTATCCGTACACAAAAAGTGTGAAATCAATTCCAAAGTTGTTCTCTGAGATTCGTAGGGTGGCAACGCCCGCAAAGGTCACTACATCCTATTTGAAATCGATCGGCTTCACGAGCAGCAATGATGGCTAATTGGTTGGGCTTCTTAAAGCTATCGGCTTTGTAGACCCAAGCGGGGTCCCAACTTCTCACTGGAAAGAATATCGGGGCAACGACCACAAACGAGTAGCGGCCGAGGCCACGCGTAAAGGGTATGCCAGCCTCTTCGAGGTTTATCCGGATGCAGACAGTCGCGACGATGAGGCAATTGCTAATCTTATTCGCCAGAACTCAAACTACAGTTCCGACACTGTTGCCCGGGTTGTGGGCTCTTTCAAAGCGCTCTGCTCCCTTGCCGACTTCGGTGAACCGAACGAAGTCGCGGAGACCATCCACGGCCACGTTGCTCCGACCGAGACTTCCATCAAGCCTACAAGTATCCCGATGGTGACCCTCACACCCGGTCTTCCAGCAATAAACCTGAACATTCAGCTGGAGCTTCCGTCGAATGCAGATGAAAAGTTCTACGACGCATTCTTCGCCGCACTTAAGAAACACCTGATGCAGTGAGCGACGCTGACTTAAGTGACTTCGCAGGAAGGTTGGCGCGGTTCGAGACCGAGGCACGGGGGATGGTAGTCGGCTATGAGACAAGCCGACGAGCCCGAGTGATGACTCTCTCCGCTAGCTTGACCGACGTCACCAATCTGAATGTGCGTCAGGACGAGCTCCTGAAGCAAGCCCTTCGATGTGCTGAGCACGAGCTCTACCGTGCAGCACATGTGATGGCCTGGGCGGCCTATGTGGACTGTCTGCAGCAGAAACTTGCAAGCGACGGTCTCGTCAAATTGCGCAAGTTGCGAACTAAATGGATATTTAGCCATCTGAACGACCTTGTGGAGAAGTTCACCGAGTTTGCGTTACTCGAGGCTTCACGCGACTTGCGGCTCTTATCGAAGGCCGACTTCAAGGCACTGTCCGGCGACCTGTCCAGACGTAATGAGTGCGCCCACCCTTCGGACTACCTGCCGGGGCTGAACGAGACACTGGGGTACGTCTCTGGCCTCGTGCAGCGGATTCGGAACCTTTCAGCGAAGGGCTACTGACTAATCTTTCAGCGAAGGGCTACTGACTAATTACGCCTCTCGCGAATTTTGCCGGGCTGCTCGCTGATTTCACCTCACACGTTGAAGCGGAACTCCACCACGTCCCCGTCGGCCATGACGTAGTCCTTGCCCTCCATGCGGACCTTGCCGGCGGCCTTGGCCGCGGCCATCGATCCGGCGGCGATGAGGTCGGCGAAGGAGACGATCTCGGCCTTGATGAAGCCGCGTTCGAAGTCGGTGTGGATGACCCCGGCGGCCTGTGGGGCGGTGTCGCCCTTGCGGATGGTCCAGGCCCGGGATTCCTTAGGGCCGGCGGTGAGATAGGTCTGCAGGCCCAGGGTGTGGAAACCCGCTCGCGCCAGGGAGTAGAGCCCCGGCTCGGACTGGCCGACCGATTCCAGCAGCTCGCGGGCCGACTCCTCGTCCAGTTCCAGCAGTTCGGATTCGACCTTGGCGTCCAGGAACACGCAGTCGGCCGGGGCGACCGCGGCGGTCAGCTCGGCCCGCTTGGCCTCGTCGGTCAGGACGGCCTCGTCGGCGTTGAAGACGTAGAGGAACGGCTTGGCCGTCATCAACGACAGTTCGCGCAGCGCCGCCACGTCGACCTTGCCGGCGGCGGCGAACAGGGTGGTCCCGGAGTCGAGGACGGTGACGGCGGCCTCGGCCGCGTCCAGCACCGGCTTGCGGTCCTTGGCGGTGCGGGCTTCCTTCTGCAGTCGCGGGATGGCCTTCTCCAGCGTCTGCAGGTCGGCGAGGATGAGTTCGGTGTTGATGACCTCGATGTCGGCCAGCGGGTCGACCCGGCCGTCGACGTGCACCACGTCGTCGTCGGCGAACACCCGGACCACCTGGCAGATGGCGTCGGCCTCACGGATGTTGGCCAGGAACTTGTTGCCCAGCCCGGCCCCCTCGGACGCACCCTTGACGATGCCGGCGATGTCGACGAACGAGACCGACGCGGGCACCGTCTTGACCGAGCCGAACACCTTGGCCAGCTCGTCCAGCCGCGGGTCGGGCAGCGGAACCACGCCGACGTTGGGCTCGATGGTCGCGAACGGGTAGTTCGCGGCCAGAACGTTGGCCCGGGTCAGGGCGTTGAAGACGGTGGACTTGCCGACGTTGGGCAGGCCGACGATGCCGAGGGTCAGACTCACAAGGAGCCAGTTTAGGTGCCCGGGGGGCTCACCTTCGGCCGTCGAGAGCCATCGGCCCCGCAACAGCGGGGGCCTTCCGTGGCCAGACGGTGTCGCAGACGGCGACCACCACCTCGATCGCGAGGATCAGCGCCAGCAACTGGACGGTCGCGACGAACGGGTCGAACGGTACGTCCGCGAACCAGGCCAGCCCGGCCATCACGGCGACGGCGACCGCGGCAGCCAGTCCGGTCCGGCCGACGTCCCGCCAGCTGGCCCGGGCCCGGGCGGCCCCGTACACCCTGACCGGCGCCGGTCCCCCGGCGAACCGATGGGCGAACCGGACGTCGGCCCAGCGGATCATGGCGTGCCCGTAGGCCAGTGAGAAGCCGAGGTAGAGCGCCGCCAGCGAGTGCGCCCCGCTCGGCTCCGCTCCCGACCGCAGGTGGACCGCAGTCGCCACCAGCAGGACGCCGTCGAGTACCGGGGCCGTGACCAGCAGGGCCGCCCCGAGGCGCGGGCGCCGCAGCAGGTAGCGGGCAGCCAGGCCGAGCCCGATCGCGACCCAGAAACCGATCTCGCAGGCCAGGATCACCGCATAGATCATGACTCTCCTTGTCAGTACGACTGTGTTACTTAAGCTAGCACAGTCGTGCCACATAGACTGGGCCGATGCCCCGACTCATCGACCACGACCAGCGGCGCGACGAACTGGCCCAGGCCGTCTGGCGCATCGTCACCGCGAAGGGCATCGGGGCCCTGTCGATCCGCGAGGTCGCCGCCGAGGCCGGCGTCTCCGCCGGATCGCTACGGCACCTGTTCCCGACCCGTGAGCAGCTCGTCATCGCGGCGGCCGAGCAGATGCTTCTCGGCGTGGAACGACGCATTCGCGCACTGCCGCAAGACATCTCGCCGCTCGACTTCGCCGAGCGGGCGTTGGCGCAGACACTCCCGCTCGACGACGCGCGGCGCACCGAGTTCGCCGTCAACCTGGCCCTCGTCGCCGAGGAACCGGCCGTCCCCGCTCTGGCCGGCATCCGCCGGCAGACCTACGACGACCTCCGCCGGCTGTGTCGCGGCCTGGTCGGGATGCTCCGCCCGCAGGACGACACCGCCGGCCGCGACCGCGCCGACCTCGACGACGCCGCCCGCCGACTGCACGTCCTGGTCGACGGTCTGGGCTTCCACCTGTTTCAGACCGGTGAGGACGACGGGTGGTCCCTGGCCACGCTCCGCGCCGAACTCCGGCAGCTGGCCGCCGACCCGAGGCCCGTCAGCCAGTGACCGACGGCGCCTTCCGCAACACCGTCACGCACCAGTCCGCATCCTCGGCCCACGGATCGAGGTGCCAGGTCGAGAACGTGTGTTCCACGGCCAGCCCGACCGCCGCGGCGGCCACGCGGAAGGCCGACACCTGGTAGTCGCGGTCGGTCGCGAACCCGGTCACCATCCGGCCGCCGGGAACGAGCAACCCGGCCAGGTTGGCCAGCACCGCCCGCTCGGTCCCCGGAGCCACGAAGACCAGCACGTTGCCGGCCAGCACGATCGCATCGAACTCGGCCACGACCCCGGCCTCGGCGAGTTCGGCCGCCGTGAGCGTGAGCAGGTCCCCGACCAGGTACCGACCGTCCGGATAGCGGAAACGGGCGATGGCGACCAGGCCGGCGTCCCGGTCGACCCCGACGGTGTCGTGCCCGGCCCGCCGCAGTCCCTCCGCCACCCGGCCGGTGCCGCACCCGGCGTCCAGCACCCGGGATCCCCGCGCCAGCAGCACGTCGACGAACCGGGCCTCCCCGTCGACATCGGCACCGGAGTGGTGCAACTCGGCGAACCGCTCGACGTAGTGCTGCCAGGAGGGGCCGTCGTGGAACGTTTCCCACCGGGTCGGGGGCGACTGCTCGGGACTCATGGCCCGATGATGCCCGGCCGCGCCGCGCGCCGGAAACGCGCCGATGACAACGGAGGTCTAGCGTCCCGGACGTCCGGGTGACGCACGACGAAAAGGAGCCACACCCAATGGCCATCGGCTGGAAGTTGGTGGGCGACAACGGCCCTCTGCCCGTGGGGTCGGTCGTCCGCCCCGAGGAACGGCTCTCGTGGCCGAAGACCATCGGTATCGGCGCCCAGCACGTCGTCGCGATGTTCGGCGCCACGTTCGTCTTCCCCATCATCATGGGGCTGGACGCGAACCTCGCGATCATGATGTCCGGGGTCTGCACGATCCTGTTCCTGCTGATCGTCAAGAACAAAGTGCCGTCCTACCTGGGCACCTCCGCCTCGTTCGTCGGCGCGGTCGTCGCGATCCGCGCCTCTGGCGGGACGTCGGCCTCGGTCACCGGCGCGATCCTGGTCGCCGGCGTCACCCTGGCCGTCGTCGGCCTCATCGTGCACTTCGTCGGCGGAGCAGCGATCCGCAAGATCCTCCCTCCGGTCGTGTCCGGCGCGGTGGTCATGCTCATCGGGTTCAACCTCGCCCCCGTGGTGGCCGGCACGTACTGGCCGCAGGACCCGGGCGTCGCCCTGCTCACGATGATCTTCACCATCGTCGCCGCGGTGGCCTTCCGAGGCTTCTTCTCCCGCATCGCCGTCTTCCTCGCCCTGATCTTCGGGTACGTGCTGTCCTGGGTGCTGGACAAGACCGCCGGCATGATCACCTCCCCGGACGGCGCCGGCGTGGTCAGCGAGCACTACCGGGTCAACCTGTCCGGAGTGGCCGACGCCGCGTGGTTCGGCCTGCCGACCTTCCACGCCCCCGAGTTCCAGGTGAGCTTCATCCTGCTCGCCCTGCCCGGCGTCATCGCGTTGATCGCCGAGAACACCGGCCACGTCCGGGCCGTGGCCGAGATGACCGGGGACGACCTCGACCCGTACATGGGCCGGGCGCTGTTCGGAGACGGCCTGGGCACTGCCCTGGCCTCGGCCGTCGGCGGCTCCCCCACCACCACCTACGCCGAGAACATCGGCGTCATGGCGGCCACCCGGGTCTACTCGACCGCCGCGTACTACGTCGCCGCGATCGTGGCCATCCTGCTCGGCCTCGTCCCCAAGTTCGGCGCCATCGTCAACGCCACCCCGGGCGGGGTGCTGGGCGGGATCACCGTCGTCCTCTACGGGATGATCGGCCTGCTCGGCGCCAAGATCTGGATCGAGAACCGGGTCGACTTCGCCAATCCCGTCAACCTGGTGCCCATCGCCGCCGGCATCATCATCGGCGTCGGCAGCGTCGCCATGCCGTTCGGCGACAGCTTCCAGCTCACCGGCATCGCCTTCGGCTCCATCGTCGCGATCGTCGCCTTCCACGTCGCCCGGCTCCTGGCCCCGGCGAACCTGCGCGAACCGTTGGACGGCGGCCGGTCGTACTCCGGCGGGACGGCGATCTCGACGGGATCGGTCGTCGAGGACGGGCGGAGCACGTCGCCCTTCGAAGATCCGCGCAGCGAAAGGTAGTCGAGCGACCGGGACGGAAATGGCCACACGTCCGAGTGACGACCTGGGCGGCGACTAGGTCGGCACGCGGGCGACGGTCACCCTACAGAGGCGCACCCCGTCGAGGTAGGAGACCAGAGACCCATGATCGAAGTGGTCGGACTGACCAAGAAGTACGGCAGCACGACAGCGGTGGACGACCTGACGTTCACCGTGCGACCGGGCATCGTCACCGGCTTCCTCGGACCCAACGGAGCCGGCAAGTCGACGACGATGCGGATGATCCTCGGCCTGGAGACGTCGTCGTCCGGCCGGGCGCTCATCGACGGCAAGCCGTACGCCGCGCTCGAGCGGCCACTGACCCAGGTCGGCGCACTGCTCGACGCCAACTGGATCCACCCCAGCCGGTCGGCCAAGGCGCACCTGAAGTTCCTGGCCGCCACCAACAACCTGCCCACCGCCCGGGTCGCCACCGTCCTGGATCTGGTCGGCCTGAGCTCGGTCGCCAACAAGGCCGCCGGCAAGTTCTCCCTCGGCATGAAGCAGCGCCTGGGCCTGGCCAGCGCCCTGCTCGGCGACCCGAAGATCCTGCTCTTCGACGAGCCCGTGAACGGCCTGGATCCCGAGGGCATCTTCTGGATCCGCAACTTCATGAAGCAGCTGGCCTCCGAGGGCCGGACCGTGCTCGTCTCCTCCCATCTGCTGTCCGAGATGGCGCAGACCGCCGATCATCTCGTCGTCATCGGCCAGGGCCGGCTGATCGCCGACTGCTCGACCGCCGACTTCACCGAACGATCCAGCCAGTCGTTCGTCCGCGTGCGGTCGCCGCGGCTACCCGACCTTGCTGCGGCGCTGCAGGCCGCGGGCATCGCGTCGACGGCCACCGGGAACGGTCCCGACGCCGCCCTCCAGGTCACCGGCACCCCGATCGAGCAGATCGGCGACATCGCCGGCCGGGCCGGGGTCTTCCTACACGAACTGTCCGTCCAGGGCGGGTCCCTGGAGCAGGCCTTCATCGAACTGACCGCGTCCTCGGTGCAGTACGGCGACGCCAGCAAGGCCGCCGCCGCCACGTCCAGCTCCGGAGTCCGATCATGAGCCTGCTCGCCGCCGAACGCATCAAGCTCGGTACCACCCGCTCGCCCTACTGGTGCATCGCGGCGGTGGCCGCCGGCGCCCTGCTCTTCTCGCTCATCACGGCCCTCAACCAGAGCGGCCGGTTCGCCTCGACGACCGGCTCGCTCATCGGCGTCGATCTCAGCCTGAGCATCTTCATGGTGCTCGCCGCGCTGTCCGTCACCACCGAGTACCGCTTCAACACCATCCGCAGCACGTTCCTCGCCGCTCCCCGCCGGGTTGGGGTGCTGGTCGCCAAGTCGGTCGTGGTCGGTCTGCTCGGGTTGGTGGTGGGCGCCGTCATGGCTCTGGCCGCGTTCTTCCTGGCCCAGGCGCTGGCGAAGGACCCGGCCACCCCGCTGACGCTGTCCACCGCCGAACAGTGGCGTCAGGTGCTCGGCTGGGGACCGATCTTCGCCATCGCCGGGGTGCTCGCCGTGGCCGTCGGGGTCATCGTCCGGCAGTCCGCCGGCGCGATCGCCATCGTGCTGATCTGGCCGTTGGCGCTGGAGGGTCTGCTGAAGCTGATCCCCGGCGTCGCCGACTCGATCGGCCCCTACCTGCCGTTCACCGCCGGACGGCAGTTCGTCGCGGACGGCCCGAACCTCGACCCGTCCCCGTGGGTCGGGCTGGGCGTCTTCGCGGCCTGGACCGCGGTCATCTGGTTGCTGGCGGCCGCGTTGCTGCGGGGCCGGGACGCCTGATCGGCTCACCGAACCCTCACCCGGTCGGTCAAGAATGCCGTCTCCGCGCGCCGGAGGCGGCGTTCTTTACCGACCCAGGTCGGCGGCGAGCGCGGCGAACCCCTCGTCCAACGACACCGCGGGCGACCACCGCAGGGCCTGCCGGGTGCGGCGCTGGTCGAACCAGTGCGCGGTGCCGAGCTGCTCGGCCAGGAACCGGGTCATCGGCGGGATGCCCGGCCGGCGGGCGACCCGCCAGCCGGTCTCGACGATGCTCCCGACGGTCGCGGCCACCGCGAGCGGTATCCGCCGCCGCGGCCCGGGCACGCCCGCCGCCTGGCAGATGCGGGCCAGGATCTCCCCCACCGGCCGCGGCTCGCCGTTGGTAACGACCAGCGCCTCGCCGTGCACGGGGCCGCAGGCGTCGACCGCGGCCACCAGGGCGGACACCGCGTTGTCGACGTAGAGCGTGTCGATCAGCGCCGTACCCCCGGCGATCAGCGGCAGTCGGCCGGCCCGGGCCCGCTCGAGGATCGGGGCCACCAGCTGGGTGTCGGCCGCCCCCCAGATGAGATGCGGCCGCACGGCCAGCACGGCCAGGTCCGGCCCGTCGGCGGCCAACACCGCACGTTCGGCGGTCGCCTTGGTCCGGGCGTAGGGACTGCGGGCGTGGGTGGGGTCGGCCCGGCCGGCGTCCACCCCGACCAGGGAGCCACCGGTGTGCGCCACCGACGGCGAGGACACGTGGACCAGGCGCGGGACCGCGGCGCGACGCACCGCGTCGATCACGGTGGCCGTGCCGGCCACGTTGACCCGCTCGAACTCGGCGGCCGTCCCGACCACCCCGACCTTCGCCGCCGCGTGCAGGACAGCGTCCTGGCCGGTGACCGCGTCCCGCACGCCGGCCTCGTCGGTGACGTCGGCCAGCACCTCCCGGACCCCGGACAGACCGCTGGGCCGACGCTGCAGCACCGTCACCTCGTCGCCGCGGTCGCGCAGGGCCCGCGCCACCGCCCGGCCGGTCATCCCCCCGGCCCCGGTGACCAGCACCTTCACCGGTCGCCCCCGAGGACGTCGGCGGCCCAGCGGGCCACGGCGACCCGGTCGATCTTGGAGTTGTGCCGGATGTCCACCGGCAGCGCCCGGCACAGCAGCACCGCCGCCACCGGGTGGTCGGCCACGGCGCGGACCGCGTCCTGGGTGGCGGTGTCGGCCAGGGCCCCCGCCTTCGGGGCGGTGCCGTCCTGCACGACGACCACCAGCTGCTGGGTGCCCCGTGGGCCGACCCCGACGGCTGCGACCAGCGGGCCCGCGGGCAGCGCCTGCTGGGTACGCACCTCGACGCCGACCGGGGTGACCGGACCGTCCACCGTGGTGATCACGTGGACCAGCCGTCCCTGCACCCACAGCCGGCCGTCGGGGTCGAACTGACCGACGTCGCCGGTGCGGTGCCACCCGGGGTGCGCGTCTGCGGCGCGGTCCAGCAGCCAGCGCGTGTCGTACCGGGCCCGCTGGTGCGGGGCCGACGCCCAGATCTCCCCGGTCACGCCGGGCGCGTCGGTCAGCTCGGCCGCGGGCTCCCCCGCCGCGTCGAGCGGGGCCACCGCGACCCGCACCCCGGCCAGCGGTGTGCCCACACACACGCCGTCACCCGCCCCGGCCGCCCGGATCTGATCCAGGCTGACATCGGTCAGCGGCAGCGCCTCGGTCATCCCGTAGGGGGTGTGCAGGGACGCCGCGGGCAGCAGCGCCTGCAGGCGAGCCAACAAAGCGACCGGGACCGGCGCCCCGGCGCTCATCAGCAGTCGCACCCGCCCCAGTGCATCCCGGTCGGCGGGCGTGAGGGCGTCCGCGGTGGCCAGCACGTTGACCAGGGCGGCCGGCGAAGCGAAGACCACGGTCGCGTCGATCGCCCGGGCCGCCTCGGCCAGCTTCACCGCGGTGAGCGTTCCGGGCTTCGTGACGTCGACGTCCGGGACCGCGGAGGCGATGCCGAGCGCCGGCCCGTACAGCGCGAACGGGGCGAAGGCGGCGACGATCCGGTCGTCCGCACCCAGGTCGTAGGTCGACCGGATGACCGCCAACTGGGCGGCGACCTCCCGCTGCCGGTACAGCACGCCCTTGGCCGGGCCGGTGGCCCCGGAGGTGAACAGCACGGCCGCCTCGGCGTCCGGGTGCACCTCGACGGCGGGCGTCGGGGACGAGACGGGCGCGCCGTCCAGCAGCGGCCCGACCGCGCCGGTCAGCCGCCGGACCGCCGCCGGGACCGCCCGCACCGCGATCCGGGTGCCCGGCACCCGCAGCGGCGCGGCAGCGACCAGCCCGGCGCTCTCGGCGATGAGATGGTCCACGTGGGCGGCCCGCAGCGCGGTCCCCATGGCCCGCAGACCGAGGCCCTTGTCGACGACGACGATCGCGGCCCCCACCCGCCACACCGCGTACAACGCGACGGTCAGCTCGAGAGAGGGCGGGACGAGCAGCGCGACCCGGTCCCCGGCCCGCACGCCCAGCCGGGTGAGGACGGCGGCGGCCGCCTCGACCTGTTCGGCCAGCTGCGCCCAGCTCAGGGTGCGCCCGCCCACCTCGACCACCGCCGGGGACGAGTCCTCACGGCGGCGGCGCAGGGCGATCAACCCGGCCGACTCGGCAGCGCCGGGATCCGCCGGTGCCGGCGGGGGCACCGACCCGGCCCCGGGCAGGCTCGCGACGAACCGGTGGACCGCGGCCACGTATTCCGGGGCGTCCTCGGGGAGCAGGTGCCCGGCGGTCTCGAAGCGGTGCACCCCGGCCTGCGGCAGGCGCTCCCGCAGGTCATGGAGGTGCTCGTCGAGGAACACCGGGTCCCGCGGACCCCAGAGCAGCAGCGCTGGGACGTCGAGTTCCCGGACGGCCCCGGCGATCCCGTCCAGCGCCGGGCGGCTCGGATGGCCCGGGGCGAACGGGATGTCGGCCACGAAGTCGCCGACCGCACGACGGTCGGCGACGGTCCGGTAGGGCGCGGCGTAGGCGTCCCGGATCGATTTCTCGGCCCGCGGCGGATTGATGAGAGTGGTCGCCCGGACGAACAGCGGCGTGCGCCGGCACGTCAGTTCGGTCAGCGCCGGGACGTGCGCGGCCCGGATCAGCCACGGCCCCTTCGAGGTGGTCGGCTGGTGCACGGCGGTGTTGGTGAGCACGACGCCGGCCAGCTGCTCGCGGTGCCGCTCGGCCCAGCCGAGGGACAGGATCCCGCCCCAGTCGTGGGCCAGGGTGACCACCGGTCCGGAAAGGTGAAGGGCCGCAGTCAGCGCGCCCAGGTCGTCGACCCGCTGGGCGAGGGTGCGGGGCACGGCCGGTCGCTCGGAGTACCCCATGCCGAGGTGGTCCAGGGCGACGACCCGCCAGCCGGGTGGCGGGTCGGCCAGCAACCGACGCCACAGATAGCTCCAGGTCGGGTTGCCGTGGACACAGAGCACGGTGCCGACCTGATCGGCGACCGGACCGGTGTCCAGGACGTGGAACGTCCGCCGGCCGTCGGCCAGGTCCACCGGGACGAGCCGGGACCAGCGCGGATCCAGCCCGGGCAGGCCGGATGGCGGCAGGGCGGCGGGGTGGGTGCTGGACCGGGAGGAGCCCCGGGTCACCAGACGATCTCGGTGATCGAGGCGTTCAGGCCGGAACCGATCCCCAGCAGCAGGACCCGATCCCCGGCGGCGAGTTCGTCGACCACGCCGGCCAGCGTGAACGGGATGGCCGCCGGGCCGAGGTTGCCCCGCTGCGGGAACGTCAGCGGGACCCGCTCGAGGTCGAGGTCGAAGACCTTGGCGATGGCCCGGGTGTGCACGTTGCTGACCTGGTGCATGACGTAGCGGCTGATGCCGGACCGCCAGCCGAAGTCGTCGGCCGATTCGGCCCACAGGTCGGCGGACAGCGCGATCCCGGCGTTCATCAGACCGGTGCTGTCGGTCTGCATGTGGTCCATCGTGCCCACGCACAGCAGGTGGTGTTCGCTGCCGGCCCGGGTGACACCACCGAGGTAGCGGTGACCCTCGGGGTGCCGGTCGGTCCGGCCGAGCACCATCGCCGCGGCGCCGGAGCCCAGGGTCAGGGAGGCGAACTGCTCGTAGACCGAGCGGGCGTCGTCGGCCCCGTTGCGCAGCCGCTCGATGGTCTTGGTGTGGATCTCCTGCGCGTCCTCGCCGTTGACGACGAGGGCGTAGTCGATCTGGCCGTTGTCGATCATCGCGGAGGCCAGTTGCATGCCGTTGACGAAGCCGAGACAGGCGTTGGTGACATCGAAGTTCAGACAGGAGGTCGGCAGGCCCAGCGTGTGGTGCACGGCCACCGCGGTCGACGGTTCCAGGTGGGCCCGGCTGACACTGGTGTTGACGATCAGCCCGATCTCACCGGGCTGCACTCCCGCCTCGGCCATGGCCTTGGCGCCGGCCATCGCGGCCCCGTCGACGAACGTGGTGCCCTCGTTCCACCAGCGCCGCTCCTCGATGCCGGCCAGCCGCTGCATCATTCCCGGGCGCAGGTTGACCCGCTGGTACACCTCGGCCAGTTCGGCGTCGATGGCGGCCGACGTCACGGACTTCGGCGCGTCGATGGCGCAGACGGACAGCACCGACGTGTTGCTGAACCGATGTATGGAGTTGCCGCCCACGCGGATCCTTCCGTGACCCAACCGGTGGCCGCGATACCGGCCGTACCCGTACTCATCGACGCACCGTTCCTGGTGTCGCCGAACTTCCTAACCCGCGATCCCCGGCGGCCTGGGTTGCAGACCGTCACGAACCGCCAACCTCACGACGATAGGCGCTGCGCAGACGTGATCGTTGCGCTGCACGGGTGAGACCGGGGCCCGCCCCGCGGCCGGGCCGTTCGAAGCCGCCGGACGACACAACCGCCGATCCTGCCGAACCGTTCCCCCTCAGTGAGCCACCGACACAGACTCACTCGTCCGGCGGAGTCCCTGCCAGGGATTCGACTTCGCAGCGACGACAAAACTACGCTCGGCTTGCGGCCAGACACGTTCTGCGACGCATGTCTGCGGGACAGCGGTTCCCGTCATCGATCACCCGGAGGCGGTATGACGCGCACCACCGACCGTGGGCCGCACCCGGCCCTTCGACCGGACCTGCGCCGAGGACTGGCCACCGTCACCGCGGTCCTGGCCGGTTCGGCCAGCATGCTGATCGCCACCGACGCCCTGGCCGACTCGGGAACGACCACACCGACCGCCTCGACGACCGCGGCCCCGGGCGAGGACTGCCTGGACGTCACGTCGGTCTCCGACGGCGCCGTGGTCATCGCCGGCCACGGCTTCCCGGCCGGCGACGCCGTCACGTTCCACCTCGGCACCACCGCAGCGGCCCCCGGGCAACGCGTGACGGCGACCGCCGGCGGGGATGCCGTGTTCACCCTGCCCCGGGCCGGCGATGCGACCGAGACCATCCTCACGGCGACCGGCGAGCCGTCCGGGCGGAGCTGCGCCGCACGGCTGACCGGCGATGCGATCACGCCGGTCACCCCGGCTGCACCGCTCCCGGCGGCCACCACCACCGTGCCCACCGCCAGCACGCCGTCGTCCGCAGCCACGACGACACCGACCACCCCGTCGACGCCCGCCTCGACCGCGGTCTCCACGCCGATGCCGACCCCCACGACCACGCTGTCCTCCGGGGCCGTCAGCGTGCCGCCGGCCTCCATCACGCCGTCGTCCTCGGTGCCGTCGACCACGCTGCCGTCGACCACGCTGCCGTCGACCTCGGTGTCCTCAACCTTGCTGCCGTCGACCGCGTCAGCGACCACCACGACCTCGGCCGCCACTGCCAGCACGGATTCGACGACCACCACCACCGGGCCGACCCCGGAAGCGCAGGTGCTGAACGCGCAACGTGCGGCGGAGCTGCCCGCGGCTCGGCCCGTTCAGCAGCCCTGGCAACCCCGGATGCAGGCCACCGAGGAACTCCCCGCCCCGAAAGTGCCACAACAGGACACCCTGCCCGGCGACACCAGTGACCTCAACAATCCGGTCGGTGACTCGTCGACCAGCGATCCGTACGCCGTGACCACCAGCGATCCGTACGCCGACCCCACCAGCGACAGCCTGCCGTCCAGCGCCCCGGTGACGTTCGGCCAGTGGTCGGTGCCGAGCTACCCGTCGGAGTCCGTCACCCCGTACGTCGCCCCGTCCTACGCCCCCACGACGACAGCACCCACGACCGACGGCCCCACGACCACCGCCCTGGCCAGCACCGGGGTGCCGGTGGCCGAACTGGCCGTCCCCGGATTGCTGCTGTCGATCGGCGGCGCCCTGCTGACGCTGATGGGTCGACGCCGCGGGCTGACAGGCCGTCGGTCGGGTCGGCACTCCTGACGCCCGACCGGTCGTCAGGACCGCTGGGCGCCCGTCGGGACGGTGACCCGGCGGCCGACGTTGTTGCAGGCCTCGCACACTGAGGCGGGGATGACGCCGAGTTGCTGCAAACGGCCGAAGATCAGGCAGCCCAGGCAGATCCCCAGCGCGGCCTCCAGTGACGCGGCGACGACGATGGCGCCGACCAGCACCCAGGCCACCGTGGGGGCGCCGAGCAGGTAGGCCACCAACGCGCCGGTGGACAGGGTGGCGCCGATGGTCTGCGCGAACCGCTTGGGCGGCCCGGGCACCAGTCGCGGCGCGCCCAGCCGGGGTGCGATCACCCGGGTGGCGATCTGACCGAACACCGAGAACCGCGGACCCGACGCCACTCTGGCCCAGAAACCGAGCGCGAGCAGGCCGATCAGCCACGGCGAGCGGGTGATCAGGATGGCCGCGGACAGCAGCACGACCAGACCGGCGACCGCGCGGGCGGCCTTCTCGTTGACCGGGTTGGGGAACGACAACAGCTTCACGCCAGCACCTCTCGCGCTTGGTCGTAACGGCGCAGCACCAGACCGGCCAGCGCGGTGCCGAGCGGGGCGGCCACCCGCACCTCGCCGTCCGGTACCAAGGCCGCCGCCTTGTCGGCGACCTGGTCCAGCAGCAGGCCCGGGGCCAGGAACAGCGGAACGATGCCCACCCGGTGGCCGTCACCGGCCAACCGTCGGATGACGGTGGCCGCCGACGGTGCCTCCGGCGTGTCCATGGTCGCGAAGCCGGCCAGCACCGGACCGGGGCGGGCAGCGGCCCACCGCGCCGCCAGCTCGTGCACCGCCTGGTTGGCGGACGCGCGGGACGACCCGACGGCCAGCAGCAGGATGCCGTCGTCGGCTCCGATACCGGCTGCGGCGGCGGTGTCGACCAGCGCGGCCAGCACCTCCTCCCCCATGCCGAGGATGCCGCCCACGGTGAGATCCACCCCGGTGGCCTCCGCCGTCTCGGCCACCGCCTCGGGGACGTCGACAGTGGCGTGGAACGCCTCGGTGAACAGCAGCGGCAGCACCACCGCCTGCTGCGCACCGTCCCGGGCCTGCACCTGCTGGACGGCTTCGAGCAGGTCGGGGCTGGCCAGGTCGAGGAACGCGGGCACGGCGATCAGCCCGGGCCGCAGCGCGGCGGTCGCGGCCATCACCTCGGCGATGGTCACCGCCGCCCGCGGGTCCCGGCTGCCGTGGGCCAGGCCGACCAGCACCGGGGCGTGACCCGGCCCGGGAGCGTCCGGACCGGGTTCGGTTGTCAGCACGGACACGACGGCCTCGTCAGGACCCGTACGGCTTGAGGCCGCGGGCATCCAGAATGACCCGCTCCAGCGGGCGGAACACCACCAGCTCGATGCCGACGCCGACGAAGAAGATCAGCAGCAGGCCCGAGTACAGCATCGGGGCGTCGGACAGGTCGCGGCCCTGCTGCATCAGCTGGCCGAGGCCGAAGCCCAGCTTGGTCGAGGTGACGATCAGCTCGGCCGCCATCAGCGAGCGCCAGGAGAACGCCCAGCCCTGCCGCAGTCCGGCGAGGTAGCCGGGCAGCGCGGCGGGCAACAGCACCTGCCGGACCAGGGCGGACTTGCCCATGCCGAGCACCTGGCCGACGCGGGTGTAGATCGGCGGGACGTGGTCGATACCGGCGACCAGGCCGTTGGCCACCGACGGCACCGCGCCCAGCAGCACGACGGCGTAGATCATCGCCGGGCTGATCTGGAAGAACAGGATGGCCATCGGGACCCAGGCCACGGACGGCAGCGACTGCAGACCGGTCAGCAGCGGACCGATCGAGGCCCGCAGCCACTTGAGCCGGGCCACCAGCAGGCCGAGCACGGTGCCGATGACGATGGCCATCGCGAAGCCCAGCAGACCGCGGGACAGGCTGGTCCAGATCGCCTGCCACGCCTGGCCGCCCTCGGCCAGCCGCAGGAACTCCTGCCACACCGCGGACGGAGCCGGCAGCATGACCTCCGGCTTGACCTTCAGCCAGTACAGGACCTGCCAGACGACGAAGACGACTCCGATGGCCAGCAGCGGCGGGACGATCGACCGGGATGTCCGGCGCCACCAGGAACTGCGCTCGGCGGTGGGAGCCTCCAGGGCGTCCAGACCGGCGCCGACGGCAGCGGTGTCCTCCCGCTCCACCGGCTCCGGCGGGGCGATCAGGCGGGCCCCTGGGCCCTGGGGGGTGTCAAGCGCGGGCATGTTTGGCGATCTCCTCCCGGAGCTGGACGGTGATCTCCGCCGCCAGCGCCGCCACCTCGGGGTGCTCGATGGTGCGGGGGCCGGGGATCTCCACGGCCCACTCGCGGATGACCCGGCCGGGCCGCGACGACAGGAGCACGACCCGCTGGCCGAGCCGCACCGCCTCGCGGACGTTGTGGGTCACGAAGACGACGGAGTTGCCGGTGCGCTTCCACACCCGGGTCAGCTCGTCGTGCATGACGTCGCGGGTGATGGCGTCCAGGGCCGCGAACGGCTCGTCCATCAGCAGCACGTGCCCGTCCTGGGCCAGGGCCCGGGCCAGCGCGACCCGCTGCCGCTGACCGCCGGACAGCTCGTGCACCCGGCGGTTCGCGGTGCCGGCCAGCCGGACAAGTTCGAGCAGCTCGTCGGCCCGGGCCGCCCGGTCGGCCCGCGGGACGCCGGCGTACTTCAGGGCCAGCTGGACGTTCTTGCCCGCGGTCAGCCACGGGAAGAGGGCGGCCTCCTGGAACATCAGCGCCGGCCGTCCCTCGACGGTGACGGTGCCGCTGGTCGGCCGGTCCAGACCGGCGATGAGGTTCAGCAGCGTGGACTTGCCGCAGCCGGAAGCGCCCAGCAGGCAGACGAACTCGCCCGGGGCGACCTTCAGGTCGATGGTGTCCAGCGCGGCCACCCGGCGGCCCTTGCTGCCGCCGTAGACCTTGGAGACGCCGTCGATGGTGACGGCCGCCCGTTCCTGCCGGATGGACGCCTCCAGCAGCGGGACGACGCGGGGGTCGTCGAGGTCGACGTCGGCCAGATCGCTGCGTTCCAGATCCTGCACGTCGGTCACCGGGTGCTCCTGGGTGTGAAGGTGGCGGGGATGAGGGGGGCTGATGCGAGCGGGAGACCGCAGGCGGGGCCGGTCACGAGCCCTGCCCCAGTCCGCCGTCGCTGACCTGGGGCTGACCGGCGTCGGCGAGCACCTTGTTCAGCAGGGTGAGGTCGTAGATGCCCTTGAGATCCGGCTTGCTGGTGAGGGTTCCGGCGGTGACGCCGTCGTCCGCGATGGTCGGCAGGGTGGCCGCCAGCGGATCCCACGTCGGCTGGATCTCCGTGAACGACCGCTGGATCACAGCGTCGGACAGCGGCTTCCCGGTCAGTTCCCCGATCGCGGCGTTCAACTCGGTCTGCGCGGTCGCCGGATCGGACTCGATCTTCTGGGTCTCGGTGACCAGGCCCTTGAGCAGCGCCTGCACCTGCTCCGGGTGGTCCTTCAGGTAGGAGGTGCTGACGATCAGGTGCGTGGTGAGGAACTGCTCGTTCGGCCACAGCGTCTTCTCGTCGACCAGCACCTTGCCGCCGGCGTCGAGCACCAGCCGGGACGCCCACGGCTCGGGCAGCCAGGCGCCGTCGATCTGGCCGGACTTGAACAGGTCCAGCGTCTGCGCGTTCTCCTGGTTGACGATGTCGACGTCGGACCCGCCGGTGGTCTGCGTCTTGAGCCCGTTGTCCAGCAGCCACTTCCGCAGGGCGACGTCCTGGGTGCCGCCCAGCTGCGGGCTCGCCAGTGTCTTGCCCTTGAGGTCGGCCGCGGAGTTGATCTCCGGCTTGACGACGAAGGCGGCGCCGTCGGCGGTGGTGCCGGCGATGATGCGGATGGCCTCGCCGCCCGACTTCGCGAACGCGTTGATGGCCGGGTTGGGGCCGATGAACGTCGCGTCGATCGAGCCGGACAGCAGCGCCTCGGTGGCGGCCGGGCCGGCGTTGAAGGTCGTCGTCTCGAGCTTGGTGGAGCCCAGGGCCTGCTGGAACGTCCCGTCCTTGACGCCGAGGACGGCACCGGCGTGGGTCACGTTCGGGAAGTAGCCGAGGCGGAGGGCGGCGGAACTGCCGCTGCCACCAGAGGTTCCGGCCGCGGTCGCACCGGAGTCCGACGACGAACCGCAGGCGGAGAGCACGGTGGCCGCCGCGGCGGCGAGGGCGACGAGAGCCAAGGGACGGGGGGTGCGACGAGGGGCTCGTCGGCGGGCGGAGCGCAGGGTCGACAGCACGGGGTGGGTCCTTGTCGGGGAGCCGGCGGTTACGGGCCGGGAGTGGGGAGGTTGGCGGATGCCAGGGACAGGTCGAAACCGCAGGCGATCCCGATCCACGTCGGGATCGCGCGGCGCGGGGCGCGACAACATCGCCCCCGGCACGGCATTCGGGTATCGGTCACAGCCAGTCCTCCTCGGCGGGGGTGGTTTCCTCCGGAGCGGCGGCGTGCCGTTCGGGGTGCAGGGCGGCGACACGGTCGCCGACCATGCCGGCGGCCAACGACGCACCGTCGGCCGGATCGATGAGCAGCAGGGACCCCACCGCGCCGCCGGGCCGGTAGTCCTCGACCGGCAGCGGGTCGGCGGTGCGGACGGTGATCCGGGCGATGTCGTTGAGCGCCAGCGAGTCCGGGGCCGGGGTGAACCGCAGAGCGTCAATGTCCAACCGACCGTCGATGGACGTGACCAGCGCCCGGGTCAGCGTGGTGCCGTAGCGCAGCAGCACCCGGGCGTTGGGCAGCAACGGCTTCTCGGCCAGCTGGGTCACGGTGACCGCGAAACTGGTCACCGGTTCCGGGGTCTGGCCCGGACCGACGATGAGGTCGCCGCGGGAGAGGTCGACGTCGTCGTCCAGCAGCAGGGTGACCGAATCACCGGCGGCGGCCAGATCCACGGTGCCGTCGGCGGTGTCGACCGCGGCGACCCGACTGCGCCGTCCGGACGGCAGCACAACGACCTCGTCGCCGGGCCGGACGGTGCCGGCGGCCACCCGGCCCGCGTAGCCGCGGTAGTCGGGCAGCTCGTCCGACCGTGGGCGGATGACGTACTGGACGGGGAACCGCAGTTCGCCCTGCGCCTTGTGGTCGGAGTCGAGCTCGACGTTCTCCAGGTGCTCCAGCACGCTGGGCCCGTCGTACCAGCCGATCCGCTCGGAACGCGTGACGACGTTGTCGCCGTGCAGGGCCGAGATCGGGATGGCGGTGACCTCACCGATACCCAGATCCCGGGCGTAGACGTCGAAGTCGGCGGCGATCCGATCGAAGACGGCCTCGTCGTAGTCGACCAGATCGATCTTGTTGACCGCCAGCAGCAGGTGCGGCACACCCAGCAGGGCGGCCACCGCGGCGTGCCGACGGGTCTGCGCGACCACCCCGGTGCGGGCGTCGACCAGGATCACCACCAGGTCGACGGTCGACGCGCCGGTCACCGTGTTCCGGGTGTACTGCACGTGCCCCGGGGTGTCGGCCAGGATGAACGTCCGGGCCGGGGTCGCGAAGTAGCGGTACGCCACGTCGATGGTGATGCCCTGCTCGCGTTCGGCCCGCAGGCCGTCGACCAGCAGGGACAGGTCCGGGGTGTCCAGGCCGCGGGCGGCCGAGGTGCGCTCCACCGAGTCCAGCTGATCGGACAGCACGGACTTCGAGTCGTGCAGCAGACGGCCGACCAGGGTCGACTTGCCGTCGTCGACGGAGCCGGCGGTGGCGAACCGGAGCAGCGCCCGGTTGGTGGTGAGTTCCTCGGCGAGGTCGTGCGCCAGCGCGCTGACCGGGGCGAGGGTGTCGGTCTGGGCGGTCATCTCTAGAAGTACCCCTCGCGCTTGCGGTCTTCCATGGCGGCTTCGCTGAGCTTGTCGTCGGCCCGGGTGGCGCCGCGTTCGGTGATGCGGGTGTGCACGATCTCCTCGATGACCTCGCGCACGGTGGCCGCGGTGGACTCGACGGCGCCGGTGCAGGACATGTCGCCCACGGTGCGGTACCGCACCGTCCGGACCTGCAGCTCCTCACCGTCGCGCGGGCCGCCCCACTCCCCCGGCGACAGCCACATGCCGTTACGGGAGAACACCTCCCGCTGGTGGGTGTAGTAGATCTGCGGGAGGTCGATGTTCTCGGCCTCGATGTAGTTCCAGACGTCCAGCTCGGTCCAGTTGGACAGCGGGAAGACCCGCAGGTGCTCGCCGGGCGCGTGCTTGCCGTTGTAGAGGCTCCACAGCTCGGGACGCTGCTTGCGCGGGTCCCAGCCGCCGAACGCGTCGCGCAGCGAGAAGATGCGCTCCTTGGCCCGCGAGCGCTCCTCGTCCCGCCGGGCACCACCGATGACGGCGTCGTGCTGATGGGCGACGATGGTGTCCAGCAGCGGCACGGTCTGCAGCGGGTTGCGGGTGCCGTCCGGCCGCTCGGTGAGCCGCCCGTCGTCGATCCAGTCCTGGACGTGGGCCACGTCGAGGCGCAGGCCGCCCTCGGCGACGACGCGGTCCCGGTACTCGATGACCTCGGGGAAGTTGTGCCCGGTGTCGACGTGCAGCAACGAGAACGGCAGTGGCGCCGGCGCGAACGCCTTCCGGGCCAGGTGCAGGACGAGCACCGAGTCCTTACCGGCCGAGAACAGGATGACCGGTCGGTCGAACTGGCCGGCCACCTCCCGCAGGATGTGGATGGCCTCGGATTCCAGGGCCCGCAGGTGCGGGCTCAGGCTCCGGGCCGGGGCCACCGGGCGGTTCGTCGCTCCGGTCGGCGGTGCGGTGGTGGTCGCGCTCACAGGGCGCCCCTTTCGGTCAGCAGGCCGATCAGGGCGGCGACGGCGGCGTCCTGGGTGACAGCGGCGGTGTCGATCCGCAGATCCGGGTTCTCCGGGATCTCATAGGGGTCGTCGACCCCGGTCATCTGGCTGATCTCGCCGCGGAACGCCTTGGCGTACAGCCCCTTCACGTCCCGTTCGGCGCAGACGTCGACGGACGTCGACAGGTGGACCTGCCAGTGGGCGGTGCCCTTGTCGGCGTGGTGGGCGGCGACCTTGGCGCGGGCGTCGGCGTACGGCGCGATGACCGGCACCAGCACGAGAACCCCGTGCCGGGCGAGCAACTCGGCGACGTAGCCGATGCGGGTCACCTGGGTCTCGCGGTCGGCCTTGGAGAAGCCGAGCCCGGCCGACAGGTGCGTGCGCACCTCGTCGCCGTCCAGGATCTCGACGTCCAGGCCGCGCTCGGTGAGCTGCGTGGCCAGGGCGCGGGCCAGCGTGGTCTTGCCGGCGCTGGGCAGGCCGGTCAGCCACAACGTGCCACCGGCCGTTCGCGCCGGGGCCGCCGGATCGGCGGCCAGGGTGGACGTGTCGGTCATGTGTTGATCCCGCATTCGGTCTTGGTGGATCCCGCCCAGCGGCCGGCCCGTGCGTTCTGCCCGGGCAGCACCCGGTGCGTGCACGGCTCGCAGCCGATGGACGGGTATTCGTCACTGAGCAGGGGGTTGACGAGCACGCCGTGCTCGGAGATGTAGCGGTCGACGTCGTCGTCCGTCCACGCCGCCAACGGGGCCAGACGGACCTTGCCCCGCTTCACGTCGAACTGCACCACCGGGGTGTTCGCCCGGGTCGGCGCCTCGACGCGACGGACCCCGGTGGCCCAGGCGTCGAAGTCACGGAGCGCCCGGTTCAGTGGCGCGACCTTGCGCAGCGAGCAGCACAGGTCGGGATCCCGGGCGAACAGATCCTTGCCCAGCTCGGCGTCCTGCTCGGCGACCGTCTGGGCCGGGAGCACCCGCTGCAGGGTGACGTCGTACACCGCTTCCACCGCGTCGGCTGTGCCGATGGTCTCGACGAAGTGGTAGCCGGTGTCCAGGAACAGCACGTCGATCCCCGGCACCGCGCGGGCCGCCAGGTGGGCCAGCACGGTGTCCTGCATCGAGGCGGTGACGGCCAGCCGGGTGCCGAACTGCTCGCCCGCCCACCGCAGGATCTCGATCGCGGTGGCGTCGGCCAGTTCCAGGGCACCGCGGCGGGCGATCGACCCCAGCTCCTCGGCCGACCGGGCGGCCTTGCGGACGCGGGGCACGCCGACCGGCACGGGAGCCGCGCCGGAGCGCGGGGAACGCGAGACCGCTTGCGCGGCACCGTCCACGGGGTGATGGGCGAGCGTCATGATCGCAGCTCCGCCGCGTCCGGGGCCGGGAAGGCCGACCCACCGGCCACCCCGACGAACTTGACCGCGAACACGCGGCGGCAGTCGCGGCAGGACCAGGTGCCGTGGCCCGCCTCGTGCGGCCACAGGTTCGTCTCGCCGCAATACGGGCAGTACTGGGCGGGCGACCGGGTGGGCGCGCTCATCGCAGGGCCGCTTCCTCGGCCCGGGCCACCCACTGCGCGAACGGCTCGTCGCCGTCGCGCTGCTCGGTGAACCGCCGGACGACCCGCTCGACGTAGTCAGGCAGTTCGTCACCGGTGATCTTGTGTCCGCGCAGCTTCTTGCCGAAACCGGGCGCCAGGCCGAGGCTTCCGCCCAGGTGCACCTGGAAGCCCTCGTGCTGCTCGCCGTCCGCGCCGGTGACGATCATGCCCTTCAGGCCGATGTCGGCGATCTGGGTGCGGGCGCAGGCATTCGGGCAGCCGTTGATGTTGATCGAAATGGCCGGCAGGCTGTCGAGCTCGTCGGCGAGCCGGGTCTCCAGCGCGTCGACCAGCGCGATGCCGCGCGCCTTGGTCTCGACGATCGCGAGCTTGCAGAACTCGATCCCGGTGCAGGCCATCATGTTCCGCTTGAACGTCGACGGGGTCGCGGTGAGTCCCAGCTCGTCCAGACCGGCCAGGAACGAGTCGATCCGCTCGGCCTCGAGGTCGAGGACGACGATCGCCTGGTCGGCGGTCAGCCGGACCCGCTGCGAGCCGTGGGCCTCGACCAGGTCGGCCAGCCGGGTCAGCAGGGTGCCGGAGACGCGGCCGACGGTCGGGGTGATGCCGACGTAGAAGCGGCCGTCGTTCTGCTCGTGCACGCCGACGTGGTCCCGGGCACCGGCGTACGGCTCCGGCGCCGGTCCGTCGACGAGCGCACGGTCCAGGTACTTGGGCGACTCGAGCACCTCACGGAACTTCTGGGCCCCCCAGTCGGCCATCAGGAACTTCAGCCGGGCGTGGTTGCGCAGCCGGCGGTAGCCGTAGTCACGGAAGATGCCGACGACGCCGGCCCACACCTCGGGCACCTCGTCCAGCGGCACCCAGACGCCCAGCCGCTGGCCGAGCATGGGGTTGGTGGACAGGCCGCCGCCGACCCAGACGTCGAAGCCGGGGCCGTGTTCGGGGTGCACCACGCCAACGAAGGCCAGGTCGTGGACCTCGTGCAGCAGGTCCTGCCGGGGCGAGCCGGTGATGGCGGTCTTGAACTTGCGCGGCAGGTTCGAGAACTCCTTGCTGCCGATGTACCGCTCGACGATCGCCTCGATGGCCGGGGTGCCGTCGATGATCTCGTCCTTGGCGATGCCGGCGACCGGCGAGCCGAGGATGACGCGGGGCACGTCGCCGCAGGCCTCGGCCGTGCTCAGACCCACGCCTTCGACGGCGTCCCAGATGGCCGGGACGTCCTCGATGCGGATCCAGTGCAGCTGGATGTTCTGCCGGTCGGTGACGTCGGCGGTGTCCCGGGCGTAGGTGGTGGAGACCTCGCCGATGGTGCGCAGCGCCGCCGTGGTCAGCTGACCGCCGTCGACGCGGACGCGCAGCATGAAGTACTTGTCCTCGAGCTCCTCGGGCTCGAGGACCGCGGTGCGACCGCCGTCGATCCCGGGGGCACGCTGGGTGTAGAGGCCCCACCAGCGGAACCGACCGCGCAGGTCACCGGGGTCGACGCCGTCGTAACCGGTGTGCCGGTAGATGTTCTCGATGCGGGCCCGGACGTTCAGGCCGTCGTCGTCCTTCTTCATCCGCTCGTTGGGGTTGAGCGGTTCGCGGTAGCCCAACGCCCACTGGCCCTGCCCCTTGGCCGTGCGCGGACGGCGGGCCGGACGCTCGGCCGCGGCCGGGCGGGCGGCGCGGGCCGGCCGCTCGGGGGTGACGGCAGCAGCCGCAGGGGCGGCTGAAGCACCCTCGGGCGCGACGCGCTCGGTCTGGGGCGAAACAGAAGACACAGGGGATCCTTGCGGACAGGGCCGGAAGGTCACACCAGAGCAGGGAGGTCCGCGAGTAGGACCGTGCGCGCCGGCATGACAGCCCGGCACGAAGCGGCGGGAGTCAGGCGGCGGAACAACAGGCAGCGCTGGCAACGCGCACGAGGTCGACCTCGCGACAGCACACCAGCATCACTACCCGGACAGACATATCAGGGATCCTA
Source organism: Nakamurella flava (assembly GCF_005298075.1). Taxonomy (NCBI): domain Bacteria; kingdom Bacillati; phylum Actinomycetota; class Actinomycetes; order Nakamurellales; family Nakamurellaceae; genus Nakamurella; species Nakamurella flava. Next base: position 1,943,866 of record NZ_SZZH01000001.1, read on the forward strand.
CCGTGGCCGAGGCCGATCCGACCCCGTGAGCCGCTTCACGCAGACGTCGCGGATCAACCACTGAGAAAACGGCCGAACGGTGGGTCCGGTCATGCGGGCGGTGTGCGGCTTCGTAGGCTGGCCCGCCGTGACCCTCCTCGAGCGCCTCGCCGACATCCTGCGACACGAGACGGCCACCGTCGTCGTCGAACCGCCCGGAACCGGCACCGGCTTCTGGGCCGGCGGTCCGAGCGCCGTCCGGCACGACGGGATCTTCCACCTGGCCTATCGCCTGCGCCGCCCCGTCGACGCCGGCCGCGGGTACGCCAACGTGGTCGCCACCTCGACCGACGGCGTGCACTTCGAGACGGCCTGCACCGTTCCGGTGGGCGACTTCGATTCCGCATCGCTCGAACGGCCCGCCCTGGTCCGCCGTCCGGACGGCGGCTGGCGGCTCTACGTCAGCTGCTCGACCCTCGGCTCCAAGCACTGGTGGGTCGAGGCCCTGGACACCGCGGCGGACGGCTCCGTCGCCGACCTGGCCACCGGGACGCGGACCGTCGTCCTCCCTGGGGACGAGGCGACCGCGTGGAAGGACGTCGTCGTACAGGCACCGACCACCGACGACGGTCCCTGGCGCATGTGGGCCTGCCGGCACCCGCTGGACGGCGGTGACGACGCGGCCGACCGCATGCAGACCTGGTACTTCACCAGCCCGGACGGCCTGCGCTGGGATTCGCACGGCGCCGCCCTGGTGCCGACGGCCGACAGCTGGGATGCCCGCGGCACCCGGGTGACCAGCGTGCTGCCGGTCGACGACGGCTGGCTCGCCCTGTACGACGGGCGGGCCAGCGCGGCGGAGAACTGGTACGAGCGCACCGGTCTGGCCCTCGGGTCCGATCCGGGCTCGTTCCGTCCGGTCGCTGGCCCCCTCCAGCGCGACGGACGCACCCTGCGGTACGTCTGCGTCGTCCCGGCGGGCGATCACTGGCGGATCTACTTCGAGGCCGACCGTCCGGACGGGTCCAACGTGCTGCTCACCACCGTGCTGCCGCTGGGCTGAACTCCGCCCTTCGACTGCCGGCACACGCCGTTCGCCGGGACCGGGCCACGGCGTGTTGTCGGCAGTGGATCGTGCGCTCCCCCGCTCAGCTGCTGGCCCGCTCCCCGAACGAGCCGCGGCCGACCTCGTTGAGCCAGTCGGAGTGGTCGACGCCGGTGATCTCGCTGAGCAGGTGCACATCCGGCGCGACCCGCGGCAGCAGCGCGGCCCGTTGCTCGGCGGTCAGGGACGGACGGCGCCGGCCACCACGGTGCAGGACGCCCAGTAGGGGCTTCTCGACCCCGCGCCAGATCTGCGGCGGCACGTGCGCCCCGAGCGCGGCCCCGGCCCGGACGACCTGCCGCAGGACCTGGTTCACCGGGGTGTTGGGCACCCAGTTGGAGACGTTGGACCGGGGCACCGACGTGAGTTCACCGGTGCGTACGCCCAGGAACGTGCAGATCTCGTCGAGCACGGTCGCCGGGTCGTCGATGAGCCGGCGGTAACGGAGCACGAAGACCTGCTCACGGGGGAAGACCGAATACAGGTGCTGGAGCTGTTCGCCGTAGCGGCCCATCTCCAGGTACCGCCAGAACGGCGCGTAGCCGGCGGCGATGCGCTGCTCCTCCAGGTCGACCGCGCGGAGGAAGTCGGCCTCCGGCTCCAGACCGTCGCACCACAGGTGGGTCCAGTTGGAGTAGGCCCGATCGATCGGGTCCCGGACCACCGCGATGAGCTTGGCCTGCGGCACCACCCGGCGGATCCGCTCATGGGCCGAGCTGTCCCACAGGTAGAACGGCGTGCTCTCCCCGGTCAGGGTGCCGGGTGGGGCGGCGTCGAAGAGCGCCTCGTAGCGGTCCCGCCGCCAGACCCACTCCTGCGCCGAGTGAGCGTCCCCGGGGCCGCGCTGATGGGCCGGGTCGGGCGGAGCCGCCTCGCAGAGGAAGAACTTGGGTTCCTTCGGAGTGGAGAGGAACAGCTGCGGGTGCTGGGCCAGGGCCGCGTGCAGAGCGGTGGAGCCCGCTTTGGGTGAACCGATAATCAGGAAATCGGGAAGGGACACGGCAGGCACCCTTTCGGAAGGTGTCGGCGAATGCGGTGGGGTGCGCGACGGTGCGCTGTTCGTTCGGGGAGTGCGCCCACGGCCCGAGGGGGCCGAGCGCGAATGGAGGTCCGACCGACCGAGGCCGCTGCGGGCGGCGGCAGCCGTGCTAGTCGTTCCGGCGGACACCACGGGGTGCGGCCGGGGTCTGCTCAGCGGCCGAGGCGACAGGCGGCGCTGACCACACGCATGAGGTCGACCGCGCGGCGGCGGATCAGCGCGGTGCCCGGGCTGGTCATGGGGCGGGAGTGTAACGGCCGCATGTGAACGGCCCGCCGCCCCGGGCCGGGCGCGGCGGCCCGGCGCGCACACCGCTCACTGTCGGTGGCAGGTGCCATGGTGTCGACCATGGACACGGGAGGGTCGGGCGCCCTGCTCACCGGCGCGCTGCTGCTGGTCGTCGGGCTGCTCATCGGGGTGGTCGTCGGAGTGCTGCTCAGCCGGCGACGGGGCTGGTCGGGCGCTGGGCCGGACGGCCCCGACGTGGCCGCGGTGCTCGCGCCCGCGGCCGACGCCCTGACCCGGGTCGAGCACCAGCTGGCCGCGGTGGAACGCGAACGCATCGGCGCCTACGCGGGCCTGCAGGAGCAGGTAGCCGCCCTGCACCGGGCTTCGGTCGAACTGGGTGGCCAGGCCCGGTCGCTGGTCGGCGCCCTCCGCGCCCCGACGGTCCGGGGGCGGTGGGGTGAGGTGCAGCTGCAACGGCTGGTCGAGTTGGCCGGCATGGTCGAGCACTGCGACTACGACGTCCAGGTCAGCGCCCCGGGCGGCGAGGGTCCCGGGGTCCGGCCCGACATGCTGGTGCGGCTGTCGGGCGGACGGAGCATCCCGGTCGATGCCAAGGTGCCGTTCGCCGCCTGGCTGGAGGCCCTGGACAGCTCGGACGAGCAGCGGCGACGCCAGCTGCTGGTGGCCCACGCCCGGGCGGTACGGCACCACGTCGACCAGTTGGCCGCCAAGTCGTACTGGCGGCACTTCCACCCGGCCCCGGAGTTCGTGGTCCTGTTCGTCCCCGGCGAGCCGCTGCTGGACGCAGCCATGTCGGTCGACCCCGGGCTGTCCGACTACGCCTTCGCCCGCAACGTCGTGCTGGCCACCCCCACGTCGCTCATCGCCCTGCTGCGCACGGTCGCCTTCAGCTGGCGGCACGAGCGGGTGTCGGCCTCGGCCGCGGAGGTGCTCGAGGTGGGCCGCGACCTGCACGGGCGGCTGGTCACCCTGAGTACCCACCTGAGCCGGACCGGGGCGGCCCTACAGCGGGCGGTCGGCGCCTACAACCAGGCGGTCGGCTCCTTCGAGAGCCGGGTGGTGACCAGCGCCCGTCGACTCAGCGACCTGGGCGTGGTCGGCGACGAACTGGCCGCCCCGCCTCCCGTGGACACAGCCGCCCGTGACCACCGGTGGTCGTCCGAACGCTTCCCGTCACCCCGGTCTCCCCTGGAGTCCCCGGTCGAGTGGCCGCCCTCCGCGGAACGGCCGGTCTGGCCGGGCGAGGAGGCTACCGTGGACCGATGAGCACCTTCGCCCCCGACCGCTCCCGTCCCCTGGCCGTGTCGTCGGCCGCGCCGGGTGTGCGGGGCTGGCCGTGGTGGGCCGCGGTGCTCGTCGCCCTGGTGTGCACGCTCATCGGCACGGCCATCGACGGCTGGGTCTTCGGCACCTTCAGCTGGGGACTGCGGCTCGGCTTCTGGATCGGCGTCGCCCTCGCCGCCCTCCTGGTGCAGCGCCGGTCCGTCTTCACCGCGATGGTCCAGCCGCCGCTGATTCTGGTCGCCGGGCTCCTCATCGGCGGCCTGCTGTTCATCAACGGGGGCGGCATGTACGGGATGGCCCTCAAGCTGATCGCCACGTTCCCCACGATGGCCATCGGCACCGCGCTCGCGGTGGCCATCGGGCTCATCCGCATCGTCGCGCAGCCGCTGCGACGGACGTCCCGCACCGCCCACGCCGCCGACGCCCAGCGGGTCTGACCGGGCGGCTCGTCCAGGGCCCGACCAGGTCGGGCCCGAGCGGCTCAGGCGGAGGCCGGGCGCAGGTCGCGCCGCAGTTCCTTGGGCAACGAGAAGGTCAGGGTCTCGGTGGCCGCCGTGATCTCCTCGGCCGGCGGGAACCCGTTGTCCTGCAGGTGGGCCAGCACCCCGTGGACCAGGTCGTCCGGCACGGACGCCCCACTGGTGATGCCCACCGTGACCACTCCGTCGAGCCAGGCCGGGTCGATCTCACTGGCGTCGTCGATGAGGTACGAGGCGTCGGCCCCGGCGGCCAGCGCGACCTCGACCAGGCGCACCGAGTTCGACGAGTTCTTCGAGCCGACCACCAGCACCAGGTCGCACTCGCCGGCGATCTGCTTGATGACCTCCTGGCGATTGGTCGTGGCGTAGCAGATGTCGTCGCTGGGCGGCGCGGCCATCAACGGGAACCGCTTGCGGAGCAGACCCACCGTCTCCAGCGTCTCGTCGACCGACAACGTCGTCTGCGAGAGCCAGATGACCTTCTCCGGGTCACGGACCTGCACGGTGTCGACCTCGGACGCGTCGTTCACGATCTGGATCGACTGCGGGGCCTCACCGTGGGTGCCCTCGACCTCCTCGTGGCCGCGGTGACCGATGAGCAGGATGTCGTAATCCTCGGACGCGAAGCGCCGGGCCTCCTTGTGGACCTTGGTCACCAGCGGGCAGGTGGCGTCGATCACGCGCAACTGACGGTCGGCGGCCTCCTCGTGCACGGCGGGCGACACGCCGTGCGCGGAGAACACCACCAGTGCACCCTCGGGGACCTCGTCGGTCTCCTCGACGAAGATCGCGCCGCGAGCCTCCAGGTTGGCCACCACGTGCTTGTTGTGGACGATCTGCTTGCGGACGTACACCGGGGCGCCGTACTGCTCCAACGCCTTCTCCACGGTGATCACGGCCCGGTCGACCCCGGCGCAGTACCCGCGGGGGGCCGCCAGCAGGACACGGCGGCGGACGTCGTCGGCGGGCGGCGGGGTCGAGGGGGAAACCATGCCTCCATGGTAGGGGCGCGGTGGAGCGACCCCGGGTGACGAGCGCCATCGCCCGCCGTCCGGTGGGCGCGAGCACGGAACGCAGCACCCGCCCCCCTGCCGGTGCCACCGGGCCACCTCATACGGCAGTCTGGTCACATGGCTTTCCCCCTGCCGCTGCCGCTCAAGATCGCCACCGGCCTCGTCGTCACCGGGGTCGAACGGATCCGCAGCCTGCCCGCCGATCTGTCCGCCCTGCCGGTGCAGGCCGCCGGCTACGCCCTACGCGTGTCGATGAAGGTGCAGCAGGAGATCGCGGAGCTCGCCACGAAGGGCGACGAGACGCTCAGCGCCGTCTTCGGCGGCGGACAGCCGGAGCGTTCGCCGCTGGCCACGTTCGACGACGACCTGCCCACCCCACCGCGGCCCCGTCCGCGGCCGAGCGGGACCGGTGCGGCGGAGCGACGCCAGCCCGAGACCACCGGTCGCGGCGACGAGACGGGGTCGACCGCCACCGTCACCCCTGTCGACCGCGCCCGCCGGGGCGTCAAGCCCACCGTTCCGGTCGTCCCCCCGGGCGCCCGCATCGACGGCGTCCCCGTCGAGCCCGAGGACACCACCCCCACCACCCCGGCCCCCACCACCCCGGCGGAGACGACCACGGCACCCGCCGACGCCGCGCCCCGGGAAGACGCCGAGCCGGCGGCACCGGCCGAGACCCTCGTGCCCGCCGACTGGTCGGTCACCCGGGAGGATCCGGCCGCCGCGGCCGCCGCGATCGACGAGCCCACGGCCCACGTCGCCACCGAACCCGACCCGGTGGTGTGGACGACGGCGACCGACGAGCCGATCGCCGGCCCGCCGGTCACCCCGCCGCTCCCCCTGCCCGACTACGACCAGCTGACGGTCGCGCAGGTCCGCGGGCACCTGCGCCGGTTGACGGCCGACGACGTGCAGTCGCTGCTCGACCACGAACAGCAGTCCGCCGCGCGGGCCCCGTTCCTGACCCTGCTGTCGAACCGGCTGGTCACCCTGCAGCACTCGTCGTGAGCACCCCTCCCAGCACCACCGGCGCCGGGCCGGCGGCCGAGCAACGCCCCGCCCCACCCACCCGGGCCGGCGACACCACCCGCGAGAACCCCTGGCCGGTCCGCGCTCTCGCGCAGCGGATGACCGAGTACGTCGCCAAGGCCCCGGCCGCCTGGGTGGAGGGACAGATCGCGCAGCTGTCCCTGCGATCGGGCGGGATGTCCTTCCTGACGCTCCGCGACCCGGTGGTGCCCATGTCGCTGTCGGTGGCGTGCGGGCGGACCGTGTTCGCCGACTTCCCCACCCCGCCCGGCGAGGGCACCCGGGTCGTCGTGCACGGGAAGTTCGAGTTCTACCCGGCCCGCGGCACCCTCACCTTCCGCGCGGACGAGATGCACCCCGTGGGCCTGGGCGAGCTGCTCGCCCGGCTGGAACGGTTGCGCCGGCTGCTGGCCGTCGAGGGGCTGACCGCCCGGGAACGCAAGAAGCCGTTGCCGTTCCTACCGGGGACGGTCGGCCTCATCACCGGCCGGGCCAGCGCCGCGGAGTCCGACGTGTTGTCCAACGCCCGCGCCCGTTGGCCGGCGGTCCGGTTCCGGATCGAGAACCCTGCGGTGCAGGGCGTTTTCGCGGTCGAGCAGATCATCGAGGCGCTCCGCCGGCTGGACGCCGACCCGGAGGTCGACGTCATCGTGCTCGCCCGCGGCGGCGGCAGCGTCGAGGACCTGCTGCCGTTCTCCGACGAGACGCTGTGCCGGGAGGTGTCCCGCTGCCGGACCCCGGTCGTCTCAGCCGTCGGCCACGAACCGGACCATCCGATCGTCGACGACGTGGCCGACGTGCGCTGCTCGACCCCGACCGACGCCGGCAAGCGGGTCGTCCCCGACGCGGTGGCCGAGCGGGCGCAGATCGCCATGCTCTCCCACCGGGCCCGCCGGGCGCTGACCGGCTGGGTGCAGACCGAGGAGGCCCGGCTCCGCCGGCTCACGTCGGCCGCGGTGCTCGTCGACCCGCTCACCCCCATCACCGCCCGGCGCACGGAGGTCGAGCGGCTGCTGGAACGCTCCCGGCGCGTCGTCGACCGCACCCTGGACGGTCAGGAACGCGACCTGGCCCACCGTCGCGCCCAACTCACCGTGCTCGGCCCGGCCGCCACCCTGGCCCGCGGCTACGCCGTCGTGCAGACCGGCGGACCGGGCGGACGCGTGCTGCGCTCGATCGAGCAGGCGAAGACCGGCACCCCGCTACGGATCCGGGTCGCCGACGGCGCCGTTCTGGCGGCCACTCTCGGACCCGAACGATCCGGACCCCTGGGTCTGCGGCCGCGCCCCGCGCCCGGGACGACCCCCGTCGGTGCCATCCCGCTCGGCGGCGAGCCCGCCCCGGCCATCGAGACCGAGGCCCCCGGCCGGACGGACGACCCGGCGACCGATTCCCCCGCTACCACCCCGGCAGAGAGCACCCGATGAGCATCGACCGCAGCACCACCGCCCCCGGCCCCGCCGCGGACGAGCAGGACGACACCCCCCGCAGTTACGAGGACGCCCGCGACGAGCTGGCCGCGGTGGTCGCGAAGCTGGAGACCGGGGGCCTGTCCCTGGACGAGTCGCTCACCCTGTGGGAGCGCGGTGAGGCGCTGGCCGCGCTGTGCGGCACCTTCCTGGACGGGGCCCGCGAACGGGTCGAAGCCGCGCTGCGGACCGCCGAGCAGCAGTAGCGGTCAGCCCCGCCCGATCCCGGAGGGGATGAGCCCGAACCCGGCGGGCACGTCACCCGGGTCTGCGCCGGTGCTGACGATGCGGTTGTCGGCGTCGACGAACACCACCGACGGGGTGCGGGTGCGGGCCTCGGAATCGGTCAGCAGGCCGTAGCCGATGACGATGACGATGTCGCCGGGATGGATGAGGTGCGCGGCGGCGCCGTTGATCGACACGATGCCCGAACCGCGGTCACCGGCGATGACGTAGGTCGACAAGCGGGCGCCGTTGGTGACGTCGACGACGTCCACCTGCTGGCCGGGCAGCAGGTCGGCGGCCTCCAGGAGATCGGAATCCAGGGTGATGGAGCCGACGTAGTGCAGGTCGGCCGCGGTGACCGTGGCCCGGTGGATCTTGCCCACCAGCATGGGACGGAGCATCGGTGATCGTCCTTCCTCACAGCCGGATCGCGAAGGTCCGGTACGTGCTCCAGCATCACATCGCCGGCGCGGCCGGCGCGCGTGAGAGCACTCACAGCACCGTCCGACGGAGTGGCGGCGGCCCGCCTACGCTGGCCCGATGGATCCGATCACTGCCCTGCGCCGGATCGGTTTCCTGCTCGAACGGCAACAGGCCCCGACGTACCGGGTGCGCGCGTTCCGGTCGGCCGCGCTGATCCTGGCCGGGCTCGCGCCGGCGGAGCTGCGTCGCCGCACCGAGGACGGCACCCTCACCGATCTCAAGGGCATCGGCCCGAAGACGTCGACGGTGATCCGGCAGGCGCTCGCCGGGGACGTCCCCGAGTACCTGGCCGCACTGGAAGACGGGCTCGCCCCGCTGGTCGACGGCGGTGCGGATCTGCGCGGCGCCCTGCGGGGCGATCTGCACGCACACAGCGAGTGGAGCGACGGCGGCAGCCCGGTCGAGGAGATGGCCGTCACCGCACTGGAGCTCGGGCACGAGTACCTGGCGATGACCGACCACTCCCCCCGGCTGACGGTGGCCAACGGTCTGTCCCCAGAGCGGCTGGAACGCCAGCTCGACCTGGTCGAGACGATCAACGGCCGACTCGCCGGGCAGGGTTTCCGGCTGCTCTCGGGCATCGAATGCGACATCAACGAGGACGGCACCCTCGACCAGAGCGACGAACTGCTCGGCCGGGTCGACATCGTCGTCGCCTCGGTGCACTCCAAGCTGCGGTCGGATGCGGGAGCGATGACCAGGCGGATGCTGCGGGCCATCGAGAACCCGCACACCGACGTCCTCGGGCACTGCACCGGGCGGCTGGTGACCGGCGGCCGAGGGACCCGACCGGAGAGCCAGTTCGACGCGGAGCGGGTGTTCGCCGCCTGCGTCGAGTACGACGTCGCCGTCGAGATCAACAGCCGTCCCGAGCGCCTGGACCCGCCGCGCCGGCTGCTGCGGCAGGCCGTCGCGGCCGGGTGCCGGTTCTCCATCGACACCGACGCGCACGCCCCCGGTCAGCTCGACTGGCAGGCCTACGGCTGCGCGAGGGCGCAGGAGTGCGAGGTGCCGGAGGAGCGGGTGGTCAACACCTGGCCGGTGGACGACCTGCTGGCCTGGACCCGCGCCTGACCTGGTCGGCCGCTCAGACCAGGGCGGCGGCCAGCGTCGCGAACGACTCCGGCGTCGCGGTCCCGGTGATCAACCAGGTCGCCTCGCCCGCGGTGCGGTACCAGGCCACCTCGGTGCGCCGGCCGGAGGTGACGGTCCACTCGACGCCGTCGACGGTCTGCAGGCCGGTGTTGGGGCCGATCGACCCCAGCTCGGCGGGCAGCACCGTGGCCGGCGGTCCGGCGGCCTCGATGATCGTGATGAACCGGCCGTCGGGTGTCAGCCACCCGCCGCGGACGGTCGCGACCTGACCGGCCGGCGCCGTGGCCGGGTCGACGAAGGTGAACGAGCTGGGCTGCCAGTCGGCCGGCAACTCCCGGGGCACGGCCAGGTCGAACCCGACCAGCGGAGCCGCCCGGTCGAACCCGCCGCTGACGTCGGCCACCGGGGCCTGCCCGTCGCTCGGCCGGCCCGGCGAGAACGACACCGCGCCGTAGGCCCAGCCCAGCAGGATCGCGACGACGGCCAGCACGGCGATGGACCACGCCATGTCCCGCAGGGTGTTCGGCCGTCTGATCGCCACGGCTCCATCGTGTCACGCCGAGCGGCCGGGGCCGGCTGGGGGTTTCGCCGCGGCGGCCGGCCCGGCTGTGACCCATTTCGCCATCACCGGATCGTCCCCGGGGCGGTCCGCACCGGCGGGGCACCGATAGTTTGACCGGCATGGCTGAACACGACGACGGGGTCACCGGCGGCACCGACCAGGCGTACCGCATCGAGCACGACACCATGGGCGAGGTGCGCGTCCCCCGCGACGCCAAGTACCAGGCCCAGACCCAGCGGGCCGTGGAGAACTTCCCCATCTCCGGCCGGCCGCTGAGCCGGGCACAGATCCGGGCGCTGGCGCTGATCAAGTCGGCGGCCGCGACCGTGAACGCCCGGATGGGCATCGTCGAGCAGGAGACCGCCGACGCGATCACCGCCGCCGCGCAGCGGGTCGCGGGCGGCGAGTTCGACGCCGACTTCCCGCTGGACGTATTCCAGACCGGGTCGGGCACCAGCTCGAACATGAACACCAACGAGGTGCTCTCCACGCTGGCCACCGAGGCGCTCGGCCGCAAGGTGCACCCCAACGACCACGTCAACGCCTCGCAGTCGTCCAACGACGTGTTCCCGACGTCGATCCACGTGGCCGCCACCGAGGCCGTCGTCCGTGAGCTCATCCCCGGCCTGCGGCACCTTGCCACCGCCCTGGACACCAAGGCCGCCGAGTGGGCCACCGTGGTCAAGTCCGGCCGCACCCACCTGATGGACGCCACCCCGGTCACCCTGGGCCAGGAGTTCGGCGGGTACGCCGCGGCCATCCGCTACGGCATCGAGCGGGTCACCGCCTCGCTGCCCCGGCTGGCCGAGCTGCCGCTGGGCGGCACCGCCGTCGGCACCGGCATCAACACCCCGCCCGGCTTCTCCGCCGCGGTCATCACCGAGCTGGCCCACACCATGGACCTGCCGTTCACCGAGGCCCGCAACCACTTCGAGGCGCAGGGCGCCCGGGACGGCCTGGTCGAGATGTCCGGCCAGCTCAAGGTCATCGCGGTCAGCCTGACCAAGATCTGCAACGACCTGCGCTGGATGAGTTCGGGCCCGCGGGCCGGCCTGGCCGAGATCGCCCTGCCCGACCTGCAGCCGGGCAGCTCGATTATGCCGGGCAAGGTCAACCCGGTGCTGCCGGAGGCCACCCTGATGGCCTGCGCGCAGGTCATCGGCAACGACGCGACCATCGCGTTCGCCGGCGCCTCCGGCACGTTCGAGCTGAACGTGATGCTGCCGATCATGGGCGTGGACCTGCTGGAGTCGATCACCCTGCTGTCCACCACCAGCGTGCTGCTGGCCGACCGCTGTATCAGCGGCATCGTGGCCAACGTCGACCGCTGCCGCGAGTACGCCGAGTCGTCCCCCTCCATCGTCACCCCGCTGAACAAGTACATCGGGTACGAGGAGGCCGCCTCGGTCGCCAAGCAGGCGCTCAAGGAGAACAAGACCATCAAGGACGTCGTGCTGGAGCGCGGCCACGTCGACAACGGCCGGCTCACCCGCGAGCAGCTGGACGCGGCGCTGGACGTGCTGTCCATGACCCACCCGTAAGCCCCCGGTCACGCCCGAAGGCCCGGTCCCCCTCGCGCGGGGGGCCGGGCCTTCGGCGTTGTCGGGTGTCGCCTCGCAGGTCAGCGGCGGGGACCGCCGCGCGGGTCCTCGTCGTCCGGACGCCACGTCTGCGTCCGGTCGTCGTCCTCCGGGCGCCAGACCTGGGTGCGCTCCGGATCCTCCTGCGGCCGCTGGGGCGGGGGGCCCTGGGGACGCCGGCCCGGCGGCTGGTACGGCGGCACGAACTGGGTCGGGGCGTCCGAGCCGGGCGGACCGGCCGGTCCGCGCCCGGGCCCGGCCGGCGGGATGTAGCGGGTCTGGTCCTGAGATCCGGGGGGCGGGATGTACTGGGTGGGAGCGTTCGACGGCGGCGGCCAGCCCTGGGTGCGCGGACCCTGGCCGGGTGGGATGACCTCGGTCGGCCCCTGTCCGTAGTCGGCCGGGTCCCGGCCGGCGAGCAGCCCGTACGGGTCGGCGGGCGGCGGGTAGGCCTGGGTGGGCTGCTGGCCGAGCATCCGGTCGCGTTCAGCGGCCTGCTGCTGGGCGGCCGCCGCCTCCACGTCCCGCTGCTGCTGCTCGCGTTCCCGGTCCTGTTCCTGCTTGCGGCGCCACAGCACGATGCCGGTGACGATGCCGGCGATTACCAGCACCGCCAGCAGCAGCCACAACCACCACAGGCTGCTGCCCGAGTCGGACGCCGGGGTGAGGACGGCCGAGCTGGAGGTGGCCGGCGTGCTGCTGGCGACCACGGACGAACTGGTGGGCGACGCGCTGGTGGTCGGGGTGGAACTGGTGGTGGACGCCGGCGTCGAGGACGCGGTGGTCGGCGGAGCGACGACCTGGAACTCGGCGACGCCGACGATGCCCGAACTGCGGCCGGTGACCTGGAGCCGGACGGCACCCGGACTGACGGTGGTCGGCACCGTGAACGTGACGGTGGCGTTGCCGTTGCCGTCGGAGCCGAAGGTGCCGGGCGGGGTCACCGCCTGGGTCGACGTCGGCGGGAACAGCTCGACGCCGAGCACCTCGTTGGGGCGGAAACCGGTGAACACGACTGTCTGCTGCGCGCCGGCGGCGACGTCCTGGGTGGCGACGGACGCGACCACCGCGGTCGACGGCGCCGTCGGGGAGGTCGTCGTGGACGACGGGCTCGGACTGGTCGGCGCGGCCACGAAGGCGAGCGGGATCGAGACGTCCTGTGACGGGTCGCTCTCGTCGTCGCTGAACGCCCACAGCGAGCAGGCCTGGGTCTGGCAGTTCGGCGTGCCGGTGGCCGACGTCAACGTCAACGTGTACTGGGTGAAGTCGCCGCCGGTGAGCGGCGCGGTGACCCCGCCGCCGGGGCCGCCGGTGCGGTTCGGGTCGACGAAGTGCGCGTAGTCGCGGTTCAGCGACGCGTTCGGCCGGTTGCCGCCGATGCACTGTCCAGGTCGCACCCCGCCCGCGGTCTGCGCCGAGGTGCACACCGCGACGAAGATGCCGCCACTGGTCGGCGTGAAGCCGCTCCCGGAGACGGTGATCTGCGCCCCGTTGACGGCCAGGTCGGTGGACGGGTTCGCCGTGAGGGTCCGCCCGCCGGACGACGCGGTGGTCGGCACGGCCGCTGCGAGTGGGGCGGCGGCCACGGTCGGCGCCGCCGGGGCCGCGGACCCGGCCAGGGGGAACGCGATCCCCAGGCCGGCGACCAGGACGGCGGCGAGCATCGCCCCGACCGCGGTCCGTGATCCCGGACGCCGGCCCCGCCGGGCGCGCCCCGGAGGCCCCGAAGGAGCAGTGCTGTGCATGTGCCGTCCTCTCCACGAACCGCCGCGGCCCACCCGGCGGTCGCGATCAACGCGATCGGCGCGGTCGCCGCGTCCCGGTGTGCCGTCACTGTGCCGGTCGCGGGGCTCTCGTGCACCCCCGACACGACGGGCCCGGCCCGGACGGGATCGATCGGCGGGCGTACGTGGCCCCACGGCGGCGGTAGGCCCGGACGCCGACGCGGCGGCGGAACCGGGCGATCCCCGGTCCCGCCGCCGCGTCGCTCCAGCTCAGCCGTGGTCGGGCGTCTCCAGCAGCTCGGTCACCAGGGCGGCGATCGGTGAGCGTTCCGACCGGGTCAGGGTGACGTGCGCGAACAACGGGTGCCCCTTGAGGGTCTCGATCACCGCGGCGATGCCGTCGTGCCGGCCGACCCGCAGGTTGTCCCGCTGGGCGACGTCGTGGGTCAGCACCACCCGGGAGTTGGTGCCCAGCCGGGACAGCACGGTCAGCAGGACGTTGCGTTCGAGCGACTGGGCCTCGTCGACGATGACGAACGAGTCGTGCAACGAGCGACCCCGGATGTGGGTCAGCGGCAGCACCTCGAGCATCCCGCGGGCGACGACCTCCTCGATGACCTGCGGCGACGCGACCGCCGACAGGGTGTCGAAGACCGCTTGCGCCCAGGGGCCCATCTTCTCGCTCTCGCCGCCCGGCAGGTAGCCCAGCTCCTGCCCGCCGACCGCGTACAGCGGCCGGAAGACCACGACCTTGCGGTGCGCCCGCCGCTCCATCACCAGCTCGAGCCCGGCGCACAGGGCCATGGCGGACTTGCCGGTGCCGGCCCGCCCGCCGAGCGAGACGATGCCGACCTCGTCGTCCATCAGCAGGTCGAGGGCGATGCGCTGCTCGGCCGACCGGCCGCGCAGCCCGAAGGCCTCCCGTTCGCCGCGGACCAGGCGGACCTGCTTGCCCGCGGTGACCCGGCCGAGGGCCGAGCTCGTCGGGCCGACCAGCTTGACGCCGGTGTGACAGGGCAGGTCACGCGCGGCGTCGGTGTCGAGCAGTCCGGTGGCGAACAGCGTGTCGATCTCGCCGGCCGGGACGGATAGTTCGGTCATGCCGGTGAACCCGGACGGCACCACGTCCTGGGCGCGGTACTCGTCGGCGGCCAGGCCGACGGCGGACGCCTTCACCCGCAGCGGCATGTCCTTGGTGACGAGGGTGACCGACCCGGCCGGCCGTTCCGCGGCCAGGTTCAGCGCGCAGGCCAGGATCCGGGAGTCGTTGCTGTCGTTGCGGAAGCCGGCCGGCAGGACCGTGGCGTCGGTGTGATTGAGCTCGACGTGCAGCGTGCCGCCCTCGGTACCGACCGGGACGGGGGCGTCCAGCCGCCCGTACTGCACCCGCAGGTCGTCGAGCAGCCGCAGCGCCTGGCGCGCGAAGTACCCCAGTTCGGGGTGGTGGCGCTTGCCCTCCAGTTCGGAGATGACGACCAGCGGCAGCACGACCTGGTGCTCGGCGAACCGGTTCAGCGCCCACGGATCGGACAGCAGGACCGAGGTGTCGATCACGTAGGTCAGGCGGGTGTCGTCGGCGCCCCCCGACGCGACGACGGACGGTCCCGAACGCGCCACCGCAGCCGGCCGACCGTCGTCAGCGGGGACGACCGGATCGGCGGAGAGGGACGGTGACGAGTCGGAACGACGTGTGACCACGAAGGCTCCCAGCCGGGCGACAGGTGCCCGGATCCTCGAGAAGGGCCGGCGGTCCCGAACGTGTGGCGGCCGACGAGCGGGAACGGCGGGTGGGCACGGAGCCGCACAGCGGCCCCGTCGTACGACACGCCGGTCCGAAGCTGTGCGGTCTGCTCACGTGAAGGGCCTCCCGGATGGGCCGCCGAAGATGCGCCCCACGGATCGGACGCTACCGCCGCCCCCAGGGGGCCCCTGACCAACACGCGAAACGGCCGGGTGAACTTCGTATTGCCCGGATGTGACCGGGCCGGGCGCTGCGGGACCGGCGGACCGGGCTCAGACGACCGGGACCGGGACGGCCGCCGGCGCCGGGGGCGGGACCGCGGCGGTGCCGGTCGCCCGGGGCAGCACGACCGTGATCGTCAGCCCACCGCCCGGGCTGTGACCCGCGAGCACCCGCCCGCCGTGGTTGCGGGCGATGGCGGCGACGATGGACAGCCCGAGTCCGGTCCCGCCCTTCTCCCGGGATCGGGACGGATCGGCCCGGTAGAAGCGGTCGAAAAGCCGGTCCAGGTCCTCATCCGCGACTCCGGGACCGTTGTCGCTGACCGAGACCGCGATCTCCCCCGCCCCCGGCAGCACCGTCACGGTGGCCGTGGTCCCGGGCGGGGTGTGGGTGCGGATGTTGCCCAGCAGGTTCGCGAACAGCTGGCTCAGCCGCAGCCGATCGCCCAGGACAAGCACCCGCCCGGCCGCCGGGTCCCACCCGGACCAGCGCCACTGCCGCTCCGGGTCGATGACGGCGGCGTCCTCGACCACCCCGGTGAGCACCTCCACCAGGTCCACCCGTTCGTGGCTGGCGGTCTTCTCCGCGTCCGCCTGGATCAGCGTGAGCAGGTCCTGCACCAGCGCGTTCATCCGGGCGGCCTCGAACCCCATGCGTTCCATGGCCCGCTGCACGGCGGCCGGATCGCTGAGCATCCCGGCCCGGTACATGTCGGTGTAGCCCCGGACGGCCGCGACCGGGGTACGGAGCTCGTGAGAGGCGTCGGCGGCGAACTGCCGCAGTCGCTGCTCGCTGCGCTGCCGTTCGTCGAGCAGTTCGGAGATCCCGTCGAGCATGCCGTTGAACGCCACGCCGAGCCGGCCCACCTCGGTCGAGGGGTCGTCCTCCTCGACCCGGCGGTCCAGGTCGCCGTCGGCGATGTCGTCGGCGGCCCGGGCGATGGACTCCAGCGGCTTGAGTTCCCGTCGGATGATCAGCGACGAGGTCAGACCGAGCAGCAGCAACAGCGCCGCGGTGCCGAGCAGCTCGATGACGATCAGCCGGCCGACCGCGGTCTGCACGCCGGACGTCGACTGCCAGGCGACCAGCTCGGCCGGCAGGTTGGTGCTCTGGGCGGTGACGGTGCGGGCGACCGCCCGGTACTGGATGGTCGGGTCGTCCAGGTCGACGATCGTCTGCGGCACGCCCATCGCCTCGATGGCGTTGACGTCCGGGTTCGCCCAGGTGTCCTCGGATTCCGGCGGTTCGTGCTGGATGGAACCGTCCGCCGAGATGAGGGTGAAGCCGACCTCGCTGCCGGGCGAGCTGTCGCGGATCCGCTCCTGCAGGGCCTGGAACTGGAAGGTCTGCGGCAGGCTGCCCATCGCCCGGTTCAGCGTCGCGTCGAGGTTGGTGACCAGCACCGAGCGCAGCGCGATCGGCAACCCGACGTCCACCGACACCAGCGCGATCGCGGCCACCCCGACGACGAGCGCGATGAGCCGGGCCCGCAGCGTCCAACGGCGGGGGGCCGGGGCGGCGCCGTTGGTCAGCGGGCCCCGGGCGGCGGCGGTGCCGGTGACCGGGACCGCGGTCAGGGGCTCGGTGATCGGGCCGGAGGAGGCCATGCGGTGACCCGTCAGTGCCGGGTGCCGCGCAGCACGTAACCGAAGCCGCGGTGCGTGTGGATCAGCGGTTCACCGGTCGCGTCGACCTTGCGGCGCAGGTAGGAGATGTAGGTGGCGACGACGGCGTCGTCCCCGTAGAAGTCGGTGCCCCAGACGGCGTCGAGCAGCTGCTGGCGGGACAGCACGACGTTGGCGTTGACCATCAGGTGCCGCAGCAGCTTGTACTCGGTGGGGGCCAGTTCGATCGGCTCGCCCGCGCGGGTGACCCGGTAGGTCTCCGGGTCGAGCTCCAGGTCGGCGACCCGCAGCACCCCGTCGGCGTCGTCGGCCGGCCGGACCCGACGGAGCACGGCGGCGACCCGGGCGGCCAGCTCCTCCAGCCCGAACGGCTTGGTGACGTAGTCGTCGCCACCGGCGGTCAACCCGGCGATCTTGTCGGCCGGGGTGTCCCGTGCGGACAGGAACACGACGCCGGAGTCGACGCCGGCCGCCCGCACCCGCTTCATGACCTCCAGGCCGTCGAAGTCGGGCAGCATGACGTCGAGGATGATCAGGTCGGGCGGCGAGTCGGTGGCCATCCGGACGGCCTCCCGGCCGGTCCCGGCGACCGACACCTGGTATCCCAGGAACCGCATCGACGTCGCGACGATGTCCTGCAACGACGGCTCGTCGTCGACCACCAGCAACCGGGCCGTCCCCGTCATCTGAACTGTCCGTTCCCCTCGTTTCGGCCGGTCCGCGCCGGGGGCTGCGGTACTGCCCCACACGGAACCTGGCCGGACACCGCGCCCGGCCGGGCCTCGACGAGTGCACGCCCTGTGCACCCGCGCGGCGCAAGAATCCCATGAGAACCGGCGGTGAAGCGGTCGCCGGGCCGCGACACCCGCATCCGGGTGCGCCGACGACGGCCGGGTCAGACGCTGGCGCCGGCCAGTTCGGCCCGGATGGCCACCGGGGTCAGCGGCTCGTCGAGCAGCCGCCGGAACCGCTCGAGCGCACTCTGCTCGGCGGGGCGGGCGTCCAGCCAGGGGCGCAGCAGCCGCTCCCCCTCGACGTAGGTCGACACGTAGGCCCGCCACAACGGGTCGGTGAGGAACCGCAGGCGCTGCGCGGCCTGCTCGGGCCCGGCCAGCGACCACCGCTGCAGGTACTCCTGCACCTCCGACACCGGCCGCCCCCGGTCGTGCAGCAGGATCGCGGCGTTCTGCCGGACCGCGTTCAACGGACGGGACGCCAGTTCCAGTTCCTCGGCCAGGTCGGCGTCGAAGCCGGGCACCGGACGGCCGGCATCGCCGACCGGGCCGAAGTTCGCATCGAACAGTTCCGACAGCCAACGCCCCCAGCCGGGGCCGATCGCGGCGCTGAGCGCCAGGTCACCCAGCCCCTCGGCCATCACGCACTGCGGGGTGTTGACCAGGAAGATCGTCTGCTCGGCCTGGCCGCCCTGACGGACCAGCAGGTCCTCCTTGCGGCAGTGCTCGGTGTGGTGGCCCGGGTAGCACTCGTGGGCGACCAGCACGCCGAGCTGGGACATCCGGTGGCCGATGTCGGCGTTGACCGCCACCCGCGACGAGAAGTCGCCCAGGTAGTAGTTGAAGCCGCTCCAGGCCACGTCACGGGCGATCTCGAAGTCGATGTGCTCTCCGGCGGGCAGACCCGTCGGCCCGGCCACCCGCTCCCGCAGATCGGCGGCGATGACCCTGACGACCCGCTCGACCTGGTCGGGCGGGCACAGTTCGAGTTCGCGCAGCGCGGCCAGCCGGTCGAGCAGATCGCCCCGGCCGGGCAGCAGCTCGTCGAGGCGGGCGTGGGCGGCGGCGAACACGTCCTCGTCGACCAGGTCGATCTCGACCTGGAAGTAGCCGGCGACCTCGGCGACGAAGCCCATCTCCTGGCCGGCCAACCGCCGGCCGGCGACGGCCAGCGCCTGCAGGTGGGCGGTCAGGAAATCGACCCGCTGGGCGCTCAGATCAGCATCACCGACGGCGGCGACCAGCCGGGTGGCCTGCCGGGCCAGGTCGGCGGGGTCGGGCGCCGGCTCGTCGTCGACGGCCCGGCGCAACGCCGGATCACCGGTGTAGGCGTCGACGAAACCGCTGACCACCCGGTCGAAGCGCAGGCCGAGCTTGAGGTACTCCGTGACGACGTCCTGACCGGTGTCCATCCGATCATTGTCCGCCCGGATCATTCGCCGTAGCGCCGGTGCCGGTTCGCGTAGTCGCGCAACGCCCGCAGGAAGTCGACCCGGCGGAAATCCGGCCAGAACGCCTCGCAGAACCAGTACTCGGAGTGGGCACTTTGCCAGAGCAGGAACCCGGACAACCGCTGCTCCCCCGATGTGCGGATGACCAGATCCGGGTCTGGCAGTCCGGAGGTGTAGAGGTGTTCCCCGATGGTCTCCACGTCCAGCGAGTCGATGAGCTCCTGGATGCCCCGCCCCTCCTCGGCGCCGACCCGCAGCATCGACTTCACCGCGTCGACGATCTCGTGGCGACCGCCGTACCCGACCGCGATGTTGACCTGCAGGCCCTCGCGGCTCGCGGTCCGCAGTTCGGCGGCGGCCAGCCGGGTCGTCATCGCCTCGGGCAGCAACTCGCGGGCCCCGATGACGACGAGCTTCCACGGCTGGTCGGGGGCGGCCAGGTCGTCGACGACATCGGTGATGATGTCCAGCAGGGGCAGCAGTTCCTCGTCCGCCCGGCGCAGGTTGTCGGTGGACAGCAGCCAGAGAGTGACCATGCCGATCCCGGCCTCGGAGCACCACTCCAGCAGATCCGCGATGTGGGCGGCCCCGGCCCGGTGGCCCTCCGTGGGGTTGGTGAACCCGGCTTTGCGGGCCCACCGGCGATTGCCGTCCAACATCACACCGACGTGGTGCGGGATCGGCGCACCGGCCAGACTGGTGGCCAACCGGTTCTCGTAGAGCCGGTAGACCAGGTCGGGAAGACGCACGGGCGTCACCCTACGACGCCGGACGGCCACCGACGGCACGTCGACGCACTCGGACGACTCCCCGGCGCGGACGGCGCCGGTGCACCGTCCGACCGGCCGGCGGTATATACCGGAAGCACCACCCCGGACGGGCCCGCGCGGGCCGTCCGACCGAGCCAGGAGCTGAGCACGTGAACACGACGGTCCCCGCGACGGAGCCGCCCGCCCTGCTGCGCCCGCGCGCCCGGGGCTGGATCCACTTCTACTCGGCGGCCGTCGCCGTCGTCGGCAGCCTCGCGATGATCCCGATGGCCGCCGTGTTCGCCGGCCCCGGTCCGGCGGTCGCGTGCACCGTCTACTGCCTCACCCTGATCGGTCTGTTCAGCATCAGCGCGACCTACCACCGGCACACCTGGGTGTCCCCCCGGGCCCGCACCTGGATGAAGCGGGCCGACCACTCGATGATCTTCGTATTCATCGCCGGGTCGTACACGCCCATCGCGGCGCTGGCCCTGGAGCCGCCGACCAGCACGGTCGTGCTGGTGGCGGTCTGGCTGGGGGCGGCCGGCGGGGTCGCGCTCAAGATGTTCTGGCCGCATTCGCCGCGCTGGCTCGGCGTGCCGTTCTATCTGGCCCTGGGCTGGGTCGCGATCTTCGTCATGCCCGACCTGCTGGCCAACGGCGGCGCGGCCGTGGTCACGCTCATCGCCGCCGGTGGCCTGCTGTACACGATCGGCGCCGTGATCTACGGGATCCGCCGCCCGAACACCTGGCCGCAGGTGTTCGGGTACCACGAGTACTTCCATGCCTGCGTCACCGCGGCCGCTCTGTGCCAGTGGGTCGCCATCTGGCTGCTGCTGTTCCGCTGACGGCTACTCACCAGCGCGGGTCGGGCCCTGCTCGCGGAGCCGGTTGACCTGCTCCATCGCGCTGCGCAGATCGGCCAGCCAGGTGTCGGCGTGCTCGCCGACCAGCCGCACCGCCCAGGCCAACGCGTCGGACCGGGAGCGAGCGACGCCGGAGTCGACGAGCGTGTCCAGGATGACGCGCTCGGGCTGCCGCAGCCGCGTCATCACCGGGGCCGAGACCGTGGTGAACAGTTCCTCGGTGCCGCCCAGGCGGGCGCCCCAGGAGATCTCGCGCTCGTAGCGGTGCTGGCCCTGGCGGGCGATCTCGACGCGTTCGGCCCGGGAATCCTCCCGGAAGCGGGCGATGCGACCGGCCTCGGCGGCGGCCCGGGCCGCCTCGTCGGCGAAGTCGTCCGTCAGGGCCGGCAGTTCGCCGACCACCAGGATCTCGTCGCGGTCGACGGTGACGGCGGGGGCGCCGACGAACCAGCCGTCAGGCAGGCGTCCGGACAGCCAGGCGGCGGCGTCGGACGCGTCCGGCCCCTCGCCGCGGCCCCGGCCGCCCGGGCCTCGTCCGCGGGGTCCGAAGCCGCGACCGGGTCCGAAGCCGCGGCCCGGTCCGAAGCCGCGCCCGCCTTCCGGGCCGTCGCCGTGCCGGCGGGGTCCGCGGCGTTCGTCCTGCTGGTCCTGGGGGCCGGAACGGCGGCCGCGCCGGTGGGGTCGTCCGGTCTCGTCGGGTCCGGACGCGATGTGGTGTGGATTGCCCTTCATGGGTGTCCTCCGGTGTTCGTGGATGCCTCCCGGCATCTCGCAGATGGCGTTGCTCGTTGCAACACTTGCAATGATTACACCGTTACACACCTTGCACAAGGGGCTCCGGGTGACCGACGCCGGAAACGCCACCACCCCGCGCCGAGGAGCAGGCGCGGGGTGGTGGATGTGCGGGCGGTGCGGTCCGGGCGGACCGGTGGTCACCGGGTCGTCGGCGGGTCCTCCGGTCCGGCCGGGCCCGTCAGGGTGGCGGACGTCGCGGTCGGGGAATCCGGTCCGTCGGTCCCCCGCGCAGTGCCCGGCTCGGACCCGGCGGTCGCGGACTCGGGAGTGTCGAACGACGCCGGCACCCGCCGGAGGTTCTTGTTCATCGACTTGATGAGGAAGAACAACGCCACGCCGAGCAGCAGGATGATGAGCAGCCCGATCGGCGCCGCCTTGCCCCAGTCCGGGCCTCGTCCCGAACTCGGGTCGTAGTCCCCGGGCTGGGTGGCCAGCCAGGTGACGGCCCGCTGGGCGGTCCCGGTCAGCGCGGTCATCGGGCTTCCTCCGCCGCGGACGGGTCCGGGGTGACCCCGGCGAACAGGTCGTCCTCGGGCAGCGTCGCGTCGACGAGCGACCGGGCCAGTTCGTAGTCGTCGGTCCCCCACACCTGCGCCTCGATGTCCCGCGGGACGGCGAACCACCGCGAATCGGGGTCGATCTGGGTGGCGTGGGCCAGCAGGGCGGCGTCACGGGCGTGGAAGAAGTCGGCGACCGGCACCCGGGTGGTGACCCGCAGGCCCGGGTCGGGTCGCTGGTGCTCGGTGAAGTGCTTGATCCACTCGTCGTACGGGCCCTCACCGGTGCGCGACCGGACGGCCTCGTTGACGGCCATGATCCGCTCCCGGGAGAACCCCGCGTTGTAGTAGAGCTTCAGGGGCTGCCAGACCGACCCCGCGTCCGGGAACGCGTCCGGGTCACCGGCCGCCTCGAACGCCCCGACCGCGACCACGTGGCAACGGATGTGGTCGGGGTGCGGGTACCCGCCGTTCTCGTCGTACGTGGTCATGACGTGCGGTCGGTACCGGCGCACCAGCCGGACGAGCGCCTCGATCTCGGGCTGCGGGTCGAGGTCGGCGAACGAGCCGGGCGGCAGCTGCCAGCTGTCCGGATCGCCCTCGTGGTAGCCGGAGTCCTCGAACCCGAGCCATTCGTGCGCGATGCCGAGGATCTCGGCGGCATTGGCCATCTCGACGAGTCGCAGGGCCGGCAGATCCAGGTTCGGGTCGTCCTTGAGCGCCTCGGCCAATTTGGGGTTGAGCACGTCACCGCGCTCGCCCCCGGTGCAGGACACCACCACCGCGCCGATGCCGGCGGCGGTGTACTTGGCCAGCGTGGCCGCACCCTTGCTCGATTCGTCGTCGGGGTGGGCGTGGACGGCCATCAGGCGCAGCGCTGCGCGCTCGGCGTGCCGGGCCCGGCGGGCCGCCGCCTCGGACTGCGGCGAGGCAGCGGCCTGCTCGGCGGTCGGAGCGTCGGTGGGGCTGACACTGAGAGTGGAATGCTCGCTCACGGCGCGGTGGTTCCTTCCCGGGGTCCGGGTGACTGCTCATCGCGGAGCTGCTGGTCCGCGATGGACACGTACGGGGTCGTCCGCCATTGTCCACTTCGCTCCGTCCGGTTCCGAACTGCCCGGGCCACCGGGGGCACCGCGACCGGCGGCGGGCCACTCCACGGCCACCACCCCGGCATGGACACGTCGGGGCACCGGACAGGCACTGGACGGGCACTGGACGGGCACTGGACGGGCACCGAGAGCGACGGCGTGCGTCGTCAGCGCTCGTTCACCTGGGCAAAATGGTAGGATTCGACAAATGAACGGTCCCGATGGGGGCCGTTCATCGTTTTTTGTCATCAGTGCCGCCCGTCCGCCGGGGATTTCCCGCGCCCGGGCACCCCTATGCCCCGCTTCCCGGTCCACCGGGGAGCCGCCCGAATCGTGGCCGGACCACGTCGGACCGGGCCTCGGAGCCGGCGCGGTCACCGCGTCCGGCGTCCCCGGGCCCGCACGACCGGCACCCGGCCGCCATCGCGGGACCACCCCGGTCCCCGAGCGCACCGCAGTGAGGAGTTGCCATGACCGGAACCGTGACCTGGCTGACCCAGGAGGCGCACGACCGACTCCAGGGCGAGCTCGACCAGCTGGTCGCCCACCGTCCCGTCATCGCCGCGGAGATCAACGCCCGGCGCGAGGAGGGCGACCTCAAGGAGAACGGTGGCTATCACGCCGCCCGGGACGAGCAGGCCAAGCAGGAATCGCGCATCCGGCAGATCCAGGAACTGCTGCGTAACGCGCAGGTGGGCGTCGCCCCCGCCGACGACGGTGTCGTCGAGCAGGGCATGGTCGTCACCGTCGCCTACGACGGGGACGACGACGACCAGGAGACCTTCCTGCTCGGTTCCCGCGAGGAGGGCGCGCACGGCAACCTGCCCGTCTACTCCCCGCAGTCGCCGCTGGGCCAGGCCATCATCGGCTCCTCCCGTGGGGAATCCCGCGAGTACGCGCTGCCCAACGGCAAGATCCAGAAGGTCGCCGTCCTGGAGGCCAAGCCCTTCACCGGCTGAGGTCAGCTGCCGCACCCGCCACCCCCGTCGCTCCGCGGAGCGACGGGGGTGCTGCGTTTTCCGGGCCGGGCCCCCAGGATGGCGGCATGCATGCCGCGTTCGTGGACGAGCTGGGTCCGACCGATCTCATCCGCTACGGCGAGCTGCCCGACCCGGTGGCGGGTCCCGGGGAAGCGCTGGTGCAGGTGCTGGCCGTCGCCGTCGACGGGGTGGATCTGCTGCTGCGGTCGGGCCGGTGGGTCAACCCGGTGCGGTTTCCGCTGGTGCTGGGCCGTGACCTGGTCGGACGGGTGGTCTCGCTCGGGCCCGACACGTCGTCGGAGCTGCGGCCCGGTGACCTGGTCTGGACGAACACGGCCGGGTTCGGGGGACGGCCCGGTGCGACGGCCGAACTGACCTGCGTCGCGCTGGACCGCCTGTACCGACTGCCGGCCGGGGCCGACCCGGTGACGTTCGTGGCGACGGTGCACCCGGCGGCGACCGCGCAGGCCGGACTGCTGGGCCGGGCGCGGCTGGCGGCCGGGGAGACCGTCGCGGTGGTCGGCGCCAACGGCGCGGTGGGCGCGGCGATGGTGCAGGCGGCCGGGACTGTCGGAGCGCACGCGATCGGGGTGGTGCGGGCCGCGGCCGCGGCCGGTTCGGTCGAGAGCTGCGGCGGTGTCGCGGTGGTGGCCGACGCCCAGGGCGCGGTAGCGGCGGCCGTCGCGGCGGCGCCGGACGGCGTCGACGTGCTGGTCGACACCACCGGGCGGGTCGACCTGGGCGCCGTGGCCGGGCTGCTCAACCCCCGGGGCCGGATCCTGGTGATCGCCACCCGGACCACGGTGGAGCTGGATCTGTGGCGCTTCTACACCCGCGAATTGCAGCTCGTCGGCTTCGTACTGTCCGAGCTGACCGTGCCCGAGCTGGCCGCGGCGGCGGACTGGATCGGTGAGCAGTGGCCGACGGGCCGGATCGGCGCCCCGGTCGGCGTGGTGTGGCCGTTCGCCCGCGCCCGTGAGGCCCACGAGGTGGTGCAGAACGGCGGGCTCCCCCATCGCCCGGACGGCGCCGCGACCCGCATCGTGCTGGTGCCCTGACCGGCCGCCACCCCCGCGGGGTGGCGGCCGTCTGCGCCGAGTCGGGTCGGTCAGTCCAGGGCCTGGCGCAGGTCGTCCAGCAGGTCGTCCACGTCCTCGATGCCCACGGAGAGCCGGACCAAGTCGTCGGGGACCTCGTGGGCGGACCCGGCGACGCTGGCGTGCGTCATGAGGCCCGGGTGTTCGATGAGCGACTCGACGCCGCCGAGCGACTCGCCGAGGGTGAAGACGGCGGTCCGCTGGCAGACCTTGAGCGCGGCGTCCCGCCCGTCCCGGACGGTGAAGGAGACCATCCCGCCGAACCGCAGCATCTGCCCGGCCGCAACCTGGTGGTGCGGGTGCGTCTGCAGCCCGGGGTAGTGGACGGTGCCGACCCGCGGGTGCTCGGCCAGCATCTCGGCGACCGCCTCGGCGTTGTCGCAGTGCCGGTCCATCCGGACGGCCAGCGTCTTGACCCCGCGCAGCGTGATCCAGGCGTCGAACGGGCCGGCCACCCCGCCGATCGATTTGGTGTGGAACGCGAGCTCCTCGGCCAGATCGGCGTCGTCGACGATCAGCGCACCACCGACGACGTCGGAGTGCCCGCCGACGTACTTGGTGGTCGAGTGCAGGACCACGTCGGCGCCGAGGGCCAGCGGCTGCTGCAGGTACGGGGAGGCGAAGGTGTTGTCGACGACGAGCCGGGCTCCGGCCCCGTGGGCGATGTCGGCCAGGGCGGCGATGTCGGCCACGTTCAGCAGCGGGTTGGTCGGCGTCTCGCACCACACGATGCGGGTGTTGGGCTGCAGCGCGGCCCGGACGGCGTCGAGGTCGGCCAGCGCGACGGCGGTGTAGGTGATGCCCCAGTTGGCCAGCACCCGGCTGATCAACCGGAAGGTGCCGCCGTAGGCGTCGGCCGGCAGGACGAGGTGGTCGCCGGGTCGCAGCACGGCCCGCAGCAACGTGTCGGTGGCGGCCATCCCCGAGGCGTAGGCGAAGCCGGCCCGGCCGCCCTCCAGGCTGGCCAGCGCCTGCTCCAGAGCGGTCCGGGTGGGGTTGCCGGCCCGGCTGTAGTCGTAGCCCGCGCGCGGTTCGCCGACGACGTCCTGGGCGAACGTCGAGGTCTGGAAGATGGGGACGACCACGGCACCGGTGACCGGCTCGGGGGCCTGTCCGGCGTGGATGGCACGGGTGGAGAACCCACCGACCGCCGCGCCGGTGTTCGGCGCGGCGGCGGGCAGGGCGGCGGGCACGTCAGTCATGTCCGCCACCCTAGAACGGCCGGGGGTGGGGGTTCAGAGCACCGGCCGGCCGCCGGTGACGGCGAGTCGGGCGCCGGAGATGTACGACCCGTCGTCGGAGGCCAGCAGCACGTAGGCGGGGGCGAGTTCGGCCGGCTGCCCGGCCCGGCCGAGCGGGGTGTCGGCGCCGAAATTCGCCACCTTCTCCTCCGGCATGGTGGACGGGATGAGTGGGGTCCACACGGGCCCGGGGGCGACGCTGTTGACCCGGATCCCGCGCTCGCCGAGCAGCTGCGCGAGGCTCGCACAGAAGTTGGCGACGGCCGCCTTCGTCAGCGCGTAGGGCGCCAGCGTCGGGGAGGGCATGTCGGAGTTCACCGACGAGCTGCCGATGATCGCCCCACCGGACGGCATGTGCGGCAGCACCGCCTTGACGAGGTAGAACATCGCCGAGACGTTCGTGTTCAGCGTGAACGCCCACTCGTCGTCGGAGATCTCCTCCAGCGTCTCGTGGGACATCTGGTAGGCGGCGTTGCTGACGAGGACGTCCACCCGGTCGAACTCGGCGACGGTGCGCTCGACGATGTCCCGGCAGTGGGCCGCGACCGAGATGTCGCCGGGGAACAGCAGCACCCGCCGGCCGGCCGCGCGGACCTGTTCGGCGACGGCCTCGGCGTCGTCGTGCTCGTCGAGGTAGGAGATGGCGACGTCCGCGCCCTCGCGGGCGTAGGCGATCGCCACGGCCCGACCGATGCCACTGTCACCGCCGGTGATGAGCGCGACCTTGCCGGCCAGCCGCCCGGTGCCGACGTAGGAGTCCTCCCCGCAGTCGGGCACGGGGGTCATGGCCGACTGCCGGCCGGGCGGGGTCTGCTGCTGGGGTGGTTGCGGGGTGTCGGTGCTCATGCCCGGACAGTTCCGCGACTGCCCCGGGCCAAACACCGCCGCCCGGTGCGTCAGGCGCGACGGCCGGCCAGGAACGCCAGCAGGTCGGCCCGGGTCAGCACCCCGACCGGCTTGCCGTCGTCGATCACCATGACCGCGTCCCGCCCGTGCAGGGCGGATCGGGCGGCGGTGATCTTCTCCCCCGCCCCGACCAGTTCGAACGGCGGCGCCATGTGGTGGCGGACGGCGTCGGACAGCTGGGCGGTCCCGGCGAAGAAGGCATCCAGCAGGTCCTTCTCGGACACCGACCCGACGACCTCACCGGCCATCACGGGCGGCTCGGCCGACACGACCGGCATCTGCGAGACGCCGTACTCGTGCAGGATCTCGACGGCGTCCCGCACGGTCTCGGTCGGGTGGGTGTGCACGAGGGAGGGCAGCTTGCCGGTCTTGCTGCGGACGATGTCGCCGACGGTGGCCTCCCCGTCGCTGGACAGGAACCCGTAGGACGACATCCAGTCGTCGGAGAAAATCTTGGACAGGTAGCCGCGGCCACCGTCCGGGAGCAGGACGACGACGACGTCGTCGGCGGTGAGTCGGCCGGCGAGCTGGAGCGCGGCCGCGACGGCCATCCCGCAGGATCCGCCGACCAGCAGCCCCTCCTCCCGGGCCAGCCGCCGGGTCGTCGCGAACGACTCGGCGTCGGACACGGCGATGATCTCGTCGGCCACCGACTGGTCGTAGGCGCTCGGCCAGAAGTCCTCGCCGACCCCCTCGACCAGGTACGGCCGGCCGGTGCCACCGGAGTAGACCGACCCTTCCGGGTCGGCGCCGATCACCTGCACCCGGCCGTTCGACACCTCCTTGAGGTATCGGCCGGTCCCGGAGATGGTGCCGCCGGTGCCCACGCCGGTGACGAAGTGGGTGATGCGGCCCTCGGTGTCGGCCCAGATCTCCGGGCCGGTGGTCTCGTAGTGGCTGCGGGGGTTGTTGGGGTTGGAGTACTGGTCCGGCTTCCATGCGCCCGGGATCTCGCGGACCAGCCGGTCGGAGACCGAGTAGTACGACTGCGGATCCTCCGGGGCGACCGCGGTCGGACAGACGACGACCTCGGCGCCATAGGCGCGCAGCACGTTGCGCTTGTCCTCGGAGACCTTGTCCGGGCAGACGAACACGCAGCGGTACCCGCGTTGCTGGGCGACCAGGGCCAGCCCGACCCCGGTGTTGCCGCTGGTCGGCTCGACGATGGTGCCGCCGGGTCGCAGCGCCCCCGACTCCTCGGCGGCGGTGATCATCCGGGTGGCGATGCGGTCCTTCACGGACCCGCCCGGGTTGACGTACTCGACCTTCGCGAGCACCAGTGGTGCGACGTCGGCGGCCAACGGCCCCAGCTTGACCAACGGGGTGTGCCCGATGAGGTCGACCACGGATTGGGCGTAACGCACGACGGAACTCCTGACGCGGTGGGGCCGGTGACAACCTCTGTCTATACCAGCGCGGGCGGTGGGTGCGGCCGATCGGCTGCGCCGACCCGGCCACCGGATCGTGCGACACCGGTCACCCGACCCGGGAATTCCTGTTGGCGGGGTGGAGTTGGCCGGAACATCATGACGTTCGGACCCGCTCGAACCGGCCGATCGTCACAGCTGTTCGGCTGCGGTGGGATCCCGGGGAACCGACGGGGCACGGAGGTGCACATGGGGACCGCTGATCGTTCCGGTCTAAGGGCCGGGTTGGGGGCGCTGGCCGGGTTCGGCGTCCTGGTGGGGGGCTCCGCACTCGCGCTGACCGCGCAGGCCCGGTCGGCCACCCGGGTCATCGATACGGCGGCCCTGCAGGCGGCGCTGGCCGACGGTTCGCTGGTGCCGCCGGCGGTGCCCGGCGCCGACCGCGCGCAGCAGCGCACGGCCGACCATCTGATCCACGTCCGGCTGCCGCAGGGCGACGGCGTGTGGCGGCCCGACGGCCTCCGCGAGGACGACCCGACCCCGGACGGGGTCGACGCCCTGCGCCCCCTGTCACTGGTGGTGCTGGGCGATTCCACGTCGGTGGGCTACGGGACGACCTCCGTCGCGGAACTGCCCGGGGTCGTCCTCGCCCGGGCGGTCGCCGCGCACGTGCGGCGACCGGTCCGACTGTCCAGCCTGGGCCTCACCGGCGCCACGACCGCCGACCTCACCCGCCAACTGGGCGCGGCGACCGCCGTGGCGCCGGACGCGGTGGTCATCCTCATCGGCGCCAACGACATCCGCGAACGGATCCCACCGTGGCGGTCGGCCGCCCAACTGGGCGCGACGGTGGCCGCGCTGGTGGCCCAGGGGGTTCCGGTCGTGGTGGGCACCTGCCCGGACTTCGGGGTCATCGAGGCCATCCCGCAGCCGCTGCGCCGGATGCTGAGCACCTGGTCGCACCAGTTGGCCGCGGCGCAGGAGCGGTCGGTCACCGCGGCCGGGGGCCGGGCCGTGCCGCTGGGGCGGTTGGTCAGTCCGCAGTTCGCGGGGCGCCCGGAGTTGTTCGCCGCGGACCATTTCCATCCGTCCGGTCCGGGCTACCGGCGGGCGATGGACGTGATGGTGCCGGCGCTGCTGGACCACTGGCGGCCCCGGTCGTCGTCGGATGTCGATGGCGGGGCGGGACCCTCCACGCCCCAGGTGGCCTGAGGGCCGGAGTCAGCCCAGACCGAGGTCGTGGCTCAAGTCGGTCCGCACCCGCCCGATCTCGGCCGGGGGGGCTCCGGCCCGGACCGCGTCGGCGAGCAGCACGGCCAGCTGGTCGGCCAGCGCGGTGACGGCCAGCTCGGGCACGGGCGGGGCAGGGCGGCCTCGGGCCTGGCCGGCGAGGTCGGCGAGCTCTCGGAGCGCCGCGCGGGTGCGGGCGACGCGCTCGCCGTGCCCCCAGGACGCCGCAGGCCAGGCCCGCAGCCGACGAAGGAGGTCGTCGGCCGGCAGGCCTGGCCCGGTGGCGGAGGTCATGAGCAGATCATCGCCGACACCGGCGTCAGTCCGAGGACAGTGCCGGTGTCGGGACGATCGGTCAATCCCGCAGGTAGCTCAGCAACCGGAGGATCTCCAGGTATAGCCACACCAGGGTGACCATGAGCCCGAAGGCGAAGTACCAGGAGGTCTTGGCCGGGGCGCCTTCCTTGATCGCCTGGTCGATGGCGTCGAAGTCCAGCAGGAAGCTGAACGCGGCCAGCGCGATGCACAGGATGGAGAAGCCGATCGCCAGCGCGCCGCCGCTGCGCAGGCCGGTGTCGACGCCGAACAGGCTCATCACCAGGTTGAACAGCATGAGCACGGCGACACCGACGATGCCGCCGATGATCATCTTGGTCAGCCGGGGGGTGACCCGGATGGCGCCGGTCTTGTAGACGACGAGCATGCCGCCGAAGACACCCAGGGTGCCGACGATGGCCTGCGCCGCGATGCCCGGGTACCACTGGTTGAACACCCCGGTGATCGCGCCCAGGAAGATGCCCTCGGCGATCGCGTAACCGATGACCAGCGGCGGGCTGATCGTCTTCTTGAAGATGACGATCAGCGACAGGACGAGACCGACGATCATCGCCGGCAGGGCCAGCGCGTACAGCTCGAACCAGGCGGTGGCGAAACCGGCGACGACGGCGAGGACCAGCAGGGTGCCGGTCTTCATCACGACGTCGTCGACCGTGAGGAAACGCTCCCGGGCCGGCGCGGTGTACGACGGCTGGTTGTACATCTGGTTCAGGTAGTCGGAACTGGGCGCCGATGTCTGCTGCGCCCCGATCACCTTCTCCATGTTCTTGAAGGCGGGGTTGTTGCTCTTCTGCACGAGACCCTCCGCGGGGGTGGCCGAACTGTGGTGGGGACCGGACTCCGTGACCAGGCGCATCCACCGGGCGTGCGCCCGACGGATCCGCCGATCAGCGGTGTCCACATCATCCAACGCACGGGCGGCCACCGCGGTTCCCGGGATCGACCGGGCGATCAGGTGCACTCCGACGGGTCGGGTCGGGCACGCCTGGTCACCCCGGGTGGGACAGGGACCCGAAGGCCGGTGTCCGGGTCCCGTCGGACCCGAGCATGGAGCGCGGTGCCCCGGACGAACGACCCGAGCCGGAATTCGTCCATTCGAGCCGCCCGGCCGATTCCGTCACCCGCCGAGACCAGCGGAGCACCGCCGACGACCGTTTCGATACTGAGCCTGGCCCGGCGGTGCCCGGACCCGGGGCCGGGAGGTTCCGGAGCGCGACGGGTGTCGTGAGTCCTCCGGCGCGGGCGGCTCTCACCCGTTCTGCCCAGCCAATTCGCAGGCATTCCACGTCGTGCACAGTTGATGACTGTCGATGGACCATCACGCGCCCGACCGGGGGAAGGCATGCGCAGGAACTCAGGCCAGAACTCCGATATACCGAAGACTCTACGCCTCGGCGTCGTCACAGCCTTCCCGCCCGGCCGAAATAGCCTGAACGAGTTCGGCCTGCACCTGGTCCGTCACTTCTCCCGCCTCCCGGAGGTCGCCGAGGTGGTGGCCTACGTCGACGAGACCGACGCCGGGGCGCCCGACCCGCAGGCCAAGGTCGCCTTTCGGCCGTGCTGGCGCTTCAACCGCCTGACCAACCTGATCCGGATCCCCCGCGAGATCCTGCGCACCCGACCCGACGCGGTGGTGATCAACCTGCAGTTCGCCACCTTCGGCGACCGCCGCCTGCCCGGGGCACTGGGGCTGCTCCTGCCGGCGGTGCTGCGGATGCTCCGGGTCCCCACCCTGCTGGTCCTGCACAACCTCGCCGACAACGTCGACATGCAGGACGCCGGGTTCGCGCGGTCGGCACTGGCCGCCCGGCTGATGCGGCTGGCCGGCCGCCTGCTCACCCGCGGCCTGCTGCTGGCCGACCTGGTGACCCTGACGATCCCCCGCTACGTCGAGTTCCTGCAGTCGAGCTACGGGGCGAAGAACGCGATCCTCGCACCGCACGGCAGCTTCGAGGACGTCGCCGTCCCCTCGTTCACCGTCCCGCCCGGGCGCCGGTCCATCATGGCGTTCGGCAAGTGGGGGACATACAAGACCGTCGACATGCTGGTCGACGCCTACAGCGAGCTGCTCGACCGCGGCTACGACGACCTGCGCCTGGTGCTCGCCGGCGCGGACAGCCCGAACTCGGCCGGCTACATGGCCGCTGCGGCCACCCGGTACGCCGACGTCCCGCACGTCGAGTTCCCCGGGTACGTCGCCGAGGCGGACGTCCCCGACCTCTTCACCCGGGCCGCGGTCGTCGCGTTTCCCTACACCTCGACCACCGGTAGCTCGGGGGTGCTGCACCAGGCCGGCGAGTACGGCCGCGCCGTCGTCCTGCCGCGGATCGGTGACCTCGTCGACATCATCGAGGAGGAGGGTTTCGCCGGGGTCTACTTCGCACCCGGGGACACCGCCAGCCTCGCCGGGGCCCTGGCCGAAGTCCTGGACGACCCGGCCAAGCGGGAGTCCCTCGGCCGCCGCAACTTCGCCGCCGCCGCCGGCGTGCCGATGTCCGAAGTGGTCGAGTGGCACCTCGCGCACATCGAACGGCTGCTGAAACGGCGGTCCCGACGATGACGACGTCCCGAGCCGAGCCGGTCGCTTCGGAGCGCCGTCTGGCGTCGGGCGGGGCGGTGCTCGCCGTGGCCATGATGGCCGCGAACGCAGCCAACTACCTGCTGAGCCTGTTCCTCGGCCGGGTGCTCACACCGGCGGAGTTCTCCGACGCCAACCTGATGGTGACGACGCTGTTCAGCCTGACGTCGATCGCGCTGTGCCTGCAGCTCGTCGCCTCCCGGTTCATCGCCCGCTGCGACGCCCTGGGCGTCCCGGGGGACGGCGACGCCCTGGCCCGCCGGTTGCGCCGCCTCGCCCTGCTCGCCGGTCTGGTGGCATCCGCCGTCCTGGCCGTGGGGTCGCCGGGCTGGTCGGCCCTGTTCCAGACCGCCTCGCCCTGGCCATTCGTGGTCCTCGCCGCGGGCGTGCCGTTCTGGCTGGTCCAGGCGGTCGAGCGGGGGGTGCTGCAGGCCCGGCTGCGCTTCGTCCCGCTCGCGGTGTCCTTCGTCGTGGAGGCCGGCACGCGGATCGGGCTCGGCGTGCTGCTGGTCTGGGCCGGCGGCGGCGTCCCGGGCGCGACCGCCGCACTGTCCGCGTCGTTCGTGGTCACCTTCGTCGTCGTCCGGATCGCCGCGCGGGTGCGCGGCGCGCGCCCCACCGGCGCGGGTGTCAGCCCCGCGGAGGTGCGCGCCTACGCCGGGTTCGTGTCGGTGCTGCTGATCGGCCAGATCATCGCGAACAACAGCGACATCTTCGTGGCCAAGGCTTTCCTGTCCCCCACCGACGCCGGGGTCTTCGCCGCGGTCGCCCTCATCGGCCGGGCCGTCTTCTTCCTGACCTGGTCGGTGGTGACGGTGGTCTTCCCGGTGGCCGCGCGGCAGCAGGCGGCCGGTCGCGGGATGCCGGGCCTGCTGGTCAAGGCCACGGCCGCGGTCGTCGCCATCGGGCTGCTGTGCACGGCGGCCGCCTGGTGGGTCGGCGGACCGGTGCTGGAGACCGTCCTCGGCCCGGCCTACGCCGGCCTGTCCGGGGCGATGGCCGCCTACGCCGGGGCGACCACGCTCTTCGCGATCGGCAACCTCGTCGCCGCCCACCGCCTGTCGCAGTCCCGGGTCACCGAGTCGTGGCTGCTGCTGGGCGCCGCCCTGTTGCAGGTGGTGCTGCTGCTGGTGTGGCACCGGGACATGGCCGATCTCATCGCCGTCCAGGCGGTCGCCATGGGGTGCCTGGTCCTGGTGCTGGCGGTCCGTGCCCTCCCGACGCTGCCGTACCTGTCCCGTTCGTCCACCGGTGCCCGTCAGGAGGTCACCCCATGACCGGAGCACCGTCGGCCTACCGGGCCTACCGGGACTGGGTCACCACACCGATCACCGGCCCACCCGCGGTCTCCGTGGTGATCCCGGCCTACAACGAGGAGTGGCGCATCCTGCCGACGATCGGCGCGATCGCCACGCACATGAGCGCGCGTGGTGGGCCGTGGGAGCTGATCGTCGCCGACGACGGCTCCACCGACGCCACGCTGTCCCTCGTCCGCGACCTGCGCTTCGCCAACCTGCGCCTGCTGGTCGCCGACCGCAACGGCGGCAAGGGCAGCGCGGTCCGGCGCGGCATGCTGGCCGCCCGGGGCGACCTCGTCCTGTTCGCCGACGCCGACCAGTCCACCCCGATCGAGCAGTTCGACCGGCTGGCCGCGATGGTCGGCGACGGCTTCGACGTCGTGGTCGGGTCGCGCAAGGCCGACGGCTCGCAGGTGAGCGGGCGGACCCTCACGCGGCGGATGCTCAGCGGGGGTCTGCAGACCCTGGTGCGCGGCATGGGGATCTCGGTCCGCGACACCCAGTGCGGCTTCAAGCTCTTCACCCGGGACGCGGCCCGTGCGCTGTTCTCCGTCCAACTGGTCGACGGTTTCTCCTTCGACCTCGAGGTGCTCTACCTCGCGCGTCGGCGCGGCTATCGGGTGGCCGAGATCCCGGTCGAGTGGATCGACGCCCCGGGGTCCACCGTCGACGCCGCCCGGGTGAGCCTGCAGTTCGTCCGCGACCTCGCCCGGGTCCGCCTCAACGACGTCCGCGGCAGGTACTCGTCCACCCGCGCCGGCCACCGCGACCAGCCGGTGCCCACGTCCGTCCCGTCCGTCGGAGGTCAGTCGACATGATCATCAGCACCTCACTCGATCCGGACCGGCGCGTCGTCCGGCTGGTCGGCCGCTTCGACGCCCACGAGTCGGCGACGTTCCGGGACACCGTGCACCCCCTGATCACCCCGCAGACGCCCGTGCTGTCGGTCGACCTCGCGCAGGTCGCCTTCGTGGACTCCACGGCCCTGTCCGAACTGGTGCGCCTGCAGAAGGCCGCCCAGAAGGCCGGCGGCGAAGTGGTGCTGGTCGATCCGTCCGACCCCGTGCGGGTCATCCTGGAGATCACCGAGTTGGCACCGCTGTTCACCACCGAGCGCACGGCGGCGGAGTCCCGGTGACCACCACCGCCCCCGGCCTGGGACCACCCGGACTGGTCGAGCCGGCCGCACCGGCCACCGCCGAGGCGGCCGTCGAGGCGCTCCTCGGGCTCGCCCTCCCGCACGCCACGACGGCCGCGGGCCGGGCCGCCGGGGTCGTCCGCGCCGCGCTGGGCGAGTTCGCGTCCGTCCAGACCGCGCTGACCGAGGCACTGGTCGCCAGCCAGGACCGGCTGCTGGCCATGAAGACGTTCACCCAGGTCAACCTGCGCGACGTCGCCGGCCGGGAGGCCGTCGCCCGGCTGCTCGGCCGGGCCCTGACGCTGACCGGCGCGGCCACCGTCCTGCTGCTGGAGGAGGACAGCGTGGCCACCGCCGTCGGCGAGGTCGCCGATCTGGACGGGCTGGCCGACCTGGCGCGCGCGGCGATCCGTGCCGCGCCCGACCGCGTGCTGCGGACCGTCGCCGGTGACAGCGCGATCATCGGCAGCCTCGACGTGGACACCTCGAGCGCCTGGCACCTGGCCTACTTCCGCCCGGCCGGCCGTCGGTTCGCGACCTCCGACCTGCCGCTCGTCGAATCGATCGGCGCCGCGCTGGGCATCGTCCTGGCCTTCATCGAACTGCACCGCCGCGAGCTGGCCCGGGCGGCGGTCGCCCGCGAACACGAGGTGGCCTCCGCGCTGGCGCAGTCGGCGATCTCCGCCGTGCCGCCGGTCTCGGCCCGCGTCGACATCTTCGCGCGCACCGCTCCGGCGTCGCTGACCGGCGGGGACTTCTACGTCTTCGAGCGGACCGGCGGGTCGATCTGGTTCGCGGTCGGGGACGTGGCCGGCAAGGGCCTGCCCGCGGCGATCTTCATGACCCGGGCGGTGGCCGCGTGCCGGGTCGCGTTCCTGGCCCACCGGGACGAGGCGGTGACCGCGGCCTTCACCCGCGTCCAGGACGAACTGTTCGACCACCTCGAGGACGCCGGGCTGTTCCTCACCCTGGTGCTCGGGGTCGTCCGCGAGGACTGCGGCACCGTGTCGCTGGTCAACGCGGGGCACTCCCCCGTCCTGCTCGTGAAGGACGGCACCCCGCAGGTGGTGCGGGCGTCGGTGCCGCCCATGGGCATCGTGCGGCGGACCCCCGTGCCGACGACGGCCACCCTGTCCGGCGACGACTGCCTCGTCGTCGGGACGGACGGCCTGGTCGAACAGGAGGACCCGGCCGACACGATGTTCGGATACGAACGGTTCGGCCAGCTGTGCCACCGCCACCACACCCGGCCGGCCCCCGAAATCGGGGAGGACATCTTCGCCGAGGTCACCCGGTTCGCCGCCGGCCGCCCGGCCTCCGACGACTCCACCCTGGTCGTCCTCAAGCGCCTCGCGGCCGCGGCATGAGCGGCCCCACGACGGCCACGCTCGGGCTGGCCCCGACGGAGTTGGCCCTGCGGGCCATCGGGCCGTGGCTGGCGCGGTCCGTCGGCGGTCTCGATCCGGCGACGGCCCGGTCCCTGCTGCCCCGGATGGAGCTGGCCGTCCACGAGACGTGCATGAACGTCGTCCACCACGCCGCCCTGTCCGACGGCGAGCAGATCGAACTGGCCCTCACTCTCGACCCGGACCACCTGACCGTCTGGGTGCGGGACTCCGGGGCCGCGTTCGACCAGGCGGGCGTGCCCGAACCGGCCGGCGGGCAGCTGCGCGAGCGCGGTTACGGCGTCAAGATCGCCCGCTCGCTCGTCGACGAACTCACCTACCGCCGACAGGGATCGCGCAACGAACTGGCCCTGCGCATCGACCTGGAAGGACCCCCGTGACCGCCGCCGACACCCGCCCCGACCTGGACGGACCCCGCCTGCGGTGGTCGGTCACCCATGCCTCACCGGACCACGCCACCGTCGCCTTCGCCGGCCGGTTCGACGCCGTGGAGGCGCTGGCCGCCCGCACACGCCTCGCCCAGGACGACGTGGTCGGCCGCGCGCACCTGGTGCTGGACCTGCACGCGGTGACCTTCCTGGACAGCGCGGGGCTCGCCGTCCTGGTCCGCGCCCGGCGCGACCGGCAACGGGACGGCCGCACGATCGCCCTGGTCCGCCCGGCGTCGGAGGACGCGATGCGGGTCCTGCGGCTGACCCAGTTCGACCAGATCTTCACCCTGGTCGACCGCTGTCCCCCGGGCGGCCCGTGATGTCGCGGCGCGCCCTGGTGGTCGACGACGACGCCGTGTCCCGGCTCGTCCTCGGCCACATGCTGCGGGGGCTGCAGTGGACGGTGGAGCAGGCGGTGGACGCGCCGGATGCCGCCTCCCACCTGGACAACGCCGAGTTCGACCTCGTCATCTCCGACTTCCTCCTCCCGTCCGGAACCGGCGTCGACGTGCTGCGGACCGTCGAACGACGCCACCCGGGAACCGCGTTCGTGCTGGTCACCGGGTTCATCGAGCATTCGACCCTGCCGCCGGAGACCACGGCCCGCCTCTCGGGCCAACTGACCAAGCCGGTCAGCTCCGACACCCTGCGGACCGTGCTGGACGAGCTGTTCCCGGCGGCTGGGACCCCATGACCGGGGCCGCCCCGTCCCCGTCCACGACCACCCTGCGGGTGCTCGTCGCCGAGGACGACGAGACGCTGCGGTTCCTGTCCCGGCGGTTCATCGAAAAGCTGGGGCACACGGTGACCACCGTCCCCAACGGCCGGGACGCCGTCGACGCCGCCCTGACCGGCGGGTTCGACGTGGTGCTGATGGACGTGAACATGCCGCTGCTGGACGGACCGCAGGCCACCCGGATGATCCGCACCGCCGGCGACCGCATCCGGCAGCCGCACATCATCGCCCTGACGGCCGCAGTGAACGCCGGGGTCCGTCAGGCGTGCCGGGCGGCCGGCATGGACGCCTTCGTGACCAAACCGTTCCGTTCCGCGGACATCCGCCAGGCACTGACCGGAATCGGGACCACACCAGCCGTCACCGGGATCGCCCCGGCTGCTGACACCCCGTCGTCAGAGCCCTTCGCCGGGCTGGAACAGTTCGAACCGGCCGTCCGGGCCGAGATCCTGCGGACCTTCCGGCAGCGCGGCGGAGACGACGCCACGCAGCTCGCGCAGGCGCTCGACGACGGCGACACAGACCGGGCCCGGTTCCTGGCCCACCGGCTGCGGGGAGCGAGCGCGGCCGTCGGCGCCACCGGGCTCGCCGAACTCTGCCGGTCGATCGAGACCGCACCGGCCGCCCCCGTCCCCGCCGGTCGGGTGGCCGCGCTCCGGACCGCGTTCGCCTCTGTCGAGAGCCACATCGAGACGTTCGAGCGTGGTCACCCTTCTCCGTAGCCGCCGGTCGCGGCCGCCGGCCGACCCACCGCCGACGCCACCGCCCGGCGCCGCCCACCCGACCGGATCCGAGCCGCCGCCGCGGCCCGCCGGGGTCGCCGGGCTGCGCCCACGGACCATCGCCCTGGTGGTGGCGGCGGTCTACTACGTCGGCGCACTGATCGTCTTCCGGGACGTCGTGCGGGCCATCCCGTCGGTCCTGCGCGGTGACGCGGTCATCGCCGGTGACGAATTGGTCCCGTTCTTCAACTGGCACACCCAATTGCTGGACCAGGCGGCCGGGGAATTCAACGACCTGGTCAACGGCTACGAGTTCCGGGTCCGGTATGCCTTCCTGACGACCTGGCTGCGGTACTACCAGGTGCTGCCGTTCGCGATCCTGCTCGTCATTCCCAGCCTGTTCCTGGTCACCTATCTGACGGTGGCGAAATTCGCCGACCGCGTCTTCACCTCGCTGTCCTCCCAGGCCATCTACCTCGCGACGTTCTTTCCGGTCACCCTGATCTATCTGATCATGGTCTATTCCAAGATCACCCACTTCTACACGCTGGTCCTCGGGCTGGTGCTGATGACCATCTCGGCCCTGTGGATGCTGTATGCCCTGCTCTTCGCCGGGCGGAAGTGGAAACGCTGGATGGTGCTGGCCAGCGTCGCCACCCTGTTCAACCCGGCCATCCACTACCTCATCCTGTTCAGCCTGTTCTTCGCCATCACGGCGGTGACCCTGCTGGTGGGCGAGATCGGCCACTGGCTCCGGCGGGGCGGCCCGGCCTGGCTGCGCACCCTGCCGCGCCGGGTCAAGGGGGCGACCACCGAGCCGGGGCGGTGGCGGCGGCTGCGCGCCTGGTGGCGCATGTTCACCGGGACGACGACCGGCCGGATCGCCGTGGCCGGCGTGCTGTACGCGGCGATCACCCTGATCCCCTACGCGTTGTTCGTCAAGTACGTGGCACTGGCCGGGGTCACCAACCTCACCGACACCGTGCCCGGGGACTACTACTTCATCCGCGACGCGTCGGTGTCCTGGTTGCACGAGCTGTCCTGGGACCTGGCCGGCATCACCGACAAGATCCTCTACGGCGACTATCTCGCCAAGGTGCCGCGCTACCCCAACGCGATCTACACCGTGCTGCTGTTCGTACCGCTGGTGGTGCCGGCCGTCCGGCGCCGCCTCTTCCCGACCCGGGCCCACCGGCAACTGCGGGGCGTCATCTTCGTGGCCGTGGTCTTCGCGCTGTGGGCCACCATCGGCTACGCCGAGCCGCTGTGGTTCCCGACCTTCCACCGCACCCTGGCCGACCTGGCCATCGCGGCCAACGACAGCCATTCGACGATCGGCAACCTGGTCGTTACGGTCGCCGGGACCATCGTCCAGATCCTGCGGTTCCCCCACCGGTTCCAGCTGATCCTGTTCATGCTCGCCCCGCTGGTCATGTCGTTGACGCTGGCCTACCTCATCGACCTGGTGAGCGGCCGGTGGCTGGGTCCGGCCCGCCCCCGACGGAATCCGCCGCCGACGGACGGGCCGGTGGCACAAGCCCGCCCCCGCCGAATACCGGGCCGGGCCGCACGGACGGCCGCGCGCATGGTCAGCGGCGAGTGGTTCGTCAAACTCCTGGCCACCGCGTGCGTGGGCATGGTGTTCTTCACGCCGTTCTTCTCCAACGACGTCTACCGCCAGGTCTTCTCCTCCGGCAACATGGCCGGGTTCCTGTCCCCTTTCCCGCTGGCCGACCTCAAACAGGTCAAGCAGGCACTGAACGAGCTGCCGCCGGGAAAGACGGTGGTCCTGCCGCCGACCGAGACTGCGAAGCTGGTCAGCGACAGCAACGGGGTGGACCACAAATTCATCGACAAGTTCTTCATCTACTACCTGGACAAACCGAGTTACTACTACGGACTCACCGGGGACGTGAAGAACAAGTTCGAGTTCTTCCTCATCCTGCGGGGGCTGTACTACCAGCAGGACTGGTGGCTCAACGTCGCCCGCGACATCGGTGTCCGGTACATCGTGGTCAATCGCAAGATCCACTCCAACGAGGGGGTCGGGGCCGAGTACCTGCCCAAGGTGGAGAGCTACGTCGAACCCGCGCTGGCCCGGCTCACGCCCGACGTGCAATTGCGGATGAGCAACGAGAGCTACGCCCTGTACGAGATCGTGGATCAACCCCCACCGGACCGCCCGGTGCTGCTGGTCGACTCCAGCTGGCAGACGTATCTGGACCTGGTGTTCAACCGGCGGAACCTGTCCCGCTGCTACTCCTTCGAGTACACGCCGTACGCCGACGTCGACCGGGTCATCAGCGACCGGCAGACCATGCTGCTCACCGACGACCCCCACACCTCGGCCCTGAACCTCTACCTGATGCAACATCCGAAGGCGTTCTCCGGGCCGGACTCCCGGATGTTCGCCTTCAACCCCGATGTGGTGGCGTCGAACTACTACCTGTCCCCGATGTTCCGGGCGTTCCTGCTGTTCTCCATCACCAAGTGGAACCGCATGGACATGATCACCCCGGGCGTCTTCGGCACGTTACGCGGATCGTTCATCGGCATCCCCCGTGCGACCGAGATCAGCGTGCCGGTCAAGGTCGCCGAACCCGGCCGCTACCACGTGCTCATGCGCACCGCCGATACCGCCAACCGGCTGCACATCACGGCCCCCAGCCTCGGGTACGACCAGACCCCCGAACTGCGGTCGCCCGCGGCGAACGTCAAGTTCTTTCCGACCGACCAGGTGTACAACCCGGACCGGGTGGCGGTCGACACCTCCGGCATGACCGTCGAGGACCTCGAGGCCAGGATCCCCGATCAACTGGTCGCGGTGAACTCCGGCTACTCCTACCAGGACCTCGGCGTCGTCGACGCCAAGGCCGGGACCCACACCTTCACCATCGACAAG
The DNA here is from genome assembly GCF_005298075.1 of Nakamurella flava. Classification (NCBI taxonomy): domain Bacteria; kingdom Bacillati; phylum Actinomycetota; class Actinomycetes; order Nakamurellales; family Nakamurellaceae; genus Nakamurella; species Nakamurella flava. The sequence goes on from NZ_SZZH01000001.1 coordinate 1,985,317, forward strand.
CTGGACAGCAATCCGATGCTGTTCGAGGGCATGGTCCTGGTACCGGAGGCCGACTACCAGGCCCTGGCCCTGCCTGCGACCGTCACCCCGATCACCGACCCGAACACGTTGGGCTGTTCGGAGCGCACGACCAGCAGCGGCGGCAAGGACGGCTACGTCGACCCCGCCGCCAACCCGGCCCACGCCGACCTCACCCAGGACGAGCTGCTCAACCTGGCCGCCGCCGACGTGCAGGACCTGGAGCCCCCGGAGGGCGGGACCCTCGACTCCAAATGGCTGGGGGTCGGCCTGACCCTGGCCCTGCTCATCGTCAGCGGCCTGCTCGTGCGCTGGCGCGCCCGGTGGTCGCCCACCGTTGACGGCCCCGATCCCGACGCCCCGGCGGGTCCGGATCCCCCGGACCCGACCCTCACCGACCCGGAACCACCCGATCGCCACGACGACCGGGGGCGCGAGCCACCCCGGACGAAGGAGATGCCGTCATGACCGCACCCGCCCGCCGCATCGTCTTCCTCGGCACCCACGGGCAGTACAACATCGGCGACGAGCTGCTGCTCGAGACGTTCCTGACCGAGCTGGGCCCGCAGCACCGGTACGTCGTCAACAGCTACGACCCGGCCTTCACCCGGGCCCAGCTGGCGGAACGGTTCGCCGTGACCGTCATCGACACCGCGACCGAACGTGGCCGGTTGCTGCGTGCACTGCGCTCGGGCGACGTGCTGTGCTTCGGCGGCGGCTCCATCGTCAAGGAGCTGTACGCCAGCACCGGACGGCACCGGTGGTCGACGCTGCTGATGATCCTGGCCATCGTCACCTACACCCGGCTGGTCGCCCGTAAACCGATCGCCATGCTGAACGTCGGGGTCGGGCCGGTGCGTTCGGCGGGCGGTCGGCGGCTTGCCCGCATGATCCTGTCCCAGGTCGACGAGCTGACCGTCCGCGACGAGCGTTCCCTGCGGCTGTGCCAGGAGCTCGGGGTCCCGGCCCGGGCGGTCACCGACGCGGTGTTCTCGGTCGACCCGGGGTCCCTGGTGGGCGGCGCACCCCCACCGGCCCGCCCGGTGGACGGCCCGGTCCGGGTGGCGCTGAACCTCAACATCGACGTCGAGAACCCGGCGAACTGGGAGTCGTTCCTGGCCGGGCTCGCCCAGGCGCTGACCGTGCTGCACGCCCGGCAGCCGATCGAGATCCACACCCTGCCCATGCAGACCGGGTTCAAGGAACACGACGACGCCGACGTGCTGGCCGGGTTCGCCGTTCGCCTCCCCGGCATCCCCGTGGTGCGGCACGACCCACGTTCCCCCGGTGATGTCGCCGCGATCATCGGCGACTGCGACGTGGTCGTGTCCGAACGGCTGCACGCCATCGTGCTCGCCTCGATCCTCGGGGTGCCCGCGTTCGCCCTGGTCTACGACCAAAAGGTCGCCGAGCTGGCCGCCATGCTGCGGATGGAGCAGTGGAGCGTCGACATCAACGCGCCGTTCGACGCCGACGCCCTGGCCGATCGGCTCGGTGACCTCGTGCGGGACCGCGATGAGGTGGCCCGGCAGTTCCTGCAGGTCAGTGGTGCGCTGCGGGACCGGGCGCGGGGCGAGTTCGAGCGGGCGCGGCGGTGGGTCGCCGGTACGCCGTCCGGCGGGTCGGATCAGGCGGATTCCGGTCCGGTCCTGGTCAACGGGGCGGCCTCGAGCCGCCCGGAGGTGTCGACGGCCCGGTGAGACGACGGGGCCGGGGTGCCCTTGGCCGGCACGTCCGGCCGCCAGAAGCGGCGCTCGACGAAGCGGTACGAGACCTCGGCGCAGGCCAGGGTGGCGACGACGTTGGCCGGGATCCAGGCCCAGGTGCCGGCCAGGGACGGCGTCAGGGCCCAGGCCATGAAGTTCTGCCACAGGTAGATCGAGTAGGACCGGCGGCCGATGGCCGTCATGGGGCGGCTACGCAGTAGTCGGGTGACGGGGTCGTCGAGCCGGCCGAGGGTCTCCTTGCCGACCAGACTCCAGACCAAGGCCGCGGCCAGAACCGTCGCCACGGCCATGCCGCCGACGTAGCTGACGGTGCCGTCCAGGGGCAGGGTGAGCGCGGCGACCAGCAGGCCGAGCAGCGCCACCGCCGGGATCCACCGCGCCTGTGCCACGGCGGTCAGGCTGTTCTCGGCGCGGCGCCAGCAGTACCACTGGGCGAGCAGACAGCCGAGCAGGATGCCCTCCGCCCGCAGGGGGCTGGCCAGGTAACTGATGTTCACCGAGTGCCAGGCCAGGAACGAGACGGCCTGCAGGAGCACCGAACCGGCGGCGGCGAGGCCCGTGATCCACATCAGCGTCGTCCGCCGGACCCGTGGGAGCAGGACGATCAGCACCAGCGGCCACAGCAGGTAGAACTGTTCCTCCACGGACAGCGACCACAGGTGGTCGACCTGCCAGGGCACGTCGTGCTGCAGGACGCCCGCCCAGTTCAAGGTGTAGGTCAGGAGCCCGGCGTCGGTGACGGCGGTGACGACGAGGTTGCGCGTCGAATGGTCGAGCAGCACCGCTGTGACCGTGAAGACCAGGCTCAGGAGCAGCACGGCGGGCAGCAGCCGGCGAGCGCGCCGGACGTAGAAGCGACCCAGCGCGATGCGGCCGTGCCGGTCCCATTCGCCGATGAGCAGGCTGGTGATCAGAAAGCCGCTCAGCACGAAGAACATGTCGACGCCGATGAACCCGCCGGGGACCGCGTTCGGCACCAGGTGGATCAACGACGTGAAGATGACGGCGATCGTGCGGACGCCGTCCAGCGACGGCATCCGGCGCAGGCGCCGGGTCGGCTCGATGGAGCGGGCGGCGTCAAGGGTCATAGCGGGGCCATCCTGACGAATGCGGAAGCGCCAGGCACCCTGGCAGATCGGATACATATCGCCAGATCCGGTCACCGTTCGTCAAGATGCCGGGCCCCAAACGGGGCAATATCACCCCATGGGGGCGCCGGCGGCGGTCACGGCGGGTCGTCGAGCGGGGCCCTACCTGCACACAACCGAGCCCCCTAGGCACAACCGAGCCCCCTGCGCACAACGGTGCCCCCGGTGGGATTCGAACCCACACCTGGTGACCCTCCTTGACGCGGCCCTGCCTGCGCACAACGGTGCCCCCGGTGGGATTCGAACCCACACCTGGTGACCCTCCTTGACGCGGCCCTGCCTGCGCACAACGGTGCCCCCGGTGGGATTCGAACCCACACCTGTGACCCTTTTAAGGGGCCTGCCTCTGCCGTTGGGCTACGGGGGCTCCACCGACGGCAATCAGCGTAGGGGGCGGCGAGGGCCTACCCGCGGAACTCGTCGGTCGAGTGACCCGGGGATGTAGCAAGATGACGGGATGCCCGCACCCGTGACTTCGGCCGTCCCCTCGGAGGGTCTGCTGCAGATCGGCGAGGTGGCGACGCGCACCGACCTGTCGGTCCGGACGATCCGGCACTGGGAGGACATCGGGCTGATCAGCCCCAGCGCCCGCAGCCGCGGCGGCTTCCGGTTGTACTCCTTGGAGGATGTCGCGCGCATCCGCCTGTTGCGGTACATGAAGCCGTTGAACTTCACCCTGGAACAGATGCGCGAACTCCTCGAGCTGCGGGACCAGGTGGTCGCCTCGGGAGGTGCCGGCGACCGGGGTCTCGTCTGGCCCCCGTCCAGCGCGGTGGCCGACGCCGACACGGCCAGCAGGGTGGTGCTCGACCTCGAGCGCTACACCGAACTCGCCGCCCGTCGACTGCAGCAGTTGCACCAGCAGATCGGCGAGGTCGAGGAGTTCGTGGCCCAGCTGCGGGAAGAGGTCAATCGAGGGCGCGGCGCGAGCTGACCCGGCGACGTGCGCCGGGCGGAGTCGGCCCGTCGTCACCGGCCCCGGATGCGCGCCACCAGCGCGGCGTCCAGGACTTCAGCGCGAGGGCCGGGGCTTCGACGGCCGTCCAACTCACAAGGGCCAGGCCCAGGCTGATCGAGGTGGCCGCGAGGACGAACACCGCTAGTGGCCAGTCGGCCGCGCCGAGCAGGAGCAGTGTCATCTGGACCGGCCAGGCGTAGATGTAGAGCCCGTAGGACACGTCACGTCGGGAACCGACACGGTGCAGTCCCGTGGCGGCACCGACGAAGAGGATGACGTACGCCACCGCCGCCGGAGCGAGCACGAGGTAGGCGGCCCGCGATTGTGGGTCCCGACCGAAGAACGCCGCCGCGGCCAGGGCACCGGCGAGGAGGACCACGGCCGCCAGCGCACCCCGGCCACGTAGTGGAATGCGATCGGCCCACTGGTAGGCGAGCACCCCGGCGACGAACATCGACCCGAGGCGGAGGAACAGCCACCTGACGTCTCCGTCACCGGTGACGATTCCGGCTGACAGCAGGTCGACGACCGCCGCGCCCATGAGCAGCGCACCGACGACGACCATCGCACCGCGGCGGCGCCGAATGAGCCCGAGGGCTCCGATGACCGCGACTCCGAGATAGCAGGCGAATTCGTAGAAGAGCGTGTAGAGGGACCCGTTGACCGGGCGTCCGTCGAACAGCCCGCGGACGGTGAACTGGTCGATGTAGAGCGCGGCGTTCGAGAGCAGATAACCGACCGCGGAGTCCGATCCCGTCAGCGGGAAGCCGGCGAGGGTTCCGTACCGCAACACCTGGGCCAGGGGCAGGAAGACGGCCACCGTGACGACGAGACAGGCCCAGAACCCCGGCAGGATGCGGAGCGCGCGGCGCCAGAGGAATCGGCCGGTGGTCGGTGAGGACACCGCGCTCCGAGCGATCAGGAACCCGCTCAGGGCGAAGAACCCGTCGACGGCGACCGTGCCCATGTCGACGATGCCACCGGTCAGGTCGCCGAGCGGATCGGTGCCGCCGGACATCGTCAGGCTGTGCGAGAGCAGCACCAGCGCGGCGAGGGCCAGACGGAGCGCGTTGACGCTGTTGTGACGGGGGTCGAACCGCGCGGCGATCGAGTCGGCCCGCCGGGGCGCGGCGAATTCGGGCAGACCGGTACCGGTGACTCGTCCGGTCGAGGTGACCTCGACATCGCTCATGCGATCCCCCGTTACCAAGAGTCAAATCTCCTCTCACGTAAGAGTAGACCGGCACATCTGTTCCCGACACCGGGTCGCGGTCACGCGATCGAGCGTTGTGTCCCCGGGGCCCGCCATTCGCTCCGACAGACGGGACGGCATCGAGGCGTTCGCGCTACGGCAATCGAGTTGCGGGTGTCACGACCAGTGGGCGTGGCGCGAGAAAGACGAGGCACGGTGGTGAGAACTCACTCCAATGGGCTACCTCACGTAATGTTAGAGTAGCGACCGATCGTCCGTTTCGTGCCTGGCTCAGCAGCCCAGTTGCACTCGAGACCCGCCCCGTTGTCCATGTCCGCCCGCTCCAGCGGCCCCCCGACTGGCCACCTCCAGCGAGAGGAACGCATGTCGAGCCGAGATGCCCTCCGGCACGAACTGGTGACGACGCTCCCGAACGGCAGGTTGCAATGAGTCACCCCACGGCGCCGCAGGCTGCGCCACCCCCGGGTCCGGTCCGCCGTCGGCGACGATGGCCGGTCGTTCTGGTGACGCTGGCCGTCCTCGCGCTCGCCGTCGTCGTCGTTCGCGCGCTCAGCAGTGGCGGCACGCCCGCTGCCACGGCCCCGGAGACACCGACGGCGGCGCAGACCTCCGGGCCGCTCGCCGCCACCACCACTGCCGAGACGACGACGCCGGCGGACGGCGTGCCCGCCCTGACCGTGCAGGGCAACCGGATCCTGCGGGACGGTGTGCCGTGGTGGCTGCTGGGCTACAACTCCTTCACCTGGTCGGCCAACTGCGGGCACCCCGAAGAGCTGATGACCCAGGACCAGGTCGACCAGTGGCTCTCGTCCATGCGCCACGACGGCCACGGCGCCGTCCGGCTCTTCTTCTTCCAGGGGTGGAGCCTCGAACGTCTCGACGCCCTGCTGGCCTCCGCCGAGCGCAACAACATCTACGTCATCCTCACGATCGACAACGCACTCCCGGACTGTGGGGAGGAGCGCAAGACCGCGGAGTGGTTCCGCGACTCGCAGAAGGCCGCCTCCTACCAGGCGTGGATGACGACGCTGCTCCAGCGCTACAAGGGCAACACCACCATCGCCTGGTTCGAGTACTTCAACGAGCCCGGGTGGGAGGACGGCGGCCTCCTGGACTTCATCACGCGCATGCACGACGTCGCGGTGACGATCGACCCCGACCGGCTCTGGTCATCGGGGACCATCGCTCCGTACGCCGTCGGTGGGCCGGACAACTTCCGCGCCATCAACGAGTCCCGTGCCGTCGACATCGTCTCCCTGCACGAATACGACTTCCGCGACGCCGAAACGCATTTCGGTCCGGCCACCCGCGAGAACGCAGCCGGCAAACCGGTTCTGGTCGGCGAGTTCGGGGTCATCGACTACAACGTCGACGCAGCCGGCTGCCAGGCCGACATCGCACTGCGCGCCGACCGGGTGCAGCGCAAGGCCGAGGCCTACATCACCGTCGACGGATACGTCGGCGCACTCGCCTGGTCCTGGCAACCGGGCCGCGGCGTGGGCCCGTGCTCGAGCCCCGGGGTCGACCAGGACCAGCAGGTGCAGGACCTTCTCCGGACCATCACCCGATGACGGATACCCGACGACCAGGAGGAACGGACGAATGACCGATCGCGTCCTGATCATCAGTACGGCACCGCCGGTGCCCGTCGACAACGGCAAGCGCATGGTGCTCAGCGGCCTGCTGGACTACTTCGCCGGTCGGCTGGGTGCGGAGAACGTGCACTACACCCTGCTGGGCGCACCAGGAGCCGAGCGCCCCGGCTTTCCCGGCATCGCCCACCGCCTCGACCCACCCAGCACGATCGGCCAGCTGTCGGTCCTGCTGGGTCGATTGGCCCGGGACAGCTCCTACACCGTGCAGGAAGCGATGCTGGGCTCGCCGGCCCTGCGGGAGCAGATCCAGGCGTTGGTGTCATGGCTCCGTCCCACCATCGAGATCTACGACACCCTCCGGATGGGCCAGCACGCGCCGACCGGCTCCGTCGGCCGGCAGTACCTGTACCTGGACGATCTGTTCTCCCTCCGCTACGAACGCATGCTGCGGTTCGACCGGGACAACGACGTCCAGATCGATCCGCTCGGCGAATTCGCCAGCAACGTGCCCGGACCGCTGCGCGCCCTGGTCCGTCGCCCCGCTGTCTATCGGCGTGTCCTCAAGCTGGAACAGCGCCGGATCGAACGCCGCGAGGTCACCATGGCCCGGCGGTTCGACACCAGCATGCTCATCAACCCCAACGAGGTGGCCACTCTGCGGCAGCGCGCCGGCACCGACGGGGTGCGCCAGATCAGCGGCCTCCTGCCGTCGGTGGAACCCGTTCACCGCGAACCGGTTTCGCCCCCGGAACTGCTGTTCCTCGGCCGCCTGAACATCCCCCACAACGAGGACGCGATCTCGGCGTTCCTGCAGTCGGTCATGCCCACCCTCGTCGACACGATGCCCGGGGTCGTGCTGCGTGTCGTCGGCAGCGGGGCGTCGGACCGGTTGCGGGCACTGGCCGCGCCGTTCGGCGACCAGGTCCGGATGGAGGGCTTCGTCCCCGACCTGGAGCCACTCTTCTCCCGGGTGACCGCGTCGGTCGCGCCGCTGCGCTTCGGCACCGGCATCAAGATCAAGACCCTCGACACGCTGGCCCGGGGGGTACCGGTCCTCACCACCGCACTGGGGGTCGACGGCCTGGACGTCTCCCCCGACGGCCGCGACGGGATCCTCGTCTGTGACGACCTGTCCGCCTGGCCCGACCTGCTGCGCGAACTGACCGTGCGCAGTGAGAACCAGCTGCTCTCGAAGGCAGCGGTCACCTACTTCGACCGCACCTTCTCCCGGCGGGTCGTCGAGCAGCAGTACGACGAGCTGTTCGGCCTGTAGACCGTCCCGTGCGTCGCCCAAGGTGGGCGACGCACGGGAACCGTCACCGGGCGGTGTCCGCGGCGAGCGCCGCGCGCAGGCGGTCGATCTGGCGCCCGCCGTCCAGCTCCTCGGAGATGAACCGGCGGCCGGCCCGGGCCAGGCGATCCCGACTCGCCGGATCCGCGAGCAGGCCCGACACAGCATCCGCGAACGCCCGCTCCTCGTCCGCGATCAGCAGGTGCTCGCCGTCGCGCCAGGGCAGTCCGCGCGCCCCGACCGAGGTGGACACCACGGGCAGCGAGGCCGCCATCGCCTCCACCATCTTGATGTTCACCCCGGCGCCCGCGAGCACCGGATTGAGGAAGACGTCGGCGCCGGCGAGGACCGGCGCCACATCGGGGACGTCGACCAGGACCTCGGCGCCGGCGGCCTCGAGTTCTTCGACCAGCGCGGGGGATGCGCGGCGGCCGGCCACCCGGAAGCGGGCCGGGGTGCCGGCGCCCGTCGTCCTGTCCCGTACCCCGGGCCAGATTCGCTGCGCGAACCAGCGGATGCCCTCGATGTTGTTGGCGAAGTCGAGAGAGCCGAGGAACAGCAGGACCGGTTCGCGCCCGGTGGCGCTCGTGTCGACCGGGGGGCGGCCGACAATCGGTCGATCCCCGACGAACGGCGGCACGAAGAGCACGGTCCGACCGGTGTGCCGGCGGCGGGCTTCGGCGTCCTTCTCACCGATCTCGGCGAAGGCGACGATCGTCGGGTCCGCGTGCAGACGGCGTTCGGCCCGGCGGAGCTTGGCCGCCTCCAGGCGGTACATCAACGATCGCGGCAGGGAGGAGGATCGCGCGAGCGCGTCGAAGTAGTCCGACTCGATGTTGTAGGAGCGGACGAGCATCGGCAGTCGCAGCGCGCGGGCCAGCGCCAACGCCGTCGGAGCCGACCGGAAGCTGACGGCGACGACGGCGTCCCACGGGGTCCTGTCGTGGTCCGCCGCCAGCTGGGCCACGAGCGCGGCGGGCACCGGGCGGGAGGCGAACACGTAGGGCTGCGGGGACAGCAGTGCCGCGGCACCCTCCCGACGCGGAACGAAGTGCAGCGCCGTACCGGCGGGCAGCGCCGCGCGGTGGGCGTCCTGCGCCGGAAGATCCAGGACGCCGGGCACGACGACGGTCAGCTCGACCCCCGCCGCGGCCGCCGCCCGGAGCAGGTTCAGCGACTCCACCCGCCCGCCGGCGTCGGCGGGCACGAACGCCTCCTCGACCACGACGAGCCAGCGGGCCGGGGTTCCGGCGGACGGGCTCACGGCGCGACCGGCTGCACGTCGCTGGTCGTCGATGCGGCGGCCGCCAGTGGCTCCGCCGCCGACGGACCCCGGCCACCGGCGGTCGCCGCGGGATGCCAGTCGCCCCGTTCGGTGCGTTTCCACAGCCCGGACTGCCGACGCCGCACGTGGCGGTACGCCCCGCCGAGCGCCGCTGCGTTCGTCATCGCGAACTGGTACGGGGCGGCGCAGCCGCGGTTGTTCGAGACCGCGCCGACCGTCGCCGCCGTGTAAGCGGCCAGCTGGGGGACGAGCAGCCATCGGCCCAGCCGGTGGTGTCGGGCCGCCTGCGCCGAGCTCAGCAGGATCACCGGAAGCAGCGGCGGCACGACGATGGAACGCAGCACACGGTGACCACCGAAAGCGACCGCGGTCCAGCCGTGCCGGGGGTGCAGCAGGCCCAGATTGCCCAGCGAGACCTGCCAGATCCCGGCCGCGATCCGCTGCCGACGCTCGAAGTCGTCGCGCTTGCTGGTCGAGGTGCGTTCGTACACGGCCGCGTCGTTGGCCTGCCGGACCAGCAGGCCGCGACTCAGAGCATCGATGGGGATCCAATAGTCGTCGGCGAACACCCCGGCGGGGATGGGACGGAAGTGCTCGCGGCGCACCGCGAAGATCCCCCCGTCGGCACCCACGACGCGGCCGATGATGCCTTCGGCGTCCTTGAGCGCTGATTCGAAGCGCCAGTAGAGCGATTCGCCGGCCCCGTGGGCGCCGTCCCCCACCGGGAGCTTCCGACCGCTGACGACGGCCACCTCGGGGCGGTCGAAGCTGCGGACGATGGCCCGCACCGACCCGGGATCCAGCGAGCCGTTCGCATCCGTCAGGACGACGATGTCCCCCCGCGCCTCCTGCATGCCCCGGTTGATCGCCGCGCTCTTGCCACCGCGCGCGCTGACGGTGACGACGCGCATGCAGGGGTGGGGGACGGACATCGCCTTCTCGGCGGTGCCGTCGGAGGAGCCGTCGTCCACGACCAGCACCTCCAGACGGTCGGCCGGGTAGTCGAGTGCGGCCGTGTCACGGATCTTCTGGGCGATGAACCGGCCCTCGTTGTACGCCGGGATCAGGACCGTCACGGTGGGTTGCCGGTCGACGGACCCAGAGGCATCCGTGGCGTGGCCCCGGCCCCGGCGGGCCGCCCGGGCGACGGTGTGGGCCGCCAGCGGGTAACCGACATGCGTCAGCAGGACCAGGCCGATCCCGCTCAGCGAGACCCCGGAGGCCAGCCTTCCGGGCGGCGACGGCGGACGGGTGTGGCGACGGATGCCCATGTCGGAAGTCCTCAAACTCGGCAGCGGGTGGCGTGAGCAGTCGGCCGATCACCCCCGGAGGGGTTGTCAGCGCGCGGAGCTGGAGACGATCCGACCCGGCGGTCGGGGCCAGGTCTCGTCGTCGACGTTCGGTGCGCGGGCGGCCAGGCCGTCCGGGTCGTCCTCCATCTGCGGGCCCCGGCGGGGTGACCACAGGGTGACCAGCGCCAGGACCGGGACGGTGATGATCGCCGTCGTCAGACCGGGCTGCAGCAGCAGCAGCGTGAGCAGCAACGGGACGGACAGCGTGCGGCTGGGTCCGCCCCAGAAGGCCAGGAGGAACATCCCCGCCAGGATCAGGCCGGCCAGCAGGCCGTACTCGTAGAAGATCTTCACGGGGGTGGGAACCAGCAGTCCGACAAGCCCGGAGTCGTTGACGACGCGCTGCGAGGACCCCGGTCCCCACCCGAGCACCATGGCCAGCGGATCCGAGATCCACTGGGGCGTGATGACCTCGTACGGCAGGGTGGAGCGCAGGGCGGCGGACGAGTTGTCGGACTGCACCTCGGTCGACCGGCTCAGCAGCACCTCGCCGAACGTCGTCAACGACGTGGCCACGACCGTCAGGACGCCCAGGAACCAGTAGGGGGCCAGGATCGACCGCGCGCGGCTCAGGAGCAGCACCACCACGCCGCCGATGACCAGTACGACACCGGACCCGGACACCGTGGCGACCAGCCCCACGATCAGCACCACGATCGCCCAGATGGATGACCGGGACAGCAGCGCGGCCAGCAGTCCCAGACCGAGGAACGCCGAGGTGATGGAGGGCTCGAGCCCGATCCAGGCGGTGCCCTTGTAGATGGGCGAGCCGTAGAAGATCGGGATCAGCGTGTTGAACCCCTCGAGCAGGAACGACGGGGGGACGACCCGCGCCACGACGTCCACGTACTGCACGCCGGCCAGCTGCGAACCCACCATGGCCAGTGTCGCCACCGCCAGGACCACGGTCGTCCGGGTCAGGTACCGCAGCAGCAGGACGAATCCCGCCCGGCCGGTGTCGACCAGCCGGAAGGTGAAGGGCAACCAGACGGCCAGCACCAGGAGCCAGGCGTTGACGCTGATGTCGGCGTTCGGCAGCCAGGCCTGCTGGAGCAGCATGGCGACCCCGGTCACCCCACCCATGGCCAGCCACCAGCAGAAGCGGAGCCGGTCCAGGCAGATCACGTGGCAGATCGCCGCCGCCGCCACCCAGCCCAGGATGAGCACCGTGGTCATGCCGATGAACGGCACTCCGGGGATACCCACCCGCTGGGTCAGGATGACGAGGATGAGAAGAGCCGCCACCCAGCGTGCGGACCGCCGCTCCGTCGCGTTCGGCTGCACGGCCTTACTTCGCCAGGACCAGAGTCGGGCGGGCGCGGGAGAACGATTCGAGGATGTGCAGGGTCCGGCTCAGGGTGGTGCGCCCGCTCTGGACGACGACGTGGGCGCGAACGTCCGACTGTCCCTCCAGCAGGGCCGCCGCATCGCTGTCCGCGACGACGACCGCCACCAGCAGATCGGCACCGTTCTGCAGCATCACGTCCTCGCGGACGTCCCGACCCAGCAGGCCGAGGGCCGCTGCCCGGTCCTCCACCTGCTCGGGCTGGATGACGATGACCCGACGGCCGTGGGCCCCGATGAAACCGGCCAGTTCCTCACCGATCGCCTTGCTCTGGGCGATCGTTCCGGGGGCGGCGACGACGGCGACGGTGTCGATGCGGGAATCGAGGCACTCCCCCGCCAACTTGGCCACCTGGCCGGAGCTGTTCACCTCGGTGTGCGGCAACAACGTGCGCAGCGCGCGGCCGGACGACACCCGCAGGCCGCGCAGGCCCAGCAGGAGCGCGGCGAGCCCGCCGAGCAGCAGACCCGCGACCAGCCCGATGGCGGCACCGATCGGGCGTCCCAATCCTGCCGCCGAAGCGGTGGTCGCCGGGTCGGTCACCGACAGCGCGTTGGTCTGGCCGATGATGGCGTCCTGCCGGGTGCCCAGGGCGGCCCCGAGCTGGTTCTTACGCGCCAGCTCGGCCTCCGTCTGCGGGAGCGTCTGGTCGTTGAGCACCGAAGTGGAGTCCTGCAAGGCGGTGGTGAGCGCAGCCTGGCGACCGGCCTGAGCGACAGTGATCACCGCGGAGGCGACCACGTTGGCCGAGTTCACCGCCTGCTGCTCGTCCGGCGCCGTGACGGTGACGGTGACGAGGCGGGTGTCGGTCTCCCACTTTGCACTCAACCGGGCCGACAGATCGGTCGCGGTCGTCTGCAACGCGGCGGCGGCCTGGTCCAGGACGGTCTGGTTCACCGCCGTCCGGGCCAACGTCTGCCCGGTCTGCTTGGCCACGTTGCTGTCCGGTGACGTCACGGTGTACTCGATGACCGCCGAGGCCTTGTAGCCACCGCCACCCGACACCCCGAAGCCGATGAGCGCGCCGACCAGGGCGCACACCAACAGGAGCACCGGTCGCGCCAGCAACAGGCCGGTCGGCGGCAGTGTGCCGCGGTCCAGGATGTCCGCCGTGTCCCCGGCGTCGGCCGTCGTCGCGGACGGGCGGCCGACCGCCCCATGACGGGGGCGTCCGGCGCGGCTGCCGTTCTCCGGTTCGGGCTGCCCGCCACGCGGGCGCAGGCTGCTGCCGCGGGCCTGTCGCTGCGGGTTGGTCGTCGTCATGGTGGGGTTGGCTCTCTCTCGTCGTCCCGGGCGGATGAACGCCGGTGGGCGGTGCGCCGGGCCCGGTGGGGCCCGGCGGCGGGGGGATCAGTCCTTCCAGACCTTCCAGGGCGCGTCGCCGCTGTCCCAACGCTTGTTCAGATCGGTCCAGTCGCGGAACGTGTCCATGCCGGCCCAGAAACCCTCGTGCGCGAAGATGCCGAGCTGGCCGTCCCGCGCCACCCGCTGCAGCGGCGCCTGCTCCAGGAGCAGGCCGGGCTCGTCGTCCAGGTAACGGTCGGCGAACTCACGCTGGAACAGGAAGAACCCGCCGGACACCCAGCCGGTGGCCAGGGTCGGCTTCTCGTTGAACTCGACGACCTGCTTGGCGGCCTCGTCGACGTGCACCTCGCCGAACCGGCTGGTCGGGTGGACCCCGGTCACGGTGGCCAGGCGGCCGGACTCGACGTGCTGCTGCAGCTGCGCGGACAGGTTGACGTCCCCGATGCCGTCGCCGTACGTCAGGGCGAACGTCGGGGCGTCACCCAGGTACTTGCGGATGCGGCGGATGCGGCCACCCGTGCCGGTCTCCAGACCGGTCTCGGCGAAGGTGACCTCCCAGTTCTCCTCCAGCGTCTCGTCGTGGAAGACGGGCGCCTGCTGCGAGCCGAGGTGCAGGGTGAAGTCGTTGACCTGCTCGCGCATCTCGAGGAAATGACGCTTGATGAGCTCGCTCTTGTAGCCGAGGCAGAGGATGAACCGGCGGAAGCCGTGCGCCTCGTAGGTCTTCATGATGTGCCAGAGGATCGGCTTGCCGCCGATGTCCACCAGCGGCTTGGGCAGCTTCTCGCTGGCCTCGCGCAACCGGGTTCCCATCCCGCCGCAGAGGATCACGACCGGGATGTCGGCCGGGTTCGGGGTGGTGCCTTCGATGGTCGTCATGTCATCCCTCGGGTGGTCGGGTCGGGTGGGTCGGAAGTGGTCGGTGAAGTCGTCCGGACGTGGTCCGGCTCAGGCCCGCACGACGAGGTCGGGGGGCACCGCGTCCGCCCTCGTGAGCCCGGCCAGAGCCAGGCTGTGCCGCAGGTCGTCGGTCAGGGCGTCCAGCGCGGCGGTCACGCCCGTAGCGCCGTCCGCCGCCAGGGCCCAGAGCGCCGGTCGGCCGATCATGACGGCACGCGCGCCCAGGGCGAGTGCGACCAGGACGTCGAGGCCGCTGGTGATGCCGCCGTCGACGAGGACCGGGACCTGATCACCGACAGCCGCGACGACCTCGGCCAGCGCCAGGGCGCTCGGCACCGCCCGGTCCAGCTGGCGGCCGGCGTGGTTGGAGACCACGATCCCCGCTGCCCCGGCCTGGACGCAGTCCTGGGCGGCATCGCCCCGCAGGACGCCCTTGACCAGCACGGGCAGACCGGTCGCTCGGGTCAACCAGTCGATGGTCTCCAGAGTGATGGACGGATCCTGGGCGGCGGCGGCCCGCGCGGCGACGTTGTCCGACCGGATATCCGCCGGCAGGTACGGCCTGACGTTGACCAGGTACTCGTCGTCGGGCATGGAGATGCGGACGCCGGCGACCTTGCGCTTGCGCCCGACGTAAGGCGTGTCGCCGGTCAGGACCAGGGCCCGGGCGCCGGCGTCGACGGCCGCCTCGACGATGCGCATCGTCACGTCACGACGTTGCATGACGTAGACCTGGAACCACCACGGGGCGTCGAGCGCCCCCATGTGGGCGCCGAAAGCGGCCACCGGCACGGACGAACGGGTCGAGAGCACGAACAGGGCCCGGGCCGCGGCCGCGCCGGACCCGGTCGCGGGCTCGGCGTCGACGGATGCCAACTGGTGGAACGCCGACGGTGCGACCGCGATGGGGGTTGCGTACCGATGGCCGAACAGGTCGACCGAGGTGTCGACCTGTCCGACGTCACGCAGGGGCCAGGGGCGCAGACGGAAGCTGTCCCACGCCTGCGCGGCCTCGTGCCGGGTGAGTTCGGCGCCGGCGCCGGAGTCGTAGTACTCGAAGACGGCGGACGACAGCACGGACCGGGCGGTCGCCAGGTGCTCGGCGAGAACGGGCAGCACGTCTTCCTTTCCGGAACTCTGGACGACCGGGTCTGGTCGAAGGGGCGCCACGTCAACGAGGCGCAGTACCGCTCCCCCGCGGTGAGATGACCGACGCATCGATCACGGAGAGTTCACCGCTTTCCTGCATTCGAGGAGGGATGAACGTCGAAAACAGTATGCATCCCCGTTTTGCGACACGCAATGTGATGACGTCGACCCGGTACGCATCCGAGAGCACCAGGCGGATGCGGCCGAATGGGTGATGACTGGAGAGCGACCATGTCGACAGCCGGTCTTTTCACCCCCACGGTGGTCCCTCCGGGGCACGACGCGCCGCCTGGGCCGCAGCGGTCCCCCGCGAAACCCGACGACCCACTCAACCGGGTACATCTGTCCGTCACTCCGATCGTGCCACCGCGGCCCCCGGTCGGGCCGTAGAGTGACCCTGCGTTCCCTCGGGAGGCCATCGGGTCTCCTCCTGCGCTTCTCCCGTCCGTCATTCGGATGCGAACGCTGCCCGGGCGGGAACGCTCCGCCACCCCGTTCGCCTCAGGCACGGCAGGTGCCTGGGGCGCCACGGCCTCGAGTCGGACGCTCGGGTTCGGGGTTCTCGTGCACGAGACCGTCAGAACCACCCGGGAAGGAAGCAGCAGATGCGTTCACCGATCCCGGTCCGCGTTCGCCAGGTCGCGGGCCGCGTCAGCTGGACCGTCGTCGATCAGGTGCTGTCCGCCCTGTCGAACTTCCTGCTGTCGGTCCTCGTGGCCCGGACGGTCTCCGCGGACGTCTTCGGTGCCTTCTCGATGGCGTTCCTCATCTTCACCTTCCTCATCGGCGTCACCCGCGCGCTCATCGGCCAGCCGTTGCAGATCACGTTCGCCTCCGCCGAGCCCGCCGCCTTCCGTGTGGCCACCCGCTCGGCCCTCGGGGCGGCGGTCCTCGTGGGCGTCGTCTGCGGGGCCCTCTGCGTCCTGGCCGGCGTCCTCACCGGCGGCGAGCTGTCCACCGCGCTGATCGTGCTGGGCGTCTGCCTGCCCGGCCTGCTCGCCCAGGACATCAGCCGGATGGCGTTCTTCGCCCGCGGCCGGCCGGCGGCGGCGGCCGGCATCGACGCACTGTGGGCGGCCCTGCTGTTCCCCGCGCTCCTGGTCGCCCAGCTGCTGGGGCTGTCCGACATCGGGTGGCCCCTGGCGCTATGGGGGGTGTCGGCGCTGATCGCCGCCCTGGTTGGCCTGCGACTGCTCGGCGCGACGCCGCGGGTCGCCGGGGCCGCCCGGTGGGGCTGGCAGCAGCGTCCGCTGACGGGTTACCTGCTGGCCGAGTACGTGATGACCGCCGGGGTCGGCCAGATCGGCATCCTCGCCGTCGCGCTCACCGGTGACGCAGCGGGTGTGGGGTCGCTGCGGGCGGCGCAGGTCCTGCTCGGGCCGCTCGGGATCCTGGTGGCCGCGTCGTTCCTGTTCGCCATCCCCGAGATCGCCCGCCGGCCGGACATCTCGGCCGGCGCACTGACCCGGCTCGGTCTGACGATGATCAGCGCGATGGGCGGGATCACCGCCGTCTACTGCGTCGTCGTCCTGCTGCTCCCCGACGGCGTTGGCCTCGGGCTGCTCGGTGACACCTGGAGCGGCGCGCAGACCGTGCTGCTGCCGATGTCGGTGACCGCCTTCTTCGCCGCACTGGGCACCGCCCCGGCATCCGTGCTCTACGGGCTCGGGCAGGCCCGCAAGACGTTCTCGATCCAGGTGTGGAAGGCCCCGCTGCTCGTGGTCCTGCTGGCCGTGAGCATCCCCCTGTGGGGGGCCGTGGGGGCGGCCTGGGCCATCGCCGTCACCGAGATCGTCACGCTGCCCCTGTGGCTCCTGAAGGCGCGGGCGGCCGTGCGGGAGCGGTCGGCGTCGACGGTCGCCGCGACGCCGACGGTCCAGTGATGGCCGGCCTGATCCCGACCTGGATGCGGGATCTGCTGCCCGACCTGAGCTTCCTGGACCCGTGGACCCGGCCGGGCCCGGTGGCGGACATCTGGGCCTTCGCCTCGTTGACGGCGATGATCGTGGCGTCCGTCGCCGTGATCCGCGGCGGGAGATGGCCGTGGCGGGTCGTTCTCGTTCTGGCTGCCGGATCGTGGCCGCTCCCGGACCACCCGGCCCAGGGGCCGATCCTGTTCGATCTCAGCTACCAGCACGGGGTGCACGCGGCGGATCTGCTGAGCGTCGTCGCCGTGGTCGTCGCTGTCCTGCCCTGGGGGCGGTTCCGGCGGCCCGGCCGACCCACATCAGGGTCGACCGGGCAGCAGGAACGGCGGCGTCAGGACCGGTAGGGCGAACGCCTGGTGGCCTGACCCTTGAGATAGGCCAGATGGTGACGACGGGCGTCCCGGTCGCGTCGCAGGACGGCCACCCCCAGCCGCGGGAGGAATCCGGCCATCAGGACGGCCCGCATGAAGGTCGCCACGACCGGCCCGTTGTGGTCGACCAGATAGGACGCCATCGACGCGCCCTTCTGCTGCGGCATCTTGGGCAGCTGTGCGCCGCGGCGCGCCGTCTCGCGCGGTCCCGAGCTGCTGGTGGCGTGCCGGACCAGCAGATCGGTGCGCAGGCGCTGCCGGAGTCCGGCCTCCCGCACCGCACGCCCGAAGGCCATGTCTTCGTTGTAGACGAAGTAGCGCTCGTCGAAACCGCCCAGCCGCAGGAAGGTCTCGCGCCGTACCGCCAGGCAGGCGCCGGTGATCCAGCCCAGCTCGATCTCCTCGCCGACCTGCGGTCGGGCGACGACCCCGGCTCGGGGCCAGCGACGATGCAGACCGAAGGCATAGACCAGGGCGCGACGGGGAGTCGGCTCCCAGCCACCCACGCCGAGCTCGATGCGACCGTCGGCGCCGGTCGTCGCCGCTGCCACACTGCCCAGGGTCGGGTCAGCGGCCAGATCGGCGACCAACGACTCCAGCACCGCCGAGGTGGGCCGGGTGTCCGGGTTGACGAAGACCAGGTAGTCCGCCGTCGACGATCGCGCCCCCAGGTTCGCCGCCCGGGCGAAGCCGACGTTCTCCCCGTCGAGGCAGCGCGTCCCGGCCCGGCCGGCGACCAGCGCCGGCACACCGTCGGCGCCCGAGGCGTTGTCCACCACTGCGACCGGGACGGTGGGGCCGAGGGCGTCGAGCAGACCGGCCACCTGAGCGTGGCTGTGGTAGGTCACCAGGACGACCTCGTACGACGGCGCGGAATCCGCGCCGACCGGCTCGGCCTGCCGACCCGCGGCCGGACCGGCCGTGTCGTCGAGCGTGTCGGTCACGCGAACACCTGCGCCTGTTCCTGACGGAGCTTGTCGATGAGGCGCCCCTCGGGCACCACGACGTCGTCATAGGTCAGCGTCTGGTCCTTGGCCACCGGCCGCACCAGGGTGCAGCCCTCGGCCACCCCCATCGGCAGCAGGCGCTCGGACGCGGTGACGTCGGCCCGCTCGCACTCGCCGTAGGAGTGGTAGCCACCCAGCGCGTCGATGACGGTCCCGGCGGGCAGGTCGGTCTTGGCCGTCGCGACGACCTCGACCTGCGGCGCGCCCGCGGACGCGATGACCACGTCGGCGAAGTCCACCGCCCGGGCCAGGCTGGTGGGCACCTCGAAATGGCAGAGGTGGTAAGGGGTGTAGAAGCTGTACAGCGGGCCCTGACCGAGCTTGTACAGGTTCAGGTAATGCTCCTGCACCGGGTCGCTGATGGTGGCCAGGCAGTAGACGCCCGGTCCGGGCTGCGAGCCGACGACGTAGTCGACCACGCCGCCCAGCTCGCGCAGCTGGTCCACGTCGTAGGCCTTGGTCAGCTCATCGACGTGCCCGCGGTGGTCGGCGCCGCGCATGCCGCGCTTCTCCACCGTCATGCCGACGGCGTTGGCCACGATGGCCTGCTCGAACGACACCTTGGTGCCGTCGGCGAAGCTGGTGACCATGTGCGGGTCCTGGCCCCACTGGCGGGCGAAGCCCTCCTGGGTGGTGGGGTTGCGGAAGCGGTCCTGCAGACCCTTGATGTTGCCCAGCACGAGCGGGGTCAGTCCCAGCCCGGAGACGAACCGGTGCAGGTTGATCTCGACGCCCGGCTGGTCGCCGTCGACCCCGGAGAAGATGAGACCGGCGGCCCGGGCCCGGTGCGCGAGCAACGGTCCGACGGTGCCGTCCAGCTCGGCGTTCATGGTGACGACGTGCTTGCCGGCCTCGAACGCGGCCAGCGTGACCGCCGCACCGAACTCCACCGCACCGGTGACATCGCAGATGACATCGATGTTCTCGGCCGCACAGATGGCGAACGGGTCCTCGGTGACGACCGGACGACCGGCCTCGATCGCGCGGTCGACGGCGGCGGCCGAATCGGCGGTGACCAGATCGTCGACACCGGCTTCGCGGTACGCGCGCTCGGCACCGGCCAGCCGGCGGTTCGAGACGGCGGCCAGCACCATGCCCGGCGTGTACTGCACGATCTGCCGGGCGACCCCGCGGCCCATGAACCCGGCGCCGATCATCCCGACCCGGATCGGCCGACCCTGCGCCTGCCGACGGGCCAGGGCGGAATCGACGAGCATCATCGGGCGGCCCCGGACAGCTCGAGAAGCGGCCAGTTGGCGTCCTTCTCGCTGATCTTGGTGATCGGCACCGGCCAGCTCAGCCCCAGGGCCGGGTCGTCGTGCCGCAGCCCGCGCTCCTGACCGGGGGTGTACCGCTCGCTGACCTGGTACATGACCTCGGTGTCCGGGACCAGGGTCTGGTACCCGTGGCCGAACATCGGCGGGACGTACAGCGCCCGTCGGTTCTTGGCGCTGAGCTCGACCGAGACGTGCTGCAGATAGGTCGGCGAGTCCGGCCGCAGGTCGACGATCTGGTCGACGATGGCCCCGGCGATGCAACGGACCAGCTTGGCCTCGGTGGCCGGCGGCAGCTGGTAGTGCATGCCACGCAGGGTTCCGGCCTCGTAGTTGTACGAGATGTTGCACTGCACGACGTCCGGCAGCAGACCGTGCTCGGCGAACTCGTCCTGGCAGAAGCTGCGGGCGAAGAAGCCGCGATCGTCCTCACGCAGTTCGAGGTCGATGATGGCGACCCCGGCGATGGGGGTGGTCTCGAACTTCATGGTTACTTGACCGTCCAGAGGAGCTCGGCGTCGATCTGCTTGGTCTTGAGCAGGTATTCCAGCTGCTTGAGCCGGGTGTGGCCGCGGCCGGTGAAGGTCTCCGGGTCGAGGTCGATCGAGGAGAAGATCTTGGACAGCTGCTCGGCGCCGGAGGCGGCGTCCCAGTCGCAGGAGAAGCCCGGCAGCTCGGCGTGGATCTTGTCGAAATTCACGCGGTAGCTACGGTTGTCGGCGCCCGGCGCTCCGAACTCGGTGGTGCAACCGGGGAATGCGGCGGCCACGGTCTCGGCGATGTCGCGGACCTGGTAGTTCTGCTCGTTGCTGCCGACGTTGAACACCTGGTTGTGGATCGCCTCGCGGGGGGCGTCCAGCGCGCAGCGGATGGCCTTGCCGATGTCCATGGCGTGGACCAGCGGGCGCCACGGGGTGCCGTCCGAGGTCATCGAGATCTTGCGGGTGGTGTACGCCAGACCCGAGAGGTTGTTCAGCACGATGTCGAACCGCATGCGGGGCGAGGCGCCGAAGGCGGTGGCGTTGCGCATGAAGGTCGGGGAGAAGTCGTCGTCGGCGATGGCCGACACGTCCTTCTCCACCAGGGCCTTGCAGTCCGCGTAGGCGGTCTGCGGGTTGACCGGCGAGGACTCGTCGACGATGCCCTCGGCCACGCCGTACACCGAACAGGACGACATGTGGATGAAGCGCTGCACCCCGGCGGCCTTGGCCAGCTTCGCCAGCCGCACGGTCCCCTTGTGGTTGACCTGGTAGGTCAGGTCACCCAGCAGGTCGCCCATCGGATCGTTCGACAGCTCGGCCATGTGCACGATGGCGTCGAAGCCCTCGAGCTGCTCCTGGGTGACCTCGCGGACGTCCTGGTCGATGGTGTACACCGTGCGGTCGGTACCGCGGTACAGCCAGCCCGACTTGAAGTAGCCGGTGTCCAGGCCGACGACGTCGTGGCCGCGTCGACTCAGTTCCGGGGCCAACAGACTGCCGAGGTACCCCTCGGTGCCGGTCACCAGAATGCGCATCAATCCTCCAAGTAACGGGGTCCGTCCGCTGCGGACCCGTGGTGGGGCACGCGGTTCACCGCCCGGCAGGTCGTCGCCACGACCACCGGACGAAGCGCGCCCGCCGAACGGGTCGCTGTGGATCGCGACCACCGGACCCCCCGGACGTCAGGAAACGAGAAGACGACCGGGAAAGGGCACCGGTCAGGACTGCGTCGGCCCCCGTGGCGCACTGCGAATCAACGATCCAGGCACAAACACTACGGCCTTCCGGGCGAGAAGTCGGACGTATGGGGTCAACAATCAGCAGAACGTGACCAAATGCGGGGATGTTCGCGCTCCGTGGTCCACTTTCGATGAGCCACCCGGGAATTCTCACCGTATCGATCGTCACCGTCCGCGGTCGGGGCCGTGACGTCCGATTTCGGACTTCCGCGACAAGTAGGTCGGACGGCCCGGCGACGGACCGATATCACGGAGTGCTCACGCCGGTTCGACCGCGTGCCCCCATGGGGCCACGGGGCCACGGATCGAGGCAATGCAGATGACCTAGAACAGGCCCTGCAGATTGATCACCCACCGTCCGCATTCCCTCCGACGACGGAGTTTGACGTTCAGCCTTGTGACTCTTCAGAACCGACCCGTAGCGTTACTCAGTGTGATTTGAGGTGACTCCGGGTAGCGGGGTCGGCCCATCCGCCCCCGCGACAAGGACTGAGATGACGATGAGCCCCCAGCGACGGCGTGCCGCCGACCCGCCCCCGCCCCCCACCGCGGCCCATGGTGGCCGCCGCGCGAGCACTCGACTGCTCGCCGTTCTCGGCCTCGTCGTGACCGTGCTGGCCGGGTTGGTGACGACTCAATTTCCCGCCACCGCCGCGTCGGCGCCCGCCGGCATCCAGCTGTCGGCCGCTGCCTCGGTCGACGACGGCGATTCCTCGCTGGTCTACTCGGGACGCGGTTGGGACACCTGCACCCGCGCCTGGTCCGGATGCAACCTCACCGCATCCCTGGAGCGGTACCGATTCGCCACCGCCGCCGGCGACACGGTCACCCTGCGGTTCACGGGGACCGGCGTGCGACTGTTCGCCTTCAAGGAGCCGCAGGGCGGTATCGGCTCCGTGCGCATCGACGGGGTCAGCCGAGACGTCGACTACTACGCCCGCAGCCAGACGCTGACCGAGGTGTTCTCCGCCCAGTCACTGACCTCGGGCGACCACACCCTGACGCTGAGCTGGACCGGCCGCCGCGGCAACGGATCCTCGGCCAACATCAACCTCGACCGCATCGAGATCACCGACGGCGTTCCCTCGGCGTCCCCGACGCCGACCACGTCGACACCGGTGCCCACCACCGCGCCCTCGACGACGTCACCGGCCCCGACAACGCCCACGACTCCCCCGACCAGCACCCCCTCCACGACGACTCCCCCCACCACCACGGCTCCGACCACCGGCAATCCGTCCACCGGGGACCGGGCGTGGCTCTCGGGTGGTAGCGGAGCCGGTATGGGCGACGGGTCCTTCGGAGCCTGGCGGGGTAGTCCTACCCCGATCGCGACGACCTGGTCCGACACCGACTTCGACAACGCTTCGCACGCCTACCAGTTCTATCCCGGCCAGGACTACCAGAACTGGACCGGTTCGATCGACTGGTCCCCCGGTGCCCTGTGGGGTGCGAGCTGGTCGACCGCGGCCTCGGGCGCGCTGGACGACAAGTGGATCGCGATGATGAAGAACGCGCGGTCGACCTGGACCAGCAAGTCGCGCGGCACCTTCTACATCCGCTTCGCCCACGAGATGAACGGCAACTGGTTCCAGCATTCCGTGCGGGCCTCGGAGATCAACGACTTCAAGACCGCCTGGCAGCGCATGGCCCGCATCAAGCAGGCCTACTTCCCGGAGGCCAAGCTGGTCTTCAACACCAACGCCAACACCGTGCAGTCCCCCTATTACGACTGGCGGCAGCTCTGGCCCGGTGACGCCTACGTCGACGTGTACGCCACGGACTTCTACTCCCAGCACTGGAAGTTCCCGATGTTCGACGGCACCGGCGCCCCGCTCCAGCTCGAAGCCCACCGTCAGTTCGCCGCGGCCCACGGCAAGCCGTTCGCCGTTCCCGAGTGGGGCATCAACATGGACTCGGGCGGGGATCAGCCGGCCTACATCCAGTTCATGTACGACTTCTTCAGTCGCAACGGTGGAACCGGAGGCGGGAAGCTGCTCTACGAGTGCTACTTCAACTACCTCTACGCCAACAACCAGTACTCGTTGTTCCCGTCCAACCGGACCCGGGCCCCGCAGTCGGCGGCGCTGTACCAGAAGTTGTTCTGATCCCATCCCGACGGCCCACGGAGGCGGCCGGTGACCGATGCACGTCGGTCACCGGCCGCTGCCGGACCTGACCTCCACCCGGCGGACCAGCTGGTTTCCGCGTCGCGCCCCCTGCAGTCGGCCGACGCAACCACCGAGGGAACGGGACGCGACGACGAGATCATCCCGGTGCCGGGCGGTCACCACCGTGCTGACCGGCCGAGCCCAGCGGCGAATCTCCTTCCACCGCAACGCGTCCCGTATCGAGCGGGGCCGCAGACCGAAGTTCTCGAAGCGAGCAGTGAGCTCCGCCTCCCCCATCGCCCACTGCCGGGCCTGACGAAAGGCCGGAACGGGTCGATCGCGCAACCGGTAGTGCACGACCGCATCGGCGGCGAAGACGACCGGGCGGGCGCCGGCGAGCTGCATCCGCCAACACAGGTCGGTGTCCTCCGTGACGGTCAGGCTCTCGTCGAACCCGCCGACCTGGTCGAAAGCCGCGCGCCGCACCGAGAGCGCGCAACCCGACGACCAGGGCAGGAAATCGTGGTGGGTCATCGGCCCGTGCGACTGCATGTCACCCCAGCCGGCCCGCAACCGGGGCCGGTTCAAGGCATCCAGGTCGATGTGGGCGGCGACGATGTCGGCCCCGTCCAGGGCGGCGGCGACGGCCGCCGTGTACCCGGGCGCCACGACGTCGTCGTCGTCGAGGAAGAGCAGGCCGTCGAATCTGGCCTGCTGCGCACCGGCGTTGCGCGCGGCGGCCACCGTCCGGTCGGACGGGACCTCGATCAATTCCAGCACCGGCAGGGCGTCGCGCCACCGATCGATGACGGCGTCGACGGCCCCGGGGACCCCGTTGTGGACGACGACGATCTGATCGGGTCCGGTGACCTGCTCCGCGAGCGCCGCCAGTTGCTCGGCCAGGACAGCACGCCCCACGGTGGCGATGATCGCCGTCGTCCTCATCGAGGACCCCCTTCGTGTCGCCCCGAGGTCGTCCGGGACGCGCACGTCCCGCTTGCGAACCTAGATCTCGGAGCCACTCAGGGGGAACAGTCGGCCGACCGGGCCGACGGCCCGCACCTCGTCCAGCAGCCACGACGCGGCCGGACGTGGCCCAACTCACCTACCGGCGAACCGCCACTCAGCCGGTGCGGACCAGACCGGCGACCTGCCGGGGCGACGGACCGTCAGCGGCCGGTACGGACGGTGATCCGACCTCCACCGACCGCCCGGCGGACGGGGCGGCCGGGGGTTGCGTCGACTTCCGCTGCCGGCGGGTGAACTGCATCGCGTGACGCGCAGCCTTGACGGTGCTGAGCGCACCGAAGACTCCGTAGCGGGCGGCCAGCGATCGCCCGCCCGCGCCGTAGGCGAAATCGTGTCCGACCCACAGGGTTTCGCTCCACCTCAGCTTCGACACGCTCGGACCGGGCGAGAAGTTGACCATGGCGTCGCCCCGCTCCACCGCCGTCCGGACGACCTCGGACTGCAGCAGCGTGGTGGGGCCGAGGTTCCACACGGACGGCAGGAATCCCGAGGAATGCACGTAGGCGGTGCCGGGCGCCCGCAGAGCCAACTGGGCGGCCACCACCTCGCCGTCGATGACCAGTTCGAACATCGAAGCCAGACCCTCACGGGCCAGCACAGGCAGCACGGTACGGAGCAACTCCCGGTGACGGACGTCGGCATAGGCGTCGTGGTGGTCGATGCCCGACGAGTCGTTCGCCGATCGGCTGCGGTGCAGGTCGAGGAACCGATCCAGGGCCGCCCGGTCGAGGTCCGCGCCGGTGAGCTCACGGACCTCGGTGCATCCCGGGTGCTTCGCGAGGCGGTTCGTGCTGCGCCGGATGCTCTCCTTGACGTTCCGCTTCAGCGCCGACCGCGTCGCCGCCCAGGTCGACTCCACCGTCAACATCACGCAGGCCCGGGACCGGACGTGCTCACCGAACGAGACCGGGGCGTCCCCGAAGGCCCATTCGGGCTCGAACCAGCCCTGGTCCTCCCCCAGCGAGATCTCGCACCAGTCGGCCGACGGGTCGCCGATCGTCGCCCCGACCACCATGCGGGAGACCTCGCGGCCCCACCCCGGGGCCGCCAGCCGGCCGGGCATCTCCAACGGAGAGCTGAAACCGCACCCGACGGGGATCATCCGTCGCGCCGCCTTGACCGGGCCGACCGACAGCTGCTGGACGAACATCGGGGCCACCCCGACGAGCGCACCGGTGTCCGTCCGCCGCACCAGGACGAGCGCGGACTCCAGGTCGTAGGTGCGCAGCCAGCCCAGCACCCACACCGGGTGCAGGAACGGATTGGCCGGAGCCGGCTGCAGGTGGAACAGCGACACCCACTCGTCCATCAGGGTGTCATCCGGCTCACTAGACCGAACGATGCTGACGGATAGTGTGCCCATCGGTACTCAACTCCGGCGTTAGGGGGATTTTCGCCCGTCAGGCTAACCCATCGCTGCGGAACGCGAGGGGTGAATGTCCGAAATCTCCGTTCGCGAACGGGGGACCCCTGTCCGTGGCCGGAGTGCGGCTCGGGTCAACCGAGCGACAACGCCAGCCCGTCGAGGATGTCGTGTTCGGACACCGTCATCGCCTGCAGCCCGGTCCGTTCGGCCACCAGATCCGCCAGGATCGCGAGGATCAGGGCCCCGCCACCGATGACGTCGACCCGGCCGGGATGCATGTAGCCCAGCGCCGCCCGGTCGGCCCGGGTGGCGCCCAGGAAGAACTCCGCCACCTCGCGGGTCCGGTCGAAGCCGACGGTGCTCAGGTGGATGCGATCGGCGTCGTAGGTCGTCAGCCCCAGGGCGGCGGCGGCCACCGTGGTCGCGGTCCCGGCGACCGGCACGAACCGCCGGACGACCGTGCCCGCGCCGTCGGCCAGGGGAATCGCGTCCAGGCCGCGGGACAGCTGCTCACGGACCCAGCGCACCGCGGACCCGCGTTCCGACGCCGTCGGCGGATCGGAGTGCAGCAGCCGTTCGGTCAGCCGTACGCAGCCCAGGTCGATGCTGATCGCCCCGAAGAGCCGGGTGGTCAGGCCGCCGGCGGCACCGGCCACGCGTTCACCGGTCACCAGCTCGGTCGAACCGCCGCCGATGTCGACCACCAGGAACGGGCCGGTCGCGGGGTCGAGCTCGCCGACCGCTCCGGTGAAGGAGAGCGCGGCCTCCTCGGTACCGGTGATGACCTCGGGATCCTGACCCAGGACGTCGCGCACCATGGCGACGAAGTCCGCGGTGTTGTCGGCGTCGCGGCTGGCCGAGGTGGCGGCCATCCGCACCCGCGTCGCCCCCGTCTGCCGCAGCGTGCCGGCGTAGTCGGTCAGCGCCCGCTGGGTCCGGTCGATCGCCGCGGGCGACAGGCGGCCGGTCGCGTCGACCCCCTCCCCCAGCCGGACGACCCGCATCTCGCGATGCACCTCGACAAGCGGTGGGCCGCCGTCGCCGACCCCAGTGGTCGGCAGGTCGGCGACGAGCAGCCGGATCGAATTGGTGCCGCAGTCGATCGCCCCGACGCGGAGCCGGTCGGACGATGCCACCTCAGACATTCGTCCCGGCCGATCCGCCGGAGCCGGGGTCGGGGTCGGACGGGTCGAGGCGCGCGCACGGGGTCGCCCCGCGGAAGAAGTCGGGGAGCCGGTCGACGGCCTCGTCGCCCAGCGGGTTGATCCCCCGGCCGACGGCGAGGGAGTGCGCGACCAGCACGTGCAGGCACTTGACCCGCGTCGGCATGCCGCCGGCCGTGACGTCGATGCCGAGGTCGTCGATGGCGTTGCGCTGCGCGAGGTACTGCTCGTGGGCGACCTGGTAGGCCGCGGCCAGTTCCGGGTCGTGGTCCAACCGTTCGGTCATCTCCCGCATGACCCCCTCGGCCTCCATCCGGCCCACCGCCGAGTTCAGCGCGCGACAGCACAGGTAGTACAGGGTCGGGAACGGGCTGCCGTCAGGCAGCCGCGGGCTGGTCTGCACGACCGCCGGCACCTGGTGGTCACAGCGGTAGGCGACGGCCAGCAGGCCGCGGGGGGCGCGACCCAGCTCGGAGGTCAGTGCGTCGACATCGGCCGGGGTCACCGGCTGCCACTTCATGGAATGCGTACCGATCGAGGTCAGGAGGGTTCGGACAGAGTCGCCCACAGGTCGCCGTACCAGGGCCCCGACGGCGGGGCCGCGGTGCCGGAGCCGGCGTCGGTGGGATCGAGCGCGGGGGCGTGCACCACGAAGACGGTGTCGCCGGGCTTGACGTACTGCAGCCGGCGACGCGCCTCGGCGGTCACATAGTCGGGATCGAGCAGCGCTTCCCGACGCGCCACCAGATCGGTCTTCTGCTGCTCGAGCGTCTGCTCGGTCTCCTGGGCCGCCGACAGGATCTGCCGCTGCTGCAGGTAACTGCGCAGCGGGAAGGCCAGCGAGAGCGCGACCGCGCACAGCACGAGCCCGAGTGCGGTGATCTGCCGGGTGAGCCGGGAGCGGGGCAGCAGCGTGCGACCGGCGGGCTTGGCCGGTCCGGAGACCCCGCGTCCGCTGCGCCGGGCCAGTCCCGTGGCGGCGGTGGTCGGCGCGGTGCCCGGGCGGTTCGCGCGGGGTCGCGCCGCGCGCCGGGGTCGACCCGAACGGCCGGTCCGCCGCGCCCCGTCGGACGCCCCGGAGGTGGGCTTTTCGGAGCTCATGCCCTGCACCCCGCCGCCGTCACGTCCACCGGTCCCGCCACCACCACACACCCATCTGTCCGTCGAGGCGTCGTGTCCGACGCCCACCCACCGACGTCGGCACTCACCGAGAACGACGGGGTGCTGTCATTCTGCGGGTCGCACGCCGATGACGGGCGAAGACACGAGCAGCCGGTCGGGTGGGAAACCCGACCGGCCGCCCGGTGCCGATGGTGCGACCGCGACGTCAGGACGCCGGGGTGTACCGCGGGAAGGCCAGCTCACCCAGGTAGCGGGCGGCGTCGCCGAGGTTCTCCTCGATGCGCAGCAGCTGGTTGTACTTGGCCACGCGCTCGGACCGGGCCGGGGCGCCGGTCTTGATCTGGCCGCAACCGGTGGCCACCGCGAGGTCGGCGATGGTGGTGTCCTCGGTCTCGCCGGAGCGGTGGCTCATCATGCAGCGGTAGCCGGAGCTGTGGGCCAGGGTGACGGCGTCCAGCGTCTCGGACAGGGTGCCGATCTGGTTGACCTTGACCAGCAGCGCGTTGGCCGCACCCTTGGCGATGCCGTCCTCGAGCCGCTCCGGGTTGGTGACGAACAGGTCGTCGCCGACGATCTGCACCTTGCCGCCGAGCTGGGTGGTCATGGACACCCAGCCGTCCCAGTCGTTCTCGTCCAGCGGGTCCTCGATCGAGACGATCGGGTAGCTGTTCACCAGGTCGGTCCAGTACGCGATCATCTCGTCGGACGACTTCTGCGTGCCCTCGAACCGGTACGAGCCGTCCGAGTAGAGCTCGGTGGCGGCGACGTCCATGGCCAGCACGATGTCGGTGCCGAAGGTGAACCCGGCCTTGGTGATGGCCTCGGAGATGGTGTCGAGCGCGGCCCGGCTGTCCTTGAGCGCCGGGGCGAAACCGCCCTCGTCGCCCAGCGCGGTCGAGTAGCCGGCCTTCTTCAGGACGGACTTCAGCGAGTGGTAGGTCTCCGCGCCCCAGCGCAGCGCCTCGCGGAAGGTGCTCGCACCGATCGGGGCGATCATGAACTCCTGGACGTCGACGCCGGAGTCGGCGTGCGCCCCGCCGTTGATGATGTTCATCATCGGCACCGGCAGGATGTGCGCGTTCGGTCCGCCGATGTAGCGGAACAGCTCCAGCTCGGCCGACTCGGCCGCGGCCTTGGCCACCGCGAGGGACACGCCGAGGATGGCGTTCGCGCCGATCCGGCCCTTGTCCGGGGTGCCGTCGATGTCGATGAGCTTCTGGTCGATGACGCGCTGCTCGATGGCGTCGTAACCGATGAGCTCCGGTCCGATCTCCTCCAGGACCGACTCGACGGCCTTGAGGACACCCTTGCCCAGGTACCGCTCGTTGTCGCCGTCCCGCAGTTCGACGGCCTCGTGTTCGCCGGTGGAGGCGCCGGACGGGACCGCGGCCCGGGCCAGCGAGCCGTCGTCCAGAGCGACCTCGACCTCGACCGTGGGATTGCCACGGGAGTCGAGAATTTCACGTGCGCCGATGAGTTCGATGGCCGCCACAGGCACATCCCTTCGCTGGTGCGAGTTGTTGGCAGGCGGTCGACCGACCGGTGGTGCAGGTCGGCCGCGCCGGGTTCCGGGGCTCAGCCTAGAGCCAGACGACGCCGCCCACCCGACGGGGGCGGCGGAACGGGGCAGTTTTTCTGTATCAATTCAGCTTCCGGTCGCCCGGCAGGTGCGCAGCAGGGGTCGCAAACGGGACGAGGAGTCGACCCGTGCTCGATCAGAGTGCCCGCAGCCGCGGCAGCACGTGCTCGCCGTAGAGCCGCAGGAACCGCTCCTGGTCCTCTCCGGGGGCGTGGAAGACCAGGTGGGTGAAGCCGAGATCGAGGTAGCGCCGGATCTTCTCGACGTGCTCATCCGGGTCAGTGGAGACGATCCACCGGGACGCAGCCTTTTCCACCGGCAGCTCATCGGCCAGCCGCTGCATCTCGATCGGGTCCTCGACGCCGCTCTTCTGCTCGGGCGACAGCGCCAGCGCGGCCCAGTTGGCCGTGTCGGCCAAGGCCCGGTCGGCGTCCGGGTCGAACGACACCTTCATCTCGATGAGCAGGTCGAGATCGGACAGGGTGCGCCCGATCTTGCCCGCGCCCTCGGCCAGCGCCGGGAGCAGGGTTTCGGAGTACAGCTCGGGGGCCTTGCCGGAGGTGGTGATGAACCCGTCGGCGACACGGCCGGCCAACCGGGTGGCGGCCGGACCGGAGGCCCCGATGTACAGCGGTACCGGCTGGGTGGGCTTGTCGTAGATGGTGGCCTTGTCGGTCGAGTAGAAGGTGCCGTCGAAGGTCACCCGGTCCTCGGTCCACAACTTCTTGATGAGCGTCACCGCCTCCTTGAGGCGGGCGAAGCGTTCCTTGCCGTCCGGCCACTCCAGGCCCAGCGCGACCTCGTTGAGGGACTCCCCCGAGCCGACGCCCAGGATGACCCGCTCGGGGTACAGCAGTCCGAGGGTGGCGAACGCCTGGGCGATGACGGCCGGGTGGTAGCGGAACGTGGGCGTCAGCACCGACGTGCCCAGCAGTAGCCGCTCGGTCCGCGCCCCCACCGCGCCGAGCCACGGCAGGGCGGCCGGTGCGTGTCCCCCGTCGTGCCGCCAGGGCTGCAGGTGGTCGGAGATGAAGACCGAGTCGAAGCCCTGTTCCTCCGCGGTCACGGAGAACCGGATGAGATCGTTCGGACCGAACTGCTCGGCCGACGCCTTGTAACCGAGTCGGATGCCCATCGATGTCCTGCCTTCTGTCGCCCCCGGGTCATCCCCATCCTGGCACCGCACCGTGACCGGCCGGTGAAGTCCGACACCAAGCCCCAATCCCCCGCGCGAGCGCGGCCGACCTCCGCGGGTCCCCGGATGTCAGTTGCCGACGGCATCCCGGACGACATCCGCGACGGCCCCGGCTTCGATGAGGAAACCGTCGTGGCCGTACTCCGAGTGCAGGACGTGCAGTGCCCGGCAGGCGGGGGCGGTGGCCAGCACCTCGCCCTGGGCGGGCGGGAACAGGCGATCGGAATCCACCACCGCAACGGTCAGCTCGGCCGTGATGCGGTGCAGGGCGGCGGTGATGCCCCCGCGGCCCCGGCCGATGTCGTGGGAGTTCATCGCCTCGGTGAGCACCAGGTAGGAGTTCGGGTCGAAGCGGCGGCCGAGCTTGCGGCCGTGGTGGCGCAGGTAGGACTGCACGGCGAACTGTTCGGCGGCACCGTCGACGGCCGGCTGCGGGTCACGGCCGAAGCGCACGTCGAGCTCGAGCGCGCTGCGGTAGGTGGCGTGGGCGATCTGGCGGGCCACCGCCATCCCCCGCACCGGTCCGGCGCCGGGGTAGTAGTCGCCGCCGCGGAACTCGGGGTCGAGTCGGATCGCGTCGAGTTGCGGTGTGCTCCAGGCGATCTGGTCGCCGCTGAAGGCCGCGCCGGTGGCGATGGCGACCGATCGGGCGACCCGGTCGGGATGACCGACCGCCCACTCCACGGCTCGCATCCCGCCCATCGACCCGCCGACGACGGTGTGGAACCGCTCGATGCCCAGGTGGTCGGCGAAGGCGACCTCGGCGGCCACCTGGTCGCGGACGGTGATCCGCGGGAATCGCGATCCCCACGGCCGGCCGTCCGGCGCCGGGGACGACGGGCCGGTGGTCCCCCGGCAGCCGCCCAGCACGTTGGCGGCCAGGACGTAGAGCCGGTCGGTGTCCAGCGGGGCGCCGGGGCCGATCAACCCGTCCCACCAGCCCGGGGTCGGCTGCTGGGGTCCGGCCGGCCCGACGACGTGGCTGTCCCCGGTCAACGCGTGCAGCACCAGCACGGCGTTGTCGCGCCGGGCGTTCAGGCGCCCCCACTGCTCGTAGGCCACGGTGAGGGCGGGCAGCGTGGTGCCGTCCTCGACCGTCAGTCGGCCGAGATCGGCGAACCAGCGGTCGGTCCCGGCGTCCGGTCGGTCGGCCGGGCGACCGCCGGTCACCGGCCCGACGGCGACCACGGGGTCGCCACCGGACCGATGCACCGACGTCATCGCCGAGGTCGGTCTGTCCACGGACCGGTCAGTCCTGCTTGGCCGCCCGGAAGCCGGCCTCCAGGTCGGCGAGGATGTCGTCGATCCCCTCGATGCCGACGGCCAACCGGATCAGGCCCGGGGTGACACCGGTGGTCAGCTGCTCCTCCGGGCTGAGCTGGCCGTGCGTGGTCGACGCCGGGTGGATGACCAGCGAGCGGACGTCACCGATGTTGGCCAGGTTGGTGAACAGCTCGAGCGCGTCGCTGAACGCCGCGCCGGCCGCCACCCCGCCCTTGATCTCGAAGGAGACGATGGGCCCGCCGCCCCGGGGGGCGTACTTGCGCTGCAGGTGGTTCCACCGGCTGGACTCCAACGCCGGGTAGGACACCGACTCGACCTCAGGCCGGTCGGCCAGCCAGCGGGCCACCGCCTCGGCGTTGGCGTTGTGCCGCTCGACCCGCAGCGACAGCGTCTCGATGCCCTGCGAGATGAGGAACGCGTTGAACGGCGAGATGGCCGGGCCGACGTCGCGGAGCAGCTGCAGCCGGGCCTTGAAGATGAACGCCACGTTGGCCTTGAACAGGCCCTCCGGGCCGAGGTCGCGCCCCCAGACCAGGTTGTTGTAGCTGGGGTCGGGGTTGTTGAAGCCGGGGAAGCGCCCCGGGTCGGCCTGCCAGTCGAAGTTCCCCGAGTCGACGATGACGCCGCCGATCGCGGTGCCGTGCCCGCCCAGGTACTTGGTCGCCGACTGGACGACGATGTCGGCGCCGTGCTCGATCGGCCGGATCAGCCAGGGCGTGGGCACCGTGTTGTCGACGATCAGCGGCACCCCGGCCTCATGGGCGACGCCCGCGACCCCGGCGATGTCGAGCACGTCGAGCAGGGGGTTGGAGATGGTCTCGCCGTACAGCGCCTTGGTGTTGGGCTTGATCGCGGCCCGCCAGGACTCGAGATCGTCCGGATCGTCGACGAAGTCGACGGTGATGCCGAGCTTGGGCAGCGTGTAGTGGAACAGGTTGTAGGTGCCGCCGTAGAGACGCGGCGAGGAAACGACATGGTCGCCGGCCTGGGCGATGGTGAGGATGGCGACGCTCTCGGCGGCCTGCCCGGACGCGAGCAGCAGCGCCCCTACCCCACCCTCCAGGGAGGCGATGCGATCCTCGACCACGGCCTGGGTCGGGTTCATGATCCGGGTGTAGATGTTGCCGAGTTCCTCGAGCGCGAACAGCTTGCGGCCGTGCTCGGACGAGTCGAAGGCGTACGACGTCGTCTGGTAGATCGGCAGCGCCCGCGCCTTGGTGGTGGGGTCGGGCTGCTGGCCGGCATGGATCTGACGCGTGTCGAAGGACCAGTTGGTGCTCATCGGGGATGCACTCCTGCCGAGACAGGGACCGGTCCCTGGTCGGATGACCTCTGGGGTCCCGGTCCGCGCTTGCGAACCGCCACCGCAGCGGCCCGCCTGGTCGTCACCCGGGGCACCCCCACCGCGGAAGGAGGGTTGCCGCCCAGCCGGCCGGGGCCTGTGGCTGGGACTCAAGACCGTGCCCGGAGTGTAACGGCGATGTGTCGCCGCCGTTCGGCCGGGTGGGTGAACGTCCGACCTCGCCGTCGTGACGGTTGTGAGATGGGCCGCGATCCGCGGCCGCGGCACCGAACCCCGCGCCCGGCCGGGCCAGACTGGACGGCATGTCCCCCCGCGCCCTGGTCACCGCGTTCCGCGTCGTCTCCATCGCCGAGGCCGTCTCCTGGACGGGCCTGCTCATTGGCATGTACTTCAAGTGGATCGCCGGGACGACCGAGGTCGGGGTCAAGGTCTTCGGCCCGATCCACGGCGGGATCTTCGTGGCCTACGTCGTCGTGGCGCTGCTGACCGCTCGGGCCCAGCGCTGGACCTGGATCACCACCGGCCTCGCCCTGGTCGCGTCGATCCCCCCGTTCTTCACCCTGTGGTTCGAGCGGTGGGCGCTGCGCACCGGCCGACTGGACCCGCAGCGGGCCCTGCGCACGGCCGGCTGAGCCCGGTACGTCAGGCCGACCCGCTGATCACTCCGACGATCAGCACCGCGTTGAGGGCGACGATCGCCGCCGCGATCAGCCAGCCGAGCACCCGGACCGGGCGTCCGCTGACCGAACCCTCCATCACCGTCGCGTCGCCGGTCAGCCGCAGCAGCGGCACGAGCACGAACGGCAGCCCGAACGAGAGCACCACCTGCGACAGGATCAGCACGGTCGTCGGGTCGGCACCGACGGCGAGCAGCACCAGGGCGGGCGCGAGGGTCACGGCCCGCCGGACGAACAGGTTGATCCGGCGGCGCAGCAGACCCTCCATGATCGCGCTCCCGGCGTAACAGCCGACCGATGTCGAGGCCAGGCCGGAGGCGAGCAGGCCGAGCCCGAACAGCACCCCGATGCCGGTGCCCAGCGTGGCGCTGACCGCGGCGTGCGCGCCCTCGATGGTGTCGACGTCGTCCCGTCCACGCAGGGCCGAGGCGGCCAGCAGCAGCATCGAGATGTTGACCGCACCGGCGAGCAGCATGGCCAGGACGACATCGAGCCGAGTGGCCCGCAGCAGCCGGGTGCGCGCCGGCCCGGCCGGGGTCCGCTGGTCCCCCGCTCCGAACCGGTCCCGGGTGAGTGCCGAGTGGAGGTAGACCACGTGCGGCATGACGGTGGCGCCGAGCATGGCCGCCGCCAGCAGCACCGATCCCAGGCCGTCGAAGCGGGGCACCAGTCCGGCGGCCACCTCCGCCGGGTCGGGTGGGGCGACGAAGAGCCCGGACACGAAGCCGATGGCGATGACGAGCAGGAACGCCGTGATGACGCGTTCGAACGGCCGCTGGCCGCCGCGGTCCTGCACGGCCAGCAGCCCCAGGGACACGACGCCCGAGATGAGACCGCCCAGCACCAGTGGGACGTCGAACAGCAGGTACAGCGCCACCGCTCCGCCGATCACCTCGGCCAGGTCGGTGGCCATCGCGACGGCCTCGGCCTGCGCCCAGTAGGCCAACCGGCCCGGGGTGCGCAGCCGGCGGCCGAGCAGCTGCGGCAGGGACGCGCCGGTGACGATGCCGAGCGACGCCGAGAGGTACTGGACCAGACCGGCCGCCGCGGTCGCGACGACCAGCACCCAGGTCAGCAGGTAGCCGTACGACGCCCCGGCCGACAGGTTCGCGGCGACGTTGCCCGGGTCGACGTAGGCGACCGCGGCCACGAACGCGGGGCCGAGCGCCGACCGCAGGGCCAGACGCGAGCGTCGCAGGCGTGAACCGGGTACCGCCGCGCTGGAGGCACCGGGCAGGGTGTCGCGGGTCCGCGAGCGCTCGGTGTCGGCCGCCGCCCGGCTCGCGTGTCGGTCCTCCACCGGTCCCGCTTCTCCGTTCCGCTCGATCCGCTGTTCGACGCTGCCCCGGTCGCCCGGCGCGGCCCCCCGATGGGGCAGCATGCCATCGTGAGTTCCCTCCCCGTCGCCCGCACACCAGATCCGTCGCTCGCCCCGCCGCTGCGCTGGGGGGTACTCGCGCCGGGCCGTATCGCGGCCGGCTTCACGGAGGCGCTGCACCGCCACACCCGGCAGCGGGTGGTGGCCGTCGGTTCCCGGTCGGCCGAGCGGGCGGCCGCCTTCGCCCACCGGTTCGGCATCGCCCGCTCCCACGGCTCCTACCAGGCACTGGTGCAGGACTCGCAGGTCGATGCGGTCTATGTGGCCTCCCCGCACAGCGAGCACCACGCGCAGGCCCTGCTGGCGATCGCCGCCGGCAAACCGGTACTGGTGGAGAAGGCGTTCACCCGCAACGCCCGCGAGGCCCGGGAGGTCGTCGATGCGGCCGCCACGGCGGGGGTGCTGGTGATGGAGGCGATGTGGACGCGGTTCCTGCCGCAGACCGACGTCCTCGGACAGCTGCTGGCCGACGGGGCCCTCGGCGAGGTGACGACCGTGCTGGCCGACCACGGTCAGTACTTCACCCCGGACCCGACGGACCGGTTGTTCGATCCGCACCTGGCCGGCGGGGCCCTGCTCGACCTCGGCGTGTACCCGCTGTCCCTGGCCTCGTTCGTCCTCGGGGTGCCCGGGACACATCCTCCGGTGGACGACGCCCCGGGCGTCGTCGCGGTCGGCACGCGCACGGAGACGGGTGTCGACGCCCAGGTCTCCCTGGTGCTGAGCGCAGGCCGCGCGCAGGCCTGCCTGTCGACGACGTTGCTGGCCGTCACGCCGACCACGGCCGCGGTCTGTGGAACGGCGGGCCGGGTGGAGTTCACCGGCCCGTTCTATGCCCCCGCGACGATGACGCTCTGGCCCACCGGATCCGACGACCCGCTGGTGCGGCCGGCCGACGACCTGCCGGGGTCGGGCGGGATGGCCTACGAGGCGGCGCATTTCGCGACGCTGGTGGACGGCGGCGCGACCGTGTCGCCGCTGTTGCCGCCGTCGGAGTCGGTCGCCGTACTCGAGCTGATCGACGAGGTGCGTCGGCGGCTCGGGGTGGTCTACCCGGGCGAGTGATCGCCCTGCAACCGGGAGGCCTGGGTGCGGGCGACGGCCCGGAGTTCCGACTCCGGATCGTCTCCCGCCGCCCCGGCCCGCGCGGCGATGCGGTAGAGCCGCTCGCCGACCGAGTCGCCGGTGGGCAGATCGAGGGGTAGACCGTGCCGGGCCGTCCGGGCGCCGATCTTGCCGGCCAGTGCGGCGGCGGGTTGGCCGAGCGCCACGCCGTCCAGCGGACCGGACCGGCCGGGTTCGGCCGTCTTGAGTTCGTCCCAGCGGCGCTGCTGGTCCGCGGCCGTGTGCAGCCGTTCCCGTTCGGTGGGGTCGGCGAAGACGTGCGGGTGCCGGCGGACCAGCTTGTCGACCAGATCGCCGGCGACGTCGTCGATGTCGAAACCGCCCTGTTCCGCGGGGGTCTCGGCGGCGATGCGGGCGTGGAAGAGGACCTGCAGCAGGACGTCGCCGAGTTCCTCACGGACGGCGGCGGCGTCGCCCCGTTCGATGGCGTCGACGAGCTCGTAGCACTCTTCGACCAGGTAGCGGAGCAGGGTCGCGGGCGTCTGCTCGGCATCCCACGGGCAGCCGCCGGGGGAACGCAACCGGTCCATCACCGCGATGGCGTCGAGCAGGGTGTGACCCGCCGGGGGCTGCTCGGCGGGGTTGCCGACGATCGCCGGGGCGAGGGGTGGGAAGCGGTCGGTCACAAGCCGTCCCCGACCGGGATCACGGCGACGGACAGGGGATCCCAGGCGCCGATCCTCGGGTTGACGGTGACCCCCACCTGCTCGGCCGTGGGGGCGAGCAACAGGGCGCCGAGGTCGAAGATGGCCGACAACTGCTGGCTGGGGCCGCCGCCGGCCCCCTGGGAGGCCGCGGCCAGGTCGTCGGCGGTCAACCGGCCCGGCTGCTCCTGCCGGCTGGTGATCCGCAGGACGGCGACCCCGCCGTCCGCGGCCGGAGCGAGGATGACGTCGCCGACCGCGGCGTGGTAGACGCCGAGCGCTCCGAGGGCCGGCCGCGTGGTGAGCTGGAACTGCTGGCGCACCGGGTTGCTGGACGTGGAAACCTCGGTGTCGACGACGTCGGGCTGGCTGAGCCAGCGTGTCCGGGTGGCCACCGCGGCCGCCCGGTCGGCGACCAGGACGCCGTCGACGCCGACGGACACGTCGGTGACGGCCGCTCCCTCGGCGGGCAGCGCGGCGAACCATCGCTCGAGGAGCAGCAGGTCCCGGACGGCGCGCCGGCCGACGTCGCCGGACCCGCCGGTGGCGGACGCCGACTGGGCCAGGGCGGTGCTGACCTCCTGCTCGGAGACGGTGATGCCGGCCCGGGCGGCCGCCTGCTCGAGCAACTGGGAGCGGATCGCCGACGTCGCCTGGCCGCGGTTGTAGTACGCGGTCTCGACGGGACCGGGCCCGGTGGTCGGGGAGGTGGCGCCGGCCTGGATGGCGGTGACCGCGCTGGCTGCGGCGGCGAACACGTCCGCTTCCGAGATCGCGACGTCACCCACCTCGGCCGCCGCGGATGGCGGTGGCGTGGCACAGGAGGCCAGGACGGGCAGAACGAAAAGCGTCCCGGCCAGTGCCGCGAGCAGTCGACGCGGCACCCGTGACCGTCCGCAACCGGGCCGCGCCGCACCGGTCGCCTTCTGGCGGTAACTCACCCACGAAAGACTGCCACACGGCCCCGGAGTCCTCGGGACGTGGTGCGGCCTGCTGCCCGGAAGAGAGCTTTCCTCAGCATTACTCATGCGCATAGCGTCATCAATACGTGACTCGTAGTAAGGCAGGCCGATGCCCCTCTCTCGCCGTCGTTTCCTGTCCGTCGCCTCGGCCACCGCCGGGCTGACGGTGGCCTCTCTCGCGGGTCCACGGTCGGCGCTGGCCGCGGGTTCGTCGTTCACCGTCGCGGTCATCCCGGACACCCAGCAGGAGGTCTTCGGATCGGACCGCCGCTTCGGCCAGCGCACCCGGTGGCTGGCCGACAACCGCTCGGCCCTCGGCCTGGCCTTCGTCGCCCACACCGGGGACGTCGTGAACTGGGACACCCCCGACCACTCCCAGTACGCCGTCGCCAGCCAGGCGTTCGAGAACCTCGACCGGGCCGGCATCGGTTGGCTGCCCAGCATCGGCAACCACGACACCGCCGCGGTCGGGGTCGGCGGCAGCGCCGCGGACCCCCGCCGTACGCGCGCCCTGGTCCGCGACACCACCACCTTCAACGACTACTTCCCGACCTCCCGGATGCGCTCCCTGAGCGGGACGTTCGAGAACGGGAAGATCGACAACGCCTACTCCACCTTCACCGCCGGCGGCGCGCAGTGGATGCTGCTGAGCCTGGAACTCTGGCCGCGCGCCGCGGCGGTGGCCTGGGCCGACGCGGTGCTGGCGGCCCATCCCCGCCACAACGTCATCCTGTCCACCCACAGCCACCTGAACGGCGACGGCACCGTCTACGGCCGCGCCGACTACGGCGACACCAGCCCTCAACAGCTCCTCGACCAGCTCCTCCGCCCCCGCGCCAATGTCAAGATCGTGCTGTCCGGGCACGTGGGCCTGGCCGGGCACCGCATCGACACCCACACCGACGGTTCCCGCTTCGCCTCGTTCCTCGGCACCTTCCATTCCAACAGCACCAACCCCGTCCAGCTCCTGACCATCGACCCGGACGCCGGCACCATCGCGACCCGGTTCACGGCCCCCGCCAACGGCCAGACCTGGCCCGAGTACGCCACGACCGTCGACGGGATGACCTTCTCCCGCTCCAGTGACGGGGCCGAGTCGAGCCGGGCCGTGGCTCTGCAAGCACGGGTCAACGCTCGGTTCGTGACGGCCGAGGCGGCCGGCACGCGCTCCCTCATCGCGAATCGGGACGGAGTGGGGCTCTGGGAGACCTTCGACCTGGTCTCACTCGCCGATGGCGGGAGTGCTCTGCGAGCCCGGGCCAACGGCCGGTTCGTCTGCGCCGACGGCGCCGGCTCGCTGCCGTTGATCGCCAACCGGGACGCGGTCGGCACATGGGAGACCTTTGATCTCGTCCCGACCGGGGGCGGGGACGCCCTACGGTCCCGGGCCAACGGTCTGTTCGTCTGCGCCGACGGGGCCGGCAGTCAGCCGCTACAGGCGAACCGGTCGGCCGCGGGGTTGTGGGAGACCCTGGTCATCGTCGGCGCCTGAACCCCAGGACGGACGCACCCCGCGGCACAGCGGACGCGGAGACGACGACGGCCCGACCGCAAGGGTCGGGCCGTCGTCGGGGGGGCCTGCGCTGAGAGCTGGGACGGCTAGAACGCCCCGGAGCCGGTCATGACCGCCTTGACGGTCTTGAACATGATGACCAGGTCGCCGGTGATGGACCAGTTCTCGACGTAGAAGACGTCGAGACGGACCGAGTCGTCCCAGCTGAGGTTGGACCGGCCGGAGACCTGCCACAGGCCGGTCATGCCCGGCTTGACCAGCAGGCGCAACCGCGCCTCGTCCTCGTAGAGATCGACCTCGGCCTTGAGCGGCGGCCGGGGGCCGACGAGGCTCATGTCGCCCTTGACGACGTTGAACAGCTGCGGCAGCTCGTCGATCGAGTAGCGCCGGATGATGCGGCCGACCGAAGTGACCCGGGGGTCGTTCTTCATCTTGAACAGGACGTTGTTGCCGGCGTCCTGCTGCTCGACCCGCAGGGCCTGCAGCTGGCTCTCCGCGTCGGTGACCATCGACCGGAACTTGATCATCCGGAAGATCTCGCCGTTGATCCCGACCCGCTCCTGACGGAAGAAGACCGGGCCGCGGCTGGTCAGCTTGATGGCCACTGCCACCCCGATCAGGATCGGGGAGAACAGGGTGATGAGCAGGCTGGCCCCGACGACGTCGAACGCCTTCTTCAGCAGGCGGTTCGCGCCGTGGTACGTCGGGCGGTCGACGTGGATCAGGGGCAGACCGTCCACCGGCTGGGTGTGGATGCGCGGGCCGGCGATGTTGGTCAGGGCCGGCGCCAGGATCAGCTCGGCGTCGGTGTCCTCCAGGGCCCAGGACAGCTTGCGGACGGACGTGGGGCCGAACGCGGCGCTGGACGTCACCGCGACTGAATCGGCGCCGGTGCTCCGAACGACGTCGACGATGTCGTCGAAGTCGCCGACGACCGGCACACCGTCGACGGCCAGGACGGGACCCCCGTCGGCGTCGACCGCTCGCCGGGACTGGTGCAGGCAGACGCCGATCACCTGGTAGCCGGCCCGCGGGGTCCGCTTGAGTTCCTGGACCAGTTCGGTCACCGTCGCGAGGTTGCCGACGGCCAGCACCTTGGACTGGTACTCGCCGGCGTCCCGGACCCGGTGCAGCCACCGGCGCCAGACGTAGCGACTCACCAGCAGGGCGGCCAGACCCACGGGCAGCATGACGAGCAGGTAGCCGCGGGACAGTTCCAGCTTGAACAGGTACGACATGATCGCCGCGAAACCGAAGACGGCGAAGGTGGCGTTGATGATCCGCTTGTACTCGGCGGCGCCGTAACCGCAGAAGCGCGGGTCCCGGGAACCGAAGACGTTCAGGGCCAGCAACCACACGACGGCCAGGACCACCGTGGTGGCGGCGTACGGGAGACCGGTGGCCACGAGCGTCTCGCCGGCGCCGATGGTCGGCAGCGGCTCGGTGTGGACGACGATGCCGGCCAGGATCAGCGCAGCGAGGTCGGTCAACAGCAGTCGGCTGGCGTACCGGGCGCCCCAGCGACGGCGACCGCCGCGGGCGGTGGCGTCGCCGGGCTGAGCACTCGAGGGAGTGGCTGCGCCGGATCCCACCATCGGGGTGGCCGCATGCCGCGCCCTCCGCCCCCGAAAGCCGATTCCGTCCGTCGTCAGTGCCATCTCACCCTCGAATTCTGCTCGCAGTCTCACGCGCGGCCTGGTGACGCAGTGCTGTTGTGCGTCACACCAGAGCGGGAAACTCTCCCCTCGCGATCGGCAGAAGAGTGATCCTCGCCGACCACCCGAATCTACCGTCTGACCTCACTCAGAGCGAAGACCCTGATGGCGTATTCCCCTTTTCGAGTGGCTGTTCACTCTCTGGGGCTCGTCATGAGCGAAACACGATGACCCAGTGTCGATTGAGTCGCCTGTTCCCGCGGTGGACCAGCAGACACGGAGGGTCAATGTGGCTCTGGTCACGCAGAAACGTGGTACTCGGATGGGTCAGGGCGGATGCGAACCCAGCCGGGATGGATGCTCGGGACGCTCAGCGTTGCTGATCGGTGGGGGCCAGCCAGGAGCGTAACCGAAAAAGCCCCGAACGAGGACGAGAGGTCCTCGGTCGGGGCAATCGGAGCACAACGGATGAACAGCCGGTGACTACCGTCGGGCGGTACCGGATCGAGCCTGGTCACGGCTCGGCAAGGATCGGCCGGTGGCCGACCGGCGGTCAGACAGCGGCCGAACGACCCTCGGTCGCGGCGGTCAGCGCCCGCCGCAGCTGGGTGCTCGACGTGTGGATGGTGTACGGGAAGTACTCGATCTCGACGCCGTGCTCGGCGAAATCCTGCTCGAGCCGGATCCCCTTGGGAGTCCCCCGCCAGTCGTCACCCTTGAAGAGCACGTCGAACCGCAGTTCCCGCCAGGTGTCGACCTTGTCCGGAACCACCTCGGCCACCGCGCGGTCCACGACGTCGATGTGCGACACGATCTCCAGCCGCTCGGCGAGCGGGATGAACGGCCGCGCCCCCTTGGTCAGCTCCAGCATCTCGTCGGAGACGACGCCGGCGATCAGGAAGTCACACCGGCTTTTGGCGTGCCGCAGGATGTTGAGGTGACCGATATGGAACAGGTCATAAGCGCCAGGGGCATAGCCGATGCGCACAGTGACTCCAATCAAAAGGGGTAAGTGTTGCAGTCACCCTTCGGCCCCCCATTGGACACCCGAGCGCTACCTTCTGATTGAGAGTAATCGAGTGGACGCCCCAAATGGA
This sequence comes from Nakamurella flava, assembly GCF_005298075.1. Classification (NCBI taxonomy): domain Bacteria; kingdom Bacillati; phylum Actinomycetota; class Actinomycetes; order Nakamurellales; family Nakamurellaceae; genus Nakamurella; species Nakamurella flava. The sequence goes on from NZ_SZZH01000001.1 coordinate 2,028,106, forward strand.
GCAGCGTCACCCGGTCGGGCTTAAGAAAGCCCCGGTCTCATCACGAAGCGTGGCGTCCCGTGATGCTCGCTCGATCTGACGTCATATGGCAGTAGCTGGCCGGTTGCGCGCCGTCATCCGACTGCCCGCGTCAGATCTCGCCGTCATCCGAGGGCGCCGCCCGGCGACCCCGGGGCCGGTCGGCCGACGGCGGGGACGAGCGATCGAACGACGATGGCAGGGGGGCGTGTCGCTCTGCGTTCGACTCCTCGACCCTCTTGCCCTTGCGGTTCAGACGGAGGCGCTTCGAGCGGGTCGGCGATTCGGCCCCGTACGTGTTGTACCGCGCCGCTCCATAGGAGGCTCCCCCGCCCGGCGGGACCATGGTCAACACCGACCCGAGATTGCGGGCGCCGACGGCGTCCAGCGACCGCACCGCCGCGGCGATGTCGGCGCGGGAGGTCCTCCCGTAACGGACGATCAGGATCGCGCCATCGGCGAGAGTGGCCGCGATGGCGGCGTCGGTCACCGGGACCAGGGGTGGCGTGTCGATGACGACCATCTCGAAGGATGTGGACAGTGACGCCATCAGTTCGGCCATCACCGGGCTCCCCAGCAACTCCGAGGGGTTGGGCGGGATGGTGCCGCTGGCCAGGAGGGTCAACGGCAGGTTGCCCCACGGCTGGAGCGCGTCGTTGATGTCGACCCCACCCAACAGGACATCGGTCAGTCCGACGGCCCGCTCCAGCTCGAGGTAATCGGCCACCTTCGGTCGCCGGAGGTCCGCCTCGACCAGCAGGGTGCGCCGGCCCGATTCGGCAAAGGCGACGGCCAGATTGGCCGCCGTGGAGGACTTGCCCTCATCGGGCAGGGACGACGTCACGACGAGCGTTCGGACGGGTTCCTGCAGATCCACGAACTGCAGATTCGTCCGCAGTTGCCGAAAGGCTTCGGCCCGGCCCGATTGGGCAGACCGATCCACGATGAGCGGTGAGCGCCGAGCACCCCGGTCGCTGGCGATCGTGGCCAGAACGGGTGCCCCGGTCAGCTCGCGGAGGGCCTGCGGAGAACGCACCGTGGTGTCCAGGATCGTGCGCAGAATGGCGAGTGCCAGGCCGGCGGCCAGGCCCACCACGAGTCCGAGGGCATAGTTCAACGTCTTCTTCGGGGAGACCGGCACCGGGTTCAAGGTGGGCCCGGACACGACGTTGAGAACGACGGTGGGATTGTCGGTTCCCCGGTTCTCGAGCTGCTGGACCATGGTGCCGAAGGTGTCGGCGACGCCGGTGGCGATGGCCAGGGAGGTCGCGGGCGACGATGCGGTCACGGTGGCCGACAGCAGAACGGTGTTCAGATCGGCGGAGGCCGTGATCGACGACTGGACCTGGTCCCGGGTCAGCGCGGGATTTTTCTCGACCACCAGGTCGGACAGCTTCTCACTGGTCAACAACCCGACGTAGGAGTTCACCCGGCGCTGGGCGTACTGGTCGGCCTGCAGGGGTGTTCCGTCCCCGTTCGTCGGGGTGGACGCGAACCAGGTGATCGAACTCTGGTACTGCGGGGTGGCCTTGGCGGTGATCAGCACCCCCGCGCCCAGGCCCAGAACAGCGAGGAGCAGCACCAGCCACCACGACTTGCGGATGGCCCTGCCGTACGCCCGCATGTCCAGCGCGCCGGAGTGCGCCTTGAGCTCGGCGGCAGTGTCGTTCGGCATGCGTCCCCCTCGGTACCACGTACGCCCGATCGGCACCGGACCGGCCACTTCTGCCCCGAACCGGCCCACCCCGGCTCCGGTCGTCCCCTTCACCCCGATAGGAGGAGCTGAACCTCAGCGGAGTCCCGTTCGGCGATGATACTCAGGCAGGTTGATCCATTCGGCTTCCCATTCCCCAGAAGGTCCCTTCAGTGCTTGATCCTTGCGATCCGTCCGCCCGCTCTTCGGGGCGCACCACGGTTCCCAGTCTTCGCGGCCTCCCCGCGCCCGGCGGGGCAGCCACGAGATGAGGGATGCACCGGGTACCGGACGGCCATCGGGCGACGGGGAGCGGTCGGACGCGCACTCGCGGCCGGCTGCGGCCATGGAGCCGGCCGAGATCGAGCGGGAGATCGAGGAACTCGAGCAGACAGATCTCGATCAGGGGCCGGTGTCGGGTTCGACGTCCCCGGCCCATCTCGGCCCGGTCCGAAAGGACCGCAGCGGCGACGTCGCCGGCAACATGCTGGCCACTTTGATCGGCAATTTCTTTCCCCCGCTCGCAATGCTCGTCACAGCCCCGGTGCTGGCTCACGCACTGGGCGTCACCGGGCGCGGCGAGGTGGCGGCGGCCACGGCGCCGCTCCTCCTGGTGCTGACGGCGGCGACCTTCGGCATCCCCCAGGCGGTGACCTACGTCATCGCCCGGTCACCGGCCAGCACCGCCCGGGTCACCCGGATGGGGCTCATCCTGATCGTCGTCGCGGGTCTGGCCGCTACCGGTGCCGTGATCCTCGCGGCCGACTGGCTGTCCGGGCAGCAGAACTCGGTATCCCGGCTGATCGTCATCGCATCCCTCGCGGTCGTCCCCAGCCTGGCCGTCGCCGTGCTCCGCGGAGCGGCATCCGGTCTGCACCGTTGGCGTGTCGTCACCCGCGAACGCTTCCTGTCCGCGGTGTCGCGGGTGGTCCTCCTGGTCCCCCTGGCCCTGACCGGTCTGCTCAACCCCCTGACCGCCACCCTGGTGATCTCCGTCGGACCGCTCATCGGTGCGCTGGCCTACGTGCGGGCCCTGCGGGTCTCGCCGGAGGACATGCACGACGACGAGGATGTGCGGACCGACGCCCGCACCATCCTGAGCTACGGCATGAGGGTGTGGGTGGGAGCCATCTCCGGCATCCTCCTGTCCCGCCTCGACCAGACGCTGATGACCCCGCTCGCCGGTTCCTATGAGCTGGGCCTCTACGTGGTGGCCGCGACGATCGCCGACATCCCGCTCATCATCAACGCCGCGGTCCGGGACGTGACGTTCTCCGCCGACGCCGCCCACGCGACCGACCGGCGCCTGGCCCAGTCGGCTCGGATCTCCAGCACCGCCTGCCTGGTGCTGGCGGTGGCCATTCTGGTGCCGATCGCGTGGTGGCTGCCGCTGCTCTTCGGCCCGGAGTTCTCACCGGCCGTCCCGGTCGCGATCATCCTGGTGATCGCGACGGTGCAGGGCGCCCCAGGGTCCATCGCCGGGGCGGGCCTCGCCGCCCGGGGCCGTCCTGGGCTGCGGAGCACCTCGCTGGTCGTCGCCTGCATCATCAACATCGGCCTGCTCGTCGTCATGGTCCCGTCGCTCGGGGCCATGGGCGCGGCCTGGGCAACGCTGATCGGCAGCTTCATCGCGGCCAACAGCAACATCTTCTTCCTGTGGAAGATCTTCGGTGTGTCGCCCTGGCAGTTCTACGGATTCCGTCGAGACGATTTCCACACCACGGTCCGTTTCGCGCGGCGAATGTTGAAAGGTGTGCGGCGTTGAATCCTCGCAGGCTCGGCTCCCGCATGTACGACGTGGCCGGTTGGCCGGCCGCCGCGCTGCTGCGGCTGGTCGATCGGGTCGACCAGCTGACGGGCTTCCCCTTCACCGAACCGTCGAGGCGCTGGTCCCGAACGTTGAACTGGCACGGACGTCGCATCACCGGGCGCGTCGCCCAACCGTTGTTGCGGATGTCCAATCGCTGGAACCGGCGCAGCATCCTGGGCGACGGTCCACCGATCTCGCTCACGTCCCACGGGTCCCGCGTCACGGGGGCATTCGCCACCATCGAATCCATCGGACTGGGGAGGACCCGGCCGCGGGAGATCGTCCTCTGGCTCAATTCGGCGGCGGAGATCGCTGATCTGGCGCCCGAGCTACGCCGGCTGCAGCGACGCGGCCTGACGGTGGTCCAGGTCGAGAACCTCGGACCGCACACCAAGTACTTCCCGTTCGTCCGCGACCGGTGGGACGGCGCCAGTCCGTTGGTGACGGCGGACGACGACCTGGTCTATCCCGCGGGGTGGCTCGCCCGATTGGTGAGGGCGGCGGCTGATCGGCCGGATGCTGTCAACGCGCACCGGGCCCACCACGTCGAGGTCGACCCCGATGGCGCATTGCTGCCCTACTCCCGGTGGACCGCCTGCCGCTCCGACCGGCCCGAGGTGCGCACCTTCGGCACCGGGCTCTCCGGGGTCTGGTACCCGCCGGCCATGCTCCGCCGGCTGCGGGAGCGGGGTACCGCCTTCGCCGACGTCTGTCCCCGGGCCGACGACATCTGGCTGCACTTCGTCGCCGTCGCCGACGGAATCCCGGTCCGGCAGATCAGAAGCGGGTCACGTCACTTCCCCGTACTGCGGGGGTCACAGGTGTCGAAGCTGCAGGCCGACAACGTCGGCCTGTCCGGCAACGACCGCCAGATCAGGGCGACCTACACCGACGACGTACTCGGTCGGCTGGCCGCCGGTTGACCGGGCGCCGGCCCGCTTCTTCAGCCGGTCGTAGCGGGCGCGGTCGGTCGTGCGTACTCGGTGTACGTGCTGCCGATCGCGCCCCGCACGTAGCCCACGCCCTTCATCATGGTGCGGCGGCCCCGAGCGTGATGCCGCTGGGACCGGGTGACCGTGCCCACCGCCATCCGCACGGCTCCGCCGGCCACCCGGATCGCGCCGCGGCCTGCCATCTCGGCCCGCACCAGAACTCGCCGCGCACCGGGCTCGGCGAGCACGATCGAGGTTCGGCTCCACGAGTTGCCGTAGCGCATCGCCCGCTTCGTCACCCACTGACGGGTGGTGCGAGCGGCGGGCACGTGATCCACCACGATCGCCTCGTCGCACCACACCATGGGCAGACCCGCCCCTGTCAGCTGACGAGTGAACAGAGTGTCCGATCCGCCGCTGAGACCGAACGCCGAGTCGAATCGGAGGCCTGCGTCGCGGATCTTCGCCAGGTCCAGGAGCAGGTTGTTGGTCGCCGCGGTCTCGATCCGAGTCCCGGTCGGCATACGGCGCCGCTCGAAAAACCCCCCCGCGGCGATCCATGGATCCAATGAGCCGATGAAGTCGGAGATCACCGGCCCGACCACCGCCGCTGGACGATGGGCCCGGTAGGTGGCCAGGAGGTCTCGCAACCAGTTCTCGCTGGGGGTCTCGTCGTCGTCGATGAAGATGAGGAGATCATCGTCGGGAGCCTGGTCGAGAGCATGGTTGCGCGCCGCGGCGATTCCCGCCTGTGGCTCGATCGAGTACGAGATGCGAGGGTCGCCGATCAAGTCGACGACGGGGCGGGCGGCGCCCTCCGGGTCGTTGTCGACCACCAGCACGCGGCAGGCGTCGGAGACGGTCTCGATCTGGACCAGGATCAGGGGCAGGGTCGCCCGCAATTCCTCCAGACGCCGGTAGGTGACCAGGGCGACGACCACGGAGAGCGCGGTGTCTTCCCCAGGCCGGTCCGAAGTGTTCACGTGTGGCTCCGCCTTCTGCTGGCTGATGTGCGACATGTCATTCCATTCACTACAGGATCTCGGAGCCGAGACGGTCGGTCCGGTTCGGGCGCCGTCGCGCCGAGGCTGGGTCGTCGACCACCGCGCCGGTCAGGGTGCCGCAGCGGCACCGACGGTACGACTGGTCGACGCCGTTCCTCCACGGTTGTCGGTCACCGTCAGCGTGACCGTGTAATCCCCCGGGGTGTCGTACGAGTGCCGAGCGCTCTGCCCACTGCCTGAGCTCCCGTCGCCGAAATCCCACCGATAGGTGGCGATCGAACCGTCCGGATCGGTGGATCCGGACCCGTTCACCGCGACGTCCATATAGCTCAGGGCCATCGCGAAATCGGCTGAGGGCACGATATTGGCGGGGCCGGTTCCGGAACCCAGGGCGTAGTGCTCCTTCACCTGGTCCGCCGTCAGGACCACCGGGTAGACAGCGGCCTCGTCCAGTGCCCCGGCGAAGTACGAGCTGGTCGACCCCCAGGTCTTGTCGCCACCGATCCGCCAGTAGCCGGTGTAGTTCTGGGCAGCCGTCTGCTTGTTCGTCCCGGCGATGGCGCCGTCCACGTACAGCTTCATCCCGTCCGGGCCCTGGGTGGCCACGACGTGATGCCACTGACCGTCGTTGTACGCCTTGGGTGAGGTCACCTTGTTCTGGACGCCGGTGTATGTGCCGAAGACCAGCCGCCCGTCATCCTGCATGTAGACGTGTCGGTCGTAGCTGCCCGAGAGCCCTTGCTGAGCGGAACCGAAACCGATCAGTTTGCCCCCACGAGAGGTGGCGGTCTTGAACCACAACTCTGTGGAATACACGCTGGGCGGAAGTGTCTGCGTGCCGGCGACAACGGTTCCGGTAGCGCCATCGAAGGTGCTGGCGGTGTTGCTGTCACCACTGATCGCACCCGCGGCGCCCCGGGTCACCGCCGGGCCGACGGCCCCGTCGTTGAAGCCGGCCCAGTCGTACGCGGTGGTGCCGGACGCCTCGCCCAGGCGCCAGAACAGGTTCGCTCCCTGGTCCTTCACCGCCCGCGAGTACGGACTCAGCTCCGGCCCGTCAGCCGGCACGGTGACGGAGACGGTGTCGCCGCCGACCTGGTTGCCGTCCTTGTCAGTCGCGAAAACTCGGTACCGGTAGTCACCTGGGGCCAGACCGGTGTCGGTGAACCCGAGCGACGGCCGGTCCCAGTAGGTCGACGTCGCCGTCGTCGTATAGACCGGGGCCGCGGTGTTGCTGTTGCGGACCACCTTGTAGGTCAGGTTCATGTCGTCGCGGTCCCAGTTCGCCGAGAACGCCACCCGAACGGTGCCTTTCGTCAGCGAAACGAGACTTGGCGTGAACTTGGAACCGGTGAGCATCGGACCGGACTTCCCCGGGGCCGGCGGCTTGGTGGCAAAGCGGACCAGACCCTGCTGACCGGTTCCGTTGACCTGCGGGAACTCGCCACCGACCGAGATGTACTGGCCGGACCCGACGATGTTCCAGCCGGCCTGGTTCTGCCCGCTGACGGTCCCGGTCTTGAAGTCCGGGAACCAGTTGATCAACGACGGGCTCGGATTGCCCTGCCAATTGGTGTACCCGTGCGGATCCGATCCGATTGTTCCGGTGACCCCCTTCGAGAAGGCGAGCGCGAAACGTTGATTGGTCGACCATGGGTTCGACTGGAAGAACCCGCCGATGTTGCCGCAGTAGTGAGCGTGGCTGGTCGTGTACACCGCCGCGCTGGTCGCCCACACCGAATACGTGTCCCCGTGACAGTCCTCGATCCACCGGATCTCACCGCTGATCGGATCCACGGCGAAAGTCCCCTCCAGATTCCCCCCCGCACCGTAGTGATACCCCGTCCCGTACACCGACGACCCGTCGGTGGACAAACTGGTGATCGCCGCATTGGGACCCGCGTTACGCACCTTCTGATTGGCCGCGAAAGGCAACAATGCCGACGAGCGTATGTCCACCGCAGCCAATCCGTACGCTGGACTTCCGTTGATGTTCTGGAACCCACCGCCTAGGACGAGTCGACTCTTGTCCGGCGACAGGACCATCGCATTGACGGTGTAATCCGCCTGTGGCGCCCAGGTGGTCAATGCACCGTTGTCGGCCCGGAACGCGGCCAGCCGGGCACGGGGCTGACCGTTGGCCGCCGTGAACTGTCCACCGATGTACACCGTGTCATTGGTCGCCACAATGGACTTCACCCGTGATCCGACATTCACATTGAATGTCGTGATCAGCGCACCCGTCGTGGCGTCGAAAGCCGCCACCCGGTTTCGCGCCGAACTACCACCCACCGTGGTGAATTCACCTGCCGCGTAGATCCGCTGACCGTCCGGCGACGCAGCGACGGCCAGAACCTGACCGTTGAGGGCCGGCGGCACGAAGCCCGTCTTCAGGGCGCCGGTGGTGATGTCGTAGGCCAGCAGATTCGCCCGCGGCGTCAGGTTCGTGCCGGCGGCCGCACCCGCCGGACGCGCGTTCGCGAACTTGCCACCCGCATACACCGTGTTACCGATCGTCGCCTGCGACCACACCATCCCGTCGACCTGCACCGTCGGCAACGCATCCGCCGTCACCTGGTCGGCGGTCGGGCTCAGCACCGGACTCTTCCCAGTCCCCTGGTCGGCGGCCGCCGCCACAGCGGGAGGGACGACGACAATGGATGCCACGGTCAGCATCAGCGACGCGGCAATCGCCCATCCGCTCTTCAGGCGAGAGCGAGCAGCAGATCTGGGCATTGAGATTCCCCCACAGTCAGGTCTACGGCTAGCGAACCCGGACCCCGCGGCTTCACTCGATTGGCCTAGCGTAGACAACGCGGAGCGACACAGCAACGCCGAGGGGACAGATTCAGCCGGCCGAGTACGCCATGTGGGACTCCTTCGCCACGGTCGGTGCAGCGAATGACCACCCAACCGCAGCTGGCCCGGTCGACAACTCCGACCGGGCCAGCGCACCGCGACATCAGATCGAACGGCTCACCCAAGCGGGATGGTGGTGATGGTGAGGTTGTCGAACGAGGCCACCACCGGAGCATTGGTCGCCGTCCCCGCCAGATACGCCTGCAACCCCACCGCACCCGGACCCTGCAACACCGACTCCGCATCCGTCACCGTCGACTGCCACCCCGCCGGCTCGGCCGCCGAGCTCTTCCACACCTTCGCCGACAACGTCGTGGTCCCCACACCCTGCGCCTGGAACCCCAACCGCAACACATCACCCGGAGCCCACGTCATCCCCGACACCGTCTGCGTCCGCAACACCGTCTCAGTCCCATTGACCACCTTGGCCAACTGGATCTGCACCGACGACGGCTGGATCCGCACCTTGAACCGGTAATCCGAAGTCCCCACCCGACGCACCGCAACACTGGTGTACGTCCCACCACCCGTGCTCGCCTTGTCATACGTGAAATCCACCGTGCCCCGCAGATCCGACGCCGACACCGAGTTCAACCACGCCAACGGACCCGAACCCGCCTTCGCGATCTGCAAATTCCCCGTCCCATTGGCCACCGAGAACTGCGACGCACTCCCATTCAGAGTCCACGCACCACCGGTCTCCGCCGAACCCAAACCACCGGACACCGCCCGACCGAACGCATCGGACACATACGCCGTCGGCGTCGCCGGATTCGACACCGTCACCGACCTCGTCACCGTGTTCGTCGCACCCTGATTGTCAGTGACCGTCAACGACACCTGATACGTCCCCGCCGCCCCATACGTGTGCGACGCCGTCCGACCAGTCTCCGCAGAGTTGTCACCGAAATCCCACGCCCACGCCGACACCGAACCATCCGCATCAGACGACGACCCACCATCAAAACTGGCCGCCAAACCCGACACCGTCTCCGTGAACGCCGCCACCGGCGCCTTGTTCACCGGCGGCGGAGCCGTCACCGTCACCGACTTCGACACCGACGACGACGCACCATCATCATCAGTCACCTTCAACGTCACCTGATAAGACCCAGCCGACCCATACGTATGCACCGCCGTCGCACCCGAATCAGAACCACCATCACCGAACGACCACTCATACGACTTGACCGACCCATCAGAATCCGACGACCCCGTCCCATCCACCGTCGCCGTCAAACCCGCCGAGGTCACATCAAACGCCGCCACCGGCGGCGCATTCGGCGGCGGCGCCGTCACCGTCACCTGCTGCGACGACACACCCGTCAAACCCTTGTCATCGGTCACCGTCAACGACACCGTGTACGTCCCCGCCCCGGCATACGTATGCGACGCCGTCGCACCCGAACCCGACCCACCATCACCAAACGACCACGCCCAAGACTTCACCGATCCGTCCGAATCCGACGAACCCGAACCATCCACCGACAACGACAGGTCCTGACTGCCAGAGGTGAAGGATGCCGTGGGCGGACGGTTGGGCAGGGCTCCGGACTGGCCGAGCGCGTAGTGGTCGGCCACCTGCTGCGCGGACAGCACGGATGGGTAGACGGCGGCCTCGTCCAATGAACCGGCAAGGTAGGAGCTGGTCGATCCCCAGGTGCGATCGCCGCCGATCCGCCAGTAACCGTCGTAGTTCTGGGCCCCGGCCTGAGGATTGGTGCCCACCACCGCTCCGTCGACGTACAGCTTCATCCCGCCGGCACCCTGGGTGGCGACCACCTGGTGCCAGCGGCCGTCGTTGTAGCTGGCGGGCGAGGTCACGAGATTCTGGACCCCGGTGTAGGTGCCGAAGACCAGCCGTCCGTCGTTCTGCATGTAGACGTGCCGGTCGTAGCTCGCGGACAGACCCTGCTGGGCCGAGCCGAACCCGATCAGCTTGCCGCCCCGCGCAGTGGTCGTCTTGAACCAGACCTCGGCCGAGTACGTCGTGGGATTGCTGAACTTGTTGTCGGACGTCACCACCCCGGTCGTCCCGTCGACGGTGACCGCCGCATTGTTCACACCGGAGAGGGCCCCCGCGGCGCCAAGGGTGACGGCGCCTCGGTAGGTACCCGAATTCAGCTGCCGGCCGGAGTCGGCCGCGGTGACGCCACTGGATTCGGCCAGACGCCAGTAGAGAGTCGGCGCGTCGCGATAGACGGCAGCACCGTAGGCGTCCGCCGGTGCGGCAGGCACCGGGGAGACCCGCCCGGAAGCGACCCATTGGGCGATGACGTCATCGGGACTCAGGGCCGTCGGGTAGATCGACACGTCGTCGATGTCACCGATGAAGTAGTCCTTCGTGGGCCGGGACGCCCAGCCGCTGAGGTTGTCGCCGCCGATCCGCCAGAAACCGGGATAGACGGCCCCGGTGGTGGTGTCGGTCCGTTGGCCGACCTGCACACCGTCGACGAACAGCGTCATACCGTTCGGGCCGAGGGTCGAGACGACCTGATGCCACTGGCCGTCGTTGTAGCTCTTCGGGCTGCTGAGCACCCGCCGGGTGCCGCCGGACGAGACCCCGAAGGTGAGCTTGCCGTCGTTGGTCATGTAGACGTGTCGATCGGTCGTCACCGAGGCGCCGGCCGGCAACCGTCCGAAGCCGACGATCCGACCGCCCGACGTGGTGGTCGTCCGGAACCAGGCCGAAGTGGAAAACGTGGTCGGTGCGGACTGCAGCGAGGGGGCCGACACCCGACTGTCGGTCGTGCCGGTGAAGGTGCTCGCCGTGTTCGGATCGCCGTTGAGGGACCCGGGCGCGCCCCGGGTCACCGCGGTCCCGACCGACGCGTCGGAGTACCCCGCCGAGTCGTAGGCCCAGCTCCCGGTTGCCTCACCGAGCCGCCACAGACTGCTCGCGCCCTGCTGCCGCACCGTCGTGACGTAGTCGGTCGGGCCGGGAGGCGCGGTCGGGACGGTGACGTAGGCGGTGTCGCCGGCGACCTGGTTGCCGTCCTTGTCCAGGACGTAGAGGCGGTAGCGGTAATCACCCGGCGCGAGGCCGGTGTCGGTGAATCCGAGCGACGGCCGGTCCCAGTAGGTCGACGTCGCCGTCGTCGTATAGACCGGGGCGGCGGTGTTGCTGTTGCGGACGACCTTGTAGGTCAGGTTCATATCGTCGCGGTCCCAGTTCGCCTGGAATCCGACCCGGACCGTGCCCGGACCCTGGACCACCAGATTGGGCACGAATTTCGATCCGGTCAGGACCGGGCCCGACTTCCCCGGCGCCGGCGGCTTCGTCGCGAACCGCACCAGACCCTGCTGACCGGCCCCGTTGACCGTAGGGAACTCCCCGCCGACCGAGATGTACTGGCCGGACCCGACGATGTTCCATCCGGCCTGGTTCTGCCCGCTGACCTTGCCCGTCTGAAAATCGGGGAACCAGTTGATCAACGACGGGCTCGGATTGCCCTGCCAATTGGTGTACCCGTGCGGGTCAGCGGTGATCGTTCCGGTCGCGCCCTTGGAGAACGCCAGCGCGAAGCGCTGGTTGGTCGACCACGGATCAGACTGGAAGAACCCGCCGATGTTGCCGCAGTAGTGAGCGTGGCTGGTCGTGTACACCGCCGCGCTGGTCGCCCACACCGAATACGTGTCCCCGTGACAGTCCTCGATCCACCGGATCTCCCCACTGACCGGATCCGCGGCGAAAGTCCCCTCCAGATTCCCCCCCGCACCGTAGTGATACCCCGTCCCGTACACCGACGACCCGTCGGTGGACAGACTGGTGATCGCGGAATTCGTCCCTGCGTTGCGGACCTTCTGATTCGCCGCGTACGGCAGCAGCTCCCCGGTCGTCGCATCGATCGCGGCCAGACCGTAGGCCGCGGCCCCGTTGATGAACTGGAAGGCGCCGCCGACGATCAGCCGGCTGCCGTCCGGCGACAGCACCATCGCGTTGACGGTGTAATCGGCGGTCGGCGCCCAGGCGGTCAACGCGCCGTTGGACGCCTGGTAGGCCGCGAACCGTGTGCGGGCCTGACCGTTGGCGGAGGTGAACTTGCCCCCGACGTAGACCGTGTCGTTCGTCGCGACGATGGCCCGGACGGATGACTTGATGTTGACGCTGAACGTGGAGATCAGCGCACCCGTCGTGGCATCGAAGGCTGCGACCCCGTTGCGGACGGTCGATCCGCCGACCTCCAGGAAGTCGCCGCCGGCATAGACGCGCTTGCCGTCCGGCGAGACGGCGACGGCCAGAACCTGACCGTTGAGGGCCGGCGGCACGAAGCCCGTCTTCAGGGCCCCGGTGGTGATGTCGTAGGCCAGCAGGTTCGCCCGCGGCGTCTGATTGGTACCGGCGGCCGCACCCGCCGGCCTCGCGTTCGCGAAGCTTCCACCGGCGTAGACGGTGGTGCCGATCGTCGCCTGGGACCAGACCATCCCGTCGACCTGCACCGTCGGCAGGGCGTCCGCGGTGAGTTGATCGGCGGTCGGGCTGAGCACCGGACTCACACCGGGAGGCTGGTCCGCCGCCCTTGCCAATCCGGGCAGCCAAGCGACAAGCCCGGCGAACACCAGAACGGCCACCACGAAGACAGAGACGGGTCGCCGACTGACGGTTGACCACTTCATTCGACGACCACTCCCCCGGTTGTCCGCAGCTCGTCCTCACCGAAGGTCGACTGCAGTCATCACTCTTTCGGCGCATCGTAATCGGACAACCGGTAGCGAAACAAGCCTAATGGGTGGTACGGCACTGGATGGCGGTAGGTGCCCTGGGGGTTGCGCACCACCCGGCGTAACACACGCACGCCTGCGGAAAAACGTGAGATGGCCCGGTCGGAAAGATCCGACCGGGCCATCATCGTCACCGGAACCGCGTCACACGGACCCGTGAATCCGAATCACTGCTTGGGGATGGTGGTGATGGTGAGGTTGTCGAACGAGGCCACCACCGGAGCATTGGTCGCCGTCCCCGCCAGATACGCCTGCAACCCCACCGCACCCGGACCCTGCAACACCGACTCCGCATCCGTCACCGTCGACTGCCACCCCGCCGGCTCGGCCGCCGAGCTCTTCCACACCTTCGCCGACAACGTCGTGGTCCCCACACCCTGCGCCTGGAACCCCAACCGCAACACATCACCCGGAGCCCACGTCATCCCCGACACCGTCTGCGTCCGCAACACCGTCTCAGTCCCATTGACCACCTTGGCCAACTGGATCTGCACCGACGACGGCTGGATCCGCACCTTGAACCGGTAATCCGAAGTCCCCACCCGACGCACCGCAACACTGGTGTACGTCCCACCACCCGTGCTCGCCTTGTCATACGTGAAATCCACCGTGCCCCGCAGATCCGACGCCGACACCGAGTTCAACCACGCCAACGGACCCGAACCCGCCTTCGCGATCTGCAAATTCCCCGTCCCATTGGCCACCGAGAACTGCGACGCACTCCCATTCAGAGTCCACGCACCACCGGTCTCCGCCGAACCCAAACCACCGGACACCGCCCGACCGAACGCATCGGACACATACGCCGTCGGCGTCGCCGGATTCGACACCGTCACCGACCTCGTCACCGTGTTCGTCGCACCCTGATTGTCAGTGACCGTCAACGACACCTGATACGTCCCCGCCGCCCCATACGTGTGCGACGCCGTCCGACCAGTCTCCGCAGAGTTGTCACCGAAATCCCACGCCCACGCCGACACCGAACCATCCGCATCAGACGACGACCCACCATCAAAACTGGCCGCCAAACCCGACACCGTCTCCGTGAACGCCGCCACCGGCGCCTTGTTCACCGGCGGCGGAGCCGTCACCGTCACCGACTTCGACACCGACGACGACGCACCATCATCATCAGTCACCTTCAACGTCACCTGATAAGACCCAGCCGACCCATACGTATGCACCGCCGTCGCACCCGAATCAGAACCACCATCACCGAACGACCACTCATACGACTTGACCGACCCATCAGAATCCGACGACCCCGTCCCATCCACCGTCGCCGTCAAACCCGCCGAGGTCACATCAAACGCCGCCACCGGCGGCGCATTCGGCGGCGGCGCCGTCACCGTCACCTGCTGCGACGACACACCCGTCAAACCCTTGTCATCGGTCACCGTCAACGACACCGTGTACGTCCCCGCCCCGGCATACGTATGCGACGCCGTCGCACCCGAACCCGACCCACCATCACCAAACGACCACGCCCAAGACTTCACCGATCCGTCCGAATCCGACGAACCCGAACCATCCACCGACAACGACAGGTTCTCCCCGGCGGTGGTGAACGAGGACGTCGGAGCCTTGTTGGCCGGTGGGGCGGTCACGGTGACGTCCTTGGTCGTCGCGTTGGTCGCGCCCTTGTCGTCGGTCACCGTCAGCTTGACCGTGTAGGTCCCGCCAGCCGTGTAGGTGTGCGACGCGGTCGCACCGTCAGCGGTCGCACCGTCACCGAACTCCCAGTGGTAGCCGGCCACGGTCCCGTCGGAATCCGACGAGGTGCTGCCGTCCACCGCCAGCGCCAGCTGGTTCGCCGTGGCCGTGAAGGCCGCGGTCGGAGCCGCGTTGGGCGGCGGGGCGGTCACGGTGACGTCCTTGGTCGTCGCGTTGGTCGCGCCCTTGTCGTCGGTCACCGTCAGCTTGACCGTGTAGGTCCCGCCAGCCGTGTAGGTGTGCGACGCGGTCGCACCGTCAGCGGTCGCACCGTCACCTAACTCCCAGTGGTAGCCGGCCACGGTCCCGTCGGAATCCGACGAGGTGCTGCCGTCCACCGCCAGCGCCAGCTGGTTCGCCGTGGCCGTGAAGGCCGCGGTCGGAGCCTTGTTCGGCAGCGCACCGGTGGCGCCGAGCGAGTAGTGCGTCGCGACCTGATCCGCGCTCAGCACGGTCGGGTACACCGCCGCGTCGTCCAGGCTGCCGGCGAAGTACGCGCTGGACGAGCCCCAGGTGTTGTCGCCGCCGATCTTCCAGAAGCCGTCGTAACCCTGGGCCTGGGTCTGCGGGTTGGTGCCGACCAACGACCCGTCGATGTACAGCTTCATGCCGTCGGCGCCCTGCGAGGCGACCATGTGGTGCCACTTGTCGTCGTTCAGCGCCGTCGGCGTGGTGATCGTGTTGAGCTGGCCGGTGTACGTGCCGAAGACCAAGTGGCCGTCGTCCTGCATGTAGACGTGCCGGTCGTAGGCCCCGGAGTTGCCGGACTGGTTGTTACCGAACCCGATGAGCTTGCCGCCCCGGTTGGTGGAGGTCTTGAACCAGATCTCCTCCGAGTAGGTGGTCGGGTTGGAGAACCCGTTGTCCGAGGTCGTCATGGCGCTGTTGCCGTCGTACGTGGCCGAGGTGCCGACCCCGCCGGACAGGGCGCCCGGGGCGCCGAGGGTGACCCCGTTGTAGTAGGTGCCCGAGTTCAGCGACCGCGACGAGTCGGCGGCGGTGGTGCCGGTCGACTCGTTCAGCCGCCAGAAGATCGCAGGCTGCGCGTCGTAGACGGCCGCACCGTAGGCGTCGGTCGGACGGGCCGGGATCGGCGAGGTCCGACCTGAATCCACGTACTGCTGCAGGACCTGGTCCGCAGTCAGCGCGGTCGCATAGACCGCGGCCTCGTCGATGTCACCGGCGAGGTAGCCGCTGTTGATGGCACCCGGCCATCCACCGAGGTTATCGCCGCCGACGTGCCAGTAACCGGTGTAGTTGTACGCGGTGGTGACGTCGGCGCGGCCGGCCACCCGGACACCGTCGACGTAGAGGTTCATACCGTCTGCGCCGAGGGTCGAGGTGACGAAGTGCCACTGACCGTCGTTGTAGCTCTTGCCCGAGGTGACGGTCTGGGTCCCGTTGATGTAGACGCCGAAGTTGATGCGGCCCTCGTTGGTCATGTAGGTGTGCCGGTCGTAGTTCGACGACCAGTCACCCTGCGAGTCACCGAAGCCGATGATCTTGCCGCCGTTGGTGCTGGTGGTCCGCACCCACGCCGACTGGCTGAAGGTGGTCGGGGCGCTCTGCCGCACCCCGGCCACGACCTTGCTGCCGGTGGTGCCGTCGAAGGTGCTCGCGGTGTTGGTGTCCCCGTTGACCGCACCCGCCGCTCCCCGGGTCACCGCGGGGCCGACGATGCCGTCGTTGAAGCCGGCCCAGTCGTACGCCGTGGTGCCGGACGCCTCGCCCAGCCGCCAGAACAGGTTGGCGCCCTGGTTCTTCACCGTCTGCGCGTACTGGCTCGGGTCCTGCCCGTCGGCCGGCACGGTGATGTAGGCGGTGTCGCCGGCGACCTGGTTGCCGTCCTTGTCGATCACATACAGGCGGTACCGGTAGTCCCCCGGGGCCAGCCCGGTGTCGGTGAAGCCCAGCGCCGGACGGTCCCAGTAGGTCGACGTCGCGGTCGTGGTGTAGACCGGCGCCGCGGTGTTGCTGTTGCGCACCACCTTGTAGGTCAGGTTCATGTCGTCCTTGTCCCAGTTGGCCTGGAAGGCGACGCGGACACTGCCCTTGGCCAGGGACACCAGCGACGGGGTGAACTTGCTACCCGTCAGCACCGGACCGGACTTGCCGGGGGCCGGCGGCTTGGTCGCAAACCGCACCAGGCCCTGCTGACCGGCCCCGTTGACCTGCGGGAACTCGCCGCCGACCGAGATGTACGGGCCCGAACCGACGATGTTCCAGCCGGCCTGGTTCTGCCCGCTGACGGTCCCGGTCTTGAAGTCCGGGAACCAGTTGATCAACGACGGGCTGGCGGTTCCCCGCCAGTCGTGGTAGCCCAGCGGGTCACCGGTGACGACGCCGGTCGCGTTCTTGGAGAACGCCAGCGCGAACCGCTGGTTGGTCGACCACGGGTCGGACTGCGGAAAACCACCGATGGTGCCGCAGTAGTGCGCGTGGCTGGTGGTGTAGACGGCCGCGGAGGTCGCCCACGCCGAGTAGGTGTCGCCGTGGCAGTCCTCGACCCAGTTGATCGCCCCGGTGTTCGGGTCGGCCGAGAAGGTGCCCTCGAGGTTGCCGCCGGGTCCGTAGACGTAACCGGTCCCGTAGATCGTGGTCCCGTCGGTGCTCAGGCTGTTGATCGCCGCATTGGCACCCGAGTTCTGGATCTTCTGATTGGCGTCGAAAGGCAGCAGGGTGCCCTGCGCGGTATCGATCGCGGCCAGGCCGTAGACCGTCGAACCGTTGATCGCCTGGAAGGCGCCGCCGACGATCAGCTTGGACTTGTCCGGGGACAGCACCATCGCGTTGACGGTGTAGTCGGCCGTGGGCGCCCACCCGGTGAGCGCACCGTTGGAGGCGGCGTACGCCGCGAGCCGGCTGCGGGGCTGGCCGTTGGCCGAGGTGAACTGCCCGCCCACGTAGACCGTGTCATTGGTGGCGACGATGGCCCGGACCCGGGATCCGATGTTGACGTTGAACGTCGTGATCAGGGCACCGGTCGTGGCGTCGAACGCCGCGACGCGGTTGCGGAACTGATTGCCCCCGACCGTGGTGAAATCGCCCGCGGCGTAGATCCGCTTCCCGTCCGGCGACGCAGCAACGGCCAGAACCTGACCGTTGAGGGCCGGCGGCACAAAGCTGGTCTTGAGGGCCCCGGTGGTGATGTCGTAGGCCAGCAGGTTCGCCCGCGGCGTCAGGTTCGTGCCGGCGGCCGCACCCGCCGGACGCGCGTTCGCGAACTTGCCACCCGCATACACCGTGTTACCGATCGTCGCCTGCGACCACACCATCCCGTCGACCTGCACCGTCGGCAACGCATCCGCCGTCACCTGGTCGGCGGTCGGGCTCAGTACCGGGCTGGTGCCCGGCGGCAGGTCGGCCGCCACCGCGACGCTGGACGCGCCGACAGTGGTCACCACGCTGGCCGCGAACAGCCCAGCGATGGTCGCCAGCGACGTCAGACGCCGCCGGAGGGACGGGGCAGATCGCATCGGGTTCTTCTCCTGGTTCATGACGCAACTCCGGTGAACAGCGCGATCGGCGCGCCGGCCGCGTAGGCGAGGCTGAGGGTGGTGGGGCCGCTGAAGTCGGCCGGCAGGGTGAAGACGTAGACGCCCTGGGCGGACTGGCCCGGGGCGAGCGAGCCGGTCAGCGGCTTGGCCGGATCACCCTCGATGGAGCTGAACGGGGCACCCGACTGGTCCTGGACGTTCACGGAAACGCCGGCCAGGTCCACCGCGGTCGAGCCGGTGTTGCTGACAGTCACGGTGTAAGCCAGGGCGGGCCCGGAGATCTCACCGACGCCCCGTCCGGTCGCATCGACCTGCTGCACGCCGTCGACCGTGGCGGTCACCTCCGGGTCGACGGCGACCGCCTGCTGGAACGAAGCCGGGGCCAAGGTCGTCTGCTCGACCGCGGCGACGGTCTGGTTGATGTCGCCGGCCGACGGCGGCG
The DNA here is from genome assembly GCF_005298075.1 of Nakamurella flava. Taxonomy (NCBI): domain Bacteria; kingdom Bacillati; phylum Actinomycetota; class Actinomycetes; order Nakamurellales; family Nakamurellaceae; genus Nakamurella; species Nakamurella flava. The sequence continues at coordinate 2,046,796 of NZ_SZZH01000001.1, forward strand.
CGACCGGGGTGGTCGCGGGCGGGGCCTGCTCCGGGGTGCTCGGCGCGGTCGATTCGGACGAGCCCTGTCCGGCCGTGGCCGACGAGTCGGCGGCCGGGACGTCAGCGGCGGACGAAGCCGGGGTCGACGCGGTCGAGGAGCCCGGCCCGGGTCCCATGGACGACGGCGCGTCGACACCGGGGGGCGTGCTCCCGTCGGCACCGGAGGTCCCGGTGCAGGCCGCGGTCAGCACTGCCAGGGATGCGAGGGCAGCGACGAATGCACCGGAGCGCAGCCGTCGCGCGCTGGTCGGACGTGTGGTCATGAGGCCCCCCCGGGCTTGGATCGAACACGCCGGCGTCCCGCCGGCGCGACTGATGAGGTGGTGGTGCGAGTGTCGGCACCCGGAAATCCGAGCCCCCGCCGATCGCCACCGATGCCTTCGCCTCGATGTCGCCGCCCCGTTGCGACCACCGGCGAGCACTCCGATGTCACAATGAGTGACAGCGCGGAGTCCGGTTGACCTGACCCCCGCGATGCGACTCGATCAGACTATCGGCTGACCGTGTCAAAAGTAACGGTCGGTCCATTTTCTCCTCATCGGATGGTGGTACTTCACCCTTTCGAGCTCACTGATCCGTCCCCTGGAAGGCGATCCGGGTGACCACCCGGTCGACATGCCGAATTCTGACCGTGCCGGATGACGGTCTCCCGGCCCGACGGTCCGGAGCATCCGGCGGCTCGCTCCACGCCGCTCCGGAGCCCACTTCGACGGATCGCCTAGACGATGACGAAAGCCGCCAGCCGGCCGGACAGGGTCCGGCCGGCTGGCGGCTTGCAGAGTGCGACGGTGGGCGTCTGGGTTGCCCGCTCGGTTAGGAGTCGTAGCGGATGCCCGTGTCGCGTCCGACGGTCATCAACCCGTTGGTGTCCTCCCAGCGGTTGGTCAACAGACCGTAGACCGTGGACCGGGACTGGGAGACGATGCGAATCGCATATTTGGAGCCTCGGCCGAAGTCGTACTGGTTGCGGCCGAACCAGTTGTATTGCAGGGTCAAAGTGACCGTCGAAAACTTGCCGGGCTGGATGTTGACGCTGTTCTGGGCGTCATCGAACCAGTTCTTCTCGATGACCAGATTGTTGACCTGGGTGACATTCTGCGTGACCAACAGTGCCGCGCCACCGTGCAGCCCGTACTGACCCAATCCGTCGCCGGCCACTACCGAGCCGACGATGTTGTTCCCGGCGATGTAGATGTTCTGCCCACCCTGGATCTCGATCCCGTCGTTGTGGGTGCCGTTGGCGTGGGCCGGGTCGTAGTTCCAGTGCGTCAGGTCGTGGATGTAGTTGCCGGTCACCCGCACGTTGGCCTGCCAGGCGCCACCCGGCCGGTTGAAGATCCCGATGCCGTCATTGGTCCGCGAGATGTGGTTTCCGCGAGCGGTGAACTCATGCCCCACGATGCCGTCACGGAAGTACGACGGACTGTCCGGAATGATCGTGTTGTTCTCGACGAGCAGGTTGTAGACATTCCAGTGGTTGGCGTCGACACACCCTGTGTTCGACGACGGGTGCCCGGTACCACAGTGCAGGTACGAGTTTCGGATCACCACGTCACGGGCCTGGATGCGCAGATCGCCGTAGATCGCCTTGTTCTCGATGACCGTGCCAGGGGTGGTGATGTTCAGCGGCCCGGTGTAGCGGCTGAGCGAAGTCCCCGACCGGACTCCCGTGGTCGAGGCGTTTGGCTTACCGCCGGTCGTGGTGGTGGTCGACCCCGTGGTCGAACCGGAACTGACAGTGGTGGTGCCCGACTCGTCGACCGCGGACAGAGAATTCATCCGGACCGTCGTCGGAGCGGACGCGTTGGACAGGTAGTTCCAGGCGCCGACCGCACCGGCTCCGGAGAGGCGGGAAGCCGACGAGTCCACCACCTGGGTCTGCCAGTCCGGCTTGCTCTGTCCCGCGGCCCAGAGCCGGGCCTGCAGAGTCACCGGATTCGATCCGGTCACGCGGAAGTCCACCGAGAAAGTCGTCCCGGCAGACAGCGACGATACCGTGGTCGTCGAGCTCAGCAGCGTCTCGGTGCTTCCCGCGGTACGACTGAAGCCCAGACCGATCCGGCCGTCCGCGCCGTAGCGGATTTTGCCACGGTAGGTCGACCCGTCGGCCTGCCGACGGGCCTCGAGGCCGCCGTACCACGTGGCCGAAGTACCGCTCAGCGATGGCGCGACGAATGCCCCGGAGACCACCGCGTCGGTCGCCGACGTACTGGTGGCGACGACGCCCGCGGCGCGCTCGCTCTGCAGCCCGGTGATCGTCAGGGCTCCACCCGAGACACTGACCAGTCCAGCTGCGGCGGCCGGCACGATCGAGTAGGAGCCGCCGGTCGGTGCGGCGGGAACACCGGTGGATGACGCGGTGTCGAAGCTGTCGTTGAGCACCGTGACGGTCGCGGCCGATGCGGGCGTCACGGTCATGGCGGCCGCCCCGATCGAGAGGGCCGCGGCCGACAGCACCGCCAGCGAGCGCCTGATGAATGCTCTCGAACGGCCCGATTTCGGTGTCGTCACGTCGACGTCCTTCCGGTGGTCTGATCTGTCCGAAACTTCTGATTCCCACCCGACGCAGAGCGCGTGGAACACAGAAGCCCGCCACAGAAATGCACGGAAGAAAGCAGCGCGATATCAGGGCAGCAATGCCCGGATCGACTCCTGGGGAAGCCGATCTTTACCTCGAAGGCAATTCGAGCTTGGGAGCCGGCGAAAGGAAGCTACCGCGAAATTCTCTGGCGATCCACATGAACAGGCTCGAAACAGTTTTGATCATGAATCGTGGATTACGTTTCGCCGCGCGCATGATTGCACTGCGCGAACATCCGTACCGCCGAGCCCACCCAGGTGGACTCGCTTGCCGCAATGAGGCATGTTTGTCGGGCGGCGTCATCACTCCGTTGCGCACGAGCGATCTACCTTGACGAACAAGGCATTGGTGGGGTTGTGACTTGCGGCACAACGCGTAACGGCAGCCGACATCCCGGGCGCAACAGGAAAAGGCCGACCCGTCCTGGGCCGACCCTTTCTGTCCGGTTTCTCCGTTACGCCCCGTTGTAGCGGATTCCCGTGTCCCGGCCGACGCTGAGCAACCCGTTGGTGTCCTCCCAGCGATTGGTCAGCAGGCCGACCACGTGATCCTGCGACTCGGAGTAGATGCGGATCTGATAGGTGGAGTTGCGCGGATACTGGAACTGGTTGCGACCGAACCAGTTCTCCTGCAGGGTCACCGTGACATCGGCCCACTTGCCGTGCTGGATGCAGACGCTGTTCTGGGCATCGTCGAGCCAGTTCTTCTCGATCACCAGGTTGTCGACCTTCGTCACGTTCTGCGTGACCAGCAGTGCCGCTCCGGCATGCAGTCCGAAGACTCCCAGGCCATCTCCGGCGACCACCGAGCCCACGATGTTGTTGCCGGCGATGTAGATGTTCTGCCCACCCTGGATCTCGATCCCGTCATTGTGGGTGCCGTCCGTGTGCGCCGGGTCGTAGTTCCAGTGCGTCAGGTCGTGGATGTAGTTACCGGTCACCCGCACATTGGCCTGCCAGGCGCCACCCGGCCGGTTGAAGATCCCGATGCCGTCGTTCGTCCGCGAGATGTGGTTTCCGCGAGCGGTGAACTCGTGCCCCACGATGCCGTCACGGAAGTACGACGGACTGTCCGGAATGATCGTGTTGTTCTCGACCAACAGGTTGTAGACGTCCCAGTGGTTGGCGTCGACACACCCCGTGTTGGAAGTCGGGTGCCCGGTACCACAGTGCAGGTACGAGTTTCGGATCACCACGTCACGGGCCTGGATGCGCAGATCGCCGTAGACCTCCTTGTTCTCGATCACCGTGCCCGGCGTCGTGATCGTGAGGGGCCCGGTGTACCGGGTGAGCGCCGTCCCCGCCGGGACACCCGTGGTACTCGCGCCGGGCTTCCCGCCGGTGGCCGACGCCCCGCCCGTGGTGGTGGCGGGCGCCGTGGTCGTGGACGGAGCCGTGCTGGTCGACGGAGCGGTGCTCACCGATGCTGGCGGCTCGATGGAGGTCGGGGTGGCGACCTCCGAGCTGGTGGCGGGGATGAGCGACGACCCCGGGACGGGCTGCGGGGAGGAAGACGTCTGCACGGTGTCGGGAGCCGATGCAGCGGTCGTGACCGCGGTCGTGCTGGCCGGCGCCGACTGCGAGGTCGATACAGGGGTCGACGTGGACGGAGCCGACGTGGACGGGCTGGTTGCGCCGACCGGGGTCGAGGCAACTGGACCCGACGTCGACGGCCGGGTCGACGTCGACGCCGACGTGGCTGGTGACGACACGGCAACCGGGGCGGAACTGGACGGCCGGGTCGAACCCGGAGCCGAGGCGGCCGGCGAGGTCGAGGACGGGTTGGGTGATGGCGAGACGTCGGCGGTGGCGATCTGCAGATGGTCGATTCGAGCGGTGACGGCCGCGCCCGAGCCTGCGTGCGTCCAGACCGTCGATGTCCCGGGGGCGGAAATGCGGGCGCTCGAGGCGTCGCTGACGGCGAGCTGCCAGGCCGGCTCGGCCGTCCCGGCCATCCAAGCCTTGCCCTTGATCTGTACCGGCGAGGTACCGGTGACCTCGAAGCGGAGGGCCAGAGGAACCGCCGCGGTCGCCTTCACCGGGACGTCGACCGAACCCAGGGCGATCTCGCTCCCGGTGGCGGTGCGAGTGGCGCTGACGGCCACCCGGCCATCGGCCGTCACGCGGGACCGCACCCGATAGGACGCCCCGTCATTCTGTCGACGAACCTGAACGCCCTGGAACGCGGTCCACGAACCGGAGCCGATCGCCGGGAACGTGGCGTCGTAGCCCACGCGGACATCGGCGGCCTTCGCGGCGGCCAGGGTCGCGGTGGCGGAGACACCGGACGGGAGATCCTTGATCCAGCCGGTGCCGTCGGCGACGCTCAGCGTCTGAGCACCCGAAAGGGCCGACCACACGCCGCCCGTCTGAGCCGTACCCCAGCCCGTCGACATCGTGCGCTCGAACTCGTCCGTGGCGATGGAGCGCCATGATCCGTCTGCCGCGCTGGCCGTTCCGGACAGGATGCCCGCAGCTCCGACGGCCACGGCGAACACGGCCCCCAGCACCACAAGACGCCGCCCAGGTCGACCGGACGGTCGAGCTGCTGCCTTCATCGCTGTCCCCCGTCGATCCCCGCTCGCATCTCGAGCTGGTAACAGACGGTATTTTTTTGGGCACGCTCCGCACATGGTCCGGACGGACTGAACTCGCTAGTTCGTTTGACTTATCAAGCGGGGCCCGTCACGGACGCGGATCCACCGCAAATCGGACAGAGGGCGTGGTTTCGTCCCGACGCGCCCGCGAAGAGTTCGGCAACCGGTCGGCGGAACGGGACTCCACGGACCGCTCGGTGGCATCGAGGCGACGGTCCGCCATCGCCGTACACAACCCGACGATGGTCCACACGAGCACTCCGGCGAAGGTCTGCGAATTCAGCGCGTTGAAGGTCTGCGGAACGATCACCACCAGGAGTCCGGCCAACCACAGCCCCCGACAGGTGGACGGTCCGAAGGAACGGACGACCAACGCCAGCTGGGTTCCGAAGTACAGCAGTGTGAACAGCGCGCCGAGATCCACGGCGTAGATCAGGAACGAACTCTCCAGACTCGTCGTCAGTCCACCGCGTTCGGCGACACCGGAGGCGGACCCGATTCCACCCCCGGTGAAGAGGAAGTTCGGCAGGTTGTCGTAGAAGAAGGTGAGGGCGGCCTCCCGTGCTCCGGCCGACCCACCGTCCTCGGTCAGTCGTTGGGCGACCCCGGCACTGAGCTGCGACGACGCCACCCAGGCGCCGGACCCGATGACGACGGACAGGGCGAGGAACCTCGTCATCGGCTTCATCGGCGAAGTCGTCAGGACGTAGACCACGCCGAGGACGGCAACCGCCAGGCCGGTTCTCGACTGGGTCGCCAGCAGCCCGGCCAGCAGGACGAGCATGAGACCGAGTTGCAGCCAGACGCTTCGGACACCCGAGAGCAGGGGCAGGACCGCGCAGATCAGCAGCGACAGCGTCAGCGGATGGTCGAGCGTGCCCATCCACCGGGGGAAGTTGACTTCGTCGAACCAGTAGTTGGTCGCGTAGTACTCCCGGTACAGCAGGACACCGCCGAGCGACCACTCGATGACGGCGAGGACCGACTGGATCGCCGCGATTGCGAGGAGCCAGTTGCGGATGAGGGCGAGCCGCTCCGGTCGCTCCGCGATCGCCACGACGGTCATCCAGAAGAGCAGGATCGGACCGACCATCTGGCTGAGAAACAGAACGAGTCCGCCACCGGACTGCCCCGATCGCGAGGTCAGGAACGCGGCGACGAGAAACACGGTCAGGCCGAGGAAGACGAAGACGTGTCTGGTCAGCTGGGCGATCATGGCGTGGAACTGGTGCACCATCTGCACCGCGAAGGTCAGCAGGATGAGCCAGGTGGCGAAGTGAAAGGCCAGCGGGTTGCCCCGCGCGACGCCGGTCACCATCACCGATGCCACACCGGGCACCGCGGCCCACAGCACAAGACACACAACGATGAGCGCGATCAGCCGATCCCGCAGCAGTACGGCCGCGGCGAGGCAGATGGCCACCCACGCGACCAGCTGCATGTCGACCTCCGCCCCCACGACTGACCTCTGCTGCCACCCACAGCCGTCCGTCCGCGTGCGGTCAGATTACGGGCGGACATCGAGCACGGTCGCCGATACAGCGGTCCGACACTCAGACCGGTGGTGGTTCGCCCACTTGCTGCACTCGATTCAGCCTAATATCCACTCATTTGGTTGAGTAAGGTCGACGGGATGCTCTCGCTGCGTTACTATTGGCCGTACCGCATGGCAGTGGAACCGCCGTTGAGGGGTCAATGGGGATGTACCTCTCATTCGGGATGCACGGACGTGGACGTTCGAGCTCCCTCGTACGGCCCCACCGAGCCGGCACATCACGCGCGGCGATGACGAACGGGAAGGGATCACGAGGTGACGAGTCTGGACGCCGTCGTGATCGGCAGCGGACCCAACGGGCTGGCTGCGGCCGTCACGCTCGCCCGGGCAGGACTGCGCGTCCAGGTTCTCGAGGCCGAGGATTCGATCGGCGGTGGCAGCCGGACACTCGATCTCGGCCCCTCCGGGTTCCGGCACGACCTCTGCTCGGCAGTTCATCCCATGGCCCTGGCCTCTCCTTTCTTCCGCGAGTTCGAGCTGGCGCGGCGGGTGGAGTTCATCGTCCCCGACATCTCTTTCGCGCACGGCCTGTCTCCCACGACCGCGGCACTGTCCTACCGGGATCTGGCCAGGACTGCGGACGGACTGGGACCCGACGGCCGTGCCTGGGCTGGCCTGTTCGCCCCTCTCGTCGAGAACATCGACGCGGTCATCGATCTCGGCCTGAACCAGCTGCTGCGCATACCGACCCATCCGGTCGTCGCGGTCCGCTACGGTCTGCGGGTCGCCGAGCAGGGCTCGCTGCTGTGGAACCTCCGATTCCGCACCGCCGCGGCCAGGGCCCTGCTGACCGGGGTCAATGCCCACACCCTGGGCCGCATGCCCAGCCTGCCGACCGCCGGCGCCGGGCTTCTGCTCGCCGCTCTGGGCCATGCCGTCGGGTGGCCCATTCCTCGAGGCGGATCGCAGAGCATCGCGGACGCGATGGTCGACGACCTCCTTCGACACGGCGGCGACGTGGTCACGGGGGTCAGGGTGCAATCGCTCGCCGATCTGCCCGAGACCCGGGCCACCCTGTTCGACACCTCGGCAAGGGCCATGGACGCGATCGTCGGTGAGCGGTTTCCCGCGGGGTACCGTCGCGCGCTCGGGCGCTTCCGCTACGGCAACGGCGCGGCCAAGGTCGATTTCGCGCTCTCCGGCCCGGTTCCCTGGCGCAACCCTGAGCTGCGATGCTCTCCGACGATCCATCTCGGCGGCGACCGGGCGACGCTGGCCCGGTCCGAGTGGGAGGTCAGCCGGGGGCGTATTCCCGCGTCCCCATACCTGCTGGTCTCCCAGCCCAGTCTGGTCGACGACACCCGCGCGCCTCATGGTGCGCATTCGCTGTGGACGTACACCCACGTCCCACAGGGTTGCGAGCAGGACATGGGACAGGTCGTGGAAGACCTCCTCGAGTCCTACGCCCCGGGATTCAAGGACCTGGTCGTGGCCCGCAACTCGATCCCGGCCAGCCGCCTGTCTCACCACGACGCCAACTACATCGGCGGTGACTTCGGCGCCGGGGCAGTGACGCTGACCCAACTGGTGAAACGACCGGTCGTCTCGCCCCGCCCGTGGCGCACACCGGTGCCGGGGATCTACCTCTGCTCGTCGTCGAGTGTCCCCGGGCCCGGTGTGCACGGAATGTCCGGATGGCACGCCGCCCGGCTCGCCCTCGCCGAACGCTTCGGTCTCGAGCCCCCGGCGCTGGCGCTGCACGCCACCGAGACCGTCACACGACCCGGCAAGCGGGACATCAGGGAGAGGGCATGACGACCACTCACGGATCGAGGATCGCCATTCGCGTGGCCTTCCTCATCGTCCTCCTCGCCGTACCGGCCGGTCTCGGGATCAAGCGGTTGACCGGTACCGAGCCCTATCCGGCCCTGCTGCTTCCCAGCTTCGGACCCGTCCTCGAGAAGAACTCGATCGTCAGCTTCCGCTCGCCGGACATCACCGGTGTGTTGGCGGACGGCCAGACCATCCCCCTCGACCCGGCGAAGGTCATGCCCGGCAGCACGGGCGACGGTTACGCCACCGTCTTCCAGACCATCTTCACCAACGAGGCCCGAGTGACCGATCCGGACGCCCAGCGGTGGGTGGGCGAGCAGCTCGCCCGGGCCTACCCGGGCCAGCAATTCACGGGCGTCACCGTGCGGTGGGACACCACCCGTTTCGACGTCGGTACCGGGGCCGTCGTGGTCGACGCCGGCCAACCGTTCACCATCCCGTTGGCGGTGCAATCGTGAACCGTGTCCTCGACCGCTTCGACCAGTGGGTTCAGCAGGGTCCGTTCACCGCGCGGGACCTGGGTCGGTACCGGGTGGTCTACTGCGTCCTGCTGTTCCTGCTGATGCCCCGGTTGTCCTGGCTGGCCGGGTATCCGAGTTCCTTCTACGTCCCGCCGACCGGACCCTTCGAATGGTTGGGCGGGTTCCCGTCCGCCGGGGCACTCGTCGCGATCGAGATCCTGGCCTACCTGCTGCTGGCCGCGACGCTGTTCGGGGTCTGGACCACAGCCAGTTCCATCGGCCTCTCGCTCGTCCTGGTGGTCGACTTCGGTCTCAACTTCTCCGTGGGCAAGGTCGATCACTCGATGGTCATGGTGATCGTGCCGCTGATCCTCGCCTTCGCCCGCTGGGGGGACCACCTCTCCATCGACGCCATCCGGCGACGAGCGCGCGCGGCGCAGGGCGGTCCGATGGTGACCGTGAGCCTGGACGATCCGCAGCGTCAACCGCAGTGGCCGCTACGCCTGCTGGGCTTCTGCCTCGGCGCCGCGTTCGTGAGTGCCGCCGTTCCGAAGGTCCTCGGCGGCTGGCTCAGCCTGTCGACCCAGGCCAGCTACGCCTACCAGGTGCGCAGTGACTTCAACAGCGGTCGTTCCAGTCTGCTGTCCGAACTGCTGGTCAACACACCGTTCCCGCCGATGTGGGAGGCACTGGACTGGGCCACCGTCCTGCTCGAGGGGCTTGCCGTCCTGGCTCTGGTCACGTGGCGGTCGTGGCGCATCGCGCTGGCCGTTCTGGTCCTTTTCCACGTCAGCGTCGGCCTCTCGCTGGGGATCTGGTTCGCCAGCAACCTCGTCGTGTACGGAGCCTTCGTCGCGTGGGGCCGGGTGCAGCTCCCCGGATGGTCGTTTCCCGAGCGGTGGACCGCGAGGGTCACCTGGCTCGCCGGACCAGTGGTCGCCCTGTCCGCCCTTGCCCTCTGGTGGCTCGGCGGGATGCTCTCCAACGACATCGAGATGTTTCGCATGTTCATCATCGCCATCGGCGGCATCGTCGCCGTCGGCTTCCTCGTCACCCAGGTCGTCGGCCTGCTCCGCGGGCGTCGCGCCGTCGGTGCGGCCGCCGGTTGACGCGATGACCCTTCCAGGGCACCTCAGGGTCGCATCCGTCCTCCGCGCAGGAACCAGCCGCCATCATGGCGAGAACCCGCTCCGGCCCGAAGCGGGGGTCCCCGCTCCTGACCATTCACACCCATCCAGCAAGGAGCACCGCCAGACATGCCCGCAGCAGCGAAAGCGGAGGCCCGGCCGACCGTCCGTATCCTCGGCACCCACGGGGTGCCGGCCAACTACGGCGGCTTCGAGACCGCAGCCGAGAACGTCGCCCTCTTCCTGCGGGACAACGGCTGGCGGGTCATCGTCTACTGCCAGGAGCAGGGCGACGGGCCGATCCGCGAGGACGTCTGGAACGGCATCGAACGCGTCATCATCCCGGAGAGCCGGGAGGGCTGGCTCGGCACCTCGCGATTCGATCTGCGCTCCATCCGGCACGCGACCAGGTCGCGGGACATCTGCCTGACCTTCGGCTACAACACCGCCGTCTTCAACGTCCTGCAGCGGCTGCGCCGGATCCCCAACGTCATCAACATGGACGGGATCGAATGGTCGCGCGCCCGCTGGGGGAAGGCCCGGCAGGCCATCCTGTGGACCAACGAACGTATCGCCTGCTTCGTCGGCAACGACCTCATCGCCGATCACCCCGAGATCCACAAGTACCTGCAGACCCGGGCCCGGGACTCGAAGATCACGACCATCACCTACGGCGCGCACCGGGTCGACGAGGCCCCCACCGAGCCGGTGACGAGCCGCGGGCTGGAGCCGGGCCGCTACCTCACACTGATCTGTCGACCCATCCCCGAAAACTCCATCCTCGAACTGGTGCAGGGCTTCTCGGCCCGTCCCCGGGGCTTCCGGTTGGCCGTCTTCGGGCGCTACGAACCCGACCAGGACCCGTACCACCGGCAGGTCGTCGACGCGGCCAGTGACGAGGTCGATTTCGTCGGGCCGATCTACGACCCCGGGGAGGTCGCCGCGCTGCGGTTGCACAGCGCGGCCTACCTGCACGGACACACCGTGGGCGGGACCAATCCATCGCTGGTCGAGGCGATGGCCGCCGGCAACCCGGTGCTGGCTCACGACAACGACTACAACCGCTGGGTCGCCGATGACGCCGCCCGCTTCTTCCGGACCGCGTCGGACGTGGACCGGATGTTGACGCTCATGCTCGGTGACGACGAGCTCCGGCAGCGGATGGGTGCGGCCGCACGGGCGCGGCACGCGCAGGAGTTCACCTGGGAGCACGTCGCCGGCCAGTACCGCGATCTGCTCGCCAAGCACCTACCGGCGGGCACCGCCCCGCAGACCCAGGCACAGACCCAGGCACGACGCCGAGAGGACCACGACATGACCCAGTCCCCCATCCGCATCGGGATCGTCGGGCTCGGCAAGATGGGCTTGTCCCACGTCTCCATGATCCGCGCCCATCCGGACGTCTCGGTCGAGGCGGTCGTGGACCAGGCCGGCTACGTCCTGGACGTGCTCAGCAAGTACACGGGCCTGCGCACCTTCACCGACTACGACGAGATGCTCAAGTCGGTGGAACTGGACGCGGTCATCATCGCGACGCCCACCCGCTTCCACGCCTCGATGGTCAAGACCGCTCTGGAGCACGACCTCAACGTCTTCTGCGAGAAGCCGCTGTGCCTGACGGCCGCCGAATCGGAGGACCTGGCCCAGATCGCGGCCGACCGTGGGTTGGTCACTCAGGTCGGGTACCACAATCGATTCGTCGGAGCCTTCGAAGAGGTCAAGCACCTGCTGGACGCCCAGGCCATCGGCAAGGTGACCCACGTGCTGGCCGAGGCCTACGGACCGGTCGTCCTCAAGCCCAAGGGCTCCACCTGGCGCAGCCAGCGCTCGGAGGGCGGCGGATGCCTGTACGACTACGCCGCACACCCCATCAATCTGGTCAACTGGTACCTGGGCGCACCGACCGCCGTCGGTGGCACCGTGCTGGGCAGTGTGTTCTCCGCGGACACCGAGGACGAAGTCTTCGGCACCCTGTACTTCGGCGACGGGGTGACCGGCCAGGTGTCGGTCAACTGGTCCGATGAGTCGTACCGGAAGATGACCACCCGCATCACGCTCTGGGGCACGCTGGGCCGCATCACCGCGGACCGGCAGGAGTGCCAGGTCTACCTCCGCGATCAGGCCAACCCCCCGGAGGGCTACCGGCACGGCTGGAACGTCCGGTACACCACCGAACTCACCGACCAGGTCTGGTTCTATCTGCGCGGCGAGGAGTACAGCGCTCAGCTCGACGCCTTCGTCCAGCGGGTGGCCAAGCGAGACATCGAGGGCATCAACGACTTCTCCAGTGCCGCGGTGACCGACCGCGTCCTGGAGCTCATGGTCGCCGATGCCGCGGGCGGTGTGAGCACCACCGACGACTGGCCCGCCGCCCTGGCTGCATCCGCGGCTCGGCGACCGGACGAGACCCTGACCCGTCGTGCCGCCGAGCTGGTCCGTGACACGGCCAAGCAGGCCGGCCAGGCCGGGCGCCGTCTCACCGGCAAACTCCGGTCCCGCTGACCCCGCTGCCGGCATCTCTGGAAGGAAATTCGATGGAAAAGCTGCTGTTCGGGGACAACCAGTTCTTCGGCGTCAACCACATGTCCGAGGAGAAGGCCAGGGCGCAGGCCCTGCGGTTCCAGGACCTCGACGCGATCATGGGTGTGCTGGATTCGGCGTACGACGCCGGCATCCACACGTTCATGTGCACGACCCACGAGCGGATCGCCGACGTGGCCGAACGCATCCGCCAGAACCCCGCCCGCTACGAGGATTTCGCGTTCTACCCGTGCCTGCCTTACGCGCACAAGTACGCGAACGCCATGGCGGAGAACGGGATGATCGGGGCGGTCCGGCAGTTCCTCCCGGAGGAGGGCCTGATGAACGCCGCCCTCCGGGGTACCCGCTCGTTCGCCAAGAAGGACATCGAGGGCGTCACCACGCTGCTCATCGACGCCGAACTGGCCATGTTCCGGGGGCTGCGCACTCCGGTGATCTGGCTGCAGAACGTCGTGGTCGACCTGCTGCTCGGGCTCGGTTTCAACGACGCGTTCCGCATCTTCGCCGACCACGTCCGCAAGCGCTACAACGCCGAGCCCGGGTTCATCACCATGAACCTGCCGCGGATGCTGGACGCCCTCGAGTCGGTCGGGGTGGAGAACCCGCTGGTCTGCTCGAACATCAACAAGATCGGGTTCCGGATGTCCGGAGGTATCGACGCCTACCGGGACGCGCTGGACAACCGCCCGTTCCGAGCGGTGGCCATGTCGGTGTTCGCATCGGGAGCGATCCCGCCCCGCGAGGCCATCGAATGGATCTTCCAGCAGCCGAACATCGAGTCGATCGTCTTCGGAGCCTCGTCCCGGGCGAACATCGTGAGCACCAAGTCGCTGGTCGACGAGTACTCCGGCCAGCGTCTGACCACGAGCTGACGGTCCGCGCTGGCCGGTGCGCCGCCGTCGGAAGATTCAGCGACGGCGGCGCCGCCGGCGGCCGAGCGATCGGACCTCGGTCATCAGTTCCACCACCTCAGCCCGGTATCGCTCGACCGAGAAGCGCTCCAGGGCCCGCCGCCGGGCGGTGGCGGCGATGCGATCGGCCTCGGCCGGGTCATCGAGCAACCGGGCCACGGCCGCCGCGGCCGCCGCGGCATCGCCGGCCGGGACGAGGAGCCCGGTCTCGCCGTCCTGCACAGACACCAGGTGTCCCATCTCCGCTGCCGCCACCACCGGTCGCTGCGCCAGTTGCGCCTCGACCACGGCGTTGCCGAACGGTTCCCGCAGTGAAGGGGCCAGCACGACCTCGGCCTCGGCCAGCACCGGCCACACCGGATTGACGTACCCGGAGAAGGTGACCGCTCCGGCCAGATCCGGGCGCGTGGCCCGCTCGTGCAGCTGCTCGGTGAACCACTCGTACCCGGCGAAAGCCGTTCCGCAGACCTCCAGAACGACGTCGCGGCCGCCGGCTCGCAGCAGCCCGACCGTGTCCAGAGCGACATCGGTCCCCTTGCGCGGGGACAGGCGACCGACGATCGCGATCCGCCGCGGACCTTCCCGACGAGTCACGCCCTCCACCGCCCCGGTCGGCTCGGGAACGCCGTTGAAGATCATCCGGCTACGCTCACCCAGGCGTTTCACCGTCTCCGTGACCGCCTGCAGCGACGACGGCGAGATCACGATCAAGCGGTGGGCGAAGACGAGCGGGCCGTTGAGAGCCAGCTTCACGGGGCGGCTGTCACCCAGTTCGGCCTCGTGCACGTAGCCGACGGTGGGCCGGCCCATGAGCCGCGAGCCCAGCAGCCACCAGGGCAGCGTCACCGTGTTCACCAGGACGACGTCGGGGTCCACCTGGCGGATGGTGCGGTACAGCACCGGTAGCGAGCGCATGATGTCCGCGATCAGGCGCGCCATACCCCGGACCGACGCGTTCTCTCGCCGCAGCACCGGGTACCGGGGGCGGATGACCTCTGCCCCCCGCCCGGTCAGCAGGTCGATGAGTGGACCGTCATCGGGCGTACTGACCACCACCCGCCAGCCGGCCTCGGTCATGGCCGTGACCGTCTCGAGCATTTGCAGGTCGGAGCCGTAGACGTCCGACGAGGGGTTGGCGATCAGCAGGGTGTGCGCAGTCTTGGCGGCGGTCATGATGAGTGACCGCCGGCCGAGAGCTCGCGCCACCAGCGGGCCAGCGCCACCAGCAGGACGAGGCCGTGCGCGGCGAACATCGCGGTGTACAACGTCGCGAAGACCGGGGTCCAGCCGAAGACGACGAACACCAGACACAGCAACCCGTAATCGGTGGGGGCCGCGAGCGCCGTCTGGACGAGACCGGACCCGGCTTCGTTACCACGGTGCGCCTGCCGTCCGGCCGACTTCCGCAGTTTCTCGACCAGGATGAAGGTGAAGAAGAAGACGCTCGACACTGCTTCGTACCCCAAAGGGACGAGGAGCATGGCGTGCGGGAGATCGCTGAACCGGAAGAAACTGATCAGCACGGCGGAATGCAGCAGGCAGATCTTTGTCGCGTCGACGACGTGGTCGAGCCATTCCCCCGCTGCGCTGCCGCCGCCCCGCAAACGGGCCAGCTGGCCGTCCGCGGCGTCGAACGCGTATCCCAGCACCAGCAGTGCGGCGACCACCAACCCCGTCCACCACTGCGGCCGCACCAGGGCGACGATGAGGATGCCGGCCAACGACAAGGCCGCGCTGATCATCGTCACCTGGTTGGGCGTCCGACCGGCCAGATGGGCCCCCGCCGCGATCCAGCGCCCAAGTCGCCGATTGATCCAGCGGGAGTAGGGCGGCGCACCGCGGCCCGGCTTCTGGGCGACACTCAGTTGTTCGACCGCCTGGCGGTACGTGGTCACTGTCGACTCCCCCGAGCGCACTGCTGCCCCTGCAATTCGACTACCGAGCGTAGCCCAGCTGTCGTCGGCGCAAGGCGGTGCCGCCGGCGGACCACCCGACCGTGCTCGAGCTTCCCGGGCGGGTCCCGAGCACGGTCGGTCAGACCTCAACCGGTGTTGCGCATCCCCGCAGCCACCCCGTTGATGGTCAGGAGCATCGCCCGCTGCAGGTCGGCGTCCACCTGTCCTTCGCCGGCCTTCCGGATGCGGTGGAGTAGGTCGACCTGCAGGTAGGAGATGGGCGCCAGGTACGGCTCCCGTACCGCGAGGGTCCGGGCGAGTGACGGCTGGTCGTCGAGCAGGTCCGACTCGCCGGTCACCCGCAACAACTCGCTGACGGTCAACGCGTGTTCCTCCCGGACGACCTCGAACAGGTGCCGCAGGTGCTCCGGCACGAGGGAGTCGACGTACAGCGCCGAGATCTCCATATCGGTCTTGGCCAAGGTCATCTCGACGTTGGACAGGAACGTCCGGAAGAAGTGCCACTCGGCGTGCATCTCGGTCAGGGTGGCACCCGCGCCGGACTCCCGGGCGGCCCTCAGACCGGACCCGACGCCGAACCAGCCGGGCACGATCTGCCGGGACTGCGTCCACCCGAACACCCACGGGATGGCGCGCAGCCCCCCGATGCCGCCGCCGGAATCGGGGCGGCGCGACGGCCGGGACCCGATGTTGAGCGATCCGAGCTGCTCGACCGGCGTCGAGGCCAGGAAGTACGCGGGCAGATCCGGGTCGTCGATCAGACGGCGGTAGGCGCCGAACGCGCCATCGCTCACCGTCTCCATGACCGCGTCCCACGCAGCCAACTGGTCGGCCGGCTGGCGCGGCTCCCGATGCAGGGCTGCGGCCCGCAGGGTGGCGGCCAGGGTGAGTTCCAGGTTCTCCTTGGCCAGCTCGGGCAGCGTGTACTTGTCGCTGATCACCTCGCCCTGCTCGGTGAACTTGATCGCCCCGGTCAGCACGCCGTGCGGCTGGGCCAGGATGGCGTCGTACGTCGGCCCGCCGCCGCGACCCACCGTCCCGCCCCGGCCGTGGAACAACTCGAGGCTGACGCCGTGCTTGGCCGCGACGTCCCGGAGCGAACGCTGGGTCTTGTGGATCTCCCACTGGCTGGTCGTGATGCCGGCCTGCTTGTTGGAATCCGAGTAGCCGAGCATGACCTCCTGGTGATCACCCCGCAGTCGGACGATCTCCCGGTAGACCGGGTCGGACAGCAGCTCGTCGACGACCTCGGCCGAACGGCGCAACTCCTCGACGGTCTCCAGGAGCGGCGCGAACCCGATGTCGGCGTGGGGACCGTGATCGGGGTCACCCGGGGTGCCGTGCAGGTCGATCAGGCCGGCCTCACGGGCCAGCACCGCCGGGGCCAGCACATCGTCGGGACCCATCGTCATCGAGATGATGTAGGTCTGGATGACCTCCGGCCCGTAGGTCGCCTGGGCCGCCTTGATCTCGTCGAAGACCGAGAACGTCTTGGCGGCGGCGGCATCCAGCGGCGCCGGGCGGGTGGACAGCGGCCGACGGGAGGCCAGTTCGGCCGACAGGAACGCCTGCCGATCCGGCCGGGACAAGTCGTCGTACGGCCCGTCGAGCTCCCCCAGCCGATCGATGAGCTGACCCACGACGTGATGGTGTGCCTCGGCGTGCTCCCGGATGTCGAGCATGGGTCCGCTCAGCCGGCTGACCGCGATGGTGCGACGAGCCGTCGCGAGCACTCCGGTCGCCGCCAACCCCCCCTTGTTCTGCTCCAGCGAACGGGAGACGACGGCAAGATCGGCCAGCAGTTCCTCGGTGGTCGCGTAGTCCCGCCCGGGCTCGTGCGGACGGCCGTCGCGTACCCGGTCACGGGTGTTCATCAGTTTGGCCTTGATGCAGGTCAACTTGAGCCGGGTCGGCTCCTCCCGGTTCAGCTCCTTGACCCGCGGCGGAAGCCGGTACAGGTGCTCGAGATCGACAGCCAACGACTGACGCAACTCGTCGGAGATCGTCGCGATCGCGGTCGAGCTGGACAGCATCATGATGAGGTCGTCGACCGTCTCGAGGGCGACCCGGATCGCGGTGCGGTGCTGGAGCTCCAGCACCTCGCGGGTGATGGCGGCGGTGACGTTCGGGTTGCCGTCCCGGTCACCGCCGATCCAGCTCCCGAGAACCAGCGGGGTGGCGTCCGCCGGCAGCGTGACCCCGTGCCGTTCCAGCTCGCGGGCCAGGTCGTCACTCAGTTCGGGGATGGTCGTGCTGAGTAGATCTTCGATGTAGAAGAGGACGTTCCGGGCCTCGTCCACCGGAGTGGGGCGGACCTGACGGAGCTCGTCGGTCTGCCAGATGAGCTCGATCAGCTCCGACAGCTTCCGGTCCTGCCGGGCCCGCGCGACCGTTCCGGACTCCGCCGGAACCGCGAGGACATCGGAGATGTCCCGCAACTTCGTGAGGACGGATCGACGGCTGGCCTCGGTGGGATGCGCGGTGAAGACGGGCTGGACCGCGAGCGCCGCGATCGACGCGGCCAACTCCTCCGGGCCGAGCGCCTCGGCGACCTCGGCGACGGCCGAAGCCAGATGTCCGTCCTCGACCGGGCGGCGGCGCAACTCGCGGACCCGATGAACCTGCTCGGCGTCGTTGGCCAACTGGAAGTAGGTCGCGAACGCCCGAACGAGATCCGCCGCAACCGGGATCGGCAATCCGGCCAGGATGCCCCGCACCTCCTGGGTCGCGGCGGCCCGCTCCTGCGCGGTCGGGGCGTCGGACGCCTGCTTGGTCAGCGCCCGGACCTGCTCGACCAGATCGAGCAGGCCCTGCCCCTCCTGACGGACCAGCGTCTCGCCGAGCAGCACTCCGACCCGGCGCACGTCGGCCCGCAGGCCGTCGGTCGAACTGTCAGCGGTCCGAGGTGGCTCCCGGCCGTCCAGCGGTTCTTCGGCTCCGCCGTTGCGCACGCCGGCCGACGGTGCAAATGAGGTCATGCCCAGATCTTCCTGCAGGCGTGTGACGGCAAAGTGACGGCCCCCGCTTCACCGAGCCACAGTCTCGGTAGTCGCCGTCCCCGGGGGACCGTCTCCGAGGTGCGGCCGGAGGCGGGTAGATCCGGCGGCTCACACCGCCCTCTTTCTTGTCTCATACCCTTCACCCATACTGGGGATTCCTCGGTGTTACACGCGCGGTCGGTCGCTCGATCAGACCCGTACCTCCCCGGGATGCTTTCTGTTCGGCGTCCTCCTCAGCTGAAGGTGTCTGGCTTGCGTAGGTGTGCTCTTCTTCTGGCTGGAGTCCTGCTGACCGGACTGACCAGTGCGGTCACTGCCGGGCCCGCATCCGCCGCCCCGACCGACGTGTGCAGTGGGTTCGATCAAGCCATTCTGATGAGGCTCAATCCGACCACGACCAGCAGCCTGCTGACGCGGTCGCCCGGAGAGGCGTCCGGATCCAGCCGTTACGGCTACACCGTCGATGAGGGACCGGAGTTCTACGCGGCAGCGACGGCAGTCGCGGGATCCGTACCGGTCCGACGCCTGTACAACGCCGCCACCCGCGATTTCGTCGCCCTGACCCAGCAGTCCGACATCTCGGCCGCCCAGGCCGAGGGGTACGCCGACCAGGGCGTCCGGTTTTACGCCTCTCCCACCGTCAGCGACTGCGCCGACCCGGTCTACCTGGTGCGCAAGGGCGCACACTTCCGTCAGGTGGCCAGCTCGGCAGTGCGGTCCGCTCTGCTTGACGACGGTTGGACCGACCGCGGCATCGCGTTCTACGCCAGCTCCGCCGACGAACCGGCCCCAGGCCAACCGGGGTCCTCCGGATCGGCCTTCACCGTCGCGGTGATCCCGGACACCCAGCAGGAGGTGCTGTCGGCGGCGGATAACCGATTCGCCGAGCGCACGCGGTGGCTGGTGGACAACCGCGCCTCGCTGTCATTGGCCTATGTCGCCCACACCGGCGACCTCGTCAACTGGGACACCACCGAGCACGAGCAGTACGCCCGCGGCAGCGCAGCGATGAAGGTCCTCGACGACGCCGGCATCCCGTGGTCGGGGTCCATCGGCAACCACGACACCGCTGCGGTCTGCGCCGGAGGAAGTGCGTGCCCGGGTACCCGACCCCGGATCACGGTGCGCAACACCGCGACCTTCAACCAGTACTTCCCGGTCTCCCGCTTCCCTGCCATGAAGGGTGAGTTCGAGGCCGGCAAGGTCGACAACTCCTGGTCGACCTTCGAGGCCGGCGGCACGAAGTGGATGGTCCTGAACCTGGAGCTGTGGCCGCGCCCCGAGGTAGTCGCCTGGGCGTCGTCAATGGTCAGCAGCCACCCGGACACGAACGTCATGCTGGTCACCCACTCGTATCTGAACCCGGACGGTTCGATCTACGGTGCCGCCGACTACGGCCAGACCACTCCTCGGACGCTGTTCGACCAACTGGTCCGACCCAATTCGAACATCAAGATCGTGCTGTCGGGTCACGTCGGTGAAACAGCGGACCGCGAGGACATCCGACCGGACGGCACCAAGGTCGTCTCCTACCTGGGCGCCTTCCACTCCAATACGACCAATCCGGTCCAGTTATTGAAGATCGACGTCGCAGCCGGGACGATCACCCGCACCTGGACCGCTCCCCGCACCCCGGGGTTCCCGACGTACGAGGACGTGAACAGCGGGATGACCTGGGCGCGGTGACCCTGCACCTGCCAGTCAGCGTTCGAGCCGAGCCCAAGCGACCGAATTGACCGAACGGTCCAGCGGTTTGCGGACCCAAAACACTGGCAGCCGCGCGACGCGTTCCTGCCGGGTGGTCGCCCTCAACCCGTTGTTCATCGTGGGCCCTGGTGCCGCCGACCTGTTGCGATGGTCCGGCCTGTTCCTGGACGTCCCCGGCTGTCAACCACCTGATCTCCCAACTGCGCACGCACCGCCCAGACAAGCCCAACGGGTAATGGTGGCTCACCGCGATTGTGTCGATACTCCCTGCAGTGGGGCCGACCCTCGACAGCGCAGCCCGGCCCACAGGAGGCCGAAATGCGCAGCGCGTCGAAACGCTACCGGCGACACGCCGTGCGGCAGTGGCCGACGGCTTTGCTGCTGGCCGTGACCGCGCTCGCTATCGGGCGGCCGCCGGCTGCCGCCGCCGGCGTCGAGCGGGTGTACCCGGTTCACACCGGGATCGTGGCCACCACCTTCTGGGTCGGCGAGGTCTTCGACGCAACCGCCGCAGACGGTTCCCAGGTCTGCTCGAGCTACGACGACCGATGGGCCGAACGCTGGTCGGGCCGGTCCGGCACGGCCATCGCGGCGCCTGGCACCGACTGCGCCGGAGCACCCATCGGTGGCTGTGACGGCCGGCCGAGCGGCGCCGGTCCGGCCTTCCGCTGCGCGACCGAGCGGCGCTCGGCGGCGAACGGCTGGTTCCCGACCAGCACCCTGGTGACGCCCCAGGAGAACCCCTTCTATCTGGACCTGCCGTTCGACGACGTGCACGACAACTGGGCCTTCGCGCATCGTGCCCAGGTCGTTCCGTGGGCGGCCGATCCCGGCTACGCCGACCGTCAGTCCGACCGCGGGTTCTCCTACCTCAAGAACCGCTGGGTGCGCATCAACTACCAGGGACGCACCTGCTTCGGTCAGATCCAGGATGCCGGACCGGGCGAATACCACGACAGCGCCTATGTTTTCGGCGCCGGCGACGCCCGACCGGAGAACTCCCGGTACGGGGGTGCGGGAATGGACGTCTCCCCCGCCCTCACCGGTTGCCTCGGCTTCATGGACCTCGACGGCGTGACCGGGGGCCTGCGCTGGCGGTTCGTCGAGAACACCGACGTGCCGGCCGGGCCGTGGACGCGCACCGTCACCACGAGCCAGGTCGACGGTGCACCCCCGTCGGCGGCCTACCGGTCCTCGATCCTGCCCCGGACCTGACCGACGATGCACCGGCAGCCGGGGACCGCTGGTCAGTGCACCGCGGTCGACGGCAGCGGCTGCCCCGATCCCGGCGGCCGGCCGACGTCCGACGGACGGGTCGACGGAGCGAGGGCGGCCACGGCCGGCCGCCGGGTCGGGCTGACCCAGACGCCCGAAGAACGTCGCCCGAAGGCGCGGGCCAGCGATCGCAGGCACAACGCGGCATCCAGGATGCGCATCAGCGGGAAAGCCAAGGCGTAGACCAGGAACCGCGAGCTGCGCCGGACGAGCACCGCGAACACCGTGAGCGCCAGATCGGGGATCAGCAGGCCGACGAGCAGCGCCCACGGCGGGAGGATGCCGGACAGGGTCACCCAGACCGCCGAGGGGTCCGGGTCGATCGTCGTGACCAGCAGACCCGCACAGGTGATCGCGAAGGCGGGGAGAAGCAGCACCAAAAGGACGCAACTGCTGAGCAGCTCGAGGACGAAGACCACCAGGTTGACCCCGAACACCCCCCGCTGCAGGCCATGTCGGCGGACCGTCTGCCAGAAGCCGAGGATCCAGCGCTGCACCTGCTTGACGTAGTCCCCCAGATTGTCCGGATCCTGGGTGTACGCGACCGCAGCACTCGGATGGAACTCGATGCGACCGAGGCGCTTTGCGTGCAGCTCGAAGGTCATGTTGAAGTCCTCGATGACCAGACCCGCACCCACGACGTCGATCTGGCCCAGGACCCGGGTGCGGTACATGCTCGCGAACCCGGGGACGATGGTGACGGCGTTGGC
This sequence comes from Nakamurella flava, assembly GCF_005298075.1. Taxonomy (NCBI): domain Bacteria; kingdom Bacillati; phylum Actinomycetota; class Actinomycetes; order Nakamurellales; family Nakamurellaceae; genus Nakamurella; species Nakamurella flava. Next base: position 2,068,989 of record NZ_SZZH01000001.1, read on the forward strand.
CCACCGCGCCGCCTGCCCGTACTTGAGCAGGAGTTGGACGACCAGGTAAAGCCGTTCCCGGTAGGCGATCAGGAACCGCCCGACACGCGTTCGCGGGGCGGGGTTGTCGATGGTGGAGGCCCTGCCCGCCACCGCGACCACATCGGGCTCGGCGAACAACGGCAACCCGGTCCGAAGGTAGTCAGAAGCCAGATGGGTGTCGGCGTCCAGCAGCAGCACGATCTCGAACCGCCGGGCCAGCGCGAAATGCTCGATCCCGGCCGCCAGTGCCCCCGCCTTCCCCCGGTTGGGATTGAGCTCCAGGACGTTCGCACCGGTCGCCCTGACCACGTCGGCGGTGCCGTCGCTGGAACCGTCCGACACCACGTGGATATTTGCCGCCGGAACGAGCGCCGTTGCGCGGGAGATGGTCTCGCCGATGACAACGGCCTCGTTGTGGGCGGCGATCAGGATCGCCACCTCGCGCGGACGGGGGACGCCGTCACCGTCCCGCCGAGGACCGCGCCCCGACCGGTGCGTGTGCCGATCCCGGGTGTGCAGACCCGGACGTTCCCGGTGCCGTAGACCGGCCAGCGAACGACCGAGTCCGACCACCGTCCAGAACAGGGTGCTCACACCCAGCACGACGATGGTCAGCAGCAGAATCGACATCGTTGCCGACATCCAGCCCCCAGTCCCTCGCGGCGCGTCCCGCGATCACCCGTCCGACGAGGACGTCGTCGTTGTCGAGGCGCGCAAAGCATCCCTTTCCTACCGGTTCACGCCTGTTGCCCGCTACCGTCAGTTGTTGAGGCTGGGTAAATGTCACTCGTCCAGGGCTCACGTTCACCCGAATGGTGTGTTTTCGGACCAGGGCTCTCATCCTAGAGTCACTGTTGTCGCAATGGCCGATTGGCGCACTTTGACCCTTCTGTCCGGTCTGTCCTTCCCAGGGGGCGGAACAACTGCGTCCCGACACAGCGGCTCGGCGGGGGCCTGCCGCCTGGACAACCATGGTCGATGCCTGCGCTCGACCTGCCTTCTGCGCAAAGGAGCGTGCCTCCATGACGGCGGCCACCCACCCCACCTCCTCCACCGCTTCAGGGTTCCCCCCGCTACCCGCCGTCGAGACCGTCGACGCCTACGGGACCGGGTCCGCCGGCGACGAGAACCCCGCGTTCGACCATGATGTCGCGCTCGTCGGATTGGGCTACGTCGGCCTCCCGACCGCCCTGGCCTTCCACACCGCCGGACGACGGGTCCTCGGGCTGGACGTCAGCGAACGCCGACTGGCGGTCATCGCCTCCGGCGAGGCCGACCTGCTGGACAGCGACCGCCTCCGACTCGGCACCGCGCTGCAGGCCGACGACTTCCGGATGACCAGCGACCCCCGGGAGCTTTCCACGGCCGCCGCGGTCATCATCTGCGTGCCGACGCCGGTGGACGCCTATCTCCTCCCCGACCTGCAGATCCTGCGTTCGGCGTGCGAGACCGTCGTCGCCGCAGCGACTCCGGGCCAGGTCATCATCCTGACCTCGACGACCTACGTCGGGACCACCAGGGAACTGCTGGTCGAGCCGCTGACCGCCCGGGGACTGGTGGCCGGCACCGACCTGTTCGTCGCCTTCAGCCCGGAACGCATCGACCCCGGCAACGACCGCCACAGCCACGAGGACGTCCCCCGGGTGCTCGGCGGCGTCACGCCGGCCTGCGCGGATCGGGCCGCCGCCGTCCTGCACGGGTACGCCCGCAGCGTCCACGTGGTGCCGTCCCCCGAGGCGGCCGAAATGACCAAACTCCTCGAGAACACCTTCCGCGCCGTCAACATCGCGCTGGCCAACGAGTTCGCGGAAATCTGTGCGGCGATGGACATACCGGTCATGGACGTCATCCGGGCGGCCGCGACCAAGCCGTACGGTTTCATGCCCTTCTTCCCGGGGCCGGGCGTCGGCGGCCACTGCATCCCCTGCGATCCCCACTACCTGCTGTGGCAGCTGCGCCGCGAGCGGATGACCTCCCCGGTCATCGAGAACGCCATGATGGGCATCGCCGGCCGTCCCCGGCGGGTCGTCGAGCGGATTCGCGCGACGCTCTCGGACAACGGACGCGGCCTGCGCGGCACCCGGATCCTCGTCGTCGGGGTGGCCTACAAGCCCGACGTCCAGGATCTCCGCGAGTCCCCCGCGTTGGAGATCATGAACGAGCTGCTGGCCGAGGAGGCGATCGTGGCCTACAACGACCCGTTGTTCGCCAACCTCAGCCTGCCCAACGGGACAGCACTCATCGGTACCGACGACCCGACCAGCTTCGCGGCCGACCTGGTCCTGGTGCACACCCGCCACCGGAGCGTGGATCTCCACTGGTTGGCCGACGAGCCACTGGTGATCGACGCGACCTACGGCCTGACCGGGGTCCCCCACGCGGTGACCCTGTGACCGCGGGTGCCCACCGGCGACCAGCCACCCGGACCCGTCGCACCGTCACCCCGATACTCGCGCTCGTCCTCGCACTGGTCGGCTGGTCGCTGGTCGGGGTGGTGGCCGCACCGGCGGCCGGTGCCGCCACCGGAACCGTGGTCTCCCTGACCTTCGACGACGCCAACGCCGATCAATTCGCGGCGGCCGCCAAGCTGAAGTCCAAGAACATGGCCGGCACGTTCTTCATGAACTCCGGTTTCATCAACGCCGCCGGGTACCTCACCCTCGACCAGGTCCGTTCCATGAAGGCGGACGGACACGAGATCGCCAGCCACACCATCTCCCACCCGGACCTGGCCGCGATCTCGCTGGACGAGGCCAAGCGGCAGATCTGCAACGACCGGGTCAACTGGGCGAACTGGGGGATCCCGGTGGCCAACTTCGCCTACCCCTTCGCCTCCTCCACCACGGCCGTCGAGAACGCGGTCAACACCTGCGGCGACAACAGCGCCCGCGGCCTGGGAGACGTCAGGACGCGGTTCAGTTGTGGGACCTGCACGGTCGGCGAAACCGTCCCGCCAGCCTACAAGTGGTACACCCGGGCACCCGACCAGGTCGAGAGCACCTGGACGCTGGCCGATCTGCAGAAGAGCGTCACCCAGGCCGAGGCCCGCAACAACGGCCCCTGGGTCCAACTGACCTTCCACCACATCTGCGCCGCCGGCGCCCCGTGCCCGGCCCCCTCGGTCACCAGCACGATCTTCGACCAGTTCGTCGACTGGCTGGCCGCCCGGCCGACCACGACGAAGGTCAAGACGGTCGGGGCGGTGATCGGCGGCACGACCAAGGCGGCGATCGCCGGACCGGTGGCGCCCGAGGCGCCGGCCGGCACCAACATGATCGGCAATGCGTCAATGGAGACCTTCGACACCGCAACCGGTCTCCCGCAGTGCTTCATGGCCGGCGGCTGGGGCACGAACACCGCGTCCTTCGCCGTCACCACCGACGCGCACACCGGGTCCAGCGCGGTCACCACCACGGTCAGCGGCTACCAGTCCGGCGACGCGAAGATCCTGCCCACGCTCGATCTCGGGCAGTGTTCCCCGACGGTCACCGCCGGCCAGACCTACACCCTGGGCGAGTGGTACAAGTCGACCGGGGTCACCCAGTTCGCCGTCTACTACCGAACCGCCAACGGGCTGTGGAACTACTGGACCTCCAGTCCGTGGTTCGCCGCCGCGTCGACCTGGACCCAGGCCACCTGGACCACCCCGGTCGTGCCGGCCGGCGCAACCGCGGTCAGCTTCGGACTCAACATCTTCAGCAACGGCACCGTCACCACCGACGACCTGTCGATGGTGCGGGCCGTCGCCGCTGCGGCACCGTCGGCTCTGCGCTCGGCCTCGTCGACGCAGCCCGCGGCGTTCGTCGACGCCGCCCCGCCCCCGGCCGGCTCCGCCGCGGCCGGCGGCCCGCCGAAGAAGCGCGGCGACGTCATCCGCAAGAGTTCGCCGATGCCCGGACCGGCTCTGCCCCGGGTCGGACGTGGCGACGGCCGTCCCGAGCGCGGCATCGCACCGGGGGCCGTGGTCCTGGCTCCGTTCGTCGTCAGCCCCGAGCTGACGCGCGGCTGATCGAACCGGCCCGGTCCCGGTGCGCGACCTCTCGCCGCGCACTGGGGCCCTCGATCAGCTCCAACCACCCAGGGCGGCGACGTCCGCCCGCGACACACCAGACCTCCGCCGACCAGTAGGCATCGATCCCGAATCCCCCCAGCGTTGAGGAAGCACCATGCGAAGCATCGTCACCGGCGGCGCCGGCTTCATCGGCAGCCACCTGACCGAACTACTGCTCGAACAGGGCGACGAGGTGGTCGCGCTCGACGATCTGTCGACCGGCCGCCTGGAGAACCTGAACCGCGCCGTCCGGCACCCCCACTTCATCTTCGTCGAGGGCGACATCCGCGACACCGCTCTGGTCGACCGGGTCGTCGACGGCGCCGATCGCGTGTTCCACCTCGCCGCCGCGGTCGGCGTGCGGATCATCGTCGACCATCCGCTGGAAAGCCTGCGCACCAACATCCACGGCACCGAGTCGGTCCTCGAGGCCTGTCGCCGTCACTCGGTCGCCCTCCTGCTCGCCTCGACCAGCGAGATCTACGGCAAGAACACCGCGGATGCGCTCTCCGAGGACGCCGATCGCATCCTCGGGTCACCGTTGAAGTCGCGCTGGACGTACGCGGCGGCCAAGGGCATCGACGAGGCGTTCGCCCACGCCTACTGGCAGCAGTTCGACCTGCCCGTGACGATCGTCCGCCTGTTCAACACGGTCGGTCCCCGACAGACCGGCCGGTACGGGATGGTCGTGCCGAACCTGGTCGGGCAGGCCCTGCGCGGCGAACCGCTGACCGTCTACGGCGACGGCCGCCAGACCCGCTGCTTCTCCTATGTGCACGACATCGTCCCCGCGATGGTCCGGCTGCAGGAGGAGCCCAGGAGCGTCGGGCGGGCATTCAACCTGGGCGGCTCGTTCGAGGTGTCGATCCTCGACCTGGCCGAACGGATCGTCCAACTGCTCGACAGCCCCAGTCGTATCGAACTGGTGCCCTACGAGCGGGCCTACGGACCCGGCTACGAGGACATGCGCCGTCGGGTACCGGACAACACCCTGTCCCGTGAGCTCGTCGGGTTTGCCCCGACCACCACGCTCGACGAGATCATCCGGGCCGTTGCCCAGGACCGGGCCAGCCGGATGGCCACCCAGATCGGGGCGTCCGGGCTGCCGGCCCCGTCGCCCGCGAGGTGAGACGGTCGGAATCCGACGGGCTCCCGTCCGGTCCGTCGTCGACGTCCGCGCTCCCCGACGTCGACGAACTGGATTCCTGGTACTTCGACGATCGACCCGCGTCGGTCCGGCTGCCCCGCGGCTACCGCGTTCTGCTGGTGATCCTGGTGACCCTGGTGCTGTTGTTGACCGCCGGCCTCGGTGCCCTGTGGTGGCGGGTCGCGACGCCGACGCCCGCGCCGCTGGGCCATTCGCTCCCGGTCGTCATCGGCGCCGTGCCGTACTGGGACGAGGCTGAGGCCAGGCTCACCACCGAGGCGAGGGCCTCCGCGATGACCACCACCTCGCCCTGGTCGTATGCGGTCACCGCCGACGGCGGCGTCGAGCTGCAACCCGGGCTCAGCGCAGACGGCGAACGCGCGCTGCACGACCGCTGGCGGCAGCAGGGCCTCCGCGTCGTCCCGACGATCGCCAACACCAGCCAGGGCCTCTGGGACACCGCGACGGTGTCCAGGGTCCTCGGGGACCCGCAGCTGCGGGACGCCCACGTCACCGCGATCGTCGCCCTGGTGCAGGACGAGGGGTTCGAGGGGATCCAGATCGACTACGAGGACCTGCCGGCCACCGACCGGGATCCGTTCTCCGCCTTCCTGTCCGCGCTCGGACCGGCCCTGCGCGCACAGGGCAAGATCCTCTACGTCACCGTGCACGTCAAGGAGGACGACGCCGGGTACGACGAGCGCAACCGGGCGCAGGACTACGCCGCGATCGGTCAGGCCGCCGACCTGGTCTGTCTGATGGCCTACGACTGGCACTGGAGCACGGGCCCCAGCGGACCGATCGCCCCCTACGACTGGGTCGACCGGGTGCTGCGCTACTCCGTCACCCAGATCCCGCCGGAGAAGCTCGTTCTCGGCGTCGGCCTGTTCGGCTACGACTGGGTCGGTACCACCGCGGACAACGTGACCTGGCGTCAGGTGGTCGCACTGGCCGCTCAGCACCAGGTGGACGAGCAGTGGGATGTCGGGGCCCAGTCCCCCCACTTCTCCTACACCGTCGACGGGGTGACCCACGAGGTCTGGTACGAGAACGGGAGGAGCGTGAACGCCAAGTTCGATCTCGCGCGGCGCTACGGCCTACAGGGCATCGAGCTGTGGCGACTCGGCGCCGAGGACCCGTCGATCTGGGACCCGGGTCCGTGACCCGGCGCCGACCGGCGCTGCCGCTCGGCGTGGTCGCGCTGACGGGACTCGTCGTGGCCTGCGCGGGACCGGCCACGGCCGCCCCTGGCTCCGACGCGCCGACCACCCCCGTCGGCCGCAACTACCCCTGGCACACCGACATCGTCGCCACCACATTCTGGGTGGGTGAGGTGTTCGATCCGACTGCCGAGGACGGCAGTCAGGTCTACTCGACGTACGACGCCGCCTGGATGGTGCACTACGGCGGGTGCGACGGCGTCGTGGTGGACGGCGTGTGCGGGACCGAACCGCGCTCGGCCGACAACGACTGGTTCCCGACCGCCATGACTCCGCTGGAGAACCCGTTCTACCTGGACCTGCCGTTCGACGACGTCAACGATGCGGCCGCATTCGCCCGGCGCGGCGCCGTCATCCCCTGGGCGCACGACCCGCCGTACCGGGACCTGCTCGCGGCCGGGGACGTCTCGCTGATGAAGAACCGGTGGGTGCAGATCCGCCGGGGTGACCGCAGCTGTTACGCCCAGATCCAGGACGCCGGGCCCGGACAGTACGACGACGCCGACTACGTCTTCGGCAGCGATGATCGCCGGCCGCTCAACCAGGAGTTCAACGGCGCCGGCATGGACGTCAGCCCCGCCGTCAACGGCTGCCTGGGATTCACCGACCTGAACGGTGAGAACGACCGCGTCGATTGGCGTTTCGTCGACGACGCGGATGTTCCCGTCGGCCCGTGGCGCAATCTGGTCACCACCAGCGGGGTGACCGGCTGATCAGGCCGTCGGGCGACGCATCGCGTGCCGGAGGGCCTGGACCGCCTCGTAGAGGTCGGCCTCCAGCAACTCGGCCTCCGGCGTGCCGGCGAGCGGCGGGAGCGGACGGATCCGATCACGCACCACCATGAGCAGGGTGGTCATGCGGACCGCCACCTCGAACGGCAACTGACCGCGTTGCCGGTGTTCGTGGACCATACCCAGCAACAGGACCACGGCGTCGACGGCGTCCTGCTCGCCGACGCAGGCCCGGGCATCACCGGTGGGGGTCTCGACCCCGGCGAGTGGACCGAGCAGCAGCTGGGTCGCCGCCTGGTGCAGGCGCTGCTCGAAGCTCGGCGGGCCGGGCTGCTCACAGGCGGGTTCGACTGGCATACCCCAGTTGACCTCAGCACCGCGATTTGGGCAAGAATGCCGGTGTACCCCAAAGTTCGGGGGCGGTTCGCATTCCGGAACCCGTAGCCACATCGCGTCGCGTGCGGTAGGGGCCCCGCCCAACCCACCGTTTCGCATCAGCCCACCCGCACCGGCACCAGATCGTCCAGCACCCGCTCCAGCCAGGCCAGGAGCTCCCGGTCCCGCATGGCCGGCGCCCCGAGGCGATCGCCCACGGTCGGCGGCTTGAGTGTCAGCGTGGAGGTCAGGGCCCGGTACTTCGAGCCCGGGTAGAGCCGGGCCAGTCGCATCTGCCCGGACTCGGGCAGTTCGACGGGCGTGATGCGGATGCCCTGCGGTCCCTGCGCGATCTCGGTGACCCCGGCGGCGCGGGCCCGCTGTCGGAACGCGGCGACCGCGAGGAGGTTCTCGACGAGTTCGCCGGGTGCGCCGTACCGGTCGGTGAGTTCCTCGCGGACGGCGTCGATGTCCTGCGGGGTGAACGCGCCGGCGATCCGGCGGTAGGCATCGAGCCGCAGGCGTTCGACGGGGATGTACTCCTGCGGCAGGGTCGCGTCGATGGGCAGCTCGACCCGGACCTCCGCCGGTTCCTCGACCGGCTCGGACCCGTCCGCGGACCCCTTGGCCCCGGCCGCCTTCTTGAACGCGGTGACCGCCTCGCCGACCAGTCGCACGTACAGGTCGAAGCCGACGCCGGCGATGTGCCCGCTCTGCTCGGCGCCGAGAATTGAACCGGCGCCGCGGATCTCGAGGTCCTTCATGGCCACGGCCATGCCGGCGCCCAGGTCCGAGTTCTGCGCGATGGTGGCCAGCCGATCGTGGGCGGTCTCGGTCAGCGGCTTCTCTGCCGGGTAGAGGAAGTACGCGTAGCCGCGTTCGCGGCCACGTCCGACCCGCCCCCGCAACTGGTGCATCTGGGACAGCCCGAGGATCTCGGCGTGATCGACGATCAACGTGTTGGCGTTGGAGATGTCGAGGCCGGTCTCGACGATCGTGGTGCACACCAGCACGTCGTAGTCGCGGGCCCAGAACCCGTCGATGACCTTCTCCAGCATGTCCTCGTTCATCTGCCCGTGGGCGATGGCGATCCGCGCCTCGGGGACCGCCTCGCGCAGCCGCTTGGCGACGGCCTCGATGTCCGAGACCCGGTTGTGGACGAAGAACACCTGTCCGTCGCGCAGCAGCTCACGCCGCACCGCGGCGGCGACGAGCCGGTCGTCGTAGGCGCCGACGTACGTCAGGATCGGGTGCCGCTCCTCGGGAGGCGTTGCGATGGTGGACATCTCGCGGATACCGGCCAGGCTCATCTCCAGGGTCCGCGGGATCGGGGTGGCCGACATGGTGAGCATGTCGACGTGCGCCCGCATCGCCGTGATGTGTTCCTTGTGCTCGACGCCGAACCGCTGCTCCTCGTCGACGATGACCAGGCCCAGGTCCTTCCAGCGGATGCTGGGCTGCAGCAGCCGGTGGGTGCCGATGACGATGTCGACGGTGCCGTCCGCCAGCCCCTTCACGGTCTCGGACGCCTCGCTGGCGTCGGTGAACCGGGACAGCCCGCGCACCTTGACCGGGAAGGCGGCCATCCGCCCACTGAAGGTCGAAAGATGTTGCTGGGCAAGCAGTGTCGTCGGTACGAGGATGGCGACCTGCTTGCCGTCCTGGACCGCTTTGAAGGCCGCCCGCACGGCGATCTCGGTCTTGCCGTAGCCGACGTCGCCGGAGATGACCCGGTCCATCGGGACCGGACGTTCCATGTCGAGCTTGACCTCGTCGATGGCCGCCATCTGGTCGGGGGTCTCGGTGTACGGGAACGCGTCCTCCAGCTCCCGCTGCCACGGGGTGTCGGCGGCGAAGGCGTGCCCGGGCGCCGACGCGCGGGCCGCGTACAGCTGTACTAGCTTCGCGGCGATCTCCCGCACGGCCTTGCGGGCCCGGCCCTTGGTCTTGGCCCAGTCGGACCCACCGAGCTTGTTGAGGATGGGGATCTCCCCGCCGACGTACCGGGACAGCAGGTCCAGCGCGTCGGTCGGAACGAACAACCGGTCGCCCGGCTGGCCCCGCTTGGACGGCGCGTACTCGACCACCAGGTACTCGCGGACCGCGCCACCGGAGGTCCGCTGGACCATGTCGATGTACTTGCCGATGCCGTGCTGGGCGTGCACGACGTGGTCCCCCGGCTTGAGGGCCAGCGGATCGACCGCGTTGCGGCGGCGGGCCGGCATCCGCGTCCCGGCGACCTCACCGCCGGCCCCTCGGGTGCCGGTCAGGTCGGCCTCGGTCACGATCGCCAGGCCGCTGTCGCGCAACACGAAGCCATGGTCCAGCCGACCACAGGTGACGGTGACGACGTCCCGGTTCGGGGCCTCGGTGAGCGGTTCGGCGACGACGACGCCGAGGTCGGCCTCGGCGACCCGCTCGGCGGCGCGCGCCGCCGTCCCGGAGCCGGCCACGACCAGGACGGTCGACCCGCCCGTGCTGCGCCGTTCCTGGGCGTCGGCGACGGCCGCGGACAGTTCCCCCCGGTACAGCGGCGCGGCCACCACCGCGGGCTCGTCCTCCTCCGCCGCGGCGTCGGTGCCCGCCGCCGGATCGGAGGCCTCGCCGGCGGCCCCGGCGCCGAAGGGGCTGATCCGCCAGATCGGCAGCTCGGCGTCCCGGCAGACGTCCAGCACCTCGGCCAGCGTCCAGTAGGCCGACGAGCCCAGGTCGATCGGGGCCTTGCCGCCGGTCGCCGCAGCCATCCACGACGCGGCCAGGAACTCCTGCCCGGTGCGGACCAGGTCGTCGGCCCGGGTGCGGATCCGCTCGGGGTCGGCGAGCACGACGTGCGTCCCGGCCCGCACCAGCTGGGGCAGCAGCTCGAGCCCGCCGTCGGCCTCACTGCCGGAACCGACGAGCACGGGAATCAGCGACTCCATGCCCTCGACGGTGATGCCGTTGGCCAGGTTGTCGAGCATCTGGGCCAGCGTCGGGTCACCCGTGGCGTTCGCCGAGAGGGACTTCGCCCGGTCGCGGACCTCGTCGGTCAGCAGGATTTCCCGGCACGGCGGGGCGATCAGCTCGCCGACGGCGGCGTCGTCCCCGGACAGCGAGCGCTGGTCCAGGACACCGAACATGCGGATGTCGCTGATCTCGTCGCCCCAGAACTCGATCCGCGACGGGTGGTCGGCGGTCGGCGGGAAGATGTCGAGAATGCCGCCGCGGACCGCGATCTCGCCGCGCTTCTCGACCAGCTCGACCCGGTTGTAGGCCAGTGCGACGAGCTGCTCGGTGAGCTCGGTGAGGTCGCGCTCGTCGCCGACCCGCAGTCGCACCGGGGCCATGTCCCCCAGCCCTGGAGCCATCGGCTGGATCATCGACCGCACGGTGGCCACCACCACGGACGGGTAGCCGGCCGGCTCGTCGTCTGGGTGGGCCAGGCGGCGCAGGGTCGACAGACGCCGACCGACCGTGTCCGCCCGCGGGGACAACCGTTCGTGCGGCAGCGTCTCCCAGGACGGGAAGAGGGCCACCCGGTGGTCACCGATCAGGTCGCCGACGGCAGCCGCCGCGACCTCCGCCTCCCGACCCGTCGCGGTCACCAGCAGCACCGGCACCCCGGTCCCCACCCTGGATCCGACGCCCTCGGCCAGCAGAGCGGCCACGAACGGCCGGACGGCGGGCGGGGCCACGATGCGGTGCGTGATCGATCCGGCAGCCGCGCCGATGCCGGCGAAGAAGGCGTCCTGCGCCACCGCCGACACCAACCCGTGCAGGGCGCCGTGTGCCGTGACCTGTGCCGTCTTGCCCATCGTCTTCTCCCACGTCCGTCGTCCCGGGGCGCCCATCACCGCCGAGCGGAGAAGAACCGCCGACCGGGCCCGGGCACACCCAAAACCCCCCGTCCGGAGAACGGGGGGTGCCGGGAACCAGACTACGCCGGGCGGGGCCGCGCGGGAGGTGGGGAGAAGCGCGGCCAGCATGGAACAATGCAGCGGGCATTCCGCCGTGGTGTAACGGCAGCACCTTGGATTTTGGTTCCAATGGTTCAGGTTCGAATCCTGGCGGCGGAGCACGCCCGGTCGGGTGGACGACGCGGCGGCGCCACCGGTTTCCCCGGACCGTCGACGGCCCCCCGACTACCATCCGGCCCGTGACCTCCCTCGGTGCCACATCCGCGTCGTCGTCCTCCGCCACTGCCGCCACTTCCCCGGCCGCCGTCATCGTGCTAGCCGCCGGCGCCGGCACCCGCATGAAGTCACGGCTGCCCAAGGTGCTGCATCCCATCGCCGGACGTCCGCTGGTCTGGCACGCCCTGTCGTCGGCCGCGGGTCTGGCCCCGGGCCGGCTGGTCGCCGTGCTCGGACACGGGCGCGACGAGGTCCAGACGTGGCTCGACGGGCCCACCGGACTACCCCCGGTCACCGTGGCCGTGCAGGACGAGCAGCGCGGTACCGGCCATGCCGTCGCCTGCGCACTGGCGGCCACGGGTGCCGTCGACGGCACCGTCGTCGTCACCTACGGCGATGTACCGCTGCTGCGCTCGGAGACCCTGCAGGTGCTCCTGGACGAACACCGCCGTACCGACAGCGCGGTGACCGTGCTGTCGGCGATCGTGTCCGACCCCACCGGCTACGGCCGCATCGTCCGGGACGCCGACGGTCAGGTGGCCGGCATCGTCGAGCACAAGGATGCCGACGACGCCCAGCGGGCCATCACCGAGATCAACTCCGGGGTGTACGCCTTCGACGGCCGGGTGCTGGCGGATGCGTTGACCCGCCTGTCGGACAGCAACGCCGCCGGCGAGCAGTACCTCACCGAGGTCGTCGAGATCGCCCGGGGCGACGGCCGCCGGGTCGGCGGCGTGGTGGCCGACGACCCTGTCGAGACCGAGGGCGTCAACGACCGGGTGCAACTCGCCGATCTCGCCCGGGTGCTCAACGACCGGATCGTCCGCGGGCACCAGCGCGCCGGGGTGACCGTGCAGGACCCGGCCACCACCTGGATCCACGCCGACGTCACCATCGGCGCCGACTCCGTGCTGCTGCCCGGCACCTCCCTGGAGGCCGGCACGGTCGTCGGGTCCGGTTGCACCATCGGCCCGGACACGACGCTCGTCGAGTGCACCGTGGACGACGGGGCGACGGTGGTGCGTTCCCAGGCCCAGGGGGCCCGCATCGGTGCCCGCGCCTCCGTCGGACCGTTCAGCTACTTGCGGCCGGGCGCCGACCTCGGACCGGACAGCAAGGTCGGCGCATTCGTCGAGGTGAAGAAGACCACCATCGGCGAGGGGTCGAAGGTCCCTCACCTGTCGTACGTGGGTGACACGAGCATCGGCGCCGGCGTCAACGTGGGGGCCGGCACCATCACGGCCAACTATGACGGTGCTCACAAGTTCGGCACGGTGATCGGCGACCACAGCTTCGTCGGCAGCAACACCACCCTGATTGCGCCGGTCAGGGTGGGCGACGGCGCCTACGTCGCCGCCGGATCGGCCATCACCGGCGACCTCGCCCCCGGTGAACTGGGCGTCGCCCGCGGCCGCCAGCGCAACATCCCCGGGTGGGTTCCGGCCCGCAAGCCCGATTCAGCCGCCGCCCGCGCAGCGGCCGCCGCCGGTGGCCCGGAGTCCGGTGTCAGCGGAGCCGGTCCGGCGGAGGACAATCACTAGGACCCCGCTGCCCGACCTGGCGCCCGCCCCGCTTCCCAGTGCGCGCCACCACCTCCCCCGAAGGGTTTCCGCCGGCGTGAACGCGATCTCGATCACCACCCGCAAGAGCCTCATGCTGTTCTCCGGACGGGCCTTCCCGGCTCTGGCCGAGGAGATCGGGAAGTACCTCGACGTCACGGTGACGCCGCAGTCGGCCTACGACTTCGCCAACGGCGAGATCTTCGTCCGGTTCGAGGAGTCGGTGCGCGGATCGGACGCCTTCCTGGTCCAGTCCTGCGGCGTCGACCTCAACAAGTGGGTCATGGAGACGCTGATCATGATCGACGCCCTCAAGCGGGCGTCGGCCAAGCGGATCACCGTGGTCCTGCCGTTCTATCCGTACGCCCGGCAGGACAAGAAGCACCGGGGTCGCGAGCCCATCTCGGCCCGCCTCGTCGCCGACCTGCTGCGGACGGCCGGCGCGCAGCGCCTCATGACGGTCGACCTGCACACCGACCAGATCCAGGGTTTCTTCGACGGGCCGGTGGACCACCTGTTCGCGCAGCCGCTGCTGACCTCCTACATCGGCCAGCGCTACAGCGGCGAGGAGCTCACCGTCGTCTCCCCCGACTCCGGCCGGGTGCGGACCGCCGAGCGCTGGGCCGACCGGCTGGGCGGCGCGCCCATCGCTTTCATCCACAAGACCCGCGACCCGAACCGACCGAACCAGGTCGTCGCCAACCGCGTCGTCGGCGACGTCGCCGGCCGGACCTGCATCGTGGTCGACGACATGATCGACACCGGCGGCACCATCTCCAAGGCCGTCAAGCAGGTGCTGGAGGCCGGGGCCAACAAGGTCGTGGTCGCCGCCACCCACGGTGTGCTGTCCCCGCCGGCGTCCGAGCGACTGGCCGAGAGCGGGGCGTGCGAGGTCGTCCTGACCAACACCGTGTCGATCCCCGAGGAGCACCGGTTCGACACGCTGACCGTGCTGTCCATCGCCCCGCTCATCGCGCAGGCAATCCACGAGGTCTTCGAGGACGGTTCGGTGACCTCGCTGTTCGAGACCGGCTGAGCCGCGCCGGCCTGAGGCCGATCACGCGGATCGGCTCCGCCTCAGCGGATGTCGCCGGGTAGCGGCTGGTCCGCCGCCAACGCCTGCAGGTAGGCGTCCATGTCCGGGCCGGCCAACTGCCCGTCGGTCTCGGTGTCATTGACCGTCGGCAGGGTGTAGCGGGTGACCTGGGCGTCACCGCCGCCCTTCACCGCCAGCGCCAGATCGACCAGGTCCGGGACGGTGACGTTGTCGGTCCGGGCATTGTCGAGGATGGTCTGCACGGTGCCGGTGAGCCGAGCCGGGTCCGTGAGCACCCCCGTGCTGGTCGCCTGACCCAGGATCGCGGTGATGAGCTGCTGCTGTCGGCCGATCCGGCCGATGTCACCGGACGGGTCGCCGGCCACCTTGCGCGCCCGGACGAGCTTGAGGGCGGTCTCCCCGTCGACGAGCCGGGTGCCCGCCGCGTCGATGACGGTCTTGCCGTTGTCGACGATCGGCCCGGAAAACGTCATCTGCACCCCGCCCAGGGCGTCGACGATCCTCTTGAAGCCCGCGAAGTCGAAGATGATCGCGCGGTCGATCCGCACCCCGGTCAGCGCCTGGACGGCGCGGACGGTGCACTGCGGGCCACCGACCGCGTAGGCGTTGGTGATCTTCCACTGCCCGTAGGAGTTGTCGAAGTCGCGATCGGACAGCGTGTCGGTCGAGTAGTCCCACGCCTTGCAGGTGGGCGCCGGGATGAGCAGGTCCCGGGGGACGGAAACCAGATCGACCCGCCGACGGTCGGCCGAGACGTGCGCGATCATGATCACGTCCGACTGGGACGTGCCCTCGCCCGGCTTGACCTTCTCCGGCGGCCGGGTGTCCAGGCCGAGGATCAGGATGTTCTGGGCCACCCCCGGCTGGATGGCCGACCCATCGGTGGCCGACGCGGCCTGCGCCGCTCCGTCGGTGCTGCTTCGGATGTTGGGGTCGTCGGGGACGAGGGCGGACACCGCGTTCCGCTGGATCTGCTGCTCGGCGCGATCGAGCACGAACCACCCGATCCCGCTGGCCGCCAGCACCACGACCGTCAGCGCCAGCACCGCCGCCCGCAGCACCCGGCCACCGACCGGGCCTGAACGGCGGTGCCGCGGCTGATGCTCTTCCTCATTCCCCACCTGCACCACTCTACGTAACCGGCACGCGTGCGTGGTGACACGAATGGAGCATCAGGAGACACGAACGAAGGATGGCGGCCTGCCTGGGGCCGGTCAGTCACCAGAACGCAGCACGGGAGAAGTCGCCGTCGGCCCGACCACCATCCGTCCGGGTCACGTCAGCCCGGACCGGGCGGGACCATCGACCCTGACGTCTTTGACCGCAGTAGTTGCGGCCGATAGGCTCATCTGACACAAAACTTTTGTTGAAGGGGCGGTTGTCATGAGTGTTTTCCCGCGAGTGGCGATCGTCCACCCCGATCCGTCCGCACTGTCCGACGGCTACCCCGTCGATGATGTGGAACAGGTGGTCACGCGGCGGGGTTGGCAGCTCACCGATGTGCCGGACGGGGCCGATGTCGTCGTGACGATTGGCCCCGCCGTGATCGTCGAGGCCGACCGAGCCGGATCGGCCGACACCGAGCCGGGCCCGGCCGTCGACGCACTCGACGACGGTGGCCCGGTCGTCCAGGCCGTGGTGCACGACGACGGACCGGGTCGCGCCATCGACCTGCTCGCCCACGTCCGGGTGGCCGAGCTGCGCGCCTCCGGCACCCTGGCCGAGCCGGCCGACGGCTGGGTGGTCCTGCGCTCCTCCGGACGACCGGTGGTCGTGGCCGCCAGCCCCGACGGCGGGTCCCGCCGGGTCGTCCTGGCCATCGAACCCGACGCCGGCCCCGCTTACGCCGAACTGCTGGGCAACGCGATCGCGTTCGCGGCGGACGCCCCGTCGGACGCTCCGGTGGAGCCGGACCCCGCCCGTACCGGGCACCCCGCGTGGCTCCGGCTGAAAGCGGCTGTCGGCGCCGTCGCGCAGACCCAGTCGGCCGACGGGTCCATCCCCGACCCCGCGGATCACCTCGTCGCACGCGACCACGTCGCGACGATCGTCGATGCCGTCGAGGACATGGCCCCGTCGTTCCGCCACGACCAGGACTACCTGTCCGCGCTCGTCAAGGATTTGCGGCGGTGGTCCGACGGCGGCTTCGGCGTCCCGGACTTCCTGGACTCGTTGACCGCCTTCCACCCCGAACGGGCGCGGGTGGACGGCCGCGAGCACCTCGTCGTCTTCCCGATGTACACCCAGAACGGCAGCCCCGATCGGCACCTGGAAGCCGTTCTGCTGCAGGTCATCTGGCCGGACTTCGTCGCCGACCTGCAGGCCGGCGCCTACTCCAACAAGCTGTTCGTGCCGGTGCGCTTCCTGGACTTCACCGCCGGCTACGACACCAATTCGGCCGTGCTGTTCCCGGAGACCGTGGCCATGCGGGAGGTTCCGAAGTTCACCTGGGGGGCGATCTTCGCCGACCGGGAGGCCGCCCGGTTCCGCCGCGTGATCACCGCCGCTGCGGACATCACCGGCTTGGCCCTGCCTCCCGAAGCCGCTCGACTGCTCGGTGACCAGCGGCTGACCGAAGAGACCTTCGTGATGTGGGACCTCATCCACGACCGCACCCACATGCACGGCGATCTGCCGTTCGACCCGTTCATGATCAAACAGCGCATGCCGTTCTTCCTCTACACACTGGAGGAGCTGCGATGCGACCTGACCGCGTTCGCCGAGTCGGTGTCGCTCGAACAGCAGGGACACCCCCACGCCCGGCTCGTGCAGTACGCCGTGGTCTTCGACCGCATCTTCCGGTTCGCCATCACGGGCTCCCGGGTCCGCAACTACGACGGCCTGGGCGGGCAACTGCTCTTCGGCTGGCTCCACCAGCACCACGTCCTGCACTGGACCGACAATCGGCTGTCGATCGAATGGGACCGGGTGGCCGACGCGGTCCTCGAGCTCAAGCGGCAGATCGACGATCTGTACTGGCGGTCGATCGACCGACCCAAGATCGGCCACTGGCTGGCGGCCTACGACCTGATCTCCGCCACGGTGGCCCCACATCCGGCGTCGGTCTGGGCCAAGGGCCCGGACGCGCTACCACTCGACGGGCCGCCGAAGGGCCTGACCGATGTGGTGCGGGCCGACGAGTTCCCGCTGTCGATGTTCTACGAGGCACTGTCCCGCAAGTTGTCCCCCGTCATCGCGTCGACCAGCGGCATCACCGGCTGACCCGGCCCGCTCCAGCCGAGGGTCGGTAAATAACGCCGCTCCGACGTGGTCAGAGCGGCATTCTTCACCGACCTGGCGGGGCCGTCGTCGATCGCACCACCAGGTGCGGGGGCACGACCACCTCGGGTCCGATCTCGCCATCACCCGACGCCCGCCGGACGGCGGCCGCGACCGCGTGCTCCCCCAGCGAACGGACGTCCTGGGCCACCGTCGTCAATCCGATCTGCGGCAGCCGGGCCAGGGCGCTGTCGTCGAACCCGACGACGGACAGGTCGGCCGGGGCGCCGACCCCGGCCTCGGCGCAGGCGGCCAGCAGGCCAACCGCGCAGCGATCGTTGAACGCGACGACCGCGGTGGGGACCGACCGGCCGGACGCGCGCAGGACCGCCGGCGCGGCGGCCCGGCCGTCGTCCTCGGTCTGCCCGCCCGGAACCACCCGCGTCCAGCGCGACGACCCGGCATCGGCCATCGCCCGCCGGTAGCCGTCCCGCCGGATGTCGGCGACCTCACCGGGGGGACCGTCGACGTACGCGATCCGGCGATGCCCGAGATCGACGAGATGGCGCACCGCCAGGGCGATCCCGGTGTCGTCGGCCGAGCGGACGACACCCACCTGCTCGCTGATCAGGGGGCGACCGAGCGCCACGACCGGGACCTGCCGACCGATGCGCTCGAGCTCGGGGACGGGGCCGCGTGGTCCGAGCAGGATGAGGGCCGCGCAGCGGGAGTCCAACAGTGTCTCCGCGGTGGCGTTCTCGTCCTGACGGGCGGTGACGGTGGCCAGCAGCACCTCGTGTCCCTGGCGGAGCGCGGCGTCCTGGATAGCCAGGGTCAGGTCGGCGTGGAACGGGTTGCTCAGGTCCAGGGCGACCCCGATCGTCCGGCTCCGCCGGCTGGCCAGGGCGCTCGCCGCTCGGTCGGGGCGGTAGCCCAACTGCTCGGCGGCGGCCAGCACCCGCTGGGCGGTGGCGACGCTGGGACCGGCGACGCCCCGCAACACCAGGGACACGGTGGCCGTGGAGACCCCCGCGGCGACGGCCACGTCACCGAGGCGAGGCCGTGACGGGTTGCCGTGCACCATCCGTACACCTCGCAGAATGTCTTGACAAAGAGAGCGCTACGGCTGAAGATTGGCAGCGGCTTTTGAAGCGCTTTAAGCCTACCCCGGCTTGCCCGTCCCGCCCACGGCTCCCCTCAACTGGAGCGCAGACGGTCCGGCCCGGTTCGACCGCGGGTCCGTCGTCCCGTCTGACCCGTGCCGCACCCCTCAAAGGAGAGACCGCGATGGCCAGCGCCACCAGCGACCGTTCCCAGCTCGTCGTCGGAACCGCCCCCGATTCCTGGGGCGTCTGGTTCGCCCAGGACGCGCACCAGGTCGGCTGGAAGCAGTACCTCGACGAGGTGGCCCTGTCCGGTTACGTCTGGACCGAGCTCGGACCTCAGGGATTCCTGCCGCAGGACCCGGCGCAGCTGCGTGACGAACTGGGCTCCCGCGGTCTCAAGGTCAGCGGCGGCACCGTCTTCGCCGGGCTGCACAAGGGCAGGGACGCGCTCGACGAGGCCATCGCCGCCTTCTCGCGCGAGGCCCGGCTGCTGTCCGAGGTGGGGTCGGAGTTCCTCATCCACCTGCCCGAGCAGTACACGGACCTGCACACCGGCGAGGCCACCCAGGGTGGCGAACTCGACCGTGAGCAGTGGAACTCCCTGATCAGCGGGACGAATGAACTGGCCAAGGTGATCTTCGAGCAGTTCGGCGTCAAGTTGGTCTTCCACCCGCACGCCGACACCCACGTCGACACCCAGGAGCGGATCCTGCAGTTCCTGGCCGACACCGACGAGCAGTACGTCAACCTTTGCCTGGACACCGGTCACGTCGCCTATTGCGCCGGCGACAACCTGGAGATCATCCGGCAGGCCCCGGAGCGCATCACCTACGTGCACCTGAAGTTCGTCGACCCGGCCGTCCGCGCCCGGGTGCAGGCCGAGGGCCTGTCGCTGGCCGAAGCCGTACCGCTGGGCGTCATGGTCGAGCCGCCCTACGGCGAGCCCGCCGTGCCCCCGCTGCTCGATGCACTGGCCGGTCTGGACCGGGAGATCTTCACCGTCCTCGAGCAGGACCTCTACCCGGTCGCCCCGCAGATGCCGTACGGCATCCAGGCCCGGGCAGCGGGCTACCTCACCGGCTGCGGCCTCGGCCCGTTCCGCCGCTGGCCCTACTCGTCCTGACGGACCCCGGCCCGACCACCCTCCCCCGCGAACGGAACTGACATGGTCACCATTGCCCTCGATCCCGCGATGTACCACGCCGACCTCACGGTCGTGCAGGAACTGCAGAAGGCCGCCGACCTCGGCTACGAGTACCTCGAACTGTCCCCCCGCCCCGACTGGTTCTTCTGGCACCGCTACCCCAAGGCCGACGATCAGGCGATCGTCGAGGTCAAGCGGGCGATGCGCGAGACCGGCGTCCGGATCAAGACTCTCGTGCCGGTCTTCAACTGGTCGTCGCCGGACGAGCAGGAACGCCGATTCCAGGTCCGCAACTGGCGCCGGCTGCTGCAGATCGCCCACGAGCTCGAGCTCGACCTGGTCAATTCCGAGTTGTCCGGCGACCCGAACCGCGCCCTGCAGTCCGAGCACGCCTTCTATCTGTCGATGGAGGAGCTCACCCCGGACTTCGAGCGGTACGGCATCGCCCTGAACCTCGAGGCCCATCCGTACGACTTCTCCGAGACCAACGACGACGCCGTGCAGATCGTCCGCGGGCTCAACCTGCCCTGGGTGAACTACGTCTTCTGCGCCCCGCACGCGTTCCACCTGTCCCAGGGCGCCGGCGACGTCGAGCGGATGATCGCCTACGCCGGGGACAAGCTGACCCACGTGCACCTGGCCGACTGTTACAACCACCTGGCCAACGTCGGCAATCGCTACATCATCAACCCACCCGGTGTGGACGCCCGGATCCATCAGCACAACGAGATCGGTCACGGCGACCTCGACTGGGACGCCACCTTCAGCGCCCTGCGCGCCGCGAACTTCGACGGCGTCGCCACCGTCTGCGTCTTCGGCTGGGAGGAGAACGCCGACGACATCCACCGCCGGATGCTGGAGCGGGTCAAGGCCGAGCTCGCCTGATCCCCACCTGCACCCCGGCACTGGTCGGTAAAGAATGCCGCTCTGACGCAGTCAGAGCGGCATTCTTTACCGACCCGGTCGCCGGGCAGGGGAGAATGTTGCGGTGACCACTCTGCACGACCCCGACCAGCGGGGATTCGCGTCCGACAACTACGCCGGGGTGCACCCCGAGGTGCTGGCCGCTCTGGCCGAGGCCAACGGCGGCCATCAGATCTCCTACGGCGAGGACGCGTACACCGCGCGCCTGGCCGAGGTGATGGCCGGCCACTTCGGCGACCAGGCCGAGATCTTCCCCGTCTTCAACGGCACCGGTGCCAACGTCCTGTCCCTGCAGGCCCTGCTCCCCCGCTGGGGCGCGGTCGTGTGCGCCGAGACCGCCCACATCAACTGCGACGAGAACGGGGCCCCGGAACGGGTCGGCGGGCTCAAGCTGCTGACCGTGCCGACGCCGGACGGCAAACTCACCCCTGAGCTCATCGACCGCCAGGCCTGGGGCTGGGGCGACGAGCATCGCGCGCAGCCGCTGGCCGTCTCGATCACCCAGAGCACCGAGCTCGGCACCGTCTACACCCCGGACGAGATCCGCGCGATCGCCGACCACATCCACGCCCGCGGCATGGTCCTGCACCTCGACGGCGCCCGGATCGCCAACGCCGCCGCGTCCCTGGACGTGCCGTTGCGGGAATTCACCACCGACGCCGGCGTGGACGTGCTGTCCTTCGGTGGCACCAAGAACGGGCTGATGTTCGGCGAGGTCGTCGTGGCGCTGCGCCCGGATGTCGCCCCCGGTCTGCTGTACCTGCGCAAGATGAACATGCAGCTGGCATCGAAGATGCGCTTCGTCTCCGCCCAGCTGCTGGCCCTGCTCGACGGCGACCTGTGGCTGCGATCGGCCCGGCACGCCAACGCGATGGCTCAGCGGCTGCGCGCCGGGGTCAGCGAGCTCGACGGCGTTCGACTGACCCAGATCCCGCAGGCCAACGCGGTCTTCGCGGTCCTTGACCGCGACGTCGCCGAGCGGCTGCGGCAGCAGTTCCGGTTCTACGACTGGAACCCGGCGACCGGTGAGGTGCGCTGGATGTGCGCGTTCGACACCACCGAATCCGACGTGGACGACTTCGTCGAGGCGTTGCGCAAGGAACTCGCCCGCTAGCAGACCACTCGGGAATGCCGAAAGGCGCGTGACCCCCCTCGGGTCACGCGCCTTTCGGGTCCGGTGCCGGCCAGCTCAGCCGGTCAGCCCGGCCTTGGCCTCGGCCTCCAGCAGGACGGTCGCGGCCACCTGCAGACCCTCGACCCGGCCCAGCTCGGTGTCCTCGTGCTCGATGTTGACCAGCATTCCCGGGTCGACCTCGTGCAGAGCGCTGAGGAAGTCGGCCCAGAAGTCGACGTCGTGACCCTTGCCGAGGGCGACGAAGTCCCACGCCGAGTTCTTCGGCCACTCGTTGGCCCACTCGTCGCCGCCCAGGTTGGTGCGCGGTTCGTCGGCGGACAGACGACGGAACGAGTTGTCGAGAACTCCGTACAGCGCGGCGTTCTCGGTGTTGATCCGGACGTCCTTGGCGGCGGCCTGGTAGACCAGTGGGCCGAGCGCACGGACCACGGCGACCGGGTCCATCTGCTGCCAGAACAGGTGCGAGGCGTCCAGCTCGACCCCGACGTTCGTGGCGCCGGTGAGTTCGATCAGCTTGTGCACGTCGGCGGTGTTGAACACGAGGTTCTGCGGGTGCAGCTCCAGCGCGACCTTGACGCCGTGATCGCCGGCCAGCTGGTCGATCTCCGTCCAGAACGGCACGGCGATCGACCACTGATGGTCCAGGACATCGAGGGCCGCGGAGTTCCAGGCGTTGACGATCCAGTTTGGCACGGTGGCGCCGGGTTCGCCGCCGGGCAGGCCGGACATCGTCACGACCCGGTCCTGTCCAAGCCGCTGCGCCAGCGCGATCGAACGTCGGATGTCCTTGGCGTGCGCGTCGCCGATGAGCGGGTTCGGGTGCAGCGGGTTGCCGTTGCAGTTCAGCCCGGCGATGGACACCCCGGTGCCCTCGAAGAGGCCCAGGTAGTCGTCACGGGCGGTGTCACTGGTCAGGATCGCGTCGATGTTCGGCACGTGCACCGGGGGCAGGAACCCGCCGGTGTTCAGCTCGATGCCGGTCAGCCCGAGATCGGCAATGACGGCGAGCGCCTCGGGCAGCGGACGGTCGTGCAGGATCGCGTTGTAGACGCCGAGCTTCACAGCTGCACCAGCTTTCCGTGGTCGGCGGCCGACCGGGCGACCGCACCGAGCAGTTCCATGTTGTGGACGCCATCGGCGAAGGTGGCACAGCGGGGCAGGGAGGACGCCTCGTCGAGGCCGGCCACCTCCTCCAGGAAGGCCCGGGCCTGGTAGGCGAACGCCTCGTTCTGGCCGAAGCCGACACCGGCGACGTCCATCGGCAGACCACCGGCGACGTACGGGTGGGGGGCGCCGAGCGGGACCTGACGGTATCCGGCGGTGTAGGCATCGTCGTGCAGGTACAGGCCGATCTCGGCCGGGCGGCCCTGATCGAAGCGGGCGGCCCCGTTCTCGCAGAACACCTCGAAGATCAGGCCGTTGGCGTGGCCGGCGGCGACCCGAGACGCCTGGATGGTGCCGGCGGCGCCCCCTTCGAAGGTCACCGCGAAGGCGGCGAAGTCGTCGTTGGTAACGGGCTCGTACACGTCGCTGACGGCGCCGTGGTCGTGCCCGATCACCTGGCCGAGCGGCTGGGGTCGCGATCCGATGACGGTCGTCAGGGTGCCGCCGCTGACCGACGCCACCGGGCCGGCCAGGAATTCGGCGATGTAGGACATGTGGCTGCCGACGTCGGCCAGCGCCCCCGAACCCATGGGGCCCTGGTAGCGCCAGCTGATCGGGGCGCTCGGGCTGCAGGAGTAGTCACACCAGTACCGGCCGGAGAAGTGCAGGACGTGGCCCAGCCGGCCGGAACGGATCAGGTCCCCGATGGCGGCGATGCCCGGGGCCCGCAGGTAGGTGAAGCCGATGCGGGCCAGCACGCCCCGGGCGGCCGCGGCGTCGGCGGCGGCCTCCATGGCGCGGGCGTCCTCGATGGTGTCGGACAGCGGCTTCTCGCACAGCACGTGCTTACCGGCGTCGAGCAGACCCTCGACGATCTCGCGGTGCAGCTTGTTGGCCACCACCACGCTGACGACCTGGATGTCGTCGGCGGCGGCGATGGACCGCCAGTCGGTGTCGTTGCGCTCATAACCGAATCGGCGGGCAGCCGCCGACCCGAACTCGGCGTTGACGTCCCCGATCGACACCAGCCGGACCTCGGGAAGCACCGGGGCGTAGAGCGAATTCGCCACCTTGTAGGCGGCCGCGTGGGCTTTGCCGGCCATGCCGGCACCGATGACGGCGACGCCGATGCTGTCGCTCATGGGGCTTCTCCTTCGAAGTCCTGGAGGCTTGGAGCGCTCCATTTTGGAGCGCTCCACTACTGTGACAGTCGGCATGGAAGCTGTCAAAGGGTGGCGACCGGAATCCTGGGGGAGAGTGACGGACGTGGTCGAACGACGCCCCACCATCTACGACGTGGCCGAGCGGGCCGGGGTCTCGAAGTCCCTGGTCTCGCTGGTCCTGCGGGATTCGCCGAAGGTCTCCGAGCAACGCCGGGAGGCCGTGCTCGCCGCCATCGCCGACCTCGGCTACCGGCCCAGCCAGGCCGCGACCCAACTGGCCAGCAGCCGGGCCCGCAGTGTCGAGCTGCTGGTCGACGACTACCGCAACCTGTCCTTCGTCGGCCTCGTCCAGGGCCTGCGCCGCGGCCTGACCGGGCAGGGCTACCACCTCACCGTCACCGAGATCCCGCGCTTCGGCAACCGCCTGGACGTCCCCGGTGTGGCCCCCGCCGCCGATGCCCGGGTGCTCGCCGGAGAACCGGGGCGGGCGTTGCTGGCCGGCTGGAACGGACCGACGGTGGTGGCCGGGTGGCGGGGCGACGACGCCCGCGGCGAAGCCGAGATCGCCCGCCTGGAAGCCGATCTGGTGGCCGCCGACGACGAACTGGGAGCGCGTCTGGCGACCGATCACCTGCTGGACCTCGGACACCGCTGGATCGGGCACCTGAGCGGCAGCAGCGGACCCGCTGTCCATCGACGAGCCGGTTACCAGCAGGCCATGGCCGAGGCCGGGCTACCCGCGCTGGTGGTGGGTGACCGGGGCACCACCGAGGACGACGGCTACCTGTCCGCGTCGACGCTCCTGGACGGCCATCCCGAGATCACGGCGCTGGTCGCGGCCAACGATCTGATGGCCGTCGGCGCCCTGGCCGCCGCCCACGAGCGGGGCCGCACCATCCCGACGGACATGTCCATCGTCGGCTACGACGACAGCCCCCTGGCCCGGTACCGGGTGCTCGACCTGACCACCGTGGACGACCGCAGCGTGCCCGTCGGTGAGGCGGCCGCGCAGGCTCTCCTCCGGCGGATCGACGATCCCCACCAGCCGGCGACCCGGACGCTCATCCCGCCCGAGCTGATCGTCCGGGGCACCACCGGTCCGGCGCCGACGCACCCCTGAGCCGACCGACCCTGTTTCACCAGATCGACGCTGTCCCACCAGGTCGACGCTGATCATCACGCCGGTCAGACCCCGGCGCATCGATGCGATCCGCGAAGAAGATCAGCGCCAGCGGAGATAGACGGCGTCAATCGGGGGCGGACGCGGCGACTGGCCAGGATCGATGACGAGCCGGCCGCGGTCCGGGAAATGCCGAACGGCCGGCCGTGGCCCCCGAGGGGACCGCGGCCCGGCCGTCAGCCTGCTGCGACTACGAGCGGGTGGACTCGCCGAGCTTCTCGCCGTCCCCGATGGATTCCGGCGACTCCGGCGACTTGAAGGTCTCCGGCGGCAGGATGGCCCGGTTCTTGGTGCTCTCCGGACCGACGCGACGCTGGGCGCCCTCGAACGTGATGATGCGGTGGCCGCGGTTCTTGGTGAAGATCATGCCGCGCAGCCAGTTGTACATCGTGCCGAAGCGGTTGCCCCAGCCGACCAGGTAGGCGACGTGGACGAAGCTCCACATGCCCCAGGCGATGATGCCGGTGAACTTGCGGCCGAAGGCATCGGCGACCGCGGACCGGTAGCCGATGGTGGCCATCGAGCCCTTGTCGAAGTACTTGAACGGCGCGGGCGCGGGCGCGCCGGCCAGGCGGGCCTTGATGACCTTGCCGATGTACTTGCCCTCCTGGAGGGCCGGCTGGGCCACCCCAGGGAGCTTGTTCAGCGAGACCATGTCACCGATGGCGAACACCTCGGGACGGCCGTCGACCGTGCAGTCCGGGTTGACCGGGATGCGGCCGGCCCGGTCGACCTCGAGACCGGCCTGGTCGGCCAGCTTCTTGGCCAGCGGCGACGCGGCGACACCGGCCGCCCAGATACGCGTCCGCGTCCGGATGGTCTCGATGCCGTTGGGGCTCTTGACCGTGATCGACCCGTGGTCCATGTCGACGGCCAGCGAGTTGAGGTGGATCTCCACCCCCATCGACTCCAGCTTCTTCTGGGCCCACTGCTGGAGTTCGGGCTTGAACGGCGGAAGCACCGCGCCGGCGCCCTCGAGCAGGATGATGCGCGCCTGGCGGGTGTCGACCGAGCGGTAGTCCTTGGGCAGCACCGAATGGGCCAGCTCGGCGATCTGGCCGACCAGCTCGACGCCGGTCGGACCGGCGCCGATGACGACGAAGGTCAGCCAGTCGGACCGCTCCTGCGGGTCGGTGGTCATCTCGGCCATCTCGAACTTGCTGAGCACCGCGTCACGCAGGTAACGAGCGTCCTCGATGGTCTTCATGCCCGGGGCGAACTCGGCGAAGTGGTCCTTGCCGAAGTACGAGTGGGTCGCCCCACCGGCCACGATCAAGGTGTCGTACGGCAGCTCGAGCGGCTCGCCGTCCGGTTCCGTCGTGTAGACGATCTTCTTGTCGAGGTCGAACCCGTCGACCTCGGCCAGCAGCGTGCGGACGTTGCGCTGCTTCTTCACGACCGTGCGCAGCGCCGGCGCGATCAGGCCGGGCGAGAGCAGACCCGCGGCGACCTGATAGAGCAGCGGCTGGAACAGGTGGTGGTTGGTGCGGTCGACGAGCGTGATGTCCACGTCGGCGTCGGCCAGGGACTTGGTGGCGTTCAGCCCACCGAAACCGCCCCCGACGATGACGACCTTGTGGCGTCCCTTCGACATGACGTCCTGCCTCTCCGGTGTCGCCGGTCGGGCGACACATGACAAATCTGTTCAACCGGGCGACGCGGGGCCGCGGTGCCCACCCGGTCGGCTTCCTCGTCGAGTCCAGCCGGGGACGTACGGGTGCAGCGTTGGTGCCCGTCGTCGCCCTATCGTCTCAGGCTCGCGGCCAGTCCGCATACACGGCGGCCACCTCCCGGTGGCGGGACGGAACGGGGCACCGCTGCGGGCCGCCGGTTCCGCCGCACCACGGGGGTGGGCGGCGGACCGGGCGGCGACCGTCAGCCCCGTGGGGGCGTCAGGTAGGGGCGCTGATCCTTCTTGTGGTCGGTGTAGACCGCGAAGGCCTCACGGGTGCTGTCCAGCTCGGAGACCTCCGACACCGGCACGTCCCACCAGGATTCCGAGGACGGGACCGGGGCGATGGGGTCGGTCTCGATGTGGATGACGGTGGTGCGGGTGGCGGCGCGGGCGGTGTCCAGGGCCTTGCGGAACTCGGAGATCCCATTGACCCGGATGACGTCCGCGCCGAGCGATTCGGCGTTCAACGCCAGGTCGACCGGGAGCTTGTCCCCGTCCAGCTGCCCCGACTCGGCGTCGCGGAACCGGTAGGACGTGCCGAACCGCTGCGACCCCAACGACTCCGACAGCGCGCCGATCGAGGCGAACCCGTGGTTCTGCACGATGACCACGATCAGCTTGATGTTCTCGGAGATGGCGGTCAGCAGTTCCTGCGCCAGCATCAGGTACGAGCCGTCGCCGACCAGCGAGTACACCTCGCGCTCGGGGGCGGCCATCTTGATGCCCAGCGCACCGGCGATCTCATAGCCCATGCAGGAGAACGCGTACTCCACGTGGTACTGCTGGGGATTGGCCGCCCGCCAGAGCATCTGGAGGTCACCGGGCATCGACCCGGCCGCCTGCACGACGGTGCCGTTCTCGCCGATGGACTCGTTGAGCGCGCCCAGCACCTCGGTCTGCGCGGGCAGCGGCCCGTGTCCGAGGTGGAACGCCTCGTCGACGACCGTGTTCCAGCGGCCCAGGTGTTCGGAGTAGGAGTCGATCAGCGACTCGGCCACCCGGTAGCCCTCCAGCGCCGGGATCAACGCCTCCAGGGTCTCCCGGGCGTCGGCCTGCACGGCGATGCCGGAGTGCTTGACCGCGTCCAGCCCGGCCACGTTGACGTTCACGAACGTCACGTCCGGGTTGGCGAACGCGGTGCGCGAGGCGGTGGTGAAGTCGCTGTGCCGGGTACCGATCCCGATGACCAGGTCGGCCTCACGGGCGAGGGCGTTGGCGACCGGGGAGCCGGTCGACCCGACCCCGCCCACGGCCTGCGGGTGGTTCCAGGCGATCGCGCCCTTGCCGGCCTGTGTGTCGGCGACGGGGATGCCCGTGGCCTCGGCCAGCCGCCGCAGGGCGTCGGCGCCGTGGGAGTAGATGACCCCGCCACCGGCCACGATCAACGGGCGCTCCGCGGCCTTGATGGCCGCGACGGCCCGGGCCAGCGCGGCCGGCTCCGGGACCGGGCGACCGACGTGCCAGACGCGCTTGCTGAACAGCTCCTCCGGCCAGTCGAATCCCTCGGCCTGCACGTCCTGCGGCAGGGCCAGGGTCACGGCGCCGGTCTCGGCCGGATCGGTCAGCACCCGCATCGCCCCGAGCAGGGCCTGCGGCAACTGCTCCGGACGCCAGACCCGGTCGAAGAACCGGGACAGCGGGCGGAACGCGTCGTTGACCGAGATGTCATACCCGGACGGCAGTTCCAGCTCCTGCAGCACCGGGCTGCCCACCCGCGTGGCGAAGATGTCGCTGGCCAGCAGCAGCACCGGCAACCGGTTGGTGGTGGCCAGGGCGGCGCCGGTCAGCATGTTCGCCGACCCCGGTCCGATCGAGGCGGTACAGGCCAAGGTCTGCAGCCGGTCCCGCGTCTTGGCGAAGCCGGCGGCCGCGTGGACCATGCCCTGCTCGTTCCGGGCCAGGTAGTACGGCATATCGGCCTCGCCCGTACGGGCAGCCTGCAGCAGCGCCTGCCCGACCCCGGCCACGTTGCCGTGCCCGAAGATCCCGAACGTCCCGGGGATCAAGCGCTGCTCGATCCCGTCGCGCTCGCTGTACTGGTTGGCCAGAAAACGTACCGTCGCCTGCGCGACCGTCAGGCGAATGGTGCCCACCGCCGGTCCTCCTTGGTTCCGTGGGGCTCGCTGCGGACGGGTACCGCCCGCAGCGAGTGGTGAGAAGTCTGATGCCGACGAGTGTGTCAGCGGTAGAGCGCCGGCTGTTCGATGAGCGCGACCGGGACGACGGTGCCGTCGTGCAGGGCCTGCACGGCGGCGTCGGAGACGACCGCGGCGGCGTAGCCGTCCCACGAGGTGGCGGCGCCGTCGACGACCCCCTGGCCGGCGGCCAGCGCGTCGACCCATTCCTGGAACTCGATGTCGTACGCGCGCAGGAACCGCTCGCGCCAGTCCTCGGGCACCCGGCTGGTCAGCGCGTTCCCGCGACGGATCTGCACGGCGGTGGTCTCGGCCAACTCGACGGTGCCCTGCTCGGCGACGATCTCGCCGCGGATGTCGTAGCCGTACCGGATGTTCACGCTGGTCTCGATGTCGACGACCGCACCGGAGGCGGTGGTCAGCAGGATGAACAGCGGGTCCTCCAGGTCGCCGCCCAGGCTGTTCTTGCGGGGCTTGACCACCTGGGCCGAGATGATCTCGTCGTCCAGCAGCCAGCGGGCGGTGTCGATGTCGTGCACCGCAGTGTCGGTGATCGCCATCTCGCGGGTGTAGTGCCCGGGCACCGACGGGTTGCGGTGGGTGGAGTGGAACATCAGCGGCGCACCGATCTCACCGCTGGTGATGACCTGCTTCATCGCCTGGTAGGCCGGGTCGTACCGGCGCATGTACCCGACCTGCACGATCTTGCGGCCCAGCTCGACCTCGGCGGTGATGATCCGCTCGCAGGCCACCTGGGTGGTGGCCAAGGGCTTCTCGCAGAACACCGGCTTGTTCGCGGCGATCGCGGCGAGGACGTACTCCTCGTGGGTCGGGCCCCAGGAGCAGACGACGACCGCGTCGACGTTCGGGTCCAGGATCAGTTCCTGCCCGGTGCCGTGGACCTTCACCCCGCCCGCCGGGGCGCCCTTGACACCGGCCGCGACCGACGCGGCCTGCTCGGCGTTCACGTCGGTCACCGCGACCACCGCGGCCCCGGAGAGGACGGTGGTCAACCGGCGGATGTGGTCCTGGCCGATCAATCCCACGCCGATGACGCCGACGTTGACAGTCACGTGCTGACTCGCTTTCTCGTTCACATAATGGGTGCGGCAGGGACGGCCCGGCGGCTCCGTGCGACGGAGCCGCCGGGCCGAGAACTCAGCGCTGGGTGGACTGCAACTCGTGGGACAGCTCGGCGAGTTCGCGGCCGCCGGCCATCTCGGCGGTGAGCTCCTCGAGGGTGACCTCGTCGCGGTGCTTGTCGAGCACCCGCTGGCCCAGCTTGAGGATGACGAAATGGTTCCCGACCAGGTAGGCGTGGTGCGGGTTGTGGGTGATGAACACGACCCCGAGGCCGGCGTCACGGGCGGCGGCGGTGTACTTGAGCACCACACCGGACTGCTTGACGCCGAGGGCGGCGGTCGGCTCGTCCAGGATGAGCACGCGGGCGCCGAAGTAGACGGCGCGGGCGATGGCCACGCACTGCCGCTGCCCACCGGACAGGGTGCCGATCGGCTGGTTGATGTCCTTGACCGTGATGCCCATCTTCTTCAGCTCGGCATCGGCGATCTCCCGCATCTCCTTGATCTTCAAGGGGGCCAGCGGGTAGTTCCCGGCGCGCAGCTCGGAGCCGAGGAAGAAGTTGCGCCAGACCTCCATGAGACCGACGACGGCGAGATCCTGGTAGACGGTGGCGATCCCGTGGTCCAGCGCCTCACGGGGCGAGCCGAAGGTCACTTCTTCCCCGTCGACCTTCAGGGTGCCCTCGGAGTGCGGGTGCAGCCCGGCCATGATCTTGATGAGGGTGGACTTGCCGGCGCCGTTGTCGCCCAGGACGCAGGTCACCTCGCCCGCGTTGACCTGCAGGTCGATGCCCTTGAGGGCGCGGATGGCGCCGTACGTCTTGCCCACGTCGGTCATCTGGATGAGCGGCTGACCCTTGGACAGGTTCGGATCGGCGTGTTCGTGCAGCGTGTCAGTCATCGCGATCAGACCTTCCGGGTGGTGGAGAGCTTCTTGACGTACAGGTTCACCGCGACGGCGAGGAGGAGCATCACGCCGAGGAAGGCGCGGAACCAGTTCGGGTCCCAGCCGGCGTAGACGATGCCCTGGGTGACCATGCCGAAGATGAACGCACCGATCGCGGTACCGATCGCCGAGCCGAAACCGCCGGTCAGCAGAGTGCCACCGACCACGGCGGCGATGATGTAGATGAACTCCTGGCCCACGCCCTGACCGGCCTGAATGGTGTTGAACGCGAACAGCAGGTGCATGCCGTAGAACCAGGCGGCGAACCCGACACCCATGAACAGGCCGATCTTGACCTTGTTCACCGGCACACCGACCGCGCGGGCCGACGCTGCGTTGCCACCGACGGCCAGGATCCAGTTGCCGATTCGGGTGCGGGTCAGCATCCACGTCGCGACGGCCACGAAGACCAGCCACCAGATCACGGTGCCCTTCAGCTGGGCACCGAAGAACGGCACGGTGCCGGCGAAGATCGACTGCAGCGAGCCGAAACCCTGGATGTCGGAGACGTTCTTGGTGGCCACCGAGCCGGTGATCAGCTTGGTGACACCCAGGTTGCAGCCCTGCAGGATGAAGAACGTGCCCAGGGTGACCAGGAACGACGGGATCCCGGTCTTCTGCACCAGGTAACCGTTGACGAACCCGATGACCAGCGCGAACAGCAGCGACACGATCGCGCCGACCCACATGTTCAGCGACAGCTGGTAGCACAGCAGCGCCGCGGTCAGCCCGTAGGTGATCGAGGCGACGCCCGACGACAGGTCGAACTCACCGCCGATCATCAGCGCGCCGACCGCGACCGCGACGATGCCGACCTGAGAAGCCGCGTACAGCACGGTGGCGAACGACTCGATCGAACGGAACGGCGGGGCGACGGCGAAGAAGAAGATGAAGATGACGATCGCGGCGATGGCTGCGCCGATTTCCGGACGACCCAGCACGCGGGTCAGCAGCGGGGACGGGGCCTTGGCCGGAGCGGCGGTCGCATCCGACGACGCCGGCTGCGGCGCCTTGACTGGTGTGCTCATGACTCTCCCTGGTCACCACGACAGTGGGGTCGGGCACCGGTGCGGGCGGAGAACTCGTGTTCCCCGCGGGGTTCTCGGTGGGGTGGTTGTCGCGTTCGCCGGGCGCGTCGGCCCCGGTCCGGGGCGGCTCGTCCGACCCGATCGAACAACAGCTGGGCCCATCCCGCCGGGCGAGCGGCGCCCGATCGGGTGGCGTCGCTGACCTGGAGTGAGAGCGGGGGGCGGCTCCCGGCAACGCCCGGGGCGAAAGGTCACTCGGGGGTGCGGGGCGTGCGGTGGAGTCTCGTGCTCCCGGGACGGCCGGCGGCGGTGGGAGCCACTGCCGCCGGCCGTACTCGGGTATTGCGGGGGTCGCCCCGGTGGGGACGACGGGGTCAGCGCTTGCCGGCCTCGGCGTAGGTCAGGATCGCGTCGATGTTGGAGCTGTCGACGATCGCGGGACCGGTCAGCGTGGGCTCGCCACCACCGATGGTGTTGCCGTTGGTCAGGTACAGCCACAGCGAATCGACAGCCAGGTAGCCCTGCAGGTACGGCTGCTGGTCGACCGAGAAGGAGATGGTGCCGTCCTTGACGGCCTTGGCGACGTCGGCGTTCAGGTCGAAGGTGACGACCTTGGCCGAGCTACCGGCGTCCTTGGCCGACTGGATGGCGGCCAGGGCGATCGGAGCGCCCAGGGTGACGATCGAGTCGATCGACGGATCCTGCTGCAGCTTGGCCTGGATGGTGGACTGCACGGAGGCGATGTCGGCGCCGTTGACCTGCAGGTTCTCGGTCGACGAGTCCTTGTCCTTGACGCCGGCGCAACGCGCCTCCAGGGCCACCGAGCCCTCGGCCTGGATGACGCAGAGGGTCTTCTTGGCCCCGTTGTCGACGAGCTTCTGACCGACGGTCTGCCCGGCGAGGGTCTCGTCGGAGCCGAAGTACATCAGCGCGCCGAGCTGCTTGTACTGGTCGATGCCGGAGTTGAAGCCGACGACCGGGATCTTGGCGTCGGTGGCGGCCTTGACCGCGCCGGCCAGGGCGTCCGGGGTGACCAGGGTGGTGGCGATGCCGTCGACCTTGGCGTCGACGTTGTTCTGGATCAGGGTGGACTGACCGGCGGCCTGCGGGTCGTTCGAGTACTTCAGGTCGACGTTGTCCTTGGCCGCGGCGGCCTCGGCACCGGAACGGATCTTGTCCCAGAAGGTGTCGCCCGGGGTCTCGTGGGTGACCATCGCGATGGTCAGCCGCGGGGTGTCGGCGACGGCCCCGCCACCGGTGCCGGCGCTGCCGGTTCCGCTGCCGGCCGTGGCCGTGCTGCTCTGGGTCTGTGCGCCACCGGTGCTGCTGCAACCGGTGAGCACGACCGCGGCCGCGGCGGCCACCGCGGTCAGGCCCACGAGCTTGCTACGAATCGCCATCGATTCGGGTCCTTTCGTTCCGGGACTTCCGGGTCCCTGGTGCGTGAGGTGGTGCCGGGGTGATGCGGGTGGTACGTCCCGGGGGCCGACGGAGGGAGCGAATCCTGGTGAATCCGTGGCGTTCTCGGGGAGTCCGGGCGCTGGGCCCGGAGGCGGGACCTTACCGAAGACGGTCACCGGATCGGGTGCTGATCCTGACCGGCAGGGCCGGTGCGATACGCGGAGCGGCCGGTCGACCGGGGGTCACCCAGGACGTCCCGTCCACCTCGCCACAGACTCGCTCGGCCATCGGATCTCCGTTCGTCCCGGCGTCGTCGCCCGGGTTAAGAGTGGCCCGTGCCACACGCGGTGTCAAGCATTTGTTATGACATCTTGACGTCTTACACACAATGACCGTTCCGCGGTGTCGCTGACCGATCCGCGCTGGTCACGCTGGGTGCACCGGGGAGGGGCCGAGCAACTGGCTCGGCCCTGACCCGGGAGCGGAAGGGCCGCTACGAGCAACCCTGACGAGACGCACGGCCCGGTACCGAGCCTGCGAGAAGGTCAGACGTTCTGCGGGAAACCCAGGTTCAGGCCCCCGTGGCTCGGGTCGAGCCAGCGGGTGGTGATGACCTTGCCGCGGGTGAAGAAATGGAACCCTTCGGTGCCGTGGGCGTGGCTGTCCCCGAACAGGGACTGCTTCCAGCCGCCGAAGCTGTAGTAGCCGACCGGAACCGGGACCGGCACGTTGATGCCGACCATCCCGACCTGCACCTCGTTCTGGAACCGCCGGGCGGCGCCACCGTCGTTGGTGAAGATCGCGGTCCCGTTGCCGTACGGGTTGGCGTTGATCAGGTCCAGACCCTCGTCGTACGACTCGACCCGCACGACAGACAGGACGGGGCCGAAGATCTCGTCGGTGTAGATGCTCATGTCGGTCGTCACCCGGTCGAACAGGGTCGGGCCGAGCCAAAAGCCGTCGGCGGCGCCGTCGAACTCCTGCTCCCGCCCGTCGACGACCAGCTCGGCTCCTTCGGACACCCCGGCGGCGACGTACCCGGCGACCTTGTCCCGATGCGCCCCGGTGACCAGCGGCCCCATGTCGCACCCACGGCGACCGTCACCGGTCCGCAGCGTCGCCATGCGGTCCTTGATCTTGCCGATCAGCTCGTCGGCCACCGAGTCCACCGCGACCAGCGCGGAGATCGCCATGCAACGCTCCCCCGCCGACCCGAACCCGGCGTTGACCGCGGCGTCCGCGGCCAGGTCCAGATCGGCGTCCGGCAGCACCAGCATGTGGTTCTTCGCCCCGCCGAGGGCCTGGACCCGCTTGCCGTGCGCGGTGCCGGTCGAATAGACGTACTGCGCGATAGGTGTCGAGCCGACGAAGCTGATGGCCTTGACCCGCGGGTCGGTCAGCAGCGCGTCGACCGCGACCTTGTCACCGTGCAGGACGTTGAAGACCCCGTCCGGAAGACCCGCTTCCTTCCACAGCCCGGCCAGCCAGTTCGCCGTCGACGGGTCCTTCTCGCTGGGCTTGAGCACGACGGCGTTGCCGGCGGCGATCGCGATCGGGAAGAACCACATCGGCACCATCGCCGGGAAGTTGAACGGGGAGATGATCCCGACGACGCCCAGCGGCTGTCGCAACGAGGAGACATCGACCTTGGTCGAGGCGTTCTCGGTCAACGAGCCTTTGAGCAGGTGGGACAGGCCGCAGGCCAGTTCCACGATCTCCTGACCGCGGGTGATCTCCCCCAGCGCGTCCGAGAGCACCTTGCCGTGCTCGGCGGTGATGATCGCCGCGCCCTCGGCCTTGCGGGCGTTCAGCAGCTCGCGGAACGCGAACAGCACCTGCGTCCGCTTGGCCAGCGAGGCATCCCGCCAGGCCGGGAACGCTGCGTGCGCCGCCGCGATCACCGCGTCCGCATCCGCTTCGGAGGCCAGCGCGACCTGCTTGGCCACCTGACCCGTCGCCGGGTCGTACACCGGGGCGGTCCGGGTCGAGTCGCCCGGGAATTCGGCGCCGTCGACCCAGTGCGGCAGGACCCCGCCGTCGGTGTCGGTGGTGATCGACAGGGCGTCCGGATCAGTGATCGTGGTCATCGCGCATCCACTCCTGCTCGCTGCGAATCGTCGGGGTCGGTGGCCGCCTCGTAGAGCGGCAACCGGGGGTCGGTGGGCTGGTCGGCCCAGGTCGCGCGGACCCAGCCGTGCTCGGGGTGATCGCTGATGCCCCAGGCTCTTTCGTCACCCGGACCGGCCATCACGTTGAGGTAGTACATGTGGTGCGAGGGCGAGGCGATCGCCGGTCCGTGCCAGCCGTGCGGGACCAGCACGGTGTCGCCGTCGGAGACCTCCTCCAGCACCTCGACCGGTCGCTCGTCGGTGCCGAAGACCCGCTGGTAGCCGACCGGACGTCCGGTCCGGGCCAGCTCGGGGGCGTCATCGGGGGCGGCGGACGCGAAGCGGAAGTAATAGATCTCCTCGAGTTCGGTTTCGTCGCCGACCTTCTCGTCGTGCTTGTGGGGCGGGTACGACGACCAGTTGGAGGCCGGGGTGATGACCTCGGTGGCCAACATCTTGGCGCACTGCATGCCGGTCGCCATCGCGAAGTCGTTGACCTGTCGGGTGTGCGACCCGGCGCCCCGCAGCACGACCGAGGTACCGGAGGCCGGCTGGTAGCGGAACGGCAGTTCCCGGTCGACCACGGTGCCGGGCAGGGCCAGGGTGATGCCGCCGGGGCTGTGGATCGTCACCTCGGATCCGATGGGCAGGTAGGCCAGGTCGGTGGTGGCGGTGAAGACGCTCTCCCGGCCGGCCAGGGAGAAGGTCTCCTCACCGACGGTCACGTCGCAGCTACCGGCCAGCGGCAGCGCGATCATCTCCTCGCCGCCGGTCGAGAAAGTGTGCGACTCACCGGGTTCCATGGTCAGGATGCGCAGGCTCGAGTAGCCCCAGCCGGCCGTTTCCGGAGTGATGACCAGGTCGTAGGGCGACTGGGCCGTCGACCCGGCCGGCAGATACAGGCCCGGCGTCCGGCCGGCCACGGAGCCGGTCATCGGACCATCCCGGCAGCGGTGTCGACCGCGGCCGCGACATCGTCGTCGGCCGGGTAGAGCAAGGTGCGGCCGACGACCAGGCCGCGGACCGACGGCAGGGTCAGGGCGTGCCGCCAGGTCGCGAAGGTCTCCTCCGGGGTGGTCTCCGGATCGCCGCCGAGCAGCAGGGTGGGCAGGACGGTGGAGTCCATGACGCGTTCCATGTCCGGGACGACCGGGAGCTTCATCCAGGTGTGCGCGGTGGTGCGGCCCAGCGCGGAGGCGACGCCCACCGACTTGATGACGGCGTCGGCGGACAGGTCGTTGCGGACCTTGCCGTTGACGCGGGACGACCAGAACGGTTCGACCATGGCGGCCAGGCCCCGCTCGGCCAGCTCGTTGACGGCCGTGGCGGTGGCCTGCAGGGTGTCGACCGTGCCCGGGTCGTCCAGGGCGATGCGGGTCAGCGTCTTGCCGCCGTTGAGGCCCATGTCGGCGATGCCGCGGGCGTCGTAACCGGTGAACCGGTCGTCCAGCTCGAAGACGGAACCGGCCAGCCCGCCGCGGTTCATGGATCCGAAGACGACCTTGTTCTCCAGGGCGCCCAGCAGCAGCAGGTCCTCGATGATGTCCGGCGAGCCGAGCAGCCCGTCCACGCCGGGGCGGGACAGGGCGGTGACCAGGCGGTCGAGCAGATCGACGCGGTTGCCCATGGCCAGCGGCCGCTTGCCGACCGCGTTGGCCCCACGGGCCGGGTGGTCGCAGGCGATGATCATGAGCTTGCCGTCGGCCGGGACCAGCGGGGCCTTGGCCCGGGCGTCGGCGGCCCGCTGGATGGCCCCCGGGTCCTGGACGCGGATCTCGGTCAGTCGGTCACACCGCGTCCGCATGGTGTCGCCGGTGATGGCCGCGGTCGCGGCGAGGGTGTCAGACACTGCGGACCTCCTGCAGAAGGGTCTCGACCTCGTCGGAGGTCGGCATGGCGGTGGAGCACTCGCGACGGGTGGCCACCAGAGCCCCGGCCGCGTTGGCGAAACGGAGGATCTTCTCCAGGTCCCAGCCGGCCAGCAGGCCGTGGCAGAACGCGCCGCCGAAGGCGTCGCCGGCACCGAGCCCGTTGACCGGGGTCACCGGCGTCGGGGGGACCTCGACGACTCCGCCGTCCCGGGTCATCCCGAGCACGCCCTTGGGGCCCTGCTTGACGATCGCGATCTGCACCCCGGCGTCCAGCAACGCCTCGGCGGCACGCCGGGGCTCGGTCTCGCCGACCGCGACCTCGCACTCCTCCTTGTTGCCGATGGCGACGGTGACGTGCGGCAGCGCGGCGCGGACCTGCTCGGAGGCGAGTTCCTTGTCGGCCCAGAACATGGGCCGGTAGTCCAGGTCGAGAATGGTGTGCTCGCGACGCTCGCGGGCGGCCCAGGCCGCGTGGTGCGCGGCGCGGCTCGGTTCGGCCGACAGGCCGGTCACGGTCGACCAGTAGATCCCGGCGTCGGTGATCGCGGCCAGATCCAGCTCGTCGGTGGCGATCATCAGGTCGGGCGCGATCGGCAACCGGTAGAACTGCAGCGGGAAGTGGTCCGGCGGGTAGTTCTCGCAGAACGCCAGCGGGGTGAGCAGACCCTCGACCGGGGCGACGAACTCGTCGGACACGCCCAGCCGACGCAGCTCCTGATGCACGAACCTGCCGAAAGCATCCGGACCGGTGCGGGTGATGACCGCCGTCCGCCGCCCGTGCTTGGCCGCGGCGATGGCCACGTTGGTGGCGCTGCCGCCCAACGACTTCGAGAACGTCTCGACGTCCTCCAGCCCCACGTTGTCCTGCAGCGGGTACAGGTCGATACCCACCCGTCCGATGGTGACGACGTCGAAATGCTCGACCACTGGTGTCCTTTCGTTGCCTGGCGGGTGTGGCTACTCCACCCGTGGCGGCCGACCGGAACGGCCGGGTCCCGTCCGCTCCCGGACGCCCGGCCCCAGCGGCCGCATCGCCGTGTGACGGCTGCAACTGTGGACCCTGACCAGAACTCGTGTCAAGACTTTGATAGGACATACGGTCATATTCATGTTCGGCCTTAGCTGCGCTACCATTCCCCGCCAGGACCTGGGGAGGGTGCCATGCCGACACTGTCCGTCGACCTCGACCGGTCCAGCCCGGTGCCGCTCTATTTCCAGGTCGCCCAGCAGATCGAAAGAGCCATCAACGAAGGCGAACTCGCGCCCGGTGATCGACTCGACAACGAGATCAGCCTGGCCGAACAGTTCGGACTGTCCCGCCCGACCATGCGCCGGGCCATCCAGGAGCTCGTCGACAAGGGACTGCTCGTCCGCAAGCGCGGCGTCGGCACGCAGGTGGTCCACGGCCAGGTGACGCGGCCGGTCGACCTCACCAGCCTGTTCGACGACCTGGTCAACCACCACCAGGTGCCGACCACCACGATCCTGGAGAACGCGATCGTGCCGGCCCCCGACGAGGCGGCCGTACGGCTGGCCGTCAACCCGGGCTCCCCGGTCCTGCACCTGCGTCGCCTGCGGTTCGCCCACGGCGAGCCACTGGCCCTGATGGAGAACTTCCTGCCCGAGGACCTGATCCCGGTCGGCGAGGCCGACCTGGCGACGCGAGGTCTGTACCAACTGATGCGGTCGCGCGGGGTCAACATCCGGGTGGCCAAACAGCGCATCGGCGCCCGCACCGGCACTCCGGACGAGTGCTCGATGCTCGGCGAGAAGCGGGGTACCCCGGTACTGACGATGGAGCGGGTCGCCCATGACGACTCCGGCCGACCCGTGGAGTGGGGACGGCACGCCTACCGGGCCAGCCAGTATTCGTTCGAGGTCACGCTGGTCGAGCACTGACGCCCGCTGTCCCGTCGGCATGCGGTCACCCTTGGTGGTCGGTAGGTTGCGAGGCGACCGCCCGCCCCACACAGGAGGAGTCACCCATGACCAGCCCGCAGGACAAGTACGCCGACGTCATGCGTTCCAGCCAGGAGGCCGTCGTCGAGGCCTTCGAGTCCTGGACCAAGAACGCACAGAACGCGATGACCAGCGTTCCCGGGATGGGCAGTGCGCCGGTCCCGCCGCAGGAGGTCATCGACCAGGTCTTCGACTTCGCCGGGAAGCTGCTCGAGGTGCAGCGCGACTTCGCCAAGTCGCTGGCGTCGACCGCCGCCTCGGCCGCCCAGTCGGCGCGGGACAACACCGAGAGCATGTCCCAGGCGGTCCGCGCGCACGCCGAGGGCACCCAGCAGGCCGTCCGGGACGCCGCCGACGGGGCCCGCCGCACCGCCGAGTGAGCCCGGCCCGATCCTGCTGCTGACGATCCACTGGCGACGCCGGTGTCCCTCACCCGAGGGCACCGGCGTCGTCGCGTCCCGAGGTCGCGTGCCGGATCCGGAAACCCCGGTGACCCGGCGGACACCCGGCTCACCTTGTCACCCATCAGCATTTGTCCTAACATTTACGACGCATCAGCCACCCCTCCCGTCGGTCCCGGCCGACGACGACCCTGCTGGCCGCGCGCGACATTCTCAGCAGCGGAAGGACTCCCGTGACGATCACCGACGACGCCGGATCGACGACCAGCGCCGCCCCCCAGGCGCGCGACTACCCGATGCTGATCGGCGGTGAATGGGTCGCCGCGCTGGACGGCGAGTGGAGCGAGGTCGTCTCCCCCGGCCGCCGGGATGTCGTCCTGGGCCGGGTCCCCGTCGGGCACGCCAACGACGCCGACCGCGCCGTCACCGCCGCCCGCAAGGCGCTGCCGGCCTGGCGCGCGCTGCACTTCAAGGACCGCCAGAAGGCGCTGCTCAAGGCGGCCGACGCGCTGGAGGCCCGGGCCGAGGAGCTGGCCCTGCTGACCGCGGCCGACACCGGTAACGCGCTGCGCACCCAGGCCCGCCCGGAATCCCAGACCCTGGTCAACCTCTTCCGCTACTTCGGCGGCGTGGCCGGCGAGTTCAAGGGCACCGTGCTGCCCGCCGGTGACGATCAGCTGCAGTACACCCGCCGCGAGCCGCTCGGCGTCGTCGCCGGCATCCTGCCGTGGAACTCGCCGCTCATGATCGCCGGTATGAAGACCCCGGCCTCGCTGGCGGCCGGCAACACCCTGGTCCTCAAGACCGCGCAGGAAGCGCCGCTGACCATCCTGAAGATGGCCGAGATCGTCTCCGAGTTCCTGCCCGCCGGCGTGCTGAACGTGGTCACCGGGCGCGGGTCGGACATCGGCGAGGCGCTGCTGGTCCACCCGGGCGTGGACAAGGTCTCCTTCACCGGCTCCACCGAGATCGGCATGCACGTCGGCCAGATCGCCGGGAAGCGGCTGGCCCACCAGTCGCTGGAGCTGGGCGGCAAGAGCCCGAACATCGTCTTCCCCAGCGCCGCCTCCGCCGAGCAGCTGGACACCACCGCGGCCGGCGTGCTGACCGCGATGCGCTTCACCCGCCAGGGCCAGTCCTGCACCGCCGGGTCCCGGTTGTTCGTGCACGCGGACGTCTACGACACATTCCTGGACGCCCTGGTGGGCAAGGTGAAGCAGCTCAAGGTCGGCGACCCGCTGGACGAGGCGTCCGACATGGGCTCGATCATCAGCCAGAAGCAGTACGACTCGGTCCGCGGCTACATCGAGGACGGTAAGTCGCAGCCCGGCATCTCGGTCGCCCTGGACGGGTCCGAGTTCGTCGCCGAGGGCCTGAACGGCTTCTACCAGGGTCCGACCATCCTGGCCGGCGTCGAGAACTCCTGGCGGATCGCCCAGGAGGAGATCTTCGGACCGGTCCTGGTCGCCATCCCGTGGCGGGACCGCGACGACGTGATCCGGATGGCCAACGACTCGCACTACGGTCTGGGCGGCTACATCTGGTCGCAGGACCTCACCGAGGCGCTGGACACCGCGCACCGCGTCGAGTCCGGCTGGATCCAGGTCAACCAGGGCGGCGGTCAGGTCATCGGCCAGTCCTACGGCGGCTACAAGCTGTCCGGCATCGGGCGCGAATTCTCGCTCGAAGGCGCGCTGGAGTCGTTCACGCAGATCAAGCAGATCAACGTCAAGCTCGGGGTGCCCACCCCCGGCCCGGTGGTCGCTCCCCCGGTCACCGGCGGCCAGCCGTGACCTCCCCCGCCGATGATGCCGGCAAGCCGGGCGGTACCGGGCCTCTCGCGGACATCGTCGTCGTCGACCTGACCCGGGCCCTCGCCGGGCCGCACGCGGCGATGATGCTCGGCGACCTGGGGGCCCGGGTCATCAAGGTGGAGACCCCCGGCTCGGGTGACGACACCCGCGGCTGGGGGCCGCCTTTCGTCGAGCCGGACGCCGAGCGGATCGCGGCCGGGGCCGAC
Source organism: Nakamurella flava (assembly GCF_005298075.1). Taxonomy (NCBI): domain Bacteria; kingdom Bacillati; phylum Actinomycetota; class Actinomycetes; order Nakamurellales; family Nakamurellaceae; genus Nakamurella; species Nakamurella flava. The sequence goes on from NZ_SZZH01000001.1 coordinate 2,110,863, forward strand.
CCCCGGCCCGTGTCGACCTACTTCCTGTCCTGCAACCGGAACAAGGAATCGATCGTCCTCGACCTCAAGAGCGACGAGGGCAAGAGCGCGCTGACGGAGTTGATCCGGCGGGCCGACGTGCTGCTGGAGAACTTCCGGCCCGGCGTGCTCGACCGTCTCGGCTTCCCGCTGGCGCGGCTGGCCGAGCTCAACCCGCGCCTGGTCATCCTGTCCATCTCCGGCTTCGGCCACGACGGACCCGAGGGCGGGCGCGCGGGCTACGACCAGATCGCCCAGGGCGAGGCCGGTCTCATGTCGATGACCGGTCCCAACCCGGAAACGCCCACCAAGGTGGGTGTCCCCATCTCGGATCTGCTGTCCGGCATGTACGGCGCCTACGGGGTGCTGGCCAAGCTGCACGAGCGGGAGCGCACGGGCCTGGGCGGTCTGGTGCGGACGTCGCTGCTGGCCGCGGTGGTCGGGGTGCACGCCTACCAGGGCACCCGCTGGACCGTCGCCGGCGAGATCCCGAAGGCCGAAGGGCCGCATCACCCGTCGATCTGCCCGTACGGCCTGTTCCACGCCTCCGACGGCGTCGTGCAGATCGCCGTCGGATCGGAGGGCCTGTGGGCCCGGTTCGCGCCGGCGTTCGGTCTGCCGACCGACGACGAGCGGTTCGCCAGCAACCCGGCCCGGGTCCGCAACGGCGAGGTCGTCCGGGCGGCGGTCGAGGAGGCGTTCTCGCACTGGACCACCGCGGACCTGCTGGCCAAGCTGTCCGAGGTCGGGGTGCCCAGTGGCGAGGTGAAGAACCTGCAGCAGGTCTTCGAGTGGGATCAGACCGCCTCGCAGGGGCTGCTGCTGGACCTCGAGCACTCGTCGCTCGGGCCCATCACCATCCCCGGCCCGCCGCTGCGCTTCTTCGACACCGACGGCGGCGAGTGGAAGCGGAACCACCTGCCCCCGCCACTGCTCGGCGAGCACACGGACGCGGTGCTCAGCGAGTTGGGAACGGCCCCGGACGCCTGAGCCGCGGCAGCCCGACTACTCCGACGCGCGGACGAGATCGGCGACGCCCCGCTCGATGGTCACCTGCGGCGTCCATCGGAGGTCCCGTTCGGCGGCCGCGACCGACATGGAACGGGCGTTCATGTCGTAGGCGTCGGGTTCGTCGCCGGATTCGACGGTCGTTCCCGGCAGCTCGGCGACGATGGCCTCGGCGATCTGCACGAACGTGGGGTGGCCGGGGCCGGTGACGTTGTAGGCGAACACCCCGTCGGCTCCCAGGTCGGCGCGCGGAGCGGTCAGCGCCGCCTCGAGCACCGCGCACACGTCGCTGATGTGCACCCACGGCAGCGGCTGGTCGGCTCGCTGGTGCAGGGTGATGACCCCGCTGGTGCGGGCGGCCGTGATCATCTCGGTGATGCCGCAGTACGTGGTCCGGCGGGGGCCGTAGACGATCGAGACCCGCAGGGCGACGGCGTCCAGGTCGAACTGGTCGATGTAGGCCCGCATCAGCGCCTCGCTGGCCACCTTGGACGACCCGTAGGGCTCACTGGCCAGGAGCGCGTCGGTCTCCATACATTCCCGCGTGAGCGACCGCTCCTCCCAGGCCCGCCCGTAGGTGGAGCTCGACGACAACAGCACCACCCGGCCCGGAAGGCCGACCCGGCGGGCGGCCTCGAACAGACCGACGGTGCCCACCAGGTTGACGTCGACGACCAGCGGCGGGTTCTCGTTGGCCACGTGCGGCCCGGAGATCCCCCCGCCGTGCACGATGTCGGTGATGGACTCGGCCTGAAGAAGGGCTCGAAGCGCGTCCGCGTCGCGGACGTCGAGCTCGTGATGGTCCCATCCTGAGGCCGCGGCAGGACCGATGTCCGCGCCGACGACGTGGTGGCCCCGCTCGCCGGCGAAGGCGGCGAACGTGCGGCCGATGAATCCGTTGACCCCGGTCACGAGGATGCGCATGGGGCCACGCTAGGTCCGCTCGTCGCCCGCGTTCCTCGATTCCGGCGGCCGGTGCCCGAAAGATGGGCCCGGTGCGCGGCGACCGAGCAGGCGGACCGGGAGACGACGAAGGGGCGGGCCTGATGGCCCGCCCCTTCGTCAGGTGGCGCTGATGCCGGGCCGACGAGCCCGGCGGGAGGTCACTTCAGCAGATCGTGAGCGGCGCCGGTGGTGACCTCGACGACCTCGGTGACGACCGCGGCGTTCTTCTTGGTCAGCTCGGTGACCCAGGCGACGTTGGCCGACTCGGCCAGCTCGACGGCCCAGTCCAGCTGCTGCTGGACGGCCTGCTGGTAGCCGTCGACCGACAGGCCGACGACCTTCTTCGCCTCGGCGGCGAAGCCGTCGGTGAGCTCCTTGGCCTTGGCCGAGGAGTCCTGGACGACCGGGGTCAGCGCGTGGGCGGTCTTGGTGAAGAACTCGCCGGCGAACTCGGCGCCCTGGGTCCAGGCGGCGACCAGGGTGTCGGTGGCCTGGGCGACGGCCGCGTCGGTGGCCGGGGTGGTCGGAACGGTGACGGGGGTGGTCTTGGTGGCGGTCGCCATGGGATTCTCCTTCTCGGTGGTGGTCACCGGGTCTTCCCGGCTGCTGTTAGCAGGTTAGCTAACAGCCCAGCTAATCTGCTAACAGGTGTGACGGTGTTCATATCGAAACGTTTCGCCCCGCAGGAATCCACGACCCGGTTCTCGCGTCCTTCCCATGTGACCGTCCACGACTCCGTCCCCACCGCTCCCGCCGCCGAGGCCCGGGTCGATCTCGCCCACTCCGGCAGCACCCCCACCCTCGGTCGCCTTCGTCTGGTGCTCGCTCTGGGGGCGCTGGCGGTCGGGTCGTTCGCGATCGGTACGACCGAATTCGTCTCCATGGGCCTGCTTCCACAACTGGCCGCCGGAGTCGACGTCTCCATCCCGACCGCCGGCCACGTCATCTCGCTCTACGCACTGGGCGTGGTGGTCGGGGCACCGGTGCTCTCCGTCCTCGGCGCCCGGATGCCGCGCCGCACCCTCCTGCTGCTCCTGATGGGCGTCTTCCTGTTCGGCAACCTGGCCACCGCACTGGCCCAGAGCTACCCGCAACTGCTGGCGGCTCGCTTCGTCGCCGGCCTGCCGCACGGCGCCTACTTCGGCATCGCCTCGATCGTTGCCGCCGACCTGGTGTCCCCGGCCCGGCGCGGCCAGGCGGTCAGCCTGGTGATGACCGGCCTGTCGGTGGCCACGGTGGTCGGCGTGCCCGCCGCCACCTGGCTCGGCCAGGGGATCGGCTGGCGGTCGGCGTACTGGCTGGTCGCTGCACTGGCCCTGATGACGCTGGTCCTGGTCGCCTCGCTCGTACCGTTCCTGCCGGGTGACAAGACGGTCAGCCGGACCGGCGAGCTGGCCGCCCTCAAGCGCCCACAGGTGCTGCTGGCCCTGGCCGCCGGCGCCATCGGGTTCGGTGGCATGTTCGCGCTGTACACCTACATCGCCCCCACCGTCACCGATGTCGCCGGACTCTCCGAGGGCATGGTCCCGGTCTATCTGCTCGCCTTCGGCCTGGGCTCGCTGCTGGGCACCCCGCTGGCCGGGCGGCTGGCCGACTGGTCGGTCATGCGGACGATGCTGATCGGCTCGGCCGCCATGGGGCTCGGCCTGGTCGCCTTCACCGTCACCGCCCAGTGGTTCATCCCCGGGCTCATCACCGCGTTCCTCATCCCCATCGCCGGGTCGCTGCTCGTCATCAGCCTGCAGATGCGGCTGATGGCGGTGGCCGGCAAGGCCCGGGCGCTGGGCGCGGCGCTCAACCACTCGGCCCTCAACACCGCGAACGCCCTGGGGGCCTGGCTCGGCGGCCTGGTGATCGCGGCCGGCTTCGGCTACACCGCGACCAGCTGGGTGGGCGCCGGGTTGTCGCTGGCCGGCTTCGGCATCCTGCTGGTCTCGGCCGCCCTGGAGCGACGCTCCCCCACCGTCGTCGACTGAGCGCCGTCCGGGACGCGCCGACGGCCCCGGCCCGGACCCTGTACGGGTCCGGGCCGGGGCCGTTCGTCGTTCGAACCCTGGATCAGACGCCGAAGGCCAGCGCCATGTCGTCGGTGGAGTTCCGGGCCGAGGTCTTGGTCACCGCCTCGTCGGTCGACTCCGGAGCATCGGAGTCCGTCGCCACCGCCTCATCCGGGGAGGGCGCGACGATCGCCGGGTCGATGCGCATGACCGAGTACCCGGCCACCGAGCCCGCCCCGAAGCCGGGGGCGAAGATCCACATCGGCCGGTCGATGACCTTGTCGGCCACCGCGTCGGCGATGGCGATCGGGATGCTCGCCGACGACGTGTTGCCCATGGTCTCGATGTTGAAGTACAGCTTGTCGGCCGACAGCCCGGCCCGCTTGGCCAGGTCGATCACCATCGTCTTGTTGGCCTGGTGCGGGACGACGAGTTCGACGGTGTCCCAGGCGGTCTCGGCGCGACCGGTGGTGTCCGGCAGGTTCGAGAGCTCCTCGATCATCTGCGCCAGGTAGCGGCCGGCCAACGACTTCACCTCGGGCCCGTAGACCGTGATGTTGTTGTCGAACGACGGGTTGGGCCAGATGATCGAGTTGACCTGGGTCACGGGTCCGCCGGCGTAGGTTTGCAGCAGGTCGAAGTCGCCCGACTCGCCCTCGGGGGCCGGCGCGATGACCAGGGCCGCGGCGCCGTCACCGAAGATCATCCGGGACGGACGGACGGTGCCGATCTTGTCGGAGAACTTCTCCCCGCAGACCAGCAGCACCGGCCGGTTGACCTCCTGCAGGAGTCGGACCGCCTCGGCCAGCCCGTAGGGCAGACCGGCGCAGGCGGCGATGAGATCGACCGAGCAATGGGTCTGCTGCAGCCCCAGCTGACCGGTGATCCAGGTCGCCGTCGACGGCATCATCCGGGCGCTGGTGCACGAGCAGAACAGCACCGCCCCGATCTCCTCCGGCCGGCGGCCGGCGTGCGCCAGGGCCGCCTTGGCCGCGTCCAACGAGATCTCCTCCAGCTCGCGCGCGGTGTAGCGGCGCTGCTCGATCCCGGTCTTGGTGCTGATCTCGTCGGCGCTCATCGGCGACCAGCTGTAGGCCGAGTTGCGGATGAGATCGTCGTTGGTGCAGACGTACTCGCCCTTGACGACGGCCAGCGCCTCGATCTTGGGCTTGATCGCGAACGCCTCGTGGACGTTGACCGGCGGATACGGCGAGATGGGGTCGACCGCATCGATGCCCTTGGACAGCTCGGCCGTCCGCACCCGGGCGTCCTGCACCCCGTCGGCTCCGGCGGCCTTCATCTTGCTGACGAAGCGCACGACGTCCCGGTTGCGGGGCAGGTACAGCACGACGATGTCGTCGTCGGACAGCTCGCCGACCGGAGTCAGCCGGACGCTGTCGCCCTTCCACGGGTACTCGTTGTGCAGCACCATCGACCAGCGCTGCAGGGCCTCAAGCTCGGGCACCGCGTTGTCGACGTCGAGGATCTCCTCGTAGCCGAAGAAGGTGTAGTCCGGGTCGTAGTCGGCCAGCGTGAACGTCAGCTGCGCCGGCTCGGCCAGCGCCTCGGCGATGGTCGGCTTCACCGACGGCAGCGTGGTCGCGTCGAACGTCCGGTGGCTGTAGGCGTTGAACAGCAGCTTCCAGACCTTGTCCTCCGACTCGGCGTCCCAGGTCGGTGGAAGCGAGGCGTAGGCCTCGGCCACGGCCGTCACCTTGGCGTCCTTGTCGTCCCAGGGGGCGACGATCGGCAGGAAGATGTCGCTGCGGTTGCGGGGAACGTCCTTCCACCGCATCGGCTGCTTGTCGTACATGGTCATGGCGAAGCGGTTGACCCAGAACAGGTTCAGGGCGATGTCGCGCATCAGGTCGCCGCGGCTGGCGTACTTGCCATCGCGCGCCCGCTGGAGGATGTCGCTGCCCTTCGGGGCCTTCGTCTCGAAGTCGCGCCGGATGACGCTGTCCAGCTGCTCCTCCGAATCGATGACCGAGAAGTCGAGGTCGGGCAGGAAGTTGGACGGGAACACCAACCGTCCGTGCTGGTTGACGACGAAGGGCTGCATGCGATCTCCGGGGGGTGGGAGCGGATCTTCTTCGATGGCCACGCTGACTGTCCGGCCGTCCCCGCGCGGCGGGAAACCGACCGCTTCGGGTATAGCAGCGACGGCCCCGTTCCGCTCAGCGGAGACAGCCGGTTGAGAGCCGGTTCATAGGCCACGACCTGCGCACATAGGTCGTGGGTCACATCCGACAGGCCGGGCGGGAGCCCGGCCGGTAGGGTCGGCGTGCCGTTCGTCCGGGGCCGTGCGACCGGGTTCTTGCGACCCGTTGGCCGGCATCGGTGGCCGCGGCCGTCGACGGCAGCTGCCCGGCCCGTCACCGGCGGCGGGCGGCACCCACGGTCGCCCCACCGAGCCTGGAGACGCACATGTCCATCGACGCCCCTTCCACTCCGATTCCGGGCGCCGACAGCGCCGCGATCCCCGACGGCTCGCCGACCGGCCGGATCGGCGACAAGCTCGCCGGTCGGGTCGCGCTGGTCACCGGCGGCACCCGCGGGATCGGTGCCGCGATCGCCCACAGCCTGGCCGCCCAGGGCGCCGCCGTCGCCGCCGGCTACAGCGGCAACGTCGGCAAGGCCGAGCAGTTCGCCGCGGAGTTCCCCGGCATCTTCGGCGCGGACACCCGCGTGACGGTCCACCAGGGCAACGTCGCTTCCCCGGAGGACTGCCGCCGGGTCATCGCCGAGGTGCTCGAGCAGCACGGCCGCCTCGACATCCTCGTCAACAACGCCGGCATCACCATCGACAAGACGGTGCTGAAGCTGACCGACGACGACTGGTACAAGGTGCTCGCGGTCAACCTCTCCGGGGCGTTCTTCCTCTCCCAGGCGGCGCTGGCCCACATGGCCGAACGCGGGACCGGCCGGATCATCAACGTGTCGTCGATCATCGGCGAGATGGGCAACATCGGGCAGGCCAACTACGCGGCCTCCAAGTCGGGGCTCTTCGGCCTGACCAAGACCATGGCCCGGGAGGCCGCCTTCCTCCTGGAGCGCTCCGGCAAGCTCGCGGACGACTCGGTCGGACTGACCGTCAACACCGTCACCCCCGGCTACATCAGCACGGAGATGGTGCAGACCGTGCCCGAGAAGGTGCTGGAGCGCATCAAGGGTCAGATCCCGCTGCGCCGCCTCGGCCGGCCCGAGGAGATCGCCCGGGTCGTCCACTTCCTCGCGTCCGACGCCTCCTCCTACATCACCGGCCAGATCTGGGGGGTCAACGGCGGGATGGACATGTGACACCGCCATCCCGGCCACCAGGATTGTGACGTGCGTCACGCCCGGAGGCCGACGTGGCGCCCCTCACTGCGAGGTCGGAACGCTTGCCGGTTAGCTGGCTAATCTGCTAACTTGCTAACAACGGGGCCGAACGCTGGCTCCGAGACGGACCGTTCCGGGCGCCCTGCGCCGGAGCCCCGTCACCGACCAGCCACCTCGATGATGGGAGAGCCACATGGCCACCAACACCGCCACCAAGGCCGCTCAGAACGGCGCTGCCGCCACCGACGCCGCCTTCAAGGCCGCCACCGACGCCGCCACCGACTTCGCCCGCACCGCGTCCGAGGCCTTCGCCCCGACCATGGAGAAGGCCACCGGCCAGGTCCAGGAGTACGTCGACGTCACGTTCGCGCAGGCCAAGAAGTCCTCGCTGGCCATGCTGGACGCCTTCGACGCCGGCCTGGACGTGACCCTGGGTCTGCACAAGCAGCTCGCCCACATCTCCGACGTGGACTGGGTCAAGGACGCCGTCGCCCGCTACACCGATGTCGCCGCCCAGGCCGGTGCGAACTACTCGCGCGCCGCCCGTGAGCTGCTGAAGTAAGTCCCACCTGCTGTGCACTCGGCGCAGTCGACCTCCGGGTCGGCTGCGCCGAGTGCTTTTCCGGGTCCGGTGGGCGGCCGGCGAAGCGCTCGCCGACCACCCCGGGACGGCCGGCCGACCCGGCTCGCGAGGGTGGGCCAGACCCCCGACCCGCTGGCTAACGCGCGAACCCTAGCGCGCCCGCGACACGACATTTCCCCTGACGAGTGAGGTGGGTCACACCCGGCTGTGGCCGGGCGTACGCTCGCCATCGCGCTAACACAGCTAACGGCGGTGCACATTCACCGCCCGGCCCGACGCAGGCGAACCCCGCCGAGGTCGGTCCATCCGAACGCATACTGCAATCGCCGTCACGGTTGCCGGGAACACCCTCTGGTGGGACCGGATCCGGCGGCTCGCACACACGGGCGGCACCCCGCCCGGAGAGGACAGGTACCGATGAGCGCGGGTTGGCCCGACGCCCCCAGCCTGGGGGAGATGATCCGGCGGCAGCGGGAACTGGCGCAGCTGCCCATGCGGCAACTGGCCGCGATGTCCGGCATCTCGAACCCGTACCTGTCCCAGATCGAACGTGGTCTGCGGGATCCCTCCGACCAGGTGCTCAACGCGATCGCCGACTCGCTCGAGCTCTCGGCCGAGGCCCTGCGGCCGCCGCCCCGCCCGCTCGCCGAGGACGAGCAGCCCGCGGTGATGACGGCCATCGAGGAGGACCCGGACCTGACCCCGGCCCAGCGCAAGGCACTCACCGAGTCCTACCTGGCGTTCCGCCAGCTCACCGGCGAACGCCGCCGCAACCGGGGTCGCGGCCAGCGATCCTGAACGACGACCGCGGGGCCGGACCCCGCGCCACCGTCGGTCCCCTCCGATGGGCCCCGCCCGGGCCCACCCCCACGACAAGCAGCTCGGTCCCCTCCGATGGGCCCCGCCCGGCCCACCCCCACGACAAGCAGCAGACTCCGACCGATCCCGGCCGGAGCCCCGGTGAGCCGGTCAGTGTTGACCGGCAGGCTACGAGGAGCGTGCGATGTCCGCCGCTACAGAGGAATCCCCGTCGACCGTCGTCGCGACCGTCCCCCGCCTGTGGGAACTGGTCGACGACCGGACACGGGAACAGTTCGCCGAGAGCATCGGTCGGCTGGCCGACCGCCTGGACCGCGGCGTGATCGGCCAGTACGACCAGGCGTCGATGCTGCCGTCCCTCGCCCGGTTGTCCAGCTACTGGGCCACCCACCCGGACCGCATGATGCAGGCGTCCCTGCGCTGGACCGGCCAGGCGTGGCAGGCCTGGATGGCCGCCGGGGCCCGCGCCCTGGGCGCCGACGTCCCCGGCCCGGTGGAGCCGCCACGGGACAAGCGGTTCGCCGACAAGGCCTGGACCGACTCACCTGCCTACTGGTTCCTGCACCAGCAGCACCTGCTGCTCGAGCAGGCCGTCGCCGAGTTCGTCGACGACGCGGAGCTGAGCGACAGTGACCACCAGAAGGCGACTTTCGCTCTGAAGACCATCGTCGACGCGGTGAGTCCCACCAACTTCCCCGCCACCAACCCGACCGTCATCAAACGCGCCGTCGAGACCGGCGGGCAGTCGGTGGCCAAGGGCGCCCGGACGTTCGTCCACGACATGCTGGTCAACGAGGGACAGCCCGAGCAGTTCGCCAAGGGCGTCTACGAGGTCGGGCGCGAGCTCGCCGTGACCCCCGGAAAGGTCGTGTTCCGCAACGACCTGATGGAGCTGCTGCAGTACTCCCCGACCACCGAGACCGTGCACGAGATCCCGTTGCTGGTCAGCCCGCCGTGGATCAACAAGTACTACGTCATGGACCTCTCGCCGGGTCGCAGCCTCGTGCAGTGGGCGGTGGACCACGGGCACACCGTGTTCCTCATCAGCTACCGCAACCCCGACCAGACCATGGCCGACGTGTCGATGGACGACTACCTGCTGTCCGGCCCGATGAAGGCGCTCGACGTCATCGGCGACATCACCGGCTCGCCGAAGGTCAACCTGCTGGCCCTGTGTCTGGGCGGCACCCTGGCCATGTCGACCCTGGGCTACCTGCATGCCATCGGTGACGACCGGGTCAACAGCGCCACGTTCCTGAACACCCTGGTCGATTTCTCCGAACCCGGAGCGCTGGGCGTCTTCACCGACGAGCGTTCGGTGGCCAAGCTCGAGAAGTCCATGGCCAAGACGGGTTTCCTGCCCGGCGGATCGATGCGCAAGACCTTCGACCTGCTCCGCGGCAACGACCTGATCTGGAACTACGTCGTCAACAACTGGCTGCTCGGCCAGGACCCGCCGGCGTTCGACCTGCTCACCTGGAACGCGGACTCGACCCGCATGCCGGCCGACATGCATTCCTTCTATCTGCGCAGCTGCTACCTGGACAACCAGCTGGCCACCGGCCGGATGGAACTGGCCGGGACGCACCTCGACATCTCCGAGCTCGACCAGGACATGTACTTCCTGGCCGCCGAGCAGGACCACATCGCGCCCTGGCGCAGCTCGTACCGGGGCGCCCGTCTGCCCAAGGGCGACGTCCGGTTCGTGCTGTCCAACTCCGGCCACATCGCCGGCATCGTCAACCCGCCGAACCCCAAGTCCCGGCACTGGGTGGGCACGACCGACGAGCTGCCGGCCGACCCCGACCAGTGGAAGGCCGAGGCGACCATGCACCCGGTCACCTGGTGGGAGGACTGGGCCGAGTGGATCGGCGAGCGCGCCGGCCTGTTGACCACCCCGCCCCCCAGCGGTTCGGACGACTACCCCGCCCTGGGCGACGCCCCGGGCACCTACGTCCTCGGCACCTGACGCACCGGCGCCTCCTCCGAGAAGACCGCACCGGGGCGGTGTTCCGCCCCGGTGTCGCGGGTCGACCACTCTCGTCGACCCGCCGTACCACCCGCACCACCTGATTCCGTCACCCACCATCCACACCATCACCAGCAGTGAAAGGGTCCGCCATGTCCGATCGGTACAGCGTTTCGAAGGCCGTCGTCACCGGAGGCGCACAGGGGCTCGGCGAGGCCATCGCCCTGCGGCTGGCCAGCGAGGGCCTGTCGGTCGCCGTCCTGGACCGCAACGCCGACGGCGCGCGGGCCACCGCCGACCGCATCTCGAGCCAGACCGGTTCGCCCGTCTTCGGTTTCGGCTGTGACGTCAGCGACCGCGGGCAGGTCAAGGAGGCGTTCGCGCAGGCCGCCGAGGCGATGGACGGCATCGACACCTACATCGGCAACGCGGGCATCACCCGGGACCGGATGTTCCACAAGCTGACCGACGACGACTGGGACCAGGTCATCGCCGTCAACCTCACCGGAGTGTTCGAAGGTCTGCGCGCCGCGGCGCCGTGGCTGCGGACCGAAGGACCGGGCCGCGTCGTCCTCATCTCGTCGATCGTGGCCAAGGCCGGCAACCTCGGCCAGATGAACTACATCGCCGCCAAGGCCGGCGTCGTCGGCCTGGTCCGCGCGGGCGCGCTCGAACTGGCCCGCTTCAACGTGACCGTCAACGGCATCCGCCCCGGGTTCATCGAGACCCCGATGACCGCGGCGATGACCAAGGAGGCCTACGAGGCCACCATGACCAGCAACCCGCTGGGTCGCGCCGGCCAGCCGGAGGACATCGCCGGGGCGGTCGCCTACCTCTGTTCGACGGACGCGAGCTTCGTCACCGGCCACATCCTCGACGTGAACGGCGGCATGGCCCTCTAGGCCGGCGTCACCCGCACCGACCTGCCCCGTCCCCGATCGCCGCGCGCGGTCGGGGGGCGGGGCATCCCACTGTCCGGGCCCGGTCGGGCCCGGTGGTGTGGGGGCCCGGTTTGGCCGCCGCGGGCGCGGCACGTAACATGTCAGGGTTGCCTCGGCGAGGGTCAGTCCCGTCCAGCCGCTTCCGCCCCCGGGTGGAGAGCGCCGGAAGGACGACCGTGATCGACGCGGTGGAATCCTCCGCCGTGCGTGAACACCCCGCCCGGAGCACGTCACCGCAGCCGAAACAGTTGTCGTCACCAGTATTGGGAGTGTTGTCGTCATGGCCGAGGTCCGTCTGATCGCGGAGAACCGCACCGACTTCGGGAAGGGCGGCGCCCGCCGTACCCGCCGGGCCGGCAAGATCCCCGCCGTCCTCTACGGCCACGGCTCCGAGCCGCGGCACCTGTCCCTGCCGGCCCGCGAGTTCACCGCCGCGATCAAGGGCGGTGGCAACACCGTGCTGACCCTGGAGCTGTCCGACGGTGACCAGCTCGCGCTGCCCAAGGCCGTCGTGCGCCACCCGCTGCGCGACTACTACGAGCACGTCGACCTGCTGATCATCCGTCGCGGCGAGCGCGTGACCGTCGACGTCCCGGTCACCGTCGTCGGCGATGCCGCCCCGGGCACCCTGGTGCTCAACGACCTGTCGACCCTGTCGATCGAGGCCGAGGCGCTGTCCATCCCCGAGTCCGTCGAGGTCTCGATCGAAGGGGCCGAGGCCGGCACCCAGGTCCTGGCCGGCCAGGTCGAGCTGCCCGCCGGGGCCACCCTGGTGACCGACGCCGAGGCTCTCGTCGTCGCCGTCAACACCGCCCCGACCGCCGAGGAGATCGAGGCCGAGGGCTCCGGCGAGACCCTGGGCGAGGTCCTCGAGGCCGAGGCCGACGCCGAGGACAGCTCCTCCGAGAGCTGATCCACCCAGCGCACCCACGGGGGCGGTGCCGCGGCGACGCGGCCCGCCCCCGTTCTCGTCCCCGCCACCCGAGAGGATGTTCCCGTGGTCGATCGCGCCGCGAGTGCGGCGGTCCCGGCCGCCGTCCCCTCCCCCTGCCTCGTCGTCGGCCTCGGCAACCCGGGCAAGGAGTACGCCGGCCACCGGCACAACGTGGGCGCGATGGTCGCCGACATCCTCGCCGCCCGGCTCGGTAGCCGTTTCACCAGCCACAAGGCGGGCGCCGACATCGCCACCGGGCGGTTCGGCGACGCGAAGGTGATCGTCGCCAAACCCCGCAGCTACATGAACGTCTCGGGCAAACCGGTGGCCGGGCTCGCGCGGTTCTTCTCGGTCGAACCGACATCGGTGATCGTCGTCCACGACGAGCTGGACGTCCCGTTCGGCGCGCTACGGGTCAAGCAGGGTGGCGGCGAGGGCGGCCACAACGGGCTCCGCGCGATCTCCGCGGCCCTGTCGACCAAGGACTACCTGCGCGTCCGGGTCGGCATCGGACGGCCCCCGGGCCGCCAGGACCCCGCCGACTACGTGCTCCGCGACTTCTCCGCCGCCGAACGCAAGGACCTGCCGGTCGAACTGGAACTGGCCGCGGACGCCGTCGAACTCCTCATCGCGCAGGGGCTGCTCGTCGCGCAGAACCGACTGCACGCCCCCTGATCCGCAAAGCCCCAGATCCGTGCGGGCTCAGCCCTGCGGGTCGTCGGCGGCGAGCAGGGCCGATGCCGCGGCCCGCTTGATCTTCCCGGACGGCGTCTTCGGCAGCGTTCCCGGCGGCAGCACCCGCACCAGCGCGGGACGCGCGCCGACCGCCGTGGTCACCGCCGAGCGCACCGCGGCGACGATGCCCTCCACCTCCTCGGGGCTGCCGCTCCCACCGGCCGCACGGGACTCGACCCCGACGGCGAAGGATTCCCGCCCACCGGGGGTGGTCCAGCGGACGGCGACGGCGTTGCCCGCGCGGACGCCGTCCACCGCCTCGGCGACCCGTTCGATGTCGGTCGGGTAGATGTTCCGGCCGCCCATGATGATCACGTCCTTGGCCCGGCCGCAGATGACGATGCGGCCGTCGACCAGGTAACCCAGGTCGCCGGTGTCCAGCCATCCGTCGGCTGCCCGGGTGGGCACGGGTCCGTCGACCGTGAAGTACGTGTCGGTGACCGCCGCGCCGCGCAGGAAGAGCGTGCCGACCTCGCGCTCGGCCCGGTCCGGGCCGGAGGGCCCTTCCGGTCCGCAGACCCGCACCTCGATCCCCGGCAACGGCGGACCGAGCACCGGGTACCGGCGCGGTTGCGCGGGTTCCGGGGCGTCCGGCGCCACCGAGACAGCCCGGCGTTCGTGCTCGACCGACCGTCCGTCGACGGTGTCCACCTGCAGCGGCGTACCCCACGGGTGGAACGACACCCCGAGGGTGGCCTCGGCCATGCCGTAGGCCGGCACCATCGCCGTGGACGGCAGCCCGAACGCGGCCCCGGCGGCCAGGAACGCCTTCACCGCGTCCACGTCCACCGGCTCGGCCCCGTTCAGGGCGAACCGGAGCGTCGACAGGTCGAGTGCGGGGGCATCGGCCCCGTCCGCACGGGTGCGGGCGGCCCGGGCCAGCACCCGCGCGGTCAGCGCGTAGGCGAAGTTGGGGGCGGCGGTGACGGACCCGCCGTACCGGCTGATGAGCTCGGGCCACAGAGCCGGCGAGGACAGGAAATCCGACGGGGTGACGCTGACGACCTCGATCCCCCGGCTCATCGGCAGGGTCAGGAAGCCGACCATGCCCATGTCGTGGAAGAGCGGCAGCCAGGACACCATCACGTCGGACGGACCGATGTCGGCCGCCGCGCACATCGCCTCCAGGTTCGCCCACACGTTGCCGTGGCTGATGCGGACGGCCTTGGGCGTGGCGGTCGAACCCGAGGTCAGCTGCAGCAGCGCCGTGGCGTCCTCGCCCACCTCGACGTCCGGCACCGTCACCTCACCGGGCGCGGTCAGGTCGGCCACGGTGAACACCAGCACCCCGGACGCCCGGAGCTGACCGACCGCGTCGGCGAAGGCCGGGCCGTCGAACGGCGCGCCCAGGACGACGGCGCGCGCCCGGATGACCCGCAGCACGGCCGCGGTCTCCGGCAGGTAGTGCCGCATGTCGGTGCGGGCCGTGGGCTGGTGCAGCATCGTCACCGACGCCCCCACCAGCCACGCCCCCTGGGCGATCGGTGCGACATCGACCGGCTGGGCCGCGAGGATGGCCACCGCGTCTCCGGAGCGGACCCCGGCGGCCGCCAGCCGACCGGTGGCCGACCGGGCCAACTGGTGGATCTCGCCCCACGTCCGCCGCAGCGGACGGTCTGGCTCGCCGGTGACCATGCCCTTGTCGCCGGCGGCGGCCCGACGCAGCGCTGCGGTGAAGATGCTCATCGCTGACCACCGTAAATGCTCCGCCCGCCGGAGGCGCCCCGGGGTGGCGCCCCGACCGTCGACGACCCGGCGGGCCTGGGATGCGACCACCAAGCACGGCGCCCCGACCGTCGACGACCCGGCGGGCCTGGGATGCGACCACCAAGCACGGCGCCCCGACCGTCGACGGCCCGGCGGGCCTGGCCTGCGACCACCAAGCACAACGACCCGACCCGTCGACGGCCCGGCGGGCCTAGGATGCGACAACCAGGCAACGATGCCGTGCGGTGGACATGTCGACGCGCGTCAGCGATCCCCCGACGGCCCGACCCCCGGGAGCCGGACACGTGGAAACCGACCGCTTCGGTGACCCGCTCCGCGCGCTCAGCGGCCTCACCGGCCACTACAGCGCGATCCACGACATCCGCGTGGGCGAGATCGGTGGCCGGGACGGCCGCGGCCGTCTGGTGCGCATCTATTCGAACGGCACCGGCGCACCGGTCCTGGCCGTCCCCGACCTCGGGTCGTCCGCCGCGGCCTGGTTGGGGCTGACCGAACCGTTGTGCGCCGCCGGCCGGCAACTGGTGTCCGTCGACCTCCCGGGGTCGGCGCACTGCGACCCGCTCGACGCACCGGGCGGGGACGCCCACGCCGAGCACCTGGCGGCCGTCACCGAGCAGCTGCTCGGTGGTGACCGCTCCGCCCGATCCGGCGAGACCGGTTGCGACATCGTGGGTGTCGGGTTCGGCGCCTACGTCGTGCTGACACTCGCGACCCGCCGACCGGACCTGGTGCACCGGGCCGTCGTCATCGACCCGCTGCTGCCGCCCCCCAGCGCCGACGCGCCCCGGCCGCGGCTGTCCCTGGGCATGATGCTCGACGGCGCGGTCACCACGGTGCGGCGGGGTCGCCCGCTGGCCAACCTCGCCGGGCTCGGTCGGGCGCGGGCGACGCTGGGCGCGTTGGCCGACCCGGACCCGGCCTGGTGGACCGCCCTGTCCGCCGTCACCGCCCCTGTGCTCGTGGTCGCCTCCGGTCCGTCCCACGCCGACGGCGCCACCGGGGCCGACGCGCTGGCGGCGCGCATCCCGGGCGCCCGCCGGGCCGACCTGCCACCCGGGGTCGGCGGCCCCCACCGCGACCCGGAGCGGCTCGCCGATCTGGTGGTGCCCTTCCTGCGCGGCTGATCCCGCCCGACCGGGCCCGACGGTCGGAGAGCAGGGGCGTCGCCCTTTAGCCTGGGAGACGTTATGGCGCATCTTCTCGGGGCCGAAGCCCTGTCGTTGGAATATCCGACCAAGGTCGTGTTCGACTCCGTCTCTCTCGGGGTGAACGAGGGCGACCGCATCGGCATCGTCGGCCGCAACGGCGACGGCAAGTCCAGTCTGCTGGCGATGCTGGCCGGCCGGCAGCGCCCGGACCGCGGTCGGGTGACCGTCCGCGGCGGGGTCCGGGTCGGCGTACTCGACCAGGGCGACACCCTGGACGACACCCAGACGATCCGGCAGATCGTGGTCGGCGACGCCGAGGAACACGAGTGGGCCGGGGACGCCCGGGTCCGGGACGTCATCGGCGGTCTGCTCGGCGACCTCGACTTCGATGCCCCGGTGGACCGGCTGTCCGGTGGTCAGCGGCGGCGGGTCGCACTGGCCCGGCTGCTGGCCGGTGACTGGGACGTGCTGGCCCTGGACGAGCCGACCAACCACCTCGACACCGAGGCCATCGCCTGGCTGGCCGAACACCTGCGCCGCCGCTGGTCGGCGTCGGCCGGTGGCCTGCTGCTCGTCACCCACGACCGCTGGCTGCTCGACGCGGTGTGCACCACCACGTGGGAGGTCCACGACCGGATCGTCGAACCGTTCGAGGGTGGCTACGCGGCCTACATCCTGCAGCGGGTCGAACGCGACCGGCAGGCCGCGTCGATCGAGGCCCGCCGGCAGAACCTGGCCCGCAAGGAGCTGGCCTGGCTGCGGCGCGGCGCGCCGGCCCGGACGTCCAAGCCGAAGTTCCGGATCGACGCGGCCAACGCCCTGATCGCCGACGTCCCGGAGCTGCGCGACCCCATCGCGCTGCGTTCGCTGGCGGTGTCGCGGTTGGGTAAGGACGTCGTCGACCTGCTCGACGTCGGGGTCAGCTACGGCGACCACCACGTGCTGGACGACATCGAGTGGCGGATCGCGCCCGGTGAGCGGACCGGTGTGCTCGGCGTCAACGGGGCCGGCAAGTCGACGCTGCTCGGCCTGATCGCCGGGACCGTCGAACCGACCGCGGGACGGGTCAAGCGGGGCAAGACCGTCAAGGTCGCCACCCTGACCCAGCGGATGGACGAGCTCGACGAGCACCTGGAATCCCCGGTGCGGGTGGTGCTGGAGCGGTTGCGGACCACGTACTCGTTCGGCACCGGGTCCAAGGCGATGGAACTCACCCCGGGGCAGCTGCTCGAACGGCTCGGTTTCGCCAGCGCCCAGCTGTCGACCCCGGTCAAGGACCTGTCCGGTGGTCAGCAGCGTCGCCTGCAGCTGCTGCTCATCCTGCTGCAACAGCCGAATGTGCTGATCCTCGACGAGCCCACCAACGACCTCGACACCGACATGCTGGCCGCCCTGGAGGACCTGCTCGACTCGTGGCCGGGGACGCTCATCGTCGTCTCCCACGACCGGTACTTCCTCGAGCGGGTCACCGACCAGCAGTTCGCGATCCTCGACCGTCACCTGCGGCACCTGCCCGGCGGTGTCGACGAGTACCTGCAACGCCGCCGACGGGGCGAGGGCACCTTCACGGGCGCCACCGGCGCCCCGGACGCCCCGGCCGCGAACGGGGCCGCCGACGCCGGCGGACCGGCGCTGTCCGGAGCCGAGCTGCGGGCCGCGCAGAAGGAGCTGGAGGGGATCGAACGCCGCATCACCCGGCTCGACACCCAGATCACGAAGGCCCGCACCGCATTGGCCGACCACGACCACGCCGACTACACCGGCCTGGCCGCGAAGATGAAGGACATCGGCGAGCTGGAGCGGCAGAGCGCCGAACTCGAGGAACGGTGGTTCGAGCTCAGCGAACAGCTGGGCTGAGCCCCTCCGCCGGGCCCGCGACCGGGCGGAACACGCCGTTCCCGCGACGGAACAGCGGCGGGCTTGACCGAGTCGCGCACGGCACCTCCGCGACCCCTCTCGCGACTGGGCGGAACACGCCGTCTCCGCGACGGAAAAGCGGCGGGCTTTACCAAGTCGCGGGGGGGGGGCGCGGGCGGGGTGGGTGGGGTGACTCAGCCGACGACGCGGGCTCCCGGGGCCGGACCCGTGGCCACCCGCACCGAGCGGCAGGTGCCGCTGCCGGCCAGTTCCGCAGCGACCGCGGCGGCCGACTCGGCGTCCGCGCACAGCAGCGCGACCGTGGGGCCGGACCCGGACACCACCCCGGCCAGCGCGCCCGCCGCCACCCCGGCCCGCAGAGTGCGCCGGAGGCCCGGTTGCAGGGAGATCGCCGCGGCCTGCAGGTCGTTGCCGAGGGCGGCGGCCACCGCGGCGGCGTCACCGCCGGCCAGCGCGGCCAGCATGGTCTCCACCGGTCCGACCCGTGGGGGGTCGCCGATCTCCCGCAGCCGGTCGAGTTCGGCGAAGACCGCCGGGGTGGACAGGCCCTCCGCGGACAGCGCGAGCACCCAGTGCAGCCGGATCCGGGAGAGGACCGGCGACAACCGTTCCCCCCGCCCGGTGCCCACGGCGGTTCCGCCGGTCAACGCGAACGGGACGTCGGAGCCGAGCTCGGCCCCGATGTCGATCAGCTCGCCGCGGGTGGTCTCGATCCCCCACAGGGCCGCGCAGCCGACCAGGGCCGCGGCCGCGTCGGCGCTGCCGCCGGCCATGCCGCCCGCCACCGGGATCCGCTTGGTGATCGAGATGGCAACGGGGGAACCGGTTTTGCGGCGACGGCGGAGCGCCGCGGCGGCGGCGCCGGCCAGATTGTCCGTCCCCGACGGCACCCCGTCGGCCGGTTCGCAGGTGACCGACGAACGGACGGCCGGGGCGATGACGACATCGTCGGCCAGATCGACCGCATGGAACACCGACACCAGGTCGTGGTAGCCGTCGTCACGGAGCGGGCCCACGCCCAGGTGGAGGTTGATCTTGGCCGGGGCCTGCACCCGCACCGCGCCGCCCGCGGCCACCGCCCGGGGTGGGCCCACCGGGCTCAGCCGTCCTCGTCGTTCGCTCACGTCGGTCCGTTCACTCCTGCTCGCCCCGGTCGACGGCCTTCATCGCGTCGGCGATCCGGGTGAAATCGTCGATGCGCAACGTCTCGCCCCGGGCCCCGGGGTCGACGTCCGCGCGCTCACAGATCTCCTGGGCGAAAGCCGACGACCCGGCCCATCCGGTCAGAGCGGCGCGCAGGGTCTTGCGGCGCTGCGCGAAAGCGGCGTCGACGACGGCGAACGTCGCGGCCCGGTCGTCCGTGCGCGGGTGCCGGTGCACGTCGACCGAGACCAGGGCGGAGTCCACGCCGGGGACCGGCCAGAAGACATTGCGGCTGATCGAACCGGCCCGCCGGGCCACCCCGTACCAGGCCACCTTCGCGCTCGGCGCCCCGTAGACCTTGGACCCAGGTTCGGCGGCGAGCCGATCGGCCACCTCGGCCTGGACCATGACCAGCACCCGCCGCAGGGTGGGCACCTCGGCCAGCAGGTGCAGCAGCACGGGGACGGCCACGTTATACGGCAGATTGGCGACCAGCGCGGTCGGTTCGGCCGGGGCCGCGACCTCCTCGGGCAGCACGAGGCGATCGGCGGTCACGGTCATCGCGTCCGCCGCGATCACCTGGAGGGCGGTGCGCCGGGTCGGGGCGTGCTCGGCGACCGTCCGCGGCAGCAGATCGGCCAGCCGGGGGTCGATCTCCACCGCGGTCACCGCACCGACCGTGTCCAGCAGGGCCAGGGTGAGCGAGCCGAGGCCGGGACCGACCTCCAGGACGTGCTCGGTCGACCGCAGATCGGCGGCCGCCACGATCCGCCGCACCGTGTTGCCGTCGAGGACGAAGTTCTGCCCCAGCGTCTTGGTCGGGCGGAGATCGAGTTCCTCCGCCAACCGCCGGATCTCGCCGGCGCCGAGCAGCGTCACCCGTGGTCGTTCCGTCACCGCGTCATACTCACACGCGGGTCGTGGCCGACGCGACGCGTCCGGGCGGGCACGCCGCTCGGGCCGGCCCGAAACCGCGAACGCGCCCTTCCCGGATGGGGAAGGGCGCGCTCGCGGACGTCATGAAGAGGGTCGGTCAGGCCGGCGGCGGACCGGACGCCGCATCGCGGCACAGCCACGGCTCCAGACCGCGCTTCTGGTACAGCATCTTGGCCCGCATGAGCTGCTCCTCCGGACTGGCGTCCATCGGATTGCCGGTGCCGTCGACCGACTGCCAGGTCGGCAGGTCGAACTGGAACAGCCCGAAGGTCGCCGGGAAGCCGGACGGGTAGAACGTCGCCTTGGGGTTGTTGGTCGACTCGCAGTACGCCAGGCCGTCCCAGTTCACGCCGAACTCGGTGTCGTTGAAGAAGACCCGGTTGCCCCGCGTCTCGAGGGTCGACTTGGTGCCGTCGCTGATGATGGTCGGGACCGGCTCCTTGACGGTGACGCGACCGGTCTCCTGGCGCGCGGTCTCGGCCCCGTTGACGGTGGTCACCTCGCTGGTGACCTGCTGCTGGCCGGGAACGCCGGCCTGGGTGACGGCGGAGGTGCCCTTGTTGGCGTTCGGGTCCTCGACGCGCTGCTCGGGCGCCGGGATCTCGACGGTGTCGGTCACGGTGGCCGTCAACACCCGGTCGACGGTGATCTGCAGGCCGTCGGTGACCGGGGTGGTCGCGTCGGGGGCGACGGTGTCGGTCGGTGACAGGGTGACGCCCTGGTCGGCCAGCAGGTCGGCCACGGTCGCGGCGCCGCTGGTCACGGGGGTGGCCGCGCCGGCCACCGTCAGGGTCACGCTGTGCAGCGGCGACGCCGTGACCTCCAGGCCGTCCAACGGGATCTCGCGGGACCGGTCGGCGGACAGCTGGTAGGCGGACGGGTCCTGGCCGAGCTGCACCAGGGCCTCCTCCACCGTGTCGGCGGTGGTCCAGGCCTGCTGCTGTATGCCGTCGATGTCGAGCGTGAACGGCTTGGCCTTCTGCAGCGCGATGGTGTCGCCGTCATGGACGGGCGCGTCGACGGCGGGGGCCACGATGTCGTGATCACCGGCGGTCTGATCGGCTGCCGCCAGGGCGCCGGACACGGAGCCGGCGAACGTGCGGACCTGCTGGGACTGGCCGTCGACGACAACGGTGACGGACTTGCTGAGGGCGGCGGCGGTGCCGCCGCCGACGGCGGCGAGGGCCAGACCGACCGCGGTGGCGATGACGACCACCCGGCGGCGTCCGGGGCGGCGGGCGGGTTCGCCTGCGGCGGCCGGCGGGGTCGGCTGGGCGGGGGTGTCGAGCTCGGCGGTCAAGGGTCCATCCGTGGGGCACGTAGTCCCGGGCAGGGGATTTCCGACGTCCGGCGCAGTCCAGGCGCATCTCGCGACGGAGAGGCACGTGCCGGCGCACGCAGGCGTGATCGCATTCCCGCTCATCGGCGAAAGAATTGCGATCCGCGGGCCGCGCACGATCTGGAGACGATCGGCGACCTGCCGCCTGCCGGCGGAAACCGTGGTGGTTCGATGCGGGGCACCGAACACGTCCCATCCCGGCTTCTATCACAGAACAATAACGAGCCGCGAATGCGGCGGCAATGAGTTGGCGACATCCGTTGGATTCGTCACACCCACAAATGACCGAGGGTTATCCGGTCAATACAGAACGTGGAAATTGCCGAGCATCATCGGGGCATCCGGGTCTGCGGCCGACGAAACGGACTCCGGCCCGACAGTCGGTGTCGGCACCGCAGACGACGACGGGCCCCGATCCCAGAGGGATCGGGGCCCGTCGCTCAGCCGGTCAGCGGGACACGCACCCCGCTGTCGTCATCAGCCGTGGCTGGCGCACGCCCACGGCGAGCTGCCCCGGGTGGCGGCCACGTTCTCGGCCACCGCGATCTGCTGTTCACGGCTCGCGAGGTCGGGACGGGACGCGTACTGGCTGCCCCCGCCGCTGTTCCAGGTGGGGATGTCGAACTGCAGGCCGCCGTAGTAGCCGTTACCGGTGTTGATCGACCAGTTGTTGGTCGACTCGCACTGCGCGATGCCGTCCCAGTTGATGCCACTGGAACCGCTGGAGGACGGCGCCGGGGTGCTGGACGACGAGGAGGAGCTGCTGGCGGACTCCTGCGCGGGCGCGCTGGACTGCGCGGACGACGCCGACCGGGAGGAGGACTCCGACGAGGCGGACTGGCTCTGCGACGAGCGGCTCGAGGACTGCGCCGGGGCGCTGACCTTGACCGGCTCCTTGGTGCCGACGGAGACGATGGTCGGCTGGGCCGCGGTGAGCGGGCTGCGACCGGTCTCGACCTTGCTGGTCTCGGCACCGTTGGTGCTGGTCACCTCGTAGGTCACCTGGTCCTTGCCGGCGGTGCCCTGCTGGGTGACCGTCGAGGTGCCGACCGTGGCGGACGAGTCCTCGACCTGCTGGTCAGCGGGCTGCGGGACGTCGACCTGCTCGGTCACGGTGGTCTTGGCGACGCGGGTGACGGCGATCTGCAGGCCGTCGCTCAGCGGGGTCTCCGCCGCGGGGGCGACGGTGTCGAGCTCGCCGAGGGTGATGCCACGCTCGGCCAGGAGAGCGCCGACGGTCTCGGCGGAGGACTGCACGCCCTCCGCGGCGCCGGCCCCATCGGCCACGGTGGCCGAGTGGATGGTCTCGGCGGACAGCGCCAGACCGTCCAGCGGGATCTCGCGGGACCGGTCGGCGGACAGCGTGTAGGAGGCCGGGTTCTGGCCCAGCTCGGTCAGCGCCTCTTCGACGGTATCGGCCGTCGTCCACACCTCACGGGTCTGGCCGTCGATGCTGAGGGTCAGCAGGCGACCGCGCTCGATGGCGATCTGCGAGCCGTCCTGGATGGCCGTGTCCGCAGCCGGGGCGAGCATGTCGTGCTCGGAGACGGAGAGACCGGCGGACTCCAGGGCACCGGAGACCGAGCCGGAGAAGGTGGAGATCTCCTGGGCCTGGCCGTCGACGGTGATGGTCACGGTCTTGTTCATGGCGGCGGCGATGCTGCCGCCGGCGACCAGCGCGACGGCCAGTGCGGCGGCGACGGCCAGCACGGGCTTGCGGAGCTTGCGTCCGGTCGAGGCGGTGCCGGTCGAGCTGGTGGAATCGGTGTCCTGCGGCTCGGCGACGGCGACGGAACCGAATTCCTCGGTCGCGTCGGTGCCGGCGGTGACGTTGTCAGAATGCGCGCCCATAGTCATGTCCTAGCGTCGTGGTGTCCGGGCAGGGGCCATGGCGAACAATTCCTCCGAATTGACGGAGAATGGTGGCGGAAATGTCTGTCACACCGTCACCCTGCGCGGACGCTGACGCGCGTCCGACCTTCTCGGCGCGACCGTGAGAACGGTCGGAGTGGGTGTATCCGGTGGCTCGTGTTTCCGTTTCCAGTTCGACGTGGCAGCGATCCATCCCAGCTGCTATTACGGAACGATAACGGATGAGCAAACGATGTGAAAGGCTGATGAACCAACTGTGGTGCAGGCCATAACCTTGTGGCGTATCCGCCTTGATCGATTCGGACAATTACTCCGGCATATGGCTGACAACGCCCATTGACGGATAGGCCAAATGGGTGGCCAAGCGGGTCTGATCGGCCAACTCCGTCGCATCCACTTCGCGGAGCGCGGCAAGCGCTCGGACCGTCCACGGCAGGGCGAAGGGCTCGTTCCGCCGTCCCCGGTGCGGATGGGGCGTCAGGAACGGGGCGTCGGTCTCGACCAGCAGCCGGTCGACGGGCACCATGCGAGCGGCCTCCTGCAGGGCCGGCGCATTCCGGAAACTGACCGGCCCGGCGAACGACAGGAAATGGCCCGCGTCCACGCAGCGGCGGGCGAAGTCGGCATCCCCGGAAAAGCAGTGGAAGACGACGGTGTCCGGCGCCCCCTCGGCGTCCAGGACGTCCAGGATCGCGTCGTGGGCGTCCCGGTCGTGGATCATCAGCGGCTTGCCGACCCGCTTGGCCAGATCGATGTGCCAGGCGAAGGCGTCACGCTGCACATCCGGTTGGGCGTAGTCCCAGTAGAAGTCCAGGCCCGTCTCCCCGATCGCCACCACCCGGGGATCGGCGGCCAACCGTTCCAGCTCGGCGCGGGCCGCCTCGTCCAGGGCATCGGCCCGGGTGGGATGCAGCGCCACCGCCGCGTACACGTCCGGGTGCCAGTGGGCCGCCCGCACCGCCCACCGGGCCGAGGCCAGGTCGTCGGCCACCGTCACCACCTGCCGCACCCCGACCGCGGCGGCCCGGGCCATCGCCGCGACCACATCCTCGGCGTCGCGGCAGCCGCAGGCGTCCAGGTGGGTGTGCGCGTCGACGACCGGCGCGGGCAACGGCGCGGGCGCCGAGACCAGCTTCTTCTCGACCACCGCCGGGTGCAGCTCACCGGCCGGGGTGCTGACCGGCTGGGTCACTGGACAGGCGCCCAGTCCGGTCCTGTCTCCCCCAGCCCGGGGTCGAGCTTGGTGAACAGCGGCGTCGGCTTGGCCAGCGGACGGCCCACCTCGATCTCGGTGCGCCGCCAGGCGGCCTGCTCGGAGCGGTAGTCACCAGTGAGCACCGGATACTCGGCGACCGGCGGGGTGCCGACACCTTCGACGTCATCATCGAAATCGGTGACCCGCTGGATCTCCGGCTGCGCGGCCCAGACCCCGGACCCGCCGAGCGCGTCATGGACCTGCTGACCGGCGTGCGGCAGGAACGGGGTGAGCAGCGTCTTGACGTCGTCGACGACCTGCAGCGCGGTGTGCAGGATGGTGCCCTGGCGTTCCCGGTCGGCCGGATCGGTGCTTTTCGCCAGCTTCCACGGCTCGGTGTCGGACAGGTACTTGTTGGCCAGCCCGGCGACGCGCATCGCCTCGGCCGACGCGGCCTTGAACCGGCTGCGGGACAACAGGTCTCCGACCGTATCGAACGCGGCAGCGGAGGCGGCCAACAGCTCGGCGTCCTGTGCGGTGGGCGCCGTCGGGGCGGGCACCGCCCCGAAGTTCTTGTTGGCCATCGCGATCGAGCGGTTGACCAGGTTGCCCCACTCGTTGGCCAGCTCGAAGTTCGTGCGGCGGACGAACTCCTCCCAGGTGAAGTCGGCGTCCTGGGTCTCCGGGCCGGCCGCGGCGATGAAGTACCGCAGCGCGTCCGGCCCGAACTCGCGCAGGAAATCGCGGACGTAGATGACGGTGCGTCGCGAGGTGGAGAACTTGGAACCGCTCATCGTCAGGAACTCGCTGGAGACGACCTCGGTCGGCAGGTTCAGCTGCCCCAGCCGACCGGGCGCACCGCCGTGCACGCCCCGGCCGTCGTAGGCCAGCAGCTCGGCCGGCCAGATCTGGCTGTGGAAGGTGATGTTGTCCTTGCCCATGAAGTAATAGGCCTTCGCGCCGGCCACCCCGTCGCGGCCCTCGGGGGACCACCAGCGCTGCCAGGCGTCGGCGTCCGGGCGTCCGCCGTCACCGGCGGTGGTGCCGAACCGGCGGGCCCACTCGATCGACGCCGACAGGTAACCGATGACCGCGTCGAACCAGACGTAGAGCTTCTTGTCCGGCCGGTCGCGCCAACCGTCCAGCGGCACCGGGATGCCCCAGTCGATGTCGCGGGTCATGGCCCGCGGCTTGAGGTCGTCCAGCAGGTTCATGGAGAACCGCAGGACATTCGGGCGCCAGTCGGTGCGGGTGCGCAGCCAGTCACCCAGCGCTCCAGCCAGCGCGGGCAGGTCGAGGAACAGATGCTCGGACTCGGTGAAGACCGGGGTCTCGCCGTTGATCCGGGACACCGGGTTGATCAGGTCGATGGGGTCGAGCTGGTTGCCGCAGTTGTCGCACTGGTCGCCGCGGGCTCCGTCGTACCCGCAGATCGGACAGGTGCCTTCGATGTAGCGGTCGGGCAGGGTGCGCCCGGTGGACGGCGAGATCGCCGACATCGTGGTCTGCGGGACGAGGTAGCCGTTGCGGTGGACCGTGCGGAACAGCTCCTGCACCACCGCGTAGTGGTTGCGGGTCGACGTGCGGGTGAACAGGTCGTAGGACAGACCGAGGCCGGCCAGGTCCTCCACGATGACCTCGTTGTACCGGTCGGCCAGCTGCCGGGGAGTGACGCCCTCCTGGTCGGCCTGCACCAGGATCGGGGTGCCGTGCTCGTCCGTTCCCGACACCATCAGCACGTCGTTGCCGGCCATCCGCTGGTAGCGGGAGAAGACGTCGGCGGGAACGCCGAACCCGGACACGTGACCGATGTGCCGCGGGCCGTTGGCGTAGGGCCAGGCCACCGCGGTGAGAACAGGAACGCTCATACGTTCAGGCTAGTGGTCGGCGGAGGAGCGCCCGTCCCCCACCGGACGGGCCGGAACGGCGACTGGCGCAGGGACAGCTGACTTCAGCTGCCCCTGCGCCAGTCACGGGCGTCGAGATCGATCAGCTGCCGGACTTCACCGGGGCGTTGACGCCGGGGGTATGCCCGTCCTCCTGGATCTCGCTGCGGTCACCGGACCACAGGGTGTGGAAGGTGCCTTCCTTGTCGACCCGCTGGTACGTGTGGGCGCCGAAGAAGTCCCGCTGGCCCTGGATGAGCGCGGCGGGCAGCCGCTCGGTGCGCAGCCCGTCGTAGTAGGCCAGCGAGGACGCGAACACCGGCGTCGGAATGCCCGACTGGGCGGCCCCGGCGACCACCCGGCGCCACGAGTCCTGGCCCTTGCTGACCACGTCGGTGAAGAACGGCGCGAACAGCAGGGACGCGAGCTCCGGGTTGTCGGCGTAGGCCTCGGTGATGCGGTTGAGGAAACGGGCCCGGATGATGCAGCCACCCCGCCAGATGCGGGCGACGGCGCCGCGGTCGATCTCCCAGTCGTACTGTGCCGCGCCGGCGACGATCTCGTCGAAGCCCTGCGCGTAGGCGACGATCTTGGACGCGTAGAGCGCCAGCCGGACGTCCTCGACGAAGGCGTCGCGGTCCTTGACCGACCACGGCTGCGACGGGCCCGGCAGGTTGCCGGCCCCGGCCCGCTGCTTCGTGGACGACGACAGCCCGCGGGCGAACACCGACTCGGCGATACCGGTCACCGGGATGCCCAGCGTCAGCGCGGTCTGCACCGTCCAGGTGCCGGTGCCCTTCATGCCGGCCGCGTCGACCACGACGTCGACGAAAGGCTTGCCGGTCTCGGCGTCGACCTGCTTGAGCACCTCGGCGGTGATCTCGATGAGGAAGGAGTCCAGGTCGCCGCGGTTCCATTCGGCGAAGACCTCGGCGATCTCGGCCGGCTCCATCCCGGCGCCGCGGCGCAGCAGGTCGTAGGCCTCGGCGATCAACTGCATGTCGGCGTACTCGATGCCGTTGTGCACCATCTTGACGAAGTGGCCGGCCCCGTCGGTGCCGATGTGGGTGCAGCACGGTTCGCCGTCGACGTGGGCGGAGATCTTCTCCAGGATCGGGCCGAGCGAGGCGTAGGCCTCCTTGGAGCCACCCGGCATGATCGACGGGCCCTTCAGCGCGCCCTCCTCACCGCCGGAGATGCCGCAGCCGACGAAGTGGATGCCCTTCTCGCGGGCCGCCTTCTCCCGGCGGATGGTGTCCTCGAACAGGGCGTTACCGCCGTCGATCAGGATGTCGCCGGGCTCGAGCAGCTCCGACAACTCGTCGATGACGGCGTCGGTGGGGCCACCCGCCTTGACCATGATGATGATCTTGCGCGGCGTGGCCAGGGAGGCCACGAAGTCGGCCGCCGACTCGGACGGGACGAACTGACCGTCACCACCGTGCTCGTCGATGAGGGCCGTGGTCTTGCTGTACGAGCGGTTGTGGACCGCGGTCACGAAACCCTTGCTGGCGAAATTGCGGGCCAGGTTGGAACCCATCACGGCCAGGCCGGTGACGCCGATGTCGGCCTTGGGGGTGGAATCGCTCATCGAATGCCCTTCCAGGGGTGTCGGACGTCGCGGTGCTCGGACGTCCTGGGGTCGAAACGGGGTCACGGGCGGGTCGGTCCGGTGGCGCAGGAGCTGCGGCCTACCGGACGCTGACCTCCCACCTTGGCAAAGCTCCCGGCACGGCGCGCGGTCGGGGGCATGACGACCGCGCTACAGATCCCGCACGGGCCGCCGCGCGGGCCGTGCGGGACCGGTCAGAACAGCGGTCAGGAGAGCGCCTGCTTGACGGCGGCGGAGATCCGCTTGCCGTCGGCGCGGCCCTCGGCGGCCGCCTGCACCTTCTTGATCACCAGACCCAGCTGGCGCGGGCCGACCTCGGCGCCGGTCTCGGCGGCGACGGCGGACACCGCGGCGCTCACCAGATCCGACACCTCGTCATCGGTCAGCGAGGCCGGCAGGTAGGACGTCAGCACCGCGGCCTCGGCGGTCTCCTTCTCGGCGAGCTCCGCGCGGCCGGCGGCCGCGAACGCCTCGGACGCCTCGGTCCGCTTGCGGACCTCCTTGCCGAGCACCGCCAGCACCTCGGGTTCGGACAGCTCCTTGGCGGTGTCGCCGGCGACCTCCGCGGTGGTGATGGCGGCCAGGGCCATCCGCAGCGTCCCGGTGGTCAGGGTGTCCCGCGCCTTCATCGCCGCGGTGAGATCGGTGCGCAGCCGGGCCTTGAGCCCGGGGGTGTCGGTCATGTCGAGCCGTCCTGTTCGGT
Organism: Nakamurella flava; assembly: GCF_005298075.1. Taxonomy (NCBI): domain Bacteria; kingdom Bacillati; phylum Actinomycetota; class Actinomycetes; order Nakamurellales; family Nakamurellaceae; genus Nakamurella; species Nakamurella flava. Next base: position 2,139,573 of record NZ_SZZH01000001.1, read on the forward strand.
GGTGCGAGAGCACGTGCACCCTCGACCCTGCCAGCCGGTCGGGTCCCCGCTCAACTGTGTTGCCTCAGGTGGCGGCCCGGTAGACGACCCGGCGGGCCAGACCGTGCCGGGCGGCGACCGCGTCGACGGCATCGCGACGGGACGAGCCCTGGTCGACTAGCTCCTGCACCTGCGCTGCGAGCTGGTCGTCCTCCGGCACGACGGCCGGACCGGTGGTGGCGCCGTGCACGACGAGCGTCACCTCCCCGCGCACCCCGGCGTCGACCGCCGCGACCAGGTCGCCGAGGGTGCCGCGGATGACCTGTTCGTAGGTCTTGGTCAGCTCCCGGCAGAGCGCGGCCGGCCGGTCCGACCCGAACGCCTGGGCCATCGCGGCCACGCAGTCGCCGAGCCGGTGGACGGATTCGAAGAACACCATCGTCCGGGTCTCGCCAGCCAGGGCGGCGAGCGCCCGGGCCCGCTCGCCGGTCTTCCGCGGCGGGAACCCTTCGAAGCAGAACCGGTCCGACGGCAACCCGGACAGCGCCAACGCGGTGATGACGGCGGACGGACCCGGGACCGACGTCACCACATGACCGGCCGCGGCGGCCGCGGCCACCAGGCGGTAGCCGGGGTCGGACACCGACGGCATACCCGCGTCCGTCACCAGTACGACGGTCGCCCCGTCGGCCAACCGGTCGAGCAGCGCCGGGATCCGTGATTGCTCGACCGCCTCGTAATAGGAGACGAGCGACCCACGGACGGTCACTCCGAGATCACCGGCCAAACGCCGGAAGCGGCGGGTGTCCTCGGCGGCCACGACGTCGGCGTCGGCCAGCACCGCTCGCAATCCGTCGGAGGCGTCCGACGGCCGGCCGAGGGGCGTCCCGGCCAGAACCAGCCGGCCGCCCGGCCGCGACGCGCCGGCAGCCGCCGGACGTCCCGTGTCGTCGCGAACGGGGTCGTCTTCGCCCCGGTGGTCCGGGCTCCCGGGATCGGCCATGGCCAAACCTTACGATCGGCCCATGCCGGTGCTCTCCGCCGTCGCCGATGGCGACCGATCGTCGTCCCCCGTCGGGGACGACCACCCGGGGGGCATCCCACCGGTGTCGTCCGCCGACCTCGACGACCCCGCCCGTCTGCGGGGGGCGTCGGTCGGCGAACCCCTCGACCCGGACGAGGCCCGGACGGACCCGGCCACCGGCGTGGTAGGCATCGGCGAGATCCCCCCGATCCGCCGCCCGCGCGCAGCCCGCCGGCTGCTCCCGCCCCCGCCGACGGACCGGCTGCGCGGCTGGGTGGTCACCCTGCTGCTGTCGACCATCGCGGCCGTGGTGCGGCTGGTCGACCTGGGGAGCAAGGCCGACGGCGGCACCCCGCTCTTCGACGAGAAGTACTACGCCATCCAGGCCTGGGAGATGCTCCGCAACGGCGGCATCGAGGACAACCAGGCCTACGGGGTGGTCGTGCATCCACCGCTGGGCAAGCAGCTCATCGCCATCGGCGAGGCGTTGTTCGGCTACACGCCGTTCGGCTGGCGGTTCGCCTCCGCGGTGGCCGGGGTGCTCTGCGTGGCCATCATCATCCGGGCGGCCCGGCGGTTGACGGGCTCCACCCTCCTCGGCGGGATCGCCGGGGTCCTGCTGATCTGCGACGGCGTCAGCCACGTCATGGCCCGCACGGCGCTGCTCGACGTCTTCCAGGCCCTGTTCGTGCTGGCCGCGTTCGCCTGCGTCATCGCCGACCGGGATCAGGTACGTCGACGCCTGCACGAGAGCCTGGCCGGGGCCGTCGAGGTGGCGAGCAGCCGCGGAGCCTGGGCGGGGGCCGCGCTCGGGGCGCGGTGGTGGCGGTTCGGGGCCGGCGTCTTCCTGGGTCTGGCCACCGGCATCAAGTGGTCCGGGGCCTACTGGGTCATCGCCTTCCTGGTCATGGTCTTCGTCTGGGACGTGTGCGGACGTCGGGAGGTCGGTGTCCGGCGCCCGGTTCGGGCCGCCGTGCGGCGCGATCTGCTGCCGACCATCTGGTCCCTGGGGGTCGTCCCGCTGCTGGTCTACGTCGGTAGCTGGTGGGCCTGGTTCGCCTCCGAGACCGCGTGGGCCCGGCACATCCTGGTGGCCACCGCCAACAACCGCAACGACTGGAAGAGCAGCACGCTTTACGAGCTGGGTGCGCTGTGGAAGAACTCGCTGTGGCAGTGGACGTGGAAGATGCTCGACTTCCACTCGCACCTGCTCACCCCGACCGATCCGAGCAAGCGCCATCCGTGGGAGTCCAAGCCCTGGACGTGGCCGCTGAGCACCCGGCCGGTGCTGTTCTACTCCCCCGGCACCGGGGACGGCTGTGGGCAGGGGCGCACCGACTGCGTGAGCCGCATCTTCCTGGTCGGCACACCCGCCCTGTGGTGGGTGTCGCTGTTCGTCCTGGTGTGGGCGCTGTGGAAGGCGGTCGGGCGATTGGACTGGCGGTACGCGGCGGTGCTCGTCGCCTACGGCGCGGGCTACCTCCCGTGGTTCACCAACCTCGACCGGCAGATGTACTTCTTCTACGCCACCCCGCTGGCCCCGTTCCTGGTGCTGGGGATCGTGCTGGTGCTGGGCGACATCCTGGGGCCGGCCCGTCGACCGGCGGTGACCGGCGCACCACCCGGGTCGTCCGGGACACCGCCGACCGGCCGGACACGACTGCTCGGCGAAGTGGGCGTGGAACGCCGGCTGCTGTCGGTGGCCGTCGTCGCGATCTACGTCGGTCTGGTCGTGGCCAACTTCATCTGGTTGTGGCCGATCCTCGTCGGCGCTCCGATCACCCCGGAACGACTGACGATGGAGACCTGGCTGCCGTCCTGGGGATGATCTTGGAACCCGGGTTGACGACCCGTCGGAGGGGTACCGGGCAGTGGGATCGACGCGCGGGTTAGGGTCGGAACCGGGTGGATCGGCGGCGACGCCGATCCAGCAGAATCGCCAGTCCGCGAACCCGGCCGGGCCCCGGCCACGCGAGCGGGCGACCGCCCCATTCTCGGCAGGAGGAACACATGGCGCAGTACACGTTGCCGGATCTTCCCTATGACTACGGCGCACTCGAGCCGTTCATCTCCGGGCAGATCATGGAGTTGCACCACGACAAGCACCACGCGACCTACGTCGCGGGCGCGAACACGGCCCTGGAGCAGATGGCGGAGGCCCGGGACAAGGACTCCTTCGCCAACATCAACGGCCTCGAGAAGAACCTGGCCTTCAACCTCGGTGGTCACATCAACCACTCGATCTTCTGGCCGAACCTGTCGCCGGACGGCGGGGACAGCCCCGACGGCGAGCTGGCCGCGGCCATCGACGAGTTCTTCGGCTCGTTCGACGGCTTCCGTCGGCAGTTCACCGCCAACGCCGGCGCCATCCAGGGCTCCGGCTGGTCGATCCTGGCCTGGGACACCCTCGGCCAGCGGCTGAACATCATGCAGCTGTTCGACCAGCAGGGGAACCTGCCGGCCGCACAGATCCCGATCGTGCTGCTCGACATGTGGGAGCACGCCTTCTACCTGCAGTACAAGAACGTCAAGCCGGACTACGTCAAGGCCTGGTGGAACGTCGTCAACTGGGCCGACGCGGCGGCGCGCTTCGAGGCGGCCCGGTCCAAGACCGGTGGCCTGATCACCCTGTAGTCCCGTACGTCTCGTCGGCGGTCCCGTGTCCGGTTCCGGACGCGGGGCCGCTTGTCGTTCCGGGGTGTCAGCCGTACGGCAACGGGGCCAGGACCGGTCGGTGGATGCCCAGGCGAGCGGCCAGCCGGCGGGCGTCGTAGGGTGCCCGGGCCTGGAAGTCGTTGTCGAAGTAGACATGCACCTGCTGAACGCCGGGCCGGTCGGCCCATTCCCGTACCCGTCCCGCCCAGTACTCGATGCCGGCATCGGTGTAGCCGGAGACATACAGCTCCTGATCGCCGTGCAGCCGCACGTAGACCAGGTCGGCGGTGACCTGGTCGACCCAGACGAAGCGCTGTGCGGTGTCCGCGACGACGAGCGCGATGCCGTACCGGCGGCACAGCTGGTAGAACTCCTCGGTCGCGAACGTCGGTGAGCGCACCTCGATGGCGTGCCGCAGTGGTCGGACGGGCTGGGCGCCGAACCCGTTCGGATCGGGTCGCGACTCCTTCCACCGTTCCAGCAGCCGATCCTCGATACCGGCCGCCAGGTGCGCTGCCTGCTGCGTGTCGGTGGGCAACCGCTCGAAGAACGCGGTCAGCTTGTCGACATCGAACCGGAACCATTCCGGCAGCTGCCACAGCAGGGGACCCAGCTGCTCCCCCAGTTCCAGTAGGCCGGAGCCGAAGAAGTTGGCCAGGGCCTGATCGACCGGCTTCTCCACCGATCCCAGTTTGCGCAGGTGGGTGATGAACCGGCTGCCCTTGACGGCGAAGACGGTGTCGGGCGGCACGACCGACCGCCACCGGCGGTAGCTGCTCGGCCGCTGCAACGAGTAGAACGAGCCGTTGATCTCGAGCGCGTCGAAAGCCGCTCCGGCGTAGTCGATCTCGCGGCGCTGCGGCCAGGCCGGCGGGTAGAACCGGCCCCGCCAGTGCGGATAGGTCCAGCCCGAGACACCGATCCGGATCTGCGCCGTCACCCGCCGGCCGCCTCCGGTGGGAGGTCGTCCAGCAGCCGACCGACCCGCTCGACCTTGCCGGTGAGTTCGCCGGTGTGGCCGGGCCGGATGTCCGCCTTCAGTACCAGCGAGACCCGACTGCCGTAGGGACCGACCGCGGCGCAGGCCCGGCGGACGACGTCCATGCATTCATCCCAGTCCCCCTCGACCGTGGTGAACATGGCGTCGGTGCTGTGCGGCAGGCCGGAATCCCGCACCACCCGCAGGGCCTTCGCGACGGCGATCGAGACCGAACCGGGTTCCTCGCCCGCGGGCAGCTCGCCCGGACCGGACGGGGCGACGGAGAACGCGATCAGCATTCCCCGAACCTACGCACCGTCCGACCCGGCCGCGCGGGCTGCCCGCATCGACATGGTCGACCCGGTTGGTGCAGCCGACGTCCGGTCACCTGTGGCACGTCGGCATGTGGTGACGACCGGATCGACCAGCTCTACTCGGCGGCCTTGGCGGTGGCCCGCTGGTTGGCCTTCTGCAGGGCTTCCACCAGCTCGTCCTTGCTCATCCGCGAGCGGCCGGGCACGTCCAGTTCCTGGGCCAGCTTGTACAGGTGGGCCCGCGACGCCGTGGCGTCCACCCCGCCCGCGGTCTCGCCCCCGAACCGGTCGGGCGACGCGGCCCGGGAATCCGAGGGGCCGGGCTCGTCCTTGGCCTCCCAATGGTCGCCGACCTTCTCGTAGGTGTGCTTGAGCGCCGCGAACGCTGTGCGGTGAGCCCGCTCGCCCTCGCCGTACTGCTCGACGGCGGACTCGTGGACGGCGGTGTAGGTCTCCTGCGCGTGCTCATCGGATCGGGCGACCGTGCTGGGCAGGTCCGCGGTCCGCCGCCGGTTGGCCGGACGGGGCGCGGGGGTGCGACCGCTGGACTTGCCGTCCGACTTGGTCGCCCCGGAGCTACTCGAAGAGGCTGCCGGGGACGTGGTCGTCGACCCACCCGAGGACTTCTTCGCGGCAGCCTTGCCGCCGGCACGCTTCACGCTCGCGGGCTTCTTGCCCTCGGCCTTCTTGCCGGCCGTCCTCTTGGTGTCGGCCTTCTTGCTGGCCGTCCTCTTGGTGTCGGCCTTCTTGCTGGCCGTCTTCTTGGTGTCGGCTTTCTTGCTGGCCTTCTTCTTGGCGTCGGCCGCCTTCTTGGCGTCGGCCTTCTTCTTCGCGTCGGCCTTCTTCTTCGCGTCAGCCTTCTTCTTCGCGTCAGCCGCCTTCTTGGCGTCAGCCCTCTTCTTCTTCTGAGCGGCCTCGGCCGCGGCCTTCTTCTTCGCGTCAGCCTTGTCCGAGCCGTTCTTGCTACCCGACTTCGCCATCCCGATCTCCCTTCGCCACCGCCGCAGCGGTTCAGCGGTCGGTCGACCTCACCACATCGCGGGGCAACCCGTCATGTCCCCCGCCCGAACCCGGGTCACACCGCCCCCGACAACAACGGCGTGATCCGGGTCCGGGCGAGGGAGGCGTGCTCGCCCTGGTCACCGACCGGACACGGCCTGCCGGACCGTGGTGGCGAACAGCTCGGGCGCGGCGACGTGGGCGAAATGGTCGAGGTCGGGCAGGTCGGTGATGCCGGCGCCGGGGACGATGCCGACCAGTCGGTGGGCCGACTCGTACAGGAACGCAGTGGTTCCCGTTCCGGCGATGAGGTGGGTCGGCGCGGTGATCGAGGCGTAGTGGTCGAGATCCGCACCCCGCGCGTCGATCTGTTCCAGCTCCCGGACCCAGGTCGGCGTCAGCGGCACGCACTGGTCCCACAGCGGGGTCTGCCGGACGTAAGGGATGGCCTCGGCGGGCAGGCGGACGAAGTTCACCAGGGCGTGTTCGAGGGCGCCGTCCAGATCACCGGCGTCCACCAGTTCCCGGTACCGGGCCAGACCGGCGCCGGCCACCGGGCCGTGAACGGCCAGCGGCGGCTCGAACAGGATCAGGGTCCCGTCCAGAGGCAGCCGTTCGGCGTACGCCAGCGTGCACAGGGCACCGTAGGAGTGCCCCAGCAGGTGCGCCCCCGGCCCGGCGACCGCCATCATCGCGGCGATGTCGTCGACCTCGGTCGACAGGTCATAGGTGGCGTGGTCGCCGCTGCGGCCGCGACCCCGGCGGTCGTGGACGAAACAGGTGAAGTGCTCGGCCAGGTGCTCGGTGGCCGGCAACCACTGGTCGCCGGTCGCGATGCTGCCGTGGGTGATCACCAGGGCCGGGCCGGAACCGCGGCGGTAGTAGCCCAGGGTGGTGCCATCGGCCGAGAGGGTGGTGCCGTACTCGACGGGCGGGGTCACGGCATCGGCCGTGGCAGAGCCCGTCCGGGCGTCGGCGATCACAGTCGCGTCACTCGTCATTGAGGTGCCTCCTGCGGCAGCGGAACGGAATGCCGACAAGTATGTGCCGTAATGGCGACGAGCGTCAAGAGAACGACACATATCTCGTCAGTCGGCGAGAACGGCCCCCAGGACGGCCTCCGCGGACGCCTTCAGCAGGTCGTGCGCGTCGATGAACAGCTCGAAGGCCCGTCGGCCCGGCCAGTCGTCCGGCACCAGCTCGGCCGGCAGATCGGGGTCCCGGAACGGGAAGCCGCGGTAGTCGCGCACCAGTCGCATGCGCAGGACCAACGCCTCCGCCCCCTGCGGGGGCTCGCGCCGACAGCGCCGCACCACCGGCTCCCAGCGCTGCAGCCAGGCCCGGTAGTCCCGGCCCAGTTCGTCGAGATCCCACGCCCGGCCAACCAGCTCGGCATCGGACGTGCCGTTGTCGCTGCGCGAACGGAAGACATCGAGCCGCACCGGCCCGTCGCCGGGGAAGGCCTCCGAGATGGCCGCAGCCCGGTCGTGCGGGCTGATCCAGACCGAGGGGGACAACGAGCCGAAACCCCACCAGGCCAGCCGTTTGCGCAGTTGATCACGCACGGCCCGCTCGGTCTCCGGCACCGAGTAGATGATCATCTGCCACTCCCCCGACCACGCCTCGTCGGCCCGGCGGAAGATGCGGTCGCGCCCTTCGTCGAGCAGTCGCCAGGCCGCATCGGTGAGGGCGTAGACGGTCTCCCGCCCCTCCCGTCTGCTGACCAGCCAGCCGTCCCGCCGCAGGCGCCCGACCACCACCCGCACGGTCGACTCCGGGATGTCGAAGAAACCCAGCAGCGTGCTCAGGTGACGCAGGCGGACTTCGCCGCCGCGGTACCGCAGGTAGTCGCCGAACAGGTCGAAGACCAGGGACCGCGGCTTGATGGTTGCACCCACCGCGTCCGCGTCGCCGTCCTCGACCACCGAATCCCCCTTCACTCCATCGTCTCTCCGGCCGGGCAGCACCGAACCGTCCAGCACCTTCGCCATCGCTCACCTCTCCGGAGATCGTCGCACCACCCGATCCGCCCCACCCGACGCACTCATGTGCCATGATGTTGACGCCCGTCGTCAAAGTGTTGCATTGTTGGGCGGACCGCGCAGCTCGACCTGCTGCCGTCCCCGCCCTCACCCTCGGAGGACACCGATGTCCCGAGCTCCCGACCGCTCCGCGCGTCAGCGCCTCGTCGTCGTGCTGGTCTGCTTCGCCACCATCGTCTTCGACGGTTACGACCTGGTCGTCTACGGCACCACCGTGCCGGCCATCCTGGCCGACCAGCAGTGGGACGTCAGCCCGGCCCAGGCCGGCGCCATCGGCAGCTACGCCCTGATCGGCATGCTGATCGGGGCCCTTGCCATCGGGGCGCTGACCGACATCGTGGGCCACCGGCGGGTCATGCTGCTGTGCATCACCTGGTTCTCGATCGCCATGGCCCTGACCTGGCTGGCCCCGAACCCGCAGGCCTTCGGGCTGCTGCGGTTCGTCGCCGGTCTCGGACTGGGCGGCGTCGTCCCCACCGCCATCGCGCTGACCGTGGAGTACTCGCGCCCGGAGCGACGTCAGTTCAACAACGCCGTGATGTACAGCGGGTACTCGGTCGGCGGCATCGGCGCGGCCGTGCTTGGACTGGCCCTGCTGCCGCAGCACGATTTCCGCCTGCTCTACCTGTTCGGCGCCCTGCCCCTGGTCGTGATCCTGCCCATCGCCTGGAAGTGGCTGCCGGAGTCGACCGCTTACCTGGTGTCCCGAGGACGACTCCGCGAGGCCCGCGCGCTGGCCGACCGGTACGGCCTGCAGGTTCCCGCCCTCCAGGCGGCAGCGGGGCACCTCGCCCCACCGAGCAGCCGGTCGAACGGGCTGCGGGTGCTCTTCTCCCGGCAGTACCTGGCCAGCACGCTGCTGTTCGCCGCGGCCAGCTTCTGCGGTCTGCTGCTCGTCTACGGCCTGAACACCTGGCTCCCGCGGATCATGCAGCAGGCCGGCTTCGGGTTGGGCAGTTCCCTGTCGTTCCTGCTCGTGCTCAACGTCGGCGCGGTGATTGGCGCCATCGGCGCGTCGTTCGTCGCCGACCGGGTCGGTATCCGTCCGGTCACCATCGCCGCCTTCGGGTGCGCCGCGGCCGCCGTCGTACTGCTGGCCGCGCACCAGCCGACCGCCGCCGTTTTCCTGCTCGTCGCCCTGGCCGGGTTGGGCTCGGTCGGCACGCAGATCCTGGTCAACGGGTACGTCGCCACCACCTATCCGGACGACGTCCGGGCCACCGCTCTGGGCTGGGCCCTGGGCATCGGCCGGCTGGGCGCGATCACCGGGCCGATCGCCGGCGGGCTGATCGCCGGCAACGGCCTCGGTTACCAGTGGAACTTCTACCTCTTCGCGGTGGTCGCCATGGCCGGGCTGCTGCTCATCGCCGCGGTCCCCGCCCAGCGTCGTCGAGCCGCCCGCACCAGCCGATCCCGCTCGATCCCGTTCGCGCGCCCGGCGCAGTAGCGACGATCACCGAACGCATGACCCCGACCCGGTCCGGCCCGACACCCGGCCGCACCCGTGGTCCGATCCCCCAACGAATGAAGTGAGGTCGGCAATGTCTCTGCGCGTCGCCTGCATCGGCGCGGGCCCGGGCGGCCTGTTCGCGGCCACCCTGATCCGGCGGCTGCTACCCGACTCCCAGGTCACCGTCTATGAGCGCAATCGCGCCGAGGACGTCTTCGGGTTCGGCGTCGTCTTCTCCGACCAGACCCTGGAGCGGATCGACGCCGCCGACCCCGTGCTGCGTGATGCCCTGGCCCGGCACGGCAAGCACTGGGACAGCATTGACGTGCGCCTCAAGGGTGAACAGGTCACCTTCGCCGGCAACGGGATGGCCGCCATCCACCGCCGGACCCTGCTCTCGCTCCTGCAGGACCGGGCCGCCGAATTCGGCGTCGACGTCCGCTGGTCGAGCGCCGTCCCCGACATCCGTTCCCTGGCCGCCGACCACGACCTGATCGTCGCGGCGGACGGTGCGAACTCGGCGAGTCGGGAGTCGTTCGCCGACGCCCTGGGCCCGCAGGTGCAGACGGCCACGGCCAAGTTCATCTGGTTCGGCACCACCCACCGGTTCGACGGGCTGACATTCCTGCACCGCAGCAACAAGCACGGGCACTTCGCCGTGCACGCCTACCCGGTCAGCGACGACGTGAGCACGTTCATCGTCGAGGCCGACGAGCCGACCTGGCGGGCGGCCGGCCTGGACTCCTTCGACGTCACCCAGCCCCCCGGCCCGTCCGACCTGAAGTCCAAAGCCTACCTGCAGGCGCTCTTCGCCCCGGATATCGACGGAGAACCACTGTTGGACAACAACTCCCGGTGGGGCAACTTCCGTACCCGACGCACCGCCTCCTGGCACGCCACCGCCGGCGGCACGCCCGTCGTCTGGCTCGGCGACGCCGTGCACACGGCCCACTTCTCGGTCGGGTCCGGCACCAAGATGGCCATGGAGGACGCCGTCAGCCTCGCCCAGCAGCTGGCCGCCCGTCCGACCGACCTGCCCGCCGCGCTGGCCGCCTACGAGGCGGACCGGCAGCCCGAGGTGGCCAGGATCCAGGACTCGGCCCGCCCCAGCCTGTCCTGGTGGGAGAACTTCGGCCGCTACCACGACGCGTTCGCGCCCTGGCAGTTCGGTTTCCACTTCTTCTCCCGGAGCATCACGGCCGACAAGCTCCGGCGCCGCGACCCCGCATTCGTCGCGCAGGCCGAACAGGCCTGGCAGACCATCCACGGCGCCGCCCCGCTCGACACTCCGCTGGCCGCAGGCGATCTCGCGCTCCCCGGCCGGCTCGTCCGGCTCTCCGCGGACGGTCGCACGATCACCACCACCGATCCCGCCGGCGGCCCCGACCGCCACGTGTCCCTGCGAGCGGCCGGTGAACCGACCGTCCCCGGCTCCGCCCTGCGGGTCGAGGCCCCCAAGGAGGAGGCCGAGGTGGACTCAGCCGCGGCCGCCGCGCTCCAGGAGCTCGACCGCACTGGCCAGCGGGCCCTGGTCGTCGTCACCGGCGGCACCCGGTTGACCCGGGCCCTGCTGTCCGAGCGGTTGCGGTTCACCGGGTCCGCGGTCACCGTCGTCGTCGACGACCCACCGAAGGGCGTCGAGGCCGGGACCGACCCGACGGTCGCGGAGCACCGCGTGAAGGACCAGGCGCTGACCCTGGTGCTGTCCGGCCGGGCCGACGGCGTCGCCGCAACCGTCGGGGGCGACCGCTGATGCCGGCCGATCTGCAGCCCCTGTTCCGGCCGGGCCGGGTTGCCGTGATCGGCGCGTCCCGGGGCGGCGGCAAGCTCGGCGCCGTGATGGCCCGATCGCTGGCCGGGTATGCCGGGGGTGTCGCCCTGGTCAACGCCCGGTCGGCCGACCCGGCTGCCGGCATCCACCCGAGCGTGGCCGCCGCCGTCGCCGCGGAGGGCCCCATCGATCTGGCCGTGTTCTGCGTCCCGGCCGCGGTGACCGCCGCCGGGCTCGCGGAGGCGGCCGATGCCGGCGTCCGCGCCGCCGTGGTGTGCGCCGGTGGCTTCGCTGAAGCCGGCGGACCGGGCCTGGGACATCAGGCCGATGTCGAGGCGGTCGTCGCCGCCACCGGACTGCGCCTGCTCGGCCCGAACACCTCCGGCTTCTTTGTCCCCGGCCGCGGGCTGACCGCCAGCTTCGTCCCCGGGGTGGAACGCATCCCCGCCGGCCGGGTCGCCGTCGTCGCCGCCAGCGGCGGGGTCAACCACGCCCTGTCGTTCCAGCTGGCCGGCTCCGGCGTGGGCATCAGCCTCGGCGTCGGGCTGGGTCTGGGCGTCGGCGTCGGCACCGCCGACGTGCTGCACCACCTGGCCACCGATCCCGAGACCGCCGCCGTGGCCCTGCACCTGGAGACCGTGGTCGACGGCCCGGGGCTGCTGGCGGCGGTCACCACCCTCAGCGCGGTCAAGCCGGTCGTCGCCCTCGTGGTCGGCCGGACCGACGTGGGCGAATTCGCCCGCTCACACACCGGCGCGCTGGCCACGTCGTGGAAGACCACCCGCGCGGTGCTCCGGCAGGCCGGGGCCGTCGTCGTCGACGACGAGCGGGCCCTGCTGGACGCGGTGACCGGCCTGTCCGGCCGGCGTCTGCCGCCGCATCCCTGCCCCGGTCTCGCGCTGGTCACCGGTCAGGCCGGACCCGGCCTGCTGGTCGCCGATGCGGTCGCCTCGGCGGGCGGCCGGCTGCCGACCCTGACCGACGCCACCCAGGCCCGGTTGCGGGACCTGCTGCCGCCACTCACGTACCAGGCCAACCCGGTCGACACCGGCCGCCCGGGGCCGGGTTTCGCCGACGTCCTCGCCACGGTCGCCGCGGACCCGGGAGTCGACCTGGTCGCCGTCTACGGTCTGGCCGAACCCGACGTGGTCGATCTGCCCGCCGCCGCCGCCCAGGCCGGGCTGCCGGACGTCGCCCCCACCGTGCTGGGCACCGGCGGGCTGCCGGCGGACGTGCAGACCGTCGTCCGCTCGGCCACCGCCCTCGACCTGCCCACGGTGGCCAGCCCGTCCGCCCTGGCCACCGCGACGATGGCCCTGGTCCAGGACGCCGTCGCCCGGCACCGCCGGCAGGACCCGCCGACCCCCCGGCCGCGGGCCTGGACGCGGGGCCCGTGGGACGAGGACCAGGCCAAGACCCTGCTGGACGACTGGGGCATCGCCACCCCACCCCGGATGCGGTGCCTCGACCGGGAGCAGGCGGAGACCGCGCTGGACTGTGTCCCCGGCCCGGTGGCGGTGAAGATCCTGGACGCCGCCGTGCTGCACAAGACCGAGATCGGCGGCGTCCACCTGGGTGTGCGCACCGCCGAGGAGCTGGCCGCCGCGCTCGACCGGCTGGCCGACATCGGGGCCAAGCAGTTCCTCGTGGAGGCGATGGCCCCGTCCGGCGTCGACCTGGTCGTCGGGGTCCGCCGGGACCCGGTCTTCGGACCGGTCGCCCTCGTCGGTCTGGGCGGCACCGCGGCCGAGGCGTACGGCGACGTCGCCATCCGCGCGCTGCCGGCCGGACCAGCCGAGATCGCCGCCATGGTCGACGACCTGCAGGCCGCAGCGCTGCTCGACGGCTGGCGGGGCGGGCCGGTGCTGGACCGCGGCGACCTCGTCACGGTGGTCACGGCGCTGGGCGATGCACTGCTGTCCGCGCCGGACGTGGCCGAGATCGAGATCAACCCGCTGCGCCTGACCGTCGACGGGCTCATCGCACTGGACGCCGTCATCGTGCCGGTCTCACCGGTCCCGGACGACACCGACAGCCCGACCATCGAGAGCGAGGTGGACCATGCCCCGGCCCATCACTGACGGGCTCGTGCCCTGGCCGGCGGAGGTCGCCGCCCGCTACCGGGCCGCCGGCCACTGGCTCGGCCGTTCCCTGGGTGACCTGCTGTGGGAGCAGGTCGACCGCACCCCGGACGCGGTGGCCGTCGTCGACGGCCCGGTCCGACTCACCTACCGCGAACTGGCGCAGCGGGCCGACGCCGCGGCCGACCGCCTGACCACGCTCGGCCTGACCCACGGTGACCGGGTCGTCGTCCAGCTCGGCAACACCTGGCAGTTCGTGGCCTTCTACCTGGCGTGCCTGCGCACCGGGGTGGCCCCCGTGATGGCCCTGCCCGCCCATCGCCACCACGAGATGTCCTATCTGGCCGCGCATGCCGAAGCGGTGGCCCTGGCCGTCCCGGGCGGGACCGGCGACTTCGACCACGCGGAGATGGCTGAACGGATCGCCGCCGAGCAACCCGACCTGCGACTGGTCCTGGTGCAGACCGACGGCGGTCCGCTGCGCACCGGTCAGCAGGCGATCGACGACCTGTTCGTCCCGGTGGTCGACCCGGACGCCACCCGGCGGCGCTGGAACGCGGCTTCGCCGGCCGGCGACGACGTGGCCTGCTTCCTGCTGTCCGGTGGCACCACCGGACTCCCGAAGCTCATCACCCGCACCCACGACGACTACGCCTACAACGCCCGGCAATGCGCCGTGATGGCCGGCCTGGACGCCGGCAGCGTGTATCTCGTGGCCCTGCCGGCCGGGCACAACTTCCCGCTGGCCTGTCCAGGCATCCTGGGCACCCTGCTGGTCGGCGGGACCGTCGTGCTGCTGCCCAGCCCGTCCCCGGTCCGCGCGTTCGCCGCCGTCCGCGAGCACGGGGTCACCCACACCGCGGTGGTCCCGGCCGTCGCCGGACGCTGGCTCGACCACCACACCGCGAACCCGAGTGACGACCTGCGCACCCTGCGGGTCGTGCAGGTCGGCGGCTCCCGGCTGCCCGACGAACTCGCCGCACGGATCACCCCCGTGCTGGGGGCGACGTTGCAACAGGTCTTCGGCATGGCCGAGGGTCTGATCAACGTGACCCGACTGGACGACCCGGACGCGATCGTGCACCACACCCAGGGCCGGCCGGTCAGTCCGGACGACGAGGTGATGGTCGTCGACGAGGCCGACAACCCCGTTCCGGTCGGGGTTTCCGGCGCCCTGCTGACCCGGGGGCCGTACACGCCGCGCGGGTACTACCGGGCCGCCGAGCAGAACGCCAAGGCGTTCACCGCCGACGGCTGGTACCGCAGCGGCGACATCTGCTCGATGGACGCCGCCGGCAACCTCGTCGTGGAGGGACGCGACAAGGACATGATCAACCGCGGCGGCGAGAAGATCAGCGCCGAGGAGATCGAGAACTTCGGCTACCAGGTCGCCGGGGTCGCCCAGGTCGCGGCCGTCGCCATGCCCGACCCGCTGCTCGGCGAACGGCTGTGCGTCTACGTCGTCCCGCGGGACGGTGCGCAGGTCACCCTGGACGACTTCACCGCGGTCATGGACGCCGCCGGCGTCGCGCGGTTCAAGCTGCCGGAGGCCCTCGTCGTGGTCGACCGTCTTCCCGTGACCAAGGTCGGCAAGATCGACAAGAAGACCATCCGGGCCGACGTGCTGGCCCGGCTCACCGACGGTCGGTTGGCCGAACGCATGCGCCGCTGAACCTGTTCCGCCGGGCCGCTGCCCGCCCGAGCTCAGACCCAGACCTTCATCCCGAGAGGTGGATCCCCCATGTCCGGCCAGTTCCCCGACGAACCCGATAGCCCCGAGTTGTCCCAGCTGTACGACGATTTCAAGCGTGAGCACCTGACCCCGCTGTGGACGCAGCTGGACGAACTGATGCCGCTGCAGCCCAAGCCCAAGGCCCTGCCGCACGTCTGGCGCTGGGACACGCTTTTCCCGTTGGCCGCTCGATCGGGCGATCTGGTCCCGGTCGGCCGGGGCGGCGAACGCCGGGCCATCGCGCTGGCCAACCCCGGCCTGCCGGGCACCGCCTACGCGACCCCGACCCTGTGGGCCGCCATTCAGTACCTCGGGCCGCACGAGGTCGCCCCCGAGCACCGGCACAGCCAGAACGCCTTCCGCTTCGTCTGCGAGGGCGAGGGCGTCTGGACCGTCGTCAACGGCGATCCGGTGGCGATGAGCCGGGGCGACTTCCTGCTCACCCCGGGCTGGAACTTCCACGGCCACCACAACGAGACCGACCAGCCGATGGCCTGGATCGACGGGCTGGACATCCCGTTCGTCCACTACACCGACACCTCCTTCTTCGAGTTCGGCTCCGAACGGGTCACCGACGAAGCCACGCCACCCATCTCCCGCTCCGAACGCCTGTGGGCCCACCCCGGTCTGCGGCCACTGTCCGGGCTGCAGAACACGGTCAGCTCCCCCATCGGCGCCTACCGCTGGGTACACACCGACGCCGCGCTCGACGAGCAACTGGCCCTGGAGGACGAGGGGTACCCGGCCACCGTCGAACTGGGCCACGCCGCCATCCGGTACACCAACCCGACCACCGGCGGCGACGTGCTGCCGACCATCCGCGCCGAGTTCCACCGGCTGCGGGCCGGCGCCACCACCCGTCGCCGCCGGGAGGTCGGGTCGTCGGTGTGGCAGGTCTTCGACGGCGCCGGCACCGTCACGCTGGCCGACGAGACCCACGAGGTGGCCAAGGGCGACCTGTTCGTCGTGCCGTCGTGGGTGCCGTGGACGTTCCGGGCCGCGCCCGGTGACTCCACGTTCGACCTCTTCCGCTTCTCCGACGCCCCGGTCGTCGAACGACTGCACTTCGACCGGGTCCAGATCGACACCGAGAACGACCCGAAGGACGCCCGATGAGACTCGCCACCGTCACCCTCCCGACCGGCGGCACCGCCGCCGTCCGCATCGACGGTCCGGCCGCCGCCAGCGGGACGGCGATCCCCGACGTCGCCGACGTCGGCGCCCTGCTCGACCGCCCCGACTGGCGGGCCGTCGCCGCCGCGGCCGACGGTCCGACCGCCCCGCTGGACGACCTGGGCCGGCTCATCCCCCGGCCGGGCAAGGTCGCCTGCGTCGGGCTGAACTACCGGGCCCACATCGAGGAGATGGGCCGGCCGCTGCCGGACCACCCCACGTTGTTCGCCAAGTTCGCCGACGCCCTGATCGGGCCGCAGGACGACATCGAGATCCCCTCCACCGCGGCCGAGGCCGTCGACTGGGAGTGCGAGCTCGTCGTCGTGGTGGGCGCCACCCTCCGTGGCGCCGACCGCGCCGAGGCCGCTGCAGCCATCGCCGGATACACCGTCATGAACGACATCTCGATGCGGGACTGGCAGTTCCGGACCCGGGAATGGCTGCAGGGCAAGACGTTCGGCAACACGACACCGGTCGGACCGGTGCTCGTCACCGCCGACGAGTGGCAGCCCGGGCCGAACATCTCCACCGAGATCGACGGCGAACTCGTCCAGCAGGCGTCCACCGGGGACCTGGTCTTCGACCCGGCCGACCTCGTCGCCTACCTCTCGCAGATCGTCACCCTGCGACCCGGCGACCTCATCGCCACCGGCACGCCCGGCGGCGTCGGCCATGCTCGCAAGCCCCCGCGCTACCTGGCCCCGGGGATGACGGTGCGGACGACGATCGACGGTATCGGCAGCCTGCAGAACACCTGCGTGGCCGTGGACGGACGGGGGCGTCGTGCCGGCACGCCATGACCAGGTGACCGACCCGGCGGTCGCCGACGCGCTGCTCATCGCCCGGCGGGGCACCGCCTACTTCGCCCGCCAGCTCGCGGCGCTGTCGGACGAGGACTTCGCCGCGCCGTCGCTGGTGCCGGGCTGGTCCCGCGCCCACATCGCGGCCCACGTCGGCTACAACGCCCGGGCCCTGACCCGGCTGGTGGAGTGGGCGCGCACCGGGATCGAGACCCCGATGTACGCCGGGCCGGCCGAACGGAACCTCGAGATCGAGCAGGGGGCGACCCTCAAGCCGATCGCGCTGCGGCATCTGGTGACGCACGCGGCGGTGCACCTGACCGTCGAGTGGCGGGACCTGCCGGCCGACGCGTGGACCCGGATCGTCCGCACCGCGCAGGGCCGGTCGGTGCCGGTGTCGGAGACGGCCTGGATGCGGTCCCGGGAAGTGTGGATCCACGCCGTCGACCTCGACAACGGCGGGGCGTTCGGGGACTTCCCCGCGCCGGTGGTCGACGGCCTGCTGCGGGACATCACCGGCCTGTGGCGGACCCGGGGCGTCGGCGCCGGACTGGTGCTGCGCCCCACCGACCGGGACGCGGCGATCACGATCACCGACGCCGGGGACGGCGCCGGGACGGTGATCACCGGTACCGCCGCCGACCTGGCCCGCTGGGCGTCCGGCCGCGGCGGCGCCGGGGTGCGCACCCCTGACGGACCCGTCCCGTCGCCGCCGCGCTGGCTCTGATGACGCCCGCCGGACGCGGTCATCGGCAAGATCAGGACATGAGCCCGACCCGGCGCGACAGCCCCAGCGGAGTGGGCAAGAATCTCGTCATGCCGCCGCAACATGTCGACCCTACGGTCAGGGCCATGGCCGACCTGTTCGAGGACTATCCCTTCGGCCGGGCGTGGGATGAGATGTTCTCCGCCCCGGGCCAGATACGACCCGCGTACGAGGGGGTGTTCTCCGCCCTCCAGCAGTTGGACGCCGCCGATCTCACGGCGCGCGCCGACATCATGGGGCGCACCTTCCTCGACCAGGGCATCACCTTCGCCCTCGGCGGGGTCGAACGTCCCTTCCCCCTCGACCTCATCCCGCGGATCGTCACGGCGGCCGAGTGGCGGGTCGTCGAGCAGGGCGTCCCGCAACGGGTCCGGGCCCTGGAGGCATTCCTGGCCGACGTCTACGGGGCCGGTCGCATCTTCGCCGACGGTGTCGTCCCCCGGCGGCTCATCACCACCTCGCCGCACTTCCACCGCCAGGTGTTCGGGATGAGCGCCCAGGACGGCGCGCGCATCGTGATCTCCGGGGTCGACCTCATCCGGGACGAGGACGGCGGCTTCCGCGTCCTGGAGGACAACGTCCGCATCCCGTCCGGGGTGTCCTACGTCCTGGAGAACCGGCAGGCCGTGGCCCAGGTGCTGTCCGAGGCCGGGGCCGACCACGAGGTGCGCCCGGTCTCGGAGTACCCCGGCCGCCTGCTGGCCGCGCTGCGCGCCGTGGCCCCCTGGAACGTCACCGATCCGACGGTCGTCGTGCTCACCCCGGGCGTCTACAACTCGGCGTACTTCGAGCACACCCTGCTGGCCCGTGAGATGGGCGTCGAGCTGGCCGAGGGACGCGACCTGATCTGCCGGAACAACCGCGTCTACCTGCGCACCACCTCCAGCGAGATGCCGGTGCACGTCATCTACCGCCGCGTCGACGACGACTTCCTGGACCCGGTCCAGTTCAAGGCCGACTCGCTGCTCGGCGTGCCCGGGCTGGTGAACGCGGCGCGGGCCGGCAACCTGACCATCGCCAACGCGGTGGGCAACGGCATCGCCGACGACAAGCTCGTCTACACCTACGTGCCCGACATCATCCGGTACTACCTCGCCGAGGAACCCATCCTGAAGAACGTCGACACCTACCGCATGGAGGTGCCGGACCACCGCGAGTACGCCCTGGAACACCTGGCCGAGCTGGTCCTCAAGCCGGTCGACGGGTCCGGTGGCAAGGGCATCGTCATCGGGTCGCAGGCCGACTCGTCGACACTGGCCAAGGCCCGGACGACGGTGCTGGAGAACCCGCGCGGCTGGATCGCCCAGCGGGAGATCGCGCTGTCCACCGTCCCGACGCTCATCGGCGACAAGATGCGACCCCGGCACGTCGACCTGCGGCCGTTCGCCGTCAACAACGGCAACGACGTGTGGGTGCTGCCCGGCGGGCTGACCCGGGTGGCGCTGCCCGAGGGCGAGCTGGTGGTCAACTCCTCACAGGGCGGCGGCTCCAAGGACACCTGGGTGCTCTCCGCACCTCCGGCCGCCGAGCCGTTCACCGCCGCGCCGCCCAGCGGGGCGGCCGACGCCACCCAGGTGCTGCCCGTATTCACCGAGGGCAGCATGAGCCAGAGCATGGGTGGCGGGATGAGCCAGACCATGGGCGGCATGAGCCAGACCATGGGCGGCGCGTTCGACCCGATGGTGCAGGCGCCGTCGTCCGACACGGGTCTGCGAACCCAGCACGAACAACAACAACAGGTGCGTCCCGACGACACCACGCCCGAGAACCCGGTGACGCCATGCTGAGTCGGATCGCCGAGTCGCTCTACTGGCTGGGCCGCCACCAGGAGCGGGCCGACTGCACCGCGCGCATCCTGGACACCTACCTGCACCTGCTGCCCGCCGGCTCGTGGCAGTCCGACCACCAGGTCATCCGCTCGCTGCTGGACTCCATGGGCCTGGCCGACGACGACGCGGTCGGCTCCGACGCCCACGCCGACTCCGGGCAGCTGGTCCGCACCCTGGTCTTCGACCGGGAGAAGGCCTCCTCGGTGGCCGGCGCGCTGGCCGCGGCCCGGGAGAACGCCCGCGGGGTCCGCGACGCCATCCCGCTGGACGTCTGGGAGTGCCTGAACGTCACCTGGCACGGACTGCGTGCCCGGGAGACCGGCCTGGCCGGCCCGCACCAGTTCCTGCGCTGGGTCGGCGAGCGGTGCGCGATGGCCAACGGCCTGGTGTCGGAGGTGATGAGCCACGACGAGGGCTGGCACTTCCTGGTCCTCGGACGCTCGCTGGAGCGGGCCGACATGACGATCCGGTTGCTGGCCGCCGCCGAGTCCGAGACCGGTTCGGTACCGCCCTGGCGGGCCCTGGTCAGCGCCTGCGGCGGGTGGGAGCCGTACGTGCGCTCCTACGGCGGGACCATCGGTCAGCGCACGGCGACCGAATTCGTGCTGCTCGACCGGCAGTTCCCACGCTCGGTGCTGCGCGCGCTGACCGTGGCCGAGTCCTCGCTGGGCGAACTGGAGGCCGCGGGCTCGGCGCAGCACCGCGACCCGCGACGGGACCCGTCGTCGGCCCGCCGGATCGTCGGACGCACCCGGACCAGCCTGGACTACCGGACCGGCACCGAACTCGCCGCCGACCGCGAGGCCCTGCTGTCCTCGCTGCAGCGCACCGTCTACAGCGCACACACCGCGGTCACCCGCTCGTTCTTCCGCCGGGAGGACGCCGTGACCTGGGCGAACATCGGAGCAGACGGAGGGGCAGCATGACCGCGCCGACCACCCCGGAGATCTGGCGACTGCTGATCGTCCACCGGACGGTGCTGACCTACCCGGACACGGTGACGACCTCGTACAACGAGGTGCGCATGCAGCCCATTGACGAGCCGGGGCAGGCGGTGCTGTCCAGCCGGCTCGAGCTCGAGCCCTTCGAGGGCGTCCTGTCCTACCAGGACTACTTCGGCACCCGGGTTTCGGCGTTCGACATCCACCGGCCGCATCGCCATCTGTCGGTGACCTCGACCACCACCGTCGAGACGTTCGCGCAGAGCAGCGGGATCTGGTCCCCCGCCCCCGCCCCGTCGGCGTCGGGGTGGAGCGACCCGGCCCCACCGGCCGACCCGCTCGGCTGGGACGAGCTGGCCGGGTCCGGCTGCGCCGACCGGTTCGAGGAGTTCCTGACCTCCACGCCGCTCACCCAGCTGGACGACGAACTCGTCGGTATCGCGACGGAAATGCAGGCCAGCGCAACCTCTCCGGCTGCCGCGGCCGCCGCGGTGACCGACTGGGTGCACCGCACCCTGAAGTACGAGGGCGGCAGCACCGGCGTGCACACCTCCGCCGCCGAGGCCTACCACGCGCGGCGCGGCGTCTGCCAGGACATCTCGCACCTGGCCATCGGCCTGCTCCGCCACATGGGCATCCCCACCCGGTACGTGTCCGGCTACCTGCACCCCGATCCGGCCGCCCCGATCGGCAAGCAGGTCACCGGCGAGTCGCACGCCTGGATCGAGTGGTGGAACGGCACCTGGAACGCCTTCGACCCCACGAATCTGTCGGCGCCGAGCCAGGCCCACGTCGTCGTCGGGCGGGGCCGCGACTACCGCGATGTCGCCCCGGTCAAGGGCGTCTACGCCGGGCCGGACGCGACCGGGAACGAGGTCTCGGTTCGGGTCACCCGACTGAGGTAGGCACCTTCGCGGACCGTCCGCCGGCTCGGCGGACGGTCACCCGGGCGGGCGACGCCGCGTCGGACGGTCGGCCACGGGATCCGTTAGCACCGCTGTGCGGTGCTCGGCGGCGCGGACGGCGTCGTAGAGTCGATCACGCAGCACCCGGCGTCGCGCTGACCGAGCCCCGCAGGACGGGCCCCCGTTCGTGGTCGTGACGGGTGCGCAGGCCAGCGCCCGTCGACCTGTGGAGGACCCACCGATGACCGCACCCGGGACGGGCGCCAGCAGCGGCCTGCTCAGCGAGCAGTCGCCCTCGTTCGGACACCTCTTCCTGGCCCGGGTGGCGGCGACGCCGGACCGGCCCGCCTACCAGTACCTGCGGGGCGGCGACTGGGAGACGATCACCTACGCGCAGACCCGGGACCGGGTCACCCGCCTGGCCGCCGGGCTGATCGATCTCGGCGTGCAGGCCCAGGACCGGGTGGCCATCGCCTCGGCGACGCGCATCGAATGGATCCTGGCCGACCTCGCCGTGGTGTGCGCCGGGGCGGCGACCACGTCCATCTATCCGACGACGACGGCCGAGGACGTCGCGTACATCCTCGGCGATTCGGGTTCGGTAGTGGCGATCGTCGAGAACGCCGAGCAACTCGACAAGATCCGTCGGGCCGACCTGCCCGCGCTCCGAGCCGTCGTGCTCTTCGACGCCGACGGCGTACCGCTCACCGAAGGCGATCCGGGCGACGGTCTGCGACTGCTGTCGCTGGACCAGCTCTCCGCACTCGGCGCCGCCCGCCTGACCCGCGAGACCGACCTCATCGAGCGTCGCCTCGACGGCATCGACGGCGAGTCGCTGGCCACCCTGATCTACACCTCCGGCACGACCGGCCGCCCCAAGGGCGTGCGCCTGGTGCACGCCAACTGGATGTACGAGGGCCGCGCCGTCGCCGCCCTGCACATCCTGTCCGAGAACGACGTCCAGTACCTGTGGCTGCCGCTGTCCCACGTGCTGGGCAAGGTGCTCACCGCCCTGCAACTCGAACTCGGGTTCTCCACCGCGGTCGACGGCGACCTCACCAAGATCGTCGAGAACCTGGCCGTCGTCCGGCCGACGTTCATGGGTGGCGCCCCTCGCATCTTCGAGAAGGTCAGGGCCAAGGTCACTCTCACCGCCCAGGGGCACGGCGGCCCGAAGGCGAAGATCTTCGACTGGGCGATCGGCGTCGGCGTCCGGGCCGTCCGCCTGCGCCAGCAGGGCCGCTCCCCCGGCCCGTTGCACAAGGCCCAGCTGGCGCTGGCCGACAAGCTGGTCTACGGCACCATCCGGGAACGCCTCGGCGGGCGGATCCGCTTCTTCGTCTCCGGTTCGGCCCCGTTGGCCGCCGACGTCGCCGAGTGGTTCGACGCCGTCGGCATGCGCATCCTCGAGGGCTACGGCCTGACCGAGACCAGCGGTCCGGTGTCGGTCAACCTGCCCAAGGACACCCGCATCGGCACGGTCGGGCCGCCGCTGCCCGGCACCGAGTTCGGCATCGCCGAGGACGGCGAGATCCTCGTCCGCGGCGGCAGTGTCATGCGCGGCTACCACGGCAACGACGAGGCCACGGCCGAGGTGCTGACCGAGGACGGCTGGTTCCACACCGGTGACATCGGTGAACTGCTCGACGGCTACCTGCGGGTCACCGACCGCAAGAAGGACCTCATCAAGACTTCGGGTGGCAAGTACGTCGCCCCCCAGAAGATCGAAGTGCTGTTCAAGGCCGACTTCCCCTACGCCAGTCAGATCGTGGTGCACGGGGACGGTCGCAAATTCGTCTCCGCGATCATCACCCTCGACCCGGAGATGATCACCGACTGGGCCGGCCAGAACGGGTTGGGCGACAGATCCCACGCGGAGCTGGCGGACGAGCCGGCCGTGCAGAAGCTGGTGCAGGACGCGGTGGACCAGCTCAACGGCAAGCTGGAGCGGTGGGAGACGGTGAAGAAGTTCATCGTCCTCGACCGGGATCTGCAGATCGAGGACGGCGAGATGACCCCCTCGATGAAGGTGCGCCGGCGGGCCGTGGAGGCGAAGTTCGCCTCCGACCTGGACAAGCTCTACCAGGATTGAGCCTGCTCAGGGGCCTGAGCGGGACGCGAAGATCGTCGAGATCTGGCTGGCCGACAGCGCGGTCGAGTAGAACGCGACGTCGGCGAGCGACCCGGCCAGGGTGTTCGACGGCGGGGCGCTGGGCCAGTTGGCGAGGGTGTCCCAGCCGACCCGCCAGTAACCGGTCCGGTTGTCGGCCGAGACGGCTGAACTTGTAGCCACCCGGGTGCCGTCGACCCACAGTGCGGTGCCGGCGGCCGTCTGGGTGGCGACCAGCAGATGCCACTGCCCGTCGTTGTATGACCGGGTGGTCTTCAGTTCGGTGAGGCCGCCGGAGGCCTTGACCCCGAACACGACCTGACCGGTGGCGGTGAGGAACAGGTGCCGGTCGGAGTTCGTGGACACGCCGGTCGTCGTGCCGGAGAAGCCGGCCACCCGCCCGCCGGTGGTGCTGGTCGTCCGCACCCAGGCCGAGATCGAGTAGACCGTCGGGTTGGTCAGGGCGACCGGCGCGGAGACGAACGGCGTGCTGCCGGACAGCGTGACCCCCGCACTGCCGTCCCGCTGGCACGGGCCGGCCGCTCCGAAGGTGAACATCGACGGGGTCTGGTAGGTACCGGCGCGACCGTTCCCGGAGGAGTCCGCGGCGACGCTGGAGCCGGTGGTCTGGTTGAGCCGGTAGAAGGCCCACGGCGCGGCTGCCGTGACCGCCGCCGCGCAGCTGGCGGGAATGGCTGCGGCCGTGAACATCTGGCTCACCTGGGTGGCGGTCAGGGCGGTGCCGTAGACTGCCGCGTCGGCCACCGAGCCGGCCAGGAACCGGCTGGTCGGCTGGTCCGGCCAGGAGTCGAAGTTCCCGGCTCCGACCCGCCAGTAGCCGGTGTAGTTCTGGCTCCCGGTCACGGTGTTGGACCCCACCTGGACGCCGTCCACCCACAGCCGCATGCCGGCGCTCGACTGGCTGGCCGCCACCTGGTGCCAGGCGCCGTCGTTGTAGGACGCGTTGCTGGTCAGGGTGTTGAAGGCCCCGCCGAAGGTGCCGAACACCACCCGACCGGCGTTGTTGAGGTAGATCATGCGGTCGTAGTCGGTCGGGGTGCCGACCGAGGTGTTGCCGAAACCGATCAGCAGTCCACCTCCGGCCGTCGTCGTGCGGAACCACACCGACAGGCTGTACGTGGTCGGATTGGTGACCGCGGTGCTGGTCGACACGTATCCCGTGGTGCCGTCCAGGGTGATGCCCGTCTGGCCCGAGCAGGCCGCGGGCACCGAGTACGTGATGCCGCCCTGGTATGTCGCGGAGCGGTTGTTGCCGGAGGAGTCCAGTGCGAGCGACGGTCCCCCCTCGTCTAGGCGGTAGAACTCGAACGGCGACGCGGACCGCACGGCGGATGCGCATCCGCCGGGCGGCGCGGCCGCCGCGTACTCGGCCGCGGCGTCGCCGGGGCTCAACGCCGTTCCGTAGAACGCGGCCCCGGCCACGGTGCCGGCGAAGTAGTTCCCGGTGCCCGCCCCCCAGTTGGCGGAGAAGGCGGCGTAACCGATCCGCCAGTAGCCGGCGAAGTTCTCGGCGCCGGTCTCCCCGTCGCTCGCGTCGAGGACGCCGTCGACGTAGATCCGTTTGCCCACGGCGGACTGGGTGGCGATGACCTGGTGCCATTGCCCGTCGTTGTACTGGCCCTGGGTGGTCAGGGTGCGGACGGCACCGGGATAGGTGCCGAACACCAGGCGGCCGCTGGTGTCCATCCAGGTGATGCGATCCATCTGGCTGCCGCCGCCGGTCCGCGCGGCCACGAGGCCGGTGAGGAAACCACCGCTGGTGGTGGTGGTCCGGAACCAGATCCCGGTGGAGTAGGTCGTCGGGTTGGCGACCTGGGTGGCGGTGGACACCCACCCGTTGCTTCCGTCCAGGGTGACGGCTCTGCTCCCGCCCGCACACGGACCCGCCACCCCGTAGGCGACCCCGGTACCGAGCAGGTTGGTGCGATAGGTGCCGTTGCCGCCGGTACCCGACGAGTTCGCCGCCGTCGGCGGACCGTTCTCGTCGAGCCGGAAGTACTGGCCGGGTGAGCGCGCGAGGACGGCGCTGTCGCAGGTGAAATCGCTCGCCGACGCGTACGAGTTCGTCGGCGCCGCGGTGGTCGACGACCAGGCGGCCTGTGCGTCGACCGTGGTCGTCACGGCCGCGCCGACCACGACGACGACCGCCACAGCGGCGAGGTGGCTGCTGACCGAGGTTCGCGGCGCTCGTCGCGTATAGGCCGGGGGCTCGTACGACGAGGGACGCCCGACCACCGGTCGGGCCGCGGATGGCAGAACCCGGCCGCCACCGCCGGGCGGCGCGTGGTTCCCCGGGGTCCCACCGGGCCGTTGGCGCTCATCGGTCCGCCGCCGGTCGAGCCTGGCCAGCCAACCGAGGGCGGCGGTCATGACGACGGTCAGACCGAGGGCGGACCAACGGTTCTCAGCGAGCCACACCACGGGCGCACCGACCCACGGCACCCGCAGGACGGCCACGCCGCGGACGGCGGACGGGTCGACCGGAGTGGAGTCGGGGTCGGCGTTCGCGTCGCCCTTGAGGATGAGCTGACCGGTATCGGTGATGTGGTCCAGCCGGTGCAGCCGGAGCCGGCCGACGTGATCGGGGTCGGCCACGAGAAGGACCTGCCCGATCTGCCAGGACCCGGGCTCGACGGGCCGGGCGACGACCACGTCGCCGGCGACGATCCGGGGTTCCATGGACCCGGTCATCACGTCGGTCGGCTGCCATCCGATCCCCGCCGGCAGGACCACCCACACCAGCAGACCGATCGGCAACAACAGCAGCATGCGGGCCACCGTGGCCGCCAGGACGCGGACCCACTCGGTCCCCCCGGCCGGGCTCGCGGGCTCCGCACCGCCGGTGGGATGCCCTGAGCGAGCGGTCGTCAGCCCCTTCACCGTCGATCCTTCTCCTCGGTCTCCCGCTCGGCTCGGTTGACCCCCCGGGTCCACGAGCCGTGGACGTCGCTGATCGGGGCGGCCGACAGCCGCCCGACCACCGACGTCGTCATCAGGTGTTCTGGGCCTCCCAGGTGAAACCGATGGAGGCGGTTCCGCCCTGGACCGTGTTGGGGGCCAACGGGTCGACGGTGTAGGTGAACTGGTAGGTCTTGCTCTCCGCGGCCGCACCGGTGGGCGCCCAGGTGGCGGCGGCCGCGGTCGGCGTCCCGCTCGCGAAGGCGGTCGCGGAGCTGCCGAAGGCGGCCAGGGTGCCGGAGAAGACGCTGCTGTTGGTGGCCTGCGGGGTGAAGCCGGTGCAACCGCCGCCGAAGGAGCCGCCCGTGCCCTGGACGATCGAGAGGTTGATGCTGCCGGCGAGGTTGTTCGTGGTGGCCGGGCTGGTGCCGTAGAGCTTGACCTGGCTCGGGAGGGATCCGCTGGACGTCACGACGATGCACTTGGTGCCGGTGGAGCCGGGCTTGAGGTTGGTGGCCGTGAACAAGGCCGTGTTGGCGTCGTCGTCGGAGAGCGCGACGGTGCCGGCGCTCCAGTTGTTCGTCGGATTCGACGTGGTGGAACTGAACGCGGCGTACGAGGACTGGGCGACCACGACGGCGCTCAGGCCCAACGCCGCGGGGATGGTGGCCCACTTGAGCCAGCGGGACACACGGGGGGACGGACGGGACATCGAGGGGCTCCGCTCAGGATCGGTGGTCGCGGAGCACGGACCGACGGCCCCGCATGACGATGGCCCCCGGCGTCTTCAGCAATCTGACTTCGCTCCGTTGACCACTCTCAGCATTCAATAGGCCAATCGGCGCAGTCAACGCCCAGAAAGCGTCCTTTAATATCGACATACTGGTGTCCGCGGGCCTCTTCCGGGGGCTCGGCGACAGCGCGTGACAGTTCGGACCCGTCAATTCCCTCCGTGGGGTCATGGCCCGATTCATCCCACCGAGCTGGTCGTTCCGTCGCTGAAACGCATTAGCGGACTGGCTCGGGGATGCGGAAAGGCCCCGCGCACCACGGCGCGGGGCCCTTCGATTCGTCTCGATCAGCCCCCGGAGAGGGCGCCGGATCAGCCGGCGACGTACTCCGCGAACGGCAGCTGGAAGTCGCCGTATCCGTCCCACCACTCCAGGGCCGGACCGCTGGTGTTGCTGATGATGACCGGGTCACCGGGCAGCGCGTTGTCGTAGAACCACTTGCCCCAGTCGGTCGACACGTTGACGCAACCGTGGGACACGTTCTCCACCCCCTGGGAGTCGACCGACCACGGCGCGGCATGCACGAACTCACCGGAGTCGGAGATCCGGCTGGCCCAATCGACCTTCGTGCGGTATGCCCCCGCCCCGGTCAGCCCCCAGGTGCTGGAATCCATGATCTTGGACTCGTACTTCTGCTTGACCACATGGATGCCGTTGTAGGTGGGGTACTTGTCCCGGCCCATCGACACCGGCACGAGCTGCGTCAGCTGGTCGTCGACGTAGATACCCATCATGTGGTTGTTGTTGTCGATGTCGGCGACGAACTTCCGCCCGACGGTGAACGACCGGGGAGTGTCGGACCCGACGAACATCCCGCCGCCGAGGTCCCGGCCGTACAGGTCGGTGGTCACCGTCACCTGGGTCCCGGACGTCCAGAAGCTCTCCGGGCGCCAGCGCAGCTCGGTGTCGTTGACCCAGCGGAACCCGCCGTTCTGAGCCGGGGTCGAGGTGACGGTGATGGCCTTCTCGACGCCTTCGTGATTGGTCACCGGCTGATCGAAGTAGAAGGCGATCGGCTGGGCCACCCCGACGGTCATGCCGTCCGACGGGAACCCGGTGACCTCCACCCGGCCCCCCGGCCGGACCGTCCGGAAGGTCGAGGTCGCGGTGGCCGGTGCCCCAGTGGCGTTGGTCGCCTCGGCGGTGAGGGTGTAATCGGTGTCGTAGGCCAGGTCGGTGGTGTTCCACCATTCCCGCTGGTCCGCCGACACCGCCCCCACGATCTCGGTGCCGTCGGCGGCGACGAGCCGCACGGTGCCCAGCGTCCCGTCGGCCACGGCGACGGTGACCGGATCGGCCGGGCTGAGTGCCGGGGTGCCCGACGCCGGGCTGACGGTGAGCACCGCCGGCGCGGCGGGCGCCGAGCTCACGGTGACGGTGGGCGCCGGGGCCGACGACGACGGGGCGGCGGGGACGGCGACGGCGGCCGACGATCCGGTCAACGCCTGCTCCTGCCCGGCGGGCGACACGGTCGCGGCGATGGCCCCCAGGGTCGACGACCCGGAACCGCTGCACCCCGTCACGGCGGCGAGCAGTACACCGGCGGCCAGGGCGACGGTGGTCACCCGGCGCCAGGGCCGGCGGGCCGGAGCGGGTCCGCTGATGGTGTGATCGGTGCCGCCACGGTTCGGCATGATGAGCCCCCCACGTCGTGAGGCACCCCCCAGCGCCTCGTCCGACCAGTGTGCGGTACGCCAGTCGGGTGACGCCCTCCTCGCGCGCGAGTTCGCAACTTCGTGTCCGGACTGTGACTGACGGTTGCGGTGCGACCGTGCCGTCCGGAGCGCCCGCCGAGATGTCAGTGCACGGTGGCGGCGATCCGCCGGATGGCCTCCGGACCGACCCGGCAGCAGCCGCCCACCAGCCGCGCCCCGGCGGCGATCCATCCGCTGACGTGATCGACTCCGAAGGTCGGCTCGCCGGCCCAGGCCCGGGCCTGCGCGTCCCAGCGCTCCCCGCTGTTGGGGTAGGCCACCACGGGCTTCCCCGACGCCTGGGCGGCCAGGGCGACCAGCGCGTCCACGTCGTCGCTGTCGGTGCAATTGACCCCGACGGCGATGATCTCGTCCACTCCGGCGGCCAGGGCGAACACCTCGGCGGCGTCCTCGCCCGCCCGGGTCCGGGTGCCGGCGCAGGTCAGCGACAACCAGGCCGCCTGGCCGGTGCCGTCGATCTCGGCCAGCAGCGCCTGCGCCTCGATGGCACCGGGGATGGTCTCCAGGGCCAGCACGTCGGGTCCGGCGGCGATGAGCTCGGCCAGCCGGGGACGGTGCCATCGGCGCAGTTGATCCACCGTCCGTCCGTAGTCGCCGGTGTACTCCGACCCGTCGGCCCGCACCGCCCCGTACGGGCCGACCGACGCCGCGACCCAACGGGGTCCACTCCCCGGGGCCGTGTCGGCCGCCCGCCGGGCCAGCTCCACCGACGAGCGCATCAGCGCGGCCGCGGCCGCACGGTCCAGGCCGAGGGTGGCCAGCCCTTCGAACGACGCCTGATAGGACGCGGTGATGGCGACCTGGGCGCCGGCCGCGTAGTACTCGGCGTGCGCGGCGACGATCGCGTCGGGATCGTCGCGCAGCAACCGCGCCGACCACAGGTCGGAGGTCAGATCAGAGCCGTGCGCCTCCAGGAGGGTGGCCAGGCCACCGTCCAGGACCACCGGGCCCGCCGCCAGTGCGGTCGCCAGAGTCGTTGTCGTGCCGGTCATGTCGTCACTCCTACCGTTCTACCGCCGAGTCGCGTCGCCGGTGCCGGTCACCGGGCGGCGACCCAGGTCCACCCGGGACGCCCAGCACAGCAGGGTGGCCGCCACCACGGCGACCACCGTCACGGCCAGGGCGCCGACCACCACCGTGCCGTAGCCGCTCGGCCGGGGGTCGATGAACGGGTAGGGGTACCAGTCGACGATCGGACCGCGGATCAGACTGTAGGCGAGGTAGCCGACCGGGTAGATCAGGAACAGCAGACCGTCCCGGGTCCGCAACGGCCGCACGGTCCGGTCCAGGAGCCAGTCGGCGACGATGATCAGCGGGAACAGGTAGTGCAGGACGGTGTTGATCCACGGTTCCGTGGTCTGCAGGCTCTCCTCCAGTCCGCGCAGCAGGAGGGTGAAGACGACCCCGGTGATGGCCATGTACAGGGTGGTCGCGCCGCGGAAGAGACTGAGCCCGAACGACTGTCGGGCCCGTCGGGGGGTCAGCGCCGCCACGATGAACGCGGCGGCGCCCAGCAGGTTCGACTGGATCGTGAAGAAGCTGAAGAAGTTGCCGACGCTGAAGTTCCTGGCCGCCGAGTTCGCGAACTGCGTCCCCACCGCGACCAGGACACCGGCGGCGACCAGCAGGCGGTAACCGGCCAGCAGTCGTGACCCCACGGTCGACGCGGCGCCCGAGTCCTGCACTGATCCGTCACGAAGAGCCATTCGCAGGATGCTAGATCCGAACCGGTCGGCGCGACCTGGCACACTCCGGCGCGGGACGCCGACAGACGCGCGGCGAAATTCCCGCGCCTGCCGCCGGCCCTGCCGGGGCCGGCGGACAGTCGGACAGGATCGGGGCGACGAGTGGATCTGCAGGCGGCGACAGCGGACTGGGCGGTCGGGGCACGGGCGGTCGCCGTCATCGACCCGACCGGGGTGGTCGACCGGTTCGACAGCGCCGCCGACGGGACGACCGGCGCGCGGTACCGCTGGGCCTCGGTCACCAAGATCATCAGCGCCCTGACCGTGCTGGACGCCACGGTCGAGGGGGTGGTCTCGCTCGACGATCCGGCCGGGCCCCCGGGGTCCACGCTGGCCCACCTGCTCAGCCACTCGTCGGGCCTGTCGATGGATTCCGATCGGGTACTGGCCGCGCCGGGCAGCCGGCGGGTCTACTCCAACGCCGGCATCGACGCGGCGGCGCAGCACCTGGCCGATCGGACCGGCCGGCCGTTCGCCGCCGAACTGCAGGAGCGGGTGCTCGATCTGCTGGAGATGTCCAGCACCGAACTCGACGGCCCACCGGCGCACGGCGCGGTCAGCGACCTCGACGACCTGGCCGCCCTGGCCGCCGAACTCCTGCACCCCCGCCTGCTCATCCCCCAGGTGGTGCGGCTGGCGTCGACCATCGCCTTCCCCGGGCTGGCCGGAGTGCTGCCCGGCTACGGCCGGCAGACCCCGAACGACTGGGGTCTGGGCTGCGAGATCCGAGACGGCAAGGCCCCGCACTGGACGGCGGCGGAGAACTCGCCGCGAACCTTCGGGCATTTCGGCCAGTCGGGCAGCTTCCTGTGGGTCGACCCGGACGCCGAACTGGCCTGTGTCGGGCTGTCCGACACCGCCTTCGGACCGTGGGCGGTCGACGCCTGGCCGGTGTTCTCTTCGGCCGTCCTGCGCGAGTACGCCTGACTCGCGACGGATCCTGGACGGCGGAACAGGCAAGTAGTAACTTGCCTGTGTTGACAGGACCGACGACAGGAGGACGGCCATGCTGCGCATCGGAATCACCAGCGTCTTCGTCGACGATCAGGCCGAGGCCGAGCGGTTCTACACGGGCGTCCTGGGTTTCGAGATACGCCAGGACCTGCCCCTGGGGACCGATCGGTGGCTGACCGTGGCCCCGCCCGGACGACCGGAGATCGAGTTGCTGCTCGAACCGGCCCACCATCCGGCGGTCAAGCCGTACCGCGACGCCCTCGCCGCCGACGGCATCCCGCTGCTCATGCTGTTCAGCGACGACGTGCGGGCCGAGGTCGATCGTCTGGAACGGGCCGGGGTGCACTTCACCCAGCCGCCGCAGGCCATGGGCGACGTCACCACCGCGGTCTTCGACGACACCTGCGGCAACCTGGTCGTCCTGGTGCAGCAGTCCTGAGCGGTCGGCCCGGCCGCCCGTCGGCGACCGCACCACCGACCGTGTACGACGCGCTGGCC
The DNA here is from genome assembly GCF_005298075.1 of Nakamurella flava. Lineage (NCBI taxonomy): Bacteria > Bacillati > Actinomycetota > Actinomycetes > Nakamurellales > Nakamurellaceae > Nakamurella > Nakamurella flava. The sequence continues at coordinate 2,171,745 of NZ_SZZH01000001.1, forward strand.
CACCGGGTGCGGCGGGCCGTCCTGGACGCGCTGGTCGAGCGGGACGGGCAGACGCTGTTCGAGCTGACGACGCGCCTGGTCACCGACGGGGTCACCACCGGCAGCCGTCAGGCCATCACCCAGCACCTCGACGTCCTGGAGCAGACCGGACTGCTCCGCATCGAGCGGGTCGGTCGGCAGCGGATCCACCGGGTGGATCTGACCGGACTACGGGACATCTGCGAACGCTGGCGGCTGCACCCCGGTCCGCCGGACGCCGACCAGGCCGGCTCACGCTGATCTTCGGCGCCGACGACGGGGCGGGACGGCGTGTCACCGCATCATGACCAGCGTCGGCGGCGGTGATCGGCGTCAGCGGCTTCGGCGTTCCGAAGCTGACAGGCCCCGACTGTCGGTGGCGACCGCCAAGATGGCGGGATGCAACTGCAGACCCTGGTGCAGACCTGGCGGGAGTTGTCCGCCACCCGGTCCCGGATCGCCAAGCGGGATCGGCTGGCCGCGGTCATCGGCGCGGCCGAACCGGCCGAGATCGCCCTGGTGGTGACCTACCTGTCCGGGACCCTGCGGCAACGCCGCACCGGGGTCGGCTGGGCGGCGCTCAGCGACGTGCCCGACCCGGCGGTCGAGCCGTCGCTGACGGTGGCCGAGGTGGATGCCGCGTTCGCGGCGATGGCCGAGCTGGCCGGCAGCGGTTCGGTCGCCCGGCGGGCGGCGGCGGTGGCGGAGCTCTGGGGGCGGGCCACCGCGGACGAGCAGGGTTTCCTGCGCGGCCTGGCGTTCGACGAGCTGCGCCAGGGTGCCCTGGTGGCGCTCGTGCAGGACGGTCTGGCGCAGGCGTTCACGGTGCCGGTGGCCGCGGTGCAGCGGGCGTCGATGCTGCTCGGCTCCACCCCGGCCGCCGCGGAACTGCTGGCCACGCAGGGGCTGCCGGGTCTGGAGTCGGTCCGGCTGACCGTGGGCATCCCGATCTCCCCCATGCTGGCCGCCGCGGCCCCCGACCCGGCCGCCGCGCTGGACAAGGTCGGCCGGCCGGCGTTCGCCGACGTCAAACTGGACGGCATCCGGGTGCAGGTCCACCATGGCCCCCATGGGACCCGGGTGTTCTCCCGCAGCCTGGACGACATCACCGACCGGGTGCCCGGGATCGTCGCGGCGGTCGCCGGTCTCGGCGTCGACACCGCCGTGCTGGACGGCGAGGCCATCGCGTCGGGACCGGACGGCCGGCCCTTGGCCTTTCAGGAGATCTCGTCCCGAGCGGCCACCCGGGCCGCCGGCCGGGGTTCCCGGACGGCCGCCGCACCGGCCGTCGACGAAGTCGAGAACCATCTGCAGCTGCGGTGTTTCGACGTGCTGCACCTCGACGGCCGGGACCTGCTGGACGAGCCGTTGACCGTCCGGGCTGAGATCGCCGAGCAGTTGCTACCGCCCGCCCTGCGGGTCGACCGGCACCTGCTGCCGGACGGTGTGGACGACGCGGAGTCGCTGGCCGAGTTGGAGCGGGTGTTCCGGGGGGCCGTGGCCGACGGCTTCGAGGGCCTGGTGGTCAAGAGGGCCGCGGCCGGCTACGCAGCCGGGCGGCGGGACGCCGGTTGGGTCAAGGTCAAGCCCCGGCACACCCTGGACCTCGCGGTGATCGCCGCCGAATGGGGCTACGGCCGGCGGCAGGGCTGGCTGTCCAACATCCACCTGGCCGCGCGCGACGCCGACACCGGCGAGCTCGTCATGCTGGGCAAGACGTTCAAGGGCATGACCGACGCGATGCTCGCCTGGCAGACCGAGCAGTTCCAGGCCCGGGAGGTGCGGCGCACCCGGTCGACGGTGTTCGTCGACCCGCCGCTGGTCGCCGAGATCGCGATCGACGGCCTGCAGCGGTCCACCCGCTATCCCGGCGGGGTCGCCCTGCGATTCGCCCGGGTGCTGCGGTACCGGGACGACAAGACGCCCGACGAGGTCGACACCCTGCAGACGGTGCGCGCCATCGGCGGTCCGCTGCTGGCCGCGGACGGCTGACCGCCGTCCCCGGAGCGCTCGGGCACCCACCGATCGGCGGCATCCACCGCCGACCGCAGCTGCCCGGGCGCCGCTCAGCCGGCAGGCCCCGGGAACGGCGGGGCGGTGGAACTCCGCACCACCAGGCGCGGGGCGACGACCTGCTCACGGGGGCCGGGGCGAGCGCCGTCCGGATCACCGTCGAGTCGGTCGGCCAACCGGTCGACGGCCAGATCGGCCAACCGGTCGGTGTCCTGGGCCACGCTGCTCAGGTCGACCGCGGACAGCCGGGCCAGGCTGCTGTCGTCGAACCCGACGACGCTGATCTCCCCCGGAACATCGACCCCGGCCCGGCGCAGCGCATCCAGCAGACCGAACGCGCAGCGGTCGTTGAAGACGGCGACGGCGGTCGGCCGGGGCCGCAGCGCCAGCAGCGCCCGCCCGGCCTCTTCACCGTCCTGGGCTCCGAGACCGCCTGGCAGCAAAACCAAGTGATCGGTCAGCCCGTGCGCGGCCATCGCCTCGGCGTAACCGCGTCGGCGGTCGGCCGCACCGGCCGCCCGGCCCCCGTCGGCGTGCGCGATGCGCCGGTGACCGAGGGCAACCAGATGGTCGACCGCGTCCCGCAGTCCCTCGGCGTCCGCCGTGCGGACGACGTCGACCTCGGCGGAGCGGACGGCGCGGGCGACCGACACGAGGGGGATCTGAGCCCCCAGGTCGGCCAGTCGAGCGGTGGTGGCGCGGGAACCCAGCAGCACCAGCCCCTCGCAGCGGTCGCGGAGCAGATCGTCCACCGCCCGTTCCTCCGAACGGCGCCCGGTGACGGCGCTCAACGTCAGGTCGTAGCCCCGCCGCTCGGCCGCCTGGTACAGACCGCCCACCAGGTCGGCGTGGAACGGCTGCTCCACCTCGAAGACGACGCCCAGCAGCCGGGACCGGGCGCTGCGCAGCCGGCGCGCGCCGGCGTCCGGGCGGTAGCCGATCTCGTCGGCCACCCGGCGCACCCGCTCCCGGGTGGCGGCACCGGCGCCGGGCGCGTCCCGCATGACGATCGACACCAGGGCGACCGACACCCCCGCCGCGGCCGCGACATCGGCCAGGGTGGGCCGGCGGCCGGCGGGCGGGACGGTCATGCGGCCGATGGTAGCGCGACGGAACTAGAACGTTCTATGCGAGACCGCTTGACGCGCCGGGCGACCCGGCCCATGCTGATGGTCGGACCGACTAGAACGTTCTACAAGTGACACACAGGAGTGGACATGACGAACCCCGTACGGGTCGCGCTCATCGGATCCGGGCGCATGGGCTCCTTCCACGGACGCACCCTGGCCCAGCGGCTGCCCGGGGTGCACCTCGCGGTCATCGCCGACCCGGCCCCGGGCGCGGCCGGGAAGCTCGCCGCCGAGCTCGCCGTCGACCCGGCGCCCGCGGCCCGCGCCGTGACCGACCCGGCCGAGGTCTTCGCCGACCCCGATGTCGACGCCGTCGTCATCGCCGCGCCGGCCCGCTTCCATACCGACCTCGTCGTCGCCGCCGCGGCGGCCGGCAAGGACACCTTCTGCGAGAAGCCCATGGCCCTGTCGCTGGCCGACGCCGACCGTGCGCTCGCCGCGGTCCGCGATGCCGGCACCCTGTTGCAGATCGGGTTCAACCGCCGCTTCGCCGCCGACTGGCACGCCGCCCGCGGCCTGCTGGACTCCGGAGACCTGGGCACGCCGCGCCAGATCCGTTCGCTGACCAGGGATCCCGGCGGGTTCGACCCGTCCCGGGTCGCCCCGGGCACCATCTTCAACGAGACCCTCATCCACGACTTCGACACGCTGCGGTACCTCAACCCCGGCGCCCGGGCGGTCCGCGTCTTCGCGACCGCCACCGCCACGGTGGAACCGGACTGGCGCGACCGCGGCCTGCAGGACACCGCGACGGTGCTGGTCGAGTTCGACAACGGCGCCGTCGGCATCGCCGAGGCCTGCTTCGAGGCCGCCTACGGCTACGACGTCCGCGGGGAACTGTTCGCCGCCGGCGGCATGGCGACGATGGGCGACGGCCGGTCGACCGGTCTGGTGTTCTCGCACACCGGTGGCCGGTCCGTGTCCACCGCCCGCAGCGACCAGGAACTGCTCGACGCCGCCTACGTGGCCGAATTGGCCGCCTTCACCGCCGCCGTCCGCCGCCGGGCCGCCGCCCCCGGAGCCGAGCGCAATCCGGCGATCGCCGACGGCACCGACGCCCGGGCCGCGCTCGAGATCGCCCTGGCCGCCGCGGAATCCGTCCGCACCGGCCGCGCGGTCCGCCTCGACGGAGTGACCGGAGCCGGCGCATGAGCGACTACCGGTTGGCCGTCTCGGCCGAGATGATCTACGTCGACCTGCCCTTCGTCGAGCGGGTGCGCCGGCTGCACGAGCGCGGGTTCGAGGTCGAGATCTGGGACTGGACGGTCAGGGACGTCCCCGCCCTGGCGCGGCTGGCCGAGCAGGGCGTCGTGTTCTCCTCGATGACCGGGTACGTCACCGGTCGGCTCGCCGATCGGGAGGGGGCCGACGAGCTGCTGCGCACCGCCGAGCAGTCGCTGGCCGTGGCCGAGCAGCTGAACTGCCCCCGGCTGAACCTGCACGGCACCGGGCTGGACGACCGGGGACTGCCGGTCCGGCCCGCCAGCGCCGTGACCCCGCAGATGTGGCTGACGGCCGCCCGGACCCTGGACCGGGTGGCCGCGCTGGGCGAACGCGCCGGACGGGTCTTCATGTTGGAGAACCTCAACACCGCGGTCGATCACCCGGGCACCCCGTTCGCCACCGCGGCGGACACCCTGGCGCTGGTGCAGCACGTCGACAACCCGCATCTGCGACTCAATCTCGACCTCTACCACGCTCAGATCGGCGAGGGGAACCTGGTCGAGCTGACCGAGCGGGCTCTGCCGTGGGTCGGCGAGATCCAGGTGGCCGACGTCCCCGGGCGCTGCGAGCCGGGCACCGGCGAGATCCACTACCCGGCGGTCGCGGCCGCCCTGCGCCGACACGGCTACACCGGGGTGGTCGGGCTGGAGGGCTGGGCGTCCGGCGATCCGGACCTGGCCCTGGACCGCTTCCGGGCGGCCTTCGCCTGAGCCGCCCGTCCTGGACGACCCGGCGCGGCGTCCGGGACGGGGCGGTCGCTCAGACGGACCCGGGAACGCGACCGGTGCTCGCCTCGTCCAGCGCCTGGATGAGCGGGCGGAGCCGGCCGGTCTTGAGCACGAACCGGTCGGCGCCGGCGGCCAGCATGTCGTCCCGGACCTGGGGACGGCTCTGACCGGAATAGACCAGGATGAAGAGCCCGGGCCAGCGGGTCCGCAGGGTGCGCGTGATGTCGGGGCCGCCGCCGGGCATGTTGACGTCCAGGATGAGCAGGTCGGGGCGGTGCCGGTCCACCTGCTGCAGGCAGCTCTCGGCGTCCTCGGCCTCGGCGACCAACCGGAACTGTGGGTGTCCCCGCAGGACCAGACCGATGGCGTCGCGGAGCTCCGCGCGGTCGTCGCAGATCACCACCCGGCACCGGGGCCGGGTTTCGTCGGGGTCGTGCTCACCGGCCGAACCCGCGCCGGACATCAGGTGCCGACCATGATCTTCTCGCGGGTCGCGATGGCGACGGCTTCCAGGCGGCTGTGGGCGCCCAACTTGGTCATGATCGACTGCACGTGGTTGCGAGCGGTGGCCGGTGAGACCACCAGTGCGCGGGCCAGCGCCGCGGTGCTCTTGCCGTCGATCAGCAGTTGCAGGACCTCCCGCTCCCGGGCGGTGAGGTCGTCGCCCAGACGCTTCCCCCGCTGGGCCAGCCGCGGCATCAGGCGGCGCAGGGTGTCCGCGGTGATGACGGCCTCGTTGTTGGCCGCGGCCCGCACCGCCCGGACCAGGCTCGCGGCCCGGTCACCCTTGGGGATGAAGCCGGCGGCCCCGCCCTCGATGGCGCGGGTGAGGACCTCGTCGTTGTCGACGGCCGTCATCAACAGGACCTTGGTGCGCGGACTGAGGCTGAGCATGGCGGGCAGCACGTCGGTGCCCAGACCGTCGGGCAGGCGCTGGTCCAGGACGAGGACGTCGGGACGATGGCGCTGCACGGCGGCGAAACCGTTGGCGCAGCTCCCGGCGATCTCCACGACCTCCATGTCGTCGTAGGCGTCGAGGGCCGCCGCCACCGAATCCGCGACCAGCAGATGGTCGTCGACGATGACCACCTTGATCGGCGACGTCCGCACCGTTTCCGTCGAGCCGGCGAGGATGCCGCCCGCGCGTTCAGTCATGAGTCGGACGCTCCGTCGGTGGGGGACGCGGGCCGTGCGTGCTGACCCGCCATGGTTCGTCGGTCGGTCGACGAGCTGTCGGCCCGTCTTCTCGGGAGCACCAGCACCACGTGTGTCCCCTCCCCTCTGGATCCGGACACCGTCAGTTCGCCACCCTCCGCATGCGCACGCGCACGCATCGTAATCATTCCCAGGTGTCCCGGAGCTGAATCGAACGAATCCGCGCCGACCCCGTCGTCGGACAGCGAGACGCGGACCTCGTCGGCGGAGTCCTCCACCCGCAAGACCACCTCGTCGGCGTCGGCGTGCTTGCGCGCATTGACGAGCGCCTCCCGGAAGATCCGGTAGACCGTTCCCTTGGCCCCCATGGACAGACCCACGTGCTGCCGACCCTCGAAGGTCACGCGGGTCCGGGTGCCGGTGAAGATGCCGCGGGCGAGGTTCAGCAGGGCCGGACCCAACCCTTCGGACAGGTCCGGCGGATTCAGCGCCACGATGAGGGTGCGCAGCCGGTCCACCGCCGACTCGAGCATGTCGACCAGGCGCTCCAACTCCGCCCCGGCCTCACCCGACATCGACATGGCCAGGGTGTCGATCCGCATGGCCGCGGCCACGATGGTCTGCATCGGATCGTCGTGGATGGCCTCGGCCAGCAGGATCCGCTCACGCTGTTCGACATCGCCGAGCTGATCGACGAGTTCGCGTTGTTCGGCGGACAGCTGGGTGATCCGGCCCAGGATGGCGGCTCTTTCCCGGCCCTGCTGCTCCACCCAGGCCCGGGTGCGTCCGTGGGCGATGACCGCGCCGACCCGGTCGGCCAGCACCTGGGTGAGGTCGTCGTCGCCCGGGTCGTACGGCCGGTCCGGATCGCGACGGATGACGCCCAGTACCCCGAGCACCGCGCCGTCGTGACGGATCGGCGCGAACACGTAGTGCGGGATCTGGCCGTAGGGAGTCGTCAGTCCGTCCGGTCCGACGATGGTCGCCGCGTCACGATGCAGGCTGCTCACACAACGGCCCCGACCGTAGAGCCAGCGTTCGACGCCGGCCGACCGATCGAAGAACGGCGCACTCAGCGCGGCGAACTCGGCGAGGCGGGCCCGGGCCGCCGGGTCGCGATGGGCGACGAAATCGGCCTCCACCGTCCGGCCGCTGGGCTCGAGGATGCGCACCATGGCCCCGTCGCCCAAGCCGGCCGCGGCCAGTTCGGTCACCTTCTGTACCAGCTCCGGGACCGGTTTGCCGGAGTCGACCAACAGATCACTGGCCTGCCGCAACATCGCGGTGCGGGCGTTCGCCGACTCCGTACGCGCCGACTCGACCGACTGCATCGCCAGGACGGCCCCGGTGACGTCCGAGTGCGTGATCATCGCCTGCAGCAGCCGTCCCTGGTCGTCGACGAGGGCCTGACAGGTCCCCCGGACGTACTGCACGCCGCCCGTGTCCGAGCCACGCAGGCGGTAGTCGACGGTGACCTCACCCCCCTCGGCCAGCACCGTGCCGTAGGCGTGCTGCACGCGGGGGCGGTCCTCGGGCACGACCAGGTCGATCACCCAGGACGCGTCGGCGTGCGCCTGTCCTGGTCCAAGCCGGACGGCGGTATCGGACCCCGCGTCGGAGTCCACGTCGACGAGCCCCAGCAGCTCCCACAGCATGGGGTCGAACACCCAGCCGTGGCCCATCTCGTACCGGACGCTGCCGACCCGGCTGGCCCGCTGCACCTGCTCGAGCTGCCGTTGCAGCAGACGCGGACCGGTCACGTCCTCGCTGAGCAACAACCCACCGACCACGGTCCCCCGGGCGTCCCGCACGGGGCGGATCCGGATGACGTACTCCCAGCCGTTGACCGGACTGGTGAAGTGGGTGTCCACCGACGACCCCCGAAGCGCACGCTCCAGGTCAGGGACGAGCCGGCGACCGACCGGCTCGGAGACCGCCTCACCGAAAGGCAGCCCGACCATCTCGTCGGGGTCGTATCCGGCGCGGCGCAGCAGCGACCCCGCAGCCAACTGCACCACCAGCCCCGGCCCGAACACCAGCAGACTGAGGCTGGGAATGCTGTCCAGGACCTCGCGGTACCGCCGCTCGACGGCGGCCAGGACGAACTCTTCGGCTCGGTGGGTCGCGCGTGACCGTCCGGTCGACCTCGATGGCTCCACCGGCCCGGGAACCGGGTCCGACACAGCGATCGATGGGAGCGCGACAGAACCCCCGTCCTTCACGCAACCTCCACGAACCCGCCTGCCGACTACCGATCGCTGTTGACCAACTCCACTATGTGTTCAACAGGGGCCCGTACTCAATTCCCGAAACGGCTGGTTCAGGGCGATTCACCGCCCCGCGCCGCCGCGCGTCGGTCGACCCGGACGGACGGCCGCCCCGGCTGCCCCCTCCCGCACCCGACCGGTGACCGCCCCCCCTGCACCCTGCCGGCACCCGCCGGCGTCCGGACACCCCTTTGGTGTGACCGGAACACGGTGCAGATGGTGCGGGGCGACCAGGCGGCCTGATGCAAACGACCCAGGCCATTTCTGATGCATCACCAATCATCTGGGCATTTGTGCCGGGGCGTAGTTGATCGCCCCGGATGATGTGCGGAAAGTAGTCGCCCGATTACGGTTTGAGCACAGCAAGAAATCGTTGCAGCCCTCATATCCCGGAGGACGACATGACCGCCGCACGCCTGACCCCCCACAGTCCCACCACCACCGCCGGACCGACCCGCCGCCTCGGGTTCCGGTTCCGCTCGGTGGTCGTCGGGCTCGCCGTGACCCTCACCGCCGGCCTGACCACCGGCGCGGGCACTGCGTCGGCCGAGGTCACGGTGCCCGCTCCGCCGGCCGGCACGTCGTACCCCGAGATCTCCACCCTGGGCACCAGCCCGTTCAAGGCCGCCGAGGAATCGGCCGCCGGCATGAAGACCGCCATGATGGAAATCAGCTGGCGGAACTGGGAACCGCAGAACGGCGTGTTCAACGCGACCTACGAGAACGAGATGAAATGGCGTCTCGCTCAATTGCGCGCATCCGGAATGAAGGTGACGCTCGGACTGGGTCTGCATTTCACGCCGGAATGGGTTCGTTCCATGCCCAACGGTCGCCTCGTCGACCAGAACGGCAAGGTCAGCAACGAGGCCAACTTCATCTACAACGACAAGATCCGTAGCGAGGGGTGGCAGTTCCTGCAGCGCGTCGCCAAGGTCCTGGACATGAGCCAGATCGACGCCATCCGCATCACCTCGGGCGGCCGGGCCGAGCTCATCTACCCCGAGGGCACCACCTACTGGGCGTTCGACGCCAACGCCCAGAACGGTGACGACCTGCCGCGCACCGTCGGCCCGAACCCCTATCCGGGCTGGAAGCCGGGTACCCCCGGACTGCAGCCGGCCCAGACCCAGCAGTGGGCCCTCTGGTACGTCGACGCCCTCGCCGATGTCGGGGAATGGCAGATGCGGGCCATGCGCAAGCTGAACTTCACCGGCACCTTCGAGATCATGACCCCCGGGGTCGGCGTCTACGCCCGCAAGCTCGACGTCCTGGCCCGGCAGAACCTGCCCGCCAGCCCGCTGGCCGTCGGCGCCCTGTGGGACCGGATCTACTTCGACATGTACCACGCCGACAAGAAGATCGCGGCGAACGTCAGCTCGATGGCCGACGGGTCCGGCGGCAACGACTCCTGCACCCCGGCCGACAAGAACGTCCCGCTGACCGACATGGCCGTCACCACCTGGGGCGGCGCCCGCTGGATCTCCCGCATCGCCGACGAGTACGGCATCCCCAAGGTCGGCGAGAACCCCGGGTTCAGCGAACCCAAGCGCGGCGTCTACTCCTCACGGAACCAGGACGGCTACATGGCCACCACCATGCGACAGGGCGCCACCTGCGGCTTCTCCACCGTCTACTGGGCCCACGACAATCAGTTCTGGAACGGCACCCTGGACTTCGCGACCTGGGCGGCCTACGCGCGGGCCTGACCCGCCGGCCGCCCGGACGCGGCGAACCGGAACTCCGACGGCATCCCACCCCCCGGGACGCCGCCGGAGTTCCGTCGTCTGCCGATCAGCCGGCGGGCTGGCCCACCCGTCCGACCGACCTCGCCGGGTCGGTCATCTCCCGGGCCTGGTCCAGGACCAGCGCCGCCCGGAACGACCAGTCCATCTCCCGGGCCGCGACCCGTCCGTCACCGGACGGGGGCTCGGCGTGGGCGTGGGCGTAGGCGCGGCCGGCGGCGGCGGGCGTGTCCGGATCGGTGCTGGGCGACTCGCCCGCCCCGGCGACCGGGGGTCCGTAGAGCGCGACATCGGCCAGCGGGACGGCGGCCAGCGCCGGGGTCCGGCGGGCGACCACCCGCAGACCGGCCGCGAGGTACTCGTACAACTTCATCGGGCTGCGGCCCGCGTTCGTCGGGTGCTCGGACAGCGGGAGCACCCCGACCCGGTGGGCGGCGAAGACGGCCGGGACCTGCTCGTAGGGCACCGCACCGTGGATCGCCACGTTCGGCGGCAGGTCCGGCACCGGCCCGGTGACCGGACCGTGGACGTCGACCGGTTCCCCGGGCACCGCCAGCGCCATCTCCCGGACCGCGGCCCAGTCGAAGCGCTCGTCCAGCGCCCCGACGTACACGGCGCCCCGACGCTGCTCCCACGCGGGGCCGGCCACGTCGAAGGCCGCGATCTGCGCGCCGTTGGGCACCGCGACCACCGGCAGGTCCGGACGGCGGTCCGCGACCCGCTCGGCGATGGCCGCGGCCACCACCCCGGAGGTGGCGATCACGCCGGCGCAGCGGTCCAGGACGCGGTCCTCGGCGGCGATCTGCCCGGGCCGCACGTTCACGTCGGTGGGCCGGTAGACCACCGGGCCGACCGGCAGATCGTCCAACAGGTAGTCCAGCAGCGGCTGATCGATGAGGGTCAGGTCGAACGGACGCCGGGGATCCTGCCCGAGGGCCCGCCAGTGGGCGGCCAGCCGGCGACGCAGGACGGCTCCCGACCCCAGTCGGAATGGACGCGGGAGCGGATCCGGCATCAGCGGGAACACGCTCCACGGCACGGCGAAGGCCGCACCCTCATGGGCGTGCAACCGCAGGGGCACCGCCTGCCGGGCCCGTCGCCGGACCTCGGGGTCCCGCACGGCGGCCACGTGGCTGAGGGAGATCGGGTTGCTGACGTGCACGACGTCATGGCCGGCCGCGGACAGTTCCCGGGCCAGGTGGTGACTGCCGACGCGGAAGACACTCGACAGACCGGTGTGACTGAGCAGCAGGATGCGCATGACGGTCAGGCCGACCGGGCCTCGTCGGCGGCATGACGCCCGCCCCGCTCGACGCGCCGGTCGATCACCGGCGAGTACCCGGGGACGGCGAGCAGCTCGCTGTCGTAGTGCAGGTCCAGGACCTGCAGGCAGGCCGCGAGATCGCGACGGTCCAGCACCCGCCCCGAACCCTCGTGGGTCATCACCTGCACCACCGAGACCACACCGCGGGCGCGGCGCAGCGGGACGAGCAGCGCCGAGGTGACCCCGGCCGGCAGTGCCGCGGCCAGCCGGGCGAGGGTGGGCTCCCCCGCCGTCGTGTCGGTCGCCCGGACCACCACCGGCTCGGACAGCCCGCCGGCCAACCGGGCCAGCGGGGCGGCCTGCCGGCGCGACGACCCGTCGGCCGCCCAGGTCTGGCCGTGCTGTACCCGGCCGTCCCGGCAGAGCAGGGTCAGGGTGGCCTCGTCGGCGCCGATCCGGTCGAGCAGTTCGTCGAGCAGATGGGCCGGGGTGGACCAGCGGGCCGGCAGGGCGTGTCCGGCGCGCCGGCGACCGGCCGACTCCGCCGCGGTGACGAATTCGTGAGCGTAGGACTGGGCCATCGACCGGACCGAGAACCGGGCCGAGCGGTCCAGCGACCGCTGGGACAGCGTCGCGAGGCGGTGCCGGTCGTCCCGCAGCCCGGTGAAGGCACTCCGCAGTGCGGCCACGTCACCGGGCGGGCAGACGATGCCCGTCTCGGCGGCGACCTCGACCACTCCGGGCAGCGCCGAGGCGACAGGGACACACCCGGCGGCCATGCCCTCGGCCAGCACCAGGCCGTAGGCCTCGGCGGTGGTGAGGCTGGGCAGGACGATGACGTCGGCGCGCTGGTAGGCCTCTTCCAGGTCGTCGTCGGACAGTCGCCCGGCCAGGGTGACGTTCGTCAGCCCCTCCCGGCGGACCCGCTCGGTGACCTCGTCCTTCATCGGACCGCTGCCGACCATGGTCAGTTCGATGCCGTCCTGCCCGGCCACCGCGTCGAGCAGCACGTTGATGCCCTTGTAGACGCGGAACTGCCCGACGAACAGCACCTTCAGCGGCCCCGCCTGCGCGGAGCGGGCCTGCCCGACCCGGCCCCGCAGATCGACCCCCCAGGGGATGAGCCGGACCGGGGCGCCGCCGTTGCGGTGCAGCTTGCGCTGGTAGGCCTGCGAACTGACGACGACCGCGTCGGCCCGGTGGGCCAGCGTCCGGGCGATGCCGTTGTAGACCCGGCACAGCGGTTGTACCGCGGCGATCGCCAGGTCGGAGTGATGGGTGTAGACGACGGTCGGCTGCTGTGCGCGGTGCAGCGTGGACCGGAGGAGGAAGACGACCTCGCTCATGGTCGGCACCGGGCCGTGCAGGTTGATGACGTCGTAGGCGGCGAACCGCCGGCGCAGGGTCGGCCAGAACAGCCCGATGGACGAGAGCCGGACCTCCTGCCGGATGAAGGCCGGATAGTCGGCCCGGGACACGATGTCGACGTGGTGTCCGAGGTCGGTGAGCCCCTTCTGCAGGTGCTCGATGGTCCGGGAGATCCCGCTGACCACCGGGGGCGCCTCGGAGGTCACGATCAGGATGCGCAGGCCGCCGGCGTCCGCGGCCGGACCCGGGCGGGACGTCCGCTCCGCCACGTCGTGTCGACGGGGTTCGGAACCCCGTCCGTGGGACCGCCGCTGCAGCGGCAGTCGGCGATCGCCGACCAGCCCGGTGGCCGGGTCGACGGACCGCCCCGAGGGCAGTCCCGACACCATGGCCAGAGCCAGGCCCGTGGCGACCGTGCCCAGGAGGCGTCCGGCCCGACGACCCTGACCGGATCGCGTTCGCTTCGTCATGTGTTCCCTACCTCGCCGTCGGCCGCTGATTGCCGGTCCGGACCGTGGGGTCCGGGACCGAGGGGCGGCGCTGCCCGGACTGTCGTGTGTCTTCGTCTGCGCACCCAGCACCGCGCGATCCTGCGTGCGGGTCGGGCTGGTGGAACGGGGACCGGTCGCGGTCGGTGCGCCGGTGGTCGATCACGAACTGCTGGCCGTCGCTGGCTGTAGGCCCCCACCCAGCCGGGAAGACCTCGAATGGTCCCTCGGGCCGGTCATGGACATCACGCAGACGATTCGCATGGTCACTCAGTGTCAATCGTGCGGGATGGACCAGCACGGAGTCAACGTCGACCTCGCGGGTGGGCGGTAAACAATGGGTGACTCCGACCACGTCCACCCCTGACCCGACCGCGGTCACCGGGTCGCTCCCAGCGGTGCGGCGACCTCGTCGTACAACGCCTCCAGGTGGGCGGCGTGCCGATGCCGGTCGAACAGGTGGTTGACCCGCTGCTGCCCGGCCCGGCCCAGCCGTCGGCCCCACTCCGGGTCCGCCAGCACCCGGGCCAGCGCGTTGGACAGGGCCGCCACGTCCCCTTCCGGGACGGTCAGGCCGGTCTCGCCGTCGGCGACGACCTCCGGCACTCCGCCATGCCGGTAGGTGACCACCGGCAGACCGGCGTTCGACGCCTCGACGAACACCATGCCCAGTCCCTCGGCGTCACCGTTGGCCGCCCGCTGCGAGGGACCGCAGAACACCGCGTGCTCCCGCAGGATCTCGGCCACCTCCGCCGAACTCCGCCGACCGGCGAACGTCACCCGCAGATCCAGGTCGGCCGCCTGACGCTCCAGCTCGTCCCGCAGCGGGCCGTACCCGACGACGGTCACCGGCACGGAGCGCAGGGGTTCGGGCAGTCGGGCCACCGCGGCCAGCAGGTCGGGCACGCCCTTCTTCTCGACCAGTCGCCCGACGAAGACGATCCCCACGGCGTCGCCGGCCGGGGCCGGACGGTGGTCGAGCCCGAGCGCCGGGTAGATCAGCCGTACCTTGGCCGGGTCGGCACCCAGTTCGACGGTGCGATCGGCCAGGAACTGCGACACCGGGACGAGCGCGGACGCGTAGTCGAACAGCTCGGCCAGGCCCGCCCGGAAGCGGCGTCCGTCGGCCCCCCGCCGCCAGGGCAGCGACGTCACGTCCATCCCGTAGATGGAGACGATCAGGGGCTTGCCGGCGGCCCGGGCCCACGGCAGCGCCGACAGGCCGTCCTGGCCGAAGTGGGCGTGCACCAGGCCGACCCGCGGATCGGCGACCGCGTCGCGCCAGCCGCGGCGGGCCCGGGGCCCGGCCGGCAACCGACTGGCCAGCCGGCCGGCGAACCGGTCGGAGTAGGGCGCGACATCCGCCGTCATCAGGGTGGTGTCGAACTGGCGGCGGCCGACCAGCACCGGCTCCCACCGGGTCAGGGCGGTCGTGGTCTCGCGGATGAACGTCTCCGACGGGGCCAACCAGTAGTCCCGCCACATGACGACGCGTCGGCGGCCGTGCGGTCGGTCCGCGGCGGTGGACCCCGCCGTGGAGGTCGGATGGGTGGTCATCGGTGGCTCACCCGGCGCCTTGCACCGACCGACCGCACCAGGCCGGCCCCCTTGTCGACGATGATCCGCAGATCCGAACGCCGGACGCCGAGGAAGCGGCGCAGCGGGATACGGCTGGTCCGCGAGAGCAGCAGCAGGTTGCTGACCCCGCACACCAGGTTGCCGGCCAGGGTGGCGAGCGCCGCCCCGACCGCACCGAACGTGGGGACGAGCGCGAACAGCAGGCCGATATTGATGATGCAGGCCAGGGCCAGCGACAGGGTGCGCAGCTCCGGTCGGCCGCGCGCACTCAGACCGGCCCCGGCGATCGAGCCGGGGGTGATGAGGACGACGGCGGCGAGCAGGATCCAGCCGGGCGTCACCGCGGGCGCGAAATCGGCACCGAAGAGCAGCGGGAGCCCGAACGGCAGCAGCACGGCCAGGGCCCCACCAAGAATCAGCGAGAGGAGGAAGGAGATGCGGGCCGACGCCGACAGCCGGTCGTCGTCCCGATCCGCGGCATCCGCGGTGGTGGTGACGTCCCGCATGGCGCTGTTGAGGACCAGGGCCACATCGCTGATGTTGACCGCCGCGACGTAGAGGCCCAGCTCGTAGGCGTTCGACAGCGGCGTGACCATCACCTGGTCCAGGCGGGAGAGCAGCACGCCCGACAGCGACCCGAACCAGACCCGGGTCCCGAAACTGAGCAGGACCGGATAGGGCGCTTCCGACTCCGCCGGGCGATGACGTCCCCTGGCGGCGTCGGGGACCGACGGGTCGGCCGACCGCTGTTGCAGTGCGGCGACCAGTTCGCGGCGCCGGCGGATGAGCGGGAGGTAGACGATGCCGGAGACCACCGGGGCCAGGGCCATGACGATCGTGGCGGTCAACGGAGTGAGGACCCCGGCCACGGCGAGCCCCGCCACCCCGCCCAGGCGGGCGACGGCCACGACGACCTGTTCCATGGCGACCAACCGCCACTGGTGCAGACCCGCCGCCCCGGCGCGCAGCACCAGCACCAGCAGGGACGGCACCAACGCGAGCGAGGCCAGCACCACCAGGTGCTGGACCGAGGCACTGCCGCCCGAGAGGATGCCGGCGCAGCCGATGACGATGGCGGTCCCGATCAGGCCGGCCAGGGTGATCAGCAGGGCACCTCGCCGGATGGCGGCGACCAGCGCCGACGGCCGGCGGGCCACCAGGTTCATGATCGCCTCGGGCAGGCCGAAGGTGGAGGCGGTGACCCCCAGCAGCAGTGGCGCGGTCGCCGCCGCCAGCTCACCGCGACCGGTCACGCCGAGCGCATACGACAGGATCGGCGTGGTGGCCAGGGCGGCGATCGGGGCGACCGCGTTGCCGAGCGCGGTCAACGTCATGTTCCGCGCCAGGTCGGGTGTCGCCGCCGCCACGGTCCGCGGCGACGTGGTGGACGCCGAGCGCGCCGCACCCGCGGCGGGCTGCGGATGCGGCGATACACCGACATCCGGGCGCTGCTCCGGTCCGGCCACGTCGTCGACGGGACCGTGCGAACGGAGTGACACGCGGGAAGGTCCTTTCGCGTCGAATAACGAACCGGGTCCACTGGAAGGAGAACGAGCGGCCGTTGCCCGTCGCGACGGCACAATCGTCAAAGACGTGGCCGACGTACTAAACCGTAGAGCCTTCAGGTGTCCGGCACATCAACGGAATGAGTCCGAACACTCCCCGGAGGGCACCGCGCAGAGCATAACGACACGATCACGGGGGTCACGCCATGCGCATCGCGCAGTACGTTCGGTGGATTTTTCACCCGAATGCCGGTTCGGCGAATGGCGTGATCGCCGTCACCACCGGGCCCGGTCCGCCTCCTACGACACGTCATCGGGCCGCCGAGTTGGCCTGCGGTGCAGCCCATATGGCCGCCGTCGGCCGTCTGAGACGACCGGCCCGAACCACCCACTCGGTGTCCGAAATTACCGAATGACGGGAATTGCCTCCGCAATACCCTGATGGACTCTGCGTATTGGCCATCGGTACGCGATTGGGCCGAACGAGGGAAAACGACACAGCCACGGTCGGCAATCGAATCCCGTACCCGCGGATCGGGCACCGCCCTCCGGGCTGTGACTTTATCGGGCGGACGGAACAGTCGACGGACACCTCGTCGGCCGTTACGATCGATCTGCTCGACGACTTCCCGGGCGAATTGTGTTCACCAACCCTCGGCTGCCGAGGAGTCGACGGTGGCCAATTCCCAGGACCATTTCCCGCGGCCCTCCACCACGGTGGCCCGCCCGGAGGCGGGCCGTCGTGTCCGTCCGTCGATCAGCGTTGATCCCACAGCTCGACCGCGCCCTGCCCGTCCGACCGGGCCGCAGTGCGCCTCCGACCGGGGAGGACCAATGCCCGCACTCTGCGTCACACCCTCCGCGTCGCCCGCTGCCGCCGGCCCGCCGGCCACCGCGGCGACCGGAGCGGCCTCGGCCGCCGGGACCCGGCGATGAGCGAGTCCGCCTGTCCGACCCAGCTGATCGACCGCCTCCAGCGGACCGTCGCCCCGGGCCGGGCCACCCTGACCCCGGCCGAACAGGACTCCCTGCGCGAGGTGACGGCCAGACTGGTCGGTGCACTCGGACCGCAGGCGCACGCCGAGCTGGCCACCTTCCGCAGCATCGTCGACCGGCGCATCACGGTGGACGACGAGGCCGTGGACCAGGTACTCACCGGCGCCGTCGTCCTGGTCACCGGCGGCACCGGGACCATCGGATCCGCGTTGTTGCGGCGCCTGGCCGAGTTCCGTCCGGCCCGGGTCGTCAGCATCAGCCGAGGGATCACCGCCCCGGTCCGGGTCTGCCCCGACGTCGAGTACCGCACCGTCGACATCCGCGACCTGCGGGCACTGTCGACCCTGGCCCGCGAGATCCGCCCGACGGTGATCTTCCACCTGGCCGCCCAGCACGATCCGAGCCTGGCCGAGGTCGACGTCGCCGGAACCCTGTCGACCAACGTCGGTGGCACCACCAACGTGCTCGCCGTGTGCCGGGAGCTCCCGGGGGTGCGCCTGGTACACGCCTCCACGGGCAAGGCGCTGCGGCCGTTCAGCCCGGACGTCTACGCCGGGTCCAAGAAGATGGCCGAGTGGCTGCTCGGTCGACACACGTCCGCGCACCACCTGCTGACGTCGGCGGTCCGCTTCACGCACGTCGTCGACAACTCGATCATCGCCCGCCGGCTGGCCCGCTGGACAGCCCGCGACGAGCCGATCCGGCTGCACGGCGCCGACACCATGTTCTACGTCCAGTCCGCGCGGGAGGCCGCCGACCTGCTGACCAGCGCCCTGGTCGGCGGGCGCCCCGGGGTCGCCACCGTGCACACGATCCGCGACCTCGGCTGGCCGGTGGCCCTGCTCGACCTGTCGCTCGGGTGGATCGCCGACACCGGGTCCCGCGCGCCGGTCTACATCTGCGGGTACGAGGCCGGTTACGAGAGCTCGCCCTACCCCGGTCTCTACGACCCCCGGGTGTCGGTGGAACGCAGCCCGCTGGTGAACGCGCTGGAGGCCTTCTCCACCGTCGACGCCACCGGATCGGTCGACGTCGACAGCTACGACGTCCCGGCCCCGACCGACCTGCGGCCCCTGGTGGAGATCGACGGTCTGACCGCCGAGGCGACCGTCGCGGTGGCCACGGCCGGCGAGACCGGCGCCGTCGACGCGCGCACCACCGCGCGGCTCCGCCGGCAGGTGGAGTCGGTCGGATGGACGATGCTGACCGGCAGCCTCGGCTCGCTCCCCGACGCCCCCCTGCGACGGCACCTCGACCTGCTCGCCGGCCTCCCCGAGGCCCAGTTCGGTGCCGACAACGGCACCGTCCGCCGCCTCGTCCTGCGGGAGGCCACCCGGCGGGGCTTCGCCGGCCCGACGATGGACACCGTTGCGTCGTGACACACCCCCGGGCCGACCGGGGACCGGGGCGCGCCGGCGACGGCTCGTGGTGCTCCTGGTCCTCGCCCTGGCCGTCGGCGCCGCGGCCGTCACCGGACTGTTCGCGTCGATGACGCCCACCGACACCGCCGTCCATGCCCCCGACGCGCGGACCCCCGGCACGCCGCTGGTCGGCACCCTCGGCACCCGGCCGTCCACCGCCGACCGGGAGGCCGACAACGGCGTGGCCCTCGGCATGGTCGAGCTGCGCTGGGCGGACTGGGAGACCTCCCCGGGCGCGTGGAACGAGTCGTACCAGCGACAGATCACCGACCAGATCGACGCGCTGCACCGGGCGGGTCTGCGGGTGACCCTCGGACTCGGCCTCCACTACACGCCGTCCTGGGTCCGGGACCGACCGTTCGTCGACGACCACGGCAACCGTTCCGAGCAGGCCGACTTCGTCTTCGACGCCCGCAACCGGGCCGCCGCCGAGGCGTTCATCGGCCACGCCGCCACGGTCATCGACTTCTCGCGCCTGTGGGCGGTGCGCATCTCCAGCGGGTCCCGGTCGGAACTGATGTACCCGCAGGGCGGGACCTGGTGGGCGTTCTCCCCCGGCGCCCTGGGCACGGCCGCCCGGCCGGACACGGTGCGGGCCAACCCGTTCCCGGACTGGCGACCGGGCGACGGCGACGGACTGTCGGAACCGGACCGCAGACGCTGGTACCAGTGGTACCTCGCGTCCCTGGCCGACACCGCCCGCTGGCAGATGCGGATGGCGCAGGCCCACGGTTTCCAGGGCTGGTTCCAGGTCCTCACCCCCGGTTCGGGGATCCGTCCCTCGGTGCGGGAACGGATCATCGAGCAGGGGCTGCCCGACGGCCTGGGCGGCGAGGGCGTCGACTGGCCGGAGATCTACCGGCTGGTCGCCGGGTTCGGGCCGCCCGGCCGGGTGGTCGCCTACGTGACCTCGGTGGGCGACGACTCCGGCGGCAACAGCGGATGTCAGCCCGGCGACCGGGCCGTCCCCCTGGACGCCGACCGCGCCGACGGCTGGTCCTCGACCCGCTGGATCGCCCGGATCGCCGCCGAGCACGGGTTCCCGGTGGCCGGTGAGAACCCCGGGTACACGGCCTCGCCCGAGTACCAGCGCCAGTACCGCGACGACAGCGACGACGGCCTGCTGGCCACGACGTTCCGGCTGGCCCAGGAGTGTTCCTTCCAGTCCGTCTACTGGGCCCACGACGATCAGCTGTGGAACGGCACCGTCGACCGGGGGCAGTTCTTCGACCTGGTCCGCGCGCTGCCCCCGGAGCCGACGTCGTGATCGCCCGCCACCCGTCGCCCCACCCCACACCGGAGGAATCCCCGATGACGTCCCGCCCCCCGTCCGCGACGCCGGGCCCCGGCCTGCGCATCGGGGTCGACGCCCGCGTCCTCGACGAGCGCTACCACGGCATCGGCCGCAGCACCTACGAGCTGCTGGCCGCGGCCACGACGGCGCATCCGGACTGGGAATTCGTGCTGTTCACCAACCGCACCCAGCGCACCGACCGGTTCGATCTCGACGCCCTGACGAGCCGTCCCGGGGTGCGCACCGCGTCCTTCGACCACGAGCTCACCGCCGTCAGCCAGTACCTGCGCTGGCCGGCGGCCCTGCGGGCGGCCCGGGTCGATGTCGCGCTCTTCCCGTACCACCTGGGCGCGGCCCTGTCCGGCCGGGCCCGGCGGTTCGCGATCGTCCACGACTGCATCCTCGAGGCCGACCCGCGGTTCGCCCCGGACCGCCGGACCCGCCTGCTCTACATGCTGCTGACGGCGGCCGTCGTCCGGCGGACCCGGGTGCTGACGCCGAGCCGCGCCTCGGCCGACGACATCGCCCGCATCTACCGGCTGGGGCGGGCCCGCGCGACGGTGGGTGTCGTGCGCTGGGGCGTCGGTGACGCGTTCGCCGCCGAGGTACCGGCGCCGACCGAGGTCAACGGACTGCCCATCGACGGGCCGTATCTCCTGCACGTGGGGGCCCGTCGGCCGCACAAGAACGTCGGGCACCTCGTCCGCGTCCTCGACCGGCTGCCGGCCGAGTACCGGCTGGTGCTCGTCGGGTCCCCCGACCCCCGCTGGCCGGACGACGTCGACGACCTCGTCGCCGAGCACGACCTGGGCGATCGGGTGCTGCAGCCCGGCAAGGTCAGCGAGTCCGACCTCATCGGCCTCTACGCCGGCGCGGCGGCCTTCGTCTACCCCTCGCTCATCGAAGGTTTCGGGCTGCCGCTGCTCGAGGCGTTCGCGGCGGGCACGCCCGTGGTGGCCAGTGACATCCCCGTGTTCCGGGAGGTCGCCGAGGGCGCGGCGTTGCTGTGCGCACCGGACGACCCGGACGCCTGGGCCGCGGCGGTGACCTCCCTGGTGGCCGGTCCGTCGACCGGAGCGCAGGTCGCCCGCCGCCGTCAGAAACTCGTCGCCGCCGGCCGGGACCGCGCCGCCGGCGCCACCTGGGACCGCGCGGTGCAGGACCTGGCCGGCGCCCTCGACCCCTCCGGGCCCCGGACGGCCGCGGCCGCCGCGCCGCCCGCCCCGACGAGCAGCACGACCGCAGAGAAGGTGTCCCGATGACCATGACCAGACCCGAGGACGCCACCGCCGTCCGGTCGGCCGACCGCCGCCCCGCGGCCTGGGAGCGTCTGCTGAGCCGATGGGACGCGCGCCCGGTGTGGGTGTTCGCCGCCCTGACCGTGCTCACCGGGGCGATGCTGCTGCTCAACCTGCACCGGTCGCCGGACTACCTGGTCGACGAGACCTACTACACCGCCCTCGGCCAGCACATCGTCGACGAGAACGCGATCTCGATCGGCGGTGGCGCGCTCACCGTCCACCCCCCGCTGTACTTCATGGCCATCGGGGCCTGGGAATGGTTGACCGGCCACTCGACCGCGCCGATCCTGGACGCGTTGTGGGCCAACCGCTACCTCGGGGCGCTGCTGTGCACCCTGGCCGCCGTCCTCACCGGGATCACCGCCCGGGAACTCGCCTCCCGGGCCCGCCCGGCCGTGCGGATGGCCGCGGCGATCGTCGCCACACTGCTGGTCGCCTCGAACGGGTTCCTGCTCGCCTTCGGCCGCACCGTGCTGATGGAGCCCGGCGCCATCGCCATCGGTGCCGCATTCATCCTCACCGCGATCAAGCTGCGCCACGCCTCCCGAGTCACCCAGGTCGTGGTGCTCGGCGCGCTCATCGGGACCGGGGTGCTGGTCAAGGCGACCGTCGCGTTCATCGTGCTGGCCCCGCTCGTCGCGGCGCTGCTGCAGCGTGAGCGGCGGGCCATCGTCACCCAGGCGCTGGCCGTGCTGACCGGCGCGCTGGTGTGGACGGCGTTCCCGCTGTGGGCCG
This sequence comes from Nakamurella flava, assembly GCF_005298075.1. NCBI lineage: Bacteria > Bacillati > Actinomycetota > Actinomycetes > Nakamurellales > Nakamurellaceae > Nakamurella > Nakamurella flava. Next base: position 2,193,972 of record NZ_SZZH01000001.1, read on the forward strand.
CGGTCACCGGCAACGGGGCCCGGTTCTGGGACACCCAGACGCTCAGCATCCGCCGGCTGTTCGGCCTGGTGCACACCACCGGGGTCAACCTGCCGTCCGGGAATCCGGTCTCGCAGTTCCTGCGCACCCTGCCGCTGTACGTCAGCGGATACGGCGCGGTGCTGCTCGGCGGCATCGCCGGCCTCGTGCTGATCTGGCGGTCGGGCCTGCTGCGCAAGGGTCTCTGGCGCGCCGATCCGGACAGCGCGCTGCTGCTCGGCTACGGCGGGCTGACCTACCTGTTCTTCAGCTACTCGTTCCTGTTCGGGGCGGGCAACCAGCACCTCACCGCCTACGCGGCGGCGCCGGCGGCCCTGCTGTGCGTCAGCCTGTTCTCGATGCGTCCGGTCGACGGCCCCGTCGGCGAGCACCCCGAGGTGCCGGCCGGTCGGGCCGACGGGCCGCGACTGGTGTCGCGCGTCGTCGCCGGCGCGGTCGGTCTGCTGCTGGCCGTCGGGATCGTCGGGTGGGGCGCGTTCTACGCGGTCCAGCGGGACGACGGCACCACCCAGATGTCACAGTGGATCTCCGCCAACGTCCCGGCCTGCGTACCGGTGAACGGCACCGGGTCCGGTTTCCGCTGGCAGGTCGCGCTGCCCGACCGCGAGGTCACCATCGGCCGCGACGGCCCCACCACGCTGGCCCGCGGGGTGCACCTGTACCTGGTCTCCCCCAAGGACACCCGGTACGCCTACGCCCCCAGCAGCCCCGCGCTCACCGCCTGGATCCAGGCCAACGGCACGATGATCCACGAGACCGACAGCCGTTCGTCGGAGTCGCTGCAGCTGTGGCAGGTCGGCCAGTACCCGGCGCCGCCCCAGACGTCGGACTGTGCGTTGTCGCTGCGTCCGCCGACCGGGGACGCGTCCGCGCTGGCCTTCCTCGCGCTGTTCGCCACGACGGTGGTGCTGGCCCCGGCGCTCGTCGGGGGTGCCACCTGGCTGGTCGGGCGTCGGCGCCGCGCCGGCTCGTCGGACGAGGTCGGCACCCGATCCTGATCGGGCCGTCCCCCACCCCGCGACTGGGTAAAGACGGTCGCTGAATCCGGATGGAGACGGCGTGTTGTGCCCAGTCGCGCCGGGGCGGCCGATCAGCGCGGGACGAGCCGGTCGTAGGCGGCGATGATCTGGCCCATCTCCTCGAGATTGGCGTGGTGGGTGACGACGTCGTCGAAGCCGTAGACCTGCTGCCGGCGCAGCAGTTCCTCGGCCGCGGCCTCGGCGGTGGGGGCGAAGAGGGCGAACGGGGTGTCGAGCAGATCGTCGGCGGTCAGACCGGGCATCTCGGCTGCGACCCGGGTGGCGGCGGCCCGCGGGTCCGGGTCCAGGTCGATCATCTGCACCAGATGGTCGAAGCGGCAGGGACGGTCGCCCCGGGCGGCGCGGACGTCGGCGACGCGCGCGGCGGTGTCCGCGGACGAGACGAAGGTCAACTGGGCCCCGTTGGTCCCCGGCACCGACCGCAGCCCGGAGAACGCGACGATGTCGGCGTGCTCGGCGGCGATCCGCAGCCCCTCGGCCGACATCGCGCCGACCATGATCGGGACCGGTGTCTGCAGCGAACGGGGACTGTGATCGGGATCGGCCAGCCGGGCCCGCAGGTCCACGACGAGCCGCTCCAGGTCAGCCAGGCGTGCGGCGAACGGACGACGCTCGATACCGGCGGCCCGGAACTCGGCGGGCGCCCACCCGGTGCCGATGCCGACCTCGACCCGCCCGTCGGACAGGGCGTCGACGGTGGCGACATCGCGGGCGAGCAGCGCCGCCGTCCGGGTGCCGCCGCCGTGGAAGGCCGCGTTCAGCACGTACGGGCGCAGCCGCAGTCGTGGGCTGACGGTGGCCGCGGCGGCGAGCAGCGGGAACGGTGACGGGGTGCCCAGGTGGTCGGGGACGGCGAGGATGTCGAACCCGAGTTCGTCGACCCGGCGAACGTCGGCCGCGAACTCGGCCGCGGATGTCGCCGACCGCAGGTTCACGCCGAAACGCATGCGCATCATGGCGACGATCCTGCCCGGTCACCCCGCGCGCCGAGTCGATCTTCGACCTCCGGCACGCCGATCAGGGGGTCGGCGGGTGATCGACGGTCGCGGGCCAGCGGATGACCAGGACGACGTCGGCCGGCCGTCCGTCGAGCGCGCGGTAGGTGTGGGTGTCGTCGCTGACCCAGGTGGTCGACGCTCCGGTGTCGACGTCGACCTCGGCGCCCCGCACCCCGGCGGACACCCGTCCGTCGACGACCAGCAGGTGCTCGACGACCCCGGGACCGTGGGCACCGGAGACGTGCCGCTCCCCGGGGGACAACGCGATGGCGTACACCTCGACGGTCGCGTCGGCCACCGTGGACGTGTCGAGCAGGCGGGCCGTGATGCCGGGTGAGCTGACCTGCGCCCCGGCCCGTTCGGCCAGCAGCCACGACAGCGGCAGCCCCAGGGTGTTGGCCAGCGCGTAGAGCGTGCCGAGAGTCGGATTGCGGGTGCCGTTCTCGATCTCCGACAGCGAGCCCTTGCCGACCCCGGCCGCCGTGGCCAGGGCGCCGACGGACCAGCCGCGGGCGGTCCGGGCTGACCGCAACCGCTCACCGATCACCCCGGCCAGCGGCTGGGCCTCCCCGGCCGGGGCGGGGTCTGCACGTCGCGGCCCGGTCACCCCTGCACCCTACGACGCGATGTTCTGTTTGCAGAACAGCAACTGCTACCGTTCTGTACATGGAACGCGAGACCGAGGCCGCTCTGGCGGTTGGCGTCGTCACGTCGATCGTCGGGTTCACCAGTTCGTTCGCCGTGGTCGTCGCCGGCCTGCAGGCGGTCGGCGCCTCGACCGCCCAGGCGGCGTGCGGGCTGGCCGTGCTCTGCGTCCTGCAGGGCGCCGGGTCGATCTGGCTGAGCCGCCGGCACCGTATGCCGCTGACCCTGGCCTGGTCGACTCCCGGCGCGGCCCTCCTGGTCTCGGCCGCCGGGCTGAGCATCGGCTGGTCGGCGGCCATCGGCGCGTTCCTGGTCACCGGCGCGCTGCTGGCCCTCACCGGCCTGTGGCCATGGCTCGGGCGGACGGTCGCGGCGATCCCCCCACCGCTCGGCCAGGCCATGCTGGCCGGCGTGCTGGTCCCGCTGTGCCTGGAACCGGTGACCGCGATGTCGGTGTCCCCCGCCCTGGTCATCCCGGTCGTCGTGGTGTGGCTGGTGCTGCAACGGTGGGCGCCGCGGTGGGCCGCCCCGGCCGCATTCGCGCTGGCCGTGGTGCTGGTGGTGGTCTCGGTCCTGCACTCGACGGGCAGCATCCCGCTGCGCGTCCCGACCCTGGAACTGACCGCCCCCACCTTCGACTGGGCGGCGATGATCGGCATCGCCGTCCCGCTCTACCTGGTCACGATGGCCGCCCAGAACGTGCCCGGGGTGGCCGTCCTCGGCGCGGCCGGGTACCAGGTGCCGTGGCGCGAGTCGCTGCTGCTCACCGGGTTCGGCACGGTGGCGGGGGCGGCCGCCGGAACCCACGCCGTCAACCTGGCCGCCATCACCGCCGCGCTGCCGGCCTCGGCCCAGGCCCACCCGGACCCGGCCAAGCGGTGGATCGCCTCCGCCGCCGGCGGCGGCTTCTACATCCTGCTGGCCCCGGCCGTGCCGTCGCTCACGATGCTCCTGGCCGCGGCACCACCCGGCGTCCTGGAATCCGTGGCCGGTCTGGCCCTGCTCGGCACCCTGGCCGCCTCGCTGACCTCCGCCCTGACCACCGTGTCGGACGAGACCGGTGGCCGACTCCCGGCGGTGGTCACCTTCCTGGTCGCGGCCAGCGGGACGACGGCCCTCGGCATCGGCGCCGCCTTCTGGGCGCTGCTGGCTGGGCTGCTGCTGCGGTTCGTTCTCCGCACCCCGAAGGCCGCCCGGCATGCGGCCGGCCGGACGACTACCGGACGCTGACCACCCGCTGCGGAGCCTCTTCGGGTGATCCTCGGCCGGCCCCGGGCCGGGCCCGGGCTCCCCACCCCATGCTGGGTTCGACTGCGCGGCCCGCACGGCTCGCGGCGGATCCCCGGAGGCGCACCATGGCGCAGAACCTGGCCAGGCATCGCCAGCTGCTTCTCGTGGTCGGCGGGGGGCTCATCGCCCTGGCCGGCGTGCTGTTCCTGATCGCCGGCCAGCATGTGCGCGGATGGCCGTTCCTGGCGGTCGGCGTAGTCCTCATCGTCGTGGCCGTGTTGACCGGCCGCCGCACCAGCTCGGCGGCCCGCCCGTCGACGCGGCCGGGGGGCCGCTGATCCGGATCCGACGTCGATCGACGAACCGCAGACCCCGGGTCGCCTGAGGCTCTGATCCCCGGTGGACGAACGACGAAGGGCCCGGTCATCAGACCGGGCCCTTCGACGTGCGGGTGGAGCTGCGGGGAATCGAACCCCGGACCTCTTCGATGCGAACGAAGCGCGCTACCAACTGCGCTACAGCCCCGCGACCTGCGGATCTTTCCGTAAGCCGTCGACCACTCTAGCAGCCCCGAGAGGGCTGTGACGCCACCGGATCCAGGACGGAGCGGTGGCGGCGGGACACCTCCGGCGGGTCGACCACCGGAGGCGTCCCGGGGCTTTATTCGCCGACCGCGCGGCGGTACTGCTGCACCTCGTGGTACTCGAGGTGCTCGAACACCGGGTCGTCGTCCTCGACGTCCACGACGCGGCGGTTGCGGTACAGCGTCGCCTCCCGCTCGCTCCGGGCACGGGCCAGCTCGACGGCCGGGCGGACCTGGCGGGCCTGCTGCAGCTTCTCCATGCGCCGACGCCGGATCTGCGCCTCGATGGTGACCTGCCGGCGCAGGTAGCCCAGGTAGGCGACCAGCAGCAGGGCGCAGACGGTCGCGGGCCACCACAGCACCGACGACGCGAGGGCCCCACCCAGGGCGAACACCACGGTGGCGATCAGCAGGGCCAGGGTCACCCGGCGCCGCTGCTGGTAGCGGTAGGCGCGGGTGGCCTCGGCCGCGTCCGGGTCGAAGCCACCGCGACCCGCACGCCGCGGGACCGGACGGAGCTCCTCGTCGTTGTGCTCGGTGACCCGGTCGTAGTCCGACGGGCCGGTCGCGCCGCCACGGGAGGACTCCCAGTCGGCCTCGTCCCACTCGTCCTGCAGCGGGGCCGCCGGGGCGGGCGGCTCGGCGACGGCCTGCAGATGGGACGGCCGTTCGACGGTGGGGATCTCGTCCGTGTCGAACTCGGCGAGGGGTTCGGCGGTCACAGGGGCCTGCTCGTCGACCTGGTCGTCGGCGGCCGCCACGGCCTCGGGCTCGTACCGGGTCGAGCCGTGGTAGCGCGGGATCTCGTCCTCGTCGACCTCGGCCAGCCGATCGGTCTCCGGACGCTGCTCCTCCCGCCCCGAGGTCACGACGCGGGGGCGCCGCTGCGCCTGCTCGGCCGCCCACTCCTCCGCGGCATCCACCGGCGCGTGCTCCTGCGGTCCGGTCCCGACGCTCACGGCCTGCTCCTCGCGGATCTCGATGGGGTGATGCGACACACCGCCGCGCCGATGCGGACGGCGCAGCGTGCCCGACGCCCGCCGCAGCACCCGCAACCCGGCTCCGGCCGCCGGCGAACGATGGACCTTCTCCCGTCGGCGGGCCACCATCGGCACCAGCACCACGAGCCAGGCCACCGCCAGCAGCACCAGAATGATCGACGTCGGAACGTTCACGGGACCTCCCCCTCACCACAGCGCCGCACAGCAGGACGACAGACGCGTGCGCCCACGCTAATCAGGGCGAACGACCGGATCGGGGAGGACACGCGGACCCGCGACACACCCGGCCCCAAAGACTTTTTCAGCCGGTCTGCTCGGGCCCCCGCCAACGGCTCAGCAACTGGGTGAGACCCCCTGGCAGCTCCTCCACCGTGAGGCCGAACAGCAGGTGGTCCCGCCACGCCCCGTCGATGTCCAGGTACCGCTCCAGACGCCCCTCGCGCCGGAATCCGAGGTGCGCGACCACGGCTCGGGAGGCCCGGTTCGCCGGGGCGATGGTGGCCTCCACGCGGTGCAGACCGACCGGCCCGAACGCATGGGCCACCAGCAGGGCCACCGCGGCCGTCGCGACACCCTGGCCGTGGAACCGGGAGTCGGTCCAGTAGCCGATCCATCCCGATCGCAGGGCCCCCCGCTGGATGCCGCCGAGCGTCACCTGCCCGGCGAACTCACCGCCCACGGTGATCGCCAACGGGACGATCTCGCCGCGGCGGGCCCCCGAGGCGAGCAGCGACCGGTGGCCGTGCCACATCGGCCGGGTGTGCCGGGCCGCCCAGGTCAGCTCACTGGTCGCGTCCCACGGGGCGATGATCCGTTCGTCCCGCAGCCGGGAGGTGCGCCAGGCGTCGCCGTCGGACCGACGCAGTGGGCGGGCGTGCACCATCCCGGCGCGGGTCGACACCGGACCGAGGACGCAGGGCCAGCCCGGGTGTCGGCCCCCCGACCCGCCGCCCAGAAAGCCCGTCGAGAAGGACATGACGGCGTCGCGGGGCTAGGCCCGCTGGGCCAGGAACGACACCGGGACGTCACTGCCCACGGGAAGGTCGGTGGTCGCCTCGTCGACGATGACTAGGCAGTTGGCCTCCGCGAGAGAGGCCAGCAGGTGGGTGCTGCCGCCCGACAGGACGTGCACCACGTACGAGTCGTCCTCGTCGCGCATCAGCTGACCGCGCAGGAACTGGCGCCGGCCCGCCGGGGACGTCAACGGTTCCAGGGTGCGGGCGGTGATCGTCCGACGGTATGGGTTCCGGCGACCCAGCATGATCCGCAGCAGCGGCCGGACCATGACCTCGAAGACCACCAGGGCCGAGACCGGGTTCGCCGGCAGCAGGAAGGTGGGCACCCGGTCGCGGCCGAGCAGGCCGTATCCCTGGGCCGACCCCGGCTGCATGGCGACGCGGTCCAGCTCCAGCGGACCGAGGTCGCCCAACGCCTCGACGACCAGCTCGGCGCTGCGGCCGCCGGCCGCCCCGGCGATGACGAGCACCTCGGAGACCAGCAGGCGCGCCTCGATCAGTTCGCGCAGCTTGCGCGGGTCCGCCGGCGCGATGCCCACCCGGGTCGCCTCGGCACCGGCGTCCCGGGCCGCGGCGGCCAGGGCGAACGAGTTCACGTCGTAGACCTGCCCCGGCCCGGGGTTGCGCTGCACGTCGACGAGTTCGTCACCGACCGATACCACCGAGACCCGGGGGCGCGGGTGGACCAGCACCTTGTCCCGCCCCACCGCGGCGAGCAGACCCACCTGGGCCGCGCCGATGAACGCCCCCGAGCGGACGGCCAGGTCACCGGGTTGGACGTCCTCGCCGGCGCGGCGGACGAACTGACCGGACACCACCGGCCGGGAGATGGACACCCGGGCCGCCGTGCCCTGGGTCTGCGACAACGGCACCACCGCGTCGGCCACCGTCGGCATGGGCGCACCGGTGGCCACGTAGACCGCCTGCTGCGGCTGCAACCGGTGCGGCGTGCGCATGCCGGCCTCGATGTCACCCACGACCGGGAGCACCACCGGATGACCTTCGGACGCGACCGTCAGATCGACCGACCGCACCGCATACCCGTCCACGGCGGCCTGGTCGAACGCCGGCAGGGAGGTCGAGGCGATGACCTCCTCGGCGCACAGCAGGCCCTGGGCCTCGGTGATGGCGACCCGGACGGAGGCGGGGACGACCGCCGTCGACAGCACCCGATCGAGGGCGGATGCGACCGGCCTCATGCCGACACCTCCGCGCGAGGCCGGACGGACGCAGTGCGGTCGGGACGCCGCGGCGCGGCAGGCACGGCGCGGGCGCGCGCCGGCGGACGCGGGGCAGCGTTCATGGTGCCCCAACCTAGTCGCTGAATCCGGTCACACCCTCCCGCCACGGCGGTGACGGAGCGTCAGTTCGTCGTGATCGGCGTTGCCTCGACCACAACGGCATCACCCCGACGATGCGTACCCTCGCCCGGTGCACACCGGCTCGCCTCCGACCCCGTCCGCGGACGGCGGACCCACCCCGACGCCCGGGGACGACGTGGCCGACGCCAAGACGCAGGTCCGGCGGCGGCTGGCCGCCGGCCGCCGGGAGCGCCCGGCCGCCGAACGGGACGCCGCCCGGGCGGCCATCGCCGGCCACCTGACGTCTGCGCTGTCGCCCTGTCGCCGGGTCGCGGCCTACCTACCCCTGTCGACCGAGCCGCTACCCCCGACCTTCGCCGCCGACCTCGCCGCAGTCGGGGTCACCGTTCTGCTGCCGATCGTGACCGGTGCGTCACCCCTGGACTGGGCCCTGGCCGACGGCCCGGTGACGACCGGCAGCCGCGGCATCAGCGAACCCACCGGACCCCGGCTCGGGCCGGACGCCGTCGCCACCTGCGACGTCGTCCTCGTCCCGGCCCTCGCCGTCGACCACGCCGGTGGCCGCCTCGGCCGGGGCGGCGGTCACTACGACCGCACCCTGGCGCCCCTCCCGACCCGCCGGGCGGACGGCCGCCCCTGGCTCGTGGCCGTCGTGTTCGACGACGAGTTCCTCGACCGGGTGCCCACCGATGCCCTCGACCGTCCGGTGGACGCAGTGGTCACGCCGAGTGGGGGGCTCCGGGAGTTGCCCACCTGACCGACGGTCGGTCGACCCGAGCGGACGCGAACGACGTTTGCGCGGGCGGGCGTCGCTGGCGCATCATCGTTTCTGGCAGTCTCCCCGCCCGAGTGCCAATCGGGTGCGGGCGCTGCCCGCCATCCCCCCGTCCGGCGACCGGTGCCGTCGCACCGGTCCCACCGGGCCCGGATTCGAAGAAGGACCACGTGCCCACCTACCAGTACGCCTGCACCGACTGCGACCACCGCTTCGAGGCCGTCCAGTCGTTCAGTGACGCGTCGCTGACCACCTGCCCCGAGTGCTCTGGCCAGCTGCGCAAGGTCTACGGCTCGGTGGGTGTGGTCTTCAAGGGCAGCGGCTTCTACCGCACCGATTCCCGGTCCGGCGGCAAGGGCACCAGCTCGACCACCGCGGAGAAGCCGGCCGAGAAGAAGTCGGGCGACGCGAAGTCCGACTCCGGCTCGTCGTCCTCCGCCGCGAGCAAGCCCGCGGCCACCTCGGGATCGTCCACCGGCGGTTCCGGGTCCTCGAGCAGCAGCTCCGCCAGCTCGTCCTGACCCGGGGCGGCGTTCGCCCGCCGCCGGCGCGGGCACAGTGGAGAGGGTGACCGCCTCGGCCCCCGCTCCCATGCCCGCCACCTCGGCGTCCGGTCGGACCGCCGGCCGGACCGGCTCCCGGCCCGGCCGGACCCTTCGCGCGCTGCGGTCGGTGTCCACCGCGGTCGCGGCCACCGTCCTGCTGACGGCCTGCTCCGACGACCGATCGACGCCGGAACCGACGCCCGGTTCGTCGAGCACGCTGGCCGCGACGTCCGCACCGCCGGCGGCGACCGGCGCCCCTGGTTTCAGCGGCCCGTCCGGCGCCGCGGCGTCGCTCGATCCGGACGTCCGCGAGGTCGTGACCGGCCTGGCCGCCCCGTGGGGGCTGGGTTTCCTGCCGGACGGCGCCGCCGTGCTGACTCAACGCGACGACGCCCGCGTGCTCGTGATCCGCGACGGCGGAGCCATCCCGGTCGGACAGGTGGACGGGGTGGTCGCCGCGGGCGAGGGCGGCCTGCTCGGGCTGGCGGTCTCCCCCACCTTCGCGCAGGACCGTGCTCTGTTCGTCTACTACACCGCCGCCGACGACAACCGCATCGACCGGGTCACCCTGGCCGGTGACCCGGGCGGCGAGACCCTCACCGATCAGCGCACCGTCGTGTCCGGCATCCCCAAGGCCGGCGTCCACAACGGCGGCCGGCTGCGATTCGGGCCGGACGGCTATCTGTACGTCGGGACCGGCGACGCCTCCGACCGGCCGGCCGCCCAGGACCTCAAGTCACTGGGCGGCAAGATCCTGCGCGTCACCGCCGACGGCACCGGCGCGCCGGGCAACCCATTCCCCGAGGCCCCTCTGGTCTACTCGCTCGGCCACCGCAACGTGCAGGGTCTGGACTTCGACGCCCAGGGCCGGCTGAGGGCGGCCGAGTTCGGCCAGAACACGTGGGACGAACTCAACCTCGTCGAGGCCGGCGGCAACTACGGGTGGCCCGACGTGGAAGGGCCGGCCGCCGAGGGCGCCGCGACGTCCGCCGACCAGCGCTCCCCGGCTCGTGCCTGGCCGACGGACGACGCCTCGCCCAGCGGCCTGGCCGTGGCCGACGGTTCGGTCTGGATGGCCGGGCTGAGGGGCGAGCGCCTGTGGCAGATTCCGCTGACCGCGGACGGCACCGGAGAGCCGATCGCGCACCTGACCGGCGAGTGGGGGCGACTGCGCACCGTGGAACCGGCCCCGGACGGCACGCTGTGGGTGACCACCTCCAACACCGACGGACGGGGCGACGTCCGGGACGGCGACGACCGCATTCTCGCCCTGACCCTGTCCTGAGCCGGCCGCAGCACCCGGAACTGTCCACATCCCCGGCGGGGCCGCGGAGCTGTCCACAGGGCTGTCCGTCCCGGGTCGGGCCGTTCTAGCGTCCGCCGCATGCGTACTCCTGGTCCCGACGATCCCGCGGGTCTCGCCGCCCGCGGCTGGCAACGGTGGTGGTCGCGGTGGGCCGACCGCCGCCGGGGCGGCCCGGCTCCCCGTCAGGTTCGGCGGGCCCTCGCCGCCGTCCTGGTCGTGGTCGGCGGGGTCCTCGCCGTGCTGCCGGCCCGGGCCACCGGCGGAGTGGCCGTGGCCGTGACCACCGACGATCTCCCCGTCGGCAGCGTGCTGGACGAAGCCCGGGTTCGCACGGAATCCGTGGTGGCGATCCCGGACGGTGCGCTGACCCCGGAACAGGTGGCCGGCCGGGTTCTGGCGGCGCCGGTCCGGCGCGGCGAGATCCTCACCGACGCCCGGCTGGTCACGGCGGACGGCCCGGACCCGGGTTCCGGGCGGGTGGCGGTACCGGTCAACCTGCCCGACCCCGGCGTCGTGGCGCTGCTGCGCCCCGGTCTGCACGTGGCGGTGCTGGCCGTCGGGGACGGGACGAGCGGCGCAGACGCGGCGACGGGCGTGGAGACGGCCGTGGTGACCGTGCTCGCCGAGGACGCGGTGGTGCTGACGGTGCCGGCGCCCCGGGAGTCGGGCGCGGCCCGCCTGGGCTCCGGGGCGGGGACGATCCTGCTCGCCGTCCCGGCGGCGGCCGCGGACGCCATCGCGGCGCACGCAGTCCTCGGTTCGCTGACCGTCCGGTTCACATGATCGCCGCGGGGTCTGGGTAGGGTGTCCCCGCCCGGACCGATATGTCCTGATCGGTGCGGGCCGTCACCCATCCCCCAGCCACGAGGAACGCACATGCTCAAGGGTTTCAAGGACTTCATCCTGCGCGGCAACGTCATCGACCTCGCCGTGGCGGTCGTGATCGGCGCCGCCTTCACCGCCGTGGTCACCGCCATCACGACCAACCTCATCCAGCCGTTCATCAACGCCATCGGTTCGGTCGATGCCGGTGGGCTCGGCTTCTACGTCAACTCCAGCAAGCCCGAGTCGTTCGTCAACATCGGGGCGATCGTCACCGCGGCGATCACGTTCCTCATCACCGCCGCCGTCGTCTACTTCGTGTTCGTCGCCCCGATGAAGCACGTCAACGACCGGCTGAACGCCCGTAAGACCCCGGTCAAGGCCGACCCCACCGAGGTGCAGCTGCTCATCGAGATCCGCGACCTGCTGCGGGCCGGGCGGGTCGACGCCGCCGCGGAGGCCGCCGACCGGCCCTCCGGTCCGACCGGCACCGTCTGATCGGACGGTCCCCGCACCACGGCGGATCAGCCGTGGTGCGGGGGGCGGTTCTCCGAATACCAGCGATCGCGGTCGGAAGGGCCGTTCGCTCGGCCGTCCGGGCCGCTCTCGTCCCGGGTGGTCTCGGGCAGCACCTCGCCGAACATCTGGTCGAGCTCCCGGCGGCGACGGGCCTGCCTACGCCGTTCCGCCGCCGCCCTGTCCGGCTCGGCGGCGTGACCGGGATCGGCGTCGACCGGTTCGTTGACCTCCACCACCGCCGTCCTAGATCTCCGGATCGGAGAGCTCCTGGATGACGTGCACCGCGAGCGGGTTCAGCGTGGCCATCCCATCGCGGATGGCCGCCCGGGACCCGGCGATGTTGGCCACCAGGGTGGATCCCGAGACGCCGACCAGACCCCGGGAGACCACCGCGTCGGTGACGCCCGCCGCCATCCCCGACCAGCGCAACGCCTGGGCGATACCGGGCAGTTCGCGGTCGATGACCTCGGCGGTGACGTCCGGGGTGACATCACGGGGGGACACCCCGGTGCCGCCGACCGTGACGACCAGGTCGACTCCCCCGATGACCGCGGTGTTGAGTGCGGTCCGGATCGCGACGGTGTCGGACGGCACCGCGACCGATCCGTCGACCACGAAACCGGCCTCGCTCAGCAGCTCCGTGACCAGCGCCCCCGCGCCCTCGTCGTCCTCACCGTGCAGCGTGTGATCGGTGATCGACACGATCAACGCGCGTCCCGCGTGGATGGATGACATGGTTCCTGGTCCTCCCGATGACCGCCCCGACGCCGACCGGTCGGTGGCGTACACCCGGCTTCTCGAGCGACCGGGGCCAAAGCAGCCTATCGACCGCCCCGCCCCGCGCATTTCGGGCCCCGCCGGTGGATGCGAAACTCAGCTGCCCCGCTCGGACGCCACCGTCCGCCCCACCCGTCCTCAGGAGTTGCCGTGCCGTCCCGTCGCACCACCGCGCGCGATCTCGCGCAGATCGCCATCTTCGCGGCACTCATCGCCGCCCTGGGGCTGCCCGGGGCGATCTCGGTCGGCGGCCTCGGGGTGCCGATCACCCTGCAGACCCTCGGCGTCATCCTGGCCGGCGGCATCCTCGGCGCCCGCAAGGGCGGGCTGGCGATCGTCGTCTTCCTGGTGCTGACCACCGCCGGTCTGCCGTTGCTGGCCGGCGGCCGGGGCGGTCTCGGAGTGTGGACCGGCCCCACCGCCGGCTACCTCATCGGCTGGCTCCCGGCGGTCCTGCTCATCGGTTTCCTCACCGCCCGGCTGCTGCCGAGCTATCCGTTCTGGTCCGGGTTGATCGCGAACCTCATCGGCGGGGTGCTCGTCATCCACGCGTTCGGGGTGGCGGTGCTGACGCTGCGGGTCGGGCTCGGTCCCGCCCTGACCGGTGACCTCCCGTTCCTGCCCGGCGACGCCGTGAAGGCGCTGGTCGCGACGGTGGTCATCAAGCAGGTCCACCGGGCCTACCCGGGCCTCATCCCGCTCCCGGCCACCGCCCGGTCCGGCCGCGGCCCCGCCGCCTGACCGGGGCGACCCGACGGTGCCGGTGGCTCCTGACCTGCGACTGGGCGGCCACCCCGCGGCGACCGCCCTGCACCTGGACGGCCACACCGTCACCTACGGTGACCTGGGCGCTCTCGTCGCCGATCGCTCGGCCGCCCGGTCCGCGGAACCGGCCGACGCGGTCCTGGACCTGACCGGCCGACCGGTGACCGAGGTCCTGGTCGAGGTGTTCGCCGCCGCGGCGGCCCGGTGCCGGATCCGGCTGGCCGATCCCGCCGCCCCGGCCCCGGCCGCCGCGGGACCGCCGGACGAGACGCACGGCGGGCCGGGTGACGCCGCGGACCCGCACTGGCTGACGGTCGTCACCTCGGGCAGCTCCGGGTCCCCGCGGGCCGTGCGCCGGTCCGTGGGCTCGTGGACCGCGTCGTTCGCGGCGTTGTCGACGCTCATCGGCTTCTCCGGCGCCGACCGGGTGCTGCTCACCGGGCCGCTGCACGCGACGCTGCACCTGTTCGCCGCCGTCCACGCCCTCGCCGGGGGCGGGGAAGTCACCGACGCCCCGGAGCGGGCGACCATCGCCCACGCCGTGCCGGCGGTCCTGGGGGACCTCGTCTCCGACCCGCGGACGAGCGGCCTGCGCACCGTCGTCGTGGCGGGTGCCGCCGTCGACCCGGACCTGATCGACGCCGCGGCACACCGGGGCCTGTCCACCGTCGAGTACTACGGCGCGGCCGAGCTGTCGTTCGTGTCCGCCGGGGTCCGGCGGCCCGGCGGGTCACCCGGCCTGCGGCCGTTCCCCGGCGTCACCGTCGACGTCCGCGACGGGGAGATCTGGGTCCGGTCGCCCTATCTGTCCAGTGGGTATCCGACCGGCGTCACGGGCCCGTTCCGCCAGGACGACGCCGGGTTCGCCACGGTGGGCGACCGGGGGGTGCTGACGGCCGACGGCCACCTGCTGGTGCGGGGCCGGGGGTCGTCGGCGATCACCGTCGGCGGCGCCACGGTGCTGGCCGAGGACGTGGAGGCCGCTCTGGTTCCGCTGGTGACCCGGGCCCGTCGTTCCGTTGCCGGTCGTCCCGCCCACGCGGCGACGGTCGCGGTGGTCGGGGCACCGGTCCCTCGCCTGGCCGCCGTGGTGGTCGCCGTGATCGCCGACGACGACGGGCCCCTGGACGTGGCCGCCCTCCGCGCGGCCGCCCGCCGATCGCTGACCGGGGCGTCACTACCCCGTCGCTGGCTCGCCGCCGACCGGCTCCCCCGCACCCCGGGCGGCAAGCTGGCCCGGGGTGCCCTGCAGGACGCCGTGCGCCGGTACCTGGCCGGTCGACCGCCCGCACCGGGCGACCCTCGGCTGCGCCCGTTGTCCTGACCGCCCTCGGTCACCACGGTGGGCGGGGCGGCCCCCGCCGCGCCGGTTACCGTGACCGGCGTGCCCGCCCCCGCCCGCGATCCACGCGCCGTCGTCCTCACGGCCGGTCGCCGCACACCGGTCGGCACGGCCGGGCACTCGTTGGCCGCCGTCGACGTGGTCGGGCTGGCCGCTCCGGTGCTGGCGGCCGTCGCCACCGCAGTGGCCCCGGCGGGGCGAGGGGTCGACGAGGTCCTGCTCGGCAACTGCCTCGGCCCGGGCGGTGACGTGGCCCGGGTCTCGGCGCTGGCCGCCGGTCTGGGCGCGGAGGTTCCCGGCGTGACCGTGGACCGGCAGTGCGGGTCGGGCCTGGAGGCGATCCGGCTGGCCGCCGCCCTCGTCCGGGCCGGCGATGCGGACCTCGTCCTGGCCGGCGGTGTCGAGTCGGCGAGCACGGCGCCGTGGCGGTTCTGGCCGCCGGACCGGACGGCCGCCGGACCAACCGCCATGGACCCGGCGCACCGCTATACCCGGGCTCCGTTCGCCCCGCCCGGTTTCGCCGACCCGGACATGGGGATGGCCGCCGACGACCTCGCCGCCGCCCGGGGCATCGACCGGGACCGGCAGGACGCCTACGCCGCCCGCTCGCACGCGCGAACGGTGGCCGCCGTGCGGGACGGGGTGTTCGACGCCGAGCTGGTCCCGGTCGCCGGGGTGCGACGGGACGACCGGCCCCGGCCGGGGCTCGACGAGACGCGGCTCGCCCGGCTGCGCCCCGCTTTCCCGGCCCGGACCGACGGCGTCCGCCCGACGGCTACGGCCGGTAATTCCTGCGGCATCTCCGACGGCGCGGCGGCGGTCGCGGTCACCACGGCCGCGGTGGCCCGCGCCTCCGGGTCGCCGTACCTGGAGGTGATGGGCGGGGCGGTGGCCGCCGCGGATCCGGCCCTGCCGGGGGCGGTCCCGGCGTTGGCGGTGCGGCGGCTGCTGGACCGCCACGGCCTGACGGTCGACGACGTCGACGCCGTGGAGCTGACCGAGGCGTTCGCCTCGGTGGTGCTGGCCGCGGTGGACGAGCTGGCCATCGATCCGGATCGGGTCTGCACCGAGGGCGGAGCGATCGGTCTGGGGCATCCGTGGGGTGCGTCGGGGGCCCTGCTCGTCCTACGGCTGCTGTCCCGGCTCGGTCGTGCGGACGTCCGGCCGGGGGCCCACGGGGTGGCGGTCTGTGCGATCGGTGGCGGGCAGGCTGTGGCCCTGCTGGTCCGGGCGGGCGGGCGATGAGCGAGATCGTCCTGAGCGGGGTGTCCCACCACTACGGGGAACGCGCGGTGCTGCACGGCGTGGACCTGCGACTCACCGAGCACCGCATCGGCATCGTCGGGGCAAACGGGTCGGGCAAGTCGACCCTGGCCCGCATGATCAACGGCCTGGTCTCGCCCAGCCGGGGCACGGTGTCGGTCGACGGGTTCGACGCGACGCGTCAGGGCCGGGAGGTGCGGCGGCGGGTCGGCTTCGTGTTCACCGACCCCGACAACCAGATCGTGATGCCGACCGTCGCCGAGGATCTGGCGTTCTCGTTGCGACGTCGAGGGCTGTCCAGAGCCGAGGTCGCGGAACGGGTGTCGACGGCGCTGGAGCGGTTCGGCCTGGCCGGCCACGCCGACCACCCGACCCATCTGCTGTCCGGGGGTCAGAAGCAGTTGCTGGCCCTGGCGGCCGTGATGATCACCGAACCCGCGGTGGTGGTGGCCGACGAGCCGACGACGCTCCTCGATCTGCGCAACGGCCGTCTGGTGCACGGCCTGCTCAGCGCCCTGCCGGCCCAGGTGGTGCTGGTGACCCACCACCTGGACCTGCTGGCCGGATGGGATCGGGCCATCCTGATCGATGCGGGGCGGGTCGTCGCGGACGACGTACCGGAGCGGACGGTCGCCGTCTACCGGGAGCTGATGGCGTGATCGGTCTCTACCGTCCCGGTTCGTCCCCGCTGCACCGGGCGCCCGCGGGCCTGAAGCTGTTCGGACTGCTCGTGGTCGTCACCGTGATCGTGCTGCTGCAGTCCCCCTGGCAGCTCGCGGTGGCCGCGGTACTGGTGGCCGCCGGGTTCGCGGTCGCCCGGATCCCGGCGCGGGTGGCCGTCGCGCAGCTCTGGCCGATGCGGTGGCTGCTGCTCGTCACGGCGGTCTTCCAGGTGGTCTTCACCGGCCCGGAACGGGCCGTCATGGTGTGCGGCACCCTGCTGCTGACGGTGGCGGCGGCCGCGTTGGTCACCCTCACCACCCGCGTCACGGCCATGCTCGATCTGTGCCGTCGGCTGCTGCATCCGTTGCGGCGCTGGGTCGATGCCGACCGGGTGGGGCTGCTGCTGGCCCTGACCATCCGGTGCGTCCCCCTGCTCGCGACGGTGGTGTCGGAGGTATCGGCGGCGAGAAAAGCCCGAGGGCAGTCGTTCTCCCTGCGGGCCATCGCCGCTCCGGTCGTCGTGCGGGCCCTGCGTACCGCGGACGAGATGGGGGCCGCGCTGATGGCGCGCGGTGTCGATGACTGATCGGGACGGCGCGGCAACCGGCTGACACGGCACCCCGCCGGCCGATCCCGGCCGGCGGCAACCGAGCGATCGGCGGTGACCCGGCCTACCGTCGAGGGATGAGCGGAACTACCGGACCGACCGCCGGAGATCGACCGACGTCGGGCGAAGATCGTTTCCACCTCGGGCGTTTCGTGACGGCCCAGGACGAGGGGGCCGTCTTCGAGCGTGCGCTCGCCGAGGTGGCGGCGGGGTCCAAACGCAGCCACTGGATGTGGTTCGTCTATCCCCAGATCGCGGGGCTGGGCGGGAGCCCGATGGCCCGGCGGTACGCCGTGTCCGGCCTGACCGAGGCCCGCGCCTACCTGGCTCACCCAGTGCTCGGCCCCCGGTTGCTCGCGGCGGCCCGGGCCGCGGCGACCACCCCCGGGCGAACGGCGGAATCCGTCTTCGGCGGGATCGACGCGATGAAACTGCTTTCCAGCATGACGCTTTTCGCGATGGCTGCCGAGGCCGACGACGGCGAGGGCAATGCTGGGCCGGATGACCCGGATGACGCCTGGCGACGCACGACCGCGCAGGCCTGCCGCGACGTGCTGGCCCGGTTCTTCGCCGGTGAACCGGATCCGGCCACCGTTCGACTGGTGGAGGTCGATGCGTCGGCAACGGAAAACTGAATCGTTCCACCATTTCTCGGAAAGAAACGGTACCCCAGAACAGGCGGGTCCAAACACGTCTTTTCGGCGGAAAGCCTCCCGCCACATGCGTTGTGCAGCAGGCGTTTTCACCACGGCGCAGATTCTTCGGGACAATCAACGAAAAGATGCATCCGCCCTGTGAGGTACCTGGGTAATGCCAGTCACGGACACCCGGTCCCGAGCAAGGAGGAGCCATGAAACGAGTTCTCGCCGCTACCGCAGTGGGCGGCCTGGCCCTGGCCACGGCATTCCTGGGCGCCGCGTCGGCATCCGCCGCCGACACGGCGACCGTGTACGTCGTGCACGGCATCCCGGACACCCCCGTCGACGTCTACGTCAACGGGGAGCGCACGCTCGACGACTTCCAGCCCGAGACCGTGGCCGGCCCACTGGATCTCCCGGCCGGTTCGTACAAGGTCGACATCACCGCGGCCGACGCCGCGGACGACTCGTCGCCCCTGCTGAGCACCACCGCCGACCTCAAGGGCGGGGACAACGTCTCGCTGGTCGCCAACCTCGACACCTCCGGCAACCCGACCGTCAACGCCTTCGTCAACGACGTCTCGAGCGTCGGCGCCGGTGAGAGCCGCGTCGTCGTCCGACATGTCGCGGCTGCTCCGGCGGTCGACGTGCGCGCCGGCGGCAAGGTCGTGCTGTCGGACGTGACCAACCCGAACGAGGGCTCCCTGACCGTGCCGGCCGGCACCGTCTCGGCGGACGTCACCCTCGCCGGTACCGACACCGTGGTCATCGGGCCGGCCGACCTGAAGCTGGCCGAAGGCACCGCGACCTTCGTGCACGCCGTCGGCAGCGCCGACAAGGGCACCCTGGGTCTGGTTTCCTTCACCGTCAGCGGCCTGCACTCGGCGCCGGGCGGCGTTCCCGCCGGCACCGGCCCGGCCGACAACGCCTGGGCCCTGCCGCTCGCCGGTGTCGTCCTGGTCGGCGGCGTCGCCCTGCTGCTGACCAGCGGTCGCCGTCTGCGGGCCGACAAGTCCTGATCACCGGGATCTGAAGGTCTGTTCACCGCATGAGCACCGATGAGCGCCGGTCCCGCCGCCCCGCCCTGCTGGGTGTGGCAGCGGGACTGGCGCTCATTCTTCTCGCCCCCCTGGTCTGGTGGGGGCTGCAGCCCAGTGCAGCCGGGCAGCAGGTGAGCACCGTCAATGTGGCCGCAGCCGAGCAGTTGGCCGGCTCGCAAGCCGTCACACCGTTCTCGGCACCCCCGTCGACCGTGCTCGATCCGAGCATGCCGCCGGCTCCGGCTGCCGATTCGCCGCCCTCGGCCGAGCTCTCCGCCGGCACGGGATCCGCCGCCGAGCCCGCTCCGCCGTCGGAGACAGCCACCGCGGCATCGGTATCCCCCCCGCTCGCCGACCCCGTCTCACTGTCGTTGCCGACCCTGGGCGTCGACGCCACCGTCGTCCCCGTCGGGGTCACCACCAACGGGGAGATGGAGGTCCCTCGTGACGTCGGCACGGTCGGCTGGTACCGGTTCGGTCCGGCCCCCGGCGCTTCGGCCGGTTCCGCCGTCATCACCGGCCACGTCGACGACGTGAACCAGGGCACCGGCGCGTTCGCCCGCCTGGGCGACCTGCAGCCGGGCGATCCGCTGTCGGTCGTCGACGTCGACGGCCGCACGTTGTCCTACACCGTGCTGGCCCGGGAACAGTGGCCCAAGTCGCAGGTCCCGCTGGAGCGGCTGTTCGACCGCGGCGGCGAACCGCGACTGGTCCTCATCACCTGCGGCGGGGCGTTCGACGACAACGTCCTGGGCTACGACGACAACATCGCGATCACGGCGGTTCGGGTCGGCTGAATGCCGCCACCCGGTCGAATTCTTCGCCTCACGGCCCCCCGCGCACGCGAAGTGGCCCGGATTCCCTTTAGGCTCGGGTGGTGTCCGATCCCCACGTCGTCGCTGCGGGGGTCTCACCCGATCCCGAGGACGGAGACGGACGCACCCAGCAGGACGCTCCTCCCGATCGCCCGTGCCCGGACGGCCAGCGGCCGACGGACGCGGAGCGGGAAGCAGCGGAGGCCCAGCGGGCCGCGGACACCGAGTGGGCGGTGCGTTTCCGGGACGGGGACGAGACCGCGTTGCGGTGGGCGTTCGACCGCTACGGCGGGATGGTGCTGCGGCTGGCCCGCCTCCGTCTCGGAGACCCGTTCGACGCCGAGGAACTGGTCCAGCAGGTGTACGTGCGGGCCTGGCGCGGCCGTCAGGGCTTCGACCCCGAACGCGGCACCCTGGCCTCCTGGTTGATGGGGATCGCCCGCCGTCAGGTGGCCGATCGGTATGCCGCACTGGACCGGGACCGAAAGATCCTGGCCGCTGCGCAACAAGTTGCCCCACCCGCGACGAACCCGAGAGCAACCGAAGACGTCGTTGACCGGGTAGTCATCACCGATGAGATAGCTCGGTTACCGGAGCAGCAGCGTCTGGTGCTGCAATTGGCGTTCTACGGGAGATTGACCCACTCGGAGATCGCCGACCGAACCGGACTACCGATCGGCACCGTGAAGAGCCACATCCGGCGGGCTCTGCTTCGACTCCGCGCAGCGTGGGGGGTGGACGGCCTTGGCTGACGACGCCTGGGACGAGCGTCTTCCCAGCGACCCCTCGGTCTGGTCGACGCTCTTCCCCGAGTGCACCAGCGAGCACCACCCGCTGGTCGACGACCTCGCGCTCGTCGCGGTCGGTGAGCGTCTGACTCCCGACCTGGAACAGCACATCCTGGACTGCCCGCCCTGTCTGCACGCCGCGTCGGCCTGGGTGGAACTGGCCGACCTGGCCGCCTTCGGCAATTCCACGGCCGACGTGCCCCCACCCGGTGGCGGGGTGTGGGCGGCGATCGGCTCCGAGCTCGACCTCACTCCCTCCGGGCCGGGACCCGGCGGTCCGGCACTGGGATCGGGCTCCCGGACGGACCCGGTGGGCGTGGGCCGGCCCGCCACGGGTCGCACTGCCCCCCCGGAGCCGGTATCCGGCGCGTCGGTCGCCGGGGCCGAGGCGACCGTGGTGCCGCTGTCCTCCCGCCGTCCGGCTCGGCGCTGGCTGGTGCCGGCGGCCGCCGCCGCGGCGGGTGTCGCGCTGGCCATCGGGGCGGCCGTGGTGGGGCAGCAACCCGACGCCGGCGAACTGCGGGCCGTGGCCGATCTGACGATCGTCCCCGGTGGCCCGGCGACCAGCGGCAGTCGCGGTGCGGCCGAGCTGATGGCGACACCGCAGGCGCAGATGGTGCGGGTCTCCGTCGACGACCTCCCGGCGGGCGCCAACTCCTACGAGGTGTGGTTGTTCGACGGCACGGGCGCCATGGTCTCGCTCGGTTTCCTGCGCGACGGTCAGGGCGTCTTCGCCGTGCCGGCCGGGGTGGACGTGAGCACGTTCAACACCGTCGACGTCTCGGACGAGCCCGGGGACGGCAACCCGGCGCACTCCGGCGTCAGCGTCGTGCGCGGCACCTTTGTCTGAGCCGGGCGGCTGCTCCGGTCACGGTGTCCCGGCGGCGACCCGCTCGGCGATCGCGAGGGTCGCCGCATCGAACAGGACCAGGACGGCCCGTTCCACCGCCGTGTCGCTCGATCGCAGCACGGACAGCGCCTGGCGCACCGCATCGTCCTTGGGCCACCGGTAGACCCCGGCCGAGACGAGTGGGAACGCGACCGTTCGGGCGCCGAGCTGGTCGGCGACGGCCAGGCTGCGCTGGTAGCAGGACCGCAGCAGCGGCGACTTGTCCTTCGTCTTCGCCCACGTGGGGCCCACGGTGTGGATCACCCAACGGGCGGGGAGCCGCCCCGCGGTCGTGGCCACCGCCTCGCCGGTCGGCAGCCCGTCCGGGTACTGCTCGGACCGGATGCGTCGGCATTCGGCCAGGATGTCCGGCCCGCCGCGGCGGTGAATGGCACCATCCACTCCCCCGCCACCGAGCAGGGAATGGTTGGCCGCGTTCACGATCGCGTCGACCCGCTGCCCGGTGATGTCGCCCTGGACGAGTTCGGTGGTCGCGGCCATGAGTGCTTGCGTACCGTGCCCGGGCCCGGATCAAACCCCGGTCAGCCGCGGGCCGCGGCCTCCAGGTCGGCGACGATCAGCTTGCGCATCCGGAGCATCGCCTGCATCACCCGGGCCACCACCTGCGGATCCGGATCGGCCTGCAGCCGGACCAGTTCGACCGGGACGATCTGCCAGGACACCCCGAACCGGTCCTTGAGCCAGCCGCACTGACTGGGCGAACCGCCCTCGGCCAGCAACGCCTCCCACAGCCGGTCGACCTCGGCCTGGCCGCCGTCCACCGTGACCGACAGGGAGAACGCCTCGTCGAGACGGAAGTGCGGGCCGCCGTTGAGCAGTTGCAGCGGCAGCCCGGCGACCACCAGGTCGGCGGTCATCGCCATGCCAGCGGGCAGTGGCGACCCCTCCGGGTAGTGGGTGACGGCGACGATCCGCGAGTCCGGGAACAGGCCGACGTAGAACTCGGCGGCCTCGGTGATGCGGCCGTCGAACCACAGGCACGGGGTGATGGTGCTCATCGCTGACTCCTCGCTGGCGGAACATCTGTCATCGGGGCAGACCGTGCGCGGCCGGGGAAGTCATCGGGTGGGGTCAGTCCGGCCGGCGGCGCAGCCCCCGAAAGCCGAGCCACCCGACCACCCCGGCCAGGCTCAGCACGATCGCCCCTTCGGTGGCCTGGAACCGCAGCCACTGTCCACCGGCGTGGAAGACGGTGACCTCGTCGACGTAACCGTCGGACACCAGGCAGCGCTCCCAGAAGGTGTCGAACGGTTCCTCCGGCACGTCGCCGGCGCAGCGGATGGCCGAGGAATCCATGGATCGCCCGTCCGGAGCCACGTAGCTGACGTCGAGCTCCCACGCCGAGCCGTTCGTTTCAGCCGTGGGCGACGTCCCGTCCGCACGGATGTCCGTCAGCGGTCGGACGACCGTCGTCGGTTCGGCGTAGTGGGAGCGCACCGAGGCCAGGCCGACGAGCACCAGCAGGGCACACCCGACGACCGACCCCACGAGGGCGACGATGGTGGCGCGGCGCCAGGCCCCCAGAGCCGCGCTCACCACGAACGCGAGCAGGAAGAAGGCGCCCAGGACCGGGCCGCTGGTCTCGAAGAACGGGGTGGTCATGGCGCTGCGCAGGAACGGCTGTACCGGCTCGAATGCCCAGCGGGCGAGCAGGCCGACACCGGCCCAGGCGAGGGCCAACGGCCCGGCGAGCAGGGCCAGCGTCGTCAGCCACCACCGCCTGGTCGTCACCCCCTGGGTCAGGGCCAGCGCGAGAGTCCCCCGCTCGGCCTCCCGGGCCACGCCCAACGCACCCAGGAGCGCACCCGTCGCCGTGGGCAGCACCAGCAGGACGAGCGTCACCATCGGGATCAGGTCACCGATGCGCAGGCCGGCCACGATCAGTCCCGCGCACCCGCTGACATCGGAACACCATCGGCCGTCCGCGACGTCGCCGACAGCGGAACGGAATGCGAGAAGCCCGGCCGTCAACAGCAGGACGGTTCCAGCCACCGCGAGCAGGGCGAAGCGATGAACCCGCCAGACCATCCACACCGCTGACGGTGGGCGCGTCACCGAACCGTCCGGCGGGGCATCGCACTCGCTCGCCGCGAAGTGGTGGCTCATCGCGACAACCTCCCGAGGCGCCACAACCCGCCGACGGCCGCGGCCAGACCGAGGATGGACACCAGCACCGTCTCGATGAGCTGGAACACTCTCCAACGTTCGACCGGTTGGAACGCGACGCTCTGAGCGACGACACCGAGCTCGCGCTGGCAGGAGAGCGTGTCCTGTTCGGTCCACGACGGGTCGGCTGTCGCCGGCCTCATACAGTGCTCGACCAGTACCTGCTCCTCGACCACGGAACCATCCGCACGGACATGCCAGTAGCCCAGGGTGAAGTCGGGGCTCACCGGCATGTCCGGAGTCGGGCGGATGTCGGTGCCCAGCAGCTCGATGGGAATGGTGGTGACGACCGGCGGCAGGTAGGAGGGTCGCAACCACAGGCCCACCGCCGACCCGGCCACCACCTGCAGGGCCAGCGTGACCACGATCGTCGCGGCGACGTTGCGCAGGAGAACGCCGATCAGGACGGCGATCCCGAAGGCCAGGAAGTAGTAGCCGCCCAGGACCGGCCCGCTGCCGAGGAAACTGGGCTGGCTCAGCGTCCATCCCGGCCCGGTGCTTGAGTCGGCCGGTAGCTGGTGGACCAGCAGTCCCAGCAGGCCGAACAGCACCGCCGGCCCGACGCCGAGGATGACCAGGCTGGCCGTCCACCATTGCGTCCGCTGCACTCCTTGCCCGAAAAGAGTCAGAGCGGTCCCGGTCTCGAGCTCGTGGGCCCAGGCCCGTGCGCCCATCACGGCCCCGGCCAGGGTCGGCGCCAGGAGCAGCACCAACAGCAGAACTCCTGCCGCGAAAGCGGTGAAGTGGTAGTCACCACCCACCGGTTCCGATGACCTGGCACGGGCGGCGTCAGCGTTCCAACGGCTCGCCCCTTCGATCCACACCGCCACGACAGCCAGCGTCACGACGCCGGCCGTCGTGACTCCCACAGCCCCCCGCTGCCGCCGCCACACCGTCCACCAGGCCGAGGGGGACGAGCACGGACGGGCGCCGCGACTGGAGCGGGTGGGCAGCTGGCTGGTCACCGTGCTCCCCGTGAACGCCGGAACCCGAGCACCGCGGCCCCCAGGCCGATCACTGTCGTCAGCGCCAGCTCGGTCAGCTGGAACCGCAGCCAGCGGTCGGCCGGCTGGTACACCAGTCGCTGCGCGACCACCTGCTCGGAGAAGCACCGCTGCCAGTCGGCGGACGTCTGGCCGTCGCAGGTGATCTGGCTGGCGGTCACCAAACCTCCCCGGGGGTCGACGTACACGTCGTCGAGGATCCAGTCGGGTGGCATCGGCCGGTCCGCGGACCACGTCTCGGCCGCAGTGATCGGCACCGTGGTCGTCAGGGGCGCCTGGTAGTGCGGGCGGACCCAGGTGCCGACGGCCAGCACGACCGCGACCGCCCCGACGAGGCCCAGGGTGATGGCCGCCGGAGTGTGGTGGGTCCACGCTCCGGCGGCCGCGGTGAGCCCGAGGGCGAGCAGGAAGTAGCCGGCCAGGACCGGCCCGGTGATCTCGAAGCCGGGGGTGCGCATCGGCTCGGACATCGACTCGAACGCGGCGTCGAACGTGGACCGGGCCAGTGCGCCGAGCGCGGCGAAGAGCAGCGCGACCGGGGCGGCGATCACCAGCATCCGGGCGACCCACCAGCGCCGAGCGGACAGACCCTGGGTCTGCAAGAGGATGTCGGTGCCGCGCTCCTGATCGCGGGCGAAGACCGCTGCTCCCACGAGGCAGCCGGTCACGGTCGGCAGCGCGAGGAGCGCAATGGTCAGCCCGGGCAGCACCTGACCCCGCTCCCACCACCACATGCCGTTCTCCACGCAGAATCCCGCCCACCCCGGGCACACCTCCTCCAACGGAGCGCCCTGAAGGGCCGCGGACGCCAGGTGACGCAGGATGGCCAGCACTCCGGCGAAAGCCCCGACGGTCAGCACCGTTCCGGTGATCGCGGCCCGATGCATTCGAAAGATCATCGGCACCGGCGACGGTCGCCTTCGGATGGACGGCGACGGACGGTGATCCCGGTCGGTCGGGCCAAGGGTGGTCACGCGCGCACCTCCCAGTCGTCGCGGTCCCGCTGGGCGTTGTCCTCGTCCTGGCGGAGGTAGGCCAGGACGACCTCGTCGAGAGTGGGCACACCGATGCCCCAGCGGTCCGAGGCCACCGACCGCGCATCTTCGCCGGCGGCACCCGCCAGCAGAGCGGTCGTCTGCCGGCCGACCGTGGTGGCGTGCACGACGCGACCCCTCAGCGCGTCCTGCTCGGCACTCGGCCCGGTGACCACCCGATGCCGGTCCAGCAGCTCGTCGATCGGCCCGGACAACCTGACCCGCCCACCCGTGAGCAGCACGAGATGGTCGCAGAGGTCGTCGATCTCGCTGATCACATGGGACGACAGCACCGTCGTCATCCCGGTGGCGGCGGCTTCCCGCAGCACGGTCGTCATGACGTGGGAGCGGGCCAGCGGGTCCAGCGCCGCGAACGGTTCGTCCAGGACCAGCAGGGCCGGCCGTCGGGCCAGCACCAGGGTGAGCGCCACCCGGGCCCGCTGCCCCACCGAGAGCCGGCCGACCCGATCGTCAAGCCCCAAACCGGCCTGGGCGATGAGCTCCTGCGCGTACTCCTGGTCCCAGCGGAGGTTGGTGGTCCGGCCGAACCGCAGGGTTTCCGCGATCGAGAAGTGGGGGAACAGCGGTCGCTGCTGGGACAGGAAGGCCAGGTCAGGCTGTGGTCGTCCCGGTTCGACGGTGCGGCCGAAGATGCGGATCGACCCGGCTGTGGGGGCGATCAACCCGGCGGCCAGCATCATCAGGGTGCTTTTGCCCGCTCCGTTGGGGCCGACCAGGGCACAGGTGACTCCGGCGGGAATGCGGAGGTCGCAGTCGCGCAGCGCCCAGGTTCGCCGGAAACGTCTGGCCAGACCGGCGGTCTCGAGGGCGACACCTTCGCGGTCGGTCATGACGTCCCACTTCCGTCGTCGTCCAGCACGGCTTTGATCAGCGCCTCGATGTCGGCCCGTTGCAACCCGGCGTCGTGAGCCTGGTCCACCCAGACCCGCAGCTCCCGGGCCAGCGGACTGTCCGGACCGACGTCCGGATGGTGCAGGGATTGGGTGACGTAGGTGCCGGACCCGGCCCGCCCCTGGACGAGTCCCTCGGCCTCCAGTTGGCGATACGCCTTGAGGACGGTGTTCGGGTTGATCTGCGTCATCCCGACGACTTCCCTACTGGTGGGCAACTTGTCGCCCGGGACCAGCAATCCCGTCCGGAGCGCCTGTCTGGTCTGGTGAACGATCTGCATGTACGTCGACACCCCTGACCGTCGATCGATGCGGTACTGGATCAAGCTCCCCACCTCACTAACTAAGTAGTGAGGTTAGGGCGAGGCGAGCTCCATCGCAAGACCCTGGAAACGACAAAGGGTGGGGGCCGCAGCCGCGACCACCCACCCCTCGTTCTGAAGCTCCGACCGCAGGCCGGTGGCCCGGTCAGTCCGGGATGGTCACCTCGATGCCACCCGCTCCCCCGTCGATGGGTCGGAAGGTGATCTGGTCGAAGGAGGTCACGGTCGGCGCGTCCAGTTCCCGGTGGGTGGTGAGGACCCCGACGACGATGCACCCGGCGGTGCGGGCGGAGACCACGCCGGCCGGCGCGTCCTCGACGGCCAGGCAGCGTTCGGGCGCGAACCCGAGCCGCTGCGCGCCGAGACGGAACAGTGCCGGATCGGGCTTGCCCAGCTCGACCTCGTCGGCGGTGACGACGACGTCCGGGCGTTCCAGTCCGGCTGCGGCGATCCGGGCGGACGACAGGCGCACGCTGCCGCTGGTGACGATGGCGACCCGGTCCCGGGGCAGCGTGGCGAGGGCGGCGACGGCACCGGGCTGGGCGGTGACCCCGTCGATGTCGGTGGCCTCGACGTCGGACATGAACGCGTGATGGTCGGCGACCTCCTCGGGCGTCAGCTCGGGCGCGAGGTCGGCCAGCACCTGCGGCACCGGGGTGCCGTGGATCCGCGGTTCGATCTTCTCCCACGGCATCCCGATGCGGTCGGCCAGCGCCCGCCAGCTGCGGTGCACGCTGCCGGACGAATCGACGAGCGTGCCGTCCAGGTCGAAGAGGATGGCGTCCACGGTCCACGAACTCATGCGCACACCCTGACACGTCCCGGGACGAGGCCGGTCCATGGGTGCGGCCGATACCGACGACCACGTCGCAGACTGGGTCCATGCACGTGCTGCTGCTGTCCGACACCCATGTGCCGAAGCGGGCCCGCGAATTGCCGGGCGGGCTGTGGGCCGACATCGAGGCGGCCGACGTCGTCGTGCATGCCGGGGACTGGGTGGTCCCCGCCCTGCTCGACGAGATCCAGGAACGGTCCCGGCGGCTGATCGGGGTGGCCGGGAACAACGACGGCACCGAGCTGCACGAACGTCTGGGTGAGGTCGCCACCATGACGTTGGGCGGTCTGCGGTTCGCGGTGGTGCACGAGACCGGGGCGAAGCAGGGCCGGGAGGCGCGGATGGACCGGGCGTTCCCGGATGCCGACGTCGTCGTCTTCGGCCACAGCCACATCCCGTGGGACACCCGGACCCCGCAGGGCCGCCGGCTGCTCAACCCCGGGTCGCCGACCGATCGCCGCCGCCAGCCGGTCGGCACCTACCTGACCCTCACCGTGGCCGACGGGCGGATCGAGGACCTGGTTTGGCACGAGATCCCGCCCCGCCCGGCGGCCGGCGACCCGACCGGCACGGGACCGGGGTGATCGACATGCCACTTCCGACCGTGCGGGCGTCATCGGACCGGTCGAAAGTGGCATGTCGATGGGCCACGTCCGCAACCGGCCGAACTCAGCAGCCCCCGGACGTTTTCAGCCCCTCCTCGGCGGACACCTGGCAGGCATGCAGAACATCGGCTACACCCTGATGACCGAGCAGACCGGTCCGCGTCAGCTCGTCGAGGATGCCGTCACCGCCGAGCGGGTCGGCTTCGACTTCGCCGTCTCCAGCGACCACTACTTCCCGTGGCTGGACGAGATGGGCCATTCCCCCAACGCCTGGGTCACCCTGGGTGCGGTCGCCCGGGCGACGGAGCGGATGGGCCTGATGACGTACGTGACCTGCCCGACGTTCCGCTACCACCCGGCGGTCGTCGCGCAGCAGGCCGCGACCCTACAGATCCTCTCGGACAACCGGTTCACCCTCGGCGTGGGCTCAGGCGAGAACCTCAACGAGCACATCATCGGGGCCGGCTGGCCCGGCGCGAACGAGCGGCAGGAGCGGCTGGTCGAGGCGCTCACCATCATCAACGCGCTGTTCGACGGTGGGTACGTGAACCTGCGGGGCGACTACTACCGGGTCGATTCGGCCAAGCTGTGGGACCTGCCCGACGTGCGGGTGCCGATCGGCGCGGCCGTGTCCGGCAAGCAGTCCTGCTCGATCTTCGCCCCGCTCGCCCAGGTGATGGTGGCCATCGACCCGGAGCCCGAGCTCGGCCAGTGGTGGGACGAAGCCCGGCAGGCCGTCGACAAGGACGCTCCGGCGAAGTCCCGCAAGGTCGGGCAGCTGCCGATCTCCTGGGGTGCGGACAAGGACGAGGCCACGCAGCGGGCGCACACACTGTTCCGCTGGAGCGTCGGCGGGTGGAAGGTCAACGCCGAACTGCCGAGTACGGCCGGCTTCGACCAGGCCGCGCAGACCACCCGCCCCGAGGACGTCGCCGAGCAGATCCCCTGCGGCAACGATGTCGACGCGGTCGTCGAGGCGGCGAAGAAGTTCGCCGACGCCGGCTACACCGACCTCGCCCTGGTGCAGATCGGAGCCGATCATCAGGACGAGTTCTTCCGGGCGGCCGAGAGCGAGATCATCCCGGCACTGCGGGCGTTGTGACTCAGGCCCGACCGGGGGTCGTCACCACCCCCGGTCGGACCGACCTACCCCGCCACCACCCCGCCGAATGCGCGGGTGCAGAAACTCGACCAGGAAGGTCGAACCGCGTCCTCGGAACGGGTCAACCGCGTTCGGCCGCGCTGCGCAGGACACAGAACTCGTTGCCCTCGGGATCGGCCAGCACCCACCACCCGGCGCCACCGCTGGTCCGGCGATCGTGCCGGACGGTCGCCCCCAGGCCCACCAGCCGCTCGACCTCCACGTCGCGGCCGTCCTCCGGTTCCAGACACAGGTGCATGCGGTTCTTCACCGTCTTGGCTTCCGGGACGGCCAGGAAGAGCAGTTCCCCGCCCCCGGCCAGCGGGATGCCGACCTCGTCATCGGTCGGCTCGTTGTCCGGGTCGACCGGACGACCCAGCGCGGCACTCCAGAAGTGCGCCAGATCCCAGGGGTGGGCGCAGTCGACGGTGGTGTTGAGGATGCGGGAAGCCATGGCCCCATGCTTCCAGTCGTCTCCGTACCGTCGGCGGTATGACCTCGTTGTCCGATGACCTGATCGCCCTGCTGCGTGGCCGCGCCACCTGCCACATCACGACCCTGATGCCGGACGGCTCTCCCCAGTTGACGCTGACCTGGGTCGACACCGACGGCGAGCAGGTCGTCGTCAACAGCGTGCTGACCCATCAGAAGGTGCGGAACGTCCAGCGTGATCCGCGGGTCGCGCTGGCCATCGGGGATCCGGCCCAGCCGTGGTCGTACACGCAGATCCGCGGCGAGGTCGTCGACATCACCACCGACGGTGCCGTCGACCACATCGAGGCCCTGTCCCGGCGGTACACCGGCCAGCCCTACCCCTGGTACGGGGGCCGGGACCAGACCCGGGTCCGGCTCCTCATCCGCGCGGATCGCATCAGCGCACCCTTCTGAGTCGAGCGGCGCCGGTCACCCCCACCTTGCGACAGGTACCCCCCAGGGGTATACCTGGAGGTACCCCCAGGGGGTACCGAGCGGTGAACGACGGAGGGTGCGAGATGACCACGCAGAACGCGACCACGGTGACCTACACGGTGACCGGGATGACATGCGGACACTGCGAGAACGCGGTCCGCGAGGAGGTCGGCGCCATTCCCGGCGTCGTCGGCGTGGACGTCAGTGCGACCACCGGGCAGCTGGTGATCAGCGTCGGAGACGGCGTGACCGTCAGCGATCAGGCCGTCCTGGACGCGGTCGACGAAGCCGGATACACCGCCACCCCAGGGCAGCCGGCATGACCACGCCTACCCCGCTGTCCCCCGCACTGGCCGACCAGCTCGCCCAGCCGTCCGCCACCATCATCGAGCTGTCGCTCACCGGCATGACCTGCGCCTCCTGCGCGGCCCGGATCGAGAAGAAGCTCAACCGCATGGACGGCATCACCGCGACCGTCAACTACGCCACCGAGACCGCGCACGTGGTCGGCCCGGCCGGCCAGCACGCACCGGACCTGGCCGCCGCGGCCATCGCCACGGTCGAACGCACCGGCTACGGCGCCACCCTGGTGCCGGACGAGCCGCCGACCACGTCGAACGACGCGGACCCTGAGCTCGACAGCCTCCGCCGGCGACTGATCCTCGCCGTCGTCCTGGCCGTCCCCACCATCGCCCTGGCCATGGTCCCGGCCCTGCAGTTCGACTACTGGGGGTGGGTGTCGCTGGCCCTGACCCTGCCCGTCGTGCTGTGGTCCGGATGGCCGTTCCACCGGGCCGCGCTGGTCAACCTGCGGCACGGCACGGCCACGATGGACACGTTGATCTCGTTGGGCACGCTCGCCGCCCTGGGCTGGTCGGTCTACGCCCTGGTCGTCGGCACGGCCGGGATGCCCGGCATGCGGCACGGTTTCGACTGGACCACGGAGAACACCGCCGGCGGGGCCCCTTCCACAATCTACCTCGAGGTGGCCGCCGGGGTCACGGCTTTCGTCCTCGCCGGGCGCTTCTTCGAGAAGCGGTCCAAGCGGCGGGCCGGTGCGGCGCTGCGCGCGCTGCTCGACCTCGGCGCCCGGGACGTCGCCGTCCGCAAGGACGGTCACGAGATCCGGCTGCCCATCGGCGCACTGCGGGTCGGCGACGAATTCGTCGTCCGTCCCGGCGAGAAGATCGCCACCGACGGCGTCGTCGTCTCCGGCACCTCCGCGGTCGACTCGTCGATGATCACCGGCGAGTCCATCCCCGTCGAGGTCGGACCGGGTACCGCCGTGGTCGGAGCGACCGTGAACTCCGGTGGCCGGCTCGTCGTGCGGGCGACCGGGGTCGGGGCCGACACCCAACTGGCCCGGATGGCCCGTCTGGTGCAGGACGCCCAGTCCGGCAAGGCCGAGATCCAGCGACTGGCCGACCGCATTTCCGCCGTGTTCGTCCCGGTCGTGCTGGCCATCGCCGCATCGACCCTGGCCGGCTGGCTGCTGACCGGACACTCCGCCACCGCGGCGTTCACCGCCGCCGTGGCCGTGTTGATCATCGCCTGCCCCTGCGCGCTGGGCCTGGCCACCCCGACGGCGCTGCTGGTCGGCACCGGCCGCGGCGCACAGCTCGGCCTGCTCATCAAGGGGCCCGAGGTGCTGGAGTCGACCCGCCGGGTCGACACCGTGCTGCTGGACAAGACCGGCACCGTGACCAGCGGCGACTTGGCCGTCACGGACGTCGTCCCGGCCGCCGGAGTCGACGCCGACGACCTGCTGCGCCGGGCCGGCGCGGTCGAATCCGGCTCCGAGCACCCCATCGGCCGGGCCATCGCCCGGGCCGCCGATCAGCGGACCGGCGAGCACCCTGCGGTGACGGGATTCGCCGCCCTGGCCGGGCTCGGCGTCCGCGGAACGGTGGACGGAGACCAGCTGGTCGTCGGCCGGCCCGCCCTGCTCGCCGACCTCGGCCTACCGATGCCCACCGGGCTGAGCGGCCCACTGGCCGACATCCAGCAGCAGGGGCGTTCGGTCGTGGCCGTCGGCTGGGCCGGTCGGGTCCAGGGGCTGATCGCGGTGGCCGACACGGTCAAACCCACCAGCGCCCGAGCCGTCGCCCGTTTGCAGGCGCTCGGCCTGCGGACCGTGCTGCTGACCGGTGACCAGCGCCCGGTGGCCGAACAGGTGGCCGCCGCCGTCGGCATCGACGACGTCATCGCCGAGGTCCTCCCGGAGGGCAAGGTGGCCGCGGTCGTCGAGCTCCAGGCCCAGGGTCGGGTGGTCGCGATGATCGGGGACGGCGTCAACGACGCCCCGGCCCTGGCCCGGGCCGACCTCGGCGTGGCCATGGGGACGGGCACTGACGCCGCCATCGAGGCCGCCGACATCACCGTGGTCGGCGGCGATCCCGCCGGTGCCGCCGACGCCATCCGGCTCGCCCGGCGTACCCTCGGCACCATCCGGACGAACCTGTTCTGGGCGTTCGCCTACAACATCGCCGCGATCCCGCTCGCCGCCGCCGGGCTGCTCAACCCGATGCTCGCCGGCGCCGCAATGGCGCTGTCCAGCGTGTTCGTCGTCGGCAACAGCCTGCGACTGCGGCGGTTCACCGCCGCCTGATCGGCCGGTCGCGGGTCCACCCGTCGTCCCGCGACCGGCACTAAGGTGCCAATCGTCCCGGCCCCGGACCGGCCGACGCCGAAGGAGATCCGATGTCCGAGACCACCGCCGACCCCGACTGCCACGACGGACACGCACCCGGCCACGGGTACATCCAGGACAAGGACAAGTACCTGGCCCGCCTCAAGCGGATCGAGGGCCAGGCCCGCGGCATCCACCGCATGGTCGATGAGAATCAGTACTGCATCGACATCCTCACGCAGATCTCGGCCCTGACCAGCGCCCTGCAGAACGTCGCCATCGGCCTGCTGGACGACCACCTGCGGCACTGCGTCGTCGACGCCGCCAAGTCCGGCGGACCCGCCGCCGACGCGAAAATGGCCGAGGCCTCCGCCGCCATCGCCCGCCTGGTCAAGTCCTGAACGCACGGCTCCGCCGCCCGACCGCCGACGACTAGACTCTCCCGGGGTTCGGTCCGCCGACCCCCGCCCTCATAGCTCAGGGGATAGAGCATCGGTTTCCTAAACCGTGTGTCGCAGGTTCGAATCCTGCTGGGGGCACAGAAGTTCGGGTAGACGCCGTCGCAGAGCGTCAGGATCGAACGCGCCGGGAACTGCCGTGACTGGGATACCCCAGTCTTCCGGGTCTTCTCTGAGGGCAGCGAGCAGGAGCCACGCTCGAAAGAGGTCCCGTTCGTCGAGCTCGGCCGGATCGGTGATCCGGTAGAGCTTAGAGAAGGTGTTTCGCACTCCGATCTGCGAGCCCACCTCAGTACGGATGACATCGACAATTCGCCTCAGTCCACCTTCGGTTCCAAAGGTCTGCGCCAAGAGAGCACTTCCCCAGGGAACCGGTCGAGTAACGACGGCCATTTCAGTTCTCCTCGTTCTTCGGGCTGGCGAGTAGGTATCGGTAGTCCGGCCGTTTGACTTCTTCGAGTAGGTCATCCAGGTCGAGCAAGAACACCCAGCGGGTGGTTCGGAGCTGTTCAACTGCGTCCTCAGGATCCGGAGGATCGACGGCCCGCTCCCCCATGACTAGGGCTCTAGCCTCGGCGGTCACGACGTCTAAGGCCATCAAGCACGCCCCGCACATCGGCACCGAGCGATCCTCGATCGGGGTCGGGGTGCCCTCGGCCATCGAACGCTGGTCGCAGAGCGAACGACGGTCCGTGAGCCAGAGATGGTGACGCTTTTGCGACATGGCAAAGATGCTATGTCGGTCGTATTGACACGTCAATCACTCGATGGCATGGTTGCCATATGGCAGAACTGACCCCGGGTCAGACAGTTCGTCGGGCCCGCGAGCAGCTCGGGCACACCCGCGACCACCTGGCCGTACTGGCTGACGTTTCCTCGAGCATGGTCGCCCGCTTGGAGCTGCGCGACCACATCCCGAATGTCCTTGCGCTGGGCCGGATCGTCCGTGTCCTGAACCTCGACATCTCCGACGTCGTCGCCGCGGTCGCGGCCGACGAGGCCGAGCGTCCCGACCGGCGACGAGGTGCCCGTCGCACACCCATCTCGGCGTAGAGCCGACCCCCCTGCTCCCCGGCGGTCTCGCTCCCTTGTCGGGGGGCGGGCGAGCCGTCGGGGCCTCCCACTTCCCCACTCACCCCGTTGGAGGGGTCATGTCGCACACCCAGGGCTGCATGCGGCCGGCGCTCGGCGCCGCGGTTCAGCACGCGCAGCTGGCGCTCGGGACCGGGCTGTTCGCCTCGGTTCCGAAGCGGACCGGCACCGTATTGGAGGACATCGAGCGCCTGGCCGAGAAGCTGCTGGCCGAGGGCAAGGTGTCCTGCCGTTGCGAGGTGGCGGTCGAGGTCTGGCAGCGAGATCAAGCGGCCGTCCGCCGGCTGTCGGCCGAGCGTCGCCGGCACCTGACGGCGGTGGCCCGATGACCCGCTCAGTGACGGTGCTGGCCGATCGCGGGCCGGTCTACCCGCGGTGGTCGATGCGCAAGCGGGTGGCCCTGATGACGGTCGCGTCGGCGTGGGCGATCTTCCTGGTCTATGCGGCGCTCGTGTGGGCGGTGCCGGCCGTGCTGTGGGCCGCGGTCGCGGTTCCACCGGCGATCCGCTGGTGGCTGCTGGGCATCGCTGTCGGTGTCGCCCTGGTCCTCTCTGTGCGCGCCGAGCGCCGGCAGCTCCGGGGTCGGCGATGACGGCCGGGGTAGGCGTCCCGTTCGGGGTGTACCGGCTGTGCCGCGCCCTGCCGGCCCTCCGCCGCGTGCCGTCGCATGACGAGCACTTCATCGACCGGGCTGCCCGTGAGGTGGCAGTGCGGACGGGTGAGCGGCGGCTGGCCGCCGAGGTGGCGGCGTGGCGGGCGGAGGACCCGGCCGGGTTCGAGGCGGTGATGGCCGACCTGCGGCTGCGGGACTTGCTCGAGCGGACAGCCGCGGTTGTTGTCCCCGACGCCGTTCGTCGACCGTGGCCCATTCGGCCGCAGGTGTCGATCGCGAAGGAACCGGAAGACTTCGGTCCGTTCGAGATCGAGGAAGACCTGTGAGCGGGGACCCGCGGGTGCCGGTGGTCGTCGCGGCGATCGACAAGCTCTGGGCGCCCTGGGTGGAGGACAGCTCGTCTGATCGCCCAGTCCCGCCGTCGGACGAAGACGAGGCAGTGGCGGTCCTGGCCGCGCTGGACGCCTGGGTATCGGCGCAGCTGTCCGCGTCCGGGATGCCGTCACCGCGGTTCGTGGTGCTGGCCCTGGTGGCGAAGTTGTCCCGTACGCAGGCGGCTTTGCACGCCGCGTTGCTCGCTGTGCAGACGGGAGCCGAGGTACCCGCTGACGTTGTCGCGTCGTGGGAGCGGATCGTGGCGGGCGAGATCGTGCCGGTTTCTGACGGGCTCAGCGGATGACCGCCCCGGCTCGCCCCCCGCGGGTACTGGTGCGGCCGGCCTCGGCTGAGTGGGACTGCGGCGGCTGCGGTGCATGGAAGGTGGGGGTCGACTGGATCGGCCCGGTCGAGGACCTGTTCGCCGTCGCGATCGGGCACGCGCAGAACTGCAAGGCGCTGCACCTGGCTCGCCTGCGATACGACGTCAGCGATCAGGCGAGCTTCCTCCGGCTGCGGGCGACGCACCTGGAGTCGACGTCGCGGGAGACGGGTGAGTTGCCGTTCCCGTGGGTTGAGCTGCGGGCAGCGGCCCGCCAGCTGGACGAGCTGGTGACGTGGTGACGCGGGCGGCAGAGGTGCGGGCCGAGGTCGCCGAGCTGGACGCTCAGGGCCTCACCGCGGCCGACATCGCGGACAAGGTGGGTGTCCCGCAGGCCCGTGTCGAGCGGGTGCTGGCCGACCTCGACGGGCCCCCGTGGGATGACCGTGAGGATGCCCCGGTGTTGGAGCCTCTGGGGCGGTTCGCGCCGGACCCGGCGCCGGCCTCGCCGCCGTTCGGTCAGGGCGGTGGCCGCCGTCCGTACACCGACGTCGCGGTGCTGGCCCGCCCAAAGGTTGCCGTATGCGGGACCCCCAGCGGCTACCAGCGTCACGTCCGGGCGAAGGAGCCGACGTGCGCGCGGTGCCGGGCGGCTGAGGCTCAGAGCCGTCGTGACCGGACCGCGCGTCGGCGGGCTGAGGGTGAAGCGTCGTGAAGCGCTCACCGATGCCGCCGCGGCGGTCTCCGTTGCGGTCGTGGGTGGTGCTGCCCCGCAGCCGGGCGCCGCGGTGGCGTCCGGCTCGTGCGGAGCTGGTGGCGTCGAGCCAGGCGCGAATGCTGATCGTCGCGCGCGATACCCGCTGCGTGTTCGGCCGGTGTGACGGCGCGATCGAGGAGGTGCACCACCGGTTGCCGCGCGGCATGGGCGGCGCGGGCCGGGACGAGACCCGCTGGTCGTACTCGCGTCTGGTTGGCCTGTGCGCTGTGCATCACCGCTGGGTGGAATTGAACCGGCGGCGGGCGTACGAGCTGGGTCTGCTGGTCCGGCATGGCCGGGCGGCGTGCTCGCTGGTGCCGGTGCTGCATCACGGCCGGTGGGTGCTGCTGGACGACGGGGGCTGCGTACTGCCGTGCGAGGCGCCGGCGGGGTGGTCTGAGTGAAACACCCGCTGGAACCGTTCGAGGCGGCGCTGATCACGATGTGGGCGCGTACCCATCACGAGCTGGCGTGGTCGCTGCGGGCCGGGTCGCCGCATCTCCCCGAGCTGCACGGCGGTTCGATCTGCCGTGAGTTCACGGACGTCCTTGTCCCTGCCGACGACGAGGAGGGGCCCTGGTGGGAGGCGACCAAGAAGGGCCTGACGGCGTGCAGTCGGTACGCGTACAGCGGCAAGACCGGCATGCGGTGCAGCGCCGCGCATCGGTACGAGGTGCGGCCACCTCGGATCCGCGAGTGGTTGGCGTCCTGGCCGTCCGAGTCGGCCGCTCAGTTCCGCGACCTGCACGCCCGGTACATGGCGGTCTACGCCCCGCCGGGTGAGCTGGAGTTCGATCCTCGACGGACCATCGCTCAGGTTCAGGCTGACAACCGCGCTCGTCAGGCACGCCTGGAGGACGGTGGGTACGCCGAGCTGCGAGCCCTGACCTGGCGGATGGACGCGATGGTGGACGAGCGCGTCGCGGCCGCGTCGGCCGGCGCCGAGCTGTCGCTGTTCGAGGTGCCGGCGTGACGGCCCCGTCCGCGAGGGAGCGGCTGGCCATCGAGCAGGGCGTGGCTCGGGGTTGGTCGGCGTCGGTGATCGCCGGCCGGGTGGGTGTGTCGCTCGACGTGGTCCACGCGGTCTGGGATGACCTGGACGCCGCGGTGGCCGCCGCGGACCCGCCGCGACGGCCGGTCGCGGTCGACCAGGATCCGGTGGTGCTGCCGCCCCGCGGGGCCAACGCCGTGCCCCCGGAGTGGTTCGTGGATTTCCGGGCGTCGGTGCTGTGCATGGGCTCGATCGAACTGGCTTGCCTGGACATGGGTGTGTCGGTGTCGGCGGCCGAGAAGCGTTGGGCGCGTCACCATCCGACGGACCCGGTTCGGCTGCGCCTGATCAAGGAGGCGGCCCGGCAGACGCGGCTGCTCCGCGCGCTGGCGGCTGCCCGTGGGGTGGCGGCGTGATCGCGGGGACGGCGGCCGAGCGCGGCTCGGCGCTGGCCGAGCTGAAGCGGCAGTTCGCTGTCGACCTGGGCGCCGCGCCCGATCCGCAGGCTGCGGTCGCGGTGGTCCTGCGGTTCATCGACGACCGGTCGGAGCAGCTGCTCCGGAGAGGAGGGGCAGCGCAGGCGTTCCTGCAGAACTCGGCGGACGGCATGGCCCGAATCGGAACGGAGCTGGATGAGGCGTCGCGGGCGGCGTGGGGCGAGCTGGCCCCGCATGTCCCGCAGCCGCCGCGGCCGGTGTCGTTCGACGACACCGACTTGGACGCGCACGAACTCGCTGACGCCCGCCGCGAGGCGGAGGCCCGCGCAGTCGCTCGGACAGCGGCGGCCGCCGCGGCGAGGAAGTCGGGTCGACGTCGTGGGTGACGCGCTGGTGCAGGTGGTGCTGCTGGTCGGCGTGTTGGCCGGCTGGGTGGCGTGGGAGCGGAACAGGAACGGACGAGGAGGTGGGACGGCATGACTGAGTTCGACGTGACGGTGTCGACGGGGTCTCTGCGGGCGGCTCTGACTGCGGTGCTGCCGCACGCGGCGACGGACCCGGACGAGAGCGTCTACTACCGGCTGCGGTTGACGGTCGGCGTTGACGGTGTGACGGTCGGGGCGACCGACGGATGGACCACCGCGCTCGCCCTGGTGACTGCGAACGAGACCCGCGGCGAGGTCGGCTGTTTCGATCTGAGCCCGCAGGACGCGAAAGACCTGCTGACCCTGTTCCGGGTGGCCAAGGACGCCCCGGTGGCGCATCAGCTGCAGCTCGTCCACGACGGGAAGACTCTGGTGGCCACGGACGTCTCCGGACTGTTCGAGGGCCGGCAGGTGCGGTTCGAGGCCGTGCCCCTGGCCGACGACTACCCCGACCTGGGCCGCGCCGTCGGCGCAGCAGTCCGCGCTGCCGGCCACCTGCCGTACCGCATTCCGGTGCCGGCGGTCTCCCTCGGCCGGTTCGTGGTGGCCGGCAAGGCGTACGGCGCGGTGCTGTCCATCGAACCGACCGCGGTGTCGGATGCCCTGCTGGTCCTGTGCGGTGACGACTTCGTCGGCCTCATGGTCCCGATGCCCGGCGAGTCCGACGTGTACCTGCAGGGCATCCGCGAGTCCTGGGAGCCGGTGACGCACGACATCTCGCTGAGCCACCCGACCCCGCCGGGCGCCCTGGTTACCGACCTGACTGACCTGGCCGCGGCGCTCCGCCCGCCGGCCACCAAGGAGGACTGACTCATGGCGCGGAACCAGGCCCCGGCCCGCCGGGACGTGCGACACCCTGACGGCGCGGCCGCGCCCGCCCCTGTGCCGCCGTGCGAGGACTGCACCTACGGCGATCACACCCGCCACCGTGCGGCTCTGGGTGGGATCTGCGTCGGCTGCCCGTGCCCGGAGGTGATCAGCGATGAGCGGCCTGCCGGCTGAGCTCGGCAGTCAAGTCCGTCAGTTCCTTGATCGCGGCGGTATTCAGCCGCGACCAGTCCGTCAGATGGGAGATCGCTCTCAACAGGGCCGAGTCACCGCTCCGAGCTTCGTCACCCCGGTCCTGCACGTTGCTCAGCAGGTCCCGCAGGTCGTCGCCAATTCTGCTGCTCAGGGATTCGATGCGCTGCGCCAAGTCTTGATCAGTCATCGACGCAATCTAGGTATCGAGCTGGTCGCGCCGCGGGTCGATTCGCTCCTTTTGCCCCAATCGTGTCCGGCCACGACTGTCATCCCGGGCGCCGGCCGTGGCTGAGGTGTTCGTGGTGGGCGACGACGGCCCTGATGATCCGGTGCATGCCCTGGCCGCTCTGGCCGCGGCGGCGGTCGCCGACTTCATCATCGAGCGCCCGACGCAGTGCCCTACATGTCGTTCGTGGCTGGCTGCGGGTGACCGGTGGGGCGATCACCGCTGCGACGGCGCGCGATGACGGAGTCGCGCGAGGCCGCGCGGAAGCGTGCGTTCCGGGACCGTCAGCGCTCCGTGGCCGCGGCCGGCGGCCCGGTGGTGCTGCCGGACCAGCCGACCAGGATGACCACGCTGTGCATCGTCCTGGGCTGCCTGGACGCCCGGGCGATCGGTCAGCTGTGCCGGCGTCATGCCCGTGAGACGGACCCGTGAGCGGCCCGCCACGCCCAGGAGTCGGCGCGCGGGTCGACCTGGCCCTCACTCGCAATACGGCCCTGTCAGTGGCCTGCGAGGAATGCGGCGCCGCGCCGGGCGGCCCGTGCATCAACCGGTGGTCAGGGAAGCCGCACGAGCGGCTCCCGGCCCACCTGACACGAATCAGACGAGCTGAGAAGGGATCTGGACAACATGGCAGGGACTGAGCTGAAGCTGGATGGCGAGGCACTGACGGCGCTGGTCACGAAGTCGATCGTCGACAACATCACGGACGAGCAGCGCGAGCAGTTCATCGCGGTGGCGATCGGCCGGCTGATGCAGGTCGAGAAGGACTGGACCGGCCGGCCGAAGCAGGACACGCCCCTGCAAGCCGCGCTATACGACGCGATGCAGGC
The DNA here is from genome assembly GCF_005298075.1 of Nakamurella flava. Lineage (NCBI taxonomy): Bacteria > Bacillati > Actinomycetota > Actinomycetes > Nakamurellales > Nakamurellaceae > Nakamurella > Nakamurella flava. The sequence goes on from NZ_SZZH01000001.1 coordinate 2,234,527, forward strand.
GGCGTGCCGCGTCCTGGCTGTCGAGATGGTCGAGCAGAACCCGGCGCTGCAGCAGCAGCTTCGCGACCGGATCAACGAGGCCATCGCGTCCACCCTGACCGACGAGAACTCCCGGCTGAACCGCCTTGTCGGCGAGGCCATCTCGACCGCCCTGACGAGCGCCAGCTACGACTGAGGTCGACCGAGCTGGCGCGGGTAATGCAGGGCGATCTGATGGGAGTGGGGTAGGCGTGGCGTGGTCTCGGACGGGCGATCAGTGGTCTGGTCATCCGGGGTTTCAGGCTGCCGCTGTGCTGGGCAACCGGGAGATGTTCGTGACGTCGGGGATGATGGTCGCGATGGTCAAGGGGTTCGTGCAGTCCCTGGTGACCGAGTCGGCCGCCCACAACACCGACTACAAGATCAACCTGGGCCAGGTGCTGCTGGCCGGTGGTGAGCAGGCCGGCCAGCAAATGGCCGGCTGGTGCGTGAGTCTCGGACTGATGAAGGTCACGGCCAACCTGGCCGACCAGCCCACCGAGTGGGAACTGACGCTACCCACCGACATCGCGCACAACCGGTCGGCCGCCGAGATCGCACGGGACCGGCAACGCCAGCGGGACAACACGAACCCGCGAATCCGGGCCGAGGTCCGTCTCCGCGACGGCGACGCGTGCCGCTGGTGCGGGGTGATCACCTACTGGGGTTCACCGGACAAGCGGTCGGCCCGGGTCGGGGAGCTTGACCACCTCGACGACCAAGCCCTCGCCGCAGGGAAGCCCGGCAAGGTCACCACCATCGTGGTGGCCTGCCGCCACTGCAACGGCTCCCGCCAGAAGGCTCGCGAGGGCTGGGACGTCGAGCTGAATCCCCCACCCCACCCGTCGGACCGGTTCTACTCGCGGGTCACCGCGGCCTATATCCACAAGCACCTGGGCATCCCCGTGCCCGTCACGACAGCCGACGACGAGCGACCCGACAGCCAGTCGGGTACCGCCGCGCCCGAGCGACCCGGCCCCCAGCCGGGTACCGCGCCGAACCCGCGCCAGCGTGCGCGTCGCGTTCCGGGCACCCGCGACTCAGCGGATGAGCGCCCAACCGCGGGCGCGCCGGCCATGGTGCACCTGGAGTGGGACGCGGGGCCGGGATCACCGGCCGATCACCGGATAACCACGGATCAGCAGCTCTCTGAAACCCGGGTTTCCCGGGACGGGTCGGGTAGGGGCTTGGTCGGTTCTGGTCGGGACGGGCCGGGCGGGGATGGGAAGGGCAGCGCACCGCCTGCTGGTCGCAGTAGGCGCTCACGACGTAGGGGGAGATCCCGGCATGGCTGAACCACCCACCCAACACGCATGCCCGTCCTGCGGAGCTGAGTCCAGGGACCACCTCCTCTGCCGGAAGTGCACAGCTCAACTCCGGGGTGCGCTGCTCGACATCGCTCCTCGGCTCACACCGGTGCAGGCGTTCATCGCCGGCCGCCGCGCTCCTGCCGCGTTGACGACGGGCGGTCGGCAGACGTTGCCGTGGGAGGACCAGCGAGGTTGGTGGACTGGCCTCGAAGACCAGCTCATGGCGTCGATGGCCAAGACCGGTCGGAACGGTTCGCGAGGCGGCGGCCGCTCGTCATCGGTGCCGCTGCCCCTCGACCTCGGCGCCGGGGCGGCCCGCATCGAACTTCGGGACGCGCTGGCCAAGTCGGTCCGGACTCTGAACCTCGGTCCGACCGGCACCGTGCTCGGCCCGTGGCCGCAGGACACCATCACCGCGATGGGCGCCTGGTTGCTCGAGCGGATCGACTTCGTCCGTGGTCATGCCCGGGCCGACGAGATCAAGTGGGACGTGTGCGGCGCGGTGGCCCAGGCCCGGCGGGTGATCAACGCGCCGTCGTCGTCGCAGCAGCTGGCCGGCCGGTGCGAGGTCTGCGGCGGCGACATCTACGCCGCGCCGACGTCGGACATCGGGGCATGCCGGCAGTGTGAGCGTGTCGTGACCGGAGTGGCCGTCCGCCGCGGCGCGATGCTCACCGCGGCCGAGGACAAGCTGGTGACCAAGCGGCAGGCGCTGGCCATCCTCCCGTCGATGTACGGCGTCGAGGTCAGCGACACCCGGTTCCGCAAGTGGGTAAGCCGCGGCCGGCTGGCCGTCAGCGGGTGCGACGTCGCGGACCGAGTCGACCTGTTCCGCGTGGCCGACCTGCTCGACCTGGTCCACGGCGAGGTGCGACGATCCGCGATGAGGAAGGGAGCAAGCCATGCCTGACGACATGGGCGCGAGCATGGACCAGTACGTCCGGACGATCAGCCGTCGGCGCACCGCCCTGATCGAGCGCGCATGCGAGCAGGCGTTGGCTGGCGGTGAGCACGGCGTACTGGTCACGACGCAGCGGCTGAGGCAGATCATCAGCCAGGACCGGCTCGCAGTTGTGGACGAGACGACCGCCGCCCCTGACCCGTCGGTGCCGTACGGCCGCATCATCTACCGCGAGGACCCGGATGACACACCGCCGGGTGCCGTTGCGTAACGCGTAACGCAACGGTGTGTCACACTGTTTGCCAGCAGCACAGCTGTACCCGGAGCCCGGCCAGTCCCTCGGATGGCCGGGCTCAGTCGTTCCCGGAGGTGTGGTCATCGTTGGCTGATCACCAGGACCGCAGGGTCGTGCTCGTGCTCGGCCCGCCGGGGTCGGGGAAGTCCACGTTCGCCCGGTCACTCGGCCTGCCGGTCTTCGACCTCGACGACGAGCGGTGGCGCGGCAACGACTTCCGGTTCCGGCAGGCGGTCGAGACGGCGGCGCTCGCCCCGGCCGCGAAGTGCGTGGTCATCCGGACCGGCGCGACGGCGACCGCCCGGGCCGCGGCCCGCCGGCTGTGCGATCCGACCGAGGTGGTCGTGATGGATACGGACGAGGCCGTGTGTGTCGAGCGGGTGAGGCGCCGGGGCCGGGCGCCGATCGACTTCCAGCTCAACGGGATCCGCGACTGGTTCGCCAGCGACCGGTCCGACCTGAGCGACGCGGTGGACGGCGGCTCGTACGGCGACGTCGTCGCTGCGCCAGTCGTTCACCCACCGCGGCTGCCGGTGCCGAGCAAGCCGGCGACCACCGTCAGCCGTGGCTACGGGGTGGAGCACCGGGCGCTGAGGCAGCGGTGGTCGGACCTGCTGGCGGCGGGGCAGACGGTGCCGTGCGCGTGCGAGCACCGGGACTGCCCGCACCACGCGGGCCCGTGCCTGACGGTCATCACGTCGGCGACGCCGTGGGACCTCGGGCACACCGATGATCGGCGGGACTGGACGGGACCGGAGTGCGTGCCGTGCAACCGGTCGGCCGGGGCCCGGGCCGCGCGTGCGGCGTCGCAGGTGCAGCCGATGACCATTCGGGAATGGTGCGAGCCGATCGCCAATCGCCGCTAGGAATGGCGTCGAAATGCGTTGTATCGCAACGCATTTGGCCCTGCCTGCCCGACCGAAATGCGTTGCCGCACAAAGCATTTCAATTCGTTTCAGGACAACAGCGAGCCGAATAAATTCGACGGACCCGAAAAAGACGGACGAGACCTGTCGTGTCAGATCCACGCACGGCGCCCAGGTAACGTTACAAAGCAATTCAATTCATTTCCTGTCATTCTATTACTATTCGATCCGCATTAATTCACCCTGGAATTAGGTCGCGCGGGGCGATTATCGAGCCTAATTCGAGAGAGTGAGGCGTGTCGTGCAATTGAAAGAATGCGAACAGTGCGGCACGCAATTCGAGGCCAGAAAGTCGACGGCTAAGTACTGCAGCGGCAATTGCCGCACGCGCGCGTCGCGGAATAGGACGGCGACCGGAATCAATTCGGCGGGCCAGCCGGCGGCGGCGCAGCCGAAGGCTTCGGGAGGCGTGGTCCTGGTCGCCGGCGAGGGGCTGGTGGCGCAGGTTCAGCGGGAGCTGCAGGACGCGGGCCGGCTGGACACGGTGCTCGGCCAGCAGGCGCTGGTGCTCGCGCAGCGGATGCGGGTGGTGTCCCCGGATACGGGCTCGTCGCTGTCGGCCATCTCGAAGGAGCTGCGCACGGTGATGGCGCAGGCGCTCGACGGCGTGGCGATCGAGGGCGACCCGATCGACGAGGTCACGAAGCGGCGTGAGGCGAAGATGGCCAGGCTCAATGCCGGCTGAGTTTCAGCTGGTGCCGCCGGCGTACCGGACCGAACCGAGCTACGTCACGACGTTCGGGCCCGAGGTGGCCGATCTGAACGAGGCTGTGGGCCTGATCCCGGACCCGGAGCAGCGTCTGGCGCTGGACATGATGTTCGGCGTCGACAAGCGGGGCAAGTCGGCGGTGTTCGAGTTCGCGGTGGTCTGCGCTCGTCAGAACCTGAAGACCGGACTGTTCAAGATGGCGGCGATGGGCTGGCTGTTCCTGACTGCTGTCGAGCTGACGGTCTGGTCGGCGCACGAGTTCCAGACGACGCGCGAGGCGCACCGCGACATGGTGGCGCTGATTGATTCGTCGTCGTGGTTTTCCCGAAAGGTCAAAGCCATTTATGACTCGTCAAATGACAAGTCCATTCACCTACTGAATGGTAGTCGCCTGATATTCAAGGCGCGGACGCAATCGGGCGGCCGTGGCCTTTCCGGTGACAAGGTCATTCTGGACGAGGCGTTCGCGCTGCAGGCCGGCCACGTCGCGTCGTTGCTGCCGACGGTGTCGGCCAAGCCGGACCCGCAGATTGCGTACGCGTCGTCGGCCGGGATGGCCCGGTCGACGGTCCTGCGGGCGATCCGCGACCGGGGGCGGTCGGACCGTCCGGGCCGGCTGGGCTACCTGGAATGGTGCGCGCCGCCCGGTGGGTGCGCGATCGACGGGTGCGAGCACGCGCTGCACACGCCGGGGTGCGCGCTGGACAAGGTGGAGAACCGGCGGGCGGCGAACCCGCTCCTGGGCCGGGTGCGGGCCAACGGGACGACGTTGACCGAGGAGTACCTGGACGACGAACGGCAGGCGTTCGCGGCCATCCCGCTGGAGTGGGCGCGGGAGCGCCTGGGGTGGTGGGACGACCCGGGCGTCGCGGAGGTGTTCGGCGCTGGCCGGTGGGAGGCGTGCGGCGGGCCGACGCCCGAGCGGTCCCGTCTGCTGGCCGTGGCCGTCGCGGTGTCGGTCAACCTCGACGCGGCCGCGGTGGTCGGGGTGGGCGTGGTCGGTGCCCGGGTGTATGTGCAGGTGCTGGCGCACGGGCCCGGGTGGGACTGGCTGCCGGAGCAGGTCCCGGCGGACGTGAAGTGCCTGGTCGACCCGCGCGGCCCCGCCGCTGTAGCGGTTCCAGCGCTGAAGGCGGCGCTGCGGAAGCGGCTGGTCGAGCCGACCCGCGCCCAGGTCTACGACGCGTTCGACGCGCTGCTGACGCTGGTCAAGGACGGCGACCTGCTGCACGACAAGGACTCGATCCTGACGGCGTCGGCGAACGGCGCGGTGCCCCGCCTGGTGGGCGACCGGAGCACGTGGGGCCGGCGGACATCGACGGCAGACACGACCGCGATCGAGGCCGCGACGTTGGCGGCCTGGTGGGCGTCGCTGCCGGCCCCGGCGCCTCCGCCTCCGCCGCCGCCGGCCGCGGTGGTGGCCGCCGCGCCGACGGCGCGTGGTGACGACTTGACGACGATGGGCTTCTGAGGGAGGACCGCGTGACGATTCCCCCCGAGGGCGAGGCCGGATACACGAACGACCGCAGCGGTTGGTGGGGTCAGCTCGACGATGAGCAGACACCCGAGCTGGTGTGGCCGCGGTCGCGGGACGTGTACGACCGGATGCGGCGGCAGGACGCGCAGGTGATGTCGGTCCTGCGGGCGGTGACGCTGCCGATTCGGCGGACGCCGTGGCGGATCGACCCGGCGGGGGCGCGGCCGGAGGTCGTCCAGCTGGTCGCCGAGGATCTGGGTCTGCCGATCGTCGGGCAGGACCCGGCGCCGCTTCCTCGGACGAAGGACCGGTTCTCGTGGGCGGAGCATCTGCGGTTGGCGCTGCTGATGCTGGTTTTCGGGCACTCCCCGTTCGAGCAGGTCGCCCGGTTCGACGAGCAGGGCCGGGCCAGGTTGCGCAAGCTCGCGTGGCGGCCACCGAAGACGATCTCCGAGTTCGAGGTCGCGGCCGACGGCGGCCTGGTCGCCATCAAGCAGCACGGCATCGCCGGGAAGTCGACCGCGCGGATCCCGGTGGATCGTCTGGCGGTGTACGTCAACGACCGTGAGGGCGCGAACTGGGCCGGCCAGAGCTTGCTGCGGCCGGCCTACAAGTTCTGGCTGCTGAAGGACCGTGCGCTGCGGACGCAGGCGCAGACGATCGAGCGGAACGGTCTCGGTGTGCCGGTCATCGTGGCCGGTGACTACTCGGACGATCTGGACGGGAACGAGCGGTATCAGCGGGAGCAGGCCGAGGTCGCGGCCAACGCGAAGCTGGCCGCCGGGGTCCGGGCTGGGGATAACTCCGGGATCTCGATGCGTCAGGGCGGCGCGTTCGACATGAAGGGTGTCAGTGGGACTCTCCCGGACGCAGAGAAGGTGATCCGCTACTACGACGAGCAGATCGCCCGCGCGGTGCTCGCGCACTTCCTGAACCTGGGCACGCAGACCGGTTCGTGGGCGCTGGGGTCGACGTTCGCGGACTTCTTCACCCTGTCGCTGCAGACCGTCGCGCAGGACATTGCGGCGGTCACGAACCATCACGTGATCGAGGACATCGTCGACTGGAATTGGCCCGCGGGTGAGCCGGCCCCTCGGCTGGTGTTCGACGAGATCGGTAGCGGCATCACCGCCGAGGGGATCAAGGCGCTGATGGACTGCGGCGCGCTCACGCCGGACGACCGGCTGGAGCAGTACCTACGGCAGCAGTTCAGCCTGCCCGCTTTCGACCCGAGCACAGCCCGCGAGGCCAAGCAGCCAGCGGCGTCGCCCCCGCCGGCCTCCCCCGCACCGCCGGGCGAAGCGCCACCCGAGCAGCAGAGGAGATTCACGTGAGCCGACGTCGCGCGATCCGGGCGAACGCCCGTCAGCGGTGGTACGAGATCCGCAACGAGGCCAGCGGTTCCGAGCCGGCGCAGGTCCTGATCTACGGCGACATCGGCGATTCCTGGTGGGGCGAAAGCGTTTCCGCCTCGCAATTCGTCCGGGACCTGACCGAGGTCGACGCCGACGCGATCGACTTCCACATCCACTCCCCCGGCGGGGACGCGTTCGACGGGCTGGCCATCGCCAACGCCATCCGCACCCACAAGGCCCGCACCACCGCCTACGTGGACGGTCTCGCGGCGTCGGCCGCCAGCTACATCGCGACCGCCGCCGACGAGGTCGTGATGGGCGTCGGCGCCGAGCTGATGATCCACGACGCGTGGGGCATGGCCATCGGCAACGTCGAGGACATGACCGCGATGGCTGACCTGCTCGGCCACCTGAGCGACAACATCGCGTCGCTGTACGCCATCAAGGCCGGCGGGAAGCCGGAGGACTGGCGGGCCGCGATGCGGGCCGAGACCTGGTACTCGGCCGACGAAGCCGTCGAGGCCGGCCTGGCCGATCGTGTCGCGTCGCTCCCGGCGGAACCGGCCAAGGCCGCCGCGAAGGACGACTTCGACCTGGCCGTCTTCGCACACGCCGGACGGCGTGACGCCCCCACACCGTGGCTGCCGGCCAAGGCCGCCGCCACCTACAGACCTCCGGCCGAGCCGGCGGACACCACCACCCCCACGGAAGGAGCCGACCCCATGTCGGACAAGCTCATCCAGGGTCTGCGTGCGCGGCTCGGCGTCACCGCCGACGCCGTCCTCGACGACGACGGCCTGCTGGCCGCCGTCGACGAGGCGCTCAACGAGCGCGCGCAGACCTCCACCCAGGCCCCTCGGGCCGCGCTGCCCGAGGGCGCCGTGCTGGTCGACAGCGAGGTGCTCGACAGCCTGAAGGCGTCGGCCGCCCGCTTCAACGCCTACGAGGCGCAGCGCCTCCAGGACGAGCAGACCCGCGTCGTCGACGAGGCCATCGCCGTCGGTCGGATCGGCGGTGGCCGGCGGGACCACTGGCTGAACAAGTTCCGCGTCGACCCCGAGGGCGCCGCCGCGGATTTGGCTCTGTTCGACCCGGGATCCGCGGTCCCGGTGGACGGTCCCCGCGGCCACGCCGGAAGCGCGCAGGCCCTCATCGCCAACACCGCAGACGACCAGGCCATGGCCGCGGTCGGCTGGGACATCAAGGAGTAGGCCATGGTCGACCATCTTCCGAAGTTCAAGCCCGGTCAGGACGTCACCCTCACCGCGGGCGCCGCGATCACCGGCAAGCAGCTGCTGTACGTGTCCGGTGCCGGCGCGGTCAGCCCGACCACGGCCTCGACCGCCAACTGGCTGGGCGTCGCCCGCCAGGACACGGCCGCCGGGGACAAGGTCGTCGTCACCAAGGGCGGCTTCCAGAAGCTGCTGGCCAGCGGCTCGATCGCCGCCGGCGACCTCGTCGTCCCCGCCGCCGGCGGGGCAGTCGCCACCCTCGGCGGCGGTAACGCCGCGCACCGGGTCGGCGTGGCGGTCGAGGCCGCCGCAAGCGGCCAGGTTCTCGTCGCGATGGATCGGTAAGGAGACCGCATCATGCCCATCACCTACCCGCCCCCCGCGGCGACCCTGAGCCCGGACCTCACCGCGACGCAGGTGCACTACCTGCTGAAGAACCCGAGCCTGATCGCGCGTCGGGTCCGCGACCTGGCCCTGAACCGGTACGTCGCGGACTACCTGCTGACCGGCCGGTACACGGCCGAAGGCGGCGCGATCCTGTACCCCAACGGCGAGCCCGTCTTCGCCGACAGCGACCCCGAAGCCGTCGGCGTCGGCGGCGAGTACCCGCTGGACACCGTCGGTCAGGGCACCCTGGCGATGGCCCGGACGGTGAAGTGGGGCCGTGACGGCGAGGTCTACGACGAGGCCATCAAGCGCATGCTGATCGACCCCGTCAACCGGCTGCTGTCCCGGCTGATCAACTCGAACGTCCGGTACGTCGACTCGGTGGCCCTGGCCGTCATCGCCTCGAAGATCACCCGCACCCGGGCCGCCACCGGGGCGTGGACCTCGGGTGCGCAGATCATCACCGACGTCCTGCTGGCCAAGGCCGACACCGAGCAGCTCGAGGATGGGTTCGACCTCGACACTGTCGTGCTCACCCCGGTGCAGTACGCCAAGGTGGTGGCTGCCCTGATCAAGGACGGTCTGCTGCCCCGCGAGGCCGCCAACCCGGTCCTGTCCTCCGGTGTCATCCCGGATGTCCTGGGCCTGTCGTGGACCCGGTCCGCGCACTCCCCGACCGTCAATCCGCTGCTGGTCGACCGGGAGCAGCTCGGCGGCATGGCCGACGAGGATCTGCAGTCCCCCGGCTACACCTCGGCCGGGCCGACCGGCATCGAGGCGAAGGTGAGCCGCCTGCAGGGCTCGGACGACCGTGACGGCTACCGGATCCGGGTCCGCCGGGTCACCGTGCCCGTCGTGGTGGAGCCCAACGCCGGCATCCAAATCACCGGGACCGGCGTCTGATGGCCGCCGGCGACTACGTGGTGACCGCGCCGGTTGTCGTCGCTCGCGACGGCACGCCATACGGCGAGAGCTACTACTACCGCGGCGCCGTGCTCCCGGCCGGTGTCCCGGCCGAGGAGAAGGAACGGCTCGCCGCGGCCGAGCTGGTCAAGGTCGAGGGCGGCGATGACCCGGCACCCAAGACCCGGCGCCGGGCCGCGGCCGGCGACGCGGACTGATCGAGAAGGGCGGCGGCCGTGCTGATCACTCCTGACGAGCTGGGCCTGGGCGACGGCGTCGACCAGGCGTGGGCGCAGGCGGACATCGGCACGGTCACCGCCCGGGCGTCCATCTTCGCCCCCAGCCTGCACACCCTGACCGGCGAGTTCGAGAAGGCCGCCAAGGGCGTGCTGATCGACGTCGTCGTGCGCCGGTACAAGACCCGCAATCTGCTGCCGGGCGTCTCGCAGTCCAAGGCAATGGGCGATCGGTCGACGTCGTCGGACACGAAAGACCTGCCACGGGCGCTGTTCTGGCCCGAGCAGATCACCGAGCTGCAGGCGATCTGCGCAGCCGCGGCGACCGGAGGGGGCCCGCCGGTCGTCGCAGCCGTCGGCGCGTTTCCGGAGCCGGGGCGGTACCCGGACCCTGCTGAACGCCTGCCGCGTTGGCCGGTCTGAGATGTTCGAGGACTGGTACTCCGACCCGGTCGGGGTCCGTCGGCTGACGAACGAAGATCCGACGTCTGATGCGCAGTCCTGGGCGGCGCGGACTGCGCTGATGGGGATGGTCCGGGAGGACGTCACCCTCACCCGGGACGCGACCGGCGCCGAGGTGACGTCCACGGTGACGGTGCACCTGCCGCTGTCGGCGGCCGGAAAGGTCAACGCCGGCGCGCTGATCGACCTGCCCGAGTCGCAGCACCCGGACACGGTGGCCATCTCCGTGATGGTCAGCCGCGGCGACCCGGACCTCAAGGGTGTGCGGGTGATGTGCCAGTGACCACGCCGGGTGGGTGGGACCCGTCGCAGCTGATCAACGGGATCAAGGAGTGGGCCGGGCAGGTGCGCGAGGCCATCCCGGACGCCGTGCGGGAGCAGGCCGAGCAGTGGCTGGACGAGGGCAACGCGCTGGCCCCGAAAGACACTGGGGCGCTGCGCCGCTCGGGCCAGGTCAGGGTGGAGAACACCACGGCCGCGGTCGGGTGGGGCGACGGTCTGCCCCGGGACTACGCCGTCATCCAGCACGAGAGCACCGGCTACCGGCACCCCGGAGGGGGTGGCCCGAAGTTCGCGGAGGTCGCCGGCCGTCGCCGCGCCCAGGTCGCCGGTCAGCAGATCGCTGACGACATCAAGTCCCGGACCGGCGGATGAGCCCTCTGTCGCCGTCGACGGAGACCAAGCTGCGGCGCGGCGTTCGGGACCTGCTGGCCGGCCTCGACCTGGGCTGCCCGGTCGTGGCCGGCGTGCTTAAGCCGAGCACCACCGACGCCGTGGTCGGCGTGGTGACGTACGAGACCGGCGACCCGAGCGTGGAGGCCAGCACCGGGCAGACGACGGTGTCGGTGCAGCTGACGATCCGCGGGGACGCCGCGTCCGGCAGTGACCCGCTGAGCGACCGGCGGCAGGCCATCCGGGATGCCCTGACTTGGATCGGGCCCCGCACCGTCGGCGGGGTCGTCGTCTCGTCCGCGTTTCGTCAGCTGATCTCCGGGCCGCCCGCTCTCGACGAGCAGTCCCGGCCCGTCCTCTTCGACACCTTCGACCTGACCTGTTCCCGGGTCGGCGCGGTTGCGCCGGTCCACAGCATCTGACCCAACCGCCCCGATGGAGGGAACCCCATGACCGCACCTGTTCTCGCACCGACGTCGGCCGGCGTGCTGCAGCTGGCGTCCGCGAAGCGCCTGCGCGTGAACCTGGCCTACGACCCGTCCCTGGCGAGCCAGGTCACGCCTGTCTGGGCTGACGCGTTCGGCATTACCAACCTGACCCCGGGCGCCCCGTCGTGGGACAAGATCGACGCCACCGCGTACCACAACGCCGACGTGAACACGGGTCTCGTGAACAAGCGGGACAAGAAGGTCGCGTCCAGCCGAGAGATCTCCGGGGTGTGGCAGCGGGAGATCTTCGCCGACCCGGCGGACAACGCGGCCACGAAACGGCTGAAGGACTCGGCCGAGCAGAACAAGCTCGCGCAGGTCATGATCTTCAACGCGGTCGACCGGACCGAGCAGGCCACGGTGTACATCGTGGACGTCACCTGGGACGAGCAGGGCGGCGCGGCGGCCGACAAGGGCGTGGACAACTTCACTCTGTCCGTGCAGGGCGCGGGGGTGAAGGTGGCCAACCCGATGGGCGCCGCGATCGTTCCGGACGCCACCTCGGTGAACGTGGCGTCGGCCGCGGCTGGTGTCCGGGTCATCATCACCGGCACTGGGTTCGCTGGGGCCACCAGCGTGAAGTTCGGGTCGACCGAGTCCGAGCTGTTCAAGGTCATCGGGGACACCGAGATCCGCGCCGTCGTCACGGGCAGCACCGGGTCGAAGCCGATCACCGTCGCCACCCCGCAGGGTCCCGACACCACGCCGCTGGCGTTCACGATCGTCTGATGCCCGACTTCGGGGCGCCGGTCGCGGCCGCCGCGGACGACCTGGTCCTGCACTTCCCCGGCCGGGATGGGCAAGTCCGGGAGTACCGCATCCCGCCGTGCACTGCGGGTGAGCTGTTCGATCTGCTCGCGCTGGACCGGGTGTGGACGGCGATCGGGAAGCAGCGGCTGCTGCGGCTGGCCAAGGCTCCGGCGTCCGAGGTGGCCGCGACGGTCACTGAGGACGTCGGGCTGCGGCAGCGGATCGAGCGGCTGATGAACGGTCCGCTGTCGGCCGAGGACATGCTGGCGTTGCCGCTGGGTCCGGTGGCCGAGCAGATGCTGGCCGACGGGGTTAGTAAGCCGCACTACCTGCTCGCATCGGCCACCGCGCAGCACTGGCACATCTCCGGCGAGGAGGTGGCCCTGGAGATCTACAAGACGGGCGTCGTACCGGTGGGAAAACCGGGCGCCCGACCCGCGAAGAACTCGCGCCGTACGGGGTCGGGCCCTGCACCTCGGAAGGCGTCTTCGCGTCGTACCAGCTCCCCCCGGAAATCCTCGAGCGGCTGACCGCCCCGCCCGAGGACGAGCAGTTCACGATCCGCAAGCTCTGGGACCTGCCGGATCTGGTGGAGATCGACGTCCACGCGATCTACGGGTTCGACGTCGCCGGGCCAGGTCGGGACGACCGGTCGGGCCCGTGGCTGCGGAAGCGCGTCGAGAACCTCCCGTTCCACCCGAACAGCGTCGCCGCGGCCCGCGTCAGGGCGGACATCCAAGTCGCCCGGGAGAGGCGCGAGAAGGCCGAGAAGGCCGCCAAGACAGAGAGGGGGTGACCGGTCGTGCCCTTCAACATCGGCGAGCTGCAGGGCACGATCGGCATCGACGACTCCGGCGTCGACGGCGGGCTCTCGTCGGTACTGGACAAGATCACCGGGTTCGCCGGCCGTGGTGGCGCGGCAGCCGCCGCGGCCGGCGCGGCGATCGGCGCGGGCCTGGCGATCGCCATCGCCGCGGCGTTCGAGTCCGACACCGTGACCCGCAAGATCCAGGCCACCCTCGGCGCCACGGAGAAGGACGCCGCCCGCTACGGCAAGGCCGCCGGCAGCCTGTTCTCGAAGAACTACGGGGAGTCGCTGGACGAGGTCGGGTCGGCCATCTCGTCGGTGGTCAAGAACATCGGCGGCATGGGCGACGTGTCGAACGATGTCCTGGAATCCATTACAGGACAGGTACTTTCGCTGTCCAAGGTGTTCGATGAGGACCTGGGCGCGGTGACCCGCTCGGTCGGTCAGCTGATGAAGACCGGCCTGGCGGCGAACGCCCAGGAGGCCCTCGACATCGTGACGAAGGGCCTGCAGTCCCCGGTGAACGCCGCCGACGATCTGCTCGACACCTTCGACGAGTACAGCACGATCTTCCGGTCCATCGGCCTGGACGGGAAGGACGCCCTCGGCGTCCTGTCGCAGGGCCTGCAGGCCGGCGCCCGGGACGCCGACGTCGTCGCCGACTCGCTGAAGGAGATGCTGCTGCGCCTGCAGGCCGGCGACTCCCGCAAGGCGATCACCGACCTGGGGTTGAATTTCGAGCAGGCCCTGGGCCAGGTGTCCAAGGGGGGCGACGCGGCGAAGGCCACCTTCGACGTCATCATCGACCGGCTCAACGCGGTCGAGGACCCGGCCACCCGGAGCAGCATCGCGGTCGGGATCTTCGGTACCAAGGCCGAGGACATGCAGAAGGCCATCGCCGGAATCGACATCGATTCTGCCGCAACCGAATTCGAATCCGCCTACGGCAAGATCAACGGCGCCGCGCAGGAGCTGGACGCCACCGTAGGCGGGTCGCTGCAAGGGTCGTTCGAGACGTTGTGGCGGTCCCTGCAGGGCACCGCGTCGGCAGCTGGCGAGGGGGTCGCGCCGTTCATCCGGATCGCCGCTGACGCACTGTCCTTCCTGTTCGGCATCCTGCAGGGCGGCATCCAGTTCGTGATGGACCTGCCCGGCCCACTGTTCGCCATCGGCGCCGCGGTGGCCGTCTGGGCCAGCTGGTCGACCATCGCCGCCGGCGCGGTAGCGCTCCAGGCCGCCATCGTCGGCATCGGGGTCGCAGCCCGCGGAATGCTGGTCAGCCTCGGCCCCATCGGGCTGTTGCTCATCGGGATCACCACGGCGATGGCGTTCCTGACCGACGAGTCCGACCGGGCGGAGAGCGCCCTGGCCGACCAGAAGACCCGGTTCGACGACCTGAAGGCCAGCCTCGACTCGGCGACCGGGGCGATCACGGAAAACACCCGGGCGACCGTGCTGCAGCAGGCGCAGGCGACCGGGGTCGCGGACACCCTGCGGAACGCCGGGATCTCCCTCGATCTCTACGCGGACGCGGCCACCGGGAACGCGCAGGCGCAGGAGGAGCTGGCTCGGCAGATCACCGCCGCCCAGACCGCCGCGCTCGGCAGCGACGGGGCGTTCAAGTCGCTGGCCGGGGTGCTCGACGGGGCGAAGGTGTCCCAGGAAGACCTGGCCACCGCCATCCGGTCCGGGGACTGGTCGACCGTCACATCGCAGGTGTCGGCGTACGCGGATTCGGTGGCGCGCCAGTCCGGGAACACGGGCGACGCGACGTCGATCATGGACCAGTTCACGGCGGCCATGCAGCAGGCGCAGGGCCCGGTGAATCAGCTCGACGGGGTCCTCTTGCAGGCCGGTGAGGCGACCGACCAGCTGAAGACCGCTCAGGCCGACGCCGCCACCACTGCCGGCGACTTCGGCAACTCGGCTGAGGCCGCATTCGACCGGATCATGGCGCTGGCCACCGTGTCCGGGCTGTCCGCTGACGAGATTCAGCGCATGGGCACCGAGGCCGGCCTGTCCGCGCCCCAGATCGACGCGATCAAGGCGGCGGCCGACGGCGCTACGGCCGGGGCGTCACCGCTGGCTCAGGCGCTCCAGGACGGCGCGTCGGCCAGCTCCGAGTTCGACGCGGCTCTGCAACTGCTGCAGATCGGCCTGGACACCCTGGCCGGGAACACGATCTCGGCTGAGCAGGCGTCCCGAGCGCACGAGGCAACCATCCGGGCGGTCGCCGCGGCGGCCCGGGATCGGTACGACGCCGACGTCGCCCAGGCCGAAGCCCAGGCCAAGGTCAACGAGTTGACCGCCGCGGGGACCAGCTCGGGCTCGGAGTACGACGCCGCGACCCGGGCGCTGACCGAGGCGCAGGCGGCGGCCGCGGATGCCAGCGACAAGCAGGCCGACTCCCTGGACCAGCTGGCCGACTCCGCGCAGGGCATGACCCAACGGGCGTTCGACGGCGCCGGCGGGATGTCGAACTACGAGGCCGCGGTCGTCGCGGCCACGGGCAAGATGACCGAGCAGCGAGCCCAGTTCATCGAGTCGGCGAAGGCGGCCGGTGTCGGCGAGGTCGCGGCCGAGCAGCTCGCCGACGCGCAGGGCCTGATCCCCGGGAACGTCCGGACGGCGTACGACGCGATCCGGGCGAAGGAGGCGGCGGACGCGGCGGGCGGGGTCGCCGGGGCGGTCAACTCGATCCCGTCGTCCAAGACGAGCACGCTGAACGCCAACGACTTGGTCTCCGGCATCGTGCGGGACGTGACGCTCGGCATCGCGAACATCCCGAGCCAGAAGACGGTCACCATCCAGGTGGTTCAGCAGGGCATCGCGCAGGTCCAGCAGGCCATCAACAACATCAACCCGTTCCGGGAGAACGGCGGCGTCGTGCATGCCGCGGACGGCCGGCTGATTGGTGGGCGCGGGACGTCCACGGTCATGGACGGCCGCGGCGCTGGTCTGACGTGGGCCGAGCAGGCGACCGGCAAGGAGTACTACATCTCGATGAAGTCGGGGCAGGAGACCCGTAACCGGGGCTTCGCGAGCCAGGCCGTCGACGAGCTGGGCGGCATGGCCATCTGGCCGTCCCGCGGCGGCGGGGGCGGGGGCGGCGGCACCCAGGTGTTCGACATCCGTCTGCAGCTCGACGGGGACGTGCTGGACCGCCGCACGTTCCAGGTGGTCGACGGCCGGCTGACAGAGGTGGCCCGGGAGTACCGGCGCGAGAAGGCGCGAACGCTGTGAGCGTCGCGATCTCGCTGTCCCCGTTCGACGACCCGGATCTGCCGCCGGGGATGCGGCTGACCGTGACAAGCGATCAGCTGGGGACGGTGCCGCTGGAGGTGTGGCGGGTCCACCCGGACGGCAGCGAGCACCGGGTGATCTCCTCTTCGCGCCCGTACCTGATCGCCGGTGCGTGGGTGGAGACCGACATCCACGCCCCCTACAACGTGGACGTCACGTGGCGGGTGCAGTCCTCCGCCGGGTCGGCGTCGACGGTGGGAACGGTGTACTCGGAGTTCTCGTGGCTGGTGCCGCCGTCCGAGCCGACGACGGCCGTCCGCCTGGACGAGGTGGTCAACCTCTCGTCCCGGCAGCGGGAGACCCGGGCCGCGAAGTTCCAGCCGGTGTCCGACGGGTCGAACGGTGACAACCCGAAACCGATCTTCGTCAGCGACGGCGGGCGTGGCGGCACGGGTGTCACCGCGACGGTGCGGGTGCTCGACGAGCAACCGCTGTGGCGGCTGCTGGACTCCGACACCGTGCTTCTGCTCATCACCCCTGGGCCGGGGTGGCGGGTCAAGTGGATGTGGGCGCAAGTCACCCGAGACGAGTGGGCCAACCCCGGCCGGGCGTGGTGGCCGTACGACGACGTCGTCCTGACGCTGGATGAGTCGGCCGACCCGGATGCCGAGCTGATGCCGATCTGGACCGACGGCGACGTGCACGCGTGGGCGCTGGCGAACGGCCTGACCGAGGGAGGCGTCGCCGCGGCGTACGCCACCGACCTGGACATGCAGGTCAACAACCGGACCGCGTGATGCATCAGCCGGTGGACGACCGGGAGTGGGACCCGGAGCGGTGGGCACGGGCGATCAAGTCCCCGCACCGGGCGGTGTTCCGGGTCGAGGTGTGGGCCGACGGGGTCCAGCAGACTGAACGGGCCCCGTACTCGCAGGGCTCGGTCACCGAGGATTGGGTGACGGCCGGCCCCCGGTGGTCGCTGTCGCTGACTCCGCCGGCGTCGCCGGCGTGGCGTCGTTGGTTGGCCATGCAGTCGGTGGAGCTCCGCCCGTACCGCGGGGTCAAGCTCAACCGGACGACGACGTGGTGGTGCCCGATGGGCCGGTACCCGGTGCCGCCCCCGCCGCAGGGGCGGCCGTGGTCGGGTGCCCCGATCAGCGCCGAGGACTACTGGTCGTGGATCAGCGAGGGCAAGTGGCCGCTGCCGATCATCTCGCCGGGCGGTCGGATCAGCGATCAGATCGAGTGGGCCATCCGGGAGGCCGGCCTGGGCGATGTCGACGTCCGGGCCACGAGCACGGCCGAGCGGGAACCGGTGTTCATCGACAAGCAGCGTGACGAGTGGATCGGGTCGGCGGCCCGGTCGATCAGCGCCGAGGTGTCCCTGGACCGCACCGGCCGGCCGGTCGTGCAGGACGCCCGCCGGATCGGTACCCCGACGACGGACCTTCGCGGGTCGGTGACGTCGATGGTGTGGACCCCGGAATGGGCGAAGGTCTACAACGCCGTCGACGTCGAGTCTTCCGCGTCCAATGTCGACGTCCGAGTGCGGGTGGCGCTGACCGACCCGAAGCACCCGGCGTCGCCGTGGCGGCTGGGGTCGTCGGTGCGGCCGCGGTGGCGGGTCTACGGCTACTCCTCGCCGCTGATCACCACGCAGTCCCAGGCGGTGTCGGCGGGGCAGCGGATCTTGGAGCGGGTGTCGGCGGCCGCGACGAAATGGTCGTACACCGCGGTGCCGGACCCGACCCGCTCCGGCGGTGACAGCGCCTACGCCCCGACCCTGTCGAACGGGGTGCAGGTCGTGCAGTTGCAGTCCATCCAGACGCCGCTGACGTTGGACGGCGGTCCGCAGCAGATCGACACCGTCAGCACGAACACCGGGGAGCTGGAGTGAGCGAGGCAGCCGCCGAGCTGGCCGCCGCGTTGGCCGGGGACGAGCCGTCCCCGTTCGCGATGGTGGCCACCGTGACGCAGGTCGAGACGCTACGCACGAACGCCGGTGTCATCACCGCGGCCGGGCGGGTGTGGGTGCAGATCGGCGGTCGGTCCATCGACTGTGACTGGCTCGAGCTACTGAACGACCGGGCCCGCGCGGGCCGCCTCAAGGAGGGCGCGCAGGTCGTGCTGCTGATGATGGGCGCACGTCCCGTCATCTTGGATCTCTTCGTGAAGGGGGCGAATCCCGTTGCCGTTTAGTCGGGTGTGGTCGGGGGCCACCAGGTGGCTGAAGGACGATCCGGCGTCGATCCGCTTGTTCAGCGATGCCCTGTCGGCCTGGTTGGACGACAAGGTCATGGCCAAGTTCGCGACCCTGGACGCCAAGAACACCGCG
This sequence comes from Nakamurella flava, assembly GCF_005298075.1. NCBI lineage: Bacteria > Bacillati > Actinomycetota > Actinomycetes > Nakamurellales > Nakamurellaceae > Nakamurella > Nakamurella flava. Next base: position 2,253,034 of record NZ_SZZH01000001.1, read on the forward strand.
TTCGCGGCGCTGTCGACCGCTCAGAAGCGGGGGACGCTCTTCTGGGTCGACGGGCTGGGCGCATTCCTGCAGCGGTCGGCCGATTCAGCGGTCCGCCTGATGACCGGTGACATGGAAACCCAGTCCGACGTGTACGGCGGGACCACGGAGCCGACCGGGCTGATGCTGATCCCGTTCCCCAAGCCGTTCGACAGCGGCCGCACCCCGGTGGTGACGTGCTCGCACGCGACGACGGACACAGGCGCCCCGCCCCTGACGGTGCGGCCTTACATCAAGGCCGGGTACACCACGAAGGACAACTTCCACGTGTCGGTCAAGAACGCCGACGGGTCGATCGCCGGGAAGGTCTACCTCGACGTCTCCTGGATCGCCCACGGGCCTAGTAAGCCACTGACGTGACCGGCGCCAGGTGGGTGTCGCAGCGCGCGGCCGGCGTGTACCGGCGGGTGTCCGCCGCGCGGCCCCTGGTCGCGCATGGCAGCTGGCTCGACCTCCGCACCTGGCTCCTGTTGTCGTTGGCGGTGATCTGCGGTTCCCGCGGCATCGTCTATGCCTTCGACGACGAGCCACTGCCGTACGGGCTGCGGAACATCGCCGCCCTGCTGCCCCCGTGGGTGTACGCCGTGCTGTGGGCCGGGACGTGCGGTGTGCTCGCCGTGGCCGCGGCCCGGCAGTGGCCGATGAAGCCGTGGCACGGGATCGCTGTGGGGATGCCGGTGCTGTGGGGGATGTTCTACGCGGCCGGCGCGGCGGTCCGCCCGTCCGACCGGTTCGTCAGCACCTTTGGCAACGCGTGGCTGTGGTGGGCGGTCGGCCTGGGCGTCGCGGTGACGCTGATGATCCCGCCGGGTGTGGTGTCGATGCCGTGGCGGCGGCCGGAGCCGACGGAATGACTGACAGCCCGGGCCTGGACCCGACCGTCGGGGTGATCATCGGGGCGCTGCTGTCCACAGTGGTGGCGGTCATCGCGGCCGGCGTAACGGTGTGGCAGGTCCGCCGGCAATTGGCCGCGAAAGAGCGGGAAGACGCGGCCCGGCGGGCATCTGAGGCCGCGGAGCGGCGGCGGGCGTCGGAGGTGGCCGCCGCCGATCGGGCTCAGCAGGCCAAGACTTCCTCGTACGACAACGTCCAGGAGGACCTGGAGAACTTGCGCCGGGAGCACCGCGCTGACCGTGAGATCACCCGGAGGGAACTGGAATGGTCGTCCAAGGTGATCCGAATCCTCGACGAGGAAGTGCGTGATCTTCGAGCTGTACTGACTCAGAACGGCATCCGGGTAGAGCGTCGCCCGGACTGGCCGGACCGGCCGCAGAACCCGGCGAGCATCTGATGGACGTAACCCTGGTCGTTCGGGTAGTAATCGTCGCCCTGGCGCTGACCGCCACCACGCTGGTCGTGCTGTCCTCCCGAGCTGGGTGGCGGGACACACCTCTGACCGAGGGGTTCGCGGTGACCCGTCTCGGCGTGGCCGGCGTCCTGCTGGCCGTGGCCTACGGCACCGCCGAATCACACGTCCTGGCCGTACCGCCCGCGCCGCGCATGTGGGTGCTGATGGTCGCCCTGTCCTGGCTGAACTACGGCCTGATCACTCGCATCCGCGCGACCCGCGGCGCCCGACCGAAGGAGAAGTGATGACACCTCGATACCCCGGCGCCTATTGGATGTCGGCCGGGAAGGATCAGGGCCCCAACAACGGCCCGACCACGGTCAGCTTCCACGGGTGCATCACCAACGCCGGCATCGAGGGGGTCCGCTCGTACGTCGAGCAGGAGAACACCCTGCACGGGTACGTCGCCAAGGACGGGACCGCGGCCCAGTACAAGGACTTCGACCGGATCGCCTACGGAATGCTCGACGGGAACGAGCGGGGCGGCGTCACCTGGGAGACCTGGGACGGCCTGAACGTAGGCACCGCCACCTACGACGACGTCAACCGCGGAGCGGACGCCCGCCCTGAGGGCACGTGGACTGACGAGGAGTGCGAGCGGATCGCAGACATCATCGCCTGGGACGCAATCGTCCTGGGCATCCCGGCCCGGACGGTGACCTCGACGCGGGACCGGGCCCACGGCATGCACGGGCACGGGATCCCGAGCCGCGCGACGTCCGGCGAGGGACCGAACATCTACGTTGGCCCGGACCGGTGGAGCAAGGACAACAAGAAGCCGTGCCCGGGGAACAAGCGGATCGCCCAGTGGCCCGGGATCATCCGTCGCTCGCAGGTCATCGAGGCGGCGGTCCGCGCCGGCCGGTGCGGGTTCCTCCCGCAGGGGCCCGTCGACCTGCGCGCCGCGCTCTCCCGGACGGCCGGCGGCGTCCAGGTCGACGCGGCGGACTGGATGCGGTTCTTCGTGGCGGCGATGGCCTGATGGCCGACCAGCCGCCCCGTCTGTCCGACCTGACCGAGCTGCAGGTCCGGCGAGCGTCGACGATCGCCCGGGCCGCCCGGCCGTTCGGTCTGGAAGCGGTCAAGGCGGCGCTGATGTGCGCGTTCGAGGAATCGTCGCTGCTGATCCACGCCAACAACGGCCGCACCACCCGCACCGACGTCCCGCTGAAATGGCGCGCGCTGGCCGCGCTCTCGCAGGAATTCCCCCACGACCGGGTGGCCGGCGAGGCGTGGACGACGGCCGACAGCATCGGCATGTTCCAGCAGCGGCTTATGTACGGGTACGCCTCGCCGGACCGCGCCGGGGTCGCCGCCCTGATGGCGGTGGACGAGTCGACGCGGATCTTCCTGCGCGGGTCCACCTACGCCAAGACGAGATCGTTCCTCGACCCGGCGAACACCCGAGGTGACATCGCTACCCGCATCCAGTGGGCGAATTCGGCGACGGCGCCAACTACCGCCCCAACGAGGGCCTGGCCGACGAACTCATGGCCCTGTTCGGGCTGACCCCACCGGCGCCAGCGATGAGCGCCACCGACTGGCTGCGGTTCTTCGCCGCAGCCATCTGAGAGGAGAACCGCGATGGCGGACCAGGAGTACGACAAGGCCCTCGGCGATCTGCGCACCGAGTTCGCCAAGCTCAAGGAGGACATCGTCTCGGGCGTGCTCGACAAGAAGGTCGGCCCCCGCGAGGTCCCGTTCTGGCTGTACGCCAGCGACACCAAGACCACGCTGGAGAACGTCGAGCAGAAACTCATCCGAGTCGAGGCCAACCAAGCGGAGATCCTGGCCAAGCTCGACACCCTCCTCGGCGCCAAGGCCTGACACCCGCCCCAACCCCATCACCCCCAGCCAACCCCCGGGACCGCCGCCGCGGCCGGGGGTTTCGTCTACCCGGAGGACCCCATGAGCGAAAACCCGAACACCCTGCCGGCCAGCGCCGACCTGAAGGACGCCGTCGCCGCGCCAGCCCAGTGGGGCTCGGTCGAGCTGGTGCACGAGCCGACCCCGCCGCCGGAGTTCACCGGCCCGCAGAAGGCGATGGCCGGCGCGGTCATCTCGACGCTGGCGCTGATCTCCACCACGGTCGCGCCGTTCGTCGACGGCACGGTGTCGTCCGTGCTGTACGCCGTCGGCGGTGCGCTCGCCGTGATCGGGGTGCCGTTCGGCATCTACGTCACCGTGAATAAGCCGGTCCGCTGACATGCCCTACCGGAAGGTGCGGTTCGCGCCGCTGGTCATCGACGGGGTCGCGGACCCGAAGATCGCGACCGGCGTGTACACGGTGGCGTTTCTGAAGCGGACCGCGTTCGGGACGCTGGGCCAGCTGCAGGACGCCGCGGCAGACGAGTTCAAGGTGGTCGTCAAGGGCGTCGCGGTCGAGGCGGATCTGCCCGTCGTCGAGGCGACCGACAAGAACTGCCTGGTGATCCGCGGGTACATCAAGCCCAAGGGGTCCTACCCGTCCAAGCAGACCAGCGTCGACTACGTGCTCGTGCCGTCCGGCGCGGCTTCCACGGTGCTGCGGTTCGAGGATCTGTCCCGGGTGGACCCGGACACGCTGACCGAGGTCAGCCAGACCCCGACCCCGGCATGGATGGCGCGCCTGACCGCGGCCGAGGCCGCCATCGCCACCCTCTCCGCGGGCGGGGTCCCGGCCGGCACACTCGACGTCGGCGATCTGACGGACGTCACCGAGCCGGGCAAGACGGCGATCACCGCGACAGGGGCGACCCTGGCTGACCGACAGGCCGCGTTCCGGTCGTCGATCGACGCACCGAAGACGTCGCATCAGCATCAGCTGTCGCAGATCTCTGACCTGTCCTCCCTGACGATCGGGTGGGACAAGGTCACGGGCGAGCCGGACACGTTCCCGCCGTCGACGCACCGGCACAGCATCACCGACATCGACGGCCTGGCCGACGTGCTGGCCTCGCTGGGAGCGTCAGCGTCGGCGTCCGCGCAGGTGCTGAAGTGGACGGAGGGCGATCTGTCGACCAACGGCACGAGCTACGGCGTCTACGACACGTCCCGTCCGTTGCACGAGTTCATCGGTGCCCGTGACCCGAAGATCGCCGGGTACACCCTGCGGGCTGGGGACAAGTGGCGGGAGCAGATCGTCACCGGCACGGGCGGTGTCGACATCACGATCGACGACAAGGAGCTGACGTACACCTCGGGGTGGATCTCCGGGGACGACGTTCTGACCTATGGGTCCAGCGACCACTACGCCCAGGTCGCCGGGGAGAAGGCCACCTACACGTGGACGTCCCTGGCGAACGGCACCGCGGCGCTGATCTGCAAGAAGGCACCGCACCACGGGATCATGTCGCTGCGCCTGGACGGTGGGACCGCGGTCAGCGTGGACCTGTACGCCGCCACCGAGGCGTACAGCGTCGAGGTGTGGAAGTCCGGGCCGCTGTCGGCGGGCTCGCACACCATCGAGATCACCTCGACGGCGACGAAGAACTCGGCGGCGGTCGGGACGGTCGCCGAGGTCGACGGGATCAAGCTGGTCGCCGCAGCGGCCGGCACCAGCAACACCAACCCGAACCCCAGCACCGGTGGCAGCAGCGGAGGCACCACCCCGGCACCGACGGGGTTCCTGACCCGGGTCGGCGACAAGCTCCAGGTCGACGGGAAGAACTGGCGCGCAACCGGTATCAACCTGCCATGGTGGAACGGCTGCGGCTCGGAGATCGGTCTGCCGCCGACGGTCGCCCAGATGACGACCCTGTTCCAGAACGCCACCCCCGGCAGCATCTACCGGTTCTTCACCTTCGGCGGCTGGGACCTGGCCAAGATGGACCAGCTCGTGGCCGCGGCCCGCCCCTACGGGCACAAGTTCATCCTGACCCTGTCGGACAACATGGACGGCTGCGGGGAGCCCTACTGCGGGCCGAACCCGACGGCGTTCTTCTCCGGCGGTTGGAAGACCGGCGGCTGGCGGGATAAGTGGCTGACCCCGGTGGTGCAGCGGTACAAGAACGAGCCGGTCATCGGCATGTACGAGTGGTGCAACGAGCCGCCGCCGGATCAGCTGTTCCGATCCTTCCTCGACGAGGTCGGCGCATACGTGCGGAACACGTTGGGCGACAAGCATCTGATCTCCACCGGGTGCATGTCGGCCTACGGCAATGACACCGGCGCCCGGCTGCTGAACAACAGCCCGTACATCGACGTGGCGTCGATGCACGAGTACGACCCGAATCAGGCGCCGTCGGTCTGGACGACCCGGGACGCGGCGAACGCGGCCGTCGCCGGGAAGCCCTTCATCGTCGGCGAGTCCGGGATCAAGGACACGGAGATCGCCGCGGGCTCCCCCCGAGCGACGGCGATCAGGAACAAGATCCTCGCGCTCAAGGCCAACTTCCCGACCTGCGTGGCCTACATCTACTGGTCGGGTGGCGCCCCGACCGGGGCGTACCTGTCCCAGCATCGGCATGAGCTGTCGATCATCGGGACGCAGGAGATCAACGTCATCAACACCACCCCGCTGCTGTGAGAGTCCGCCGCCTCAAGCAGGTCACGGTCCGCGGCGGCCTCGACTGGGCGGGCGACGTCGTGGACGCGACGTTCACCGCCGACGGCGGCCGGGTCGACCTGGTCGCCGGTGACGGTCAGGCCCGTTCGCTCGAGCTGGCCGGCCCGCCGATCGACGTGCGGTGGGGCTACGTCCTGCGGGTCGTCGGCGCCGAGGCGACCGTCCATCTGGTCCAGTGCGCTGACTGCGCCGAACGCAAGGAGATCGCCGGTGGCTGAGAAGGTGTGGTCCTACGACGGGACCGGGTGGTCCTCCAGCGTCCCGGTCGACGGCACCGGAACCGGCGGGGCGGCGACCATCCTGGACGTGCAGCTGGCCGTGGCCAACAGGGCCAAGGTCGACAGCAACGGCAACGTGCTGACCGGCGATGGCTCGGTGGTGGCCACGCAGACGTTCGTCGATCAGCGGATCGCGGAAGCGCTGGCTCAGAACCCGTCGGTGCCGGACAACATCCAGCAGCAGCTGGACTCGAAGGTCTCCAACACCGCACTGTCCAACATCCAGTACACCCTCATCGTCCCGCTGGGCGAGACGGGCCCGTCGACCCGCCCAGCGGAGGCCGGCAACCGCCCGATTCTGCAGAAGGGCGGGCCGATGCCACTGCCGTGGATCGACCGGAGCAAGGGTGACGACTGGCTCGGAGTCCTGAACGCATGAGCCAGCCCATCCTGGATCAGCCGTGGCAGGTGCGGGCGATCAACGGGCAGATGTACGCCGTCGCGCGGGACCGGGCTGCGGTGCTGCTCAAGCCGGAGACGCCGGCCCGGACCACGGCCCGGCTGCTCCAGCTGTCGCTGGAGGCTAACGGGCTGGGCGGCCCGGTGGTCTCACCCGGGATCGATAGGTCGTCCCTGCCGGCGTTGTACGGCAAGTACAAGCTGCCGTCGGTGGTGCCCGCGGACTATCGACAGTCGCAGGCCGGCGCCCGGAACCGCATGGCCGACCTGAACGAGTGGAACTCCCCGGACACCCAGGACTTCCAGTGGCCAACGGGAATCTCGTCGCTGACCATCCAGAACGCCATCGTTTACGGCCGGTTCGTGAACCCGCCGTACCCGGTGCACCTGGAGAACGTCATCAGCCTCGGCCCGAAATCATTCATCGGGAACGAGTCAGCGGTGTGGGATTTCGACAACCCGACGACCCGGCAACAGTCGGTGTTCCTGGACGTGACGGTCGCGCCGCGGTTCCCGCAGCCTCGGCTGAACGCGTTCAAGGGAAGCCTGCACAAGTGCGAGCGGGTCCACGCGGTGTGGTGCGTGGACGCGTGGGGCCCGTACACCAAGAAGGGGTACAGCTGGGGAACGAACGTCGAGGTCGTGGGGTCCCGCGCTGAGGCGCTGGTCTACTTCCCGGGCCCCTACTACGCGAGCCATTCACCGTGGTACTGGAACGGCGCCGGCTACCAGAGCTCGACGTCGGGCGCGGTCGCCCGATCAACCGCAGACATGGGCGGGTCCACCTCGTGGGTGGACTACGGCCACGGCGACGGCAACCACTCCGACGGCTGCGAGGGTCACGGCGGCAGGGGGTCTCACACCTACGATCCGTCCACGAACCGGTGGGCCGGCGACGGGGTGCACTTCTGGTCCACGGGTCTGCTAACCACTGACGCGTACGACTACGACTACGACCCAACTGGTCTCGGCATCCCGGTCCCGGTGGCCGGCACACCGGGCGCGGGACAGGGCACCCGCGGATGGGGCGACAACCCGAAGCGGGGACTGCCGGACGGCGGGCAGCGCCCAGGCCAGGCCCGGCCCAACACCGCGGTCGGGACGCGTCGGCAGATGGATGGCCAGTACTCGGCCAACGGCAGCGGGTTTTTGGTGCTCCAGCTCGAGAACCAGCTGCCGGACCCGACGACCTACCTGATGCACGACATCTACGTCCGCGGCGGGAACATGGGCCTGCAGGAGCAGCGCAAGGCCTACCCCTCGATCCAGTTCACTGCCTACGACTGGGAGTTCGGGCCGGGCTGGTTCCCGTGGGGCGCGACGGACTCCTTCGCAAACCTGAACCAGTACCCGGTCCGGATCAACGACGTGACCTCGCTGGCCGCGATGCCCGGCGTCGTCGACATCTACGGCCGCCCGACCGGCCATCCCGCCGGCGCCGCGCCCTGGTATCAGACCTTCCGCTGGGACGACCCCGCGGACTTCTACAACGGCCAGGACGGGCAGTTGCTGCCGTTCGGCCGCAACGGCATCCGGTTCGGCTGAGAGACAGGACAACACACCCATGGTTGCAACGATCATCCGCACCCACGAGCCGAGCACCCAGGCTGACGGGGCGACGGTGCTGGCCGGTACGCCGGCGCACAACTGGTCCCGCCTGAACTCGGGCGACGTCGGAACCGGCGCGTCGTTCACCTACGCCACCGACGACGGCGACAAGGTCTACCAGCTGTCGCAGGGCTCGACCGGCACGATCTGGGCCTACGACACATGGACCGGCGCGCAGGGCGACTTCGCGATCCAGTTCGAAATCGAGTTCGACAACCTGCCCTCGACGACGTGCACGCTGTTCCAGCTGTTCTCCGACGACGCCTACGGCTCGGGCGCGGTCAACCTCAACATCCAGCTGGCGGCTGGCTCCCCGGCTGGCCGAATGCGTATCCGGAACAACGCAACGAGCACGGACTTCACCGCGCCCGCCGCGATCACCGCAGGGGTTCGGTACCTGGTGCAGTTCCGCTACCAGGCATCGGCGCAGACGGCGACGCTCAACGTCTACGTGAAGGGATCGGCCACGCCGGCCACGGTTCTGTCCGGGTCCCCGGCTACCCAGCAGCCCCTGTCGGTGACGGCGTCGGTGCCGACGGCGACGCAGGTCAACTCGATGCGCGGCGGCGTCGGCACGGCGTCGACCGGTCTGTCCTACAAGCTCAAGAAGGTGATCATCGGGTACGGCGACTGGATCGCCCGCACCGATGTCGCTGCCCCGACCGCGACCATCTCCCGTGGCCACCAGGAACGGCAGATGTACCCGGCCGGGTACAGCACCCCGGGCGTGCCGCTGCAGTGGACCGCGGCCATCTCCGGGGACACGATCGCGTCGGCGACCATCACCTGGCAGCTGAAGCCGGACGGCGCGGCGGATCCGGCGATCTCCGGGGCTCCGACGGGGATCGGCTCGGCCAACGTCACGGTGAACTCGACGGCGGTGCTGCCGTCGGTGGGCTACTACCGGGCGCTGCTGACGGTGACCCCGAACGGTGGCGGCGCGGCCACGACGTCGACGCTGGCGTTCGGGATCTACCCGGCGCCCAAGACCCCGACGATCGTCCAGGAGGTGATCCTGGACGGGGTCACCGTGTTCGGTGGGCCGCCGAACACGGCGGCCGGCGCGAAGACCGCGCTGACCGACGGGGACCTGGCGACCGGGCTGGAGTTCCTGCTGTCCTCGGCCAGCAAGGCCCGGGTCCGGTTCGGGCCGGTCGGCCCGACCGGCCTGGACTACAAGGCGGTTCACGACCTGGTTGGCGGCGGTTCATACGGCCGCAAGTTCACGTGGATGACCGACGACGGGACGGTGATCTTCTCCTACACCCGTTCGGGGATCACCGCGCAGACCAGCGAGACCTACGGCTTCCCGCAGGACGCGCTGACCGCCATCGCCGCGGCCGGCCCGAACGACGTCAAGCGGTACGGGCTGATGGTCGACATCGAGAACGTGGCCTGAGGTGCCCACCGCGACGCGACTCCAGGAGTTGTCGCTGACCGAGGTGCCGCTGCAGCGCGCCCGGCTGCTGGCTTTGACGCTGGAGGCGGCCGAGCCGGCGACAAAGCCGCGGTTGCTGGGCCTATCGCTGGAAGCCGACGGCGTCGTGCCGGCGACGCAGGTCCGGCCGCGGCTGGCGTCGCTGTCGCTGTCGGAGAACAACGACGTCCTGGGCGCGATCCTCACCGTGTCCCCGGCGGGGAAGCTCGAACCGGGGCAGCGGTTCTCCATCACCGCGGCCGGCTCCTCGGGGTCGATCACCGGGTATGCGTTCGAGCAAACCGGCGGCCCGGCCGTCCCCGGCGGGCTGCCCGGGTCCGGGAACATCCGGTACGGCGTGGTTCCCCTGACTTTGCCGCAACCGATCTACGACTCCAAGGGGAAGTGGGCAGGCGCCGATAGCCCCCAGTCGCTGGAGTTCGCGGTGTCGGTCACCGATGGCACGTCGACGTCGTCGGCGACCGTGCAGGTCCCGTTCGCCTCGCACCTGCGGTGGACGCAGGAACAGCCGTCGGGCAAGGCTCTACCAGTGATCAACGCGCCGATCCCGCTGCCGGGCCCGGAGCCGGTCCCGCAGGCGCCGCTGCGGGTGGGCACGCTGAACACCAACAGCGTGGGCAACTCGGCGACCGTGCTGCCCACCTACCGGGCCGGGAAGATCACCGACGCCATGCAGGAGTGGCGGATGAGTTCGCTCTACCCGACACCGTTCGGGGCGATCGACTCGGCATCTCTGGACGCGGTCCTGACCAAGCTCGACCAGTTCCGCACCCTGGGGTTCCGCACCACCATCGGCCTCGGGATGCACTACCAGCCGGCCGCCCTGGCCGCGACCCGCCCGCTCGGGTCGTCCGGCGAGAAGGACATCCGGTTCGTCTCCCACGACGGGCTGCTCGGCAAGTACGCCGGCGGCGGCGACATGATCGACATGGTCTGGTCGGCCGACGGGTGGGCTTGGTGCCAGGACTACCTGAACAAGATGGCCGACGCCGTCGACCTGTCGAAGGTCGACGCGATCCGGGTCACCGCGCACCGCTCCGAGGTGCTGTATCCGGAGAACCCGTCGACCCGGTTGTGGTGGCACGCCCCGCACGTCCAGAACGGCGGCGCCGGGCTGGCCGGCGATCAGGATCCCGCCCCGTTCCCGGGCTGGGTGGGCGGCACCGCGGGGCTGACGCTGGATCAGCGGACCGTCCAGCACCGCTGGTATGTCCGGTCTTTGGTGCAGCGGCACAACGCGATCGCGAACCTGCTCAACGCGCGCGGGTTCCGGGGGACGTTCCTGTGGCCCATGCCCGGTGTCGGGTCCAAGCCGCAGGGCCTGGCCGCCGACCTGGCCGACCTACTGCCGCAGACCCGGGTGTCGGCTCGGGGTGTGGCCTGGCACCTGGTCGCCGACGAGATCACCGTCGGGCCGTACCGGGCCCCGAACCAGATCATGCTGTGGGCCAGCAGCGTGGGCGAGGCGACCACGCTGGACCGGGTCCCGTCGGACGCCGACATCAACGTCCCGCTGGACTCGACCACCTACTCGCGGTTCGGGTCGCTGCGCACGATCAAGACCCTGGCCGACCGGCACGGCTTCCGGGTCGGCGGCGAAAACCCCGGCTACTCCAGCGGTATCGCCACCGACTACAACGACACCAGCTCGGCCGGGATGATGGCCCGCGCTCTGGCCGAGGTCGCCCCAGCCGGCGCCCGGCACGTCGACCGGTTCGACTGGGCCCACGGCACCACCCTCACTCCCGAGCTGCTGACCGCGCTCACCGCCCACATCACCCGGATCAACGGATAGGACGCAAGACATGTCGGTCAATCAGGCGCAGGTCCGTTTCGACATGCACGACAACACATTCGGGTCTGAGTGGCACCCTTTAGTTCCAGCCGATCTGGCCGCCGCGCATGTGACGTTCGAGATCCGCGTGGGCACGGGCTGGGGTGGTCATGCCGATGAAATTGAGCGTGCACCGCAGGAACCGGCAGTCCCTGACCAGGATGCCGCCGAGCAACGGCGGAATGTCATCTGGCAACGCCGGCCATAGGTACTGCTCGAAGCGCGCTTGCGGGAAGTGGGCGTTACCCACCATCACGATGTCGCCGAACAGCATTAGGACGGCTGGACCGTCGAGCTCGCACTCCTCAAAGGTGTAGCCCTCCAGCTGGCAACTCGGTCGTGCCAGCTCGGGGAGCGACACGCGCTCGTTGATGTAGTGCTTCCCGTCGATCGTCATCCGGGGGACGGTAAGGGTCCGCTTCCCCCGCCGCATGTTGATCTTGTTCCCACCCCATCGCACAACGGATAGGACTGCTCATGCCCAGCTCTGTCATCACCAACGGCACCCGCGCGGCCGCGGCGGCCGGACTGACCTCGCTGATCACCCACTGGGGCGTCGTCGACACCGCCGGTGCCGCGATCGGTTCCCGAGTGGCCAACACGGCGGTCATCGACGGCACCTACACCGTGCGGCCGTCGGCCGACCTGAACATCCCCGTCCCGGCCGGCGCGACGGTCGGCGGGGTCCGCGCCTACGACGCCGCCACCGGAGGCACCGACCGGGGCGGCTGGAACTACGCCGCCGGGGAGACCCCGGGCCGGGAGACCTTCAACGGCGCCGGGGTCTACCAGGTGACCGCGGCCTCGTCCGGTTTCCAGGTGCCGTGACCTCGAAGACGAACACCTTCGAGGGGCAACCCTCGGGGACGTCCTGGTCGGTGGCCAACTCGGGCGGCGGCTCCGGCGATGCCTGGAACGCGCTCACCACGTCCGGGACGGTCACCGCGGTGTATGACTCGGCGTGGGCCATGCATGGCTCCGTGTCGCTGCACATCACCGGGCAGGCGTCCTCGCAGTTCATCCTGCGGTCCACCGGCTACAACGGGGCCAGCCTGTCCGCCCGGATCTACGCGCGGCTCGCCTCGTCGTCGGCCGCGCAGGACATCGTGCAGGTCCGTAACGGCTCTGGCCAGGCGGGGGCGCTCGGGCTGAGTTCCTCGCGTCAGCTTCAGGTGAAGAACGCGCTCGGTGGGGTCCTCTACACCTTCGGCGCCCTGGCCTACCTTTCGGACTACCGCGCCGAGATCCAGGTGACCAAGGGCGTAGCCACCTCGGCGCCGTTCGACGGGGTCATCACCGCCGCGGTCTACGCCGGAGACAGCCGGATCCCGATCGAGTCGTACACCTCGGCGGCGGTCAACACCGGGACCGGGAACCTCACCGAGTGGCGGGCCGGGAAGCTGACCAGCGGCCCGTCGCTGGAGATGTTCCTGGACTCGGCTGGGGCTCATGACGTCTCGGCCGATCCGATGGGCCCGTTCCTGCGGGCGGTGTCCGGGTCGGCGTCGGTCCAGCTGGCCGCGACCGGGGCCGGCGGGAAGGTCGCCGTCGGCCAAGGCGCCGCGGTACTCACGGTGACTGCGGCCGGTGTCGGCCGGAAGCTTGCCGCTGGCTCGGGGATCGCGTTGGTCCCGGTCGCCGCGGCCGGGGCGGGCCGCAAGGTGGCCGCGGCCGCCGGGACCGCCGTCGTGCAGCTCACCGCCACCGGCGCCGGCCGAAAACGGGCCGCAGGCGGTGCGGTGGCCGCCGTGCCCATCGCCGCGTTCGGAGCCGGTCAGAAGCGGGCCGCCGCCGGCGGCTACGGCACCATCGCCCTTTCCGCCACCGGGGCCGGGCAGAAGCGCATCGCCGGGTCCGGGACCGCGGTAGTAACCGTCATGGCGGCCGGCGTGGGGACGAAACGTGTGGCCGCCGGCGGGATCGCCGCCGTCCCGGTCGCCGCCGCCGGGAGTGGCCGCAAGATCGCCGCCGGCGGCGGCTACGCCCTGGTCGTCATCATCGCCAGCGGCGTCGGCCAGGCGATCGTCGAGAAGCCGTTCACCGTCACCGTCGGCGCCGGCTATACCCGGCCCGGCGTCGCCGTCGGCCGAGCCGTCACCCGTGCACCGACCATGGGTGCTGGCCGCACGCGCAGCGCCGTCACCGTCGGACCTGGGAGGGAAGCATGACCACGCACACCCTGAACGCTGGCGAGCGGCGTCTGGTCTGGTGGCCATTCTGGGGGCTCCCCGCCAACGCCGCCCCGGACATCCGGATCGGGGCCGGGCCGTGGTTGAAGCTCACGGAAGACCCCGGGTTCGTCCCGGACGAACCACCGGCCAGGCCGGGGGCGAAGTGGTTCCGAGCGCTCCTCGCCCACCCCGACGCACCCCCGCGGGACGGAGCCATCACCGTGCCGCTGGGGACCAGCACCCTGCGCCACCGGGTCGTCGGCGACCCCGAGATCGAGATCCCCAACCCCGGCGAGTACGTCGCCGCAGCCTCCACCTGACCCCGACCTGGAAGGAACACCCATGGCCCCCATCACCCCTGAGCCACACGAGCCCCTGCTGCGGTGGTTCGAGTACGCCCACCTGCCCAGCAAGCTGCAGGCCGTCTCTAAGCCGTTCGGCGACCTGGCCGAGCGCCTGGTCGAAACCATCCCCCGCAACGCCGAACGCTCGGTCGCCCTGCGCAAACTCCTCGAATCCAAAGACGCCGCAGTCCGCGCCGCGCTGTAGCGTCGTCGGTGTCCGGGCGCGTTCCGGGCATTGGCGGAGAAGCTGGCTACCGATCTGCCCTGGCCCCCGTCAGCTACGGCTGGCGGGGCCCTTCGGTGTTTCTCAGGCTTCAGATGGCCTTCCGGGTGTCTCGCCATCGAACGAGTAGGTCGAGGTACCCGGAACAAGCCGGTAAGTCAGGTTGACGTACTCCCGTTCGTCGTCGTCCTCTCCGTGCCAGCCCGCAAAGCGGATGACCTCGGGCGTGTAGTTGTTGACCTCGTTCATGTGAATCGTGTCCAACGGTCCACCGGTGAAGTAGATGCGAGTCCCCATTCGTGAAGTGTCCGGTATGCGACGATCCGCCGTCATCCCTCAGCTGGGCGACAGGTCCGGGGGACGCCGCAGCCCGTGCCGCCTATGTATAGAAGTCCCCGTGTGCATGGGAGGGGTCTCCGCCAGCCGCGGCTGGCGGGGACCGCTCCATGCGCTGAGCTACTGAGGCGGAACGAACCCGCCGGCACGGAACGTGGCGCGTTCGACTTCCTGACCATCGATGCTGATCAGGAAGTAGTAGCTGCCCGGCTGCTGGATGGTCAGGCCATCGAATTGCAGGGCTAGCGGGATTGCTTGGGTCGCCCCGGGGACGAGGTAGGGCGGGCGGCCGATGTTGAAGCCGGCGCTAACTTCACTGACGGGCGGGTCGTCGGGGCCGGGGCCGGGATGCAACGGCTGGGCGACGCCGTCTTCGTCGCGGAGTTCGACGGTCAAGGTGTGGTTTGAATTCGTCCTGCCATACGGGATTTCAACCAGAAGGGCCAGGCCGATCCGGCCGACGACCATCGGGTAGCCGTTCGGCGGGGCCAACTGGTCCCATCCGCCGCCGTGGACGTACAGCTTGCCGTCCGCTACCGAGACCGTGTCGCACAGAAGTGCCCGGGCCCGGAAATCCATCTCCTTGGTCGTGGTGGCCACGCCCATCACCTCACCTTTGTGTTCGTATTACGTATCGGACGTTCTGACGTATGACACTCTACCACCTATCTGAGCGATCGCGTATACAGCGCGAGGGTGATGTAATACAGGCCTATCAAGGACCGTCCCGCCCGGCCCAACCCGGCCGCGTCCGGAGAAGGAGACTCGAAGCCATGTCGCGCCCCACCCGCACCAACGTTCTAACCCTCCGCATTACCGACCAGGAGCAGGAACGGCTGCGATCCATCGCGGACGCCAACAACCAGACGGTGTCCGAACTGGTGCGCTCGATCGTTGAAGTTCGGACCCGGGCTACCCCGGACCGCAAGGTTCCTACTCGGTCCGAAGCCGGCCGCACCGTGCCCTCTCGTGGCACGGTCACCGCATCGCCCGTCATGTCCTCGGCCGCGCCCCAGGGTGGCACCTGGACCGTGACCGACCCCGCCACCCAGGTCATCTCGGGTGGTGCGTTGACGATCACCTCGTCACGCCGATAACCCCCAACTTCAGCAGCCGGTGGGACAGAAGCGGCCCCACCCCTCATGGGATGGGGCCGCTTTGCTGTACCACCCAGTCGGGGGTTGGCGACCTGGACCTCATGACCGAAATGGGAATCGCTCATCCCACGGCGCATCACCAGGCTGCGCCACCCAACCCGGCTGCAAGTTGTCCTCGCCAGGCTCGTAGCTATGTCCGAACTCGACGACCCGCGCCTTCGCCTGATCCAACGACGAGGCGCGGTCCACGATTACACCGTCACGACGAACAACTAGCCACTCTTCACCCTCCCTGACGTAGCGCACCTTCGCACCTGACGGCGTGTCTTCGTCGTACATCCCTCTGTCCACCCCTCCGCCTTACGGATGCTCCGCTGGTAGCGCACCTTCCCATATGCACCCTTTGCACCGGTATCGCCGGTTCAGGGGACCCTTCACGTACACGATCTCGTGGTCGTCGCTCCGGGCCGGCGCTGCCAGGGACTCGGGCGGCAGCGGTGTCTCGGCGATTGGCGCGCCGTCCCAGGTCAACGCCGGCGGCCGTTCCGGCTCCACCACCGTCGCCGACCCATCGGGGTGCCGCTCGAGAACTTCCCACGGCGCCTTCCGCCACTCCACCGGGCCGACCCGCACCCACTGCCCAGAGCGGAGTACGGCCGCGGTCACCCTCATCGTCGCCATGGGGCGGACCCTGTCACCGCCCACCGACAGCGACAGTTCCCGGCACCGCGCCGCCTCGCCCATACTCCGGTACACCAACTCACCCGGCGACAGGAGTACCGCAGTGGCTGACGATGACGTCGAGCTGACCAAGTCCGAGCAGCGAGCACGGAAGCGTCGCGAGAGGGCCGAGGCAGATGCCGCCCTCTCCGCTCCGGCCCGCGCCCTGAAATGGCTGATCATGGGCGTGGTCGCGGCCGCAGTGCTGGTCTTCGCGATCTACCTCGGCAGCAACCACCGGAAGGTGGGATTCCACGTCGAGAGCAGCACTCCGTACCCGCAGCTGGGCATCACCAGCTATCAGGTATCGGTGGAGAGCTGGAAATCCGATGATGCCGAGGACATCGTCCAGGCCGTCTACGAGAGGGCCGGCAGCCGACCGGTAGGGGTCGACATCTACTGCCGGGACACGGCTGGCAAGGTCGGCGTCCGGCTGGCCAGCGGCACCCAGACCAGCGGCACGAACCAGGAACTGGTCAACGTCCGCGACGACGACGCCTGCTAGGCCGCGGCGCCGGGGTCGAGGCGGTGGACAGCCGCGCGTCGCATCCGGTCGTCGACCTGCGTGTAGATCTCCGTGGTGTTCAGGTTGGCGTGCCGCAGAAGGGTCTGCGCCGTCCGCAGGTCGGTCCCGGACTGCACGAGCGTGGTGCCGTACCAGTGGCGCAGCGAGTGCGCGCTGCCGGGGACGCCGGCCCTGCGCATGGCCAGTCTCACGACATCGGTAACGGACCGAGGGAGAACGTGTCCGGTGCGGCTGCCGCGGGCCGGGAACCACCAGCCGCGGCGGGGCATCCGGAGAGCGGCGGTGGCCAGCATGGGGTGCAGCGGCAGGACGGTGGTGACGTGCCCCTTGCCGGTCACCCTGATGGTATTGGCGACCAGGTCGACGTCTTCGCCGCGGACCTTCGCGATCTCGTGGACGCGAAGCCCGGCGAGAGCGGCCAGCAGGATCATGACGTGGGTTCGGCTGTAATGGCCGCCGGCGAGCAGGACGCGCATGTGAGCGTCGGCGACCGGGTGCGGTAGCCGACGGGGGCTGCGAGGCGCCTTCACCCGTTGGGTGGGGTCGTCGTCGCGGTGGCCGGCCTGGACGAGCCATCGATACCAGGCTCGAAGGTGGGCGTAGTAAGTGGCTTTCGTGGATGGGTGCGCGATCGTCGCGGTGTAGGCGTAGATCTCGTCGATCGTCAGCTCGGCCGCTGGCGCCCCGGCGAATTCTTCGAGAATGCGAATCCGGGCGGTCCGCGCCTGAATCGTTGTCTCAGCGCAATTCTGGGCGCGCATCCATGTCGCCCATTGGGCCAGCAATCTGCCGGTCTCCATGCTTTCCTCCTGGTCCGACTTCGTTGTCAGCGGGACCATGATCTTGCATCGAGCAGCTAGCACATCGGCACGCTGAGGAGTCGCATCCGCCCTCAGGTGGGCGAGTCCACTCGACCGGGTCATCACGCCGCTACCGAAAGTGAACGCACGGAGTTGTAAACCGTGTGTCGCAGGTTCGAATCCTGCTGGGGGCACATCTTCACGGCGCACATCTTCACGGCGCTGCCGCACTCAGCGAACGACAACACCGGTTCCTCAACCGTGTGTCGCAGGTTCGAATCCTGCTGGGGGCACCACCACCGTGTGCCGCAGGCCCCCAGCCCCCTCAGCGCATCCCGCGCAGCGTCTGCTGCGGCGACCGCCCGTAGGCGCGGCGGTAGTCGGCGGCGAACCGGCTAGGACTGCCGAAACCCCAGCGGGCAGCGATCGCCGTGACGGTCGCGCCGTCGCCGGGCTGGGCGGCCTGCAGGTCGGCGTGGGCGCGGTCCAGTCGGACCCGGCGCAGGTAGTTCATGGGTGTGGTGTCCAGGTGTCGCCGGAAGGCGATCTGCACGGCCCGGGGGCTGACGTAGGCCGCCCGCGCGATGTCGCCGACCGTGAGGGGCACGTCCGGGCAGGACTCGATGAAGGTGATCGCCCGGCGCAACGCCGGCGAGTGGGCGTCCGCCCCGGCACGACGACTCGGCTCAGCCGACGACCGCGGGAACAGCGACAGGGCGGTGGCGGCCAGGAGTCGGCCAGCCGAGTCGACGACGAGCGGGCTCGCCGCCTCCGGTTCACCGACCAGCTCGTCGACCAACCTCGCGGCGTTGCGCCACCGGGCCAGCCCGCCGGGGTGCGGGACAGTATCGGCGAAGGGCACGGCGCCCGGCCCCCCGGCGCCGTCCTCGTCTCCCGCGACGTCCCGCAGCAGGGCGGCGCTGAGGGTGACCGCGTGCAGTCGCACCCCCTCCGTCCGGCCCGGCCACACCACACCGGGTTGGGTGGCGACGAAGACGTCCCCGGCGGAGTAGCGCTGCGGTGTCCGCTCGGACTCCATCTCGATCGACCCGTCGAGAACGGTGTCGATGACGACGCTGTCGGCGCCGCGATTGGTGAACCGGAGGACGTTGCGGAAATCGACCTGGGCCAGGGCGAAATCGCCGGTGTCGACGTACGAGATCGCCATGCCCGCCGGGCCTTCCGCCGCGCCGGTCGACTTCGCCATGCGGGCCTCCGACCCGTACAACTCGCGCAGGGCCTCCTGAGCACGGTCCGGATCGGACGTGCTGAAGTGTTCTCTGCGGGGCAAGAGGCGGGTCACGCGATCGATCAGCGTCCTTCGGGTCGGCCGGCGGCGAGGTGCGTCGCACGGCCGAACCGCCCGCCAGGGACGAACGACGCCAGGCGACGTTTTCTCACGATATCGCGTTCCGAGGGTGCGAACCCGACACCCGTTGGGCGACGCCCGGACCGGCGGATCAGCGACCGACCGGGGCCACGGCGCAGCTGTCCGGGGCGTCGTCCACCGCGCCCGTCGGCACCGCCGGCGGCGTCTCGCGCTCGACCACTTCCGCTTCCAGGGCCGGCCGGGCGGCCACCACGGGCGCAACAGTCGGCGGTCGGCGCCCGTACCCCCGCCGCAACATGGCCTCCACCGCCGGGGCCGGGATGGGTTCGGAGAAGAGGAACCCCTGGGCGTAGGTACACCCCAGCGCGGTCAGGATGTCGGCCTGTTCGGCGAGCTCGACCCCCTCGGCGGTGGTGACCAGCCCCAGCTCCCGCGTCATCCGCAGCATGGCTCCGAGGAACTCCTCGGCCTCGGCGTCACGGTGGATGTTGGCCACGAACTCGAGGTCGATCTTCACCGAGTGCAGGGCGATGCGACGCAGGCTCAGCAGCGAGGAATAGCCCGATCCGAAGTCGTCCAGCCACACCTGGATGCCCAGTTCGCGGAACCGTTGCGCGACGACCTGGGTCGTGCGGTAATCACCCAGCAGGGCGTCCTCGGTGATCTCCAGGGCCAGCTGCCGGGGGTCCACCTCGTACTGGTCGAGCACCGCCACGACCCGGGCCGGGAAGGACAGGTCGGTCATCAGCCCGGGCGGGACGTTGAGGCTGACCTTCAGGTCGGCGCAGTCGAACTGCTCGTTCCAGGCGGCGAGGTGGGCTGCGACCAGGTCGAGCATGTGCTCGGTGAGAGCGGGCAGCAGACCCGATCGACCGGCGAGTGCGATGAAGTAGCCCTGATCGACCTGGCGGCCGTCGACGTGCCAGCGGGCCAGCGCCTCGAGGGACACCAGTTGCCGGGTGTCCAGGGCGACGATGGGCTGGAACAGGCAGTGGATGCGTCCCGCAGCCAGGTCGTCGATGAGCAGCGGACGGAAATGGAGGTCGTCGGCCTCGGGTAGCACCATCGCCGGGTGGTGCGCGCTGCGCTGCCCCTTCCCGGCCCGCTTGGCCGCGTACATGGCGATGTCGGCCCGCGAGAACAGTTCGTCGACGCCGGGGGTGTCGGCGTCGGCCGCGACGTGCGCGATCCCGATGCTGCAGCTGATCGCCAGCGGTTGCACGCGGAGGGCGAACGGCCGGCGGAGCTCGCCGACCAGCCGGTCGGCCATCGCCAGGGAATCGTGGTCGCCTTCGACCAGGACGGCGAACTCGTCGCCACCGAACCGGCTCACGGTGTCCGTGGAGCGGACCAGGCGACGCAACCGGGCCCCGACCCGACTGACCAGTTCGTCCCCCACCGGATGACCGAGGGTGTCGTTGACGGTCTTGAAATCGTCCAGATCGATGAACAGCAGCGCCAGCGGACGGCGTTCCCGGCGATGCCGCTCCACGGCCTCGACCACCCGCTGGGTGAACAACGCCCGGTTCGGCAGGCCCGTGAGGACGTCGTGGAACGCCTGCTGGCGGAGCTGGCGTTCGCGGGCGGCGAGGTCCGCCGTGAGGTTCCGGTTGTCCCGCAGCGTCAGGTACTGCCGGAGCAGCACCAGACCCAGGACGACGATGGTCACCAGCTCGCTGACCGGGTCGGACGAGCCCACCACGTTGCGGACCGCGAGGATGCACAGCGCCGCCATCACCGGCAGGTAGGGCAGCATGCTCAGGACCCGGCTCTGGCTGGACTCCCACTCCTCCGGCGTCTCCGACGTCGGGGCCGGCACGGTGCGGATGTCCACCGTCCAGGCGATCGACGCGAAGACGGCGATGACCCCGAACCCGACGAGCCAGCAGAGGTCGACCGCGGTGCCCACCTGGAACGAGGACACCACCGTCTCGTAGGCGTAGAGCGTGTCGCCGGTGGCGATGAGCGTCATGGCCACGACGAGCGTGCCCAGGATGACCCGGTTGACCGGCATGCGACTGATGCCGAGGAGCAGCATGGTGATGGCCACGATGTCCAGGCACGGGTAACACAGGCTGACGATCAGGACCAGCGCGTCGTCCGGGCGGTTCTCCTCGCTCGTCACGTGGGTCAGCGCGAGGACCCAGCTGATGACGAAGAGGGACGCCGCGATGATGACGCCGTCCAGGACGACCCGGAGCTGACGCAGCCGGGTCCGGCGCAGCGGCACCAGGACAGCCGTGGCCATGAAGATCGGGAACCCGAGGTAGAGCGCGTCGGCGAACGACACGTCCGGCAGGGGCGGCCCCACCGTCTCGCTGACGAACCAGGAGAGCTGGCCGGCGAACCAGAGTCCACAGCCCACCGCCAGCAGGGCCGCCGGTCGCCGCACCCGGTGCCAGGTGCGACGCCAGGCCAGCACGCCCAGCGAGGTGGTGGCCAGACCGGAGGCGGTGAGCTGGGCGACGTGACTGGTGATCGCGGCCGTCCGTGACTCCGCCCCGGCCAGTGCGATCGCGGCGAGCAGCGCGACCACCAGGAGGACGACCACGGCGAGCATCGCCGCCGCGGCCGCGGTCAGGCGCAGCGGGGACGACGCCGCGGTGCCGACGGCTGTCCGTGGCGCCCCGCGAGCGGGCGCGTCGGCCGGGAACCCACGGGTAGGAACGCCGCCGCTGCGCGCCATGGTCGTTCCTCCCCTGCCCCGCGGTCCCCGACACCTGAACTACGAATAGTGACGGATAGATTACTCAACGTACAAGGGTATGCCGGGCTGGTCGCTTCAGCCTTCGCGCATCGCCCAGGGCGCCCCGTACTCGGTGATCAGGTCGAGGAACGGGCGGGGCGGCAGTGCCTCCGGACCGAGCACCCCCGCACCCCGCCAGGCCCCCGACGCCAGCAGCTCCAGCGCGACGACCGGGTTGAGCGCGGTCTGCCACACCACCGCCTGCGCCCCGTACTCCCGCATCGACCACTCGTTGTCGACGACGTGGTAGAGGTACACCTCCCGCGGACGGCCGTCCGGGCCCGTGCCCTTCACCCAGGTACCCGCGCAGGTCTTACCGGTCATCCGGTCCCCCAGCGCGGCCGGATCGGGCAGCACGGCGGCCACCACATCGCGGGGCGACACCGTCCCCCCGCGCATGGTCACCGGGTCGGTCCGGTCCAGACCGACGGTGTGCAGGGCCTTCAGGACGGCGATGAACTCGGCCCCCAGGCCGTACTTGAAGGTGACCCGCCCGACGTCGATCCGCCGCGGCATGAGGTAGACCTCCTCGTGCTCGACGTTGACGCACTCGACCGGGCCGATGCCCTCCGGGAAGTCGAAGATCTCCGGCTCGCTGAACGGCTCCGTGGTGAACCATCCGCGGTCCCGCTCCCAGACCACGGGCGGGTTCAGGCACTCCTCGATGGTGGTCCAGATCGAGAAGCTGGGCGCGAAGTCGTAGCCGGCCACCGCGAGGTTGCCCCCGTCCCGCACCCCGATCTCGTCGATTGTGGAGAACAGCTCGTCCGCCGCGTACCGGGCGAACACGTCGGACAGGCCCGGCTCCACGCCCATGCCGACCAGCGCCAACCGGCCGGCCCGCTCCCACTCCCCGGCCAGCGCGAACTGCTCGTCCCCGAGTTTGACCCCCGTCTGCGCGTACGGATGCTGCGGATGCGGATGGGACAACGACATGGCCATGTCGAGGTAATCGACGCCCGCCGACAGGGCCGCCCGGAACAGGGGCATGACGAACCGCGGGTCCGTGGCGTTGACCAGGACGTCGCAGCGGTGCCGCCGCAGCAGGTCGACCACCGCGGTGGCGTCGGTGGCGTCGACCTGGGCGGCGACGAACCGGTCGTCGCCGGTGGCCGCCACCGCCGCCGCGGCCCGCACGGGGTCGTAGTCGGCCATCACCACCAGCTCGTGGAACGGCCGCCGGGCGGCGATCACCGCGATGGCTCCCCCGACCCCGCCGGCGCCGACGACCAGCACCCGCATCAGACCCGCCCCCACTCGACCGCAGCTCGTTCGTCGGACATCCGTCCCCGGGCCAGGATCACCGGACGGGTTTGACAGTATGGGCGGGAATTCCGGACGGACATCCGAACGAGCTTTCGTTCCCCGCACTGGCCCCGCGACGTGCCGGTCGACCGACCCGTCGCAGGACCCGGAACATCCCGTACAGCGCGCGAGCAGTTCGCACAGCCGGAGAGGGGTCTCATGACCGCTTCGCCCCCGCCCCCACGACCCGGTGCCACCGGTACCGAGCCCACCCTGCAGGAAGGGGCCATCGGTTTCGTCTCGTCAATGGTCATCGGGCTGGCCGCCACCTCCCCCGCCTACTCGCTGGCCGCCATCATCGGCCCGATCGTCGCCCTGGTCGGGGTGTACGCGCCCGGCGCCCTGCTGGCGTCGTTCGTCCCCATGCTGCTGATCGCGTCCGCGTTCTACTTCCTCAACAAGGTCGACTCCGACTGCGGCACCACGTTCTCCTGGGTGACCCGGGCGATGGGCCCGTGGCTCGGCTGGATCGGCGGCTGGGCCATCGGCATGACCGGGGTGCTGGTCGTCGGCTCCCTGGCCAACGTCGGGGTCACCTACACGCTGCTGGCCTTTGGGCTCGACGACATCGCCGAGAACACCACGATCGTCCGCATCCTCACCGTGGCGCTCATCCTGGTGATGACGGCGATCTGCGTCGTCGGCACCGAGCTGTCGGCCCGCCTGCAGAACTTCCTCATCATCGCCCAGACCGCCGCGCTGCTCGCCTTCGCGATCACCGCTCTGGTCCGGGCCGCCAACGGCACCAGCAGCCTCGAGGCCACCACGCCGGAGTTGGGCTGGCTGAACCCGTTCGGCGCCGGCGGCGCCGCACTGTCCGCGGCCCTGCTGCTCGGCGTGTTCGCCTACTGGGGCTGGGAATCGGCGGTCAACCTCAACGAGGAGACCGAGAGCGGCTCCACCACCCCGGGACGCGCGGCGATCGTCTCCACCGTCGTCCTGCTGCTGACCTACCTGGTGGTGGCCATCGCCGTCGTCGCCTACGCCGGACCGCAGTTCCTGGCCGACAACGCCTCCGAGGAGGAGGCCATCTTCGGCACCCTGGCCGACGAGGTCATGGGCGGCTGGTCCTGGGTGGTGCTGCTGGCCGTCTCGACCTCGGCCATCGCCTCGACGCAGACGACGATCATCCCGGCCTCGCGGACCGCTCTGTCGATGGCCCGTCGGCACGCCATGCCCCGATCGCTCGGCCACATCCACCCGCGGTTCCGGACCCCTGACGTCTCCACCTGGGCGGTCGCTCTCATCGCCGTCGTCTGGTACGTGGTCGTCGACCTCATCAGCCAGAACGCCCTGCTCGACTCGGTCACGGCCTTGTCGCTGCTCATCGCCTTCTACTACGCCCTGACCGGCGTCGCCTGCGCCGTGTACTACCGCCACGAACTGCTCCGCAGCGTGAAGAACTTCCTGCTCATCGGGGTCGGGCCGGTGCTCGGCTCGGTCATGCTGTTCTGGCTGCTCGTCCAGTCGATCATCGACATGGCCGATCCCGAGAACTCCACCACCGGCGAGGCCTGGCTGGGCGTCGGCCCCCCGCTGGTCATCGGCGTCTTCATCTTCGCCGTGGGCGTCGTCTTCATGGTCGGCTGGCGTGTCCACGACCGTCGCTACTGGAACGAGAAGCCGGGCGTCGTCGACCCCGCGCTGACCGGCCGGGCCTGAGCGCCCCACTTCGAAAGGACCCCGCCGTGACCATCGTCCTGGGCTACGACGAATCACCCGGCGCCGACCGCGCCCTCGACCAGGCCATCACGCTGGCCGGTCAGCTCTCCGACCGGCTGGTCGTCGTCTACGGAGCCGCCCCGCCCAGCATGATGGGCGAGGAGTACGGCGCCCATCTGGCCGCGCTGAGCGAGATCGGGCACACGGCCCTGACCGCGGCCACCGAGAAGGCCCGGGCCGCCGGCGTCGACACCGTCGTGGAACTGACCGAGGACAAACCGGCCGAGGCCCTGCTGGAGGCCGCCGAGAAGTACGACGCCCGGGTGATCGTCGTCGGCACCTACGGCGAGAGCCCGCTCCGAGGCGCCATGCTCGGATCCACCCCGCACAAACTGCTGCACTGGTCGCACCGACCGGTGCTGTGCGTGCCGCCACCCGAGAGGGCCTGACGCCAGGTCCGATTCGGCCCGGATCGGCCCGGATCGGTCGGGGTCGGGCGAGATTCGGTTGTGCACTCTGTAGAGTTGCCCTCGGTCCGCGACGATGCCGGACCGGACTTTCCGAGACCGCCGCGGCCCGCCGCGGACGATTCCCTCGGGACGGAGCAGCCTGGTGAGGTGCAGCGGATGACCGAGGCGACGCCGCCACGTCCGCGCGCCCCGGGCGCGCGGACCACGTTGCTGGACGTCGCCCAGCGGGCCGGGGTCTCCCGCACCACCGCCTCGTTCGTGCTGACCGGACGGCGGGACATGCGTATCTCGGCCGATGCCGAGGAGCGGGTCCGCCGCGCCGCCCGCGAACTGAACTACCGCCCCAGCCTGCTGGCCCGCAGCCTGCGCACCAACCAGTCCCAGACCCTCGGGCTGCTGTCCGACGAGATCGCGAGCGAGGCCTTCGCCGGCGACGTCATCCGCGGGGCCACAGCCACCGCACTGCTGCACGACCACCTGCTCTTCGTCGGCGAGACCGAGGGCGACCCGCAGGTCGAGCAGAGCCTCATCCAGAACATGCTCGATCGAGGAGTCGGCGGTTTCGTCTACGCCTCCATGTACACCCGCAAGGTGTCGGTGTCCAAGGTCCTGCGGGCCCAGCAACTGGTGCTGCTGAACTGCCTGCCCCGGGTGCGCGGCGTCGCCGCCGTGATCCCGGACGAGCGCGAGGCCGGCCGGGCCGTCGCCCGTCTGCTGCTGGACCACGGCCACCGGGACGGCATCGTGCTCGTCGGCGAGCAGGCCACACACATCCACGCGGCGGCCGAACGGCTGCTCGGGATCACCGAGGTCCTCAAGGAAGCCGGGGTGACCCCGGCCGCCGAGGTGGAGTGCCTGTGGTGGCCCGAACCGTCCTATCAGGCCGTGACAGATTTTCTGCGGGAGCCGCACGCCCCGCCCGCCACCGCCCTGATCTGCCTCAACGACCGGGTCGCCATGGGTGCCTACCAGGCCGCCGCGGACGCCGGGCTGCGCATTCCCGACGACCTGTCGATCGTCGCGTTCGACAATTCCGACCTCGCGGCCTGGCTGCGTCCCGGGCTGACCAGCGTCGGGATCCCGCATTTCGAGATGGGCCGACGGGCGGTCGAGCTGCTGCTCGACAAGGACCGGCCGACGACGGTGGAACAGATACCGATGCCGGTGGCCCACCGCGACTCCGTCGGCTCCCCCCGGCGGGCGTGACCGGAGCGGTCACGACACCGTCCGTCCGGCCGTACCCGTCGGCGGGCTGTGCGGGCCGCACAGCAGGCGCACAGTCACGACCTAGACCCCGCACACAGGCGGCGCTCAGGATGGACTCATGACCAGCGCACCCGGATTCCGCTCGTCGTCCCCGGCCCCTGCCCGTCCCGGCACCGTCGGACGACAGGCCATCACCGCAGCCGACGGACGGCCCATCCGGGTCCTGGTGGTCGACGACGAGCAGGCCCTCTCCGAGCTGGTCGGCATGGCACTGCGCTACGAGGGGTGGGAAGTGCGCACCGCCGCCAGCGGACTGGCCGCCGTCTCCGCGGCCCGGGAGTTCCGGCCCGACCTCGTGGTGCTGGACGTCATGCTCCCCGACATCGACGGTCTCGAGGTCCTCCGCCGGTTGCGCGCGGACATCGAGCGGATGCCGGTGCTGTTCCTGACCGCCCGCGACGACGTGAGCGACCGGATCGCCGGGCTCACCGCCGGCGGCGACGACTACGTCACCAAACCGTTCTCCATCGAGGAACTCGTGCTGCGCCTGCGGGCCCTGCTGCGCCGGTCCCACCTGGCCCTGGAGACGGAGTCGTCGACGATCGTCGTCGGCGACCTCACCCTCGACGAGGACGCCCGCGAGGTCCGCCGGGGTGGGGAGATCATCAACCTGACCGCCACCGAGTTCGAGCTGCTGCGCTTCCTGATGCGCAACCCGAAGCGGGTGCTGTCCAAGGCGCAGATCCTCGACCGGGTGTGGAACTACGACTTCGGCGGGCAGGCCAACATCGTCGAGCTGTACATCTCCTATCTGCGCAAGAAGATCGACGCCGGCCGGGATCCGATGATCCACACCATGCGAGGCTTCGGTTATGTCCTCAAGCCCGCGGCCTGACTCGGCGGACGAGACGGCGGCAGCGCCGGGAAGCGGACGGGCACGTCGGCCCCGCACGCTGCGGACCACCCTGGTGGCCAGCATGCTGGCGTTGATCGTGGTCGTCTGCGCGGTCCTGGGCGTGACCACCGAGATCTTCCTGTCCCGGTACCTCGTCGCCCAGGTCGACCAGCAGCTCAAGGTGTGGGACGACAAGCCCGGCAACCCGTACGACCACGCCGGGACGTCGTGGGGTGGGGGTCGCTGCGCCTCGGGTCAGCTGCCCGGGCGTGGTCCGGGGCTGCAACGCGGCTCCGTCTGGCTGACCGCCGAGGGCAGCGAGATCTACGACAGCGGCGCCGTCCCCTACGGCGAGAACCCCACCTGCGTCGAGCTGACCAGCACCGCGCAGACCGAACTCCTGGCGGTGCCGACGGACGGCGTCATCCGCACGGTGTCCATCGACGGGCTGGGCGACTACCGCGTCCGGGCCGACGTCGACGACTTCGGGGTGACCCGGCTCGCCGGACAGTCGCTGGACCCGGTCCACGCCTCGCTCGTGCGCCTCGGCGTCATCATGGCCGCCGTGACCGGCGTGGCCCTGCTCATCGGGGCGGGGGTGGTGGTGCTGATCGTGCGCCGCGCCCTGCGGCCGCTCGACCGGGTCGCCGCGACCGCCCACCAGGTCAGCTCCATGCCGCTGGCCAGCGGGGACGTCGACCTCGCCGTCCGGGTCCCGGAGCAGGACACCGACCCGCGGACCGAGGTCGGCCAGGTCGGTGCCGCCCTGAACCAGATGCTCGGGCACGTCTCCGGGGCGCTGGTCGCCCGCCAGGAGTCCGAGACCCGGGTGCGCCAGTTCGTCGCCGACGCCTCGCACGAGCTGCGCACCCCGCTGGCGTCGATCCGCGGCTACGCCGAACTGGCCCGCCGGGAGGGACAGCGCACGCCGGGTCGGGACGGGGACGACGAGGACGTGACGGCCCACGCCCTGCGCCGGGTCGAGTCCGAGTCGGCCCGCATGACGACCCTCGTCGAGGACCTGCTGCTGCTGGCCCGGCTCGACTCCGGCCGGCCGCTGTCCCGCGACGAGGTGGACCTGACCATGCTGGTGCTGGACGCGGTGTCCGACGCCCGGGTCGCCGGTCGGGACCACCACTGGCAGCTCGACCTGCCCGAGGAGCCGGTGACCGCCGTCGGTGACGCCCACCGTCTGCACCAGGTGGTGGCGAACCTGCTGGCCAACGCCCGCGCGCACACCCCCGCCGGCACCCGGGTGGAGACCGGACTGCGGGTCGACGGCGCGTGGGCGATCCTCACCGTGACCGACAGCGGACCCGGCATCCCGGCCGACCTGCAGCCCGAGATCTTCAACCGCTTCGTCCGGGGTGATTCGTCCCGGTCCCGCGCGGCCGGGTCCACCGGACTCGGTCTGGCGATCGTGGACGCGGTCACCAGCGCCCACGGCGGCAGCGTGCAGGTCCGCAGCCGACCGGGACGAACCACCTTCGTCGTGCGGTTGCCCCGGCCGGCCGACGAGGGGGCGGCCTCCACCGCCGCGCCGATCGTGGACGCGGGTCCGGCGACCGTCCGGCGCTGATCCGGCCCGGCCGATCGGCCGATCGTGGCCGGCCGACATGAGTGGTGCACGTGCAGTCGAAGAAGGCTGCAGGTGCACCACTCGGTGCCGTCCCGTCGGGCACCGGGCCGTCACCGTCAGGCACAGTGGACGGGTGACATCGACCCCCGCGCCGGCGTCCGCCGGATCGGCGGGAGCCGACACCCCGCCCCCTCCCCCGGCGCGGGTCGGCGCCCCGGGTTCCGGCGGTCTGACCCGCCGCTGGCGGCCGGACGGGCCGTTGGATCCGGTGGCGACCTTGCGTCCGTTGCGCCGCGGCGCCGGGGACCCGACGTTCCGGTTGGAACCGGGTGTGCTGTGGCGGGCGACCGGCACCCCCGCCGGGCCGGCCACCCTGCGGTTGACGCGTGACCCGGACGGCACGATCGTCGCGACCGCCTGGGGGTCCGGTCGCCGGTGGATCCTCGAGCAGCTTCCGGAGCTGCTGGGCGAGGGCGACGACTGGACCGATCTCGACATCCACCTGCGTTCCGGCCGGCCCACCGCCACCGCGCTGCTCCGCGACACCCGCCGGGCCCGGCCGGGGGTGCGGATCTGCCGCACCACCGTCGTCCACGAGGCGCTCATCCCGGCCATCCTCGAACAGAAGGTCGTCGGCCTGGACGCCTTCCGGGCCTGGCGCTACCTCGTGCTCCGCTACGGCGACCCGGCCCCCGGCCCGGCGCCCGCCGGTCTGACCGTGTGCCCGCCGCCCTCGGTCTGGCTGTCGATCCCGGCCTGGGAGTGGCACAAGGCGGGCGTCGACCTGAAGCGCACCGAGACGGTGCGGGCCGCCTGCCGGGTGGCCGCCGGTCTGCAGCGCACCGTCGACCGCGGACGCGGCGGACCCGAGGTGATCCGCCTGCTCCGCACCGTGCCGGGGATCGGGATCTGGACGGCCGCCGAGACCGTGCAGCGAGCCCACGGCGACCCGGACACCGTCAGCGTCGGCGACTTCCACCTCTCCCGGCTGGTGGGCTGGGCCTTGATCGGCCGGCCGGTCGATGACGACGGGATGCTCGAGATCCTCGAGCCCTACGCTGGTTCGCGCCAGCGGGTCGTCCGGCTCATCGAGATCAGCGGTTTCTCCAAGCCGCGCTTCGGTCCCCGCATGACGCGGGTGGACCACCGCTTCCACTGACCCGTCGCGGACCCGGGAAGGCGAAGAGCCGCCCGGGTCGACCGGCTCGATCGCTCGTGGGCCGGCGTCAGCCGATGAGTGCGGCGACCGCCTGGCGCAGTCCGGCGGCGGGGCGGCTGCGACGACGCATCAGGGCGGGGGCCGGCTTCGGCTTGGGCTTCAGCTTCTCGGCCATCTCGTTGGGCAGCGACAGCCGGATGATCTTGCCCCAGGCCGAACCGACCTGGCGGGGCAGCGACCCGGTCATGTAGCGCAGGCCGTACTCGTCGAAGATGGCCTGGATCTTCGGGGCGATCTCGTGGTACCGGTTGCTCGGCAGGTCCGGGAACAGGTGGTGCTCGATCTGGTACGACAGGTTGCCGGTCATGATGTGCATGGCCTTGTTGCCCGAGATGTTGGCCGAGCCGAGCATCTGCCGGACGTACCACTCGCCCTTGGTCTCGCCGTCGATCGAATGCTTCTCGAAGGTCTCGACGCCCTCGGGGAAGTGACCGCACATGATGACCGAGTGGGTCCACAGGTTGCGGACCACGTTGGCGGTGAAGTTCGCGGCCACGGTGTGCAGGAACGACGGACCCGACAGCAGCGGGTGCACCAGGTAGTCCTTGGTGGCCTGCTTGCGGATCTTGTGCAGGGTCTGCTTCGCGCGGGCCTTGAACGCCGGATCCTGCCGCCGGCGCTTGTACTTGAGGTTCTTGCCGAGCTCGAGATCGTAGGCAGCGATGCCGTACTCGAAGAAGCAGGCGTTGATGAAGTTCCACAGCGGCTGGGCCAGGTAGATCGGGTACCACTTCTGGTCCTCGTCGACCCGCATGATGCCGTAGCCCAGGTCGTTGTCCTTGCCGACGACGTTGGTGAAGTTGTGGTGCAGCTCGTTGTGCGAGTGCTTCCACTGCTCCGACGGCGAGGCGTTGTCCCACTCCCAGGTCTTGGAGTGGATCTTCGGGTCACGCATCCAGTCCCACTGGCCGTGCATGATGTTGTGCCCGATCTCCATGTTGTCCAGGATCTTGGCGACGGACAGGCCGGCGGTGCCCAGCAGCCACGCCGGCGGGAAGAACGAGGCCAGCAGCACGGCCCGGCTGCCGAGCTCGAGCTTGCGCTGCACGTCGATGACGCGGCGGATGTACTTCGCGTCGCGCTCACCGCGGGTCTCGATGACCTCCTGACGGATGGCGTCCAGCCGGCGGCCGATCTCCTCGATGTCCGCGTCGGACAGATGGGCGATCGGGTTGACGTCCTTGCGCTGCAGCACGGTCATCGGGCTATCGACTCCTCGAGGTGATGTCGGGATTTGGGGTTGGGTGTCAGGGGGCGGGCGCCGGGACGACGCCGGGGTCAGTTGTCGATGAGGCAGGTGCCCGCGGCGGCGGTCACACAGGTCTGGACGAGGACGCCGTCGCCGACGGCGGCGGTGGTGATCTCCCCGTTGCGCAGGTCGCGCACCGTGCCTTCGCGGAGCGGCAGGACGCAGGAGAAGCAGATGCCCATGCGGCAGCCGGAGGGCATCAGCACGCCGTTGGCCTCGCCGGCATCCATGATCGTCATCGCGCCGGTGGCCTCGACGGTCGTGCCACTGCGGGTGAACTGGATGGTGCCGCCGTCGCCGGGGGCGACCAGGGTGGTCCGGAAGCGCTCGGTGCGCAGGCGGTGCCCGGAGCCGAGATCGGCCCAGTACGACTCGATCTCGTCGAGCAGACCGGCCGGGCCGCAGGCCCAGGACTCCCGCTCGGCGAGATCCGGCACCAGGGAACGCAACTCGTCCATCTCCAGGCGGCCCGAGGTGCGGGTGTGCTTCTCGACCAACCGGATCCGCCCGCCGGCGGCCAGGTCCCGCAGCTCGGGCCCGAAGATGACGTCGGTGTCGGTGGCGTCGGAATGGACGAGGACGACGTCCCGCAGCCGCTGCAGGCCGGAGCGCAACATGCCGATGACCGGGGTGATGCCGCTGCCGCCCGTGATGAACAGGACCTTCTCCGGCACCGGATCCGGGAGAACGAAATCGCCGCAGGCCTGGTCGAGGTGCACCAGGTCGCCGGCGGCCAGACGCTGGGACAGGTGGGCGCTGACGATGCCGTCCGGCACCGGGCGCGCGGTGATGGAGATGGTGCCGTCCGCGGTCTCCGGCGGACTGGTCAACGAGTAGGACCGCCAGCGGCGGATGCCGTCGACGTCCAGACCGACGCGGACGTACTGGCCGGGGACGTGCCCGCGCCAGCCGGCCCCGGGGCGCAGGACGACGGTGACGGCCCCGCCCGCCTCGGGTTGCACGGCCACGACCCGGGCCCGCAGGTCGGCGCCCCGCCGCAGCGGGTGGAACATGTCCAGGTAGTCCTCGGGCCGACGCGGCGAGGCCAGGGCCTCGGCCACTCCCCAGAGCCGACGGCGCAGACCGACGCGACCCCCCGTGGGGCGTGCGGGGTCGACGTGCGGGGTGCTCATGCCACTACTCTGCCTGTAAGTCAGGCGTAGTTTCCTGCCTCGGTGACGTGAAATCCAACCTTCAGCTTGTGCGGAATGAACAAAGCGGGGTCCGACGTGCCCACCAACGAACCTCTCGAATCGCCCACCGAGGCTGCGAACCCCACGCTGACCCTGCGTGCGCGGAACCCCCTCCCGGACGGGTCGGACGCCCCTCCGACGGACCTGCCCCCCTCACCGGGCGTGGCCGTCGTCCCCGCCGTCCTCGACGAGCCGCTGCGCCTCGGACCGGACACCGTCGAACGGCTGCGGGCCCGCCTCCCGCGGCTGGCCGAACTGACGGTCCGGGCCATCATCGACCAGGTCCCCGCCTACACCGATGCCCTGGCCGGGCCGATCGGCGCCAACATGCGGGGGGCCGTCGAACTCGCCCTCGGAGGATTCCTGACCCTGGCCGTCCGCTCGTCCGGGGGCGGGGTCCGCAGCCCGCGCACCCCGGCGCTGGACGGGGCCTACGCCCTGGGCCGCGGCGAGGCCCGGGCCGGGCGCTCGATGGAGGCGCTGCTGGCGGCCTACCGCATCGGGGCCCGGGAGTCCTGGCGGCAGTTCTCCCGCACGGCGGTGGAGACGGGTGTCGGCGCGGACACCATGGCCCGGTTCGCCGAGCTGGTCTTCGCCTACATCGACGAGCTGTCGGCAGCCAGTGCCGCCGGGCACGCGGACGAACTGGCCACCACCGGTCGCGTCCGCGAGTGGTACCTGACCCGGCTGGTGACGGCCCTGCTCGGCGGCGCCTCGGAACAGCGGGTGGTCGACGCCGCCGAACGGGCCGACTGGCGCCCACCGACCAGCCTGGCCGCCGTGGTGCTGCCCACCCGACAGGCCGCCCGGGCCCTGACCACGCTGGACGACCGCACCCTGCGGACCGACGAACTCCCCGGCCTACCCCCGGAGGAGCACTCCGAGCTCACCGTGCTGCTCGTCCCGGACGCCGAGGGCCCGGGACGGGTGGCCGCCGCCGCCGCACTGCGCGGGCTCGACGCGTGCCTCGGTCCGGCCACGCCGTGGCTGCAGGTCCGGACGTCCTACCGGCGGGCCCTGCGTGCGCGTCGGCTGCTGGGTGGCGGTCCGGCGGGGGCCCAGCCGGGCGGACAGCTGATCGACACCGAGGAACACCTGGTCGCGCTGGCGGTGACGGCCGATCCGGAGGTCCTGGAGGATCTCCGGCGCCGGGCCCTCGCGCCGCTGGCCGACGTCCGGTCCGGCACGGCCGAGCGTCTGGTCGAGACGCTGCGGGCCTGGCTGCTGCTGCGTGGTCGCCGTGAGGAGGTCGCGGCGGCCCTGCACGTGCACCCGCAGACGGTGCGGTACCGGGTCGGCCAGCTCCGGGAGCTGTGGGGCGACCGGCTGGACGATCCGCAGGTGGTGGCCGAACTGACGGTGGCCCTGGCCTGGGAACCGCCCGCGCCCCCGCCGCCCTCCCCCACCCCGCGGTCCTCCGCGACTCGGTAAAGACCGCCGCGTCGTCGTCGGGAAGACGGCGTGTCGGGCCCAGTCGCGGACCTGATCCCGCGAGTGATGGTTCGCGTCGCTCAGGGTCCGCACAGCGTCGCCGGGGGATGCGGACAGCTCCGCCGCCGACGGTGATCACCATGACCGTTACGTTGACCGACGGCCGGGCCGGGGACGTCACCCCCGACGGCGACCCGCGCCGGCCACGCTCCCGTCCGACCGCCACCGTCCTGGACGTCGTCGTCCCGGTCTACAACGAGGAAGTCGACCTGCCGCGCTGTGTCGAGCGCCTGCACGACCACCTCTCGACGCGGATGCCGATGAGCTTTCGCATCACCATCGCCGACAACGCCTCGACCGACGGCACCGCGGCGATCGCCGCCGAACTCAGCCGGCGCTTCCCGGAGGTGCGGGCGACGCACCTGGCCCAGAAGGGCCGGGGCCGGGCGCTCCGGCAGGTCTGGCTCGACTCGGACGCCGACGTCCTGGTCTACATGGACGTCGACCTGTCGACCGATCTGTCGGCCCTGTTGCCGCTGGTCGCCCCGCTCGTCTCCGGGCACTCGGACCTGGCCATCGGCACCCGGCTGCACCGCGGTTCCCGGGTGGTGCGCGGGCCGAAGCGGGAGATCATCTCGCGCTGCTACAACCTCATCCTGCGGGGCACCCTGGCCGCGCATTTCTCCGACGCGCAGTGCGGCTTCAAGGCCATCCGCCGCCCGGTCGCGCAGCAGTTGCTGCCGCTGGTGCAGGACACCGGGTGGTTCTTCGACACCGAGCTGTTGGTGCTGGCCGAACGCTCGGGGCTGCGTATCCACGAGGTCCCGGTCGATTGGACCGATGATCCGGACTCCCGGGTCGACATCGTCCAGACCGCGAAGGACGACCTGCGCGGGGTCTGGCGGGTCGGCCGGGCCCTGTCCACCGGCGCGCTGCCGTTGACCGAGGTCCGCCGCCAGCTCGGGCGGTCCGCCCTGGATCCGGGCACGCCGGGCGTGCCCACCGGACTGACCAGGCAGGTCGTCCGCTTCGCGGCGGTCGGTGTGCTCAGCACCGCGGCCTACCTGCTGCTGTTCCTGCTGCTGCGGGACGTGATGAGCGCGCAGGTCGCGAACCTCCTCGCGCTGGCCATCACCGCGGTGGGCAACACCGCGGCGAACCGCCGGTTGACCTTCGGCGTGCGCGGCCGCGACGGCGCCGTCCGCCACCAGGCCCAGGGTTTCGGGGTGTTCCTGCTCGGCCTGCTGATCACCGGCGGCTCACTGTGGCTGCTGACCGCGGCGAACCCCACCCCGCCCACGTCGATCGAGGTCGCCGTCCTGGTGGTGGCCAACCTGGCCGCCACGGTCGTCCGTTTCCTCCTGCTGCGCAGCTGGGTGTTCCGGCACCGCGCTCCCGCCACCCCCGCCGCCTGACGTGGCCTCCGCCCCGCACTCGCCGCGCAACCGGCCGGCCGCTGACCCGCACGAACGAAGGACCCCACGATGACCGACACCGCCAGCCGGACCACCGGACCGATGAGCGGGCCCGGATCCGTCCACCACGGATTCCCGGCCTCGACCGACCACCCACCCGTCGACCACGGCGCAGCTCCCCCCGTTCCGTCGGGATCGACGGGTGGGTCCGGACGTCGGCGGACCGGCTGGGCCCGGCTCGTCCGTGGCCCGCAGGACCAGCCGGCCTGGGTCCGCCCCGCACTGTGGGGGTTGCTGGCCGCGACCGCGGTGCTCTACCTGTGGAACCTCACCGCGTCCGGCTACGCCAACGACTTCTACGCGGCCGCGGTCAAGTCCGGCACCGAGAGCTGGAAGGCGCTGCTGTTCGGATCGCTCGACTCCGCCAACGCGATCACCGTCGACAAGCCGCCGGCCTCGATCTGGATCATGGCGCTGTCCGGCCGGTTGCTCGGGTTCTCGTCGTTCTCGATACTGCTGCCCCAGGCGCTGATGGGGGTGGCGACGGTCTATCTGGTCTACGCCGGGGTGAAGCGGTTCTCCGGCCCGCGGACCGGGCTCATCGCCGGCGGGCTGGTCGCGATCACCCCGGTGGCCGCACTGATGTTCACCTTCAACAACCCCGACGCGCTCCTCGTGCTGCTGATGACCGGCGGGCTGTACGCGGTGGTGCGGGCGATCGAGTGTGACCGCGACCGGGCCCGATCCGCAGTGAAGTGGTTGCTGCTGGCCGGCGTGCTCATCGGCTTCGCGTTCCTGACCAAGATGCTGCAGGGCCTGCTCGTCCTGCCGGCCATGGCCGGCGCCTACCTGCTGGCCGGGCAGTCCAGGCTCGGGACGCGCATCTGGCATCTGCTGACTGCCGGGGTGGCCGTGGTCGTCTCGGCCGGCTGGTTCGTCCTGTTGGTGGCCCTGTGGCCGGCGGATTCCCGCCCCTACATCGGGGGTAGCGAGACGAACTCGTTGTGGGAGCTGGCCCTCGGCTACAACGGACTCGGCCGGATCTTCGGCGGCGACGGCAACGGTGGTGGCGGCGCGACGGCGCCCACCGGGACGACCGGCGGGTTCGGCGGTGGAGGCGGAGGGTTCGGTGGGGCCACCGGCATCACCCGACTGTTCAACACCCAGTTCGGCTCCGAGATCTCCTGGCTGTTGCCGGCCGCGCTCATCGGCCTGCTCGCCGGGCTCTGGTTCACCCGCCGCTACCCCCGCACCGACCGGATCCGCGCGGCCCTCGTCCTCTGGGGCGGGTCGCTGGTCGTGACGGCGCTCGTCTTCTCCTTCATGGAGGGGACGATCCACCAGTACTACACGGTCGCGATGGTCCCCGCGCTCGCCGCGACGCTCGCGATCTCGGCGCGCGAATTGTGGCGCGGCCGTAGCAGTCTCGTCGTGCGATCGATCCTGGCACTGATGATCGCGGTCACCGGGGTCTGGTCGTTCGTGCTGCTCGGCCGGGCCGACGGCTGGCTGCCCTGGTTGCGGTGGGTCGTGCTGATCGGTGCGCTCGTCGGCGCCGCGCTCCTGGTCGCGTCGACGGCGGCGCTGCGGCGGCTCGCGGTGGTCGGCGTACTGGTCGGCTCGCTGTCCGCGCTGGGCGGTACCACCGCCTGGGCCCTGGCCACCACCGGGCACGGGCACACCGGCTCGATCCCCACGTCCGGCCCGGCCGGCTACTCCAGCGGCATGGGCGGCGGGACCGGGATGACCGGAGGCTTCGGCCGCACCGACGGCGGCTTCGGCCGGCGGTCCGGTGACGGCGCCACCGACGGATCGGCCTCGACGGACGGCTCCGGTTCGCTGTCGGGCGGCAGCGACGGGCCCGGTTCGCCGTCCGGGCAGTCAGGCACCACCGGCGGCCAGAGCATGGCCCCGCCGGAAGGCGTGACGGCACCCGACGGCATGACCCCGCCGGAAGGCATGACGGCACCCGACGGAATGACGGCACCTGACGCCGCCGCGGACGGCACCGGTCAGTCGGGGATGCAGCAACCCGGCGGCACCGGGTCCACCGACGGCAGCGGGACGACCGACGGCCGGGGAGCCACCGGCGGAACCGGCGGCGGCTTCGGCGGCGGCGGCGGACAGACCGCGAACAGCGAACTGGTCGCGCTGCTCAACGCGACGACCAGCCGTTGGTCGGCGGCGACGATCGGCTCCCAGTCGGCGGCCACCTACATCCTGGGCACCGACACGGCGGTGATGGCCATCGGCGGCTTCACCGGCAGCGACCCTTCCCCCACGCTGGCCGAGTTCCAGCAGTACGTGGCCGACGGCGACATCGGCTACTTCATCGCCGGTGGCGGCATGGGTGGGCGCGGCGGCGGCAGCGGG
This sequence comes from Nakamurella flava, assembly GCF_005298075.1. Lineage (NCBI taxonomy): Bacteria > Bacillati > Actinomycetota > Actinomycetes > Nakamurellales > Nakamurellaceae > Nakamurella > Nakamurella flava. Next base: position 2,290,814 of record NZ_SZZH01000001.1, read on the forward strand.
TCCGGCAGCGAGATCTCGACCTGGGTCGAGGCGAACTTCACCGCGCAGACCGTCGGCGGCACCACCGTCTACGACCTCACCCGGCCCACGGGTTCGACGAGCTGACGGCTCCCGGCCAGAGCCTGATCCCCGACGGCCCGGTCCTGCCCCTGCGGCGGGTCCGGGCCGTCCTCCGTCTTCGCGTCGACGGCGACTTCCGGAACACACTTGACCCTGACGCGACGTCAGGCCGCACAGTCGTCCGTGTCCGGCCGACCGGCCGGACGACGGGAGAGGGAGACATGAGTTTCACGGTGGGGCAGGTGGCCGAACTGACCGGGGTCACGATCCGGACGTTGCACCATTACGGCCAGATCGGTCTGCTGGAACCACAGGACCGCACCGGCGCCGGATACCGCCAGTATTCGGACGCCGACCTGCAGCGGCTCCGGCACATCCTGTTCTACCGCGAACTGGGTTTCCCGCTCGACGAGGTCGCGACCATTCTGGATGATCCGGCGGCCGACGCCGCCGCGCATCTGCGGCGGCAACGTCAGTTGCTGACCGAGCGGATCGAACGCCTGGAACACATGGTCGCGGCGGTCGACAAGGAAATGGAGGCGCTCACCATGGGCGTGCAACTGACTCCGGAGGAACAGTTCGAGATCTTCGGGCCGAACTACTCCCCGGACTACGAGACCGAGGCGCAGCAGCGCTGGGGCGACACCCCGGAATGGGCGCAGTCCCAGCAGCGCACCGCGTCGTTCGACAAGCAGCGGTGGATGGAGGTCAAGCAGGAGATGGACGACCTCAACCGTCGGCTGGCGAAGGCGCTCCGTTCGGGCGCGGCCCCGGATAGTGCAGTGGCGATGGACCTGGCCGAGGAGCATCGGCGGTCCATCGAGACGTTCTACGACTGTTCGGCGCAGATGCACCGTTGCCTGGGCGACATGTACGTCGCTGACAAGCGTTTCACCCGTACCTACGAGGACGTCGCCCCCGGTCTGGCCATCTGGCTGCGGGACGCGATCCACGCCAACGCCGACCGGGCCGAGGCGAAGCAGTAGGCCGGAGAGCGGCGGAGCCCCCTGACCCGGGTGGGTCAGGGGGCTCCGCAGGGGGTTGTGTCAGGTCCGGGTCAGGGCGCCTGCCCGGCCACCGGCTTCTGCGCCTGCAGATCGGCCAGCACCTGCGGGTCCTGCAGTTCCATCCATTTGATGACGTCCTGGTAGGTGGCGCAGATGACGCCCTCCATGCCGCACTTCTCCTTCATGAAGTCCATGGCCGGCGGGTTGAAGGAGTCGCCGTTCCATTTGTTGAAGTGGTTGGCGATCAGGATGGGTGCCCGGTTGCCGTTGTAGGTCTTGTCGAACATGAATTCGTAGGTGCCCTTGACGATGCTCCGCAGTTCCGGGGCCGAACTCGGCTCCTCCTGGGCGCCGTTGAACTGGGCCCAGAAGTTGTAGTCCATCGCCGTGGTCATCTTCTCCAGGCCCGGCGAATAGACCTGCGGCATGTAGAACTCCCAGATGCCGTCCCGCTTCTCCGGCCAGGCGATGCCGTTGTACGGGGCGGGGATCGACGAGTCGTAGGTCAGCCCGTACTTCTTCCAGGCCGGCGCCAGCTGGTCCCACTTGCCCTCCAGGCACGGGGTGCGGCCGCCCTTGATCTCGCTGACCGGCACCTGCAGGTCGGGGGCGTCGGAGTAGCCGTTGAGCGTCTTCCAGTTCTCGACGAAATCGAAGAACTGACCGAGTTCGGCGTTCCAGTCGGCGGTCACCCACTGGTTGCCGCCGGGCGGGGCGTCGCTGCAGAAGTGGCCGTTGTAGTGGGTGCCGATCTCGTGCCCGCGGGAGTACGCGGTGTTGAGATCGTTGACCTCGGTGACGATCTCGTCCTCGGGACCGCCGTACCCGATGGACGCCTTCCCCGGCTGGTGGCCGGGGGCGGTGTAGACCTTGGCGTTCTTCGCCGGGTCACCGAGCAGGTAGATCCCGGACAGGAACCCGGTGAAGCGGGCGTTGGTCTGGTCGGCGACCGCCATGAACTCGTTCCACCGCTGATGCGAGCCGGCGCCGTCGAAGCTGAAGATGATGAACTGCGGGGCCTGCTGACCGGGCTCGAGCTTGGTCATCGGCACGTTGCTCGCCGGGCGACTGGCGGCCGGCGCCATGGTGGCGAACGTGGTGGCGGTGGTGGGGTCGTCCTGGCCGTTGAACACGTCGGTGGACGACGAGGTCGCCGACGAACCCCCGGCGGTGGCCGCCGAGGTCACCTGGTTGCCCTGGTAGACCAGCACCCCGGTCACCACCATGAGTACCGCCACCAACCCGAGGATCAGGTGTTGGGGTCGCATCGAAATTCTGCCGCCTCTTCCGCCGTCGGCCGCGCCGCGGCCCGTTGGTCCGGGCCCGTCCCCGCGGACCCACCCGGTCGGGACGTCGCACGGCAGCGGTGGTTGCCCGATCCGGCGGCGTCCCGCAGGCCAGGGTGCCACGGGCGGTGCGGACGAGGTGGGAGGGCACGCGCGCGGACCGGGGGCCGCTCGACGTCACCCGACCCGGCTCACGAGGTCGGCGGCGCCGTTGGTTCCGAGGGCACCGTGGCGGTCATCTCCGCCTCCGGACCACCCCCGGGTGCGGACGGGGCAACGGTGAGCGGCGGGGTCTGGGTGACGGTGTCACGGGCCGGATCGCCGGCGGCCGCGATACAGGCCGGGACTCCCCCGGTGCGCCCGAGGTCGAACCAGCCGACCCGCTGGAAGGAGTCGCCGTGATCGGCCTCGGTGGCCCAGGCCATCTCGTCGCCCAGGGCGCTGAGCGAGGTGACCAGCTCGCGGGTGTCGCCCTCGTCGAACTGCAGGGTGCCGTCGGCGGCGGCGCCGAACAGGGCCGCCGCGCCCAGGCAGTCGGCCTGCAGTTCGTACCCGGCGGCGACCAGACTCGGGTCCAGGCGCGCCTGGACGGCGTGGCCCCACTCGTGGGCGATCACCAGGTAGGGGAAGCTGTCGCCGATCTGCGCCGACCCGTCGACGATGAGATTGACGTCCCAGGCCAGGCTGTCGTCGGCCGAGCAGTAGAAGGCGTTGTACGCCTCCAGGGGTTCGCCCCCGCAGGTCGGGGCGGTGCCCGCGGCGAGCCCGTCGTACAGGCCGGTGACCGTCGGGGCGACGTAGGCCCCGGTGAAGTAGTCCGACCAGTGGGTCGACCAGAAGGTGTCGGTGACCGTCACGGCGGCGTCCAGGTCGCCCCGGAGTTCGGTGAGCGTCAACCCGTTGTCGAAGGTGACGTCGGTGGGGGTGGTGCTCGTCGGGGTGGACGCAGCGGTCGTCGGCCGGGCGGTCGTGCCGGACGTCGTCGGTCGGACCGTGTTCGTCACCGTGCCGGGGTCGGCGGCCGCGACCGTGCCGGCCACGGTGGAGCCACAGGCGGTGAGGACGGCGGCCAGGGCGAGCCCGGCGGTCGCCGCTCCGAGGCGGGCACGGGTCGGACGGAACCTCGGGGACGTCGCGGGCATGACGATCCTTTCGCCACCGGCCGGGCGGTGGGGCGCTGCGGGGAGGCCGCTGAAGACGCGGACCGGCGGCCGCACCCTGCTGTGCGCGCCGCCGTCCAGCCAGAGGCCGCGCGCGGCCCGGTGATGCGGTGACAGCGTCGAACCGCGTGATCCGGGTGCTGACCACACCGGTCCGGGCGGTCGACGGCCGGGGCGCGGTCGTTCCGTCACCCCCCGGCGCTCTCCGCCGCCGACCGCCGGGCGATCAACTCCCGCTTGAGGACCTTGCCCGACGGGCCCAGCGGGAGCTCGGTGACGAACTCGACCCGACGCGGGTACTTGTGGCCGCCCATCCGTTCCCGGGCCCAGGTGATCACCGCGGCCTCCTCCAGCTCACCGTCCGCGCCGTCATCCGCCGGCCGGGGCACGACGACGGCGCAGATCTCCTCGCCGTGGGTGGCGTCCGGTACGCCGATGACGGCGACCTGGGCGATCCCGGGGTGGGTGGCCAGCACCTCCTCGACCTCCCGCGGGTAGACGTTGAACCCACCTCGCAGGATCAGGTCCTTCTTGCGGTCGACGATCGTCAGGAACCCGTCGTCGGCCAGGGTGCCGAGGTCACCGGTGCGGAACCACCCGTCGATCAGCACCGCCGCGGTGGCCTCCGGCTTGTTCAGGTAGCCGGCGAAGATGTGGTGACCGCGCAGCACCACCTCCCCGACCTCGCCGACGGGCAGGAACTCGATGCGCCCCTCCACGTCAGCCGCGGCGATGCGCGCCTCGGTCCCCCAGACCGGCCGCCCGACCGTGCCCGGCTGCCGGCCGAAGATCTCCTGGTTGAACGTGGCCACCGGTGAGGTCTCCGACAGCCCATACCCCTCGTACACGTCCGCGCCGAAGGTCTCGCCGAACGACTCCAGGACGGCGCGCGGCAGGCTGGCCCCGCCGGACACCGCCTTGCGCAGCCACAGGGCAGGGGGGCCGTCGGGCACCTGCCGGGCCGCGGCCAGCAGGCCGATGTACATCGTCGGGACCCCCATGAACACCGACACCCGCTCGGTGGACAGCAGGGCGAGTGCGCCGGCCCCGTCGAACCGGGGCATCAGCACCAGCGTGCTGCCGGCCAGGAACCCGGCGTTCATCGCGCAGGTCTGGCCGAAGGAGTGGAACAGCGGCAGGCAGCCGAGGATGACGTCGTCCGGGCGCAGGTCGATGACCGAGTTCGCGGTGACCCAGGCGTTCATCGTCATGTTGAGCTGGGTGAGCATCGCGCCCTTCGGGAAGCCCGTGGTGCCCGAGGTGTAGAGGATGACCGCCTCGTCCTGCGGCTCCCGGCCGACCAGGGCGTCGACCGGGTCGAGCGATGCCGCCCGACGGTCCACCGCCGTCTCCGGCCCATCGCCGTCCGGAGCCGTCGCACCGTTCATCACGGTCACCACGGGGATGCCGACCTCGGCGGCCGCCGGCCGACCCTGGGCGAGCAGCGGCCCACCGGTCACCAGCAGACGGGCCCCGGAGTCGCGCAGCAGGTAGGCGATCTCCCGGGCCACCAGCAACCCGTGCACCGGGACCACGACGGCGCCCAGCGAAAGCACCGCGTAGTAGACCCGGGGGAAGTCCGGCACATTCGGCAGCAGGACGGCGACCCGGTCACCCGGGCCCACCCCCTGCTCGGCCAGGGCGGCCGCATACCGCCGGGTCTGCTCCCACAGTTCGCGGTAGCTGACCCGCTCGGTCCCCAGGACGACGGCCGTCCGGTCGGGATAACGACCGGCGGACTCCGCCAGGATGCCGGCCAGGGTCAACGTCATCGTGCCCGCCCTTCGGGTGTGTGGTGCGTCCGGGCCAGACCCGCCCGCCGCCATCGCACCTTCCGACCCCGCTCCCGGTGAGACGGCTGTCACAACCGCACCACCGGACCGGCCCCTGACGCCGGTGTTCGGCCCCGTCGGCCGCTTCGAACGGTCACCGGAAGGCGACCCGCGGCACGAGCACCGCCCGCCGGCCAGTAGCCTCGGCAGCACAGACGGCCCGTAGCAGTCCATCGTCAGGATTGCGCTGGCGACGACGACGGTCTCCTGGCCCTCGTGGTCGTCCTCGCATCCTTCCCCCGCACGTCCCGGCCCGCTCGTCGGAAACGACGCCGAGCGGGCCGCCCCCGCTGGAACGAGAGGCGAGTCGCAATGGCAGAGGTCACCGAGAAGTCCACCCCCACCCCGGCGCCGCCGGCCGACGGTGCCGCGACAGCGGACGGCGCCGCGACCCCGCAGGCAGCCATCGAGGTGGACGGTCAGCGACTGGACCTGAAGTACGTCCCGGCGACCGAGGGCGCCTCCGGCCTGGAGATCTCCAAGCTGCTCGGCTCGCTCGGGGTCATCACTCTGGACTCCGGGTTCACCAACACCGGGTCGACGACGTCGGCCATCACCTACATCGACGGCGACGCCGGCATCCTGCGCTACCGGGGCTACCCGATCGAGCAGCTGGCCGAGAAGTCGACGTTCGCCGAAGTCAGCTACCTGCTGATCAACGGTGAGCTGCCGACGGCCGACCAGCTCAACACGTTCACGAGCCGCATCAAGCGGCACACGATGCTGCACGAGGACCTCAAGCGGTTCTTCGACGGCTTCCCCCGCGACGCGCACCCGATGCCGGTGCTGTCCAGCGCGGTCAGCGCGCTGTCGACCTTCTACCAGGACTCGCTGGACCCCTTCAATCAGGAGCAGGTCGAGCTGTCGACCGTCCGGTTGCTGGCCAAGCTGCCCACGGTCGCCGCCTACGCCTACAAGAAGAGCGTCGGTCAGCCGTACCTGTACCCGGACAACTCGCTGGGTCTGGTCGAGAACTTCCTGCGCATGTCGTTCGGGTTCCCGGCCGAGCCCTACGAGGTCAACCCGGTGCTGGCGAAGGCGCTGGACCAGTTGCTGATCCTGCACGCCGATCACGAGCAGAACTGTTCGACCTCGACGGTCCGGCTGGTCGGCTCCTCGCACGCCAACCTGTTCGCCTCCGTCTCCGCCGGCATCAACTCGCTCTTCGGCCCGCTGCACGGCGGCGCCAACCAGGCCGTGCTGGAGATGCTGGAGAAGATCGACCGCGAGGGCCTGGACATCAAGGAGTTCGTGACCCGGGTCAAGAACCGCGAGCCCGGCGTCCGGCTGATGGGCTTCGGTCACCGGGTCTACAAGAACTACGACCCGCGCGCCGCCCTGGTCAAGAAGACCGCCGACCAGGTGCTCACCGAGCTCGGGGTCAACGACCGGCTGCTCGACCTGGCCAAGCAGCTCGAGGAGATCGCCCTCTCCGACGACTACTTCATCGAGCGCAAGCTGTACCCGAACGTCGACTTCTACACCGGCCTGATCTACAAGGCGATGGGCTTCCCGACCCGGATGTTCACCGTGCTGTTCGCCCTCGGCCGGCTGCCCGGCTGGATCGCCCAGTGGCGCGAGATGATCCAGGACCCGTCGACCAAGATCGGCCGCCCGCGGCAGGTCTACACCGGCTACACCGAGCGCGACTACGTCGATCTCTCGGCCCGCTGATCTCAATCGACTCGACGGCCCGCCCTTCTTCCTCAGCCAGCCCCGTCCGCACCCGCGGTCGGGGCTGGTTGCGTCTGGCCGCGCTGGCCGGTCTGCTGCACGCCGCGGCCAGCCTGTACTGGGCGCTCGGTGGTCGGTGGCTGCTGGACACCGTCGGCGCCTGGGCGGTGGACCTGGCTGCCTCCGCCCCAGTCGCCGCCGGTCTGGCCCTGGGCGCGATCGCGCTGGTCAAGGCCCTGGGCGCCGTCGTTCCGCTGCTGGTGGAATCCGGTCGCTGGCCCGGGTCGCGCCGGTTCTGGCGGGCCCTGGAGTGGGCCGGCGGCGCGGGGCTGCTGCTGTACGGCGGGGGCAACGCCGTGGTGGCCGGACTGGTGCTGAGCGGGGTGATCCGCCCGGACGGCGGCTACGACCCGGCCGCGATGTGGGGGCACGCCGCGCTGTGGGATCCGCTGTTCGCCCTCTGGGGTCTCGCGCTGATCGTCGGGCTGTGGCGCAGTCGCCGTCCGACCTGACCTGAATCTGACCTGACCCGCGACTCGGCGCAACACGCCGTCACCAGCCCCCACTCCTTGCGCGACTGGGCGGAACACGCCGTCTCCGCGCCGAATTGGCGGCCGTCTTTACCGAGTCGCGGGAGGCCCCGGTCGCGGCGAGCCCCGGAACGCGAGGCGTGACCGCGTCGGGCGATGGCCGGGGCGTGTGCGGGGAACAGCGCAGGCATGACCGAGCGCTCGTCCGCCCCTGCCCTGCTCTGGTTCCGCCGCGACCTGCGGGTCGGCGACCACCCGGCCCTGTCGGCCGCGATCGAGGCGGCGGGGGATGCCGGCGTCTGCCCGGTCTTTGTCGTCGACGACCGGCTGCTGCAGTCCTCCGGCGCCCCGCGGCGGCACTTCCTGGCCGGCGCCCTGGCCGCCCTGGACGAACAGCTCGGCGGCAACCTGCTCGTCGTGCACGGCAAGGCCGAGACCACCATCCCGCGGCTGGCCAAGGCCCTGGGCGCCGGCAGCGTGCACGCTTCGGCCGACTACCTGCCGTACGGGGTCCGTCGGGACGAACGGGTCCAGCAGAAGCTGGCCGATCAGGACGTCGAGTGGGTGACCACCGGGTCCCCGTACGCCATCGCCCCCGGCCGGGTCCGCAAGTCCGACGACACCCGCTACGCGGTCTACACGCCGTTCTACAAGGCCTGGCAGCAGCACGGCTGGCGCAAGCCGGCCGACTCGGCGAGCGCGGCGAAGGACGCGACCTGGCTGGCCCCGAAGGACGTGGCCAAGGACTCCGGACTGAAGCAGTACGGGATCGACGCGGTGGACCACCGTGTCGGCGACGTGGAACTGCCCGAGCCCGGGGAGGCCGCCGCACTGGCCCGCTGGAAGGACTTCCGCAAGCTGGTCACCGATTACGACGACGACCGCAACCGGCCGGACAAGGACGGCACCAGCCGGCTCTCGGTGTACCTGAAGTACGGCTGCATCCATCCGCGGACCCTGTTGGCCGGGATCGACGGGACGACCGGCAAGGGGGCGGAGACGTTCCGTCAGGAGATCGCGTGGCGCGACTTCTACGCCGACGTCACCTATCACCGGCCGGACAAGCTGTGGACGTCCCTGGACCAGTCGATCGACGACATGCAGTGGGACGACGGCCAGGACGCCGACGAGCATTTCGCCGCCTGGCAGCAGGGGAAGACCGGGTACCCCTACATCGACGCCGGGATGCGGCAACTGCTGGCCGAGGGCTGGATGCACAACCGGGTGCGGATGGGCACCGCCTCGTTCCTCATCAAGGACCTGCACATCCCCTGGCAGCGCGGCGCGGCCCACTTCATGGAGCACCTGGTCGACGGCGACATCTCGTCCAACAACCATGGCTGGCAGTGGGTCGCCGGCTCCGGGCCGGGGTCGTCGCAGTTCTACCGGGTCTTCAACCCCACCAACCAGGGCGAGAAGTTCGACCCGGACGGCGACTACGTGCGCCGCTACGTGCCCGAGCTGCGGGACGTCCCCGGCGGCAAGGTGCACCAGCCGTGGGAGCTCCCGGACGGCCCGCCGAACGGCTACCCGCAGCCGATCGTCGACCACAAGGCCGAGCGCGAGGAGGCGCTGCGGCGGTTGCGGGCGTGAGCGTCGAAAGGGCAGCACCGGCCGATGGTGTCGAGCCGGATCGGCGGGACGCCCGCTACACCGTCGGCGCAGTGCTGTTGATCGCCAACGCGGTGGTCTACCTCGCGTCGGAGGCCATCACGGCCGCTGCGTGGCGCGCCCCCGCCTACAGCTACCGCCGCAACTACATCAGCGATCTGGGCGTCCCCGATGTCGTCGAGTCGGGCGGACGACTGATCGATTCGCCTCTGCACGGGCTGATGAACACGGCATTCCTGGTCCACGGCGCGGTCTTCGTCCTCGCCGCACTGCTGCTGCGGCCGGTGATCCGGCGGCCACGTGCACGGTGGGCCTACCTGATCCTCGCCGTCCTCCACGGGGTGGGAAACGGCCTGGTGGGGCTGTTCCACAGTTCCGGCATCGACACGACGGCCACCACCAGCGCGCTGCACGGACTGGGCGCGGTGCTCGCCATCGGCGGCGGGAACGCCGCGGCGATCGTCGTCGGCGTCGACCTGTTCCGTCGCCGCCGCGGCCTCGGGGCCACGTTCATCGCGATGGGCGCCCTCGGGATCGGCGCCTCCCTCTCCCTTCTGATCACCATGGGCGGCGATGTCGACGGGATCCCGGAACGGATCTCGGTGTACACGATCCAGGCCGCGGAGATCCTCGCGGGCGCCGCGCTCCTCATGGGCCGCCGGGTCCGGACCTGACCGTCCCACGCCGCCGGCCTCTCGACGTCCTGCTGGGCGGCGCGGACGTGCTGGGCCAGCTGCGGGACCGACGGCTACGCAGCGTGAACCACTCCGCTGTCACGATGGAGTGACCGCCCGCGACCATGGTCGTCCCCGGTTCCCCCGTGGACTGAAAAACGTCATCACCACCGCCCCGGCCGGGTGACCTGGACCTCGAACGCCGAGGCAAACCCGCATTCTGTTCGCATGTCCGAATTGCGCCTGCTGCGCCCCGTGATCGCCACCGCTCTCGCCGTCGGGGCCGTGCTGTTGACCGGCTGTTCCGCGCCGACCGGAACCGCCGCGCCGGCCGCGGTCACGGTGACCGCCGATCCGGTGACCGTCACCAAGACGGCCCCCTCGACCGTCAAGGTCACGACGACGACGACCGCCGACGCGTCGACCGTGACGGCCCCGCCGGTGACGGTGACCGAGCAGGCCGCAGCGGCAGCGGCGACCACCGAGCGTGCGTCGACGACCGCCGCTGCCCCGGCCACCCCGGCCGCGGACACCGCCGCCGGGTCGGGCATGTCGGCCTCCCAGCGGTCCGCCGTCCGGTCCGCCCAGAGTTACCTGGAGTACAGCGGCTTCTCGCGGCAGGGCCTGATCGACCAGCTGTCGTCCGAGTACGGCGAGAAGTTCTCGGTCGAGGACGCGACCGCCGCCGTGGACAGCCTGACGGTGGACTGGAACGCGGAGGCAGCGCAGTCGGCCAAGTCCTATTCGGAGTTCACCGCGATGTCCTGCCAGGGGATGATCGACCAGCTGTCCTCCGAACACGGCGAGCAGTTCACCCAGGAGCAGGCCCGGTTCGGCGCCTCGTCGGTGGGGCTGTGCTGAGGCCGAACCACCGCTGACCCGGTCAGCTGCCGGCGGCCAGCTGCAGTCGACGTCCGCCCGGGACGTACCGAAGGACCTTTCGGGCCAACGCGTCCCGACGACGATCGTGTCGTGGCGACTGAGCATCGGGACGTCGGAGGGCCCGGTACCCGGCCAGGGCCCAGGTCAAGGCGAGCCCGGCGTCCAGCAGGCCGCCCCGGACGCGGCTGTGGTCGACCGCGGCCAGCCCGACCGCGGAGGCCCCGTGCGCCGTGTCGACCCACACCCCCATGGCCAGCACCTCCGGACTGGGGTCGACGCCGGACAGCACCGCCTGCGTCAGATGCCGCGCCCCCAGCACCCGGGCGACGACCAGACTCCTGCGATCGACCCGCACGCCGTGGAAGTTCCGCAGCACCGGTCCCGGTGCGACCAACAGGGCCAGACCCCAACCGGCGCGGGCGATCTCGATCGGCCGCACGGTCCTCATCGCGGCCGCCGCTGCAGGGTCGTCGCAGCCAGGGCGACGGCCGCGGCCACCCCGACGCCGAGGCCCGCCCGTCGATGCCGGGCCGCGAACGACACCGGGTCCCGAGTGGCCGCCTTTTCCGAGAACGCCCCGTGCGCGCCGCGATCGGTCTGCTCGTCGCGCGGTTCGAAGACGTTCGACCCCCAGCGGGGCGTGTCCTGATCGGTCTGCTGGGACTTCACGCCGGTCCGGCCCAGGTACCAGTCGACGAACGCCGGAGCCACCCGGTTGCCGAGAACGGTGTAGGCGGTGGCGATCCCGACCCACATGTTGCGGCGCGGGTGTTCGGCCGAGAAGCGGATGGCCCGGGCACAGACCTCCGGTTGCACGATGGGCGGCACCGGCATGGGGTGGCGGGGCATCTTGTTGAGATTCCAGTCGAACTGCGTGGTGTTGACCCCGGGAAGCGTCACCAACCCGATGCTCACGTGGCTACCGGTGGCCCGGAGCTCGGTGATGATCGACTCGGTCAGTCCCTTGATGGCGTGCTTGGCCCCGCAGTAGGCCGACTGCAGGGGGATCGACCGGTAGGCCATCGCGCTGGACACGTTGACGATGGCGCCCCGGTCCCGCTCCCGCATGTACCGCAAAGCGGCCCGGGTCCCGTTGACCTGCCCGTAGTAGGTCACCTCGGTCATCCGCTCGAACTCCTGCGGCGTGGTGTCCCAGAAGTACGACAACGACCCGGCGAACGCGACATTGACCCAGACATCGATCGGCCCGAGGTCCCGCTCGACCCGATCGGCGGCCTCCTCCACCGCCTCCCGGTCGGCCACGTCGACGTACAGGGCCAGGCCTCGTCGGCCGGCCCGCTGCACCTCGGATACCGCCGCGTCGACGCCGGCATGACCCCGGGCGAGCACGGCGACGTCGTACCCGGCGGCGGCGAACTCGCGGACGGTGGCCCGGCCGATGCCGGCCGACCCGCCGGTGACGACGGCGATGCGACGCTGGTCCATCATGCGGATTCCTTCTGTTCGGCGTCGCGCAGGGTGGCGGCGGCGTTGATGAGAGCCAGGTGGCTCAGCGCCTGCGGCAGGTTGCCGGTCAGCGCGAAGGTGCCGGGGGTGCTCATCTCGGCGAGCAAGCCCAGCGGATTGGCGATCCGGTCGAGATCGTCCATCCGGCAACGGGCTTCGGTCAGACGGCCGACGATCGCCAGAGCGCCGACGAGCCAGTACGCACAGGCCACGAACGTCTGCTCCTCGGCGTGGACCCCGCTGTAGCGATAGACCAGCGGACCGACCCCCAGTTCGGCCACGATCGCGTCGATGGTCGAACTCATCCGGGCACCGGTGTCGAACCCGTACCCGGCGGCCAGCAGGACGGACGCGTCGAGCTCGTCGGTGCCGGCGTAGAAGGTGTACGCCTGTTTGCGCTCGGACCAGCAGTGCTCGTCGACCCAGGCGTGGATCCGATCAGCCGCCGCCCGCCACCGGTGCGCCGGGCCGGCCAGATGGCCGTCGGCGGCCAGCCGCGCGGCGGCGTCCAACGCCCGCCAGCAGTTCATCTTCGACGATGTGTAGGGCCGGTTCTGCTGCAACTCCCAGATACCGGCGTCGTCGTGCCGCCAGACGTCGGCGCACCGGTCGGCCAGGTCGGCCAGCTGGCGGGCCGAGGTCACGTCGAGCACGTGTCCGTCGGCCACCCACTTGGCGACGGTGCCGAAGAGTTCGCCGTAGATACCGAGCTGGACCTGCGAGATGGCGTCGTTGCCGATCATCACCGGTCGGCTGTCACGGTAACCGGGAACCGCTGCGTGACTGCTGGTCTCGAGCAGATCGCCGTCGAGCGTGTACATCACGTGGATGTCCGGACCGTGCCGGCGGATGGTGCGTAGCAGCCAGGAGACCGCCGCGTGCACCTCCTCCTCGAAGCCGCACACCGACAGGGCGTCGACCGTCAGGACGGTGTCACGGATCCAGCAGTACCGGTAATCCCAGTTCTTGGGGCCGCCGACCATCTCCGGCAGCGAGGTGGTGGCCGCCGCGGCGATGGCGCCGGTCTCGGACATCAGCAGCAGCTTGAGGGCCAGCGCGCTGCGCACGACCTGTTCCCGGCGGGGGGCGTCCCAGCAGACCTGGTCGCTCCACTGCCGCCACCGTGACACCGACAGATCGATGCGGGCGTCGATGGCATCGACACCGGTCAGGAACAGCGGGCGGTCGGCCGACGCGACCACGCCGATGACGCACCGCTCGCCCGCACCGACGACGAAGTGCGCCCGCACCGACAGCGACTGGACATCGAGCTCCACCCCGTCCGGCGCGCGCACCGCCAGAGTGGTGTCCCCCGCGTGCAGCAGCGCCCCGCGGGAGTCGTCCTCGGTCCAGGGTCCCCATCGGCCCAGTCCGGTCCCGGGCGCGACGTGCAGCGCGAAGCGCACGCTTCCGGTCACCCCCGTCACGCGGCGGGCCAGTTCACTCCAGGGCAGGGCGCCGGCGTTGCCGACGTTCAGCGAGTCGACGACCGTCGCCGTCCCGTCGACGGTGCGGTAGGTGGTCTCCAGGACGTTGGTCCCCGGGAGGTAGCGACGGACGACCTCGGCCCGGGGATCGACGGGACGCAGCGAGCAGCGGCCGCCGTCGACCGGGTCCAGGAGCGCCGAGAACACCGGCGGGGCGTCGAGACGGGGAACGGCCCACCAGTCGACACCGCCGTCGAGAGCGATGACCGCGACACCACAGCCGTTGCCGACGACACCGTAGTCGTCCAGATCGACGAACCCGTCGACGTCCCGAACTGCGATCGACTGCGGCGACGACCGCGTCCCATCTCGTTCCGAGGCGGCCGGTCCCGTGCCGAGAAGGTCGCGGGTCGATGCTGGGCTGGCGTTCACGGGGCTACGGTTCCCGGCGGTGCGCGCACCGACCACCATGATGCGTGGGAAAGTCGTGAGCAAAGCTCACGACCTCGCGATCGCCAGGAGCACATGCTTTCTCGGGTCGCGAAGTGGGTGGAGGTCACCACCGCCGCCGCTGCCGCTGGGGTGGTTCCGCCGACCGTTCGCCGCCGTCGGGGTGGAAGGCGAACGGCCGGCGGAGGTCGGTCAGGCCGGCGCCGCCGGCCAGCTCCGCGTCTCGCCCATGGCGCGGCAGCGGGCGGCTCGCCGGGGCGTCGAGGGCGCAGGGTGAACGAGCCCGGGTGGGGCCTGCCGGCGGCGACGGCTCCGGTCGACACCGCACTCGGCCGCCACCCCCGTGACACCAACCTATTGCGTCGCCACCGTCATGACCGCGCCCCCACTACCGCGGCCAGCCCCGCCAATACCGCTCGACGCATCCCCCGGCCCCACCCGGAACCAACCCCCCGGCCCCCGTCTGTTCGCCCCGCCACCGGCGTGAAGCCGGCAACCGGCACGGGCAGGGCGCGTCCCCCGGCCGCGAGCGACCCGGCCACCCCGCCTCCCGCGACTCGTGCCACCACGGCGTCCCCGTTTCCCGAACCGCACTCACCGCTCGACGGCGACGGAAGTCTCCGGCCGCCGCAACTGTGACACGGTGTCAAACTACCAGTCAAGAGCATTCCCCCACATCGAGCGGACACTGTGGAGCGGGGTGCGGTGAAGGCTTCGGAACTCGCCGACCACACTGCAGGCGGCCGATCGACGGCGGGGGTCAGCGGCCGTCGTAGAGGGTGCGCACCCACACGGTGGTCAGCGTGGCAGCGACCGCGTCGGGGTCCGGGAACGGGGCCCGGCCGAACGACCGGAGCAGGTGGTTCTCCATCATCGCCGTCAGCGCCCGCGACATCTCCGCGGGGTCGTCCACCCGCGTGTGCCCCTGGGCGACATCCCGTTCGATCGCGACGGTCGTCTCCTCGACGATCCCCGTCGACAGTCGCTCCCAGGCGGCGGCGACCTCCGGATCCGACACCGCGGCATCCCGGACCGCCTGTAGGAGGCGTCCATGCCGCTGGAAGACCCCCACCAGCTGCCGCAGACTCCGGCCGTGCTCGGCCGACGGGTCGGCCCCGCCCATCACCATCCAGTCGTCCGCCACGTGGGTCAGGTCGGCGGCGATGCCGCCGAACAGGGTCAGCAGCAACTCCTGGCGATCGGCGAAGTGCTGGTAGAAGACCGTCCGTGACACACCCGCCGACGCGGCGATCTGCTCGATGGTGACCTCTGGCCACGCTCCCTGTTCCAATAGGCCGTTCGCTCCGTCGAGGAGCCGCTGCCGCACCGCCTGCAGCCGCTGCGCCCGCAACTCCCGGTCCACTGCCATGACCCCATCATCACCGAAACCGATCGGCCGACCTCACCGCATCGAGCCGGGCACCTCGAACCGGGCGGACTCCGACGCCCGGGGTCAGAACCCGACCGGCCGCAGACCCCAACTCCCAGTCCAGCTCTCGCCCGGCTCGACGATCAGCAGGTCCACCTTGGAAGCCAGTGCGTTCGCCGGGCTGGTCATCGGCTCGAGCGCCACCGCGTGCCGCCGCTGCTCCGCCGGGCCGCTACCCGGGAAGTCGGCCGGCGTGTAGACCATCAGCCACCGGAAGACGTCGTCCGCCCACAACCGCAGGCCCGTGCCGTCGGGGGCGTCGAGCGCATGCTCGACCCGGCCGTCCCGCGCGGCGAAGTCGGTGAACGCGAGGTTGAAGTCCAGCTCGCCGACCCGCCGGCCGTCCCGCAGATCCCATCCGCCGTCGATGACCGGCTGCACCGGTTCGGGGAGCAACCGGTCGTTGGTCGGCGCGCACGCCTGCGCGGAGACCGTCAGCGTCAGGTCGGCTGCGGGGACGTCCCCGACCCGCAGGTAGGGGTGCGCCCCGACACCGAACGGCGCGGGCGCGTCGCCGACGTTGGCGATCTGGTGGGTCACGGTCAGCCCGTCCGGGCCGAGGGAGTAGGTGACGCTGGTGTCCAGGGTGAACGGGTATCCGTGCTGCGGGTAGACGCTGGCCGCCAGGGTGACCGCACTGTCGGTCTGCGTCACCAGCTCGTAGGGGGTGTTGCGCAGCAGACCGTGGGTGGCGTGCCCGTTGCCCGGGTCGGTCAGGTCGAGCTGCTGGGTCTTCCCGCCGTGCTTCCACCGGCCGCCGTCGACCCGGTTCGGCCACGGGACCAGCACCATCCCGCACCCCATCGGGGCGACGAGATCGTCCGGCCAGGTCTCGGTGAAGTGGACGCCGTCCACGCTGAACTCGCGGAGCACCGCGGCCACCGCCCCGACCCGCACCCGGGCCCCGCCGTGGCTGATCTCGAACTGCCGGCCGCTGACCGGTCGCGGGGACGTCATCGCATTCCTCGTTCCTTCGTCGGGGCGTCGGCGAATCGGGACAGCGCACGACCGAACTGCAGCAGCCGCTGCATCTGAGCCAGGCCCCCGTCGTTCACCGACTTGGAGAACCGGTAGGTCTCGACGTACTGGACGGTGCGGGTCTCGGTGGCCTCGGACAGCTCGGTGAGCGAACGCTCCGGAGTCTGGGTCGCCAGGTAGAGCATGACGCTGTACATCGTGCGGGTGCCGTCCGCCTCGACCCGGAACCGGTGCCGCAGCCCCTGGTCGACGATGGCCGACAACGGCACCGTCCGCAGCGACGAGGAGAAGGTGCGTTCCCCGGTGCCGGTCGGGTCGGTGTCCTCGCTCCACTCGTCCTCGCCGTGCCAGAGCACCAGTCGGCGACCGTCGGTGACGGCGACCTCCTGCCAGAGCGATTCGCCCCAGGGCTGGGTCGACTCGACCCGCTCGCAGGTGAACGCCCGCACGTCGTCGGGGTCGACCACCCCGGCGAGGGCGTCCAGGGCGGCGTCCGCGTCGCGCAGGTAGGCCCGCAACGCGTCCGCCAACCGCGGATAGGGCGCCCAGTCGTGCGATTCGCTGGTCATCGGTTCCTTTCGGGGCGGCGGCGGAACGGGGGTTGCGCCGAGATCAGAAGCGCGCCGACTGCACCCCGACCGCGTGATCCTGACACCAGAGGGTGGTGTCCCGGGACGAGGCCAGGGCCAGCGCGATGATCGGCAGGACGGAATGCACCAACGGCATGGACAGGAACTCGGGAGCGAACTGCGAGCGGATCAGCCAGTACAGCGAGATCGCCAGCGACAGCCCGTCACCCCACAGCAGGAGCGTGCGGCGACCGCCCAGCAGCTGGATGCCACCCGACAGGCACAAGGCCCCGACGACGATGGTGACGACGGCGACGACGAGGAACTCGGCGGCCCCGTCGAAACCCGGGTTGCCGAACGAGTCGGTCATGCCCGCCACCCAGCTGACCCCGGTCAGCAGCAGGATGCCCATGAACAACACCCAGGACCCGTGGACGATGCTGAGCACCCCAGCGGCGGTCGCCCCGCCGGGGCGTCGCGGCCCGGCCGGCCCCATCGGACCCCAGCCGGGATAGCCGACCGGGCCCGGATGACCTGGGGGCAAGTAAGGACCCTGGGCCGGGTAGCCGGCCGGAGGCGGCACCGCATATCCCGACGGACCAGTCCAGGGCCCCGGGACCTGACCGGTCGAGCCCCAGCCGCCGTCGGCCGGTCCCGGCCGAGCGCCGCCGGGCGCCCCCCACGGCGGTTCCGGCGGTTCGTACGGTCCCTGCGTCATGCCTGTCCCCCTCGGTCACCAGGTGCGCCCCACGGGGTGCCGAACAGCGCCGATTCTGCCACCGGCCGGACGGCCCTCAGGCGTCGCCCACCGGGCGCCGACCGGCGTCGTACCGCCACAGCGACCGCCCCAGGAACGCGGCGAGCACCGTCAGGACCACGGTCGCCATACCACCGCCGACGGTGGCGATCGTGGTCGAGGTGGCCTCGGCGACCACGCCGTGGACGAAGTCGGCCACCCGTGGGCCGCCGGCCACCACCACGGTGAACACGCCCTGCAGTCGGCCGCGCATCTCGTCGGTCGCCGCCACCTGCAGGATCGTCGACCGGTAGACCGCGCTGACCAGGTCGGACCAGCCGCCGATGGCCAGGGCGATGACGGCGAGCCACAGCGGCGAGCTCAAGCCGAAGACGATCATCGCGAAGCCCCACACGATGATGGCCGCGATGATGGCCACGCCCTGCCGGCGGACCCGGGAGATCCAGCCGCCGGTCAGCCCGCCGAGCAGCGACCCGATGGCCAGGGACGCGTTCAGCACACCCAGGGCCACACCCCCGCCGGGCGGCCCACCGAACGTCTCCTCGGCCATCTGCGGGAACAGCGCCCGGGGCATGCCGCAGACCATGGCGATGATGTCGACGACGAACGTCATCAGCAGCAGCGGCTGCCAGCGCAGGTACTTCAGTCCCTCGCTGACCTTGGCCCGGCCGCGCCGCTCGCCCAGCGGCGGCACCGGGGGCAGGCGGAACACCGCGTACAGGATGGCGACCATCGTGATCGCGTCGAGGAAATACAACCACGGCAGCCCGACGAGCGGAATCAGCAGGCCGCCGAGCAGCGGACCGACGATGACGCCGGTGGAGAACACCGTCATGTTCAGGGCGTTGGCCGACGGCACCATGGCCGCCGGCACGATGCGCGGCAGGATGGCGCTGCGGGTCGGCTGGTTGACCGCGAAGAACGCCTGCTGCAGGGCGAGCAGGGCCATCACGATCCACACCGACTCGCCGGACCCGCCGCCCAGCGCCGCCACCCACAGGCCGATGCTGGTCACCGCGATACCGACCGAGGTGATCATCAGCAGCTTGCGGCGGTCGTAGGTGTCGGCGATGGCCCCACCGAGCAGGCCGAACACCACGAGCGGCACCAGGGCGACCAGCGAGGCGATCCCGACCCAGGCCGAGCTGCCGGTGAGGTCGAAGATCTGCTGCTGCACCGCCACCGCGGTCAGCTGAGCCCCGACCACCGTGCACACCTGACCGAGGAACAGCCGCCGGTAGGCCGGGATGGCCAGCGGACGGACGTCGGGCGCGATGCGCCGCAGACCGGTAACCCGCTTCTCCGGCGGGTCGACGGATCGGGCCGGACCGGACTTTCCGGGTGGGGCGACCACCTCCGGTTCGGATGCCTCGCCCGCGGCGGGGTCGGGGGACGTCACGTCAGCGGATCGGGCATGTCAGGGCGCCAGCCGCTCCACGACCCACGAGCCGTCGTCGGTGCGGCGAAACCGCAGCCGGTCGTGCAACCGGCCGATGCGGCCCTGCCAGAACTCGACCGTCTCCGGCTCGACCCGCCAGCCGCCCCAGAACGGCGGCAACGGGACCTCGGGCAGCGGCCCGTCGGGGCGTTCGTCCCGGTCCAGGGGGAAGAAGCGTTCCTCGACCTGACGCTGCAGTTCCTCAAGCTCGGCCCGCCCCGACAGCACCCGGGACTGAGGGCTGGCCCAGGCGCCGACCTTGGAGCCCTGCGGGCGGCTGTTCCAGTAGGCCAGGGTCTCGTCGTCCGACACCCGGACCACCGGGCCGCGGACGTGCACCTGTCGCTGCAACCCGTGCCAGGGAAAGGTGATGGACGCCCGCGGGTTGGCCGCCAGATCGCGACTCTTGTCCGATTCGAGGTTGGTGTAGAAGACGACGCCCCGCTCGTCGATGCCCTTGCAGAGCACCGTCCGGGTGGCGACCACGCCGTCGGGGGACGCGGTGCCCACGATCATCGCGTTGGGCTCGGGCAGCTCGGCGGCGATCGTGTCGTCGAGCCAGCGGTGGAACTGGGTGACCCAGTCGGCGGCCAGGTCGGCCTCGTCCAGCCCGCCGCGGGCGTAGCTCTCCCGCATGGCGGCCAGGTCGTGGTCGGGCCGGTCGCGCTCGTCAGCCGGCTCGGACGCTCGGTGCTGGGCCACGTTCTCTCCTGATCTGCCCCCGGCGGCGACCTCACTGGACGAGGTCACGGACCGCCGGGCTGTCGACGGACCGGTTCCCCCCGGCGGGCGGTGTACCTCCGGCACCGTACGCCGAGCGTCCGACAGCCCACCGATCGACCGCCGACGGCCGCCCGGCACCGGGAACGCGCCGCCACCGGGGCCGGGTTGCGTCGGTGTGACCGAACCCACGACGCCCGTTCGGGCAGCACCTCTGGTCACCGCCGGACCGCCCAGCGCACAGTGGATCCGCTCCGCCTCCGCGCCCGTCCGGCCCGTTCCGGCGCCGGAGCGGACAGGTTCCGCTCGCATCCGCCTCGAATCACTGCCGCTTCCGTGGAGGAACGATGACCCAAGCCCCCGCCGCACCTGCCGCCCCCGCCGCCGCGCCGTTCGTCCCCGGCCTGGAGGGCGTCGTCGCGTTCCACACCGAGATCGCCGAACCGGACCGCAACGGCGGCGCGCTGCGCTATCGCGGCGTCGACGTCGGCGACCTGGCCGGCCGGGTGCCCTACGACGACGTGTGGGCCCTGCTGGTGGACGGCGAGTTCGGGGCGCAACTGCCGGTGGACACCGGGCTTCCGGTCGTCCGCACCGGGGACGTCCGGGTCGATCTGCAGTCCTCGCTGCCCGCCCTGGCCACCGAACGCCACTTCGGTCCGCTGCTGGACATCAGCGACGAGCAGGCCCGTGACCACCTGGCCCAGACCACGTCGGCGGCGCTGAGCTACGTGGCCCGTTCGGCGCGGGGCGACCAGCACGAAGTGCCCGAGTCGCTGGTCGCCGCCGGCCGGACCACCGTCGAGCGGTTCATGACGGCCTGGCTGGGTGAGCCCACCCCCGAGCAGATCCGGGCCATCGACGCCTACTGGGTGTCGGCCGCCGAACACGGGCTGAACGCCTCGACCTTCACCGCCCGGGTCATCGCCTCGACCGGCGCCGACGTGCCCGCCAGCATCGCCGGCGCCGTGGGCGCCATGTCCGGCCCGCTGCACGGCGGCGCCCCGGCCCGGGTGCTGCCGATGATCGAGCAGGTCGAACGGGACGGCGACCCGCACGGCCTGGTCAGCGGCATCCTCGACCGCAAGGAACGCCTGATGGGCTTCGGGCACCGGGTCTACCGGGCCGAGGATCCGCGGGCCCGCGTGCTGCGCCGTACGTGCCGGGAACTCGGCGCCACCCGTTACGAGGCCGCAGCGGCGCTGGAGCAGGCGGCGCTGGAGATCCTCCGCGAACGTCGCCCGGACCGGGCGATCGAGACGAACGTCGAGTTCTGGGCCGCGGTCATCCTCGATTTCGCCGGCGTTCCGGCGCCGATGATGCCGGCGATGTTCACCTGCGCCCGGATGGCCGGCTGGAGCGCCCACATCCTGGAGCAGAAGCGGCTCGGCCGGCTGGTGAGGCCGTCGGCCGTCTACGACGGACCGGCGCCCCGTCCGGTGAGCGCCGTCGCCGGGTACCGGACGCTGGCCTCCGCCAACTGAACCGCGCTCGGCGGCCGCTGCGCGGCGGCCGTCGAGCGCGGTCCGCGGTGCCCACCGGATACGGCAGGATGGGAACGCCTCGTTCCCGACAGGAAGATCGCTGTCATGACCGACACCGCCACCGCTCCGCTCACGCTGCCCGCCGACCTGCTCCCCCGGGACGGTCGTTTCGGCTGTGGGCCGTCCAAGGTCCGTCCGGAGGCACTGGCCGCGCTGGCCGCCTCCGGGTCGTCGGTGATGGGCACCTCGCACCGCCAGAAGCCGGTCAAGACGCTGGTCCACCGCGTGCGCGAGGGCCTGGGGCAGCTGTTCTCCCTTCCCGAGGGCTACGAGGTCATCCTGGGTAACGGCGGCACCACCGCGTTCTGGGACGCCGCCGCCCTGGGGCTGGTGCGGGAACGCTCGCAGCACCTCACCTTCGGCGAGTTCTCGTCCAAGTTCGCGACGGTCACCAAGGGCGCACCGTTCCTGGCCGACCCGCAGGTGATCAGCGCACCCGTCGGTGACGCCCCGGAGGCGGTGGCCGCGGCCGACGTCGACGTCTACGCCTGGGCGCACAACGAGACCTCCACCGGGGTGGCCGTTCCCGTGCGGCGACCGGCCGGCGCCACCGACGACCAGCTGGTGCTGATCGACGCGACTTCCGGCGCCGGCGGTCTGCCGGTCGACATCGCCCAGAGCGACGTCTACTACTTCGCCCCGCAGAAGGTGTTCGCGGCCGACGGCGGTCTGTGGATCGCGCTCGCCTCCCCCGCGGCGCTGGAACGCATCGGGGAGATCGCGGCGACCGACCGGTGGATCCCGGAGTTCCTGTCGCTGTCCGTCGCCCTGGACAACAGCGTCAAGGACCAGACGCTGAACACCCCCGCGGTGGCCACCCTGTTCCTGCTGGCCGATCAGATCGACTGGCTGAACGATCACGGCGGTCTCGACTGGGCGACCGGCCGGACGGCCGAGTCGTCGTCCCGGCTGTACTCCTGGGCCGAGGCCAGCAGTTTCGCGTCGCCCTTCGTGGCCCGTCCGGAGCTGCGCTCGCAGGTGGTCGGGACCATCGATTTCGCCGACACGGTCGACGCGTCCGCGGTCGCGAAGACGTTGCGCGCCAACGGCGTCGTCGACACCGAGCCGTACCGCAAGCTGGGCCGCAACCAGCTGCGGATCGGCATGTTCCCGGCGATCGACCCGGACGACGTGTCCGCCCTGACCGCCTGCATCGACCACGTCGTCGAGCGGCTGGGCTGAGCGGCCGCCGGTCGGGTTCCCGGGTCGCTCCGGCGATGCCGTGCGGGCCCGACCGGTGTCAGGCCCGCTTTCAGCTCGCGTCGGCCCGCCGGGCGGTCGCCACCGTGTCCTGCCCGACCCACCGCACGAGCGGCTCGACGACCGCGGCCGCTTGCCGGCCCCGGTCGGTCAGCGAGTAGTCCACCCGCGGGGGCACGGTCCCGGCCGATGCCCGGTGCACCAGACCCTCGGACTCGAGCGCCCGCAACGTCTGGGCCAGCATCTTCTCGCTGATGCCGTCGATGAACCGGTGCAACTCCCCCCAGCGCATCGACCGCTCGGACAACGCCAGCACCACCAGGACGCCCCATCGGCTGGTGATCGTGTCCAGCAGGCGACGGCTCGGGCAGCCGACGCCGAACAGGGCGTCCCGACCGTCGT
Organism: Nakamurella flava; assembly: GCF_005298075.1. Lineage (NCBI taxonomy): Bacteria > Bacillati > Actinomycetota > Actinomycetes > Nakamurellales > Nakamurellaceae > Nakamurella > Nakamurella flava. Next base: position 2,313,911 of record NZ_SZZH01000001.1, read on the forward strand.
CCGCGGAGCCGCCGGTGGCACCCTCGGGGCCGAGCACGTCGGCGGCCATCCGAGCCCACACGGTCGGTGCGGTGGTCGTGTCGGTGACGGGCATCACCCCAACTTACCAAAAGGTGGGTACTGCCGATCGGGAAGTAGTCGTCGCTCTGCTCGGTTGAGCAGCACAGTCCACCGCATCCGCGAGAAGGAGAACCCATGACGATCGTCCTCACCGGCGCCACCGGCCAGCTCGGCCGCCTCACCCTCGATGAACTGCTGACCCGCGGCGTCGCCGCCGCCGACATCCTGGCGACCGGCCGGTCGGCCGAGAAGCTCGCCGAGCTGAAGCCGCTGGGGGTGCGGACGGCGCAGCTGGACTACAGCGACCCGGCGAGCCTGGACGCCGCCTTCGCCGGCGCGGACGTCCTGCTGTTCGTCTCGGGCAGCGAGGTCGGCCAGCGGGTCCCCCAGCACACGGCCGTCATCGACGCCGCCGTCCGGGCGGGCGTCGGGCACGTCGTCTACACCAGCGCCCCGCACGCCGACTCGACCTCGCTGATCCTGGCCCCCGAACACGCGGTCACCGAGAAGGCGCTGGCCGATTCGGGTCTGTCGGTGACGGTACTGCGGAACAACTGGTACCACGAGAACTACGGCCAGGCCCTGGCCCAGGCGTCGCAGACCGGGGTGTACCTGGCCAGCACGGGCACCGGACGGGTGGCCAGCGCCGCCCGCGCCGACTACGCCGCCGCCCTCGCCGCGGTCGCCACCCAGCCGCAGGTCCGGGGTCGGGTGTACGAGCTGTCCGGGGACGTGGCCTGGGACGGCGACGATTTCGCGGCCGCGGCCACGCAGGCCCTGGGCCGCCCGGTCGTCTACCGGTCGGTCTCCAGCGACGAGCACGCCAAGATCCTGACCACCGCCGGTCTGCCGGAACAGTTGATCGGCTTCCTGGTGGCCCTGGACGCCAACATCGCCGCCGGCGACCTCGCCGACGCCACCGACGACCTGCGCACCCTGATCGGCCGGCCCACCACGCCGCTGGTCGACGGGCTGCGCGCGCTGGCCACGCAGATCGCCTGACCGTGACCCATGGTCGGACGGCCGGCACCGCGCCGGTCGTCCGACCGACCGGCGCGCCTGGATCGGGGCCCGCCACGATCGGGATAGCGTGGCGCGTCAAGGGTGTGACGATCGGGAGGTACGCCATGCGCACGCTGCGGGTCCTGGGCCTGGCCGAGGACGGCGAGAGCCTGGTGTTCGCGGACCAGGAGTCCGGCGAACTGTTCACCGCCGTCGCCGACGAACGTCTGCGGGCCGCCGCCCGCGGCGACGCCACCCGGTTGCAGCAGCTGGACCAGGTCGACGTCGAGCTCGAACCCACCCTCCGTCCCCGCGAGATCCAGTCGCGGCTGCGGGCCGGCGAGTCCCTGGCCGACGTGGCCCGTGCAGCCAACACCGGCGTGGGCCGGATCGAGCGGTACGCCTACCCGGTCCTGCTGGAGCGATCGACGACCGCCGACCGGGCCCGCCGTGCCCACCCGCTGATCGACGGGACCCCGACCAAGAAGTCGCTCGAGGAACTGGTCACCGCGACCCTGTCGGCCCGCGGCCAGCTCAGCGGACTGCGGTGGGACGCCTACCGCGACGTCTCCGGCTGGATCCTGCACCTGCGGTGGCAGGCCGGACGCAGCGAGAACCACGCCCGCTGGTCGATCCACTCCGGGCCGCGCACCGACACGCTGCGCCCGCGTGACGAGGCCGCCCGCGAACTGATCGACCCGACCCCGCGCCCGCTGCGCACCATCACCGACGGCGCCCCCACGGTCGTCGAGGTCCGGTCGACCACCGTGACCGTCGAGCAGGTCGAGCCGGTCACCGTGACCCCGGCGGTGCCGCCCGCCCCGCCGGTCCCGGCCGCGCCGGCCGCGGTCACCGCACCCGCGAACGAACCGACCACCCCGGCCGCCGACACCGCCGCCGGATCGGACGATTTCCCCGCAGCCGGCGCGGAGACCACGGACGGTTCCGCCGTGGCCCGTACGGGCACCGAACCGTCGCCGACCCGGGCCCGCCGGGGGCAGCGGCCGACGATGCCCGGCTGGGAAGATCTGCTGCTGGGCGGATCCTCACCCCGTCGCTGAGGTCTCCTCAGGGACGGCCGGTACCGTCCCGCCGCTCCTTGTCCCATCAGGTGCGCGAGCCGCACCTCACCGCCCCCACACAGGGGTGCCCGCGGAGCGTTCGGCGGCGCCCGTGTCGGCCCGGGTGTCCGCCGGAGCGTCGGGACGTGGGTCCGGCGTCGTCGACCGCCCGGACCGGCTCCGCACCGGCCGGACCCAACGGTCATTTCCCCGCAGGACGTCGACCGCGACCCAGGTCGTGACGAGGGCGGCCACGAGGTCCATCGCGGCCGCGACCCCCAACGGCACCGGCGTGGTCCGCCAGAGGAACGGGGCGTAGCTGGCCAGCGACGCAGCCGACACCAGCACCGCGACCGGCCAGGACCGACGGATGTAGAACGCCATCACGATGGTGGCCACGTCGGCGAGATACAGGTACCGCTCGTGCATCTCGGGCAGGACGAACGGGATGGCCAGGACGAGCAGCGTGGTCAGCACCACCAGCTCGGTGGCGCCCAGTCGACGCCGCCGGGACCAGGTGAAGACGGCGGCCGCGGTGCCGATGACGGCCCCCAGGGCCAGCCCCAGGAACTTCCAGACGACCGGGGCCCCGGAGCCGAGCCACTGGTAGAACGTCGGCGCGTTCTGCGTGTAGCTGCTGGCGGCGCCACCCCCGGACGGGCGGGCGCCGCCGCCGAAGCCGGCCCCCCCGCTGCGGGTGCCATTCCCGGCGGGACCGACCGGCGCCGTTCCGGAGACCCCCGTTCCCCCCGGCATCCGGTCACCGGTCGCCGGTCCGAAGCCGGCCGCCCCCGTTCGCCCCGCTCCACCGGTCGCCGTGCCCCCGGTGCTGACCTGGTTCGGGTAGACCGCGAGCAGACTGCTCCAGTCCCGTCCGGCGACGGCGGCGGGGACCAGACAGAGGGCGAACACCGCGGGTGACACCAGCAGCGCCGCCAGGCGGTGCCGGTTGGCCACGATCGCGATCACCAGCACGGGCAGGAAGAAGACCGCCTGCAACTTGAAGGCGAACGCCAGCCCGAAGAACACGCAGGCCCAGACCGGCCGGCGGCGGATGAGGAACCACAGGCTGCCGAGACAGAAGGCGGCGTAGATGGAGTCGCACTGCCCCCACCACGAGCTGTTCACGACCACGGTCGGCGCGAGCAGCACCACTGCGAACGCCGTCACCCACACGGCGGGACGGCGGAAACGCTCCCGCACGACGAGGGCGGCGAACCCGGCGAGCACCACGTCGAAGACGATGGAGATCAGCTTGACGCCAACGAGTTTCGGGATGGGCAGGTAGGTCATAGCCGCGAGCAGGTACAGGTAGGGCGGGTTGTAGTTGGCCACCTCGGTGCCCACCGCCGCGAAACCCCCGCCCTGGGCGAGGGTGTCGTACCACGGGCTGAGAAAGGCGGTGTAGTCCTGGCTGACCCGGTCGACGAACAACGCGCGGACACCGATCGCCACCCCCGCGACCACGAGCAGGCAACCGGCGATCAGCCACCGCCGGAGCAGCGGACGCGAGGAGAGCAGCATGACGGCCAGCCTCGGCCGCCCGGCTGTGTCCGCACTGAGAGCGGGCTGGCCAGGGGCTGTTCCGCCGGCCGACGGCCGTCAGGCCGGAGAGATCGCCGCCCGGATCCGCGCGGCGGCGGCCGCCGGGTCGTCGGTCCCGGTGATGGCGCGCACGACGACCACTCGATCGGCCCCGGCCTCCCGCACCTCGGACACCCGGGGCTCGTCGATGCCACCGATGGCGAACCACGGGACGTCGCCGGCAGTGCGGGCCGCGAAGCGGACCAGATCCAGGCCGGGCGCCGTCCGACCCGGTTTGGTCGGGGTCGGCCAGCAGGGGCCGGTGCAGAAGTAGTCGATGTCCCCGGCGGTCGCCGCCCGCACCGCCGCGGCGGCCTGCTCCTCGTCGTGGGTGGACAACCCGAGGAGGACGTCGTCACCGACGAGGGCCCGCGCCGTCGCCACCGGCAGGTCGTCCTGTCCGACGTGCAGCACGTCGGCCCCGGCGGCGACGGCGATGTCGGCCCGGTCGTTGACCGCGACCAGCGCCCCGTGCCGCCGGGCCGCCGCGGTGAGCACGGCCAGCGCGGCCAGCTCGTGGGCGGCCTCCAACGGCCCGAACTCCCGCTCTCCGGCCGAGCCCTTGTCGCGGAGCTGGACGATGTCGACACCCCCGCGGAGAGCGGCGTCGACGAACTCGGCGAGATCTCCGCGCTCCCGTCGCGCGTCGGTGCACAGGTAGAGGCGGGCGTCCCGCAGGCGCTCGCGCCGGGCGGCGCGCAGGCCGGGGTCGGCGGCGGTTCGGGAAGCGAAGGTCGAGTGGCGCACGCAGCGAGGCTACGGCTAGCGTGCAGTGGTCAGCACGGGAGTCCCGAATGCGGGTCTGAGAGTGGGCAGCCAGCCCTGACCGTCACACCTGATCCGGATCATGCCGGCGAAGGGAGCCTCGAGCTCATGCAGCACCCCCCTGGTCCTCCCGCCCCGGTCGGCGACGGCGCACCGCTGTCCGTCGTCGGCGGCGGGGTCATCGGTCTGTCGATCGCCCGTCGCGCCGCGCTGGACGGGTGGACGGTGACCGTGCACCGCGCCCCGGAGCGAGGCGCCTCGTGGGTGGCCGGCGGCATGCTCGCCCCCCACAGTGAGGCGTGGCCCGGCGAGGACGCCCAGCTCGACATCGGGCTGCGCTCGTTGCGGCTGTGGCAGGCCACCGGTCCCGGCAGCTACCTGGACGGGCTGCCCGCCGACGTCGTCACCACCCGGTCGTCGCTGGTCGTCGCCGTCGACCGGGCCGACGCGGCCGATCTGCGCACCGTGGCCGGACACCTGGCCGCGCAGGGACATCCGGTCGAACTCGTCACCGACGCCCGCCGGCTGGAACCCACGCTGGCGTCGGGGATCCGGCACGGCTTCGTCGCCGGTGACGAGTGGGCGGTCGACAACCGCGCGCTCGTACAGGCTCTGGAGTCCGAGTGCACCAGACTCGGTGTGCGGTGGGCGGACCCGCTGCCCGATGCCGACGCCTTCGCCGCCGTGCCGGGTCATCGCGTCCTGGCCGCCGGGATCGACAGCCCCCGGTTCTGGCCCGGTCTGCCCGTCCGTCCGGTCAAGGGCGAGATCCTCCGCCTGCGGCGTCGCCCCGGTGTCCTCCCGCCGCCCACCCGCACGGTGCGCGCCCGGGTCCACGGCCGATCCGTGTACCTGGTGCCCCGCGCCGACGGCGTCGTGGTCGGCGCCACCCAGTACGAGCACGGCCGGGACATCAGCCCGACCGTCACCGGGGTCCGCGAACTCCTCGACGACGCCTGCGCCGTCGTGCCGTCGCTCGGGGAGTACGAACTCGCCGAGATCGCGGCCGGGCTGCGACCGGGCACGCCCGACAACCTGCCGATCGTCGAGCGGCTGGACGATCGCACCGTCGTCGCCACCGGACACGGCCGCAACGGGTTCCTGCTGACGCCGTGGACGGTCGAGCGGGTGGCCGGTCTGTTGGCCGACTCCCGGCAGGACCCGGCGGCCGCGATGTCCGCCATCAGCACCGACCCGAACCGGGTCGCCTCCACCGTGGGAGCCACCACATGAGACTTCTCGTCAACGACCGCGAGGTCGATTTCCCGGCTGAGACCCCGGATACCGCAACGGGTCCCACTGTGACGGCGCTGCTGGCCGGTCTGGGCTACCCGGAGCAGGGCATCGCCGTGGCCGTGGACGCGGCCGTCGTGCCCCGGTCGCAGTGGGCGAGCGCCGAGCTCCGCCCCGGCGTCCGCGTCGACGTGGTGACGGCGGTGCAGGGTGGCTGACACCTTCGCCGCCGCCGCGGTGGCCGACCGGCCGGTGCCGACCGTCGTCCGCGACGAGCTGGTCATCGCCGACCGCACCTTCGGGTCCCGGCTGATCCTGGGCACCGGGGGCGCGGCCAACCTGGCGGTGCTCGAGGAGGCGCTGGTGGCGTCCGGGACGGAGCTGACCACCGTCGCCCTCCGCCGGGTCGACGCCGGGGGCGGCACCGGAGTGCTGGACGTCCTGCGACGCCTGGGGATCACCGCGTTGCCGAACACCGCCGGGTGCCGCGGCGCGGCCGAGGCGGTCTTCACCGCTGCGCTGGCCCGCGAGGCGCTGGAGACGAACTGGGTCAAACTCGAGGTCATCGCGGACGAGCGCACGCTGCTCCCGGACGCCATCGAGCTGGTCGCCGCGGCCGAGCAACTTGTGGACGACGGGTTCGTGGTGCTGCCCTACACGACCGACGACCCGGTGCTGGCCCGGCGGCTGGAGGACGTGGGCTGCGCCGCCGTCATGCCGCTGGGCTCGCCCATCGGTTCCGGGCTGGGCATCGCCAACCCGCACGCCATCGAGATGATCGTCGCGCAGGCCGGGGTCCCGGTGATCCTGGACGCCGGTATCGGCACCGCCAGCGACGCCGCCCTGGCCATGGAACTGGGGTGCTCGGCGGTGCTGCTGGCCAGCGCGGTCACCCGGGCCGCCGACCCGCCGACGATGGCCGCAGCCATGGCGGCCGCGGTCCGGGCCGGGGCGCTGGCCCGGCAGGCGGGTCGCATCCCCCGGCGGTTCTGGGCCGAGGCCTCGTCCCCCGCCCTGTAGGTCCGGGCTCCTGGACGACGCCGGGGAAGGTGGTCGACGCTGGTCATCCGCCGATCCGACCCTGGGGAGGACCGGAACCGCGAGAATGCTCGGCGTCAGCGGATGTCGCCGGCGTCAGCCGACCATGCCGATGGCGGTGATCCAGCCCGCCACCACCCCGACGGCGGCGCCCAGACCGATCCAGCGCAGCACCGGGAGTTCGCGGGACAACCAGATCGCCGGTACCAGGCCGGCGGCGACCAACAGGTTGACCAGTACGGCGACGACGGGGTTGCCGGACAGCCCGTCGGACAGCACGACGATGGCGATGCCGACGACGAGCATCGCGAACGCGGCGACCGCGAGACCCGGCGCCCAGGGAGTGGGCTCCCGACCGTCCCGCCATTCCTCGACCCACGCCCAATCGCGGTGATCGCCGGGTGTGTCGTCGGCCGTTCCGTCGTCGTCCTCGTCGGTGGGGCCCTCGGCGTCCGGGATGACGGTGGCGTCGGCGCGGCGCGGGAACGGCACCACGGTGCCGGACCGGGCCGGTGACTCGTCCGCCGCCGACCCGCCGAACGCCGCAGTGGCCGGACCCTCAGGCGGCAGCGGGGGTGGGGTGATCGACACGAGCACAGTGTGCCCGATCACCGTCCGTGTCGGGTCGTACACGTTGCGCCGGAGGGTCGAACGGGTCAGGCCCGGTCGGCCAGGGTCGCGAACGCCACCGCCCCGGCGGTCGCGACGTTGATGGAGTCAACCCCCCGGGCCATCGGGATCCGCACCCGCACGTCGGCCGCCGCGAGCGCGGCGTCGGTCAGGCCCGGGCCCTCCGACCCCAGCAGCACGGCGACCCGGGCGGCGTCGGCCAGACCGGCGGTCCGCAGGGTGTGCTCACCCGCCGGGGTCAACGCGACCGTGCGAAAACCGGCTCCCCGCAACCGATCGAACGCGGTGTCGGGCCAGCCATCCAGCGGGGCGAAGGGCACGAACAGCACCGTGCCCATCGACACCCGCACGCTGCGCCGGTAGAGCGGGTCCGCACAGCCCTCCCCGAGCAGGACCGCGTCGACGCCGAGCGCGGCCACGTTGCGGAACAGTGCCCCGAGGTTCTCGTGATCCCCCACCCCTTCCAGGACGGCCACCGTGCGGGCAGACCGCAGCAGATCGTCGGCGGCCGGGAACGCCGCCCGATCCGCGGTGGCCAGGACGCCCCGGTTCAGGTGGAAGCCAACCGCCTGCGCCATCACCTCGGCCGACGCCACGTAGGCCGGGACGGCCGGGCCGGCGGCCGGTGACCATGGGGTGGTGGTGGCGGCGAGGTCGGGCAGCAATTCCTCGATACGCCGGCGGATGCCGAGCAGGGCCCGCACCGGATACCGGGAGGCGAGCAGGCGTCGGACGACGACGACCCCCTCGGCGATCACCAGCCCGCGTCCCCCGGGCCGGTCCGGACGGCGGTCGGCCCGGGACAGGTCACGGAAGTCGTCCAGGCGCGGGTCATCCGGGTCGTCGATCTCGACGACGTCCACGGTCGGGCCGACGGTGGACGGTGCTGGCGTCACCGGCGGTCCGGCCCCGGGGCGCCGGTCGACGCCCGGCGCACCTTCTGCCCGATCCGGTCCAGGACGGCCAGTTCGGTCGGGTCCAGCAAGTCGATCAGGGTGGACCGGACGGTCGCGACATGCGCCGGGGCCAGGCCGGCCAACGCGTCGACCCCCGTCTCGGTCAGCGCGGCGTAGAAACCCCGCTGGTCCTCGCCGCTGCGCTCCCGGCGCACCCACCCGCGGGCGACCAGCCGGTCGATGGACCGGCTGATCGCACTCCGGGTGGAGACCGTCCGGTCGGCCACCAGCCCCATCCGCAACCGCCCCTCCGGCGCTTCGGAGAGGCAGACCAGCACCTCGTAGTCGGACAGGGCGAGTCCACCGGCGACCTGCAGTTGCCGGTCCAGGACCGGCACCACGAGCCGGTACGTCTCCAGCCACGCCCGCCACGCCGACTGCTCGGTGGGCGACAGCCATCGGGGCGACTCCGCAGTCGCCGCATCGTCGACCGGCGCACCGATCACGTCACTGCTCATGGCGGCCTCCTTCCCCTGTCAGCCGACGGTTCCCCACTGAAGGCGGAGTCGACCGTCCGATCGCGGCCGAGCGACGTCCACCCGAGATCACCGGGCGGCCAGGTCCTCCAGCAGCAGCGCCGCCCGGTGCAGCACGTCGCGGTCCTCGTCGGACAGGGTGGTCAACAGCTCGGCCAGCCACCGTTCCCGTTCCTGCACGTAGGTGCGCATGCGCTCGTCGCCGAGCGGTGTCATGTGGACGAGCACCTGCCGGCCGTCGTTCGGGTTGCCCTCCCGCGTGATCAGATCCATCTGCTCCAACGCGGTCAGCACCCGCGTGATCGACGGCGGGCGGACCTGCTCGCGTTGGGCGAGGTCACCGGCGGACAACGGGCCATCCCGCCAGACGATCGCCAACGCCGACAGCTGGGTGAGGGTCAAGCCATTGGTGGGGCCCTGCTGGCGCAGTCGACGGGTCAGACGGTGCACTGCCAGCCGCAGCTCTCCGGCCAGGTCGGCAGGGTCGGACATGCCGCGACTGTATCCCATCTCATCGATACGACCCTGGCCCGCGACTGGCTGGCCGGACCCGCCGGAAACGGTCCGACCAGCGGATACGCTCTTACCGTGAGTGCCACACCCGCTCCGGACCAGCCGCCCACGCCGCCGCCCGTGCGGATCGGGGTCTGGCACATCGCCGCACCGGGCGGCCTCATCTGCGTGGTGGTCTCGATCGTCCTGCTGTTCTTCATCCCGCAGCTGCGGGACGCGGACGCACTGATCTGGCTGTGGTCGTTCCTGGCCGCCGCCGGCTGGAGCCTGGTCGGCCTGTCCATCTACGGCTGGCAGCGACGGGCCGCCCGCCGGGGGGCCCGGGGCGTCTCCCGCAGCGCCTTGGACGAGGTCATCGGACGCGGCCCGGCCTGACCCATCAGGGCTCAGTCCAGCGCGGCTTCCAGCACGGCCAGGGTGGAGTCCTGCGCCGCGGCGACGGCCAGCTGGCGGTCCGGCCACCGCCCGGCCCGCCACGCGATCGCCCGGCCGGCCGCCTCGGCCGACCCGTCGCACCACAGCCGTCCCGATCCCGGCTCGACCCACCAGCGGACGGCGACCGCCGGCGCACCGTCGACCGCGACCCGCAGGTCCGAAAACAGCAGCACCTCCCGGCTGACGTCCAGTCCGGCGCCCAGGGCGGCCGCCGCCCGGGTCAGCCGCGCCCGGGCCGCCTCCACCCACGCCGCGTCCGTCGGCGCCGCCCCGGTCTGCACCTGCGCTCCGTATTCCTGCGTCGCGCACGGCAGGTCCCACGCCTCCGCGGTGCGGCGCGGGTCGACACCCCCGGGAATGACCGTGTCCGCCGCCAGCACCTGGGCCCACCAGGGCGCATCCAGCACCACGGCGTCGTCGGCGTCGACCACCGTCCCGGCCAGCGTGCGGACCCCGTCGGGCATACGCAGTCCGTCGCCGGTGTCGAACAAATCCCGCTGCAGGGCGACGAGGATGCGGTCGACCAGCACGTCGGTCACCGGCCGCACCAGCACCGGCGCGACGACCCGCCGCGCATCGGTGAACCGGTCGAGTAGTTCCTGCGGGTCCTCCGCGGCGTCGGCGAGCCCCGTCCGCACCCCGCAGGCCCGGGCGAACTCGGCGTCCAAGGCCAGCGGCAGCACGTCGTACAGGCCTTCCAGATCGTGGGCCGCGGGCAACCGGAACGACCGCAGCGGCGCCCCCTGCAGGACGGCGAACTCCCCCAGCCACCACCCCGGGTAGGACGGCCCGTCGGGTCCCGGACGCACGGCGCCCCGGGCCGCCGGATCGGCGGCCAGCAGGGCCAGCGCCCGGGGCCACCGGTCCTCGTCCACCAGGTCCAGATCCAGGACCGCGGTGATCGCCGACGGCGGCCCGGGGTGCCGGTCGAGCCATTCGTCGAGGTCGGGCAGGCTCAGATCGTCGGTAACCGGATCGGTCACCTCGACCACCGCGAAGCCGTCCCGCACGCCCACCGCGGTCAGCACCGTCGCCGGGTAGCGGTCGGACCAGTCGGGATGCACCGGAACCAGATCGTCCGGACGCACCACAGAGGCCAACGGCGAGCCGGGGACGTGCAGTTCGTCGGCCCGGGCCCAGTCGTCGTCGGCATCGGTCAGGACCAGCCGACCGACCAGCGGGGCGGGCACGTCGGCCCCGGCGACCACCAGATCCAGCACGGCCCGGGTGAGCGCCGGACGCGGGCCGCCCCCGGCTTCCAGGTCGTCCACCAGATCGTCGCTCGACTCCGGATCGGCGGCGAGCTCGTCGACGGCCGCGGCCACCGCCGGGTCAGCCAGCACCGCCGACGGGGTCGCCGCCCGGGCGCCCAGTCGTTCCAGCAGCGGGGCCGACGCCTCGGGGTCGACGATGCGCAGGCCCGGCACGACCGCGACGAGCCGGCGCACCGCGGCTCGCTCCTGCACGCCGGCGTCGGCGGGAAGCAGCAGCAGGCCCCGTGGCCCGATGGCCCGGCGAGACGGCCGGCCCGCCGCACCCAGCAGCGGAACCGGGAGATCGGCCAGCGCCTCCCCGTCCGGACGATCGCCGGCGGCGAGCTCCCGGTACACCTCACCCCAGAACGCGGGCGGCCGGTCGATCCCGGCCAGGGCGCCGCTGGCCGCCGACAGGTCCGTCGTCCGCACCCCGAGCGCGCGGAGCACCGGCAGCGCGGCGACCGGCGGCGGAGCCAGCAGACCCGGCAGGGCCTGGCCGAGCAGCTCGGCCGCCCGGGGGGTGATCCCGGGCAGCAGGCAGGCCCGGTCGGCCGTCACCTCGTCGCCCGTGGCGGTGAGCAGCAGCGGCGCGGCCGCCGCGGCGGCGACGATGCCCTCCCGGAGGCGGCCGTCGATGGGCCCGACCGGGAACCCGGCCGTCGGCAGCAGCCGCCAGCGGTCGCCCGGCTCGGTGGCGGCCAGCAGCTCGACGTACCCGTCGACGGCCGCGCTCAGCAGGTGGTCGGTCAGCGCCCCGGGCGCCAACCGCCGCCGGGTGTCGTCGACCGGGAAGGTGCCGATCAGGCCGGCCGGCAACGACAGTGGCTCGTCTGTCGGGGTGGGGGCGCCGACGGTGTCGGCGACCCACGGGTCGCCCGCAGTGGTGGGACCGTTCGATCCGCGGGCCGTCGGAAAGGTGCCCAGATCGTCATATCGGTCGGCGGTCTCATGCTCCGGCAGGGGCTGGATCCAGCGCACCCACCACCGCCGGCGGGCCCGCTCCTCCACCGGGCGATCGGCCAGCAGTTCGGGATCGGCGACACCGGTGCGCTCGACCACCCGGAACCGTCGCGCGGCCGCGCCGTCGGTGAGCAGGGTGACGGTGCCGTCGTCCTCCCGTCGCCGATGGGAGGTGACCCCGTCGATGGTGATCTCGTCCAACTCGGCCAGCGCCCAGAACAGGTCGTCGACCGTGCGAGGGTCGGCGACGAGCCGTTCGACATCGGCCCGCGCCGCCGGCCGCAGCGGCAGCCGCACCTCGGTGGTGAACCCGTCCGGCGGGGGTTCGACCCCGCTGACCGACCACGGCAGCCGGAGCACCGGGACGGTGCCCGAGCGTCGGCTGACCTCCCCGTCCAGGGTCGCGTTCTGGAGATCGGCCACTGCGGCGGCGGTGCGCGCCCCGTCGAAGACCACGGTTCCGGATCTCGACACCACCGCCGCCCGGTCGGCGACCGATAGCACAGCGGTGAAGCCGACCCCGAAATGCCCCACGGTGACGGCGGTGTCGCGCTTGCCCGAGGCGCGGAGCGAGGCCAGCCCGGCCACCGCCGCCGGGGTCAGGCCGATGCCGTTGTCGGCCACCCGCAGTTCCGGGGCCGCGTCCGTGCCGGCGACGAAGGCGACCCGGACGCGGGCCGGCACTCCGGCCTCGACGGCGGCGTCGACCGCATTGGCGACCAGTTCGACCAGGACCCGACCCGCGTAGCCGCCCAACGCCAACGACTCCTCGGCGTTGGCATCCTCACGGAAGCGCGCCGGCGAGCGCGCCCAGCTGTCCAGGACGGCGGACCGGAGGGCCTCCGTCCCGAACGGGTCGGCCGGATCGGTCACCCGTCGGCCGGGTCGGCCAGCGGGTCCTGCTCGGTCCCGGCGTCACGGGAGTCATCGACCGACGGTGCCACGTCCTGCGGCACGGCGTCCGTCGCCGACGGCGACGGCGACGGGGCGGCCGGTTCCGGCAGCACGATCTCGGCCTCGGGTCCGGCCACCGCACCGGCCGAGGTCACCACCTCGGGCTCCACGGCCACCGGGCCGTCGACATGGGATTCGTCCTGGGCCGAGGCCGACAACCCGTCCACGACATCCGACTCGGCCGTGACCAGCTCGACATCCGGGAGCTCGTCGCCCGTCTCGGCCACGGCCGGGACGAGATCGATCAGCCTGGCGTCGGATGCGGGCGCCGCACCGTCGGTCTCGGCCGTGGCGACCGGCTCGTCCACGGACGGCGCATCCGTCGGCTCCGGGTCGACGACACCGGCGGCCGCCCGTTCTTCGGCCGACGGCCGCGGGTACACGTCGAGAGTCACCTCGTCCAGGGCGGTCTCGCCGATCACCACGGCCGGGGGCGGGGGCGGCACCTCGGAATGGGCGCCGCACCCGAACGCGACGTCGACGACCCGGGCGTCGGCCGGCGACCACTCGTTGGCACAGACGCCGAAGGCGCCGCCCAGGCTGCCGGCCAACGGGGCGAAGAATCCACAGGTGCCACAGTGGGCCGGCGCCGCCTTGGCCGTCGGGCTGGTGGGACCGAACGGACCGTCGTGCCACCGTTCGGCCGCGTCGTCCCGTCCCTCGCGGCTGAGCACGCGTTCCCGGCCGAGCCCGACCTCGGTGGCCAGCTCCTCGATCGCCGGGTCATCGGACTGGACGTACCCGGGGACGAGCCGGACGTCGTCCTCGGCGGCCGGCAGCAGATCGGACGGGCCGAGGTCACCGGGCCTTAAGCGCTGGTCCCACGGCAGCCAGACCGGCGCGATCAACGCGTCGGGGCCGGGCAGCAGCACGACCTCGCTGACGGTCGGGTCCGCGTCCGGCAGGACGGCCAGCGTCACCGACCATTGCCACCCGCGATAACCGGCCGCCAACGCCGCGAAGCGGACGGTGCGGGCCACTGGATCTTCGGCGAGCGTGTCGAGGTGCTCGCCGATGGAGTCCTCGTCACCGGCCTCGGTCACCGCGGCCGCGCGGGCGAGGTCGACGACTTCGGCCGGAACCTCGGTCGGGGTCGCCTCGGTGGCCTGCACGACCGGCTCGACGGCGTCGGCGTTCTGGGTGGCCGAAGGGACCGGGGCGGCCTGCTCGGCGTCCTCCGTACGGTCGGCGGCGTACGACATCACACCGGTCATGATGCCTCACCGGCACCCGTCGACGGAGCGACGCAGGAGCCCGGGCAGCACCGGAAGGTCGGGACCACGCGCGGAGCGACGCAGGAGCCCGGGCGTGGGACCGGCCGTCGGCCGAGCGAAGCGAGGCCGCCAGGCAGCACCGGAAGGTCGGGACCACGCGCCGAGCGACGCAGGAGCCCGGGCGTGGGACCGGCCGTCGACCGAGCGCAGCGAGGCCGCCAGACAGCACAGGAAGGCCGGGACCACGCGCCGAGCGACGCAGGAGCCCGGGCGTGGGACCGGCCGTGCGGCAGGATGGACGGGTGCAGCCCCCGAGCGGACCGCCCGCCGATCCCGGCCCGGGCTGGCCCGACCGCGGTGACGGTCGGTCCCCGTCCGGGTACGAGCCGGATCGGTGGCCGTCGGCGACGAATCCGCCACCGGGCCAGGCGCCCGCGCGGCCCGGCCCGGTCGGACGTGACGCCGGGGGACGGTGGGATCCGCGGGCCGTGGGCCCTCCGCCGCCCTGGTCGGCGGCGGCCGGCCCTTCGGGCCCGGCCGATCCGTACGGGGTCGACCAGAACGCCCGCACCGATCAGTACCGGCGGCCGTCTCCCGCCGAACGCACCCGGTACCTGCCGGCCCCGGACGGCCGGAGCCCGGCTGCGCCGTACCCGGGTGCCCAGCCGGTGGGGCCGCCGGAGTCCGACCGGACCCGCGGCAGCCATCTGCCGCCGTACAACGGACCGACCCTGCCGTCGGCACCCGGTTCCCCGGGCGCCTCGACCGATCCGGCCGCGACGACCCGGGTGCCGGGCGGCCGCCGCGCATCCGGTCCCCGCAAACTGACGGTGACCCGGGTGGCCGCGTTCCGCAGCCGGGAGCTCACCACCCGCGGAGTGCAGCTCTTCCAGCGCGCCGCCGCCGCGGACGGCGCCGACCGCTCCGGCCTGCAGGCCCTGACCTACGCGACGATGGGCAACTACGCGGTCGACGCCGCCCTCGCCGTCGCCCTGGCCAACACCCTGTTCTTCGCGGCCGCGTCCGCCGAGTCGTCCGGCAAGGTGCTGCTGTACCTGCTGATCACGGTGGCCCCGTTCGCGGTGATCGCCCCGTTGATCGGGCCGGCCCTGGACCGGTTGCAGCACGGTCGGCGGATCGCCCTGGCCGCGTCGAGCTTCGCCCGGGCCGTCCTGGCGTTGATCATGGCGTTCAACTTCGACTCGTGGGTGCTCTACCCGTGCGCACTGGGCGAGCTGGTGCTGTCCAAGTCGTTCAGCGTGCTGAAGTCGTCGATCACCCCGCGGGTGCTGCCGCCGGACATCACCCTGGTGAAGACGAACTCCCGGCTGACCGTGTTCGGCCTGTTGGCCGGGGGTGCGGCCGGGGCGGTGGCCGGCGCCCTGGCCTGGGCGTTCGGCTCCACGGGGGCACTGGTGTTCACCGCGGCCGCCGCCGGCGTCGGCGGGTGGCTGTGCCTGCGAATCCCGGCCTGGGTCGAGTCCACCGCCGGTGAGGTCCCCGTCGCGGGCATGGTCACCAACCGTCGCGGCCGCGCGTTCACCCGCCCCATCGTGACGACGCTGTGGGCCAACGGCGCCATCCGGGTGGAGACCGGTTTCCTGGCGTTGTTCATGGCCTTCGTCATCAAGAGCGAGTACGGCGGTTCCAGCGGGTTCGTGCAGCTCCTGCTGCTGGGTGTCGTCGGCGTGGCGGCCGGAGCCGGCGGGTTCGTCGGCAACGGGTTGGGCGCCCGGCTGCCGCTGTCGCACCCGGAGATGATCTCGTTCTGGTCGCTGGCGGCCACCCTGTCCGCCTGCGTTGTCGCCCTCCTCGCCCCGGGGCTGCTCACCGCGGCCATCGTCGGCCTGGTCGGGGCGACCGCCTCGGCCCTGGCCAAGGTCTGCCTCGACTCGGTCATCCAGGACGAGCTCCCGGAGGCCAGCCGCGCGTCGGCCTTCGGGCGCAGCGAGACCGCGCTGCAGCTGTCCTGGGTGTTCGGCGGCGTCGTCGGCCTGCTGATCGGCGGCGTCTGGTCGTTCGGCCACGACTCCGTCTACACCATCGGATTCGCGGTGATCAGCGTGCTGCTGGCCGTCGGCGTGGCCCAGAGCTGGCTCGTCCGCCGGGGCGGCACCCTCTTCGGCTGGTTGCCGACCGAACGCCTGCGTCGCGGCCTACGCCGCACCCCGGCGACCGCCCAGCCGGACGCGCCGACCACCCCCCGGTCCACCGACCCGGCGACCCGGACCGACCCCCGCTGGGGCGCATCCGCCGCCCCGACCTGGACGCCCCCGACCGCCGACCGCCCGGGCGCGCAGCACGCCTCCGGCTCGACCTCGGACTGGGCCACGTCCTGGGCGGCCGGTGGTGCGACCGACTGGTCCAGCCCACCCCCGGCCTCCGAGTGGTCGAGCCCGCCGGGATGGACACCGCCCGCCAGCACGGCCCCACCGCCGAACGATGTGCCCACCCGTAAGCCCCGTCGCCGTCCCCGGACCCAGAGGAAGTCGTGACCGTCACCGATCACCCCCGCACCGCCCCGTCCCCCCGACGAAGCGTCCGCTGGACCGCCCTCGGACTCGTGCCGCTACTGGGGTTGATCGCCGCCTGCCAGGCGCCCCGCCCGGACGTCACCTTCTACGGCAACGGCACGGCCGTCGACACCGAGCCGACCACCTGGTGCCCGGTCGACGCGGACAAGCTCGAGATCGGCACCTGTGAGGAGACCGGCCTGACCGAGCTCCCCCAGCTCGCCCTGCAACCCGGACAGCCCGTCCAGGTCAACGTGCCCACGGCCATCGCCCGGCAGCCCTGGCAGATCGTCTTCCGCTACACCACCCCCGACGGCGAGGTGGGCGAAGGCCGGACCGCGGTCTTCTCCGATCACACGCTCGCCTACACACTGCGACCGCCGCAGCCCGATGACCTGTTCATCCGGGTCCGGGTGGAGTCGGGCATCCTGCCCACCGCCAACGACGAGTTCACCGCCACCCAGGTGTGGGAGCTGCTGATCCGACCGCAGGCTCCGTCCGACCAGACGAGCCCCGACTTCGACACGGAGAACACGAAGGGCACCGCCTGAGCCTGCGGGCTCGGGCGGTGCCCCCGGTTCACCTCCGGCCGGTCAGGCGTCGAGCTCGTCCGCGACGGCCCGCAGCACCTGCGCGATCCGACCGCCCATGGCCCGGTCGGGGTACCGACCCCGACGCAGATCCGGCAGCGCCTTGGACTCGAGCAGCTTGATCATGTCGTCGACCAGTCCGTGCAACTCCTCGGCCGGCCGGCGGGTGGTGGCGACCACCGACGGCGGGGCCTCCAGCACCGTCACCCGCAGGGCCTGGGGGCCGCGACGGCCGTCGGCCACGTCGAAGTCGATCTTCTGCCCGGGCTTGAGCGTGGCCACCCCGGACGGCAACGCCGAGGAGCGGACATGGACGTCGGCCCCGCCGCCCTCCTGGGCGATGAAACCGAACCCCTTGTCCGCGTCGTACCACTTCACCTTGCCGCTGGGCACCCGAACTCACCTTGTCTCTAGCTTGTTGCTCGATGCTGACGTCGGACCCTGTGGCGGGCCGGACGTCGCCTCTCGCGCGGACTGCCCGGATGTGCAGGCGCGAGGTCCGGTGGTGGCGGGCCGACGGCCCACCACCCGGACGAACCAGGGTACTGCGCCGCCTGACCCGGACCTCGCCCGCGGCCGGCCGCCCGGGGGGCATACCGATAGCCCGAGGTCGGCCGGTCCGGTGTCGGGCGGCGCCTATGGTGGACAGGTGCCCGACGCAGCTTCCGAACGCTCAGCCGAGCAGACCACCGACCGCGTCGCCGTGCCCGCGGCCGGCCCCCAGCGGGTTCCGGTCGCTCGGCGCGCCGCGCCCACGCCGCTCATCCGCATCGGGCTGGTGCTCTTCCTGATCGGCCTGCTCGCCGTCGCGGTGATCATGGTGCTGTTCTTCTCCGGCGTGCGGGACCTGCCGTTGTGGGCCAACCTCATCGCCGGTCTCGCCCCGGTCGGTTTCGGGGTCGTGCTGGTCGGCATCTTCCGGGACGCCCGCCGCTCGTCGCGGTCCCGTCCGGCCCTCTGACGGGACCGGCCGGCGGTCAGCCCGCCTTGGCCAGTACGCCGCGGAGCTCCTCGGACAGGTGCGGTTCGGCTGTGGCCAGGTGCGGGATCAGCTCCCGTTCGGTCGTCATCGCCCGGAACGCCATCGCCACGGTCACGTCGTGGTCGGGTCGGTGCACGACCGTGATGGCGTCCCCGGCCCGGACCTGACCGGCGGCGGCCACCCGCAGGTACGCGCCCGGCCGGCCGGCCGCGGTGTACGTCTTGACCCAGCCGCGGACGCCCAGCCACACCTGGAACGTCCGGCAGGGGATGCGGGGGCCGGTGACGACCAGTTCGGCGCCGTCGCCGACCCGCCACCACTCGCCGAGCAACGCCTCGTTGACGTCGATGCCGGCGGTGGTCAGGTTCTCGCCGAACATGCCGGGGGTCAGCTCCCGGTCCAGATGCCGGGACCAGTGGTCGAGGTCCTCCTGGCCGACGGCGTAGACGGCCTGCTCGTCACCACCGTGGTGCCGGCTGTCGCCGATGAAGTCGCCGACCAATCCGCTGCCCAGCCCACCGCGCCGCGGTCCCGGCGGCCGGATGCCCACCGCGCCGACCTGCGGTTCCTTACCGATGCCGCTGGTGTCCGGGTAGTTGCGTCCGACGTCGAGGGGGCGGGAGCGCCCGATGTTCACCGACACGATGCTGGCCGTCACGCGGGCCAGAATACTGAGCGCACCGGCCCGGTCCGCGGGCGTCCCGCCGATCATCCGGCCGGGGCCAGCCGCCAGGACTGCGTGTCGCATCGACCGTCGTCCCGATTCCCGGTGGCGAGCACGGTGCCGTCCCGGCACAGCCCGAGCGTGTGGGCCGACCCGGCCGCCACCGCCACAACGTCCCGCCAGGACGCGACATCGCACTGGCCGTCCGCGTCGTCCCCGGTGGCCAGCACCCGCCCGGCCGCCGTCACCGCCACCGTGTGGCCACTGCCGGCGGAGACGCCGACCACGTCCCGCCACCGGTCGATCTCGTCAGCCCCCTGGATTCGGGCGCCGGCGACGAGGACCCGTCCGTCACCGGTCAGGCCGACGGTGTGCAGGTAGCCGGCGGCGACCGCACGCACGTCGCGCCACCCACCGACCGCGCACTGGCCCCACCGGTCGTTCCCGACGGCGACGACGCGGCCGTCCGCCTGCAGCCCGACGGTGTGCCAGTCGCCCGCGGTCACGGCGACCAGCCCGGTCCAGTGGGACACGTCCGCGGCGCCCTCGGCCCGCCGGCCGGCGGCCCGGGCGCGGCCATCGGCCAGGACGGCGACGGTGCGCCGCCAGCCGGCGGCGACGGCGACCACGTCCGTCCAGTCCCCCACGTCGCATTGCCCGTCGTCGTTCCACCCGGTGGCCAGCAGCCGGCCGTCCGCGCGGAGCGCTACGGTGTGGGAGCGCCCGGTGTTGCGGGCGGTGTGGACGTTGCCGGCCGCCACGGCGACGACGTCGGCCCAGTCGGCGACCCGGCACTCCTGCGCCCCGGGGCGTCCGGTCGCGACCACCCGACCGTCGGCCAGCAGGCCCACCGAATGACGGCGCCCGGCGGCGATGCGGGGCAGGAACTCCTTCACTGGACGATGATGCGCGAGGTCAGTGCACGGTGGCGTACAGATACGTCTGCAGCCACGCCGGGAAGCCGGTCAGATCCGGCAGGACGACGTCCGCGCCGGCGGCGGACAGGTCCTCGGCGCTGATCGGTCCAGTGGCCACGCCGACCGACAGCGCGTCCGCGGCCCGGGCGGCGGCGACGTCACCGAGGTGGTCGCCGACGTAGATCTCGGCCCCGTGATCACGCAGGGCACCGGCCTTCGCCGTGCTCCACAGATCCCCGACGACGGCGTCGACCCGCAGACCGAGATGGTCCAGGTGCGCGACCGCGTTGGGGGCGAACTTCGCCGTGACGACCACCACCCGGCCACCACTGTCCGTGACCGCTTCCAAGGCCTCCCGGGCACCGGGCAGGGCCACCGTCCGGGGGATGGTGAACTGCGGCGTCAACTCACGGTAGCGGGCCACCAGACGGGCGATGGTGGCGTCGTCCAGGCCGTAGCGAGCGAACTCCGTCTGCAGCGGCGGGCCCAGGCGAGTGGCGAAAGCCCGGCCGTCCAGCGGGATCCCCGTCTCGCGGGCCAGGACGTCGAAGATCTCGATCATGCCCGCGCGGGGGTCGATCAAGGTCATGTCGAGGTCGAAGCCGACGGTGAAGAGCACTCGGAGAGGGTAAAGCCGGCTCGTCATCCGAACGGTGTCCGTGGCGGCTCCGAGGCCCGACGGTGACACACCTGTTACTCGCCGTGCGCCGACTGATGCCCGATGGGCGGAACGTCCCGAACAGTGGACGAGGTCGGCCCGCCGCGATTCCTACGATGGCCGGGTGGCGTCGCAACCGGTCCCTGGTGCATCCGCGGCCGGTCGACCCTCGACCGCCGCGACAGAGCGGACCCTCCGGCGGATCTCCGTCGGGGTGCTGCTGGCGTTCCTGGTGATCGTCGCCCTCATCACGTTGACCCCGGGGCCTCCCGATCCGGACGGCCAACGCGAGCTCGTCCGCTGGCTCGCGCAGGCGCACCGTGGCGGCCTGCCGCTGTGGATCTCCTACGACCTCATCGAGTTCAGCGCGAACATCGTGATGTTCCTGCCGCTCGGTCTGTTCGGCGCGCTCGCTCTGCCGTCCGGACGGCGGTGGCTGGCGATGCCCATCGGAATGCTGCTGTCCGTGGGGATCGAGTCGGCGCAGGCCGCGGGCCTGCCGGGACGCTTCGCCTCGGTCTCGGACGTGATCGCCAACTCCTCGGGCGCGATCGTCGGTTACCTGCTGGCGTGCCTCGTGCTGTGGTTGCTCCGCCGGCCCCGGCGGCGGACACCCGCAACGGCCCCGTTCGCACCGGGCCGGCCGCCCGACCCGGTCGACGACAGCAGGCGGACCGGGCCGGGAACCGTGGACCAGGACTGACGGGTCAGTCGGCGGCGATGGGCTCGAAGGTGCCGGTGCCCTCGGCGGTGGCGGGCCCGGTACCGAACGGGTCCTCGGTGTGGCCGACCAGGTCGGCGATGGAGTTGATGATGCGGTTCGGCCGGAACGGGTAGGCCTCGACCGTCGCGGGGTTCGAGATCCCCGACATCACCAGGATGGTCGACAGCCCGGACTCCAGACCGGCGATGACATCGGTGTCCATACGGTCACCGATCATCACCGTCGAGCTCGAGTGCGCGCCGATGTTGCGCAGGGCCCGGCGCATCATCAACGGGTTGGGCTTGCCGACGAAGTACGGCTTGCGGCCGGTCGCCTTCTCGATGAGCGCGGCCACCGCGCCGGCCGCGGGCAGGATCCCGGCCCGGCTCGGACCCGTCGGGTCCGGGTTGGTGACGACGAACCGGGCGCCGCGCTCGACGAGGCGGATGGCCGTGGTCATCGCCTCGAAGGAGTACGTCCGGGTCTCCCCCAGCACCACGTAATCGGGATCGCGGTCGGTGAGGATGTAGCCGGCCTCGTGCAGCGCGGTGGTCAGCCCGACGTCGCCGATGACGTAGGCACTGCCGTTGGGCCGTTGGCTGTCGAGGAACTGGGCCGTGGCCATCGCCGAGGTGAAGATCCGTTCCTCGGGGATGTCCAGGCCGGTGGCCAGCAGCCGGGCGCGGAGGTCACGCCGGGTGAAGATCGGGTTGTTCGTCAGGACGGTGTAGTTGGTGCCGCGTTCGGTGAGCTCGGCGATGAACTCGTCGGCCCCGGGGATCATGTGTTCCTCGTGGACCAGCACGCCGTCCATGTCACACAGGTACGACCAGGGACGGGTCGGAGTCGGCGGGGTGGCAGGGGGGACGGAAATGTTCACCCGCCCATGATTGCCGCTCGGCGTCCCGTGCGCTCGAAGGGGCCCGGTTGTTCACCGGGACGCCATCGCGGGCGGTCCGGCGGAGGTCGGGCGGTGACCCGGCCGTCGGCTGGGCACACTCGTCGGTGGACCGATCCCGCGGTCCCGGCGAAGGAGGAACCAGACGTGGAGTTCGGACTCTTCATCCCCCAGGGCTGGCGCATGGACCTGACGGACATCGCCCCGGCCGAGCAGTGGGCCACGATGTCGCGACTGGCCCAGCGGGCCGATGCCGGTCCGTGGGCGTCGATCTGGGTGTACGACCACTTCCACACCGTGCCGGCCCCGTCCGACGAGGCCACGCACGAGGCGTGGACGCTGATGGCCGCCTTCGCGGCCAGCACGTCCCGGGTGCGGCTCGGCCAGATGTGCACCTGCATGGCCTACCGGAACCCCGCGTACCTGGCCAAGGTCGCGGCGACGGTCGACATCGTCTCCGGCGGGCGGACCGAGATGGGCATCGGCGCCGGCTGGTACGAGCACGAATGGCGCGCCTACGGCTACGGCTTCCCGCCCGCCCGGGAGCGGTTGCGGGCCCTGGACGAGGGTGTGCAGATCATGCGGCAGGCCTGGTCGACCGGGACGGCCACGCTGGACGGGAAGATCTACCAGGTCGACGGGGCGATCGTCCGGCCGCGGCCGCTGCAGGAAGGCGGCATCCCGCTGTGGATCGCCGGCGGCGGCGAGAAGGTCACGCTGAAGATCGCGGCGAAGTACGCGCAGTACACGAACTTCGACGGCACCCAGGAGGGCTTCGCGGCCAAGTCGGCGATCCTGGCCGACCACTGCCGCGAGGTGGGCACCGATTTCGGGGCGATCACCCGCTCGGCCAACTACAACATCGCGATCGGCGAGACCGAGAAGGACGTCGCGGATCGCCTGGCCTGGTTCAACGACAAGATCACCCGGCTCTGCGGACCCGAGCGGGCCGCCCGCGAGATGGCCGCCTTCGAGAACCTGCCCGGCGTCGGGACCCCCGAGCAGATCGTCGAGAAGCTGCGCGCCCTCGGCGCGCAGGGGATGACGTACGCGATCACCTACTTCCCGGAGCTGGCCTACGACACGTCCGGGCTGGAGCTGTTCGAGCGGGAGGTCGTCCCGGCGCTCGCCTGAGGACGGCCGGGTGATCGTGGGGCCATTGCCGAGTCGGTCGGCGTGATAGGGCCGATCGGCCTTGTCGAGGCGGCCGGACGGGGGCCACGATCGGTGATGAACCCGCGCCCGCACACCGATGTCCGGCCGGCCCCGGCCACGATGAGTGGACCACCGTCTCATTCCGGGAGGAACAGCATGTCCGAGCTCATCGTCATCGGTTACGACGACAAGGAGAAGGCCACCGCCGCCTACAACGAGGTCCTGGCTCTGCAGAACGACTTCGTCGTGGAACTGCGTGGCCTGGCCATCGTCGACGTGGACGCCGAAGGCAAGAGCCACGTCGAGACCCCCCAGAAGATCGTCGGCGCCAGCGCCGCCTCGGGGGCCCTGTGGGGCATGCTGCTCGGCCTGCTCTTCCTGGTCCCGTTTTTCGGCGCGGCGATCGGCGGCCTGATGGGCGGGCTGTTCGGCAAGCTCGGCAAGTCGGGTATCGACGACGCCTTCCGCGGCCAGGTGCAGTCGATGCTCAAGCCGGGTAACGCCGCCGTCGTGGTGATGGCCGCCAAGATCACCGAGGACAAGTTCGCCGACCGGATGGGCCCCTACGGCGGCACCGTCCTGAAGACGTCGCTGTCCGACGAGGACGAGAAGGAACTGGCTCACGAGCTGTCGGGCGCCAACGCCGCGACCCCGCCGGCGGCCGGCGCCTCCGCCTGAGCGTCGTCCCGCACGAGGGCCCGGCCGACCATCCGTCGGCCGGGCCCTCGTGCGTCTCGGCCTCTCCCGCCGGTCCGCCCCGCCGCTGGTCAGCCCACCGGATGCTCCGGGCGGTGGATGTCGCCGGCGGTGGTGACCAGGGGGTGCCCACCGCCACCCCATCGACGGGCCACGATCTCGGCGGCGATCGACACGGCCGTCTCCTCCGGGGTGCGCGCCCCCAGGTCGAGCCCGATCGGCGAGGCCAGCCGGGCCACTTCGGTGTCGGTCAGGCCGGCCGCGCGGAGCTGCTCGGCGCGTTCCTGCGCGGTGCGCCGGGAACCCATCGCCCCGACGTACGCCACGTCCAGCCGTAGCGCGTCGACGAGCACGGGAACGTCGAACTTGGGGTCGTGGGTCAGCACGCAGATCACCGTTCGCGGGTCGATCGCACCGGCCTCGACCTGCTGCCGCAGGTACCGGTGCGGCCAGTCGGTGACCACCTCGTGCGCGTCCGGGAACCGGGCGGCGGTGCTGAACACGGGCCGGGCGTCGCAGACGGTCACCCGGTAGCCGAGGAAAACCCCGAGCCGGGCGACGGCGGCGGCGAAGTCGATGGCCCCGAAGACCAGCATGCGTGGCGGCGGCGCGTAGCTGTGGACGAACACCGACAGGCCCTCGCCGCGGCGCTGGCCGTCGGGACCGTAGGTCAGCAGACCGGTCCGGCCGCCGGCGAGCATGCCGCGGGCATCGTCCCGGACGGCGTCGTCGATCCGGTCGCTGCCCAGACCGCCGATCGCACCACCGGCGGGGTCGGGCTCGGGTCCCACCAGCAGGTGCCGGCCCACCTGGTCGGGCCGCCCGGCGACGACGGTGGCCAGCGCGACGGGACGCTCGGCCCGCACCGCATCGATCAGCGCGCCCAGTTCGGGGAAGGTGGCCCGGGAGACCGGCTCGACGAAGACGTCGAGGATGCCGCCGCAGGTCAGCCCGACCGAGAACGCGTCGTCGTCGCTCACGCCGTAGCGCTGCAGGGTGGGCGCCGCCCCGTCCCGGACGGTGGTGGCGAGCTCGTACACCGCCCCCTCGACGCAGCCGCCGGACACCGAACCGACGGCCTCGCCACCCGGACCGACCAGCATGGCCGCGCCCGGCGGCTGGGGGGCCGACCGGAACGTCCGCACCACGGTGGCCATGGCGACCGTGCGTTCGGCCGCCCACCACTCGTGCACCGCGGTCACCGTCTCCCGCATCCGCACCTCCTCCTCACCCGGCCGCCTCCGCCGTCGTCAGGCTAGGCCGGGCCCGGGCGCTGGCGCTGGGGGCGGCTGCTTGTGCCGTTGTCCGCGCCGTCACTTCCGGCGAGCACAACCGCTCCACCCATCGGAACCTCCATCCGTTCCGGGGCCCGGCATCGGACCGTTAACCTGGGTCGATGACCGGTATCGGACTGGGGATTCCCGTCGCCCGCCGTGGCGGCGCGGTGACCGCGCTCCCGGACGAGCGCGGCGACACCCCGTTCCTCGTGGACCGGTACGGACGACGGGCCCGCGATCTGCGGGTCTCGCTCACCGACAAGTGCAACCTGCGGTGCACGTACTGCATGCCGGCCGAGGGCCTGGACTGGCTGCCGGGCAGCGAGCTGCTCACCGACGACGAACTGGTGCGGCTGATCGGGGTGGCGGTCTGCGACCTCGGCATCGAGGAGATCCGTTTCACCGGCGGCGAGCCGCTGCTGCGCCGGGGTCTGGAGGCCCTGATCGCGCGGGTGGCCGAGCTGGAGCCCCGGCCGGAGATGTCGCTGACGACGAACGGCATCGGCCTGCACCGCCGCGCCGAGGCCCTCGCCGCGGCCGGTCTCGACCGGGTCAACGTCTCGCTGGACACGCTCGACCGGGAGACCTTCCGGACGCTGACGCGCCGGGATCGGCTGGCCGACGTCCTGGCCGGACTGCGCGGCGCGGCGGCGGCCGGTCTGCAGCCGGTCAAGATCAACGCGGTGCTGATGCGCGGCGTCAACGATCACGAGGCCGTCGACCTGCTGCGGTTCAGTCTCGACCACGGCTACGCCCTGCGCTTCATCGAACAGATGCCGCTCGACGCCGGTCACACCTGGTCCCGGCAGCGCATGGTGACCGCCGACGAGATCTTCGACCAGCTCAGCCAGCACTTCGCGCTCACCCCACACCCGGGTCAACGGGCCGGCGCCCCCGCCGAGCTGTTCGAGGTCGACGGCGGGCCGGCCACCGTCGGCATCATCGCCTCGGTCACCCGGCCCTTCTGCGGGGACTGCGACCGCACCCGCCTGACCGCCGACGGACAGATCCGCAACTGCCTGTTCTCCGGGACTGAGAGCGACCTGCGGGGTCGTATGCGGGCCGGTGCGGACGACGACGAGCTGGCCCGGATCTGGCGGGGAGCGACCTGGGCCAAGCGCCCGGGACACGACATCGACGACCCGGGGTTCCTGCAACCGGTCCGGCCGATGAGCGCGATCGGGGGCTGACACCATGACCGAGGCAACGACCACCGTGCCATCGGATGGGGCTGCGGCAGTGACCCGGGTGGAGGTGCGCCTGTTCGCCGCGGCCCGGGCCGCGGCCCAGACCTCCGCCACGACGATCGAGGTGCCGGGGGACGCGACCGTCGCGCACGTCCTGGATGCGGCGACTGCTCGGCATCCCGGATTGGCGGCCGTCCTGCCCCGGTGCAGCTACCTGCTGGACCAGGTCGCGGTGCACGGCCGGGAGACACCGATCGGGTCGGCCACCACGCTCGACGTGCTGCCGCCGTTCGCCGGCGGCTGATCCCCGGGGCGCCGCCCAGGATTCGGCACCCCGCGCACGGGAAATTGCGCAGGTCAGCAGCACACGGCCGGTCAGGCGTGTCTGTCACCGATGTATCCGGGCCGGGCGATAGCGTCTCGAACTGGTTGCTGCCCGTCACGGCCCGGCGGGAGCGGCCGTTGACCAGCACAGACCAGGAGGACTCCATGTCCCATCCGTCTTCCGGCTCGGACTCGCCGGAATCGACGAACGATCGGCCCACCGGCGCAGCGGACGCGTCGTCCGGCTCGTCCGCCGGCGCGCCCGGTTCGTCGTTCACCACGTCGGACCAGCAGGGCGCCCCGTCCGGCTGGGACACCCCGTCCGATGACGCGGCGGCAACCCGCACCTACCAGGCGCCGTCTCCCGGTGACTCCGGTTCCTACGGACCCCCCGCCGGCTACACCCCTTCGTCGTCGCAGCCGACCCAGTACGGTCCTCCACCCGGATCGAGCCCGTACGGCGCCCCGCAGGGTGGGCAGTACGGCGCCCCGCAGGGTGGGCAGTACGGGTCTGCGCAGTACGGCGCTCCGCAGGGCAATCAGCCGTCCCAGTACGGTGCGCCACAGACTGACCAGGACCCGCAGTACGGCGCTCCGCAGAGCGGGCAGGCGCCCCAGTACGGCGCTCCGCAGAGCGGGCAGGCGCCCCAGTACGGCGCCCCCCAGGGCGACCAGGCACCGCAGTACGGGGCCCCGCAGAGCGGGCAGGCGCCCCAGTACGGCGCCCCCCAGGGCGGCGACCAGGCACCGCAGTACGGTGCCCCGCAGAGCGGACAGACCACCCAGTACGGCGCCCCCCAGACCGGGCAGTACGGCGCGCCGTCGTCCGACCAGGGCCAGTACGGCGCTCCACAGTCGGGCGGGCAGTACGGCCAGTACGGAGCCCCGCAGGGCGGCCAGTACGGCGCGCCCCCACAGGGCGGTCAGTACGGCCAGTACGGAGCCCCGCAGGGCGGCCAGTACGGCGCACCCCCACAGGGCGGGCAGTACGGCCAGTACGGAGCCCCGCAGGGCGGCCTATACGGCGCACCCCCACAGGGCGGGCAGTACGGCCAGTACGGTGCGCCCCAGCAGGGCCAGTACGGCGCTCCGCAGCCGGGCTACGGTCCGCCCGCCGGCTACGGCGCCCCCGGACAGATGCCGTCCTACGGCGCACCCGGCCAAGCCCCCCAGCCGCAGTACGGTGCCCCCGGTTATGCCCCGCAGGGGCAGTACCCCACCCCGCCGCGAGCCGCCAGCTTCGACCCGTCGAAGGTCACGATCGCGGGCTGGGGTGTGCTGGGCGCCGCCGCCCTGACGCTGATCGTCAGCTTCTTCCCGTTCTGGTCGGCGAGCTTCGGCTTCATCTCGGTGTCGCTGAACGCGTGGAACCTGTGGTGGTGGTTGCCCATCCTGCTTGCGGTCGCGGTCGGGGTCATCTATCTCCTGCAGCAGATCGGCATCGTCCGGCCGGGCCAGGTGCGACCGGACTGGCTGGTCTACGGGGCAGCCGCGTCGTTCGTCCTGACGGTCATCGTGCTGATCCAGACGTTCCTCAATCGCGGCGCGTCCTACGGGTTCGATTCGGCGACCGCCTCCGCCGGCCCGAGCCTGGGCGTCTGGTTGGCCCTGCTGACCACGGCGGCGCTGACCTACTTCACCGCGCTCACCGCGCAGAGCGCCGGCGCCAAGCTGCCCATCAAGGTCCCCGGACCCCGATGAGCTGACCGGCACGCAGCACGATGGCCTCGACCCGATCCGGGTCGGGGCCATCGTCGTTCCCAGCCCTGGTTCGCCGTCGATGGCGGTTGCCCACAGCGGACACCGAAGGCAGGGCACCGCCTCGGGCCGACCGCTAGCCTTCGGGCGCCGGAACAACGGCAGCCTGAGTTGGCCCGAGCGGAAAGAGACGCACCCGTGACCTACCCCTCCGACCCGCAGAACCCCCACTGGGCGGTCCCGAATCAGCAGTGGGGTCCGGCCCCGCAGCCGGGGTTCCCTCCGGCTCAGCCCGGTTGGGGCGGGCCGGTGATGCCGCCCGGACCGGCCGCCCCGACCGGGTGGATGAGCGGCCAGGCACCGGCCCCGCGCACCCCGTCGAACGCCGGGATGGTCGCGGTCGCGCTGACCTACCTGACGGGCGTGTTGAGCGCCGGCTTCGCGACCGTCGCCTGCATCGCGCTGGTCTTCACCCAGGCTCTCGCGCGGGAATTCGACGGGTTGTCCTCTGGCTTCTCGACCTCGAGCCGGGGCCTGGGCGAGACCGGCACGAACCTCGCGCTGAGCACCGTCCTGTTCCTCGTGGTGGCCGCGCTCTGCTTCATCGGTGCCGTCCGTCTGTCGACGGTGGGTTCGAGCGGGTGGGCCTACGCCGGCGTCATCACCTGCCTGGTCCTGATGCTTCTCGGATCGATCGGCTCGAACGGCGGCGGTTGGCTCCTGCTGCTGGTGCTGGCCCCGCTGGGCGCCCTGGTCGCTCTGCTGGTCGCCCGTCAGGCCACCACCAACCCCGCCCGCTGACCGCGGCCGGATCACCCTCAGTCCCCGCAACGCCGCAGGGCCCCGATCCGCATGCGGATCGGGGCCCTGCGGTCACTCGGCAGGTCAGCGGCCGAAGACGTCCTTGGCGGTGTCCTTGACCTTCTCGCCGGTCTGCTTGGCGTTGGCCGAAGCCTGGTCAGCCTGGCCCTCGGCCTGCAGGTCGTGGTTGTCGGTGGCCTTGCCAGCGGCCTCCTTGGCCTTCCCGACGACGTTCTCGGCCGCGTTCGAGATCTTGTCTCCGATACCCATGGCGTTCCTCCCGTGGTGGTGGGCCGGGGCCGGCGGCTCCCGGAATGATCCGTACCTGCTGCCGGTACCCAGTGACGACGAATCCGACACGGTCCATTCCCGATCGGGCGCCCGCCCCTCGAACTGGGTGCGGTACAGCTCGGCGTACAGACCGCCCTGGGCGATGAGCTCGTCGTGGGTGCCGCGCTGCACGATGCGGCCCTCGTCGACCACCAGGATCTGGTCGGCGCTGCGGATCGTGGACAGCCGGTGGGCGATGACCAGCGAGGTCCGGCCGGTCAGGGCGGCGGCGAGCGCCTGCTGCACGGCCGCCTCGGATTCGCTGTCCAGGTGGGCGGTCGCCTCGTCGAGGATCACGACGGACGGCGCCTTGAGCAGCAGCCGGGCGATCGCCAACCGCTGCTTCTCCCCGCCGGACAGCCGGTGGCCCCGATCGCCGACGAGGGTGTCCAGGCCGCTGGGCATGGTCTGCACGAGGTCCCAGATGTGCGCGGCCCGCAGCGCCGCGATCAGGTCGTCGTCGGTGGCCTCCGGGCGGGCGTAGAGCAGGTTGTTGCGGATCGAGTCGTGGAACAGGTGGGCGTCCTGGGCGACCACCCCGACGGCGTCGCGTACGGACTGGATCGTGGCGTCGCGCAGGTCGATCCCGGCGATGCGGACCGCACCGGATTCCGGGTCGTAGATGCGGGGCACCAACTGCGAGATGGTGGTCTTACCGGCCCCGGACGGTCCGACCAGCGCGACGAGCTGGCCGGGGCGGGCGTGGAAGCTGACTCCGTGCAGCACCGGGTGGGCGGGCGCATGGTCCACCCCGTCGCCGGGACCGGAGCCGCCGTCACCGCGGCCCTGCAGCGAATCCAGGGACACCTCGTCCGCGGCCGGGTAGGCGAAGTGCACGTCGGAGAATTCGACGTCGGGCGCCCCGTCGGCCGGGCCACCGACGGGCAACGGCCGGGCTCCGGGGCGGTCGGTGATGAGCGGCGGGAGGTCGAGGATCTCGAAGACCCGCTCGAAGGACACCAGCGCGCTCATGATGTCGACGCGCACGTTGGACAGCGCGGTGAGCGGCCCGTAGAGCCGGGCCAGCAGCAGGGCGAGCGCGACCACGGCGCCCGGTTCCAGGGAGCCGCCCAGGGCCAGTGCACCGCCCAGGCCGTAGGTCAGGGCGGTGGCCAGCGCGGCCACCAGGGAGAGGGCGACGAGGAACACCTGCCCGTACATGGCGGTGGTGACGCCGATGTCGCGGACCCGCCCGGCGCGGTCGGCGAAGGCCGCGGCCTCCCGTTCGGGGCGGCCGAACAGCTGGACCAGCAGGGCTCCGGAGACGTTGAACCGTTCCACGGTGGTGGTGCTCATGGCCGAGCTGAGGTCGTACCGCTCCCGGGTGAGGGCCTGCAGTCGGCGCCCGACGCGACGGGCCGGGAGGACGAAGACCGGTAGCAGCAGCAGCGAGATGAGGGTGATCTGCCAGGACAGGGTGAACATGACGGCGGCGGTGAGGACGAGGGCGATCACGTTGGTGACGACCCCGGACAGCGTCGAGGTGAACGCCTGCTGGGCTCCGATGATGTCGCTGGTGAAGCGGCTGTTCAGCGCCCCGGTCTGGGTGCGGGTGAAAAACGCCAGCGACATCCGTTGCACGTGCTCGAACACGGTGGTGCGCAGGTCGAAGATCAGCCCTTCACCGATGCGGGCCGAGTACCACCGTTCCCCCAGCGACAGTGCGGCGTCCAGGACGGCCAGGCCGGCGATGATCGCGACGACGACGGCCAGGGTGCGACCGGTGCCGCCGGAGGTGATGACGTTGACGACCTCGCCGGCCAGCAGCGGGGTGGCCACCCCGATCCCGGCCGAGAGCACGGTCATCAGCAGGAACGCGGTGAGTTCCCGTCGGTAGGGGCGGGCGAAGGCAAGTACCCGACGCACCGTTCCCGGGGCCAGCCGGTGCCGGACGACCCCGCTGTCCTGCCGGGCCATCCGCCAGGCGGACATCCCGCCACCGGGCGCGCCCATGCGGGCTCCGGACATCGTGATCCTCCCGTCCGGGCCCGACGACGACGGGACCCGACAGCGGCCAACGCGGCCCGCTTGCTTCAGCTTCCCCCGGCGGGCCCCTCTGCGCCCTGGGCGTAACCCGAACCGGGTCCTCGGCCCGTGAGCGGCCTCAGTGGGCCGAGCGTGGCCAGCCCGCGGCGGCCGCCCGGGCGGCGATGGTGAGCACCACGATGACGACGGCGACGATGAGCGCGGCGATGGCGGTGGTCAGCGATTCGGGTGCGCCGGAGAGCCGCCCGACGGCGATCCAGGCGACGCCCCAGGCCATGGCGGCGCCGATGGCGAGGTTGCCGCGGCTGGCGCGGAGCAGCAGGAACGCGATCAGCGCGGCGACCACCAGCACCGCGGCGGCGATGACCTCACCGGCGAAGCCCTCGACGCGAATGCCCTCGGCGACCAGGAACGCGGTCACGTTGGCGCAGACGGCCACGCTCACCCAGCCGACGTACAGGCCGAGGGTGCCGTCGACGACGATCGTCTCGAGCAGGCCCGAGGAGGGGGTGCGGGCGAGCTCGCGGATGATCAGGCCGAGGACCAGGACTAGGGCGGCGATGACGACGACGCTCAGCCAGAGCGGCGCGAAGCTGACGACCAGCAGCCACCCGGCGTTGAGCAGCATGGAGGCGGCGACGAGCCAGCCGATGCGGCGCTGCCGTTCGGCCGCCCGCTGCGACGGCAGCCACTGGAACAGGGTGTAGGCGGCCAGCCCCAGGTAGATCACGGACCAGATGGAGAACGCGGGGCCGGCCGGGGCCAGCAGGGTGGCGTCGGCGGACAACGCCCCGCCGGCGGTCTGGTTGACGGCCTGGCCCCCGAAGACGCCGACCCCGAGCAGGGTGCCGAGGACGCACAGCACCTCGCTCACCGTCACGGTGATCAGACGGGCGCGGTCGCGGGGTTCCAGCGCGGCGGAGCGGGTGGCGGCGGGGGTGGGGGTGTTGACGGCCATGCCTTCTGGGTTACCCCCTCAGCATGCTGACTAATCTACCGTGACCGGACCGACACCCTGCGGCGCGATCACAGACCGAACCGTTCCCGCCGGTCCTCCGGCACCAGCCGGACCAGATCGGGGTGCCGCTGCACGTACTTCAGGACGAACGGACAGAACGGCAGGATCTGCTGGCCCCGCTCGTCGACGGCGGCCAGGGCCCGGCCGACGAGGGTGCCGCCGAGACCGCGCCCGCCGTAGGCCGGGTCGATCTCGGTGTGCGGGAAGGACAGCAGCCCGTCACCCCGGTCCTGGTACTCGGTGAACCCGGCCAGTGCCCCGTCGACCAGGATCTCGAAGCGGGAGCGCTCCGTCGCGTCGACGACCTCGATGTCCGATGCGGGGGCGCTCACGCCGAGTTCACCCACTCGTCGGTGCCGTCGGCGAAGACCTGACGCTTCCAGATCGGGATGCGGGCCTTGACCTCGTCGACCAGGTCACCGCAGGCGGCGAACGCCTCGCCCCGGTGTTCGGCGGACACCGCGGCGGCCAGCGCCACGTCCCCGATCCGCAGTGCTCCCGTCCGGTGCGAGACGGCGACCGCGACGACGCCGTCCCGGGCGGCGATCTCCCGGGCCACCTCGAGCAGCAGGGCGGCGGCGGTCTCGTGGGCCTCGTACTCCAGGGCGACGACCGCGCGGCCCCCGTCGTGGTCGCGGATCATGCCGTTGAAGGTCACCGCGGCGCCGCTGCGCGCGTGCTCCACGGCGACCAGGTGGGCCGACATGCTGATCGGGTCACCGGTCACCCGGGCCAGGGTCACACGTCCGGCCATCAGGCATCCTCCGAGCGGTCCGTCGCGGGGCCGCTGCCCCCCGAGCTGGGGTGGTCGCCGCCGCGGAGCTGGTCCAGGGCATGCGCGAGCACCGTATCCAGGACGGCAAGTCCGTCGCGAACTCCGCCGGTCGAACCGGGCAGGTTCACCACGAGGGTGCGGCCGGCGACGCCCACCAGGCCCCGGGAGAGCACCGCGGTCGAGACCCCGGCCTGCGCGCCGGCCCGGCGGATGGCCTCGGCCAGCCCGGGGATCTCGTAGTCGAGGATCGCGGCCGTGGCCTGCGGGGTGGCGTCGGTCGGCGAGATGCCGGTGCCGCCGGAGGTGATCACCAGGTCGGACCCCAGCGCCCCGTTGATGGCCCACCCGATGCTGCGGTCGGCGACCACCACCGGTTCCGGGACGTCGAACCCGCGGTCGAGCAGCCACTGGCGGATCACCGGGCCGGTGCGGTCGGCGTAGATCCCGCCGGCCGCCCGGGTCGAGGCGATGACGACCACGGCGGTCCGGCCCGCCGCGGTCACCGGTCCCCCGGCCGGGTCCAGCTGCCGGTCTTGCCGCCGTCCTTGCGGTCCACCCGGATCGCGTCGAGGACGGCGGCCGGGTCAACGGCCTTGATCATGTCGTGCAGGGTGAGCCCGGCGACGGCGACGGCGGTCAGGGCCTCCATCTCGACGCCGGTGCGGTCGGTGGTCCGCACCGTGGCGGTGATCGCGACCTCCGTCTCCTGCAGTGTCAGGTCGAGGGTGACCCCGGAGACGGCGATCGGATGGCAGAGCGGGATCAGGTCGGGAGTCCGCTTCACGCCCATGATCCCGGCGATGCGGGCGGTGGCCAGCGCGTCGCCCTTGGGCAGACCGTCCCGGCGCAGCAGGCCGACCACCTCGGCCGTCGTGCGGACCACCCCGGTGGCGACCGCGGTGCGGGAGGTCGGCTGCTTGTCGGAGACGTCCACCATCCGGGCGGCCCCGTGGGCGTCGGTGTGGCTCAGCTCGCTGTTCGTCGCGCTCATACCGTCTCCCCCACGGCCGCGGTCTGCGTCCGTTCGTCCACCGGGTCACCGGCGACGCCCTGCCGGGTGGCCGCGCCGGCCACCGCGGCTGCGACGGCCTTGGCCACCCGGTCGTCGAACACGCTGGGCACGATGAACGAGGCGTTGAGCTGCTCCGGCGACACCACGTTGGCGATGGCGTCGGCGGCGGCCAGCAGCATGGCGTCGGTGATGTCCCGGGCCTGCGCGTCCAGCAGTCCGCGGAAGACCCCGGGGAACGCGAGCACGTTGTTGATCTGGTTGGGGAAGTCCGAGCGTCCGGTGGCGACGACGGCGGCGTGGGCCTGTGCGGCCAGCGGGTCGATCTCCGGGTCCGGGTTGGCGAGCGCGAAGACGATGGCGTCGTCGGCCATGGTGGCTACGTCCTCGGCCTTCAGGATGTTGGGCGCGGAGACGCCGATGAACACGTCCGCCCCGCGAACGGCCTGCGCGAGGGTGCCGGTCACCGCCGCCTTGTTGGTCGCGGCGGCGACCTCGGCGAGGTTGCGGTCCATGCCCGGGCGGTCCCGGTGGACGCAGCCCTCGATGTCCACGGCGATGATGTCGGCGGGGTTCTGGTGCAGCAGCAACCGGATGATGGCGTTGCCGGCGGCGCCCACCCCGGACACGACGATGCGGCAGTCCGAGATGTCCTTGCCGACCACCCGCAGCGCGTTGCGCAGGGCCCCGGAGACGACGATGGCGGTGCCGTGCTGGTCGTCGTGGAACACGGGGATGTCCAGCAGGTCCCGCAGCCGGGATTCGATTTCGAAACACCGTGGGGCGGCGATGTCCTCGAGGTTGATGCCGCCGTACACGGGGGCGATCAGTTGCACCGTGCGGATGATCTCCTCGGTGTCGGTGGTGTCCAGGCACACCGGCCAGGCGTCGACCCCGGCGAACTTCTTGAACAGCGCCGCCTTGCCCTCCATCACCGGGAGGGCGGCGGCCGGGCCGAGATTGCCCAGGCCCAGCACGGCGGTGCCGTCGGTGACGACGGCGACGGTGTTCCGCTTGATGGTGAGACTGCGTGCGTCGTCGGGGTTCTCGGCGATGGCCTGACAGACCCGGGCGACCCCGGGGGTGTAGGCGCGGGAGAGGTCGTCACGGTTGCGCAGCGGCACCTTGGACGCGATCTCGATCTTGCCGCCGAGGTGAACCAGGAAGGTGCGGTCGGAGACCTTGCGGACGTGCACGTCGGGGAGGGCGTCGACGGCGGCCCGGATCTCGTCGGCGTGCGGGCCGGACTGGGCGTTGGCCGAGAGGTCGACCACCATCCGCTGGGCCGTCGACTCGACGACGTCGAACGCGGTGATGACGCCGCCGGCCCGGCCGACCGCGGTGGTGAGGTCGCCGGCGGCACCGGCCGAGGGGGGCGCCTGGATCCGCATGGTGATCGAGTAACCGGGTCCGGGTATCGCCATCGCGCTGCTCCTTCGCGGGCGGTGGCCCGCGGCTCGGGGGTGAGGCCGGGTCAGCGTATGCCCGCCGGGCGGTCCACATCCGCGCCCCCGGCCAGGTCCCCGCACTCGATGGACCGGACGGGGTGCCGGCGTAGGTAGCCGTTCGCGCCGGTGTCGCCGACGGCGGCGGCCGCCGCTCCGGCCCAGTGGTCGCGGCCGAGGACGACGGGATGCCCGGGACGCCCGAGGAAGGTGGCCCGGGCCAGCAGCGCCGACGGGTCGGCCGCGTCGGCGACGACGTCGAGCACCCGGCGGACGACCGGACGACCCACGTCGGGCAGGTCGACCAGCAGCACGAGGACAGCGGTGGTGTCCGGGTCGTCGGCCGCCGCGGCCAGTCCGGCGCGCAGACTCGATCCGAGACCGGTGCGGTGGTCGGGGTTGTCGACCGCGACGACGCCGTCCGGCAGCAGCGCGGTCACCTCGTCGCCGGCCGCACCCACGACGACGAGGCGCCGGGGCAGCCCCTCGACGGCCGCCAGGGCCCGCAGGACCCACGGGCCGTCGCCGGTGTCGACCAGCGCCTTGGGCGTGCCGTAGCGCCGGCCCGACCCCGCCGCCAGGATCAGCCCGGCGACCGGGACCGGCTCGGGAACGGGACTACCGGTTGATGACGGTCGTCGGGTGCTCGTAGGGCACCGACGGCAGCGGGAACTCGATGTCGCCGTACGGGGACAGCGCGCCCTGGACGTGGGTGTGGAGCTCGGTCACGACGTGCTCGCCCTCGGCCGCCTCGGGCCACGTCGGGTCGACCCCTTTGCTTCGCTTGCCGGCCACGAGGCCCTCCCTGATGACGTGTCAACGCCGCCGGTCGGCGGTCCGCCCCCAGTGTCCCGCACCGGGCCGCGTCCGCGCACCCGGCCGTGCCCCGTGTGTGTCGATCGTCCCGTGCTTCCCGGTCGCAGCCGGTCGGGCGGTGGGGCCCCATTCACTACCGTGGTCGGAATGGTCTCGACCCTGGACTGGCTGCGCGCCCGCACCGACGAGGAGATCGTCGGCCTGCTGCGTTCCCGGCCCGACCTGGCGGTGCCGGCGCCCACCGACCTCGCCGTCCTGGCCGGTCGACTCAACACCAGTCCGTCGGTGTGGCGGGCGATGGAGGGCCTGGACGCGTTCGCGGTGCTGGTGCTCACCGCTCTGACCGTGGCCGAGGCCCACAGCCGGGCGGTGCCTCCCGAGCGGGTCGTCGCACTGCTCGGCAGTGGCGTCGACGCCGACGACGTGTCCCCGGTGCTGGTGCAGTTGGAGTCGCTGGCCCTGGTCCGACGGACCGACGACGGCGAGCTGCTGCTCCCGCCGGCGGTGGCCGCGGCGCTGGGCCCGCACCCGGCCGGCCTGGGCGCCCCGGGCTCGGTGACCCCGGCCGAGGCGGCCGAACGGCTGGCCCAGCTGTCCGCCGCCGATCGGGCGGTGCTGGACAAGCTCAACGCGGGGACGCCGCGCGGCAGTATGGGCCGTTCGTCCAGTCCGGTCGCCCGGGCCGTGAAGGATCTCGTGCAGACCGGCCTGCTCCGGCGGGTGGATCCCGACACGGTGGAACTACCGCGGGAGGTGGGACTGGCCCTGCGCGGTGATCACCCGCTGGGTCCGGTGCGGACGGTGGCACCGTCCGCCGGCGTCGTCGACCGCGGTGTGGCCACCGTCGACGGGACCGGTGGCGGCCAGGCGCTGGCGGCCCTGGACCGCTGGCACCGGCTGCTGGAGGCGGTGGGGGCCAATCCGGCCCCGCAGCTGAAATCCGGTGGGATGGGCGTGCGGGACCTGCGGCGCATCGCACGGACGGTCGGGGTCGAGGAGGACGTCGCCGCCCTCGACATCGAGGTGTTGGCCGCGGCCGGGTTGCTGGGGACGTCCGATCCGCGGGTACCGGCCCGGGCGGCCCGTGGCGCCGCGAGCTGGGGGGCGCCGTCCTGGACGCCGACCTCGCTGGTCGACGCGCTGTGGGCCGGCCCGGAGGAGAACGCCTGGGCCCTGCTCGCCCTGACCTGGCTCGATCTGCGCCGCAATCCGGGGCGGATCGGGGCCCGCGACGTGTCCGGCAAGGTCATCACCCCGTTGGCCGCCGAAGTGGCGTGGACCCGCGGCCCGGCCGAACGCCGGTCGGTCCTGCGGGAGCTCGCCGCCCTGCCCGCCGGCTCGGGCATGGGTGAGGCGGCCCTGGCCGACCTGCTCGGGTGGCGCTCACCGTTGCGCCCGGCCGAGCACCGGGCCGCGGTGCTGTCCTCGACGCTGCGGGAGGCCACGTCCATCGGGATCGTGGCGTTCGACGCGCTCACCACGGCCGGTCGGGCCCTGCTGGACGCGGACACCGAGACCGCCGCGCGGGCCCTGACCGCCGCTCTGCCCGCGCCGGTCGAGCAGTTCCTCGTGCAGGCCGACCTGACGGTGGTGGCCCCCGGTCGGCTCACCCCGGAATTGGCCGGCCGGCTGGCCGAGAGCGCCGACGTCGAGTCGGCCGGCAGTGCCACCGTCTTCCGGGTGACCCCGGAATCGCTGCGGCGGGCGCTGGATCGCGGGGTGACCGCCGCCGACCTGCACCAGCTGTTCACCACGTATTCGGCCACACCGGTCCCCCAGGCCCTGACCTACCTCGTCGACGACGTGGCCCGCCGGTACGGGGTGCTGCGGGTGGGCGCGGCCGCGACGTACCTGCGCAGCGACGACCCGGCCCTCATCGACCAGGCCATCGCGGCGACCGCCGCGTTGGCGGTGCCCTTGCGGCGGCTCGCCCCGACGGTGGCGATCAGCACCGCCGCCGGCGAGGAACTGCTGACCGCACTGCGGGGTGCGGGACTCGACCCGGCAGCCGAGGATGCCGCCGGCACGGTGGTCGACATCCGACCCCGACCGCACCGGGTCACGGCCGAGGCCACCCCGCACCGGGGCTGGACCGAACCGCCGGTGGTCCCGGCCCAGCAGCTGGCCGACCTGGTCGGTCGGATGCGTAGCGCCGACCGGGCCGCCGCCCGAGGTGACCGGCCGACCGACCGCGGTCCGGCCGAGACGGTCGCCCTGCTGGCGTCGGCCATCGAGGAGCGGGGGGCGGTGTGGATCGGGTACGCCGAGTCGGACGGCACCACCACCCGTCGACGGGTGGAACCGGTCAACCTGTTCGACGGCTCCCTGGTCGCCTTCGACGTGCTCCGCAGCAAGGTGCGGGTGTTCGCGCTGCACCGCGTCGTCACGGTCGACCGGATCCCGGCCGCGGAGCAGACCCCGTCCGCATGACCCCGGCCCGATGCTGGGCCGGCGCTCAGGAGCCCCCTCTACGCTGCTGACGGCCGGCGCGACGCCGCCGGTCCGTCGAGATCCGGCACGGAGGGCAGTGATGAGGACCGTCGTCATCGGTGGGGCCGGGTACATCGGTTCGGTGGTCGCCAACCTGCTGTTGAACGAGGGCCACGAGGTCCTCGTGGTGGACGACTGTTCCACCGGGCACGCCGACGCGGTCCCCCCGTCGGCGGATTTCGTGCAGGCCGACATCGCCGATGCCGCCGACTTCCTCGCCGGTCGCGACATCGACGCCGTGCTGCACTTCGCCGCCAAGTCACTGGTCGGCGAGTCCGTGCAGCACCCGTCGCTGTACTGGCGCACCAACGTCGTCGGCACCCGCGCCCTGCTCGACGCGATCACCGCGAACGGGATCCCCCGGCTCGTCTTCTCCTCCAGCGCGGCGACCTACGGCGAACCGGAATCGGTGCCGATCACCGAGGACGCGCCCACCCGGCCCGGAAACCCGTACGGGGCCAGCAAACTGGCCGTCGACCTGATGATCTCCGGAGAGTGCGGGGCCACCGATCTGGCCGCGGTGTCGCTGCGGTACTTCAACGTGGCCGGGGCCTCGTTCGGCGCGGGCGAGCGGCACGCCGTGGAGACCCACCTCATCCCCAACGCGTTGGGCGCGGTGGACGGCACGCGTCCGCCGCTGACCGTCTTCGGCGAGGACTGGCCCACCCAGGACGGCACCCCGGTACGGGACTACGTGCACGTGGCCGATCTGGCCCGGGCCCACGTGCTCGCGCTGACCGCGGCCGAACCCGGCGAACATCTCATCTGCAATCTCGGTAACGGCTCCGGCTACAGCGTCAGGGACGTGCTGGCCACCGTGGAGCAGGTCACCGGTCGCCCGGTGCCGTACACCGTCGGCCCCCGCCGGGCCGGCGACCCCGCCCAACTGGTGGCCTCGGCCGAGCGCGCGGCCGAGCGGCTGGGCTGGCGGGCCGAGCGCACGCTGACCGAAATGGTCGCCGACGCCTGGGCTTTCCATCAGTCGCGGGCCGGGGTCGACACCGTCGACTGACTCGTCGGGAAATGCAGCGGCCATCCGCCGTTCGCATGACGCACAATCGGCGCCCTTTTCCATACCGATGTCCGGATAGCCGAGCTCCTTTTCCCGCACAATGGCGGCGACTTCCGGCGGATCAGGCGGATCTCACGGCGGCATCGACACCCATTCGGGTCTTTGCGCAGCTCACAGGCCCGCGACTAACCCCGGTTCCGGCGTAACTGGAGCGTTACTGCGGCGCGGTTGTCCAGACATGGCCGGACCTCACTGTTTTCCCATGAACCTCTCCAGGACGGATCCTCGCACCGATCGCCGGTTGGCGGCGGCGCGCCGGGTCCGTGACCTGCTGCGGTCCGCGATCGTCGACGAGGAGATCGGGACCGGCCCCCTGCCCAGCGAAGCCGAACTGATGCTGGCGTACTCGGCCAGTCGGCAGGTCATCCGGGACGCGCTGGGCATGTTGCGTACGGAGGGTCTGGTCACCCGCACCCAGGGGACCGGCACCTCGGCGGTCATCTCCAAGGTGCGGCACGCCTTCGACCATCTCCACGGTCCCTCCCGCCGTCAGGTGGTCGCGCATCGCATCCTCAGCATGACCGAAGAACCGGCTCCGCCGCGGGTGGCGGCCAAACTCCGGTTCCCCGCCGGCGCGGCGTGCGGAATCGTCGAATACATCACGCTTTTCGACGACTCGCCCTACTACGTCTGCACGTCCTACACCCCCACCGCTCTGCTGCCTGTCCTGGCCCGGGCCGAACGGGTCACCGAGTGGTACTCGCTCTACGAGGACGCCGGGATCGAACTCGGCGTCACCGACCAGGCCGTCGAGGCCACCATCGCCGACCCGCACCACGCCCGCCTGCTGGCGGTGGCCCCCGGCGACCCGCTGATGCTCTTCGAACGACTGATCCGGGACCACACCGGCGTGCCCCTGGAGTACGGCTTCGCCCGCGTGCGCGGCGATCGCGTCGTGCTCCGAGCCCAACTCCCGCGGCGGCGTGCCCGCCGGCCGCGCGACGCCGAAAGCGAGAACTGACGTGCTCTCCTACACGGGCAAACGACTGCTGCTGGCGATACCGACCCTGGTCGGAGTCTCCATCGTCATCTTCCTGACCATCAAGATCATTCCGGGCGAC
The DNA here is from genome assembly GCF_005298075.1 of Nakamurella flava. Lineage (NCBI taxonomy): Bacteria > Bacillati > Actinomycetota > Actinomycetes > Nakamurellales > Nakamurellaceae > Nakamurella > Nakamurella flava. The sequence goes on from NZ_SZZH01000001.1 coordinate 2,355,113, forward strand.
CCGGTCTCGGCGCTGCTCGGCCCGACCGGGACCCCCGAGGCCAAGGCCGCGCTCGAGCAGCGGCTCGGCCTGGACCAGTCCTGGCCGGTGCAGTACTGGTCGTGGCTGACGTCCGCCTTCGCCGGGGACCTGGGCGACAGCCTGGCCCGCCGGCAGGCGGTGGCCCCCATCGTGCTCGACGCGCTGGCGAACACGCTGATCCTGACCCTGTCCGCGGCCATCGTCTCGCTGATCCTGGGCGTCGCGATCGGTGCGCTGACCGCCCTGCGCGACGGCAGGCCCAGCGCGAGGATCGGCAACGCCTTCGCCCTGTTCTCGATCTCGGTCCCGCAGTACTCGGTGGGTCTGCTGCTGATCATCTGGCTCGCGGCCGGGGCCGGACTCTTCCCGGTCAGCGGCATGTACACCCCACGCGGCGGCGGCGACTTCGCCGACCTGCTTTGGCATCTCGTACTGCCGACCATCACCGCGGCCCTGGTGCCGGCCGGCATCATCGCCCGGATGTTCCGCAGCTCGGTCCGCGACGTGATGAGCATGGACTTCATCGAGGCCCTCACCGCCCGCGGATACAGCCGGCGACGCGTCATGCGGCACGCCTTCCACAACACCGTGCCGTCCCTGCTCACCGTGGTCGGCCTGCAGATCGGTTACCTGCTGGGCGGTGTCATCTTCGTCGAGGCGGTGTTCGCCTGGCCCGGCATCGGACTGCTGGTCTATCAGTCGATCAGCCAGCGGGACCTGCCGGTCATCCAGGCCGGGGTGCTGGTCTCGGCCCTGGCCTTCGTGTTGCTCAACCTCCTGGTCGACGTCGTCCAGGGCCTGCTCGATCCCCGGGTCCGCACCGCCTGAGCGCCCACCCGGCCGTCCACCCCGGCGCCGCAACCGGTGCGCGCCGACCCCCGCGGCTCGACGCTGCCCCGAAGTCTACGTCCCGCAACAGTTCTCGACAGGAGTCCCCGTGACCACCACCGTGGTTTCCACCGCCGGCGCGGTCGACGCGTCGGCCCCGCCCCCGAAGGCGCCGGCCGTCCGCCGTCGGCGCCGGAGGATGCCGGTCAGTTCCTGGATCGCGCTCGGCGTCATCGGCTTCCTGGTCCTGACGGCCGTCGTCGGGCCGTGGTTCGTCTCCGACCCCAACGTCGGCGAGACCTCGGACCGGCTGCAGCCCGCGTTCAGTCCCGGCCACCTGCTCGGCACCGACGGCCAGGGACGCGACGTGCTGGCCCGTCTCGTCGTCGGTACCCGGTTGTCGCTGCTGGCCGGTCTGGTGCCGGTGCTGTTCGCCGCGGTGATCGGGTCCGCCCTGGGCATCGCCGCCGGCCTGGTCCGGCCCTGGGCCCACAAGACGATCATGCGGACGCTGGACGTCTTCTACGCCTTCCCCGCCGTCCTGCTGGCCATCGCGATCGCGGCCGCGCTGGGTTCGGGGATCTCCAACGCGATCATCGCGCTGGCCGTCATCCTGGTCCCGCCGGTGGCGCGGGTCGCCGAGACGGAGACCCGACGCCTGGTGGGCCTGGACTACATGGAGGCGGCCCGGGCGTCGGGCGCAGGCCCGGTGGCCATCGCCGTCCGTCAGGTGTTGCCCAATGTCGCTCCGCCGGTGGTCGTCTACTGCACCTCGCTGATCGGCCTGTCCATCGTCTACGCGGCCGGTCTGTCGTTCCTCGGACTGGGGGTTTCGCCGCCGACCGCCGAGTGGGGCCTGATGGTCAGCGACCACACGCAGTACATCTACAACGCGCCGATCCTCGCCGCCATCCCGGCGGTGGCCATCCTCATCGCCTCGGTCGCCTTTAACGTCCTCGGCGACGGCCTGCGCGATCTTCTCGACGTCCGGGGGAGCTCCCGATGAACATGCCCGCCGTCGCCCCCCTGCAGGTGTCGCACCTGGAGACCTCCTTCCGCCGGGGCAAGCAGGTCACCCCGATCGTCCGGGACGTGTCCTTCACGCTGGAACGGGGCAGGACGCTGATGCTGCTCGGCGAGTCCGGGTCCGGGAAGTCGGTCACCGCCCGCTCCATCCTCCGCCTGTACGGCCCGTCGGCGGTCATCACCGGCTCGGTCCGGATGAACGGCATCGAGCTGCTCGACCTGCCGGAGGGCAAGATGCGCAACCTCCGGGGTGCCGACATCGCCCTGATCCCCCAGGATCCGACCGGCGCGCTGGACCCGTTGCAGACCATCGGTTCCCAGATCGCCGAGGTCCTGCGGGTCCACCGGCTGGAGAGCACCAAGAAGGCCGCGGCCGCCCGCACGGAACTGCTCCTGGAGCAGGTCGGCATCCGCGAGCCCGGCCGGGTCGCCCGCAGCTACCCGCACGAACTCTCGGGCGGCATGCGCCAACGGGCGGTCATCGCCATCGCCGTCAGCTGCGACCCGCAGATCCTCATCGCCGACGAGCCGACCACCGCCCTGGACGTCACGGTGCAGGCGCAGATCCTCGACCTCATCGCCGATCTGCGCCGCGACACCGGCACCGCGGTGCTGATGGTCACCCACGATGTGGGGGTGGCGGCCGACTACGGCGACCACGTCGGGGTGATGTACGCGGGTCAGCTGATCGAGTCCGGCGCGGCGCGGGACGTCCTGCGCAACCCGCAGCACGCCTACACCGCCGGCCTGCTGGCCGCCCAGCCCCGCCCGGGGGTGCCCCGCGGCACCCTCCCGACCATGGTCGGCTGGTCCGCTGCCATCGACGGCGACCTGGTCGCGGTCACCCCCGCCACCGCCCACCAGAACGAGCAGGAGGTCGCGTGATGACCGGAACCACCGCACCCAGGATCCCGGCCCAACCCGGGCCGAAGGACACCGTGCTGCTGCGCGCCGACCACCTGGGCAAGACGTTCGGATCCGGCGACCGGGCCTTCAAGGCGGTCGACGACGTCTCCCTGTCCGTCGCCCCGGGCGAGATCCTCGGCATCGTCGGTGAATCCGGCTCGGGCAAGTCGACCACGGCCAAGATGATCCTCGGCCTGCTCACCCCGGACAGCGGCACGGTCACCTTCGAGGGCGCCGATCTGGCCACCCGGAGCAAGCGGGAGATGCGCCGCCTACGGGCCCGGCTGCAGGTGGTCCCGCAGAACCCACAGACCTCGCTGAATCCGCGACTGACGATCGCGTCGTCGATGGAGTTCAACATGCGCGCCCATGGCATCCCGGCCGACGAGCGCAGCCGGCGGGTGCACGACCTGCTCGAGCGGGTGGGCCTCACGGCGGCACACGCCGCCCGGTACCCCCACGAGATGTCCGGCGGCCAGCTGCAACGGGTGGCGATCGCCCGGGCGCTGTCCACCGATCCGCGGCTGGTGATCTGCGACGAAGCCGTCTCGGCGCTCGACAAGAGCGTCCAGGCCCAGGTTCTCAACCTGCTGGCCGACCTGCAGCGGGACACCGGCGTCGCCTTCGTCTTCATCTCCCACGACCTGGCCGTCGTCGAACACATCTCGGACACCGTCGTGGTGCTCTACCGCGGTCAGGTCGTCGAATCGGGCGTGGCCAGCGAGGTCTGGGCCCATCCGCAGCACGAGTACACCGCGGCCCTGCTCGCGGCCACCCCGGGCCGCTCGCTCTTCGCCGCCTGAGCCGCCCACCCCACACCCCACCACCGAACCTGTCGGCGGCCACCGGCCGTCCGACCGTCCCGTCGCACCCTCACCACGACCGACGGGACCCCGGCCGATCGACGGTGCACGGCCACCCCATCCTGCGTTCCCGATCACCCGAGAGGACAACCGCCCCCGATGGACGAGACCATCCGACCGCACGAGACCGCACCGCCACGTTCTCGTTCCACCTTCCGACGACGCACTCTGCTGCGGGTGGCCGCCACCGCCACCGCCGCCGTCGTCCTGACCAGTGGCCTCGCCGCCTGCGGCAAGGGGTCGGCCCAGGTCGCCGGCACCAGCGGCGGCAGTGCCGACAACACCCTGGTGGTCGCCATGACCGCCTCCGACATCCCCCTGCTGGACACCGGTCTGGCCCAGGGCCAGGGCTACGAGGGTCTGCGGTTCGTCGGTAACCAGCTCTACGACGGTCTGACCAGATTCGACCTCACCAAGGGCGACCAGATCCCGCCGATCGTGCCGGACCTGGCCGAGAGCTGGGAAGCGAACGCCGATCTCACCGAGTGGACCTTCAAGCTGCGCCAGGGGGTCACGTTCCACGACGGCACGCCGTGGAACGCCGACGCCGCGATCTTCAACCTCGAGCGCTACATCGACACCGGGACGGACCACTACTACCCCGATCTGAACGCCCAGGGCGGCCTGTCGATCTCGGGCATCGACTCCTTCTCCAAGGTCGACGACTCGACCATCGTCATCAAGACGAAGGGCCCGTGGTCGTACCTGCCCAACGACCTGGCGACCGTCTACTTCGGTAGCCCGACCGCCATCAAGAAACTGGGCAACGAGCAGTTCGGCCAGAACCCGGTCGGCACCGGGCCGTTCCAGTTCGTCTCGCTGGAGCGCGGCCAGCAGTTGACGATGAAGGCCAACGAGAACTACTGGAACGGACGACCGAAGGTCGACGAGGTCATCCTCCGGCCGATCCCGGACGCCACCGCCCGGGTCGCCGCCCTGCGCTCCGGTGAAGTCAACTGGATCGAGGTCCCGCCGCCGGACGACGTCCCCGCCCTGTCCGGTGAGGGTTTCCAGGTCCTCACCAACTCCTACGACCACGTGTGGCCGTGGGTCTACAACACCACCAAGGCGCCGTTCAACGACCCCAAGGTGCGCGAAGCCCTCAACTGGGCCATCGACCGTGACTCGCTGGTCAAGAACATCCTCAACGACACCGCCGAACCGGCCCTGCAGATCGCCCCGCACGCCAACGCCGCCTACCGGGCCGAGAACGACATCTACGGGTTCGACGCGGCCGAGGCGAAGCAGATGCTGGCCGACGCCGGGTACCCGGACGGCTTCACCATGACCTTGTCCTACCCGACCAGCGGCTCGGGCAACATGGTGCCGACCCCGATGAACACGGCCCTGCAGGCCGACCTGGCCAAGATCGGCGTCAAGGTCGAGCTGAAGCCGGTCGAGTGGGCCTCGATGCTGACCGACTTCTTCGCCGGTCGCATCCCCGACGACGCCGACGCCCTCAACATCTCGCTGTCCTTCCAGCAGGAGGGCTTCTGGTCGCTGTGGTTCGGCAGCCAGTCGGGCGTCAACGCCGGCAAGTACTCCAACCCCGAGGTCGACGCCCTGTTCGCCAAAGCCAAGACCGTCCTGGACGACAAGGAACGGTCCGACATCTACGCCCAGGCCGCCGTTCTCATGGGCCAGGACTCCCCGTGGCTGGTCGTCGTCAACGACAAGAACCCCCGGGTGCTCGCCCCGAACGTCACCGGTTTCGTCCAGCCGCAGTCCTGGTTCGCCGACCTGACCCAGCTGTCGGTCTCCTGACGCCCTTCGCAGTCCCCGGTGGGTGGCGGTCGCCGACCGCCACCCACCGGGCCCCACGTTCCATGTCCCCGAAAGGACTGGTCATGTCCCTGCCCCGCGGCCGCATCCGCGGCTTCATCCGGCGACCCACCCCCGACCAGGTCACCACGATCGCCGCCCAGGAGCACCTGACGCTCACGACGGCGGAAGCCCTGGCCTACGCCGAGGTGCTCGACGGCGCCTTCGCCGCCATCGACCGCCTGGACGAGCTCGCCGCCCCGCTCCCCCCGCTGCGTCATCTGACCCGTGACCCCGGTCGCACGCCGACCGACGCCGAGGACCCATTCCACGCCTTCACCCGTACCTGCCGGGTCGAGGGATCCACCGCGGGTCCCCTGGCCGGACTGACCGTCGGGGTCAAGGACAACCTGGCCGTCGCCGGCATCCCCATCACCAACGCCTCGCGCACCCTGTCGTACACGCCGACCACCGACGCGGTCGTCGTCGAGCGTCTGCTGGACGCCGGGGCCACGGTGGTGGGCAAGACCAACCTGGACGACTTCTCGACCTCCGGAACCGGTGAATCGAGCTGGTACGGCCCGGCCCGCAACCCGGTCGACCCGACCCGCTCGGCCGGTGGGTCCTCCGGCGGCTCCGGCTCCGCCGTCCGCTCCGGCGCGGTGGACCTGGCGATCGGGGTGGACGAGGGCGGCTCGGCTCGCATCCCCGCGTCCTTCAACGGGGTCGTCTCCATCAAACCCACCCAGGGTCTGGTGCCCTCGCACGGGCTGACCTACATGGACCACACCATCGACGCGGTCTGCCCCATCGCCCGGACCGTCGAGCAGACCGCCCTGATGCTCGACGTGATGAGCGGTCACTCCGACCGGGACCCGCAGTGGGTCCGCGCCCGTCCCGCGCCGACCAGCGCCGCCGAGACCGTCCACGACGGCATCGCCGGGCTGCGCATCGGCATCGTCACCGAGGGCTGCGATCCGCTCATCTGCGAGCCCGGCGTCCTGCGCGGGTTCGAGAACGCCGCGGAGGCGCTGTCCGCCGCCGGGGCCGAGTTGCGGCCGGTCTCCATCCCGCTCTGGTCGGAGGCCTGGGCGATCGAGACGTCGCTGCTGCTGCACCTGGCCTGGCTGACCGCGCAGAGCGACGGCGCGGGCTACGCCCATCTCGGGGAGGTCGACGTCGAGCGCACCCACGCCTTCGGGCTGGTGCGACGGCTGGAGGCGGACTCCTTCCCGCCCTTCCTCAAGACCTGGCTGATCGGCGGGAGATACCTGTCCGAGCAGTACTTCTCGACCTATTACGCCAAGGCGGCCAACCTCCGTCGCGCGCTGACCGCCCAGATCGACGAGGCGCTGCTCGACGTCGACCTGCTGATTACGCCGACCACTCCGCAGGTTGCCCCCAAGCTCCTGGACCGTCCGGCCGACGATCGGGAACTGCTGTCCCGGGGCACCACCATGGTGGCCAACACCTGTGTGCTCAACCTGTCCGGTCATCCCGGGCTGGCCGTGCCCAGTGGGGTCGATCCGGAGACGTCGATGCCCACGTCGATCCAGATCGCCGGTCGGTACTTCGAGGACGCGGTGACCTTCCGGGCGGGCCAGGTCGTCGAGAACGCCGTGGGTGTCACCCCCGGCGGCGTGGCGATCCGGACGGCTGCACTCGCGTGATCACCATCGCCGGCCGACGGGACAGGACGCGGCCGCCCACGGCCGCGGCCGGTCCCGTCGGCGCCGGCGCCTTCCAGGCCGTGGTGCTGGTCACCGGCATGGGCCTGGGTCTGACCGCCCCGTTCACCGCGGTGCTGGTGCTGGCCCTGGGCGGATCGACCACCGATGCCGCCCTGACGGTCTCGTCGATGGGCCTGTCCCTGCTGATCGTCGACCTGTTCGGTTCCCGGGTCCTGCCCCGGCTCGGTTCCCGGTGGGTGCTGTGCGGATCGTCGCTGATCTTCGGTGTCGGTGCGGTGATGACCGCTCTGTCCACCGTCTGGGTGGTGGCCCTCATCGCCCGGGTGCTGCAGGGTTTCGGCGCCGCGCTGTTCATGGCCGGCGGGATCCACCTGGCCGTCCGGCTCGGTCAGCAGCACCGACGCTCGTCGGCGGCAGCCATCGGCGGCTTCAACGCGGCCTGGTTCGCCGGTATCGCCATCGGGCCGCTGACCGGCGGTGTCGTCGCCGGTTGGGCCGGCAGCGCCGATCCCGCGGACGGCTACCGGCTGCTCTTCGCGGTCTGCGCCGGCGTCAACCTGCTGGCCGCCGGGCTGGCGTTGCTGCTACCGCGGGTGCCCGGGACCGGACGCCCCCGGCTGTCCCTGCCCCGCGGTCTCGGGCTGCGGGGGGCGCGTGTGTGGGCCGTCATGGGTCTGGCCGCCACCGGACAGATCGTCCGGTCCGCCATCGCCATGACGATGGTCCCGCTGGCCGGCGAGGCCGTCGGGATGGACAGCACCGCCCTCGGCGGCACGCTGTTCGCCCTGGCGATCACCGACATCACCGTCATGGCCTGGAGTTCGCGATGGTCGGAGCGGCACGGTCGCCGACCGCTGCTGATCGGCAGCCTGCTCTGGGGCGCCGCGCTGACCACGACATTGGCCCTGGTCGACCCGCCCCCGCTCGTCGTCGCCGCCTGCGCCCTGGGACTCGGGGTGACCGTCGGTGCGACCTGGACCCTGCCCACCGCGATGGCCGTCGACCTGATGGCCGACGCCGAGTCGGCCGTCTCGGCCTACCGCATCGCCAGCGACATCGGCATGGTCGCCGGCGGCGCGATGGCCGCCCTGGCCCTGGCCACCGTCGGGCTGTCCGGTTCGCTGCTCGCGGCCACCGGCGTCCTGCTGCTCGGACTTCTGCTCGCCCTCGTCGTGGGCGAGACCCGCATGCCCTCCACCACCTCCGCGAAAGGAACCCCCGCGCATGCCCCAGCCATCGATTGAGCAGTTCGCGGCGATCGCCGCCGACCTCGAGGTCGACCTGCAGCCGGCCCGCCTGGCCCAGGCCCACGCCACCCACGCCGCGCTGCGGGGCGACCTGGACCGCATCCGGCGACTGCCGCTGCCCTTCCTCGATCCCGTCGACGAGCCCACCCACGCACTGGCCTTCATCCGCTCCGGAGACGTCCGATGACCGACACCCTGCAGACTGCCGTCGATCTCGCCGATCTCAGCGCCACCGAGTTGCTGGCGCTCTTCGCCGACGGTCGGACCACCCCGACCGAGGCGGTGCAGGCCTGTCTGCGCCGGATCGAGTCCACCGACCGAGACGTCAACGCGGTCCTGACGCTGCTGGCCGACCAGGCGCTGGCCGCCGCGGCCGAGTCCGACCGCCGCTGGGCCGACGGCACCGCCCGGCCGCTGGAGGGAGTCCCCTACGGCCTCAAGGACATCGTCGCGACCGCCGGGATCCGTACCACCGGCGGCTCGGCCCTGTTCACCGACCACGTCCCCACCCAGGACGCGGTGCTGGCCGCCCGGCTCGCGCAGGCCGGCGGGATCCTGCTGGCCAAGCTGGGCACGTTCGAGTTCGCCTGCGGCGGGGCGGTCAACCGCACCTTCGGGCCGGTCCGCAACCCCTACGACCACAACCGGACCACCGGCGGATCCTCCAGCGGGTCCGGCGCCTCGGTCGCCCTCGGCCAGCTCCCGCTGGCCATCGGTACCGATACCGGCGGCTCCATCCGGATCCCCAGCGCCTTCTGCGGGCTGTCGGGGCTCAAGCCGACCTACGGCCGGGTGCCCCGGGCCGGGGTGATGGGGCTGTCCTGGAGTCTGGACCACGCCGGACCGATGACCCGTTCGGTGGCCGACTGCGCGGTGATGCTCGACGTCATCGCCGGGGAGTCGGCCGACGACCCGACATCCCTGCCCCTCCCGGAGCGACCGTTCGCCGCAGCCCTGGGCACGCCGGTCGCCGGTATGCGGGTCGGTCGGGCCCCGGCCACCTTCGAGACGCCCATGCACCCCGAGGTCGCCGACGCCTACCAGGCGGCCCTGGCCGAACTGGCCGACCTGGGGGTCGAGATCGTGGAGGTGGAGTTGCCCACCTTCGACCTGGCGGCGACGACGTCGTGGCTGATCATCTACGCCGAGATGCTGTCGCTGCACGGCGATCACGTCCACGACATCGAGAACCGCGACGAGATGGGCGCGACCCTGCTCGGGGCCGGACCGTTCGTCTCGGCGTCGGACTACCTGCGGGCCCTCCGGCTGCGGGTGGGCTTCCAGCGCGAGTTGGCCGCGGCGATGGACGGTCTCGACGCCCTGGTCACCCCGGCGATGACCGCCCTCCCGCCGCTCATCTCGCCGGCCATGGTCAGCGACCTCGGCGATCACGAGGTCGACTGGCTGGTCGCGGCGTGTCAGCCCATGGTGCCGTTCAACCTGACCGGCAACCCCGCGCTCGTGGTGCCGTCCGGCACGGTCCAGGGCCTGCCCGTCAGCCTGCAATTCGTCGGCCATCAGCGTGACGAGGCCACGATTCTCGCCCTGGGCTCGGCCTGGCAGGCCGCCACCGACCACCACCTCGTCCGACCCCCCGCCCTGTCCACCCTGCACGACTGAGAGAAACCGGGAGCACCATGTACACCTCCATCACCGACGCCGCCGCGGCCCTGCGGTCCGGCGAGACCACCTCGGTCGACCTGGTCCGTGCGGGCTACGCGCTGGCCGACGCCCACGATTCCGAACTGGGCGTCTACCTGGCCCGGTTCGACGAGACCGCGCTGGCCGCGGCCGAGAAGGCCGACGCCGAGCTGGCCGGCGGGGTCGATCGCGGCCCGTTGCACGGCATCCCGATCGGGGTGAAGGACATCATCACCACCGAGGAGGGCGAGACCACCGCTCAGAGCCTGGTTCTCGACCGGTCCTGGGGTGTCGGCGACGCCCCGGTGGTCGCCCGGCTGCGCGCCGCCGGCGCGGTCATCACCGGCAAGCTCACCACGATGGAATACGCCATCGGCATGCCCGACGTCACCAAGCCGTTCCCGCTGCCGCGCAACCCGTGGAACACCGCCCACTACTCCGGCGGATCGAGCTCGGGCACCGGCGGCGGCGTCGCGGCCGGGTTCGTGCTGGGTGGGCTGGGCACCGACACCGGCGGGTCGGTCCGTTGGCCGGCCGCGGTCGACGGGATCTCCGGGATGAAGCAGACCTTTGGCCGCGTGCCCAAGGCCGGCTGCGTCCCGCTGGGCTACAGCTACGACAACATCGGTCCGATGGCCCGGTCGGCCGCCGACTGCGCGGCCATGCTCAGCGTCATGGCCGGGCACGACCCGCGCGACGCCTGCAGCGTGGACCGTCCGGTCGACGACTACCTGTCCGGCCTCACCGGCTCGCTGGACGGGATGCGGATCGGTCTGGACACGCTGAAGGCGCACAGCGGCGAGTTCTGGGATCCGGCCCTGGACGGTCTGCTCGCCGACGCGGTGACGGCACTGGAAGCGGCCGGGGCGACCGTGGTGGAGGTGGACCTGCCGCTGTACGAGGAGTTGAAGACCATCACCATGTCCGGCTTCTGCGCCGAGGCCTACGCCTACCACCGCCCCGACCTGCAGTCGCGCTGGCCCGACTTCGCGGCCGGCACCCGGGCGGCGGTCATCGACGGCGCCCTGATCTCGGGCGGCGACTACGTGCAGATGCAGCGCGTCCGGCGGGTCGGCCAGCGGCTGCTCGGCGAGCTCTACGCCGACGCCGGCATCGACCTGATCGTCACGCCGACGACCAGCGAACCCGCTCCCCTGTTCGACGACATGAAGCTGGCCGACCTCATCCCCAGCCTGCACACGCCGTACTGGAACGCGGTCGGCAACCCGGCGATGTCGGTGCCGATGGGGTTCAGCGCCGCCGGGCTGCCGATGGGCCTGCAGCTGTGCGGCAAGCCGTTCGACGAGGCGGCCGTCTTCGCCGCCGGCCACGCCTTCCAGCAGCAGACCGACTGGCACACCCGGGTGCCGGCCATGATCACCGCCTCGTCCGCCCTCGCCGCCTGAGCCACCCCACCGAACCCGCACGTCCGAAGGGAAAGCCCATGTCCGACAACGTCGATCCCGCCGCTTTGGTGGCCGCTCAGCTGGCCGCCGCCGGTATCACCCCGTCCGCGGCGGAGGTGGCCACCATGGTCGCGGCCACCCCGGCCCGGTTGGCCGCCATCGATGCCCTCTACGCCGTCCCCGGCGCGCGTTACGAGGAGCCCTGCCTGGTCTTCTCGGCCGTCACCCCGGCCTGACCCTCCCCCGGCCGGCACCTTGCGGGTGTCGGCCGGGGCCGGGTCACACCACCCGGGCCAGGAACGACCGAGTCCGGTCCTGGGTCGCGTTGTCCAGCACCTGCTCCGGCGGCCCCTGCTCGAGGATCACCCCGTCGTCCAGGAACGCCACCTGGTCGGCCACCTCCCGGGCGAAACCGATCTCGTGAGTGACCACGATCATCGTCATACCGTCGGCGGCGAGATCCCGCATGACGGCGAGGACGTCGCCGACCAGTTCCGGGTCCAGCGCCGACGTCGGCTCGTCGAACAACATCAGATCCGGCTGCATGGCCAGGGCCCGGGCGATGGCCACCCGCTGCTGCTGGCCGCCGGAGAGCTGGCGCGGGTAGGCCGAGGCCCGCCCGGCCAGGCCCACCCGCTCGAGCAGCGTCAGCGAGCGTTCGCGGACGGCCGCCGGCTTCTCGCGGCGCACCCGCAGCGGCGCCTCCATCAGGTTGTCCAGCACCGACAGGTGCGGAAACAGGTTGAACTGCTGGAACACCATCCCGATGCGGCTGCGCTGCCGGGCGATGTCCCGGTCGCGGAGCTCGTACAGCTTGCCGTTACGCCGCCGGTAGCCGACCAGTTCACCGTTGACGCTGATCCAGCCGGCGTCCATGCGTTCGAGGTGGTTGATGCACCGCAGGAACGTGCTCTTGCCCGACCCGGACGCACCGAGCAGGCAGAGCACCTCCCCGGCGTTCACGTCGAGGTCGATCCCCTTGACGACCGGTGTGCCGCCGTACGACTTGCGGACGCCGCGGGCCATCAGCATGGGTGCGTCGCTCATCGGGACCGGTCCTTCGCCAGATCGACTGGCCCATCGATGGAGTCGTCGACGGCGGCCGTCGAATCGGTGCCGGCCGCGACGGGTCGGTTGTGGTCGCCGCGCCGCAGTCGTCGCTCCAGGAACGTCTGCCCGACGGTCAGGACGGTCGTCAGGATCAGGTACCACAGGCTCGCGGTGATGAGCAGCGGGATCACCTGGTAGGTCCGGGAGTAGATGATCTGGACGGCGAACAGCAGCTCCGGCAGGGCGATGACGCTCACCAGCGAGGTGGTCTTGAGCATCGAGATGGTCTGATTGCCGGTGGGCGGGATGATGACCCGCAACGCCTGCGGCAGGACGATGCGGCGGAACACCTGCCGGGCGGTCATCCCGAGCGCCTGAGCGGCCTGGGTCTGGCCGTGGTCGACGGATTGCAGTCCCGCGCGGACGATCTCGGCCATGTAGGCGGCCTCGTTGAGTCCCAGCCCGAGGATGGCCGCCACCAGCGGGGTGATGAGCGCGTTGGTGCTGCCGGAGACGAACGTCGGCCCGAACGGGATGCCCAGCGACAGCACCGGATAGAGCGCCGAGAGGTTGAACCAGAAGATCAACTGCACCAGCAGCGGGGTGCCCCGGAAGAATCCGATGTAGAGCAGCGCGGCGGTGGACACCAGCGGGTTCGCCGAGTCCCGGGCCACCGCCAGGACGATGCCCAGCAGCACCCCGACGACCATCGCGACGACTGTGAGCAGCAGGGTCATCCGCAGCCCCTCCAGCACCGCGGTGCTGGTGAAGTACTGGAAGACGATGTCCCACTGATAGTTCTCGTTGCTGACGAGCGAGGTGACCAACATGGCCACCAGGACCAGGACGACCGCGACGGCGACCCAGCGGCCGGGGTGCCGGAGCTTGACGACCTCGCCGGCCACTTCGACGTCCGCTCCCGGCGCGGTCCGATCAGCCACGGGCGACCGTCGGGTCCGTGATGGCGCCCGTCGACACGTTCCACTTCTGCAGCACCTGCTGGTAGGTGCCGTCGGCGATCAGGGCCTCCACGGCGGCCTCGATGGCCGGGGCGAGCTCGGAACCCTTGGGGACGGCGAACCCGTAGGGCGCCGGGTCGTAGTTGGCGTCCAGCACGGAGAACTGTCCGTTCGACTGCTGGGCGACGTAGGCCAGCGGGCCGTAGTCCGAGACCACGCCCACCGCCCGGCCGCTGCTGACCGCCAGGTTGGTCTGCGCCGCGTCCGGGTAGACGTCGACAGTGATCGCCGGCTGCCCGTTGGCCTCGCACGCCGCGGTGAGCTTCGGGAGCACGTTGTCGACGTAGATGGTGCCCTTCTGGGCGCCGATGGTGCGGCCGCACAGGTTGTCCAGGGTCAGCCCCTCCGGGTTGCCACCCCGGGTCAGCAGGGAAGCCCCGCCCTCGAAGTAGGTGACGAAGTCGACCACCTGGTTGCGTTCGGCGGTGACACCCATGGCCGCGGCGGCCATGTCGAAGCGGCCACCCTGCAGGCCGGGGATGATGCCGTCGAACTTCAGGACCTGCAGTTCCGGTCGCAATCCGAGGGTGCCGGCGATGGCCGCGACCATCTCCGGGTCGACGCCCTGCAGTGTGGTGCCGGCCTCGTCGTAGAACTCGAACGGCGGGTAGCCCTCCCCGGTGGCCACGACCAGGGTTCCGCGGTCGCGGATGTCCTGCGGGACCAGATCCCGGGCGGCCGGGACGACGGTGGCCGAACCGGCCGGCGCGGCGGCCGTGGCGGAGTCGGCGGGCCCGGCACCGGACGCCGAGCCGGCGGCGGAGTCGGAGCCGCCACAACCGGCCATCACGGCGGCCAGCGCGCCGATCAGTACGGCCACGATCACGCCCCGGCGCGCGCGTGCTTCATGGTGACGAACCTGCATGACTACCCTGCTCTCTGCCGCTTCCCCGGTCCGACCCCTGCCTCATTCGGCGATCGGCTCATCGGTGGGGCAGGGTTCCCGCTTCTGCAGGGTCGTAACGACACCGGTACGCCGCGATGCACGTCACGTGCGGCAGCGGTTCCGATGGCTGGCAGACACCGGACTCGTTCGGGCCCAACGGATGTCGGTATACCCGTGTCCGTCGAGGTGGTGCCGGTCCGGGCTACCCGGCGGATTCGGGTCCCACCCCGGCCACCGCGATGACCGGCTCGCCGGCCTCGTCGGAGGCGGCCAGGTCGACGTCCACCCGGATCCCCCAGTCCCGGTCGCCGGCCGGGTCGTCGAACGCCTGCCGCACGTGCCACACGTCCCGTTCCCGGTCGATGACGACGAGGTCGGACGCCCGCGCAGCCGGGCCGATGCCGAGATCGTCGTATTCGGACCAGTAGTCGGCCATCGACTCGCGCCACCGGTCGGCGTCCCACCCGGCCGTCCCGTCCAGTTCGGCGAGTTGGGCGAGTTGGGCGTAGGCCAGCAGTTCGACGCGCCGGAACACCGCGTTGCGGACCATGACGGTGAAAGCGCGCTCGTTGGCGGTGATGCCGCGGTCCGCGGTGGAGGCGCTGGGCGGGCGGACCGCCGTCGACCCGTCGGGTTCCGGATGCGCGAGGGCCTCCCACTCGTCGAGCAGGCTGGAGTCCACACCCCGGACCAGTTCGCCGAGCCAGGCGATGAGGTCGGACACCTCCTCGGTGCGGGCGTCCTGCGGGACGGTGCGGCGCATGGCCCGGTAGGCGTCGGCGAAGTAGCGGAGCACCACGCCCTCGGAGCGGGTGAGCTGGTAGTGGGCGACGTACTCGGAGAACGTCATCGCCCGCTCGTACATGTCGCGCACCACGCTCTTGGGTTCGGGCGTGTACTCGGCGACCCACGGGTGCCCGCGCTTGTAGTTCTCGTAGGCGACCTCGATGAGGTCGGCCAGCGGCTTGGGGTGGTCGATGTCCTCGAGCAGCGCCATCCGCTCCTCGTACTCGATGCCGTCGGCCTTCATCACGGCCACGGCCTCACCCCGGGCGGCGAACCGCTGCGCGGCGAGGACCGGCCCGGGCCCCTCCAGGATCGCCTCGACCAGCGACACCACGTCCAGCGCGTACCCCGGGTCGTCGCGGTCCAGCAGTTCCAGGGCGGCCAGCGCCAGCGGTGAGAGCGGTTGGTCGAGGGCGAAATCGAGTTGCAGTTCGTCGGTGAGCCGGTAGCGCCGGCCGGTCTCGTCCGGTTCGTCGAGCCGTTCGATCACGCCGGCGGCCAGTAGTGCGCGGGTGATGGCGATGGCCCGGCGGGCGTGCCGCAGCTGGCGGTCCCGCGGTTCGTGGCTGTCCTCGATGAGATGCCGCATGGCGACGAACGGGTCGCCGGGCCGGGTGATGACGCCGAGCACCATCGCGTGCGAGACGCGGAAGTGGGAACGCAGCGGCTCCGGTTCGGCGGCGACCAGCCGGTCGAAGGTGGCCTCGGTCCAGTTGACGAAGCCCTCGGGGGGCTTGCGTCGCACCACCTTCCGCTTCTTGGCGGCGTCGTCGCCGGCCTTGGCCAGGGCGCGTTCGTTCTCGATGACGTGTTCGGGCGCCAGCGCGACGACATCACCGGCGATGTCGTACCCGGCCCGTCCGGCGCGACCGGCGATCTGGTGGAATTCGCGCGCGCCGAGCAGGCGGGTCCGTCGGCCGTCGTACTTGCTCAGGCCGGTCAGCAGCACGGTGCGGATCGGCACGTTGATGCCGACGCCCAGGGTGTCGGTCCCGCAGATGACCTTGAGCAGCCCGGACTGGGCGAGCTTCTCGACCAGCCGCCGGTACTTGGGGAGCATGCCGGCGTGGTGCACGCCGATGCCCATCCGGACGAGACGGGAGAGGGTCTTGCCGAACCCGGCGGAGAAGCGGAAATCGGCGATGGTGTCGGCGATCTCGTCCCGCTGCGCCCGGGTGGCCACGTTGATCGACGACAGCGCCTGCGCGCGTTCCAGCGCGGCGGCCTGGGTGAAGTGCACGACGTAGACGGGTGCCCGCTGGGTGGACAGCAGTTCCTCGACCGTCTCGGTGATCGGCACCAGGGTGTACGAGAAGTGCAGTGGCACCGGGCGTTCCACGTCGGTGATGGCGGTGGTCGGACGTCCGGTGCGGCGGGTCAGGTCGTCGACGAAGAAGCGGACGTCACCCAGCGTGGCCGACAGCAGGACGAACTGCGTCTTCGGCAGGTCGAGCAGCGGCACCTGCCAGGCCCACCCTCGCTGCGGGTCGCCGTAGTAATGGAACTCGTCCATGACGACGATGCCGGGATCGGTCGGGTCCTGCTCCGGTCCCCCGGCCCGCAGGGCGACGCCGGCGAGGATCTCGGCCGTGCAGCAGATGATGGGGGCGCTGGCGTTGACGGCGGAGTCGCCGGTGATCATGCCGACCTTGCCGGCCCCGAAGATCTCGACCAGATCGAAGAACTTCTCCGACACCAACGCCTTGATCGGCGCGGTGTAGTACGCCCGGCGGCCGGTGGACAGGCCCGCGAACAGCGCGGCGGTGGCGATCATGCTCTTACCGGAGCCGGTGGGCGTGCCGACGATGACATTGGCGTCGGCGACGATCTCCAGCAGCGCCTCCTCCTGGTGCGGGTACAACTCGAGACCCCGCTCGGTGGCCCACCCGGTGAACGCGTCGAAGATGGCGTCCGGGTCGGCGGTCGCCGGATGGTCCGGCCCGCCCAGCCGCTCCTGCCAGGCCTCGGGGTTCTCGGCCGCCGGGACCAGGTCGGCGAGGGTCACGGCGTCCACCGGATGTCAGTCAGCACTCCCCCAGGGTGTCACGGCGGGGCCGCTCCCCGTGCGGTCCCGCCTGATCAGGTCGACCGACGGACCTCCGGGAGATCCTGGGCGTAGCTTGCCGTGGTGAAACTCGAACTCTGCGTTCTCCTGTGGGCCGTCGAAGACCAGGAGCAGGCGCTGACCGACTACGAGAACCAGGTGCTCGCACTCCTGCCACGACACGGCGGCGTCGTCATCAGCCGGGTCCGCCGTATCGGCGGCGGCAGCGGCCCCACGGAGGTTCAGGTCATCCACCTCCCGGACGACTCGGCCCTGCACGCGTTCATAGCCGACCCCGAACGGCTCGCCCTGGCCGACGAGCATCGCCGGTCGGTCGCCAAGACTGAGGTCCTGACCGTTCGGACGATCGTCTGAGCCGATCTACAGCTCCTTGATCAGCACCGCCTTGCGCCGCTCATACTCGTCGTCGTCGATGAGCCCGGCGTCGTGGACGGCGCGCAGTTCGGCGAGCAGCTTGAGCGGATCGGTCGGTGCGGCACCCGTCTCCGGGGTGGGCGGTGGGGCGGGGGCCCGGTTCGGGTCCTTGGCCGCGCCGACATCGGCGCAGAGCCACTCGGCCTGGGTGCCGAGGATCTGGTCGAAGACCGTCGGCTCCTCCTGGTCGCGGGTGGTGATCCGGACGGTGCCCATGCCGCGCCGCTGCTCCCAGGCCGTGTGGATGACGTCGGCCAGATCGATCTGCAGTTCGCTGTTCTTGATGCCACCGAGCGTGAGGAAGATCAGCCGACGACTGGTCAGCGTCAGCAGCCCGATGGCCTTGCCGTGACGGGCCTCCAGCAGGCGGATCACCCGCTCGTCATCGGTGAGGCGCTCGGCCAGATCGGCCAGCCCGCGGTCGCCCTGCCGACCGAACGCGGTGTTCTCCGCCGCGATCACCAGGTCCTCGCGGACGCCCCACTTGCGCAGCCGATCACCCAGCGACGGCATCTTGAACCACTTGGCGAACGGCGACGTCATGGCGCCAGTATC
Organism: Nakamurella flava; assembly: GCF_005298075.1. Taxonomy (NCBI): domain Bacteria; kingdom Bacillati; phylum Actinomycetota; class Actinomycetes; order Nakamurellales; family Nakamurellaceae; genus Nakamurella; species Nakamurella flava. The sequence goes on from NZ_SZZH01000001.1 coordinate 2,373,278, forward strand.
CCCGGCGGTCACCCGGGTCGGTATTGGCGTGAGGGACCGATCGGACGGCAGGCTGGCCCGATGGACAGTCGCGGGTGGGGTGTACGTACCGGGTGGACCATGCTGATCGCCGCCCTGGCCTGGACCGGTGTACTCCTGGCCATGGACGGCGAGCTCAGTCAGCTGCGGTACTTCTCCCAGGTCAGCACAGCCGTCAGCGCCCTGGTCATGACGGCGGTGGCCATCACGCTGATCGCCCGCCGGCGCCCGGGGCGGGTGCTCGACTGGTGCCGGGGGGCGGCCACGGTCTACGGGATCGTCACCCTGGTCGTCTACCAGGTGCTGCTGTCCGGGAACCTGTCGGAGCTCTACAGCCTGCTGGAACACGCCGTGGTGCCCGTGCTGATGGTGCTCGACTGGCTGCTGTTCCGGGCCCGGCTGCCGTGGTGGTCACCGGTGTCCTGGTTGCTGCCGCCCATCGCCTACCTGGGCGTCTACTACCCGGCCCGCACGTCGTCCGGGCGTTCGCTCTACCCGTTCCTGGACCCGGCCCAGAGCAACTTCTGGACGTGGGTGGTGATCCTGCTCGCCGTGTTCGCGGTGGTCGGCCTGGCCGCGTGCGCGGCCGGCCGGCTCGGCGCGAGCCGGGACCGTCCACGCACCGACCGCCCGACCACCCTCAGCTGAAGATGCGCCGGAAGACGTTGGTGTCGGCCAGGTCCAGGATCTCGTCGCCCCGACCGGACAGCACCGTGCGCATCGCCCACAGCGAGAAGCCCTTGGCCTGAGCCGCGGTCACCGTCGGCGGGATGGACAGCTCGTCGCGGGCCACCACCACGTCCACCAACGCCGGACCGGGGGTGTCGAGCGCGGTGGTCAGGGCGGCCCGCAGGTCGCCGCCCTCGTCGACCCGGATACCGGTCCAGCCCAGCGCGTTCGCGACGTCGGCGAAATTGGGGTTGGCCAGATCAGTGCCGTAGTTGACGATCCCGGCTGCCTTCATCTCGACCTCCACGAATGCGAGGGAAGCGTTGTTGAAGACGATGACGGTGATCGGCAGATCGTTCTGTTTCGCGGAGATCAGGTCGCCCATCAGCATGGTCAGGCCGCCGTCCCCGGCCAGCGCGATGACCTGCCGTCCGGGGTCGACCGCCTGCGCCCCCAGGGCCTGCGGCATGGCGTTGGCCATGGAGCCGTGGGTGAATGACCCCAGCAGCCGCCGGTCCCGGGTCATCGTCAGGTAGCGGGCCGCCCAGATCGTGGGCGTGCCGACATCGCAGGTGAAGACGGCATCATCTGCGGCGATCTCGTCGATCACCCGGGCCACGTACTGCGGGTGCAGCGGACGCTTGCCGTCGTCGTCGGCGAGGCCGTCGAGTTCCCGGCGGGTCTTGGCGTAGTGCTTGAGCGCGTCCTTGAGGTGCTTGTCGGACCGGCCGGTGGCCAACCGTGGGAGCAGCGCAGCAGCGGTCTCCCCGACGTCCCCGACCAGGCCGAGGTCGATCGGCGTGCGCCGACCCAGCTGCTCGCCGCGGATGTCGACCTGGACGATCGTCGCCTTCTCCGGGAAGAACTGTCGGTACGGGAAGTCGGTGCCGAGCATCAGCAACAGGTCGCAGTGCTCCATCGCCCGGTAGCCGGACGAGAACCCCAGCAGCCCGGACATTCCCACGTCGTACGGGTTGTCCCACTCGATGTGCTCCTTGCCGCGCAGGGCATGCACGATCGGCGCCTGCAACCGCTCGGCCAGCGCGATGACCTCGTCGTGGGCGCCGGCCACCCCGGCGCCGGCCAGGATCGTGATCTTCTTGGCGCCGTCCAGCAGCTCGGCCGCGGCCGCCAGCTCTTCGTCGGACGGCAGCACCCGGGGGGCGCTGGCCCGGATCGGCGCCGACGGCCGGCGGTCCGGGGCGTCGGCTCCGAGCACGTCCCCGGGGATGACGACGACGGCGACCCCCTGCCGCTCGACCGCCGCGCGCATCGCCGTCTCCAGCACCCACGGCAGCTGCGCCGGATCGCCCACCATCTCGCAGTACACGCTGCACTCGCGGAACAGCTCCTGCGGGTGGGTCTCCTGGAAGTAGCCGCTGCCGATCTCGGCGGACGGGATGTGCGAGGCGATGGCCAGTACCGGCACCCGGGACCGGTTCGCATCGAACAGACCGTTGATGAAATGCAGGTTGCCAGGCCCGCAGGATCCGGCGACCACGGCCAACTCGCCCGTCATCGCGGCGTCCGCACCGGCGGCGAACGCCGCCGACTCTTCGTGTCGGACGTGCAGCCACCTCAGCTCGCCGTCCTTGCGGAGCGCCTCGGTGAAGGCATTGAGCGAATCGCCGGGCAGCCCCCAGACGCGGCGCACCCCGGCCGCCTTGAGGGTGGCGACGAACAGGTCGGCGATGTTGTGGGCCATGCCCCCCTGGTACCCCTCCGGAGCGGATGCACCGACCCTGCGTGACAGTTCCGACACCGAACCCGGAATGCCAGGCCCCGGGGGTCGGCGTTGACCACTGACATGGGCCCAGCAGCGAACGGATCGACCAGCGTCGCGGTGACCTCGTCCTCGCGGCGGCCCTGGCGACCGCGCCGGGTGCTGGTCACCAGATCGGCCGCCGACCTCCCGCACGGGCAGCGCATTCTGCAGCGGTGCACGGCCGCCGGAGTGCCGGACGTGCAGGTGCTGACCGGTGACCGACTCCCGCCGGTACCCGGCGACAACCCCCGCGCTCGATACGCCGCCGCCAAGTCGACGCTCGCCGTGGTCGTCGCCCCGCCGTCCAAACGCAAGCTGCAGCCCATCCCGCCGAGCGCGGACTGGCGGTTCGATCTGGCCGAGGGCTGCCCGGCGCACTGTCAGTACTGCTACCTGGCCGGGTCGCTGAGTGGGCCACCCATCGTCCAGGCGTACGCCAACCTCGAGGAGATCCTGGCCGGGCTAAACGCGCACGTCGGCCGGGGCGCGGTCACCACCGGCACCGACCGGGACGACGAGGGCACCACGTTCGAGGCGTCCTGCTACACCGACCCGCTCGGCATCGAGGCGGTCACCGGATCGTTGTCGGCGACCATCGAGCATTTCGGGCGCCATGACTGGTCCGGCCCCGTGCAGCTCCGCGCCACCACCAAGTTCGACCAGGTCGAGCCGCTGCTCACGCTCGACCACGGCGGCCGCACCCGCATCCGGCTGTCGGTCAACGCGGCGTCGGTCGACGGCCGCTTCGAGGGCGGCACCGCATCGGTGGATCAACGGTTGACCGCGTTGGGCCGGCTGGCCCGGGCGGGCTACCCGGTGGGCCTGACGATCGCGCCGATCATGCCGGTGGACGGCTGGCCGAGCGAATACGGCGACCTGCTGGACGCCACCGCCCGCGAACTGGACGGCATTCCCGGTCTCGATCTGACGGTCGAACTGATCACCCACCGGTTCACCGCCAAGTCCAAGGACGTGCTGCTCGGCTGGTACCCGCAGACCCGGCTGGAGATGGACGAGGACCGCCGCCGGCAGAAGCGCACCAAGTTCGGCTCGGTGAAGTACGTCTACCCGACGCCGGTGCTGCACGAGCTGCGCGGATGGTTCACCGATGCCCTGACCGAGCGGTTGCCGGCCGCGCGAATCCTGTACTGGACCTGATGCCGCTTCACCTGACCCCGACACCGGGCACACTGGAGAGGTTGCCCACCGGAAGGACCCGCCCGTGACCGACGGCCCGCTGATCGTCCAGTCGGACAAGACGCTGCTGCTGGAGATCGCCCACCCGGATGCCCCCGCGGCCCGGGCGAACATCGCTCCGTTCGCCGAACTGGAGCGTTCCCCGGAGCACATCCACACCTACCGCATCACCCCGCTCGCCCTGTGGAACGCCCGCGCCGCCGGTCATGACGCCGAGCAGGTGGTCGACGCCCTGGTCCGCTGGTCGCGCTTCCCGGTGCCCCAGGCGCTGCTGGTCGACGTCGTCGACACCATGAGCCGGTACGGACGGCTGGTGCTGCAGGCCAACCCGGCGCACGGCCTGGTGCTGACGGCCCGCGATCGGGCGGTGCTGGAGGAGATCCTGCGACACAAGAAGATCTCCCCGATGCTGGGTGCCCGCATCGACAGCGACACGGTCATCGTGCACCCGTCCCAGCGTGGTCACCTCAAGCAGGCGTTGCTCAAGGTCGGCTGGCCGGCCGAGGACGAGGCCGGCTACGTCGACGGCGAGGCCCACGCGATCGACCTCGACACCCACGCCGGCTGGGAGCTGCGCTCCTACCAGGCCGACGCCGTCGAGGGCTTCTGGGCCGGCGGGTCCGGCGTCGTCGTCCTCCCCTGTGGTGCGGGCAAGACGATCGTGGGTGCGGCCGCGATGGCCAGGGCGAAGGCGACCACCCTGATCCTGGTGACCAACACTGTCTCGGGTCGGCAGTGGAAGCGGGAACTGATCGCCCGCACATCGCTCACCGAGGACGAGATCGGCGAGTACTCCGGCGAGCGCAAGGAGATCCGCCCGGTCACCATCGCGACCTATCAGGTGATGACGCGCAAGTCCGGCGGCCAGTACCGGCACCTGGACCTGTTCGACTCCCGCGACTGGGGTCTGGTCATCTATGACGAGGTCCACCTGCTGCCCGCGCCGGTGTTCCGGATGACCGCTGACCTGCAATCCCGCCGCCGGCTCGGCCTGACCGCCACGCTGGTCCGCGAGGACGGCCGGGAGGGTGACGTCTTCTCGCTCATCGGCCCCAAGCGATTCGACGCCCCCTGGAAGGACATCGAGTCGCAGGGCTGGATCGCCCCGGCCGAGTGCACCGAGGTGCGCGTGACCCTGACGGACGCCGAACGTCTCGGCTACGCGACGGCCGAGCCGGAGGAGCGGTACAAGCTGGCCGCCACCGCCCGCACCAAGATCCCCGTCGTGCACACCATCCTCGACCGGCACCCGGGCGAACAGGCCCTGGTCATCGGGGCCTACCTCGACCAGCTCGAGGAGCTGGGCGCCGAACTCGACGCCCCCGTCATCCAGGGGTCGACCCGCAACGCCGAACGCGAGCGGCTGTTCGACGAGTTCCGCAACGGCGAGATCACCACCCTGGTCGTCTCCAAGGTCGCCAACTTCTCGATCGACCTGCCCGAGGCCGCGGTGGCCATTCAGGTGTCGGGCACGTTCGGTTCCCGCCAGGAGGAGGCCCAGCGGCTGGGCCGCCTGCTGCGGCCCAAAGCCGACGGCCGGCAGGCCCACTTCTACACCGTGGTCTCGCGAGACACCCTGGATACCGAGTACGCCGCCCACCGGCAGCGCTTCCTGGCCGAGCAGGGGTACGCGTACCGGATCGTGGACGCCGACGATCTGCTGGGACCCGCCGTTCCCGGTGGCGAGGACTGAGCGCGGCGGAGCCGCCGGCGAGCTGCAGTAGCGTGACCCGGGTGCGGGCGGGCGGACGACGGGTGGGCAGCGCCCGACGGTCAGCGGCCAGCCTGGTACTGGTGGCCGTAGCGCTCGCCGGCTGCACCAGCGGCCTGGACCCGGTCGATCCGACGGTGTCGCCACCGTCCACCGCCACCTCGGTCGTCATCACCCCCGTCACCCCGGACGGGTTGCTGACCGGGCCGGGGGTCACCGACAGCACGATCCGCCTCGGCGTCCTCGTCGACGCCGGCCGCGACCGGGGGCTGGTCGACGGGATGCGTTTGTGGCAAAGGGGTGTCAACGCCTCCGGCGGGATCTGCGGTCGCACCGTCGAACTCGTCGTCAACGGCGCCGACGGTGTGCCCGCCGGAGTCGACGAGGCGTACCAGGAGATCGGACGATCAGTCCTCGGGCTCGTCGTCCTCCCCCCGGGGGACGGCTCGTCGGTCATCAACGCCGCCGTGGTCTCCGATCAGCTGCCCGCACTCACCCCGGCCGGGACGTCGGCGCAACTCGGCCCGCGACTGCCGGTCGTCACCGGCGCCCCGGCCGACATCCAGGCCATCAACGCCGCCGCGTACCTGGCCGAAGCCGGCCGACTGGCCCGCGGCTCCCGTCTGGGGGTTCTCGCGGACGGCACGGCGGTCAACGCGGACGCGCTCGCCGGCCTGCAGTGGTGGGCCGCCCGGAACGGGGTCGAACTGCAGGCCGGCACGATCGCCGAGCTGACGGCCGCAGGCGTCGGTCTCACCGCGATCATGGCCTTCGGTGACCCGGCATCCGTCTCCCAGGTGGTGGCGGCCACCCCCGCCGTGGTGGTCACCGACATCGACGGTTACGACCCGTCCCACTGGTCCCCGGAGGCGCTGGCGCGCACCGATCACGTCCTGGTGTCCGGCCCGACACCGGCGGTCGGCGCCGACGACGCCGCGGTGGGCGCAGTCACGGCGGCGTGGGCAGCAGGCAATTCCGGACCACCGGGTCCGCGCCTGCTGGCCGGTTTCGGCACCGGCACGGTGTGGTCGTCGCTGCTCGCGCCGGCCTGCGGGGACCTGGACCTGACTCGTTCGTCGGTCTCCGCCGTCATCGCCGGGCAGGACGACAACGAGGCGTCGGCCCTGTTGGGACCGCTGGACCTGGCGACCGTCGTGGCCAACGGACTGCCGGCCACCCGCGAGTCGGCGCTGGCGCAGGCCGAACCCGACGTACCCGGCGGTCTGCTGCCGCTGACCGAACTCGCCGCGGCTCCCGACATCGACGCCTACCGGCCCGGCTGAGGGCACGAGGACCCGCGCTGTCGGCAGCGTTCGGGTACCCCATCCGGCCCGGCCGGCGCCGTTGTTACGCCCGAATGCCAGTCCCCTCCGCGCGCTAATTTCGCGTTCTGCACGCTCTCCCACCACCCGGTTCACCCAACCGTTCCACATGCAACTCCACCGCTCTACCTCCTGTTCACCGTCAGTTAAGGTCGGCTGTCCGTTCTCCCCGATTCGGACCACGTCTGGACGACGGGAGCCGAATGTCCACCTCTGTCACGCGCCGCCACGCCACCCCCTCACCCACGCCCCGCCTGCTCGACCGGGCCATCCGCGACGATGCCGCGGCCGACGGCGTTCCGACTGCCGTGGCGTGGTCGGTCTTCTCGATCCCCCTGGTCGGCGCGGCCCTGCTCGCCGGCCTGTACCTGGTCTCCCGCGACGCCTACCACTTCGTGCTGAAGGAGGACCGCCCGGTCGAGTGGGGGCAGTTCGCTCTGCTGCTGCTCTGCACGCTGCTGGCCGCGGGCGGGACCATTGCTGCCGCCCGGCGTCGGAACTACCTGCCAGCGGCCGTGCTCGCCGTCGCCGCACTCTGCTTCCTCGGCCTGGCCGGCGAGGAGATCTCGTGGGCGCAAAGGGTTTTCGCCCTGGTGACGCCGGAGTCGCTGGCGACCGTCAACCAGCAGGCCGAGCTGAACGTGCACAACATCAACGCCGGTGGCCTGCGTCTGCAGGACCTGTTCAAGATCGGTTCAGCGCTGGTCGGCGTGGCCGGAGTGCTGTTGGCGCTGGCGCCACGCGCGCGCCGCTGCCCGCGGCTCCTGCGCACCTCGTTCGCGCGGCTGCTGACAGTCCCCCGCTACGCCGTGCCCGGCTTCGCGATGATGGCCCTGTACTGGCCCGTGCACCTGGTCGTCGACATCGCCCCGGTGTCACGGTTCCAGGAGTGGGTGGAGTTCTCGTTCTACCTCTCGGTCACCGCGACCCTGGCGGTCGTCCTGCTGCGCCTGGCCCCCGCCTCCACCCACTCGCGGGCCGGCCACCGATCCGGGGTCCGCCTGGTCATCGTCGCGTCGGCCGTGGTCGTCGTCGCCGTGACCATCGTCTTCGCCGCCCTCACCGCCTACCACGGCATCATCCCGATCAACGCGCAGTAGCGGCAGCCGCTGGGCTCACACACCGGGCCGCCCGGACGACTACCCGTCACGCGACGACCCACCCCTGCGGCAGGATCGTCCTGACGAAGGGATCACCGGATGACCGCACGCCACACCACCATCGCGACCCCGCTCGGCGATCTCCTGCTGCTGACCGACGGCCCGGCCGTCACCGGTCTGTACTTCCCCCAGCATCGCTACCCGCCGGCCGACGGCTCACTCGGCGCGGCCAGTACCGGCGATGACGTGGCGGCGGCCGTCACCGAACAGCTGGCCGAGTACTTCGACGGACGTCGCTCCCGGTTCGACCTCACGCTGGCGCCGGTGGGGTCCGCCTTCGACCGGGCGGTCTGGGATCTGCTGTGCGCCATCCCGTTCGGTCACACCACGACGTACGGCGACCTCGCCGAGCGGCTGGGCAACCGGAACCTGGCCCAACGAGTCGGCCAGTCCGTCGGCCACAACCCGATCAGCATCGTGGTGCCCTGCCACCGGGTGGTCGGCGCGGACGGCGGGCTCACCGGCTTCGCCGGAGGCCTGCACCGTAAACGCTTCCTGCTCGACCTTGAGACCCCGGTCGGCACGCACCTGTTCTGAATGGCGGATCCCGTCAGCGGATACGGACCACCAGATCGGCCCGGTCGGCCCCCGCGGCGATCAGGTCGGCGTTGCGCTGGTCCGTGCCGAGGGCCCACTGCCGGGCGTCCTGCGGGGACTTCCCGAACGCCTCGTGGCGCCGGATCAACCGGTCGTGCCGCAGGTCCTCGTCCGGCGCCAGGAACCACACCTCGTCGACACAGGCACGGGCCCGCGGCCAGGTGTCGCGGTCCAGGAGCAGGTAGTTGCCCTCGGTGACGACCAACGGGACATCGGGCCGCACCGGCAGCGCCGACCCGATGGGCTCCTCGATCTCCCGCCGGAACTCGGGCGCGTAGACGATCTCGTCGGCGCCGGGTTGCCCGGGGGCGACCCGCGACCGGTGCAGGCGCTCGAGCAGGTGCGTGTAGCCCGCGTCGTCGAAGGTGTCGTGCGCGCCCTTGCGGTCACGACGGCCCAGGGCGTGCAGCACGACATTGGCCAGGTGGTAGCCGTCCATCGGCACCAGCACGGCCAGATCCGGGCCCAGCTGCTCGACGATCGCCGCGGCGAGCGTCGACTTCCCGGCCCCGGGGGCACCGGTGATACCCAGGATGTGGCGGTCACCGGGGATGGCCAGCGCCCGCGCCCGTTCCACCAGTTCCGCCACCGTGTGGTCCACGACCACCGTCTCGGCCGGCACGCTCACTGTGTCGCTCCTTCTCGTTCCAGCTCGTTCCAACTTCGTCGTGATCATCCCGCGCCGCCGTCCGGGACAGGCAGGTCGGCCAGCCAGGCCCGTGGACCGATGCTCGCGCAGCGCCGGGCGGCCACCACGGCGGCCCGGCCCAGGCGGTCGGCGGCGGACCGGCCGGGCTGCGTCCGCCACCAGGCGTAGGCCCCGTGGAAGGCGTCGCCCGCGCCGAGTGTGTCGACCGCGGTCACGGCCGGCACCGCCACCTCACCGGCGTCCTCGCCCTCCCACCACAGGACCGGTGACGGGCCCCGGGTGACGGCGACCAGTCGGGCCCCGGCGGACACCCGAATGGTCTGTGCGGACGTGGACGGGTCCGCGGTGCCCGGCCACCGGAAGTCGGCCGAACACACCACGTCGTCGGCCAGCGGCAGCAGGTCCGCCATCACCGGCTTCCATCGGCCGGCGTCGACGACGACAGGGAGGTTCGCAGCCCTCGCCGCCCGCGCGGTCGCCAGCGCGACCGCGGGGTGGTGCCCGTCGATGAGCACGACATCGGCGTCCCCGACGAGCGGCATCGGGTCCGACGGCGCCGGGACCGTCTCGGTCCCGGCGTCGGGGGACACCACGGATCGCTCGCCGGTCGCATCGACCACGGTGATCGACGAGATCGACACCGGGGCGTCCCGGTGCGGCGTCAGATCGACGATCTCGACGCCGTTGCGTTCCAGATCGGACCGCACCAGGCCGGCCCCCGACGACCGGCCCAGTGCGGTCACCAGCCGGGCGCGCCCACCCAGCGCCGCGAAGACCACCGCGGCATTGGCCGCCGGACCACCGGCGGCGATGTCCTGGCGCAGGGCCGTGACCTTCTCGTTCGGCCCGGGTGGGCGCGAGACCCGTTGCACCACATCGAGAGTGGCCAGCCCGACGAACGTGCCCCGGACCGGCTCAGGAGCCACCGGCCCGTTCCTGCTCGGTCGGCTCGGTGGCGCCGGTCATCAACGCGACGACGTCCGACATGCTGCGTTCACCGGGCCGGACCACTGCGGCGCGCTGGCCCAGCCGGTGCACGTGGATCCGGTCCGCGACCTCGAAGACGTGCGGCATGTCGTGGCTGATCAGCACCACGGGGATGCCGCGGTCGCGGATCTGCTTGATGAGGTCGACCACCATGCCGGACTCCCGGACCCCCAGGGCGGCCGTCGGCTCGTCCATGATGATGACCCGGCGCCCGAACGCGGCCGAACGGACCACGGCCACCCCCTGCCGCTGGCCGCCGGAGAGTGTCTCCACCGCCTGGTTGACCGACTTGATCCCGATCTTGAGATCGGCCAGGTGCTCCGAGGACTGCCGACGCATCTCCGGCATGTCCAGGCGCCGGAAGAGCTTGCCGGCGAGGCCCTTGCGCCGGACCTCGCGGCCGAGAAAGACGTTGCTGGCGATGTCCAGGGCGGGGATGACGGCGAGATCCTGGTAGACGGTCTCGATCCCGTGGGCCCGGGCGTCCCGGGTGTTGCGGAAATGGACCGGTTCGCCACTCATCAGCAGCTGGCCGGAATCCGGGACCACCGCACCGGCGAGCACCTTGATGAGACTGGATTTTCCGGCGCCGTTGTCGCCGATGACGGCCAGCACCTCGGCCGGCCGGAGTTCGAAATCGGCCCCGTTGATGGCGGTGACGCTGCCGTACCGCTTGACCAGGCCGCGGGCCTCGAGCACCGGCGCCTGACCGGCCGTGGGCCGGTCGGCCGGCGGCTGATCGACCGGCGCGTTCATCGGTTCCTCCTGCGCGCCACCTGGTCCAGGGTCACCGCGAGGATGACCAGGACGCCGGTCGCGATGTTCTGGTAGAGGTTGTCGACCCCGGCCTGGGTCAGACCGTTGCGCAGGACCCCGACGATGAGCGTTCCGATCAGGGTCCCGATGACACTGCCCCGGCCACCGAACAGGCTGGTGCCGCCGATGACGACCGCGGTGATCGTCTCGAGATTGGCGTTCTGGTAGGCGTTCGGGTCCGCGTTCGGGATCCGACCCAGAGCCGCCCACGCGGCGATCGCGGCGATGACACCGGTGATCAGGTAGACGCTCAGCAGCACCCGCGGGCTCTTGATGCCGGACAGGCGCGCCGACTCCGGGCTGCCGCCGACGGCGTAGACGTGCCGGCCGCCGGCGGTCTGGGTCAGTGCGTACCAGGCGACGACATAGACCAGCAGCATCACCACGACGCCGTAGGTGGTGGTGAAAGTGCCGATCTTGAAGGTCTTCCCGAGGAACGTCAGCGGCCCCTGCTCGACCTGATAGGTCGCCGAACCGGCCAGCAGCTGGGTGGCCGAATACAGGATGGTGAAGGTGCCCAGGGTGACGATGAACGGTGGTAGTTGCAGTGCGGTGACCAGTGTGCCGTTGATCAGGCCGGCGAACGCACACACCACCAGCACCACCAGCAGGGCGGTGACCGCACCCGAGGCGCCGGCCACCTTGGCCATGACGATGGTGCCGAGCACCGCGACCGCGCCGATCGACAGGTCGATACCGCCGGTGAGGATGACCAGGGTCTGGCCGACGGCCAGGATCCCGATGACGACCGACTGCTGGAGGATGAGGGACAGGTTCTGCGGCCGCAAGAACGAGTCCGTGATGAGGCTGAAGACGATGACGGCCAGCAGCAGCGCCGCGAGCGGCCCCAGCAGCGGCTGACGGACGATCGAACTGAACGAGAACCGTCGCTGCGGTGGCGCTTTCGCCATGGTCGGGGACGGGCCGGGTGCGGTCACGGGTCCCTCCTTGCACGGGGGGTGTCAGTGAGGTGGTCGAGAGGGGTCAGCGGGGTGCGGCCGGCCGGGGTGGGTGTCCACCCCGGCCGGGCGCGGTCGGCGATCGACGCCGACGGGTCGGGGACGATCAGCCCCAGCAGTTCTCGGCACCCCAGGCGGTGTCCTTGGAGTCGACGCCACTGGCCGGCTTGTCGGTGATCAGCTGCGAACCGGTGTCGTTGAAGCCGCTGGGCTTGGTGCCGTCCTTGGCGAAGGCGATGACGGCGTCGACGCCGCCCTCGGCCATCTTGGCCGGGAACTGCATGACGGTCGCGCCGATCACGCCGTCCTTGACGTTCTTGACGCCTGTGCAGCTGCCGTCGATCGACCCGATGGTGATCTGGCTCTCCAGACCGGCGGCCTTGATGGCCTCGTAGCCACCGGCCGCGGCCGGCTCGTTGATCGTGTACAGCGCGTTGGCCTCGGGCGCGCGCTGGAGCAGGTTCTCCATCGCGGTCTGCGCCTTGGTCTGGTCGCCGTTGGTGTTCTCCTTGCCCAGGATCTCCGGGCTGTCGTCGGTCAGACCCATGCCGGTGAGGAAGCCGTTGTGGCGGAAGGTGTCGACGGTGCCGCCCGGGGTGCCGTCCAGCATCAGGACCTTGGGAGCGGTGCTGCCCAGGGTCGCCTTGACCCACTCGCCCTGCAGCTCGCCGGCCTTGGTGTTGTCGGTCGCGAACGTCGCGTCGACCGCGTCGGCCGGATCGGTCGCGGTGTCCAGGGCGATGACGACGATGCCCGCGTCACGGGCCTGGGAGATCGCGTTCAGCAGACCCGACGAGGAGTTGGGGGTGACGAGGATGCCCTGCACGCCCTGGCTGACCAGGTTCTCGATGGCGGCGACCTGGCCCTCGTTGTCACCGTCGAACTTGCCGGCCAGCGCGATGACCTCGGCGCCCTGCGCCTCGGCGCGGGCCTTCGCTCCCTCGCGGAGCTTGACGAAGAACGGGTTGGAGTCGGTCTTGGTGACGATGCCGATCTTGACGCCCTGCCCGCGGGTCGGGTCGACCGCCGCGGAGCTGCCGCCGGCCGTCGACGAGGACGCCGCCGACGAGGACGATCCGCCGGCCGCGGAGGTGGCCGACGAGACGGCGGACGCGGCGGCGCTGGTGGCGGCGCCGGCCGCGCTCGTGGCGGAGGAGGCGGCGGTACCGCTCCCGCCGCCGCAGGCGGCTGCACCCAGCAGCGCCAGACCCAGCGAGCCGGCCAGCAGAGGGCGGCTCCAGCGGGAGGAAGAGACGGGGACAGACGAACGCATGTGGACTCCTTCGGCCAAAGCGGTGATCCGGGTCACGACCCGTGGGCGACACGTTAGGAGGACGCAAGCGCTTGCGCAACCGCTTGCGGCCACGTATGACCATTTCGTGACCATGAGCAGACCACCGTCGATGGCCGACGTCGCGCGCGCCGCGGGCGTCTCGGTGACGACGGTGTCGCACGTGCTCAACGGCACCCGCGCGGTCAACGGCCAGACCGAGCAGCAGGTCCGGTCGGCCATCGACGAGCTCGGCTACCGCCGCAACACGGTGGCGCGCGCCCTGGCCACCGCGCGCACGATGATCGCCGGGATCTGCGTGCCCATCACCGGCAACTCGACCTTCCCCGTGCTGGTCGACGTCATGGAGCGCCTGCTCGCCGAACACGGCTACTCCGTCGTGCTGCACAACACCCGCGATGACCCCGGTATGGAGCACCGGGTCGTGGAGCATCTGCTGGACCTGCGGGCGGACGGCGTCATCCTGGCCCCGGCCCTCACCACCCTCCGCCCTCCCCCGCGTCTGCCCATGGTCCTGCTCGACCGCTTCGCCGACGCGGACTGTGACCAGGTGGCGTCCGAGAGCGTCAGCGCTGTCGCTACTCTCACCACCCACCTAGCCGACCGCGGCCATCGCCGGATCGCCGTGGTGGCCGGTCATCCCGAGCTGTCCACCACCGGGGACCGGCTCGCCGGGTACCGGCAGGCGGTCACCCGGCTCGGTCTCGACGCCGACCCCGCCCTCGTCGTGCGGGGTGAGTCGGAGGTGGCGACGACCCGCGAGGGCATCGTCCAGTTGTTCTCCCGGCCGGATCGACCGACGGCGGTGGTGAGCACCAACAACGTCATGACGATCGGGACCCTGAGCGGGCTCAAGGATCTCGGCCTGCAGGTTCCGGAGGACGTCGCCGTGGTCTGCTACGACGACTTCGAATGGGCCGACATCGCCACCCCGAGCCTGACGGCGATGGAGCAGGACCTGACCGGGATGGCCACCCGGGCTGTCGAACTGCTGCTGCGCCGCATCGCCGAGCCGGACGCCGAGATCGTGCGGGACCGGCTACCGGTCGCCTTCCATCATCGGACCTCCTGCGGCTGCGGTCCTTCCGTCAGTCAGTGAACAGCGCCCGGTAGGCGGCGGAGCCGGACTCGTAGTCGCTCCAGGCCACCGCGTCGACATCGGTGCCGTCCATCGCCGCGACCAACCGGTCCAGGTAGTACTCCCAGCCCGGTCCGACGCTGGCGACCATGTCCGGGCCCAGCGGCCCGTCGGCCAGCGCCTGCACGAACGTGAGGGTGGTGACGCCGTCCTTCTCGACGAGGTCGACCCGCAACGCCCAGTGCACGCGTTCACCCGAGCCGTCCTCGCTGAACGGGGCGGCCGCTCGACTCCGAACAGCGAAACGCCCTGGCGGCTCGCAGCTCTCGATGTCGTAGACCTCCTCCGGAACGTCGTCGCCCTCGGCCGTCATCCGGAACGCGATCGACCCGGCCGCAGGGTCCCCGCTCCACGTGCCGATCCAGCGCCGCATGCGATCGGGGTCGCTGACGGCGGCCCACACGTCCTCGATGCCGGCGCGGAACTTCCGCGTCAGCACGAGAACCTCCTGTCCGTCCCGGTTCTCGCGGCGTCCGGTGATTCTCATGCGGTGTCCTCCTGGGCGTGCGCGGTGGTGTGGACGCCGGCCCGGTGCTCGCGGACCGTGCGACGCACCTCCAGTTCGAGGCCGTCGAGCAGGTGGGCCGCGATGGGTGGATCCGCAGTCAGGGCGGCAATGAATGCCCGGACTGGCAGCAGCCCGTCGGGAGTGAGCCGGTAGTGCCGCTCCCGACCGCGGTCCTCGGCGGTCACCAGACCGGCCTGGCCCAGCACCCGCAGATGACGACTGACCGCGGGTCGGCTGATGCCGCCCGCGGCCGCCACGTCGTCCGTCAACTCCGCGGTGAGGTCGACGACCCGCTTCGGGCCGGAGCGCAGAAGGAACAACACGGCCCGCCGCACCGGATCGGCCATTGCCGTGAACACGTCCACGCCGCAAATGGTAACGCCGCGGTTACCGATCCGATAGGGGTCAGGAGGCCGAGCAGCGGGCCAGCTCCTCCTCGCTCAGCTGCAGGTGGGTGGCCTGCGCGGAGTCGACGATGGACGCCGGGCGGCGGGCCCCGGGAATCGGGATGACGTGCCCACCCAACGACAGCTCCCAGGCCAGCACGACCTGCTGTGGGCTGACGCCGTGGGCCTGCGCGATCTCGGCGAACGCCGGGAACCGTTGCCCCACCTCACGTCCGCCACCGCCGGTGCCACCGAGTGGGCTCCAGGGCAGGAACGCGATGCCGTGCTCGCCGCAGAAGTCCAGCTCGTCCTGGCTGCTGCGGAACCGCGGGGAGAACTCGTTCTGCACGCTGGCGAGGCCACCCTCGCCGAGCACCTCGACCGCGACCTCGATCTCCTCGACGTTGGCGTTCGAGATGCCGATGGCCCGGATCTTGCCCTCGTCCTGGAGGGTCTTGAAGTGGCCGATGACCTCGCCGTAGACCTTCCAGCGGTCCGGACGGTGCCACTGGTACAGGTCGATCTGCTCCACCCCGAGGTTGCGGAGCGACTTCTCCACCGCCTGCCGGAGGTAGGCCAGCGAACCGTCCCGCCCCCACGTCTCCCCCTCGCCACGGGTGATACCGCCCTTCGTGCCGACGACCACGCCGTCCAGGCTGCCGCCGTAGGCCTTCAGGGCCTTGCCGATGAGCACCTCGTTGTGCCCCATGGTGTCCCACGACGGGGCGTAGATATCGGCGGTGTCGATGAACGTGACGCCGGCGTCCAGCGCGGCGTGGATGGTGGCGAACGCGTCCTGCTCGTCGGGCAGCTTGTTGTCGTTGTTCATCGACATCGGCATACCGCCGAGCCCGATCGCGGAGACGGTGAAAGGTCCGAGGGTGCGGGTCTGCATGCCCCCACGCTAGACGCGGTTCGACTTCCGCCGGTGGCGCACCTGCACCTGCAGCTGTCATCCCCATTCCGGACCGTCATTCACATTCCAGG
Source organism: Nakamurella flava (assembly GCF_005298075.1). Classification (NCBI taxonomy): domain Bacteria; kingdom Bacillati; phylum Actinomycetota; class Actinomycetes; order Nakamurellales; family Nakamurellaceae; genus Nakamurella; species Nakamurella flava. Next base: position 2,389,438 of record NZ_SZZH01000001.1, read on the forward strand.
TCACGGGCTGGAATGTGCTGTTCGCCCACGTGACGCTCAGCCCATGCCGCCGGCCAGCCGTCCCGTTCCCCCACCCGTCATCTCTCTCGCACGACGCCAGGATGGGCTCGTCACGCGGGCTCAAGTGCTCGACGGCGGAATGACGAGGACCCAGCTCGACAGTTGCCTGAGGCACGGCCGGTGGTCATCCGTTCTGCCGAGGGTCTACCTCACGGCGGCAGCCGAGCTCACCGGTCGCCGCTGGACACGGGCGGCGGCGCTCTGGGCCGGGGCCGATGCGGTCCTGCTGGGCGTGACCGCTTTGCAGTGGCAGAGGCGGACGAGCGTGACCCCGGCCCGCATCGAAGTGGCGCCCCGAGATGTTTGCGAAATCCACCCACCGTCCCGCACGGACTCCCACCTGTCGTCGCTCGCCGGCTCCAGCTCGCCGAGGAGTGGTGCATCCGGTGGGACGGCATCTGGACCGTCCGCACCGAGTACGCCCTCGTGCAATCGATCGCTGCGTGCGGGGCGGAACTTCTGGACGAAGCGGTCCGCCGGCACCGCGTCGATGTCGCGATGGTGCAGGAGGCTGCTCTGGCCATGGGCCGACGACCGGGATCGGGAAGGGCCGGGCAGATTCTTCGGGCAGCAGCCGACGGCGGGATCTCGAAGGCGGAAAGGCTTCCGCACCGCCGTCTCCGTCGGTCGGGAATCGTGGGCTGGCGAGGCAACGCGTCGGTCACCCTGACGGCCGGTGGGAGAAACGAGACCAGGGTGGCCGACGTCCTGTTCGACGACGTCCCGCTCATCGTCGAAGTCGACGGGTTCGCCTGGCACACCGATCACGAGCGGTTTCAGGACGATCGGCACCGACAGAACCTCTTCGTCGAAGCCGGTTGGACCGTCCTGCGCTTCACCTGGCAGGACATCACCGGGTATCCGGATCAGGTGGTTGCGACCGTTCAGCACCACTCGACCCAGGAACACGACGAACGCCGAAGGGCGGCCCCTTGCGGGACCGCCCTTCGGATGGAACAGATCAAGCAGGAGCAGGACTCAGAAGTCCATGTCCCCACCGGGCATGCCGCCCCCGGCCGGGGCAGCGGCCTTCTCCGGCTTGTCCGCGACCACGGCTTCGGTGGTCAGGAACAGCGCGGCGATGGACGCAGCGTTCTGCAGGGCGGAGCGGGTGACCTTGGCCGGGTCGATGATGCCGGCCTTGAGCAGGTCCTTGTACTCGCCGGTGGCGGCGTCCAGACCCTCGCCCGAGGGCAGGTTCTTGACCTTCTCCGCCACGACGCCGCCTTCGAGACCGGCGTTGATCGCGATCTGCTTGAGCGGAGCCTCGATGGCGACCTTGACGATGTTCGCCCCGGTGGCCTCGTCGCCGGTCAGCGACAGATCGGCGAGAGCCTTGGTGCCGGCCTGCAGCAGCCCGACGCCACCGCCCGCGACGATGCCCTCCTCGACGGCCGCCTTCGCGTTGCGAACGGCGTCCTCGATGCGGTGCTTGCGCTCCTTGAGCTCGACCTCGGTGGCCGCGCCCGCCTTGATGACCGCAACACCGCCGGCCAGCTTGGCCAGGCGCTCCTGCAGCTTCTCGCGGTCGTAGTCGGAGTCGCTCTTGTCGATCTCGGAGCGGATCTGGGCCACGCGGCCGGCGATCTGCTCGGCGTCACCGGCACCGTCGACGATGGTGGTCTCGTCCTTGGTCACGACGACCTTGCGGGCGGTGCCCAGCAGGGAGATGTCGGTGTTCTCGAGCTTGAGGCCGACGTCCTCGGTGATGACCTGGCCACCGGTCAGGATCGCGATGTCCTGCAGCATGGCCTTGCGACGGTCGCCGAAGCCCGGGGCCTTGACGGCGACGGACTTGAAGGTGCCGCGGATCTTGTTGACCACCAGGGTGGCCAGCGCTTCGCCGTCGACGTCCTCGGCGATGATCAGGAGCGACTTGCCGGACTGGATGATCTTCTCCAGCAGCGGCAGCAGGTCCTTGACCGTGGAGATCTTCGAGCCGTACAGGAGGATGTAGGGGTCCTCCAGGACGGCTTCCTGACGCTCCTGGTCGGTGGCGAAGTACAGGGAGATGTAGCCCTTGTCGAAGCGCATGCCCTCGGTGAGCTCGAGCTCGAGGCCGAAGGTGTTGCTCTCCTCGACGGTGATGACACCTTCCTTGCCGACCTTGTCCATGGCCTCGGCGATGAGCTCGCCGATGGCCGGGTCAGCGGCGGAGATCGAGGCGGTAGCCGCGATCTGCTCCTTGGTCTCGACCTCCTTGGCGTCGGACAGCAGCTGCTGGCTGATGGCCTCGACAGCCTTCTCGATGCCCTTCTTCAGGGCCATCGGGTTGGCACCGGCGGCGACGTTGCGCAGCCCTTCGCGCACCAGCGCCTGGGCCAGGACCGTGGCGGTCGTGGTGCCGTCACCGGCGACGTCGTCGGTCTTCTTGGCAACTTCCTTGACGAGCTCGGCACCGATCTTCTCGTACGGATCGTCGAGCTCGATCTCCTTGGCGATCGACACACCATCGTTGGTGATGGTGGGCGCGCCCCACTTCTTCTCCAGGACGACGTTGCGGCCGCGCGGCCCCAACGTCACCCGCACGGCGTCGGCGAGGGTGTTCATCCCCCGCTCGAGGCCGCGACGCGCTTCCTCGTCGAAAGCGATCAGCTTGGCCATGAGGTGTGCATCCTCCGAGCTTGTGGCGTATGTGCTGCCGGCGGCGATGCCCGCGACGGACGAAGCTGCGGCCGGACCGTCAGGTGGCCCGACCGAGCGGCTTCTCACCGCACCGACCTGGCACTCAGGGTACCCGAGTGCCAACCCCGAGTCTGGCACTCGACCGGGTCGAGTGCAAGAAAGCCGATCACCTTCCCGGATGGGATCAGGCGGCCAGCGCCGCCCCGGCCGCCCCGACGAGATCGGCGCACCGCGCGAACCGGTCGGCGGGATCGACGGACAGCCCGACCGCGATGACCTCGTCCAGGGCGGTCGGCAGACCGGTCAGCGCGGCGAGCGACGGGGCCACGCCACCCAGGTGTCCGGTGACCACGCTGGGAACGTCCCCCACGTACGGCGGGCGACCGGCCAGGCACGCGTAGAGCAGGCAGGTCAGGGAGTAGACATCGGCAGCCGGCCCGACCCTCGCCCCGAGCAGCCGCTCCGGTGCGGCGTACCGGGGCGACCCGACGAACTGGTCCGGCGGGGCCGGTGCCTCCTGCACGCGGGCGCCGCAGCCGAAGTCGGTGAGCACCACCGCATCGGTGACGTCGACCGGCCGGCTCACCCCCGGGGCACGACACAACCGGCCGAGCAGCACGTTGGCCGGTTTGACGTCCAGGTGCAGGACGCCGCCGGCGTGGACGGAGTCCAGGCCCGCCGCCACCGCTCCCACGACGCGCAGGGCCGCGGTCGTCGCCAGTTCCGCGGCCGCGAGCCGGCGGGACAGGTCGATCCCCTCGACGAGCGGCATGACCAGGAACGGCCGACCGTCGACCTCCCCGCTGTCCACCACCGGGAGCACGTTGGGGTGGTCGACGCAGGCCGAGAGCCCGACCTGCACCTCGAAGGCGTCCGCAGTGGCGGCGTCCCCGCGGCGCTCGGGGTCGGCGATCTTCACCGCCACCGGGCAACCGGCCGGGGCCGGACCCGCGACCGCGCGGTACACCACGCTCGATCCGCCCCGGCCGATGCGGTCGCGCAGCCGGTAGCGGCCGAGCAGCGCGGGATCGGCGAAATCGGACACGGGTCGTCACCCTAACGAGCGATCCGGAGCGGGCCGGACCGGCGCGCGGACCGGGTCCTCGCCCCGAGGGCGCCACGATGTCGGGCTCTGGTTAGGTCAGGGCATGGCCGCGCCCACCCCCGCGCCGGACCGGGCCCCGGACGGACCCCGGGCCCTCCGTGTGCTCACCGGACCCAATCTGTACTTCACCCGACCGGCGGTGGCGGTGACACTCGACGCCACCGGCGTGCTGCGGGCCGACGCCGCCGAGGTGCTGGCCTGGCAACAGCCGCTGCGGGTGCGGCGGGTCGGGGTCGGTCTCCCCGATTCGCCGGCCCGGCACCGGGCGGCGGCGGATCTGGCCGCGGCCCTGGTGCGGCGGGCGGCGGTCGGGCTGACCGGCCGGCTGGCCGCGGTGGCCCGGATCGGTGACGACGAGACCGTCGTGGTCGCGTTCCCGTTCCGGCACCGTCAGCTGGCCGAGACGTTCGGGACGGCCGTCGGGCGGGCGTGGACGGCCATCACCCGCGACGGGGTCCCGGCCGCCACCGCGGTCGCCGACGCCACCGCCGCCGTCCGGGGAGCCGAGCCGGGCGAATCGGTGCGGCCCCGACGACCCGAGATCCCGGTGATCGCGGTCACCGGCACCAACGGCAAGACGACGACCACCCGGCTGATCGCACACCTGATCAGGACTGGTGGACGCATCCCGGGGTGGTCCTCGACGGACGGCATCGTCATCGACGGCGAGGTCGTGGAGACCGGCGACTGGTCGGGACCCGGCGGCGCGGCGCGGGTGCTCGACGACCCGCGGGTGCAGGTGGCGGTCACCGAGACCGCCCGCGGCGGCATCCTCCTGCGCGGGGTCGGCACCGCGGTCAACGACGTCTCGGTGGTCACCAACATCAGCGCCGACCACCTGGGCCTGCTCGGGGTGCACACCCTGGAGCAGCTGGCCGAGGTGAAGTCGGTCGTCGTCCGGATCACCCGCCCGGGCGGGTGGGCCGTCCTGAACGCCGACGACCCGCTGGTCCGGGCGATGCACGCGGTCACCCGCGCCCGGCCGTGGTTCTTCTCCCCCGATCCCGACTGCCCGCACCTGGACGAGGCGCTGGACGCCGGGGGCCGGGCGATCACCGTGGTCGACGGCACCATCGTGGTGCTCGCCCGCGGGCTCGACCCGGTGCCGGTCGCCCCGGTGCTCGAGGTGCCCATCACCCTGTCCGGGACGTCGCGGGTGAACGTGGCCAACGCGCTGGCCGCCACGGCTGCGGCCCTGGCGGTCGGGGTCGATCTGGCCGACGTCCGCGCCGGTCTCCGGTCGTTCGTCGCCGATGCCGACCACAACGCCGGCCGCCTGAACGTCTACGGCCTCGGCGGCCCCGACGGCACGGTCGTCATTCTCGACCTGGCCCACAACGAGGCGTCCCTGACGTCGCTGCTCGACGTGGCCGAGTCGTTCCGGCTGCCGGACGGGGTCCTCGGGGTGGTGCTGGGGACCGCCGGCGACCGCACGGACGACGCCATCCACGCGATGGGCGAGTTGGCGGCCCGGCGGACGGCGACCCTGGTCATCGCCGGCCAGGACCGGTACCGACGGGGTCGGGAACCCGGTGAAATGGAGGCGGTCTGGCGGGCGGGAGCGGCCGAGGTCGGGGTGGTCGACGTGCCGACCGTGGACGACGAGGCGCACGGGCTGCGCCACCTGCTCGATGCCGACCTGCCCCCCGGTTCGGTGGTCGCGGTGTGCGCGCTGGAGCAACGCGCCGAGATGGCCGCCGAGATCGCCCGGCGCGGCGGGGCGGCGCTGACCCCGGACCAGGTCGGCGAACGGGTCGGCCACGCGCGTCGTTGAGCCATCCCGGTCGGCGGGGTTGACACACCGGACCCACGGGAACACTCTCGGTCGATCCGCCGACGGGGGGAATGACGATGACCCACGACTCCACGGGATTCGGTCTGGCCGACGGTTTCGCCCTGGCCGGCGGCAATCTCGCCGAACTCTGGTGGCGGTACGTGGCGGTGGGCGGCCGGGCCGATCGGAACGAGCTGCACCGTCGGATGCACGCCGAGGTCACGGTCGACGGCCGGGAACACAATCTGATCGCCCAGGCGCTGAACGAGCTGTTCATGGATCGGCAGATCCCGACCTTCCCCGTGGCCTACCGGGCGGAAGCGGCCCCGCCCCGCCGGACGTCCCGGCCGTCCACCAGCAGCACACGAGCCCGACACTGGGCGGGCCTGGCCCGGCAACGCAGCGCGGAGGCCAATCGCCGTTCGGTCCACCTGCACCTGGTCGCGGCCCAGCTGATGCAGACCAGCGGCCAACTGCAGTTCGCCCGGGCCGCCCGCCACCGGGCGGATCAGGCTCTCGCCCGCTCCGGCCCCGGCTGACGGCGTCTGCTTCGTCTCACCCGGCGGCGTGCTCGGGCGCCGCCGGGTGCTCCAGCACGATCAGGGCGCCGGAGGACCGCTCGTCGCCGTTGACGAGGGCGGTGACCGTCGCGTGCAGGCGGACCGATCGTCCCCGCCGGTTGATCGCGTCGAGCGTGACCTCCGCGACGGCGGCGGGATCGGCCAGCACCTCCCGGATCAGGGGCTTGAGACGTTCCGTGGGGAGCCCACTGTCGAGGTTCAGCAGGTGCTGGCCGACGGTCTCGTGTTCGCGCAACCCCCACAGGTCCTCGGCCTGCCGGTTCCACACCTGCACGACGAACTCCGCGCTGACGACGATGACCGCGGCGCGCAGACTGCCGAGGACCGACTCCATGAAGTCGTTGAGGGTGCCGATCTGACCGGTGCGTTCGCGCAGCTCCTCGTTGGTCGACTGGAGCTCGTCGTTCATCGACTGCAGCTCCTCGTTCATGGTCTCGAGCTCCTCGTTGGTCGACTGCAACTCCTCGTTGGTGGTCTCGAGTTCCTCGACCGTCGACTGCAGCTCCTCGTTGGTGGTCTCGAGTTCCTCGTTGGTCGACTGCAGTTCCTCGTACGCGGTCTCCAGCTGCCGGTTGGCGGCCTCGAGTTCGTCCTGGAGCCGGCGGAAACGGGAGACGTCGTTCAGCATGATCGCCGTACCCAGCAGGCGTCCCCGGGGGTCGGTCAACGGGACCACCTGGATGTCGAGGATGAGGGTCTCGCTGGCCGAGCGATGCCACTCGACATCCCGCAGCCAGATGGTGGTCCGATTGTCCCGGGCGGCCGAGACCTGCGATCGCAGTTCCGCCGGTCGGTAGGACACCTCGAGATCCTGGAACAGGCGGCCGATGTCGCGCTCGCCGAGCGCGAGCAGGGTCCCGGCCCGGTTGTTCACCAGCGCCAGCCGGTCCTGCGGGTCGATCACCAGCTGGGCGACCGGGCTGGCCAGGAACGCCTCGGTCCGCAGACCGATCAGCTGCGTATCGCTGTCGGACCGCCGCTCCCCACCGCCGGCTCCGGTGGGCGCGCCCGCGGCGCGACCGGTATCGGCCCGGACCAGGCGGCGGAAGAACCGCCGCTTGAGGTCGATGGGTTCGAAGACCGACGTGTGGTTCAGCAGCATCTCGGCCTTGCCGAGGAACAGCACCCCGTCCGGCTTGAGGGCGAACCCGAGCCGGGACACGATGCGCGACTGGGTCTCGGCGTTGAAGTACATCAGCGCGTTGCGGCAGGCCAGCAGGTCGATGCGGGAGATGGGCGCGTCCTGCACGAGATCGTTGCGGCCGAAGATGACGTTCCGACGCAGTTCCTTGGCGAAGGCGAAACGTCCACCGACGGGCTCGAAGTACTTCTCCAGCAATCCCGCCGGCAGGCCCCGCATCTCCCGATCGGGATAGGTCGCCTGCCGGGCGACGGCCAGGGCCTCCTCGTCGACGTCGGTCGCGTAGATCTTCACGCGCTGCCGGAAGTCGTTGATGCCCATGGCTTCCGCGAACACCATCGCCAGGCTGTACGCCTCCTGCCCGGTGGCGCAGCCGGCACTCCAGACCCGGATGGGCCGCCCCTCCGACCCGGCGAGCAGGGCCGGAACGATGTCGCCGATCAGCTGGGCCCAGGCGTCCTCGTCCCGGAAGAAGCTGGTCACGTTGATGAGGATGGTGTTGAACAGCGCGGTGAATTCGTCGGGATGGACCTGCAGGTAGTCGTGGTACTCGTCGAACGTGGGCACGCCGACCTGTTGCATCTGGTGCCGCACCCGCCGGGTCAGGCTGGCCCGCTTGTACCCGGTGAAGTCGAACGCCCGGCTCTCCTTCAGGAAATCCAGCAGACGCTCGAAGCTCTCGTCGACCTCACCGTCGGCCGACGTGTCCGGGTGGGCCGGGCCGCGCGTCGCCCGGCGGCCCTCGTCCTGTGGCGAACCCTCGGTCATGGCCCGATCCGATCACGTCCGGCCCCGTGGGGCGCGGAACCCTCCGGTGCGCCGAGGTGGGCCTGTATCAACGTCCGGATCACGCCGGCGGCATCGGTCGCCTCCGCCGCCTGCTCGGCGAAACGCCCGGCGGTGACGGCGTTCCCCCGCTCGTCGGCCCGGTCGCGCAGGGTGACGGCCAGGGCCGCCTTCTCCTCCAGCACCCGCAGGGCCATCCAGAGGGCCCCGTCCAACTGCTCGGCCTGCTGTCCGAGCAGCCCCTCGGCCGACCAGGCGTGGCCGACCCGGCAGCGGTAGCGGACCAGCGTCGCGTCGGGTACCTCCCACAGGACCCCGCTGCAGTCCGGGCACGAGTAGCCCGACGGAGCACCTGATCCGCTGACCTCGGCGCGCGCGTCGTCGTCCATCAGGGCCACGTCCGCCTCCTCGTCCACCCGCCGCGCGACGACCGGGTCCTGGTCGCCGATGTCCTCCAGGCACAGACGCTGCAGCAGGGCGGGGATCTCGGCCGCCGGGAGGACGTGGTCGACCGGGACGCCGGCGAGGGCGTTGCTCGGCATGCCCTCGTACAGCGCGTCGGCCGGGTCCTGGACGACCGCGACCCCACCGCGCCCGACCACCGCGGTCAGGCCGGCCGTCCCGTCGTCGAGGGCCCCGGAGAGCACCACCCCGATCACCCGGGCCCCCCGGGCCCGCGCCGCCGTCCGGAACAGCACGTCGGCGGCCGGGCGCAGCCCGTTCTCGCGGGGTCCGCGGGTCAACGTGACGTGCCCGTCCAGCACGACCAGATGGTGATCGGGCGCAGCGACCCAGATGACCGATCGACCCAACGGCTCGTGGTCGGCCGGGTGGCGGGCCGGCAGGGCCCCGGACCGGGACAGGATGTGCGGCAGCACGCCGGCCCCATTGGCGGGGGTGTGCAGCACCACCAGAACGGCGGCGGGCAGGTCGGCCGGCAGACCCCCGACCACCGTGCTCAGGGCCTCGACACCGCCGGCGGAGGCCCCGATCACGATCACGTCGCGGTGCACGGGCCCACCTCCCGACCGGGTCGCCTCAGGACAGTTCCCCGGCGGCGATGAGGTGTTCGGCCACGTCCCGCAGGCTGCTCCGGGTGGCGGCCGACCGGTCGACGAGCAGGGCCAGCGCCCGGTCCGGAGACAGCTGCAGACGCTCCATCAGAATGCCCTTCGCCTGCCCGATGACGTCCCGGGTGCGGGCGGTCGAGCGGAAGTTGCGGTGGACCGCCTCGCTGTCCAGGGCGATACCGGCGTACAGGCCGAGCAGCCGGGCGATGCGGTCGCTGTCGACCGAGAAGGCAGCGGGCCGGTCGGCATAGACGCTGAGGACCCCCATCGGCCGGGTCTGGTGGCCCAGCCGGTGGCAGAGAGCGGCCCCCGCTCCCAGTTGACGGGCCAGCGGAGCAAAGCGTGGCCAGCGACGGTCGGCGACGAGATCACAGGAGTGCACGACCGCCCCGGGGGTCGCCGGGATGGTGATGACGGGCCCGTCGTCGGTGTCCTGCTGAGCCTGATCGATCAGCCGGGCCACCCGATCCGTCCAGGCCCGGGTGACCAGTCCGGACTCGTCGGCGACGGTGATGGTCGCCCACCGGGCTCCCTCGATCTCGGCGACCGCCGTCTGCACGATGCGTTCGAGGTGCCCGGTGGGTCGCAGGTCGAACTCTTCGACCAACCGGTGCAGGCCGGACATGCCCTGGGGTTCGACGAGGGCCAGGGTTCCGTGGTCGCCCCCGGTCGGGGGCGGGGTGGCGACAGTGCGATGTCGGATGAGGGCGCCGTGATCGGCGCGGGTCTCGTCGGCCACGACCGCTGACCTCCGGGGGGAAAGGACCGTACGTCGCATCGAGTTGAACGTGTACGGATCCGTCCCGAATCTTGCCCCTTCGACCGGTTTTTGACCAGTGGCCGACCGGCTGCAGCCCGTGACCCGGGGGGGTCAGCCCACCAGGCTGCGGACGTAGTCGGCGCTGGTCCGGACGTCGCGAACCGGCCCCTCGTCGGCCGGCTCGGCGTGCAGGATCGTGTCCTGCTCCAGGACGTACCAGCCGTCGTATCCGCGACCGCGCAGCGTCGTCACGATGCTGGCGATGTCCACGTCACCGGTGCCGAGCGGGCGGTACATGCCCTTGGCCACGGCCTCGGTATAGGTCAGGCGGCCGCCGCGGACCTGGGCGGCCAGCGTGTCGTCGACGTCCTTGAGGTGGGTGTGCGCGATGCGCTCCGGCGCCTGCCGGGTCAGCTCGGCCGGGTCGGTGCCGCCGATGAGCAGGTGCCCGGTGTCCAGGCACAGCGAGATCTGCGAGCCGGCCAGCACGCGCTCGACCTCGGGTCCGTTCTCGATCATGGTGCCGACGTGCGGGTGCAGCACGGCCTTGACGCCGACCTCGGCCGCACGGGCGGAGATCCGGTCGAGGTTGCCCAACAGCAGCTTCCAGCCCTGCTCGTCCAGCTCGGGCCGGCTGTCGTACCCGACCTGGCCGGAATCGGCCGAGAGCACCAGGGTGTGGGCGTCGGCGGCGGCGAAAGCGGTGAGCACGCGCTCGATCTCCGGCATCGGGTCGACGTCCGGCCGGTACATGACCACGGGGGTGAAACCGCCGACGGCGGTCAGGTGGTGGTCGGCCAGCACGGTGGCCATCTGCTGCGGGTCGGCCGGCAGGAAGCCGTCCGGGCCGAGTTCGGTCGCGGCCAGGCCGACGTCACGCATCTCGGCCAGCACCCGCTCGGGGGTGAGCTGGTAGCCCCACCCGGGCACCTCGCACACACCCCAGGAGATGGGGGCCCCCGCGATGCGGTTGGCCCCGGAGGGCGATGACGACGGCGTCGTTGCGGCGGTCATGAGGCATCCCGGAGGCTCGTGCGAACGGACGCTGATACGTCCTGATGTCGGGACAAACCTTAACCGGGCCGGTGGGTCGGCGCGACCGGTGAGGGCAAAATGAGGCCATGCGTACCGTCGCCGAGCACGCCTCGGCTCTCGCCGCTCTCGTCGGTCCGACCCCGGTGGTCGCGACTCCGCTCAACGAGGCCCTCGGGCTCGTCCTGGGCCGCGACCTCATCGCCCCCGTCGATCTGCCGCCGTTCGACAACTCGGCCATGGACGGCTACGTCGGCCGTGCCGCCGACCTGCCGGCGGACGGCACCTTCCCGCTGACCCTGCCGGTGAGCCACGACATTCCGGCGGGACGCTCCGACGGTCGCCCGCTGGCCGCCGGCACGCTCGCCCGCATCATGACCGGCGCCCCGCTGCCGCCGGGCGGCGAGGTCATCGTCCCGGTGGAACGCACCGACGGGGGCGTCGACCGCGTCCGCATCGACGGGGCCCCCGCCCCGGGTGTGCACGTGCGCCGCCGCGGCGAGGACCTGACCGCCGGCACCGTCGCCCTCGCCGCCGGTACCGTGATGGGCCCGACCCAGATCGGGCTGGCCGCCGCGCTGGGCCTGGCCACCGTCGACGTCCGGCGCCCCCTGCGGGTCACCGTGCTGTCCACCGGCTCCGAGCTGATGCCCCCCGGGAGCGCTCTGGAGCCCGGTCAGATCTACGAGTCGAACTCCCCGATGCTCGCCGCGGCCCTGCGGGCCGTCGGGGCCCAGGTCCGCATCGAACACTTCGTCGCCGACGACGTCCCCGCCCTGCTGGCGGCCCTGGAGCAGGCCGCCACCGGCGCCGATCTGCTGCTGACCTCCGGCGGGGTGTCGGCCGGCGCCTACGAGGTGGTCAAGGATGCGCTGACCGGCCCGGGCGGGGCGGACGGCGCTCCGGCCGTCGACTTCGTCAAGGTGGCCATGCAGCCCGGGATGCCCCAGGGCGCAGGGCGTTTCGCCGGCGTTCCCCTCGTCACCCTGCCCGGCAACCCGGTCAGTTCCTACGTGTCGTTCGAGGTCTTCCTGCGACCGCTCGTCCGGGCCGCGATGGGCCACCCCGACGTCATGCGGCCGGTACTGCGGGTGCCGCTGGCCGACGCGATCAGCTCACCGGCCGGTAAGCGGCAGTTCCGCCGCGGGCATCTGGACACCGAGGCCGGAACGGTCTCCGCCTGGGGTGGTCCCGGTTCCCACCTGCTGTCCTGGCTGGCCGGCGCGGACAGCATGATCGTCGTCGACGAGGACGCCACGAGTCTGCAGCCCGGCGACGAGGTCGAGGTCTGGCTGCTCGACTAGAGAGCCTGTCTCGCAAAAGCGGCGAGACAGGCTCACCTGTGCCTTCTGGCGCCCTCGCAAGCTCGGGCGGCCGCCCCGTCCACCGGGACAGGTGCCGCCCTGCCCGGCCCGGCAGGGCGACCCGGACGCCGCGACGGTTGTCCGAACCCGCCTGTCCCCGGCCGCCGTCCCGGTGTTGGCTGAGCAGGGGACGACACGGTGTCGTCGACCGCTCACAGCGCCGGTCCGGGTGGGAGTGCGAAACGATGGTCGTGACTGCTGACTCGTCCACCGTGACGCGGGCCCGGTTCCGGGTGGAGGACGACCGGATCCCCCGACTGACTCCCATCGATCCGTTCCGGGCGCTGGTCGACCACCGGTACGACGACGGCCTGGTCGTCGTCATGGCGCGCGACAGCCCGGTGTCGCCCGTCGACACCCGGCTCGTGCGGACACCGCACTTCGAGGTCTGGCGACATCAGCGGCAGTTGGTGGTGCGCCACTGGGTGTCCCCCGCGGAGGTCGACGACGGCCTGACGAGCGTCATCAACGACGAACTCTTCGGGCCCGGGTGGGTGACCGGCAGCGAGATGTTCGAACGCATCTTCACCGGCATCGTGCTGACCTCGGCCCCCACGGCCATCGAGGCCTGGATGCTGTTCTACCGCAACAGCCTTCGGCGGTACGACGGGGTCCGTGACCCGCGGGCCGGCGAGGTCGGCCGCAACGCCCTGGCCGATTTCGCCGCCATCCATCGGCACGCCGACGCGCTGGTCCCGCCCGATGCGACCGTGCTGGAGCTGGGGTGCTGCTTCGGTTTCCTGTCCTTGCGTCTGGCCCGCGAGACCGGCCGCACGGTCATCGCCTCGGACCTGTCCGCCGGGACCGTGTCCCTGCTGCGAGCCGTGGCCGATCGACTGGACGTGCCGTTGCAGACGCTCGTCGCCGACGCCGCCCGGATCCCACGTCCGGACGACAGTGTCGACGTGGTCCTCCTGGTCCACCTGCTCGAGCACCTGGAACCGGAGCACTGCCGCCGGGCGATCGACGAGGCCCTCCGGGTGGCGACCCGCCGGGTCGTCATCGCCGTGCCGTACGAGGACGAACCGACCCCCGCCTTCGGGCACCTGTGGACGCTCGACGAGAGCGATCTGCGGTCCTGGGGGCAGGCCACCACCGGCTGGAACTGGTCAGTGCATGAACATCTCGGCGGCTGGCTGGTGTTCGACCGGACGTAGCACCGGGGACCGGCAGGTCAGATCAACCCCATCTTCCCGGCCAGGTGCACGGCCTCGGAGCGTCGGGAGACCCCGAGCTTGCGCAGGATGTTGCCGACGTGGAACTTCACGGTCGTGTCGGAGATGAAGAGCTTGCGGCCGATCTCGACGTTCGACATCCCGCGGGCCATCAGCTCGAGGACCTCCTGCTCCCGGGCGGTCAGTTTGCTCTCGGTCTCGACCGGGGCCGCATGGATGCCCCGGACCATGGCGGCCGCACTCCGGGCGTCGAAAGCGCTGCCGCCACGGCTGATGTCGCGGATGGCCCGGATCAGCGCCGAGGTGTCCACATCCTTGACGACGTAACCCCGGGCGCCGTTCTGGATGGCCGCCATCACCAGGTGGTCGTCGATGAACGTGGTCAGCACGAGCACCCCGAGTCCAGGATGGTCGGCGACGAGGGTCGCGCACAGATCCAGGCCCTCGGTGTCCGAACCGGTCGACAGCTTCAGGTCCAGGACCACGATGGCCGGCCGGACCTCGTTCACCACCGCCCGGGCCGACTCGATGGACGAGGCCTCGCCGACCACCCGGAAGTCCGGCTCCCGCTCCAGGATCGACCGCAGCCCGTGCCGGACGATCGCATGGTCGTCGATGAGGACGATGTCGATCGAGTCCGTGCCGGTCGCGACGGTATCGGTCATGACGTCTCCTCGACGGTCTTGGGGTCCAGGGGCGGATAGGCCGGTTCCATCCGGACCGGCAGCGGGATGCGGACCTCGATCCGCACGCCGCCGATCCGGGCCCGACGGAAAGCGATCGTGCCGCCGACCTTCTCGGCCCGGGCCGCCATGTTGGCCAGCCCGCGGTGCCGGCCGTCGGTGACCGCGTTGCGCTCGATGCGCAGCAGTCGGCTGAGGGTCACCGGGTCACCGTTGCCGTCGTCGGCCACGGCCAGCAGCAGCTGGTCCGGCCGGTAGCGCAACCGGATCACCGCCCGAGTGGCGCCCGAGTGGTTGGCCACGTTGAACAGCGCCTCCCCCGCGATCCGCACCAGTTCGTGATCCGGCCGGGGCCCGAGTGACGCCTGCGGCCCGCCCTCCACCCGGACCTGCACGGGCAACCGGGGGCGGTACTGGCCGGCCAGCTCGGACAGCAGCTCCGGCAGCGACGCCGGGTCCTCCCCGCTGGCGGCGTGGTGCAGGGCGTAGATGGCCTCCCGCAACTGTTGGATCGCCTGCTGGGTCAGATCCTTGGCCCGGTCGAGCTGCGCCCCGAGGGCACGTGCGGACGGACCGAGACCGGCGGCGTCGCCGCGGGCCATCTCCACCGCCATGCCGGCGCTGAGCACGTACTGGCTGACGCTGTCGTGCAGTTCCCGGGCGATGCGGTGCCGTTCGGCGTCCAGCAGCTCGCGTTGCCGGGCGGCCAGGAGCCGCTGTTCGGTGGCCCGCAGCTCCCGGGTCCGTTCGGTGAGATTGCGGTTCTGCTCGGTGGCCTCGTCGTAGAGCCGCTGGGCCCGCTGGTGCAGCGCGAGGCCGGCCTGGTACTGCTCGGAGGTGTGCAGGGCGACGGCCGCCTGGTTGGCCAGCACCCGCAGGACGGAGATGTCGCCGGGTTCCGGCGCGGCCGGCAGGTCGTGGACGGCGACCAGCCCACCGACCAACTGGCCCTCGAGCGTCATCGGAATCCGCACCAGGGCATCATCCGGCCCGGCGGGCGGGACCGAACCGGACCGGATGCGGGCCACTTCGTCGGCGACCACCGGCAGACCGTCCGGGCGTTCCAGGGCCTGCCCCCTCCGGTCGACACCGACGACCCGCGGGCGGGCCCGCAGCAGGGCGCCGTCGCACAACGCCAGCACCACCCAGGGAGCGGAGAGGTGATTGCCGGCGGCCCGGGCGACCTCCTCCAACAGGGCGCGGGGCCCCTCCCCGGTGCGGACCAGGGCTCGCGAGATGGAATCCAGTGCGCGCACGGTCCGCTGCATCCGCTCGTCGGAGCGGACGAACTCCCGGTAGTAGGAACGTTTTCCGGAGCGGATCCCGGTCAATAGGGCCAGATCCGGTCGTTCGGGGCTCGGCTGTCCTGCCGTCATCGACGCCGACCGTCAGAGCGCGGCACGGAACAGGCCCTCGATGTCGACGGCGTCCGCGCTCCGCGGGTTGGTGGTCAGGCAGGCGTCCTGCATGGTCGACCGGGCGAGTCGGGCGATGTCGTCGTCCCGGACGCCGATCGCCCGCAGACCGCTGGGCACGCCGACCTCGTCGCCCAGTCGCCGGACGTAGGCCGAGAGCTGTTCGGCCACCTCGTCGGCCGGCGCACCGGCCACCGGCAGCCCCACCGCGGCGGCGAGAGCCCGGAAGCGCTCGGGGATGGCCCGGGCGTTGTACCGGATGACGTGCGGCAGCAGGATGCCGTTGATGACGCCGTGCGGCAGGTCGAGCAGACCACCGACCTGGTGGCTCATCGCATGAGTGGCACCCAGGATCGCGTTGGTGAACGCCAGGCCGGCCTCCAGGCTGGCCTGCGCCATCTGGGTCCGGGCGTCCAGATCCTGCGGGCGCTGGATGGTGGCCGGCAGGTAGTGGCTCACCAGCCGGACCGCGGACAGCGCGTGCCCGTCGGCGAGCGGATTGTGGGCCAGCGACACGAACGACTCGATGCCGTGGGTGAGGGCGTCGAGACCGGTAGCCGCGGCGAGCCACTCCGGCATGGTCGTCAGCAGGCGCGGGTCGGTGATGGAGATGTCCGGCACCAGCGCGCGGCCCATGATGGTCACCTTCACCGCGTCGGTGGTGTCCGAGACGATGCAGAACTGCGAGACGTCAGCTCCGGTACCGGATGTCGTGGGGATCATCAACAACGGCGGGATGGCGCGGGTGACCCGGTCCACCCCCGCGTAGTCCAGGATCGACCCCCCGTTGCCGGACAGGATGGCGATGCCCTTGGCCGCGTCCATGCTCGACCCGCCACCGATGCCGATAAGCACGTCGCAGCCGGACTCCAGGTAGCGCTGGTAGCCGGCCGCGATCTCCGAGTCCTTGGGGTTCGGGGTGATCCCGCTCCAGACCACCGGGTCGAGTCCGACGTCGCGGAGGTGACGGAGCAGTTCCTGCACCCACCCGGCCTCCTGGACGCCGTCGTCGGTCACCACGAACGGTCGGCGCGCGCCCAGGCGCCCGGCGGCGAACCCGGCTTCGGCCAGCGCACCGAGCCCGAAGACGACCTCGGGGGCGTGGAACTTGACCACCGGCGCGGGCCCGTGGGCGTGGTCTCGCCCACCGGTATCGGACCCGTGGGATCGGACCAGCTCGTCGTGTCCGATCACGGTGCCCTTCTCTCCGTCGCTCGCGGGTGCTGGCACGCTCCCCGCCGGTCGTCGTCGACCCGGACGGTCACGACCCGTCGGCGGGGGAAATGGTACGCCGGACCGGTGCGATGGCGTCGCACGGAAATCCGCCCCGGGCGGCATGCTCCCGGATGAGTTCTGGATCCTGCGCGTCGTAGACGCAGTACAGCTTGTCGTCCGTGACGTAGGACTCGACCCAGCTGACGCCGTCGCCCAACTCGGCCAGCACCTCGTTGGACCGGGTGGCGACGGCCCCGATCTGCTCGTCGGTCAACGCGCCCGCCCCGGGCAGCGTGCGCTCGATGACGTAGCGGTCCATCGGTGACTCCCATCGTCGACGTCCAGAGAACGCGCCCCGACGCCGCCGACTCCCGACCGGCGGCGCTCGGGTACGGCACCCACGCTACGGACACCGGCCTTTCGGGCGAACCGCCCAAGGGACAGGTTCGGACCTACCCGATCGGGGAGGTCACTCCGTCGCCAGCAGGGTGCGGACGCGGTCGACCAGCCGGGCGGCCATGCCGTCGAAGATGCTCGCCCCCTCCCGCGCCGACGCACCGGTGGGATCGCCGAGCACCCCGTTCGCGCTGACGGCCCGGACCCCGCCGGTCGCGAGCCGCGGGAGCAGTTCGGCCAGGTCGGCCGTCGCGCCGGGGGCGGCACGGTGAAGGCGCACGGTGTCCGGGGCGAGGTGGAGCATCAGGCTGGTCTCCCGGTGGCCGGCGTGCGGGTCCGCCCGGGGCCCGCCGCTGGCCGCGTGGAACACGTGCAACGACCGCCCCTCGTACCGGGTGAGCGTGACGGCCTGGGCCAGGGCGTCGGCGTTGCCCCCGTGCCCGTTGACCACCAGCACGTGCCGCCAGTCGCCGGCGGCGTGCCGGACGAATTCGATCAGCAGCTGGGCGAGCGCCGGGGTACCGATCGACAGGGTGCCGGGGAAGTGCGCGTGTTCCCCGCTGGCGCCGTACGGGATGGCCGGGGCCAGACCGACCTCGGGGAGACGGCGGTGCACCCAGGCGGCCAACTCGGCGGCCACCACGGTGTCGGTGGACAACGGCAGATGCGGTCCGTGCTGCTCGGTGGAACCCAACGGGAGCAGCAGCACCCGGCGTGGCGCGGCGGCCACCTCGGGCCAGGTCGCCGCGGCGAGGCCGGGCTCAGACATGGTCGGCACCGGTGTCACGCGTCCGACGCCGGCCCACCCGGAGCCGGGGCAGGTCCCGGACCCGGGGCAGCACCGGCTCCAGGTGCCGCCGACGCAGCACCCCCTGCCAGACCCCCACCCCGTAGGCGGCGTCGTCCAGGGCGTGGGCGGCCATCGACTCGGCCCCGTCCCGGAGCCGGGTCGTCCAGGGCGTCGGCCCGGCGGTCGCTGCGCGGGTCCGGACGTCCTGCACGGCCTGGTGCAGCAGGCCGGCCACGGCGGCGGCGGCCAACCGCCGCCCGATCCGCGGCCGCAGCACCGCGACGACCAGCGTCAGCGGCAGCATCGGTCGCAGCAACCAGCGGCCCAGGGCGGCCCCGGCCCGCACGTGCCCCAGCCCGGCCAGCTTGCGGGCATGGGCCGGCGTGAGCTCGCGCATCCCCCAGGGGGCGATCGCCGCGGTGATGCCGCCCGCGGCCGCGCCGGCCACCGGGTGCACCAGCACGGCGAGCAGCCACGGTCCGAGCGACCACGCCGACACGTCCACGTGCCGCAAGGCGCCGGCATGCCGGCCGGCCAGGTCGGCCGCGCTGGTGCCGTACAACCGGCGCCGATCGAGCGCGGCGCCGAGGGTGCCCCGCGGACGATGACCGACGCGGACGTCCGGGTGGTAGCGCACAGCACCGAGCCGCGCGATCCGCCAGACCAGGTCGACATCTTCGCCGACATGCATGTCCTCGTCGAAACCGCCGACGGCGGCGAAGGATTCGGCCCGCACGAGCAGCGCGGCGCTCGGGACGTAGGAGACCGGCCGGCCCGGCCCCACCTCGCTCGGGGTGTCGCCCAGGTCGAGGGCGCAGACGCGCTGCTCGAACCACCCTCCGGACCCGGACCCGTCCAGCGGCACGATCTGCGGGGCGGCCAGCACGACCGCCGTCGCCCCGTCGTCGACCGTCACCCGGGCCTTGAGCCGGTCGATCCACTGGCGGTCGGGGATGGTGTCGGCGTCCAGGAACGCGATCCAGGGGGTCCGGGCGGCGGCGGCCCCGGCGTTGCGGGCCGCGGCCGGCCCCCGTGACCGCTCGTGGCGCAGGACGGTGAGACCGGGGCGTTCACCGGCCAGCGGGGTCAGCGGCACGGGTGACCCGTCGTCGACCAGGATCACCGGAAGGTCATTCGGCAGGCAGGCCAACAGCTCCCGGACCGGTTCGGCGGCGGACCGAGCGGGGATGACCAGCGTGACGTCGTCGTGGTCGGTCCCCGCCGGGGCCGGGGCGAGCAGCAACCCGCCCCCCTGCAGTCGGTGCAGGAGACGGTCGACCGCGGGTTGATCGGCCGGTAGTGACCGACCGCCGACCACGTCGCGCACCAGGTCGGCCCCGCGGCCGGTGAGGGTGACCACCCGGTACGGGGCGCCGCCGGCCAGAGTGGTGGCGTCCAGCCACCGCACCCCGGGGCCGAGACGCCACCGATCCCAGCGATGGTCCCTGGTCAGCACACCGGCGCCGCCACTCCTGCCCTCGCTCATCGCCCATCCGCTCCCGTCTCGTGACGCGTCGGTCAGATCGCCCTGGCCGGAACAGCTCTCGTACGGGATCCGCCCACCGGCACCGCGGGGAGGTCCACCAGCCGCAGGGCCGCGTCCAGCAGGTCGATGAGATCGGTGTGCTCGTCGACGAGCCACTGTTCGTAGGCCGCCAAAGCGGCCCCCAGTGCGAGGTGGCCGAGCGTACGGGGGATCAGATCCTGCGGGGTAGCACCCAGCCGGGTGGCGGCGAACCGCGCGACCACCTCCCGCCACGCCTCGTACCTCAGGGTCGAGTAGGCCTGCAGGGACGGGGATCCCAGGATCAACCGCATCCGGTCGCGGACCGAGACGGTGGCCGGCCCGTCGAAGGAGTTAAACGCGATCACCCCGCGCCGGATCGCCTCGACGACCGGCAGGGCGTCCGGGCAGTCGTCGAACCACCGCGCGAACGCCTCCAGACGACCGTCGAAGTCGCCCCAGACCGCGTCGTTCTTGGACGCGAAGTAGCGGAAGAACGTCCGGCGACCGATGCCGGCCGCGGCGGCGATCTCGTCGACCGAGGTGGCGTCGAAACCCTGCGCGGCAAACATCTCCAGGCAGATCCGCTCCAGCTCGGCCCGACTGGTCACCGCCGGCCGACCGGGGACCGCCCCGTCCGGACCTGTTCTTCTGGCCACGAAGCACCTATACCTTCGGACAGTTGACCCGTGACACCGGGTGTCAATACCGTCGATTGTGGCATCGGGCACAGCCGTTGTCATCCCCCGCAGTATCGGACCATGGAGGTTGGTCATGCCGGAAGTCATTGTCGACGAGAAGGTTTCGGGCTCCGCGGACACCCAGGACGTCACGCTGGTGACCAGCGACCTGTTGGTCGAGGACGTCTCCATCGACGGTATGTGCGGCGTCTACTAGAGCGCCGCGCACCGTCCGTCGGGCGGTCGGGAACGGGGCCCGTCAAGGCGCCGCTGACCGACCGCCCGTCCGGTCCCCGGCCCGCTCCGGGAACCCCACTTCCGCATCCGATCCGCCTGTCCCCGCCCCGGAGGTTCGCCGATGACCGCCGCAACGAACGGTGCGCCCACCACGAAGGACGCGACCATCCCGCCCTTCGTGCCTGATCTGCCCTACGAACTGCACCCGGCCGTCGAGGTCAGACCGGAGCCGTTCGGGGCGTTGCTGTACTCCTTCACCACCCGGCGCCTGTCCTTCCTCAAGGACCGCGACCTGGTGACGGTGGTCCGCTCCCTGGCCGATCACCCCACGGCGAGCGCCGCCTGCCGGGCGGCCGGGATCACCGATCCGCAGCGGTTGACCATGTTCGAGCGGGCGCTGGCCACGCTGGCCGCGACCGAGACCATCAGGGAGCGTCACTCATGACCACAGCAGTGTTGCCGCTGGTCGACCACTTCGCCCTCGGCCTGGACTCCCCCATCTGTCTGACCTGGGAGCTCACCTACGCCTGCAACCTCGCCTGCGCCCACTGTCTGTCCAGTTCCGGACGGCGTGACCCCCGCGAGCTGTCCACCGCCGAGTGCAAGGCCGTCATCGACGAGCTGGAGCGGATGCAGGTCTTCTACGTCAACATCGGCGGCGGCGAGCCGACGGTGCGACCGGACTTCTGGGAGCTGGTCGACTATGCCACCGCGCACAAGGTCGGCGTGAAGTTCTCCACCAACGGCATCAAGATCACTCCGGACGTGGCGCGGCGCCTCGCCGCCAGCGATTACGTCGACGTGCAGATCTCCCTCGACGGCGCGACCGCCGAGGTCAACGACTACGTCCGCGGGCGCGGCTCCTTCGACACCGCCATCCGGGCCATGGAGAACCTGGCCGCGGCCGGCATGGTCGGTTTCAAGATCTCGGTCGTCTGCACCCGCCAGAACCTCGACCAGCTGGATGCGTTCAAGGCCATCGCCGATCGTTATTCCGCTCAGTTGCGGCTGACCCGCCTGCGCCCGTCCGGCCGCGGCGCCGACGTCTGGGACGAACTGCACCCGACCGCCGCCCAGCAGCGGGAGCTCTACGACTGGCTGGTGCGCAACGGCGAGAACGTGCTGACCGGTGACTCCTTCTTCCACCTCGCCGCCTACGGAGAGGCCCTGCCCGGCCTCAATCTGTGCGGCGCGGGCCGGGTGGTCTGCCTCATCGACCCGGTCGGTGACGTGTACGCCTGCCCTTTCGCCATCCACGACAAGTTCAAGGCCGGCAACGTCCGCGACGAGGGCGGCTTCCGCACGGTGTGGCGGGAATCGGAACTGTTCCGCGAGTTGCGGGAACCGCAGAGCGGGGGCGCCTGCCGCTCGTGCTCGGCCTACGACGCCTGCCGGGGTGGCTGCATGGCCGCCAAGTTCTTCACCGGCCTTCCCCTGGACGGACCGGACCCCGAATGCGTCAAGGGTTTCGGGGAGATGGCGCTGTCCAAGGTCACCCCGGGCGCCTCACCCAAGCCGTCCGAGGATCATTCGCACTCCCGGCAGCTCAAGAACGGGCCGGTGATGCTCACGCTGCGGACCCGACCCGAACGCAGTTGCGACGAGAACCCCCTGTCCGGGCTGACTCCCGTGCGGGAGCCGGCCGGAGCGGCGAACTGACGCAGCCGTGCGTGTGGCGCCGCACCCACCCACCGGTCCGGCGCCGACCCCATCCTCGCGACCCGTTCGTCCCCGTGCGGGCGCCCCCATCCCCTCGAGAAAGGCCTCGCTGTGGGTAACAAGTGGTTCGAAACCGTTGCCGAAGCGCAACGGCGCGCCAAGAAGCGCCTGCCCAAGTCCGTGTACATGGCCCTGGTCGCCGGCTCCGAGAAGGGCCTGACGATCGAGGACAACCAGGCCGCCTTCGGTGAACTCGGCTTCGCGCCGCACGTCGCCGGTCTGTCGGCCAAGCGTGATCTGTCGACAACGGTCATGGGACAGGACATCTCGCTGCCGGTCATCATCTCTCCCACCGGCGTCCAGGCGGTCGACCCGGACGGCGAGGTGGCTGTCGCCCGTGCCGCGGCAGCTCGGGGCACCGCGATGGGCTTGAGCTCGTACGCGAGCAAGTCGATCGAGGAGGTCATCGCGGCCAACCCGCAGACGTTCTTCCAGGTCTACTGGTCGGGTTCGCGCGATCAGATCAAGCAGCGCGTCGAGCGGGCCCGGGCCGCCGGTGCGAAGGGCCTGATCCTCACGCTCGACTGGTCGTTCTCCATGGGCCGCGACTGGGGCAGCCCGAAGATCCCCGAGAAGGTCGACCTCAAGGCGATGTGGGACTACGCCCCGGAGGCGATCACCCACCCGCGCTGGCTGTGGTCCTTCGGGAAGACCATGAAGATCCCGGATCTCACCGTGCCGAACCTGGCCGATCCGGGTCAACCGGCCCCGACGTTCTTCGGCGTCTATTACGAATGGATGCAGACACCGCCTCCCACCTGGGACGACGTCGCGTGGCTCGTCGATCTCTGGGGCGGGCCGCTGATGCTCAAGGGCATCTGCCGGGTCGACGACGCCCGGGCCGCGGTCTCGGCCGGGGTCAGTGCGATCTCGGTGTCCAACCACGGCGGCAACAACCTCGACAGCACCCCGGCGTCGATCCGGGCACTGCCGGCCATCGTCGACGCCGTCGGCGACCGGGTCGAGGTCGTGCTCGACGGCGGGATCCGCCGCGGCAGTGACGTGGTCAAGGCCGTCGCACTCGGCGCCCGAGCCGTCATGATCGGCCGGGCCTACCTGTGGGGGCTGGGGGCCAACGGCCAGGCCGGGGTCGAGAACGTCCTCGACATCCTGCGCAGTGGCATCGATTCCGCCGTCCTCGGCCTCGGACACTCGTCCGTGCAAGACCTCTCGCCGTCGGACCTGGTCATCCCCGACGGTTTCACCCGCACTCTGGGCGCGCCGGTCGACGCCTGAGCCCACCAGCACCCGGATCGGTTCCCACGAGCCGCCTTTCCTGCCGAACTGCAGGAAAGGCGGCCAGTGGTGCGTCCCCTCCCTCCCGACAGCGAGAAATGACGAACGGAAAAGAGGACTTGCGGCAGCCATCATCGGCTCATATGATCCGATAACCGGAAATCGAATGGGTCCGCGCGAACCGGACGGGACGTCGACCTGCCCATTCGGTCAGGTCGGTCTTGTATCCGGATAGTTTGCCGCGTGAGATCTATCTCCCACCGTCGACCGGTCGTAGGTTCGCAGGTGTCCGCCGAAGCCCTTTCTTTCCCAGGCTTCGATGTCGGCACATCCGGTGTCCGTCAGGCGATCTCGCC
Source organism: Nakamurella flava (assembly GCF_005298075.1). Taxonomy (NCBI): domain Bacteria; kingdom Bacillati; phylum Actinomycetota; class Actinomycetes; order Nakamurellales; family Nakamurellaceae; genus Nakamurella; species Nakamurella flava. The sequence goes on from NZ_SZZH01000001.1 coordinate 2,413,142, forward strand.
TGTGCGAAAGAGGAGTGACCAATGAAGGTCGAAGAACTGCTCAAGCCGTTCCCCATCAAGGAATTCCATCCGTTCCCCCGGGCGATGCTCGGGCCGGGTGCCTTCGAGATGGTCGGTCCGGAGGCCATCAAACTCGGCTTCCGCAAGCCCCTGGTGATGACGTCCGGGCTCCGCGGTTCCGGGCTGGTCGAGCAGCTGATGGGCTCGCTCAAGTGGCACGGGATCGAGGCCGTTCTGTACGACAAGGTCGAGTCCAACCCCAAGGACTACAACGTCATGGATTCCGTGGCGCTGTACCAGGAGAACGACTGCGACAGCTTCATCTCCATCGGTGGTGGATCCAGCCACGACGCCTGCAAGGGCGCCCGCATCTCGGTGGCCCACGACGGCCGGAACGTCAACGACTTCGAGGGCTTCAACAAGTCCGAGAACCCGCGGAACCCCCCGCACATCGCGATCTCCACCACGGCCGGCACCGGCTCGGAGACCTCCTGGGCCTACGTCATCACCGATACGACGACCGACCCTGACAACCCGCACAAGTACGTCGCGTTCGACGACGCCGCCGTGGCCACCCTGGCCATCGACGACCCGACGCTGTACTACACCTGCCCCATCGACTACACGGCGCAGTGCGGTTTCGACGTCCTGGCCCACGCGAGCGAGCCGTACGTCTCCCGGCTCAACTTCGAGCCGTCGCTCGGCAACGCCATCCGGGCCATCAAGCTGACCGCGGAGAACCTCCGGCAGGCCACGTGGAACCCGACCGATCTGGCCGGCCGCGAGGGCATGATGTACGCCCAGTACATCGCCGCGCAGGCCTTCAACTCCGGCGGTCTCGGGATCATCCACTCCACCTCGCACGCCATCAGCGCCTTCTACGACACCCACCACGGCCTGAACAACGCCATCGCCCTACCGCGGGTGTGGGCCTTCAACATGCCGACCCACTACAAGCGGTTCGCCGACATCGCCCAGGCGATGGGCGTCGACACCCACGGCATGACCGACGTGCAGGCCGCCGAGGCGGCGCTGGCCGCCGGCATCCGGCTGCTGCGGGACGTCGGGATCCCGGAGAAGTTCACCGACGTCACCAAGGACAGCTACTCCAAGAACCGTCTGGGCGAGGGCCCGACCGAGTACTACAAGAACGCTCCGGTCATCAAGGGCGACAAGGCCGACGTCGACCGCATCACCAACCACATCCTGGGCGATGCCTGCACGCCGGGCAACGCCAAGGAGTGCACGTTCGACACGGTCCGCCCGGTGGTCGAGCACTGCATGAACGGCGACCTGGACGAGCTTCTCAGCTAGGTCCGCGTCACCACGTCGGCCGGGTGGCCCGACCCCAGATCGGGCCGGGCCACTCGGACACCCACCACCGAGGAGCTTGTCGTGAGCACTTTCGCCAGCGTCGACGAAGTCAGTGCCGCTCTCGCCGAACACGGGTACATCCCGGACCGGCGCGTGGCCACCACCGTCTTCCTCATGCTGCAACTGGACCGGCCGGCCCTACTGGAGGGCCCGGCGGGCGTCGGGAAGACCGAGCTGGCCAAGGCCATCAGCGCCATCACCGGCCGCCGCCTGGTCCGGCTGCAGTGTTATGAGGGGCAGGACGAGACGAAGGCCCTCTACGACTGGGACTACGGCAAGCAGCTGCTCTACACCCAGCTGCTGCGCGACAAGATCGGCGAGATCGTCTCCGACGCCCCTGATCTGGAGTCGGCCGTCGACCTGCTCTCCCAGCACGACTCGGTGTTCTTCTCCGAGCGGTTCCTGGCCCCCCGCCCGCTGTTCGAGGCGATCAACGGGCAGGAGCCGGCGGTCCTGCTCATCGACGAGATCGACCGGGCGGACGAGGCTCTGGAGGCGGTCCTGCTGGAGACGCTGGGCGAATACCAGATCTCCATCCCCGAGATCGGCCGGTTCGAGGCCCGCACAGCACCGCTGGTGCTGCTCACCTCCAACAACACCCGGGACCTGTCCGCCGCACTCAAGCGGCGCTGCCTGCACCTGTTCCTGGACTACCCGGACGCCGACCGGGAGCTGGAGATCCTGCGGAGCAAGCAGACCGGTCTGTCCGACGCACTGGCCGCGCAGCTGGTCCAGGTGGTCCGCGGTCTGCGCGACCTGGAACTGCGCAAGGCCCCCAGCATCTCCGAGACCATCGACTGGGCGCGCACCCTGGCCGTCCTGGGGGCCACCGAACTGGACGCGAAAGTGCTGGCCGACACGGTGTCCGTCGTCGTCAAGTACGAACGCGACCACGCCCGCGCCATCAAGGCGCTGCCGACGCTCATCGACCCGAATGCGGTCGTGCCCGACCACCGGCCCGATCACTCCCACGGCCACGGGCATTCGCATTCCCACGGCGGCCACACCCACAGTCACGACGACGGCGATCACGACCACAGCCACGACGACCACGACCATTCGCACGGTCACCCGAAGGACGAGGTCGGCGTCGCCCGACGCGCCGAGAAGGACAAGCCCGGTCGGCACGGGCCCGGCCACTACGGCACCCCGCCGTACGCCGCCGGGGACGACGACCTGGTGCCCGAGGTCCTGCCCAAGACGGCGGTCGGACCGGATCGGGGCAAGCGGTCGTTCGCGGCCGGCCTCGGCCGCCGCCGCGCGATCTAGGCCCGGTCATGCAGGAGACCATCCACCGGTTCACCCGGTTCCTGCGGCTGGCGGGGATCCGGGTGTCGGTGGCCGAGGTGGTCGACGCGGTCACCGCGACGGGTCAACCCGGCGTCCTGGCCGACCGGGAGACCCTGCGCGGCGCGCTACTGGTCACGCTCATCAAGGACCGCCGTGACCGGGAGACCTTCGACACCGTCTTCGACGCGTTCTTCTCCCTGCAGCCGGTCTGGACCGCAGAACCGGAGGGGCACAGCCACGCCCACGACGACCTGGTTGACGAGGGCGAGTTGCGTCAGTTCACGCTCACCGAGGAACCCTCGCAGACACCGGGTTTCGGGCACAGCCACGAGAAGCCCAAGGACATCCGCCAGTACTTCGACCCGAAGGACATGGCGCAGCAGTACAACCTGCACCAGGACGCCGACAAGGTCGACATCGCCGCGCTCAGTGACGAGATGGTGCTCTCGGCCGACCAGCCGACCACCGAGAACGGCGCTCCCCGCGTCCAGATCGAGACCAGCCATCTGCACGGGGCGACCATGCCCCACGAGTTGACGACGGCGACCGGGGCCAAGCTCGACACCAACCTCTCGATCGCCGAAGAGGCCGCCCTGATGGACTGGTTGGCCCACGGGGACGACCAGGAACTGCCGGACGAGGTTCTCGCGCTGATGCGGTCCCAGGTCGCCGGGATCATGGACCAGCTGCCGGAGATGCTGCGCAAGCACCTCGCGGCGTTCGCCGCCCTGCGCGAGCAGGCCGTCGAGGAGGCCGAACCCGCGCGGCAGGCGGCGGTGCAGGCCATCTCGGAAGCCGACCGGGTGCGGCTGGAGGAGACGCTGCGCGAGCTGGTCCGCTCGATGAGCGGCGCGCTGACCCACCGTCGCCGCCCCGGCGCCCGGGGGCGGATCGACTCGGCCCGCACGATGCACCGCAGCATGCGCTACGACGGCATCCCGTTCCGGCCGGTGTCAGTGGTGCGCGCGGAAGACCGTCCGCGGCTGCTCATCCTGGCCGACGTGAGCCTGTCCGTGCGGCTGTCCACCCGCTTCACCCTGCAGGTCGTCCACGGTCTGCAGCGGCTGGTGCCCCGGGTGCGGACCTTCGCGTTCGTCGACGACATCGCCGAGGTGACCGACGTCTTCGCCGATCACGGCGTCGAGGAGGCGCTGGGGCTGCTGATGGGCGGCGACATCCTCGACGTGGACGCCAACTCCGACTACGGGACGTCGTTCGTCAACTTCCTGGAGCAGTACGGCGGCGAGATCAACCGCCGCACCACCGTTCTCATCCTGGGGGACGGTCGGGGCAACGGGAAGGACCCGCATCCGGAGGCGCTGGAGGAACTGGCCCGGCGGGCCCGGGAGGTCATCTGGCTCACCCCGGAGGCGCGCTACTCCTGGGTGCTGGCCGGCTCGGACATGGCGCTCTACGAGTCCCTCTGCAGCCGCGTGGAGGTCGTGCCCGATCTCGCGTCACTGGACAAGGTGGCCACCAAATACACCAACCGGACCCACGGAGGCGTCCATGCATATCCCTGACGGTTTCATCAACGCCCCGACCTGCGTGGTCGGCGGTGTGGTCGCCGCCGGTCTGATCGCGGTGTCGGTCCGCAAGGCCGCGGCGACGCTGGACGATCGGCAGATCCCGCTGGCCGGTCTGGTCGCGGCGTTCATCTTCGCCGTGCAGATGCTGAACTTCCCGGTGGCCGGGGGCACCAGCGGACACCTGCTGGGCGGGGTGCTGGCCGCCGTCCTCGTCGGGCCCTGGGTCGGCAGCCTGGCCCTGTCGGTGGTGTTCGCGGTCCAGGCCCTGGTGTTCGCCGACGGCGGGCTGACCGCGCTCGGACTCAACATCATCCTGATGGGGTACACCACGTGCTTCGGTGGGTACGCCGTCTTCCTGCTGGTCCGCAAGGTGCTGCCGAAGACGGCGACCGCGGTGGTCGGGGCCTCCGCCGTCGCCGCATGGTCGGGCGTCGTGCTGGCCTCGCTGGTGTTCACGTTCTACTACGCGGTCGGCGGCACGGGCGGTGCTCCGCTGGGGACGGTCGCGATGGCGATGATCGGTGTGCACATGCTCATCGGCATCGGCGAGGCCGTCATCACCGCCCTGACCGTCAGTGCCGTGCTCTCGAGCCGGCCGGATCTCGTCCACGGGGCCCGCGACCTGCGGCCCGCGCTCACCATCCAGACGCCCGCGGGCGCACCGGCCGCCGGGAGGGCCCGATGAAGCGGACACCGATCACCCTGTTCGTGCTGCTCGGCGTCGGGCTGACCCTGGTACTGGCCTTCTTTGTCAGTCCGCTGGCCAGTTCCGCCCCCGACGGGCTGGAACGGGTCGCCATCGACCAGGGCTTCGAAGGCCAGGCCACCGAGCACGCGATGGCCACCGGTCCGCTGGCCGACTACAGCGTCGCGGGGATCCACGAGACCTGGCTGTCGACCGGGCTGTCCGGCGTCATCGGGGTCGTCCTGTGTTTCGCGCTGGCCGCTGCCCTGGTGCTGGCGATCCGATGGGTGCGCCGCCGCCCGACCGTCCCGACGGCCTGAGGCACGGTCATGGGATCGGGCCCCGGGCACAGCCACGTGTTCTTCGTGCACACCGACTCCGGGGTGCACCGGCTGGCGCCGGAGTGCAAGCTCGTCGCCACCCTGCTGTTCGTCTTCGCGGTCGTCGCCACGCCGCGGGAGGCGTTCTGGGCTTTCGCGCTGGACGCCGCGATCTTGGTCGCCATCGCGCTGGTCGCGCGGGTGCCGCTGGGAAAGCTCGCCCGCCGCATGGTGATCGAGGTGCCGTTCCTGGCGTTCGCGGTGTTCCTGCCGCTCGTCGGCCACGGCCCGTTCGTCGACGTCGGGTTCCTGACCCTCTCCGAGCCGGGCCTGTGGGGCGCCTGGAACATCGTCGTCAAAGGCACGTTGGGCGTGGCGGCCACCTCGCTGCTGACCGCCACGACGACGGTGCCGGAGCTGCTGCTCGCCCTCCAGCGGCTGCGGGTGCCCCGGGCCCTGGTCGGCATCGCCAGCTTCATGCTGCGGTACGGGCAGGTGCTCACCGACGACCTCCGCCGCATGCGGATCGCCCGCCTGTCCCGGGGCGACGACCCCCGGTGGCTGTGGCAGGTGGCCGGGATCGCCCGGACCGCCGGGGCGCTGTTCGTCCGGTCGTACGAGCGTGGGGAACGGGTCTACGTGGCCATGCTGGCCCGCGGCTACGGCTTCGCCGCGGACGAGACCGCCGACGAGATCGCCAGCGGCCGGGCCCCCCGACGTTCCTGGCTCAGCGCCCTGACCGCCCCGGTGGCCGCCGGTGTCGTCTGCGGCGTGGCCCTGGCCGGTGCCCGATGACCGCCGCACCGCAGGCCCAGGGCCGGCTCCAGGGCCGGCTCCAGGTCAGTGAACTCGCCTTCGCCTACCCCGACGGCCGGCAGGTGCTGTTCGGCGTCGACCTGCTCGTCGAACCCGGGGAACGGGTCGCCATCCTCGGGCCCAACGGGGCCGGCAAGACCACGCTCGTCCTGCACCTCAACGGCACTCTGCTGGCCGGGGCCGGTTCGGTGACGGTCGACGGCGTGACCGCGGAGAAGTCGACGCTGCGGGAGATCCGCCGCCGGGTGGGCGTGGTGTTCCAGGACCCGGACGATCAGCTGTTCTCGCCGACCGTCCGGGACGATGTGGCCTTCGGTCCGCGCAATCTCGGTCTGCGTGGCCACGACCTGCAGCACCGGGTGCACGACGCCCTGCACGCGGTAGGGATGGAATCGGCCGTCGGCCGGGCCCCGCACCACCTGTCGTTCGGGCAGCGGCGGCGGGTGGCCGCGGCGACCGTGCTGGCGATGGATCCCACCGTGCTGGTGCTGGACGAGCCGTCGTCCAACCTCGACCCGCAGGCCCGTCGAGAGTTCGCCGACATCGTGCTCTCGCTCGGTCTGACGACGGTGATGGTCACCCACGACCTGCTCTACGCCCTGCAGCTGTGCCCCCGCTCGGTGATCATGGACGAGGGGCGGATCGTCGCCGACGGGCCGACCCGCGAGATCCTGGCCGACGGGGAACTGCTGGCCGCCCACCGTCTGGAACTGCCCGTCGGGTGCGTCCTGCCGGTCTGACCGGCGGGGCGTGAGGGTCGTTCGGCCGGGGAACGGTGGACCCATGGCCGACAAGAAGAGCACCGACGTCGACGACGTGTGGGACGACTGGAAGGACGCGGTCACCATGACCGCCTCCGAGATCGAGAAGTGGCTGGACACCGACGAATCGAAGGAGGTCGGTGACAAGAGCGGCGGTGGTGAGTCCACCGGCCATGAATCGGGTCGCAAGATCGTGAAGATCCTCGGCAAGAAGAAGGCCGACCTCACCGACGCGGACGTGGAGTGGATGCACAAGATGGTCGGGTACGTCCATCGGCACGCGGCCCAACGTCCGGACAAGTCGGCCGACGAGCTGAAGACCTCGCACTGGCGGTACTCGCTGATGAACTGGGGCCATGACCCGTTGAAGTAGGCCGAAGAAGGAGCGGCTGCCCCGGTCGGTCAACCGGTGGGAGTCAGAAGCGGAGGCCGGCCAGGACGGCCCGGTGGTCGCTGCCGCCCGCGTCGAGCACCGAGTCCGAGGTGACCGCCAGACCACGCACCAGCACGTGGTCCGGCCGGGTGAGCGGCAACCCGGCCGGCCAGGTGAAACCGAACCCGCCACCCGTGGCGATGCGGCTGTCGGTGAGTTCGCCGGTCAGGTCGCCGAACCGGGGGTCGGTCCCGGCCGTGTTCAGATCACCCAGCACCAGGACCCGCGGAGCGGGGTCGGCGGCGACGAGCGCGGCGAGCTCGGTCAGACCGGCGTCGCGGGCGGCGGTGTCGCCGGGCCGCACGGACGCCAGATGGACGACGTAGACGGCGATCTCGCCGAGCGGATGCTCGACCGGGACCCGCAGCGCGCGGGCCCAACCCAGGCCGAGCTCCAGCTGCTGGGTGTTCCCGAGGTCCCAGTTCGACCACAGACCCACCGTCCCGACGGTGCTCTGGTGCGGGTAGGCGCCGTCGAGCTGCTGCTGCGCGGCCGCGCCGGTGGTGGACGACAGCTCCTGCACGGCCACCAGGCCGGCCCCGGAGGCCGCCAGCGCATCGGCCGCCGCACCCGGCCGGGGATTGGTCGCTCCGATGTTCTGGGTGGCGACCAGCAGGTCGGGCGCCGCGCCCACCCCGTTGGCCTCCGCCGGCCGCGGCAGCAACTGCGGGACGAAGACGGCCGACCACACCAGGGCGGGGACCAGCACGGCCGCGAGCCCCCACCAGGCGCGGCGGACCAGGGCCAGCACCGCGAGCAGCGCCACCAGCACTGCGGACCACGGCAGGAAGCTGTTCCAGCCGGTACCCAGGCCCTGCCAGGACGGGGCGTGGGGGGCGAACCAGACGGCCAGGGACAGCAGGAGAGCCACTACCGCGATTCCCCAGCCCCGACGGCGCCGCCCTCGCCGCACCGGGCCGCGGGTCGGTGGCGCAGGCGGTACCGGGCTCATGGGCATGGTCGAGGTCACCGCACTGGACGCCGTGGACCCGCCGCGGGTTGCCCGTCTACGGCCCGTGGCACCCGACCCCGGGCCGCCCGGCAGTGAGAGGATCGGCCCGGTATGTCAGTGCGGCACCGTCGGATCACCCAGGAGGAACGTGATGGCCGGAGCGGACGGACCACAGAACCCGCCCCCGAAGTACGGCGTGCACACCCCCGACAACGACGATCTCGGACTCCCGTCGTTCAGCTCGCGGGACTGGGTGGCCACCGCCGCGGCCCTGGCCGAACGCCGACCCGACGTCGCGATCATGGGTGCCCCGTTCGACATCTCGACCACCTACCGGGCCGGGGCCCGCTTCGGGCCGCGCGCCATCCGGGCCAACACCTACGACCCGGGCACCTATCACCTGGATCTGGGCCTGGAGATCTTCGACTGGCTGGACGTCGTCGACGCCGGTGACGCGTACTGCCCGCACGGGCAGACCGAACGGTCGCACGCCAACATCGAGTCCAAGGTGGTCGACCTGCTGGCCGCCGACGCGTTCCCGGTGATCCTCGGCGGCGACCACTCGATCACCTACCCCGCGGCCACGGCCGTCGCCCGCAAGTACGGCTGGGGCAAGGTCGGGCTGCTGCACTTCGACGCGCACGCCGACACCGCCGACACCATCGAGGGTTCGCTCGTCTCGCACGGCACCCCGATGCGCCGGCTCATCGAGTCCGGCGCGATCCGCGGTCGCAACTTCGTCCAGGTCGGGCTGCGCGGCTACTGGCCGCCGCCGGAGGTCTTCGACTGGATGCAGGAGCAGGAGATGACCTGGCACCTCATGCACGAGGTGTGGGACCGGGGCAGCCGGGCCGTCATCACCGACGCCATCGCCCGGGCCGGCGACGGCTGCGACGCCCTCTACCTGTCGGTCGACATCGACGTGCTGGATCCGGGTTTCGCCCCCGGGACCGGGACCCCCGAACCGGGCGGCATGAACCCGGCCGATCTGCTGCGAGCGGTCCGATCCATCGCGCTGGAGACCCCGATCGTGGCGCTGGACGTCGTCGAGGTGTCCCCGCCGTACGACGTCTCCGACAACACCGCCAACAACGCCCACCGGGTGGTGCTCGAGGTGCTGGGCGCGCTCGCCCACAAACGCCGCCAGCAGGCCGGGGCCCCGGTCACCCGGCCCGGCTACGCGCCCGACCCGGCGACCGTCCGGTACGCCCCGCAACCCACCGAGTGGTCGCGGCCACCGGGTACCCCGGTGCCGGGCCCCGGTGAGCGCTGAGGACACCGTCGGCGCCACGTCTAGGATCGGCGCGCACCCGGCGTCGCCGCGTGCCCGACAGGAGGACCCCGCCATGACCGCTACTGCCGACGTCACCGCCGATCCGTCCGGCGGCTGGGCCCTGGCGATCGACATCGGCGGCACGAAGGTCGACGCCGCGCTGGTCTCGCCGACCGGAGAGGTGTTGCGGGACAGCCTGTCCCGCCGGCCCACCGGCCGGACGTCGAGCCGGGAGCAGCTCTCGGAAGCCATCCGGACGGCGGCCGCGGCCGCGCTGGCCGCCCTGCCGGCGGGTGACCGGGTGGTCGGTGTCGGCGTCGGGTCGGCCGGGCCGGTCGACATCCCGGCCGGCACGGTCGCCCCGATCAATCTGCCCGCCGCCAAGGACCTGCCGGTCGCCGGCCTGCTCGCCGACCTCGTCCCCGGCGCCCGGGTCGCCCTGGCCCTGGACGGCACCTGCATCGCGCTGGCCGAACACTGGCTCGGCGCGCTGGCCGGGTGCGACAGCGCGCTGGCCATGGTCGTCTCCACCGGCGTCGGGGGCGGTTTCATCACCGACGGCCGGCCGGTGACCGGGGCGACCGGCAACGCCGGCCACATCGGGCAGATCCGGGTGGGGCCGCGGAACGCCGAGGACCCGTCCGCCGGCACCGTCGAGGCGATGGGTGCCGGGCCGGGCACCGTGGCCTGGGCCCGGGCCCAGGGCTGGACGGGCGAGACCGGCGAGGACCTCGCCGCCGCCTACCGGGCCGGCGACGAAATCGCCCGCCGAGCCGTCGCCCGCTCGGCCCAGGCGGTCGGCGACGGCATCGCCACCGCCGCCACCCTCTACGAACTGCAGGCCGTCGCCATCGCCGGCGGCTTCGTCAACGTCGCCGACGACTACGTCGCCCAGGTGCAGGCCGCCGTGGAGGCTTCCGCGCTGCACGCCTATGCCCGGGCCGTCCGCGTCACCACGTCCGGACTGGGCGGCGACGGGCCCCTCATCGGCGCGGCCGCGCTGATCCTCCGTTCCTGAGGCGCTGCGCGTTCAGGCCACCCGGCGTCGGGTTCGGCGGGATGTCCGGGTCGTCGTATTACGGTGGCCGGGAGCGGCCGGCCACGCCCGTTCGCGTCCGGCCGACCGCACAGGAGCCCACCATGCGCAGAGGGTCGAACCTGCCTGCGGTGGGGACCTACAACCAGAGCCTGGTCCTGGACCTGATCCGCCGCGCCCCGGACGGGCTCAGCCGGGTCGAACTCGCGGCGCGGACCGGCCTGTCGGCCCAGACCCTGAGCAACGTGACCCGACGATTGTCCGACGAGGGCCTGATCGGCGAGGCCGGCAAGGTGATCGCCGGTCCGGGGAAGCCCCGGACGCTGCTCGCGTTGAACGCCGGATCGCGCTTCGCCGTCGGGGTGCATCTGGACCCCGCGGTCGACACCCTGGTGGTCATCGACCTCAGCGGTGCGGTGATCGCCCAGGCCGAGCACCCGCCGAGACTGCAGGGGTCCGGCCGCGAGCTGGTGGGGTCCATCGCCGCCTCGGTGTCGGCTCTCATCGACCGGGCCGGGGTGAGCCGGGAACGGGTGCTCGGGATCGGTGTGGCGGCGCCGGGACCGCTGGACGCCGAGCGGGGACGTCTGCTCAACCCGCCGCTGTTGACGCCCTGGCACGGCGTCGAGGTCCGGGACGAGCTGCAGGCCGCGTCCGGCCTCGCGATAGCGCTCGAGAAGGACGTGACTGCAGCGATTGTCGGTGAGATGTGGTTCGACCACGAGGACGATCTGGTCGATGCGACGTTCCTGTACTACGGGGCCGGGATCGGGGCCGGGTTGAGCGTGGCCGGGGCGCCGGTCCGCGGCCGCACCGGGAACGCCGGGAACATCGCGCATCTCATCGTCGACCCGACGGGACCACCGTGCAGCTGCGGGCTCCGGGGCTGTCTGGGACCGTCGGTCGATCCCCGCCGGTTGCTGGCCGACGCGGGGCTGGCGGGGCCGTCCACCGGCCCGCTGGGCGGCGAGGACGGTCCCCCGGCGCCCGACACCCGACGGGAGCTGGACCGGCTGTGCCGCCGGGCCGCGCGGGGCGAGCCGCGCGCTGTGGCCGTCATGGACCGCACCGCGCGTCACCTCGCCCGGGCGGTCGTCGAGGTCAACAACCTGCTCGACTCCAACGCGGTCGTCATCGGCGGGCCGGTGTGGGCCCGGTTGTCACCGGTGCTGTCCGAGCTGTTCGGCGACCGGCTCGCGTCCGGCGCGGCCGCTGGGGCGACGACCTCGACCCGACCGATCGCCGTGCGGCCGTCGCGGCTGGGCGTGGACATCGCGGCGGTCGGCGCCGCCTGCCTGGTCCTGGACCAGGCGTTCGTCGCGCGCCCCGCCGACCTGTTGATCACTACCTGATCGATGCAGTACCACCGCGGCCCAACCGGCCATTGACGTGATTAATCCATTTGATTTATAAAGCTCCTACCGACGTCCGATGGGGAGGTCGGCAGCAAGGGAGCTGGTGGATGAAGACCGCGCGAAAGTTGATGGCGACCAAGGTGTTGAGCCTGGGTATCGCACTCGGTGTGGCCGCGTCGCTGACCGCGTGCGGCAGCTCGGACTCGGCGTCCGGGGGTGACGCCAAGACGATCAAGGTCGCGTACCAGACCACCGCCACGTTCGACCAGATGCAGACGCTGATGGAGACCACGAAGAAGCAGTTCGAGGCGGCCAACCCCGGCGTCACCGTGGAGTTGCAGCCGGTACAGGCCGAGGGTGCGGATTACTACACCAAGCTCGCGCTGATGAACAAGTCGTCCGAGACCGCTCCGGACGTCCAGTACGAGGACACCTTCAAGATCCAGTCCGACGCCGCCGCCGGCTACCTGCTGCCACTGGACGACAAGCTCGCCGGCTGGGACGACTGGAAGCTCTACGCCGACGGCGCCAAGCAGGCCGGCCAGGGGCCGGACGGCAAGACCTACGGCGTCTCGCTCGGCACCGACACCCGTGGGATCTGGTACAACAAGGACCTTTTCGCGCAGGCCGGAATAGCCGTCCCGTGGCAGCCGAAGACCTGGGCCGACGTCATGACCGCCGCGAAGACGGTCAAGGAGAAGCTCCCCGACGTCATCCCACTGAACATGTACTCCGGCAAGACAGCCGGTGAGGCCGCCTCGATGCAGACCTTCGAGATGCTGATGTCCGGCACCCCGGACTGGCTGTACGACTACGACACGAAGAAGTGGGTCACCGGCAGCCAGGGCTTCAAGGATTCCCTGCAGTTCGTCTCCGACGTCTACCAGGGCGGCGTCGGCCCGTCGCTGCAGCAGGCGCTCGACCCGAACATCTTCACCAACGTCACCGCCGAGTGGCTGCCCAAGGGCAAGCTCGCCATGGCGCTCGACGGCTCCTGGCAGTCGGCCGCGTGGGTCGACGGCGGCACCGCTCCGTGGCCCCAGTGGGACCAGACCCTGGGCCTGGCCGCCATGCCGACCCAGAACGGGCAGGCCCCCGGCTCCACCAGCATGTCCGGCGGGTGGACCCTGGCCCTGGGCAAGAACACCGCGAACCCCGATCTGGCCTTCAAGTTCCTGACGACGGCCATGACCAAGGAGAACGCGCTCTCCTACGACATCGACAACAGCCAGATCGCCGTCCGTTCCGACGTCGCCGCCGATCCGTCGTACACCAAGGCCAACCCGAGCTTCGAGTTCTTCTCCCAGCTGGTCGACGTCACGCACTTCCGTCCGGCGACCGAGGACTACAGCCAGATCTCGAACGCCATCCAGGTCGCCATGGAGGCCGTCATGACCGGCCAGTCCAGCGTCTCCGACGCGGCCGCCGCCTACGACCAGGCCGTCATCAAGATCGTCGGCCAGGACAAGACCCAGGCCGCGAGCTGACCGTGACCACGCTCGCTCCGACACCGGAGAGCACCCGACCGGCTCCGCGCGCCACCGCGCGGGGCCGGTCGGCCCGGCGCACCTTCCCCCTGCTGCCGGCCACCATCCTGCTGGCCGTCTTCCTGCTCGGCCCGATCGTGGTGTCGCTGTACGGGTCGTTCACCGACGCCACGCTTTCCGGGACCACCGCCGTCAGTTCGAGCTTCGTCGGCCTGGACAACTACGTCTCCCTGTTCAAGGACGCCGACTTCCCCGTCGCGATCATCAACACCGTGCTGTTCGTGCTGTTCTCGGCGGTCGTCGGGCAGAACGTGATCGGGCTGGGCCTGGCCCTGCTGATGCGCAGCGCGAACCGGGTCGTCGCGGCCGTGGTCGGCACCGTCGTCGTCACCGCCTGGGTCCTGCCCGAGATCGTCGCCGCCTTCGCCGCCTACGCCTTCTTCCGCGACGACGGCAGTCTGAACACGGCTCTCGGCGCTCTGGGCGCGTCCCCGATCAGCTGGCTGTACGAGCACCCGATGATCATCGTCATCATCGCCAACGCCTGGCGCGGGACGGCCTTCTCGATGATGGTCTACTCGGCCGCACTCTCCGAGGTGCCGCCGGAGGTCACCGAGGCGGCCCAGATGGACGGGGCCAGCGGGGCCAAGCAGCTGTTCTGGGTCACCCTGCCGATGATCCGGCGGACCATCGCCACCAACTCGATGATCGTGACCCTGCAGACGCTCTCGGTCTTCACGCTGATCTTCGTGATGACCGGCGGTGGCCCCGGAGTCGCCAGCACCACCCTGCCCATCCTGGCCTATCAGGAGGCGTTCAAGTTCGGACAGCTCGGCTTCGGCACCGCCATCGCCACCATCATGCTCATCGTCGGGGCGATCTTCTCCGTCTTCTACATCCGCGCCCTGCGCACCGAGGTGAAGTGATGACCGCCCCCTCCCCGGACGTGGCCACCGCGGCCCTGGCGGACGCGACATCGCCCCGGCCAGTGTCGATGTCAGCACCGAACCGGCGAACCATGCGCTGGCTGTCCAACGGCGTGCTGATCGGTGTCGGATTGCTCTTCGCACTCCCGCTGGTCTGGCTGATCACCGCCTCCCTGGACGCCAAGCCGTCGCTGGCCATCGCTGTGCCGGACGTCATCACGTTCGACAACTTCCGGGCCATCTTCGACCCGAAACTGACGTTCAAGCCGCTCTGGAACAGCGTGCTGCTGTCCGGCGGAACGGCGATCCTCACGGTGATCCTCGCGGCGCTCGCCGCATACCCGCTGTCGCGCTACCGGATGCGGGTCACCCGACCCTTCCTGTACGCAATCCTTTTCGGCACCTGCCTGCCGATCACCGCGATGATGGTGCCGGTCTACAGCCTGTTCGTGCAGATCAAACTGATCGATTCGCTGCCCGGTACCACCCTGTTCATGACGGCCAGTTCGCTGCCCATCGCGATCTGGATGCTGAAGAACTTCATGGACTCGGTTCCGATCGAGCTCGAGGAAGCCGCGTGGGTCGATGGCGCGTCGTCCATGCGTACCCTCAGCCGCATCGTCCTGCCGTTGATGCGGCCCGGCATCGCCGTCGTTTTCATCTTCGTGTTCATCCAGGCCTGGGGGAATTTCTTCGTCCCCTTCGTGCTGCTGCTGTCGCCGAGCAAGCAACCCGCGGCGGTCAGCATCTTCAACTTCTTCGGCTCCAACGGTTCCATCGCCTACGGCCAGCTGGCCGCCTACTCGATCGTCTACTCGCTCCCGGTGCTCGCGCTCTACGTCCTGGTGCAACGCGGCCTGGGCGGGTCGTCCGCGCTGGCCGGCGCGGTCAAGGGCTGACCCTGCGCCCCGTCCGGGCCGACCACCTACCGTCGGAATCGTCCCGCTGTCGATCTTCCGTGCCCACCCACACCTGTTGAGGACTCTTCACCCATGCATGACCGTTCCCACCTGGTCGACCTGCGCATCGAGCGATTCCTGCGCGAGCGACTCCGTCCGGCAGTCCATCGCGCGCGTCACCCGTTGACGGTGTCCGTCTGGGAGGTCGACGGCGAACCGGTTCCGTTCGCCGACGCTCTGGCGGCCGACTATCTGCCCTTCTCGACCGATCGGCCGTGGGGACGTCCCTGGGGCACCACCTGGTTCGCCGTCCAGGGCGAGATCCCCGCCGCCTGGCGGGACGCCACCGGCGCGCTGCCGAGCGGCACCCGACCCGAGCTGGTGATCGACCTCGGCTTCACCGGCAGCCAGAGCGGGTTCCAGTGCGAGGCCCTGGTCTGGGGTCGCAACGGCGTGCCCATCAAGGGGATCGCCCCGTTCAACAGTGCGGTGGCGGCCGCCGTCGACGCCGACGGCCGGGTGGACGTGCTGGTCGAGGCGGCCAGCAACCCGGACGTGGGCAGCGACTGGGAGTTCCGGCCGACCGCGGTCGGCGACCCGGCCACCGTCGGCCGCGAACCGATCTACACGCTGCGGGCGGTCGACCTCGCGCTGCTCGACGTCACGGTGCACGAGCTGCTGGCCGACGCGGTCACCCTCTACGGCCTGGCCCGTCAGCTCGACCCGGCGTCACCGCGGCGGGCCGAGATCTTCGCCGCGCTCGAGAGGATGGCCGACGTCATCGACCCCGATGACGTGGCCGGCACCGCGGCCGCCGGCCGGGCCGCGCTGCAGCCCGCACTGGAACGGCCGGCGCACGCCAGCGCACACCTGCTGCACGCCGTCGGGCACGCCCACATCGACTCGGCCTGGCTGTGGCCGGTCCGGGAGACCGCGCGCAAGGTGTCGCGGACGTTCAGCAACGTCCTGGCCCTGATGGACTCCGACCCCGAGTTCACCTTCGTCAGCTCGTCGGCCCAGCAGTTCGCCTGGGTCAAGGAGCACTACCCCACCCTCTGGCAGCGACTGGTCGCCCGCGTCCGGGAGGGCCGGTTCGTGCCGGTCGGCGGCATGTGGGTCGAGTCCGACACCAACATGCCCGGCGGGGAGGCGCTGGCCCGACAGTTCGTCGAGGGCAAAGGCTTCTTCCTCGACGAGTTCGGCATCGACACGCCGGAGGTGTGGCTGCCCGACTCCTTCGGTTACACCGCGGCACTGCCGCAGGTGGCCCGGGCCGCCGGGGCCCGCTGGTTCCTCACCCAGAAGATCTCCTGGAACGAGATCAACCGGGTCCCGCACCACACCTTCCTGTGGGAGGGCATCGACGGGACGCGGCTGTTCACCCATTTCCCGCCGGTCGACAAGTACAACTCCGACCTGGACGCCGCCGATCTGGCCCACGCCGAGCGCAACTTCGCCGACAAGGGCCGGGCGACCATGTCGTTGCTGCCCTACGGCTACGGCGACGGCGGCGGCGGACCCACCCGGGAGATGACCCAGACGGTGGCCCGTACCGGGTCGCTGGAAGGATCCCCCCGCCTGCGGCACAGCACGTCGGAGGCCTTCTTCACCGCCGCCGAGCGGGAGTACACCAACCCCGAGATCTGGTCCGGTGAGCTGTATCTGGAGTTCCACCGCGGCACCTACACCAGCCAACTCCGCACCAAGCAGGGGAACCGGCGCAGCGAACACCTGCTGCGCGAGGCCGAACTGTGGGCGGCCACCGCCGCGGTCCGCACGGGCAAGGAATACCCGGCCGAACAGCTGCAGCGCCTGTGGCGACTGGTGCTGTTGCAGCAGTTCCACGACATCCTGCCCGGCTCGTCCATCGCCTGGGTCCACCAGGACGCCGAGCGGAACTACGCGGCCATCGCCACCGAGCTGAACGAGATCATCGACGGCAGCCTGCGGGCGCTGGTCGGCAACGGCGACCGGACCGTGGTCGCCAACGCCGCGCCGCACCCGCGGGACGGGGTGCCCGCGCTGGCCATCGGGGCCGCCGGCGGCGAGGCTGCGGTCGAGCTCACCGAGCAGAGCGGTGGTGTCGTGCTGGCCGACGAGCGGGCGCGGGTGGTGATCGACGGCTCCGGTCTCATCGTGTCCGCACGGGACTTGGTTTCCGGTCGCGAGACCGTTCCCCCGGGTCAGGTCGCCGGACTGCTGCAGCTGCACCGGGATACCCCCACCCAGTGGGACGCCTGGGACATCGACGAGCACTACCGGCGCACCGTGACCGATCTCGTCACCGCCGACTCGGTGACGGTCGACGGTTCGACGGTGGTGATCGAGCGCTCCTTCGGCGAATCCACCGTGCGGCAACGGATCTGGCTGGACAGCGGACCGGAGTCGTCCGTCCTGCGGATGGCGCTCGACGTCGACTGGCACGAGAAGCAGAAGCTGCTCAAGCTGGCGTTCCCCATCGACGTGCACACCGACCACGCCGCCTCGGAGATCCAGTTCGGCCACGTCGTCCGGCCCACCCACACCAACACGTCCTGGGACGCGGCCCGTTTCGAGACCGTCGCCCACCGCTGGGTGCAGGTGGCCGAGCCCGGCTTCGGCGCCGCGGTGGTCAACGACTCCACCTACGGGCACGACGTCACCCGCCACGCCCGCGAGGGCGGCGGCACGTACTCGACCATCCGGCTGTCCCTGGTGCGGGCGGCGCTGTTCCCCGACCCGCAGCAGGACCAGGGCCGTCACCACCTCGAGGTCGGGTTCGTCATCGGCGCGGACATCGCGGACGCAGTGCGCGAGGGCTACCGGATCAACCTGGCGCACCGGGTCGTCACCGACGCTGCGACCGGGACGGTCGAACCGCTGGTCACGGTCGACAACACCGGCGTGGTGGTCGAGGCGGTCAAGCTGGCCACCGACGGCAGCGGCGATGTGATCGTCCGGCTCTACGAGGCGCTGGGTCGCCGGACCACTACTGCGGTGACTGCCGGCTTCCCGGTCTCCGGGATCGTCGAGACCGATCTGCTGGAGCGGCCCGTGGACGGCGGCTTCGCCGCTCCGGACGGGGGCGCGGTCGACCTCGCGCTGCGGCCGTTCCAGCTCGTCACCCTGCGGTTCGGTCGCTGAGCCCAGAGGGACCACGAAGCCCCGGTGCCGCCGTGGATCGGACGGCGGCACCGGGGCTTGCTGTTGGCGGGAGCTCGGCGTCACCTGGAGCCGGCTCGGGGGCCGGGCCCTAGCGCAGGACGATCTCCAGGTCGGTGGCCTGCGGCCACAGGGCGTACCGGGGCAGCACGTCCGGGCCGCACGCCCGGGAGCCGAGGCCGTGCTGGGCGTGGTCGACCATCAGCACAACGCGGTCGGAATCCGGCAGCTCGTGGTGGTGGCCGGCGACCGAGAGCTCCTGCGGCGTCCAGCGACTCAGGCTGAAACCGGGACGGTGACCCTGTAGCGGCACGGTGGCCAGGTGCAGCGGACCCCAGTCGAGCTCCCGCAAGCCGGGGCGGTGGCCGCTCTCCTGCGGCCGGGCGTAGCGCACGGTCAGCTCATCGAGCCCAGCGGTGAAGCGACCCACGACCGCGGCCGACGCGGAGTCGGCGTACGACTCGTCGGGCCCGGTGCCGAACCAGCTCACCGGCTCGGCCGCCAGCGAGGCCGGCAGGTCGAACCGCAGACCCAGGCGCGGCCAGGTGCAGTCCCAGGTGCCGAACGGCACGACGACGGCGCGCAGGTGCAGGCCGTCGTCCCGCCGGGTCCAGGTGAGGATGCTGTCGACGCCGACGGCGGCGTTCGCGGCCATCGTGCGGACACGACGGACGACCGCATCCCCGGAACGCTCGACGGACAGCGTGCGGTGGGTGAGGCGGTGCAGGCCGCGCTCGCGCCAGCGGTCGGCCGAGGCCGGGGTCGACTCGTCCCCGCGGCCGTGGGTCAGGCCGGGGTAGGCCGTCTCGTAGGAGCCCTGCCCGTCCAACCGGTCGTTCTCGGTCGGCGCCCGCCACAGCTCGACGAGTGGACCGGCCACGGGCAGACCCCGCCAGGACACCAGCGAGCCGGCGCGGTCGAACTCGGCGTCGGCGAAGGACCCGGCGGCGGAGCGCCTGGACGGGACGGGGACCCGGGAACCGGCGACCGGGAACTGTTGCCGAGCCACGACATGGCCGGCGGAGGCCCAGGATTCGTCCTCTGTCGACGCGGCGGTGAACGTCAGGAACCGTTCTCCCGACTCCACGGCCAGCGCCCCCGCCGGCAGGGGAAGGGTGACCGAGGTGCCTGGCGCGACATCGGGTAGTACCAGCTCGCCGGAATCCACCGTCCGGCCGTCGGACTCAAGGGTCCAGCCGACCGTCAGATCGTCCAGGGCGCGAAAGCCGCGGCGGTTGGTCACCGTCAGCCGGTCACCGTCGAGGGCGAACCGCACCGGCGCCCACACCGCGGCCAATTCGGCCAGCGCCGGGCTGGGGGTGTCGTCGGACAGCACCAGGCCGTCCATGATGAAGATGCCGTCGTGCACGACCTCGCCGAAATCTCCCCCGTAGGCGAAGAACTCGGTGCCGTCGGGGGTGTGGGTGCGCAGACCGTGGTCGCGCCATTCCCAGATGAACCCGCCGTGCGAGCGGTCGAAGGTGTCGATCGCTTCCTCGTAGTCGGCCAGCGATCCGGGTCCGTTGCCCATCGCGTGGGCGTACTCGCACATGACGAACGGACGCGACCGCTGCCTCGCCCCGGCCGCGGGGCCGATCTCGTGGACGGCCATCGTCTGCTCACCACAGATCGACGAGATCTCCTCCAGTGTCGGGTACATCCGCGAGTAGACGTCGGTGTAGGAACCGTCGTAATCCCCCTCGTAGTGCACCGGGCGGGACGGATCGCGATCGTGCACCCAGGCGGCCATCTCGGCCAGGTTGCGGCCGGTGCCGGACTCGTTGCCCAGCGACCAGAGCACGATGCTCGGGTGGTTGACGTCGCGCTCGACCGTGCGGGAGATGCGATCCAGCAACGCTTCCCGCCACTGCGGGTCGTCGGCGGGGTTGTCCCGCCAGTCGACCTCCCAGAATCCGTGGGTTTCCAGGTCGCACTCCAGGACCACCCAGAGACCGAGCTCGTCGCAGAGTTCCAGGGTGCGCCAGTGCGGCGGCTGGTGCGAGGTGCGCAGGGCGTTGACGTTGTGCCGTTTCATCAGTTCGAGGTCGCGGCGGACGTGGGCCTCGTCGAACACCCGCCCGAGGTCCGGATGGGTCTCGTGCCGATTGACGCCGCGGAAGGTGAGGGGCCGGCCGTTGACCAGGAACCGGTCGCCGACGATCTCGACCCGGCGGAAACCGGTGCGCAGCGTGGCGATCTCGCCGGGAGCGGCGACCTGCACGTCGTACAGCCGGGGGGTCTCGGACGTCCACGCGTCGACCGGGCCGACCGCGATCGGGGCGACGTCGGCCGGCCCGGCCCACGTCTCCTCGACGCCGAGTTCGGGGATCCGCACGGTGATGGGGAACGAGCCGACCGCGTCGACCCGCAGCTCGCCGTGACCGGACGCCGGGTCGAGATCACCGATGACGGTGACATTGTCCAGACCAGCGGCCGGCCGCGCCAGCAGGGTGACGTCCCGGAAGATTCCCGGCAGCCACCACTGGTCCTGATCCTCCAGGTAGCTGGCGGCCGACCACTGGTGCACCCGGACGGCCAGCAGGTTGTCCCCCTCGACCAGCAGGTCGGTGACATCGAACTCGGTGGTCAACCGGCTGCCGGTGAACCAGCCCACGGGGTGCCCGTTCAGCCAGACGTCCGCCCGGGACTCGACCCCGTCGAACCGCAACCGCACCCGGGTGTCGCCCGCCACGAACTCCGCCGGCACGGTGAACATCCGGCGGTAGTCCCCGGTCGGGTTGGCGTCCGGGACGTGCGGCGGGTCGAGCGGGAACGGATACTGGATGTTGGTGTAGATCGGCCGGCTGTAGCGCTCGGTCGCCTCCGTCAGCACCCAGTGCGCGGGGACCGGGATCGACGCCCATCCGGTGAGGTCCGCGCCCGGGGTGGCGAAGTCCGGTCGGCCGTCGGTGTCACGGTCGGCCGGGTCGGCGGGGTGCAGCCGGAAGTCCCAGTCGCCGTTCAGGGAGAGGACTGGGGCGTCGGTGCGGAGGCGGGCGCGGGGGGCGAGCCGGGTGTCCGATCCGGGAGCGCGGTCGGAGAGCGGGGCGAATCCCGGGGTGGACATGCGGTGATCTTTCCTCAGGCGGTGGGAGCGGTGCGCCATGCGCCCGACAGGGCGTCGGGATCGGCCACGACGGTCACGTCGGGATGCCGCTGGATGACCGAGGCCGGCAGGTCGGTGGTGACCGGCCCGCTCAGGGCGGCGGCCAGGGCCGGCGCCTTGGCCGCTCCCGTGGCCACCAGCACCAGGGCGCGCGCATCCAGGATGGTGCCGATCCCCTGGGTCATCGCGTGGGTCGGAACGGCGGTCGGATCGTCGTCGAACCAGGGCGCGTTCGCCTGACGGGTGGACTCGGTGAGCTCGATGACCCGGGTCCGCGAATCCAGCTCCGAACCCGGTTCATTGAAACCGATGTGGCCGTTGCGGCCGATCCCGATGATCTGCAGGTCGACGCCGCCGACGGAGTCGATGGTCGCCTCGTAGGCGGCCGCATCGTCCGCGTCCGCGCCGGACGGCACGTGCACCCGCCCGGCCGGGATGCCCAGCGGCTCGGCGATGAGGGTCTGCACGTAGGCGCGGTAGGAACGGACGTCGGCGGCACTCAGCCCGACGTACTCGTCCAGCGCGACTAGGGTGAGTCCACTGGTGTCCAGGCCGGCCGCCCGGCGGCGGGCCAGGGCGGAGTACAGATCCAGCGGGGAGCCGCCGGTGGCGACCCCCAGGACCCCGGTCGGTTCCCGGCGGATGAACGCGGCCACGACGTCGGCGGCCACGTCGCCCACCTCGGCGGTCGGCGCGGTGACGACGCGCGGGGCGGTCGCGGTCCGGGCCGCCGGACTCACTTGACCGCTCCCTTGGCGATGTCGCCCATGAACTGCTTGGCGCCGACGAGGAAGACGACGAGCAGCGGCAGGACGGCGAGCAACGCTCCGGCCATCACCATGCCGTAGTCGTTCTTGACCGTCGTGTTCAGCTGGGCCATGGCGACCTGCAGCGTCAGCTTGTTCGGGTCGGTGAGGATGATCAACGGCCACATGTAGTCGTTCCAGGCGGCGATGAACGTGTAGATCCCGAGGAAGCCCAGGCCCGGGCGGATCAGCGGCAGGCAGACCGTCAGGTACTGCCGGAAGAACCCGGCCCCGTCGATCACCGCGGAGTCCATCAGCTCGTCCGGGACGCTGGACAGGATGTACTGGCGCAACCAGAAGATGCCGAACGCGTTGGCGGCGGCCGGCACGATGAGCGCCTTGAGATCACCGACCCAGCCGAAGTTCGTCATGATGATGAACTGCGGGATGACCGAGAGCTGCATCGGCAGCATGAAGGTCGCCAGCACGATGGTGAAAAGCGTCCGCCGGAAGGGGAACTCGTACTTGGCGAAGGCGAACGCGGCCAGCGAGTCGAAGACAAGCACCAGGAAGGTCACGGTCACCGCGACGATGATGGTGTTGAGCAGCGATCCGCCGAAATCGATGCGGTCGAAGACCTTGGCGACGTTCTCGAACAGATGCGGCCCGGGGACGAAGACCGGCGGCGACTTGTAGATGTCGGCCGTGGTGTTGCTGGCCATCACGACCAGCCAGTACAGCGGGAACAGCGAGATGAGCGCGCCCACGGTCAGCAGGGAGTACAGCACTCCGCGGGACAGGGTGGGCCGGCGCCGCCGGCGCGGGGCGACACGACGGTCGGCCGGGGCCGCCCCGTCCGCCTGCGGTGGATCTTCCAGGGTCGTCACCGGGTGGCCTTCCCATCGTTACGGCCGGGGCTGAAGCGCCAGCTGATGATCGTGAAGACGACGACGATGAGGAACACGCCCCAGGCGATGGCCGCGCCGTAGCCGAACTTGTTGTAGTTGAACGCCTGTTGGTAGAAGTACAGGACCATCGTCAGGCCGCCCTGACCGGCGCCGCCGCTGTTCGGGTTGGTGGTCGAGGAACTGGACGTCAGCACCTGCGCCTCGGTGAAGCTCTGTAGACCGGTGATGGTCGAGACGACCACGACGAACATGATGGTCGGCCGCAGCAGGGGCAGGGTGATCGACCAGAACTGACGGAACGCGCCGGCCCCGTCGAGCGAGGCGGCCTCGTAGATGTCCTCGCCGATGGCCTGCATGCCGGCCAGGAAGATGATCGCGTTGTAGCCGGTCCACTGGTAGGTCATCAGCACGGCGACGGTGACCTGGATGCCGAACGGCGTGGTCAGCCAGGGCACCGAATCCAGTCCGACCGCGTTGAGCAGCTGGTTCGCGATACCGAAGTTCTGGCCGAAGATCGACCCGAAGAGCACCGCCATGGCGACGACCGACGTGATGTTCGGGACGAAGTAGGCGATGCGGAAGAGCGTGCTGTAGCGAATGGAACTGTTCAGCATCGCTGCCAGGACCAGCGCCAGGATCAGCATCGGAATGGTCGACAGCGCGAAGATGATGAACGTGTTGCGGATGGCCAGGTAGAACGTCTCGTCCGTGAACAGGTCGATGAAGTTCTGGAAACCGACCCAGACCGGCGTGCCGAGCCCGTTCCATTTCTGGAACGACAGCACCAGCGAATAGACCGTCGGGTAGAGACCGAAGACGCAGAACAGGATGAAGAACGGCGAGATGGCCAGGTACATCGGCCAGGCCGGCCCCCGCCGGACCGACCGGGGCGCACCCCGGCCGGTCCGGCGGGACAGGCGCGCTCCGAGGGCGGTCGGAGTCGCGCTCGCCTTGGTCAGGCTCATTGAGCCGCGGCCAGGGCCTGCTTGGAGGCGGCGACCGCGTCGGTCCACGCCTGCTGCGGGTCCTTGCCCTGTGTGGCGACGTTGATCAGCTCGGTCGTGTACGGGGCGGAGGCCTCGCTCTCGTACGGGCTGGTGACCTTGGTCGGCATGGACTCGACGGCCTTCTCGAACACCGGCGCGGTGACCTGGCCGCCGAAGAACGCGTCGCCCTCCTTGAGCTGCGGCTCGTTCAGCGTCTGCGCGTTGGACGGGAAGTTGCCGACCTGGGTGTAGGTGATGGCCTGGTTTTTCGGGTCGAGCAGGTAGCGAATGACCTTGATGGCCTCGGCGGTGTTCGCGGTACCGGCCGGGATGGTCAGGAACGAGCCGCCGATGTTGGCCGGACCACCCGGGGTGGTCGTGACCGCCCACTTGCCGGAGGTGTCCGGCACGGCGCCCTTGATGTCACCGGCGTGCCAGGCGGCCCCGATGACCGTGGGGATCTTGCCCGAGCTGACCGCGGACGCCCAGTCGGGGCTCTCGTCGACCAGGTTGGCGACCAGACCGCGCTGGTAGGCCTCGACCGACAGGTCCCAGGCCTTCTTGACGGTCTCGCTGTCGCCCTGGAACTCACCGTTCGGGCCGACGATGCCGCTGGTCGACTGCCCCATCACCTTGGTGAAGACGTCGTCGATCGAGACCGAGATGAACGCGCCGGTCGCGGCCTTCAGCTTCTCGCCGAACGCGAAATAGTCCTCCCAGGTGGAGGTCTGGGCGGCGACCTCGGCCGGGTCGGTGGGCAGACCGGCCTGCGCCAGCACGTCGGTGCGGTAGAACAGCCCGGTGGGGCCGATGTCCATCGGCAGGCCGATCAGCTTGCCGTCGGCGGTGGTGGCCTCGGCCAGCTTCCACGACGGGTACTGGGCCAGGATGTCGTCGACGCCGAGGGTCTTCAGGTCGGTGAACAGCTCGCCCTGCTGCCGGAAGTAGGGCATGTCCTCGCCCTTGACCCCGGTGATCGACGGGACGCCGGACTTCCCGGTGAAGACGGTGACGAGCTTCTGCTTGAAGTTGTCGCCGATGGTGTTGAACTCGAGCTTGTCGCTCGCGAACTGGGTGGTGGCGGCGGACATGACGTCCTCGCCCATGGCGCCGGGCCACACCCAGGCACTGAGGGTGCCGCTGTCGCCGCCGGCCGCGGTGCCGCTGGCGGACTGGCCGCCACCCGCGCACGCGGTCAGGCTCAGCGCGGCGACCGTGACGGCGGCGATCGCGGCGGACAGCCGCGTGCGCTTACCGGTGAGTTTCATGCTGGGTGTCTCCTAGCGGGGGGTGGGGGTGGTGAGCGGTCGGTCCGAGGTGGAGCCGGGTCGGACGTCGGCAGGGGAGCCGGTGGGAGCACCGGCGCCGGGGAGGGGAAGACGTGAGGGGTCGCCGGCCAGGGCGTCGCGCAGGAAGCCGAAGCGGCCCCCGTCAGCATCGGGGTGCGCGTCGAGCCAGGGGACGAGCTCGTCGGCGCGCGGGGCGCCGGCGGCGCCTCCCGGACGCGACACGCAGATCGCCGCGACGAGAGCGGCGAGATCGACCCGCTCCCGCAGGGACCACCCGGTAAGGGTGGCGGTGGCCAGGGCGGCCCCGAAAACGTCTCCGGCGCCGGTGGTGTCGCGGACTGGGACGACGACGGGCGGGGCCACGACCTCTTCACCGGTGGACGAGTCGACGGCCAGCACCCCCCGTCCGCCGAGGGTGACGACGGACAGCGGAACCCGGTCGGCCAGCGCATGCACCGCGTCCCGCGCCGTCTCGGTGCGGGTGTAGGCCATCGCTTCGAGGTCGTTGGGCAGGAAGGCGTGGCACCCGGCGAGATCGTCCAGGACGGCGGTGTCCCACGCTCCGGTCGCGTCCCAGCCGAGGTCGGCGAAGACCTTGGTGCCGGCGGCCGCGGCCCGCGAGATCCACTGCCCCAGGCCCGGTTCGACATGCACGGTGGCCACCGCCGGGAAGTCGACGCCGGCCAGGACATCGGGCAGCGGCACCGGCGCCGGAACTCCCCCGGTGACCAGGGCCCGGTCACGTTCCCAGCCCAGGCCGGCGGTCACCGGAAGCTGCCAGCCCGGGACGGGACGCAGCGCGGTGGTGTCGATGTGCTCGACGGCGAGCACGGAACGCGCAAGATCGCTCAACGGATCGTGACCGACGGCGGCGGCGATGGCGGTCGGGCAACCCAGGCGGCTCGCGGCGATGGCGAAGTTCGCGATACCGCCCGGGCCCCAACCGAAATCGGATGTCCACTGCTCTTCCCCCAGGCGCGGGACGCCCGGCAGGCCGGCGAAGACGACATCCAGGAACAGTCCGCCGGCCGCGAGCAACCCACCGGCAGAGCCGTTCGCAGGAGGGTGCTGCCGGTCGTTCATCGTTGCTCCATCTGGCCGTCACGGACTGGATGACGCAGATATAACACCGTCCGCTCAAAAACGCGCAAGAGGTTCTGCATGACGGTCTAGTAAATGAGCGAAGTTGAGCGTTATGCTCAGCCACGTGAAAGATCAGCGCGATCTGACGATCCTCGACCGGCTGCGCCAGACCCGGGCGGCCACCGTCGCCGAACTGGCCGAGGTCACCGGGTCGAGCATCGCCACGATCCGGCGCGACCTGCAGCGTCTGGACGAGGCCGGGCTGGTCCGCCGCACCCACGGCGGCGCCGTGATCAACGAGCACGTCGACGGCGACGCCCCCTTCCCATCGGTGGTCTCGCACAACCTGGAGGCCAAGCAGCGCATCGCCCGCGCCGCGGCCGACAGCATCCAGGACGGCCAGACCGTCATCCTGGACATCGGCACCACCGTCCTGCAGCTGGCCACCCTGCTCCGCGGCCGGCACCTCACCGTCATCACCACCAACATCGCGGCCTTCGACGTTCTCCGGGACGATCCGGCCGTCCACATCGTCCTGCTGCCAGGGGATTTCGACTCGGTGTACCAGTCGGTGTCCGGCCACCTCACCACCGAGACCCTGCGGTTGATCCGCGCCGACCACGCCTACCTGGGAGTGAGCGGGGTGTCGGCCGCGGGCGACCTGCGCGACACCACCATCGCCCAGGTGCCCATCAAGCAGGCCATGGCCACCGCGTGCGACGCGGTCACGGTCCTGGCCGATCACAGCAAGTTCCCCGGCACCGGAACGGCCCGGGTCAGTCTCCCGTCATCGCTGGTCCGCGTCATCACCGACGCCGAACCGCCGGTCACGACATCCGCCGCCTTTGCGGCCCGTAGCGTGGAGGTCCTCGTCGTATGAAACTCACCATGGTCGGCGGCGGCGGTTTCCGTACCCCGCTCGTCTACGCGGCGCTGCTGCGCGACCGTGAGCCCGGCCGGGTCACCTCGGTGGCGCTGGTCGACACGGACGCCGGCCGGCTCGCCACCATGGCGCGGATCCTGGCCGACCAGGCCGCCGGAGTCGCCGACGCCCCCACCGTCACCACCCACACCGACGCGGCCGAGGGCCTGCGCGGCGCCGACTTCGTCTTCTCCGCCATTCGTGTCGGCGGGTTGCCCGGGCGCGCGACCGACGAGCGGATCGGCCAGTCCCACGGCGTCATCGGCCAGGAGACCGTCGGGTTCGGCGGCATCTCCTATGCGCTGCGGACCCTGCCGGTGGTGCTCGAGCTCGCACACACCATCGCGCGGGTCGCCCCGCAGGCCTGGGTCATCAACTTCACCAACCCGGCCGGCGTGGTCACCGAGGCGATGTCGACCGTGCTCGGCGAACGCGTCATCGGCATCTGCGACTCCCCCATCGGCCTCGCCCGCCGGGCGCTGTCCGCCCTGGACATCGACGAGAGTGTCACCAGCCCTGCGGTCGAGCTGGAGTACGCCGGCCTGAACCACCTGGGCTGGCTCACCGGTCTGCGGGTGCACGGCCGGGACGTGTTGCCCGACCTGCTGTCCCAGCCGGACCGCATCGAGTCCTTCGAGGAGGGCAAGCTCTTCGGCGCCGAGTGGATCCAGACGCTGGGCGCCCTGCCGAACGAATACCTGCACTACTACTCGTTCCGCCGGGACGTCCTGCAGGCCGACCAGTACGCGCCGCTCACCCGGGGCCGCTACCTGGTCGACCAGCAGCAGTCGTTCTGGACCGACGCCGCCACGGCCGCCCATCCGCTGCGGACCTGGGAGCAGTGCCGTCACGAACGCGAGGTGACCTACATGGCCACGAACCGCGACTCGGCCGGCATGGGTGAACGCGACGACGCCGACCTGGTGTCCGGCGGGTACGAGAACGTCGCCATCGCCCTGATGCGCGGCATCGCCCACGACCAGCAGGCCCGCCTGATCCTCAACGTCCGCAACAACGGCGCCCTGCCCGACGTGGACGCGGACGCGGTCGTCGAGATCCCCTGCACCGTCGACGCCAAGGGCGCCCACCCGGTGGTCGGCGCGGCCGTGCCCGACTTCGGCCGCGGCCTGGTGACGACCATCAAGTACGTCGAACGGCAGACGCTGGAGGCCGCCCTGGGCGGTAGCCGGTCCGCCGCCCTGCGCGCCCTGGCCAGCCACCCGCTGATCGACTCGGTGCGGGTGGCCCGGGCGCTGCTGGACGATGCCCGGTCCAGCTTCGCCGACGACCTGTCCTACCTGCGCTGACCCTCCGCTTCCTGAGCTCGCCCCGACCCGGCGTCCCCACCGCCGGCTCCCCGAGGAGAACCCTGCCGTGCATCAGAACATCAAGCTGGTCGAAGAACGCGTCGCCCGCGTCCTGACCGAGCGCATCGTCCCCGCGGTCTACTCCGCCCGGGTGCCCGTCACCCTGCGGGCCTGGGCCGTCCCGGACGAGCCGGTCCCGCCGGCCAAGGCCCTGGCCGCCGAGTACACACCGTTCGCGGTGGGCGACAAGTGGGGCCGGGCCTGGTCGACGTGGTGGTTCGAGATCACCGGCGAGGTGCCCGCCGGGTGGGCCGGTCGCACCGTCGAACTGGTCGTCGACCCCGGGTTCCAGGGCGACTGGCCCGGCAACCAGGCCGAGGGGCTGATCTTCACTCCCGACGGCACCACGGTGAAGGGCATCCACCCGCGCAACCAGTACGTCCGGATCGCCGACGAGGCCGCCGGGACAGAGAAGATCCACTTCTTCCTGGAGGCCGCAGCGAACCCGGACATCCTGGTCAACGACTTCGTGCCCACGAAGTTCGGCTCCAAGGAGACCGCGCCGACCACCCCGATCTACACGTTCCGCACCGCCGACCTGGCCGTCTTCGAGCCGGAGGTCTGGGCCCTGCGGTTCGACATCGAGGTGCTGTACCAGCTGCTGAAGGAACTGCCGGAGACCGAACCCCGCCGGCACGAGGTGCTGCGGGCGCTGGAGCGGGCGCTGAACGTGCTGCTGCTCGACGACATCGTCGGCACCGCCGCCGCGGCCCGGGCCGAGCTGGAGGACGTCCTGGCGCGTCCGGCATCGGCGTCGGCGCACCGGCTCTCGGCCATCGGGCACGCGCACATCGACACCGCCTGGCTGTGGCCGCTGCGGGAGACCAAGCGCAAGACCGGCCGCACGTTCTCCAACGTGCTGGAGCTGTTCAAGCAGTACCCGGACTTCCGGTTCGCCTGCTCGTCGGCGCAGCAGTACGCGTGGGTCAAGGAGCGCTACCCGCACGTCTGGCAGGGCATCAAGGACGCCATCGCCACCGGGCAGTGGATCGTCGTCGGCTCCCAGTGGATCGAACCGGACGGCAACCTGCCCGGCGGCGAAGCGATGGTCCGCCAGGTCACCCAGGGACTCCGCTTCTTCCGCGACGAGCTGGACGTCGAGACCCACGGCATCTGGCTGCCCGACTCCTTCGGCTACAACGCCTCTTTCCCGCAGATCGCCCGGCTGGCGGGCCTGGACTGGTTCCTGACGCAGAAGATCTCGTGGAACCAGACCAACACCTTCCCGCACCACACCTTCTGGTGGGAGGGCATCGACGGATCGCGGATCTTCACGCACTTCCCGCCGGCCGACACCTACAACTCGACCCTGGAGGGCGAGGAGCTGCACCACGCGGTGCGGCAGTTCCGCGACAAGGGCAAGGCGACAACGTCTCTCATCCCCTTCGGGTACGGGGACGGCGGCGGCGGGCCCATTCGCGAGATGATGGAGCGTCAGCACCGGACGGCGTCCCTGGAGGGGTCGCCGCGGGTGATCATGGAGCACCCGGACGACTTCTTCGCCCGGGCACAGGCCGAGTACGCCGACGCCCCGGTGTGGGTCGGTGAGCTCTACCTGGAACTGCACCGTGGCACCTTCACCTCGCACGCGCGGGAGAAGCGCGGCAACCGGGCCGCCGAGCACCGGCTGCGTGAGGCCGAGCTGTGGTGGACCGCGGCGGCCCTGAACGGCGCGAGCTACCCGTACGAACAGCTCGACCGGCTGTGGCAGGGCACCCTGCTGCAGCAGTTCCACGACATCCTCCCCGGCTCGTCGATCGCCTGGGTCCACCAGGAGAACGAGCAGGAGTACGCGGCCAACCTGACCGAGCTGGAGAAGGTGATCGGCGAGGCGCTGGCCGCCGCCGGTGCCGACGGCCTGGTCGTCAACTCCGCCGACCACGACCGCCGGTCGGTGGTGTTCTCCGAGGACGACCGACCGCTGGGTCTGGTGGACGTCCCGGCCCACGGGGCGGCCGCCCTACGCCCACTGGATCCGACCCACCCGGTCACCGGTGTCGCCGGCGACGACGGCGGAGCCGTGCTGGCCAACGGGCTGGTCACCGTCCGGGTCGACGACCGCGGTCTCATCACCTCGATCCACGACGAGACCGCCGACCGCGAGCTGGTCCCCGCGGGCCGGGTGGCGAACCTGCTCCAACTGCACCAGGACCTGCCCAACGCCTGGGACGCCTGGGACATCGACGCCCACTACCGCAACACCGTCACCGATCTCGTCCAGGCCGACGCCGTCGAGCTGGTCGAGACCGGTCCGCTGCGCGCCCTGGTCCGGGTCACCCGGTCGTTCGGCAAGCTCGGGTCGACCCTGACCCAGACGATCGCCGTGCACGCCGACAGCCCCGTCGTGCACCTGGCCGTCGACCTGCAGTGGCAGGAGAACGAGAAGCTGCTGAAGGCTTCGCTGCCGTTCGTCGTGCACGCCCAGCACCACAGTGCCGAGATCCAGTTCGGGCACCTGCGCCGGCCGACCCACACCAACACCTCGTGGGACGACGCCCGCTTCGAGGTGATGGCCCACCGCTGGGTGCACGTCGAGGAACCCGGCTACGGCATCGGTGTCGCCAACGCCGGCACCTACGGCCACGACATCACCCGCCAGGTCGGCGATTCCGGCGAGGTGCAGACCGAGGTGCGGCTGTCCCTGGTCCGCGCCGCCCGCTCCCCCGACCCCACCCAGGACCTCGGACACCACACGTTCGCCTACGTGGTGCACCCCGGGGCGGCCCTCACCGACATCGTCGCCACCGGCTACGAGACCAACCTGCCGCTGCGGGTCCTCGGGGGCGTCACCGACAACCCGGCGGTGCACGGCGACGCGGTGGCCACCTCCGACAACCCCGGGGTACGGATCGAGGCGGTCAAGCTGGCCGACGACCGCTCCGGCGACGTCGTCGTCCGGATGTACGAAGCGCTCGGCCGCCGCGCGAGCACGACCCTGCACCTCGGCTTCGGCGTGGCCGAGGCCATCCAGGTCGACCTGATGGAACGGCCGCTGTCGGACGCCGGCCGACTGGCCCGCTCCTTCGCGGTCGACGGTTCGAGCGTCACAGTCGGCCTGCGGCCCTTCCAGGTGGTCACCGTGCGGCTGCGCCGCACCGGCCAGGCCTGATCCCGAACACCCGGAGTACGCAACGGCGTTGGGGGCCGGTGCGTGCTCCGGGGCTCCACCTGGGCCGATGGCCGCGGTGAGCTGGGTGGCGCTGTCCGGCCCCACGCTCCCGCGGCCGTCGGCCGCTACCGTTTGTCGCATGAGCACCCTCGACGACTTCATCGCGGACGCCACCGCCGCTCTCGGTCTGCCCGCCGACTCGATCCCGACCCCGCTGCGCGACCAGCTGCTGGATGTCACCCGGGACGTCGCCCACGGCGTCACCCGGATCGCTGGGCCCCTCACCTGCTACCTGATCGGCGTCGCCGTCGGACGGGGCGCCGACCCGAGCACCGCCACCGCGGCCATCGGCGCGGTCCTCCCGCTGGACGAGGCCACCGCCGCCGCGGAAGCCGAGAAACACGGACACCACCATCACGGCCCCGACGGCCACTGATCAGGAGGGCAGGCCATGAGCTTTCTGGGTTGGATCTTCTTCGGCGCACTCGCCGGCTGGATCGCCTCACTCGTCGTCGGCGACCGGCGCGGCTGCTTCATGAACATCATCGTCGGCGTGCTCGGCGCGGTACTGGCCGGATTCATCTACCAGCTGTCGACCGGACGGTCCTGGTCGTTCACCTGGAGCTGGCCCAGCTTCGGCATCGCCTGCCTGGGCGCCATCGGTCTGCTGCTGGTCGTCAACATCATCACCGGGGCGGGTCGGCGCAACCGGCGCTGACGGGGGCACCATCCCTGGCGTGGGCCGTCCTGTGCTCACCGCCCTGGAGCACAAGTGGCGACCCAGGTCCCTCGTCCCGACGGATCCCGCTGGCGACCATCGACGGGTGACCCGATCCATGCGTGCCCGCACGGCCGCCACTGTTGCCGCCCTCACCGGGCTCGTCGCCCTGACCGCCTGTTCTCCGACGATGTCGTCAGGTGGCTCGACGAGCTCGTCGGCCATCTCCGCCGCGAGCCCCAGCTCGTCGGCGGCTGGGTCGACGGCGAGTTCGGCCACCACCTCCGGCGCCGCGACGTCGTCCGGCAGGGCCACTTCGCCGGCCTCCACCTGCGTGACCGATCCCGCCGCGGTCGTCGCCCGGCAACCGACCGCGCAGAGCACGACCGCCGACCTACCGGCCGACCTGGCCGGCCGGCTGGACGCCGCGGCGCAACAGGCCTTCGCCCTGGCCGCCGCACCAGGGGCCATCATCGGCGTCCGCACCCCCCAGGGGACCTGGACCGCCGCCTACGGTCTCGCGGACCCGGCGGCCGGGACGCCCATGGCCGTCGGTATGCACACCCGCATCGCCTCGCTCACCAAGATGTACACCGGCACCCTGCTGCTGCAGCTGGTGCAGGAGGGCAAGGTGTCGCTCGACGACACCATCGGTGAGTACGTGCCCGGCATCCCGAACGGCGATCGGATCACCCTGCGTCAGATCGGTGACATGACCAGCGGGATCGCCAGCTACACCGCCAGCGAGACGTTCGTCCAGCAGTTCCTGTCCGATCCGGCGGCCGTCCACACCCCGGACGAGCTGCTGGCGATCGGCGTCGCGGGGTCGCCGCTCTTCGAGCCCGGCACCGGGTTCAACTATTCAAACACCAACACCGTGCTGCTCGGGATGGTCATCGAGAAGGTCACCGGCCAGGACATCGCCACCGTGCTGCAGGAGCGCATCCTCACGCCGCTGCACCTGGACGAGACGACGTGGCCGGGTGACTCGGCCGCCATCCCGGAGCCCTACGCCCGCGGCTTCACCCTGCTCGCCCCCACCGCCACCCCCGACGCACCGGTCGACTCCACCGACTGGAACCCGTCCTGGGGCTGGACGGCGGGTGAGCTGATCTCGACCACGCCGGATCTGCTCACCATGGGCCGCGCCCTGGGCACCGGGCAGGGCATGCTCGACCCGGCCACGCAGACGCTGCGGCTGACCTCGTTTCCCGGGGCCTCCGGCTACGGCTTCCAGATGGGGTGCGGGAACGGCTGGGTCGGGCACACCGGTGACATCGCCGGCTACAACACCTCGCTGTTCTACGACACCGCCACCGACACCACCGTCAGCGTGCAGACGAACAGCGACATCTCCTCCGGGGACTGTGCGGTCTCGCCCACCCTGCAGGACAACCCGTCGGACGTGGTCTGCGCGGCCCCGGCGGTGCGGATCCTGGTCGCCCTGACCGGCGTGCTCGGCCGCACCTACGAACCGCCGCCGGCCCGCTGATCACCGACGTGACCTGACCGGTGATCCCCGTCGCGGGCTCCCGTAATCAGAATCGTTCCAGAAAGTGAGCTGTCTCCCAGCGGGAACCCAGGGTCCACCCAGTGCGTTGACAGGCCGACATTCCCACTCGTCCACCTGCTGACCGCCCCCGCCCGACGGAGATGCACTTGCTCGAGATCACGCCCCTCGCCTGGATCGTCACGATCGCTGTGATCGTCGGTCTCCTGGCCTTCGACCTCATCTACGCGGCCCTCCGGCCGCATCAGGTGGGCTTCAAGGAAGCGACCGCCTGGTCGATCTTCTACATCGCGATCGCGATCGCATTCGGCTTCGTCTTCATGGCGTTCGCCGGCGGCGACTTCGGCGCCCAGTACTTCGCCGGCTACATCGTCGAGAAGAGTCTGTCGGTCGACAACCTCTTCGTCTTCGTCATCATCATGGCGACGTTCGCCGTCCCCCAGGCCCACCAGCACAAGGCCCTGACCTTCGGCATCATCATCGCGCTGGTCCTGCGGGCGATCTTCATCGTCCTCGGCGCGACCCTGTTGAACGCGTTCGCCTTCATGTTCCTGCTGTTCGGCCTGCTGCTGATCTTCACCGCCGTGCAGCTGTTCCGGCATCGGGACGAGGAACCGGAGGTCCAGGACAACGCGCTGGTCAAGCTGACCAAGCGGGTCATCCCGGTCACCGAGGAGTACGACGGCGGCAAGCTGTTCACCCGGATCGACGGTAAGAAGCTGGCCACCCCGCTGTTCGTCGCGCTCATCGCGATCGGCAGCACCGACCTGCTGTTCGCGCTCGACTCGATCCCCGCCGTCTTCGGGGTGACCAGCGAGCCGTACATCGTGTTCGTCGCCAACGCGTTCGCGCTGCTGGGGTTGCGGGCGCTGTTCTTCCTGGTCAAGGGTCTGCTGGATCGCCTGGTCTACCTGTCGATCGGGCTGGCCATCATCCTGGCCTTCATCGGCGTGAAACTGATCCTGCACTGGGCCCACGGCATCTGGGACGGCGTCCCCACGGTCTCGACCAACATCTCGCTGATCGTCATCGGCGTGGTCCTGGCCATCACGACGGTGGCCAGCCTGATCAAGTCCAAGAACGACCCGGAGGCCAAGGCCAAGCCCGGTTCGCTCAAGGCCACCTCGCACAGCCACGACCAGGCCGACCACACCGCCTGACCGTCCGGCACCACCGCGACACCGCAGCCGGGGTCGCCGCGCCTTCTCGCGCGGTGGCCCCGGTTTCGTCGTTCCCGGGGGCTGGCGCGCCCCGGCCGGATCGGATAACTTACCAACCAGTTGATTATTACTAGGCGACCCGACTGCGAGAGGCGTTCGACGATGAGCGAAACGAACTACCGAGAGCTGATCGCGCGACTGGATCTTCCGGCCAAGGTGCGTCTGCTGACCGGCGGGGACGTCTTCACGCTGGCCGCCGAGCCGCGCATCGGCCTGGAACAGGTCGCCTTCTCCGACGGGCCCACCGGCGTCCGCGGTCTGAAGTTCACCGGCGGTCGAGTCGTCGCCAACTTCCCCAACGCCACCGTGCTGGCCGCCGCCTGGGACACCGACGCCGCCGAGGAGGTCGGGCGCCTGCTGGCCGAGGAGGCCATCGCCCAGGAGATCCACGTCGTCCTCGGGCCGACCATCAACCTGCACCGCAGCGCGCTCGGCGGACGGCTGTTCGAGCAGTACTCCGAAGACCCGCTGCTCTCCGGCAAGCTGGCCGCCGCCTACGTCCGCGGCATGCAGGCCCACGACATCGGCGCCTGCCTCAAGCACCTGGTCGGCAACGAGTCGGAGACCGCCCGCAACACCGTCAACAGCGTCATCGACGAGACCACCCTGCGCGAGCTGTACCTGCTGCCGTTCGAGATCGCCACCGACGAGGCCCACCCCTGGTCGATGATGGCGGCCTACAACGACGTCAACGGAGTCGCCGCCACCGAGCAGGACCACGTCATCAACGAGATCGTCAAGGGCGAGTGGGGCTTCGACGGGCTGGTGATGTCCGACTGGTTCGGCACCAAGACCGCCGCCCCCGCCGCCAACGGCGGGCTCGACCTCGTCATGCCCGGACCGGTCGGCCCGTGGGGCGACGCCCTGGTCGCGGATGTGCGCTCCGGACTGGTGGACGAGTCGGTGATCGACGACCACCTGGAGCGGCTGCTGCGGCTGGCCGACCGGGTCGGCGCCCTGAAGTCTCGACGGGAATGGCCCACCGACGTCCCCGCGCCGGACAGCGCCACCCGCCGCGAGCAGCTGACCCGACTGGCCGCCGCCGGCCTGACCGTGCTGACCAACACCGGCGACGCCCTACCGCTGCAGCGCGGCACCTCCGTCGCGCTCATCGGCCGGCCGGCCGTCGACACCATCGGCATGGGCGGCGGCTCGGCCCACGTCAACCCGCCCCACCAGGTGTCGCTGGCCGACGGCCTGACCGCGCTGCTCGGCGACGCGGTGACCGTGACCGACGGTGTGGAGGTCCGGGTCCGCCCGGTCCCGGCCGTCGCCGGGTTCGTCGTCGACCCCACCACCGGCGAACCGGGCGTGCGGGCCCTGGTGTGGGACGGCGACGGCAATCAGCTGGACGACAAGCACCTGGCCAGCGCGTTCAGCGTGTTCGGCATGGACGACGGCTACCCCGCCCCGGTCGGCCGGGTGCAGCTGCACGCCCGGGTCGAGCAGGGCGGCCCGAGCGAGGTCGGCGTCATCGGCCTCGGAGCCTGGACGCTCCGCATCGAGGGCCGCGACTGGCAGCGGGACTTCGTCAACCGCCCGGCCGGCACCGGGCTGGCCGAGGACATGCTCGTCCCGCCGACCAGTTCCACCGAGGTGGAACTGGGCGCCGGCGACGTGCTGGTGGCCGAACTGGTGCTGCCGGCCGACCGCCCGACCGGCAGCTTCGACACCGGCGGACTGATCGCCCGTCCGGTGATCCGGGACCAGGACGCCGTCATCGCCGACGCCGTCCGCGCCGCCGACTCGGCCGACGTCGCCGTCGTCGTCGTCGGTCTCACCGAGGAGCTGGAGACCGAGGCGGTCGACAAGAAGACCCTCGCGCTGCCCGGTCGGCAGGACGACCTCGTCCGCGCCGTCGCCGCGGCGGCCCGGCGGACCGTGGTCGTGGTCAACGCCGCCACCCCGGTGCTCATGCCGTGGATCGACGATGTCGACGCCGTGCTGTGGGCCGGTCTGCCCGGTCAGGAGGCCGGGCACGCGATCGCCGCCGCGCTGGTCGGCGACCAGGAACCGACCGGCCGGCTGGTCACCACCTTCCCGGCCGCCGACGGCGCCGCCCCCGCGTGGGGCGTAACCCCCGACGCGAACGGCGACCTCGTCTACACCGAGGGCACCTTCATCGGGTACCGCGGCCACGACGCCGGACGCGCCCCGGCGCCGGCGTTCTGGTTCGGTCACGGCCTCGGCTACGGACGGTGGGAGTACCCGGCGGCCGAGCTCGTTCCCGGCGCCGAGAACCGTCCGGACGTGCGGGTCACCGTGCGGAACATCGGCGCCCGCAGCAGCCGCGAGGTCGTGCAGGTCTACTTCCGCCCGGCACAGGCCGATCAGCCGGTGCGGCTGGTCGGCTGGGCCGCCGCCACCGTCGAACCGGGAGCGGAAACGACCGTCACCGTCACCCCGGAGGCGCGGATGTGGCGGCGCTGGGACGAGACCGCCGCCGGCTGGCGCGATCTCGGCCCGGGCGGTGAGCTGATCGTCGCCCGCGGGCTGGGTGACGTCCGCGCCACGCTGCCGCTGGCCTGAGCCCGGTGACCGCCCAACCCGTCCGCCGACGCCCGGGGCGACCCCGGGGCGCCGACCCGGCGGTCACCCGCGAGGCGGTGCTCGACGCCGCGGTCGAACTGTTCGGCAGCCGTGGCTACCGCGGCGCCTCGCTGGCCGAGGTCGCCGCGGCGGCCGGGTTGAGCAACGCCGGCCTCCTGCACCACTTCCCCAGCAAGGAGCAGCTGCTGATCGCCGTCCTGCAGCGGCGGGACGAGGTCGACGCCCATGATCTGGACCTCGGACGGGACGCGCCGCTGACCATCTGGCAGCGGCTGGACGTGATGGTCGATCTGGTGGCGCTCAACGCGCAGCGGCCCGGCCTGGTTCGCCTGTACTCCACGGTGGCCGGGGAAGCCACCCACGACGGCCACCCGGCGCACGACTGGCTGACCGGTCACCTCGACGGGGTCGTCGACGACCTGACGACGGCCTTCGAGGCCGGCAAGCGCGCGGGACTGGTGCGGACCGATGCCCCCTCGGGTCGGCTGGCGCGCACCGTGGTCGCCGTCCTGGACGGTCTGCAGGTCCAATGGCTGGCCGCGGGTGGGGACGACGCCGGCGGGGCCCGGATGACCGCCGACTTCCGGGGCCACGTCGAAGACGTCCGGGCCCGCTGGTCCACCGAGACCTGATCGCGGCAAACCGCAACGGCACTGTCCGATTCGCGTCGTATTGACTTCGCTGTCGGGGCTCATCTGCTGCGGGACGGGGTGACGGGAAACCCAGGAGGCATGTCGCTCTCCCGCCGCCGATTCCTGGCCACCGCCGGCGCCGCCGTTCCGCTGCTCGCCGGCTGCGGCTTCACCTCGTCGAGCTCCGACTCCGCACCGGCCTCCAGCGGCGCGGGCAGCGGGGGCACCATCACCTTCACCACCTGGGGCACCGAGGCCGAGCTGGCCGGATTCCGCAGCGCCATCGACGGTTTCCAGCAGGCCAACCCGGGCAGCACGGTCACCCTCAACGCCGTGCCGTACGAGCAGATGTTCACCAACATCGACGCCCAGCTGCAGGCCGGGAACCCGCCGGACGTGTTCCGGGTGCCGTACTACACGTTCGGCTCCTACGCCGGGCGCGGCCAGCTGCTGGACCTGACCTCCCACCTGCCCGGCGACATCTCGAGCCGGTTCACCCCGCAGGCCTGGGCCGCCGTGCAGAACAGCAGCAAGCCGTTCGGCGTCCCCCACCACACGGACACCTCGGTGATCCTCTACAACAAGTCCCTGCTCGACGCGGCCGGCATCACCAGCGTGCCGGACA
Organism: Nakamurella flava; assembly: GCF_005298075.1. NCBI lineage: Bacteria > Bacillati > Actinomycetota > Actinomycetes > Nakamurellales > Nakamurellaceae > Nakamurella > Nakamurella flava. Next base: position 2,452,190 of record NZ_SZZH01000001.1, read on the forward strand.
GCCTGGACACCGCGTGGACATGGGACGAGTTCGGCCAGGTCGCCCAGACCCTGCGCGGCTCGCTGCCGTCGGAGAAGTACCCGTTCGTCTACAACTGGCAGGGCAACGGCGTCACCCGGTGGCTCTCCTGGCTGTTCGAGGCCAACGGCCGTTTCCTGGCCGAGGACCTTCTCACCCCGGCGATCGACTCGGACGCCGGCCGGGCGGCCGTCGACTTCACCAAGAGCTTCTTCACCAGCAACTGGGTGCCGCAGAACAACTCCATCAAGTCGACGACGTACGCGGCCGACACCTGGTACGCGCAGACCGCGGCGATGACGTGGGGCGGCGCCTTCCTCATCCCCGACGCGACCGAGACCCTGCAGTTCGAATGGGGCGCCACGTTCCCGCCGGTCAAGGAACGGCACGGCGGCGACTTCGGCGGCAACGCCCTGGTCGGTACGGCCGCGACGAAGCAACCCGACCTGGTGGGAGCGTTCCTGGAGTACGTCACCCAGGCCGACCCGATGCGGACTTTCTGCGCCGGCGCCTCGCTGCTGCCGACCCGGGCCGATCTGATCTCCGAAGGCATCCAGTTCGCCGTCCGGCCGGAACTGTCCCCGGTGTTCGTGCAGCAGGCCTCGCAGGTGCAGGCCAGTGACTCGGGACAGGTGGCCTCGCCGTCGATGTCGGGCATCATCACCGTGCTCAAGGACCAGCTGGACGCCGCGTTCGTCGGCGGTCAGGACACCGCGACGACCATCGCCGGCCTGACCCAGGGCATCGCGGCAGCCACCGCGCGGTGACGACCACCGTGCCCGCCGGTCCGCGGGAGAAGGTCGATCAGCGCCCGAACACCAGAGCGGCGGCCCACACCGGCGTCCCGAGCGAACGGCGACGAGAAGCGTTGGCCGCCTGGGTTTTTCTGGCTCCCACCATCCTGCTCCTCGGCCTGTTCGTGCTGATCCCCCTGGGCGGCGCCGTCGTCCTGAGTTTCCAGCGCACCAACGGGTTCGGGGACGGCACGTTCATCGGGCTGGACAACTACACCCGGCTGCTCGGCGACCCGGTGTTCTGGCGGGCGCTGATCAACACCATCGTCTTCACCGTGCTGGTCACCCCGGGGGCCATGGCCCTCGGTCTCGGGGCGGCCCTGCTGCTGAACTCGGCCCTCCCGGCCCGACCAGCGTTCCGGTCGGCGCTCATCCTGCCGATGGCGGTGTCCGGCGTGGCCACCGCGCTGATCGGTCTGCTCATGTTCGACGAGAACACCGGCCTGATCGACGCTCTGCTGCGCACCCTGGGCCTGCCGGACATCGACTGGCAGTCCAATCCGACCGCCGCGTTCGCCTCGATCGTGCTGGTCACGCTGTGGTGGCGGGTCGGCTTCAACATGCTCGTCTACCTGGCCGCGCTGCAGGGCATCGACGGGACCCTCATCGAGGCCGCCCGTACCGATGGCGCGTCGGGGGGTCAACTACTGCGGTACGTGACCATCCCCCTGCTGGGCGCGCCGACGTTCTTCCTGCTGGTCGTCAACGTCATCTATTCGTTCCAGGTGTTCGACATCGTCTTCGTGCTGACCGGCGGCGGACCGCAGAACGCCACCACCGTGCTCGTCACCTACGCCTACGACACCGGGTTCGTCAGCCGCGATCAGGGCTACGCGGCCGCCATCGGCATGGTGCTGTTGCTGTTCTCACTGTTCGTCACCGCGGTGCAGTGGCGGACCAACCGGGGCCGGGACGTGGCCGGATGACCGCCGCCACCCTCCGGTCGCACCCGTCCCGCGCCCGACGGACCGGGGTCATGCTCCGCACGGTCGCGGCGCTGGTCGTCGCCGCGATCGTGTTGTTCCCGCTGTACTGGATGCTCGTCGTCGCGTTCTCGCCGCGCTCGGAGCTGTTCAGCGGACGGCTGCGCCTGTGGCCGGAGTCGTTCACCACCGAGAACCTCGAGCGGGTGTTCCGCTCGTTCCCGGTGCTCACCTGGTTCGGCAACTCGGTGGCCATCGCCCTGACCGTGTCGGTGATGACCGTGGTGCTGAACCTGCTGGCCGGATATGCCTTCACGCACCTGCGGTTCCGCGGGTCGACGGCCGTGCTGCTGCTGGCCGTCGCCACCATCACCCTGCCCCTGCAGGTGATCATGGTGTCGCTGTTCCGGCTGGTGACCTCGCTGGGGCTGTACGGAACCTACTGGGCGGTCATCCTGCCGACCTCCGCGTCGGCGGTGGGCATCCTGCTGGCCCGGCAGTTCCTGGTCGGCATCCCCCGGGAGCTGTTGGAGGCGGCCCGGATCGACGGGGCCGGGCACCTGCGCACCTTCGTCTCGGTGGTACTGCCGTTGTCCCGGCCGGTGATCGCGGTGCTGTTCTTCCTGTCGCTGCTCGGCTCCTGGAACGACTTCGCCTGGCCGCTCATCGCGCTCAAGGAGAACCGGCTGTTCACCCTGCCCATCGGGCTGCTGTACCTGCAGAGCCAGAACGGCCCCGACTACGGCACGACGATGGCCTTCGCCCTCATCAACGTCGTCCCCATGGTCATCCTGTTCCTGGTGTTCCAACGCTGGTTCGTGCAGGGGTTCGCCCGGACCGGGCTGCGCTGACCCCTCCTGGCCGGGCCCGGCGGGCCTGGTGGGGGTCGGTAAAGAATGCCGCTTCAGCTCGCTGACAGCGGCACTCTTTACCGACCCACCCGGGGTGAGGTCCGGTCAGACCGGCGGCTGCGGGTCGTACTGGATGCCGCGGCGCACCTCTCGGGCCCGCTCCGGTCCGGCCAGTCGGGCGACCAGGTGCAGGGCCATGTCGATCCCCGCCGACACGCCCGCCGAGGTGATGACGTCGCCGTCGTCGACGAAACGGTCGTCCGGACGGACCTCGATCGTCGGGTCGAGTTCGGCCAGCCGGTCCAGCGTGCCCCAGTGGGTGGTGGCCGGTCGGCCGGCCAGCAACCCGGCGGCGGCGTAGACGAGAGACCCGGTGCACACGCTGGCCATCAACGGCACCGCCGCGCGCTGACGCCGCAACCAGGCCAGGTGCTCGGCGTCGTCGACCTGCGGGCGGGTGCCACGGCCGCCCGGGTGGATCAGCACCTCCAGCGGCGGGGCGTCGGCGAAGGAGTGCTGAGCCAGGATGGAAAGGCCCTTCGCGCACTCGACCCCGCCACCGTCGCGGGACAGGCAGGTGACGGCGTATCCGTCTTCCGGGTGGGTGCGCGTCCAGAAGGCCAGCACCTCCCAGGGCCCGACGGCGTCCAGCTCCTCCACCCCCTCGAAGAGCACGATGCCGATGTGGCGCTGCGGTTGGTCGCTCATGGCGGCCAGCCTGGCAGCTCCGCGTCGGAATCGACCATCCCCCGGTGGCGGGGGACGCTGGCGATGAGGCCATTTTGACGTCTCGCTGAGGCTTCTCGGTGTTCGCACCGCCTCCTACGCTGAGCGCATGACCACCGTCGCTCACTCGCCCGCCGCCACCCGTCAGGTGTTCCTGTCCCAGGACGACTGCCGCCTGGAGGACTTCACCGCCCTGATCGAGGCCGGCACGGACATCGCCGACTACCCGTACGCCGACGGCGTGAACAAGGGCGTGCTGATCTACTCCGACCGCCTCCGCTCGTACCTCGACACCGAGGCCGAGCGGCGGGACGTGCAGGCCGAGATCGCCCGTGCGCTGTCGGACGGGCCCGGCATCGTGGTGTTCAAGCGGGCCTTCGATCCCGACCTCATCGACCGGGCTACGGCGGCGTTCTTCGACCTGCTGGCCGAGGAGAAGAAGGCCGGCTTCGCCGCCGGCGACCACTTCGCCAAGCCCGGCGCGAACGACCGGGTCTGGAACGCCCTGGAGAAGCTGGCCGTCAGCGACCCGGCCCTGTTCGCCGAGTATTTCGCCAACGACTACGTCGCCCTGGCCTCCGGCGCCTGGCTCGGCCCGAACTACCAGATGACCGCGGCGCTCAACATCGTCAACCCGGGCGGGCAGGCGCAGGTCCCGCACCGCGACTACCACCTGGGCTTCATGCCGCTGGAGACCGCGGCCGCGTTCCCGGCCCACGTGCACCGTCTGTCCCCGGTGCTGACCCTGCAGGGCGCGGTGGCGCACTGCGACATGCCGGTCGAGACCGGACCGACGCTCTACCTGCCCCACTCGCACAAGTACCTGCCCGGTTACCTCGCGTTCTCGCTGCCCGAGTTCCAGGACTACTTCCGCCAGAACTACGTGCAGCAGGATCTGGAGAAGGGCGACGCCGTCTTCTTCAACCCGGGCCTGATGCACGGGGCCGGCACCAACCAGACCGCCGACGTCAAGCGGATGGCCAACCTGCTGCAGGTCTCGTCCGCGTTCGGGCGGGCCATGGAGACCGTCGACACCGCCCGGGTGTCCAAGGCCGTCTACCCGACGCTGCTCGAGAAGTCGCGCACCGCTGAGGCTTCCGGCCCCGAGACCGCCCGGTGGATCGACAACGTCGTGACCGTGGCCGCCGAGGGGTACCCCTACCCGACGAACCTCGACCGGGACCACCCGATCGGCGCCATGAACCCGGAGAGCCAGGCCGATCTGCTCCGTCGGGCGCTGCGCGAGAGCTGGGCGCCCGAACAGTTGAACGCCGAGGTGGACGCTCAGGTCGTGCGGCACCGGTCCGCCTGAGCCTGGCACCACCCCGTCGGGGGGGGGGGGGGGGGGGGCGCCCCCCGCGCGGGGCGGGGGCGGGGGGCGCCCCCCGGGGGGGG